>NZ_CP050888.1:0-1680000 GCF_050921905.1 Sphingorhabdus sp. | reverse complement strand
CGGCGAAAATGTAACGGGGCTAAAGATATGTACCGAAGCTTAGGGTGTGCAATTTATTGCATGCGGTAGCGGAGCGTTCCGTAGGCCGATGAAGCGATCTGGTAATGGGTCGTGGAGGTATCGGAAGTGCGAATGCAGACATGAGTAGCGATAGGAGGGTGAGACACCCTCCCGCCGAAAGACCAAGGGTTCCTGCTTAAAGCTAATCTGAGCAGGGTAAGCCGGCCCCTAAGACGAGCCCGAAGGGGGTAGTCGATGGGAACCACGTTAATATTCGTGGGCCTGGTGGTGTGTGACGGATCTCGTGAGTTGTCAGTCCTTATTGGATTGGACTGGCTTCGAAGAGGTTCCAGGAAATAGCCCCACCGTATAGACCGTACCCGAAACCGACACAGGTGGTCAGGTAGAGTATACCAAGGCGTTTGAGAGAAGTATCCTGAAGGAACTCGGCAAATTGCCTCCGTACCTTCGGAAGAAGGAGGCCCTCACATTGCGCAAGCAGTATGAGGGGGCACAGGCCAGGGGGTAGCGACTGTTTAGCAAAAACACAGGACTCTGCTAAGTCGGCTTCAAGACGACGTATAGGGTCTGACGCCTGCCCGGTGCTGGAAGGTTAAGAGGAGGAGTGCAAGCTCTGAATTGAAGCCCCAGTAAACGGCGGCCGTAACTATAACGGTCCTAAGGTAGCGAAATTCCTTGTCGGGTAAGTTCCGACCTGCACGAATGGCGTAACGACTTCCCCACTGTCTCCAGGATATGCTCAGCGAAATTGAATTCTCCGTGAAGATGCGGAGTACCCGCGGTTAGACGGAAAGACCCCGTGCACCTTTACTGCAGCTTCAGAGTGGCATTAGGAAAGAACTGTGTAGAATAGGTGGGAGGCTTTGAAACTTGGGCGCCAGTCCGAGTGGAGCCGAAATGTGAAATACCACCCTGTTGTTTTCTGATGTCTAACCTCGCACCGTTATCCGGTGCAGGGACCCTCTGTGGCGGGTAGTTTGACTGGGGCGGTCGCCTCCTAAAGAGTAACGGAGGCGCGCGATGGTAGGCTCAGGACGGTTGGAAACCGTCTGTTAGAGTGCAATGGCATAAGCCTGCCTGACTGCGAGACTGACGAGTCGAGCAGAGACGAAAGTCGGTCATAGTGATCCGGTGGTCCCTCGTGGAAGGGCCATCGCTCAACGGATAAAAGGTACGCCGGGGATAACAGGCTGATGATTCCCAAGAGCTCATATCGACGGAATCGTTTGGCACCTCGATGTCGGCTCATCACATCCTGGGGCTGGAGCAGGTCCCAAGGGTTTGGCTGTTCGCCAATTAAAGTGGTACGTGAGCTGGGTTCAGAACGTCGCGAGACAGTTTGGTCCCTATCTGCCGTGGGCGTCGAAATTTGAGAGGAGTTGACCCTAGTACGAGAGGACCGGGTTGAACATACCTCTGGTGTACCTGTCGTGGCGCCAGCCGCGCAGCAGGGTAGCTATGTATGGACGGGATAACCGCTGAAAGCATCTAAGCGGGAAGCCTCCCTCGAGATTAGATTTCATCGAGTCGTAGTAGACCACTACGTTGATAGGTTGGGTGTGGAAGCGCAGTAATGCGTGAAGCTAACCAATCCTAATTACTCTTTTCGCGCTTGAAGTCCCACCATCAATGACAATGCTGATCTTTCAGCACCGTCGATGGCGGATGATTAAAGTCATACCAGATAAAATATTCCCTGCACGGGCATCGATTATAACCCAATTACACTTATGTGTGGCGACGCTGTCGTAATGATAGCGTCCCATATTATGAGCGCCTGCTTCATTGCTTGGTGACCATAGCGTTTGTGACCCACCCGATCCCATCCCGAACTCGGCCGTGAAACCAAACTGCGCCGATGGTACTACCGCTTAAGCGTTGGAAGAGTAGGGCGTCGCCAGGCATTGCAGCCGGCGCTCATGATAATAAGTGTTAGAAAACCCATTCATAATTCAAAAGGCGGGCCGCTGTCGTTCATTCGACGGATGTCCGCCTTTTTTCGTTTTAAGCGATCTCTCAATGGATCGCTTCGTTGGTAAAGCGGGATGGAGCAGCCCGCCGCCGTTTTGCGGAAGCAAAACGGGAAACAAAAAAGGCTTCCGGGCGATAGAAATGTCGCTTCGTTGGTGGCGCGGGATGGAGCAGCCCGGTAGCTCGTCAGGCTCATAACCTGAAGGTCGTAGGTTCAAATCCTACTCCCGCAACCAACAAAACAGGCCCCTTCACGGGGCCTTTTTTGTTGGTTTTGGTGAGGGCTGGATTGGGAGCTGGGCACCTCCAAAAACCTCTGGCATTTGAGCGTGTGATCTGATTCAACGGTCCCCATCGGGAGGCGATTATGAAGCAGGCGGGTTTGTTCGGTTTATCGGATCATTTGAAGCGGCTTTCGGCCAATGGCGATCCGCTTGAGGCGCTGGGGCGGATAGTTGATTTTGAAGGCTTTCGTGTGATCCTGGACAATGCACTGGCTTATTCGGACGGTTCGAAGGGTGGCAGACCGCCCTATGACTGCGTATCGATGTTCAAGATCCTTATTCTGGCGGCGCAGAACAATGTGGCCGATGCCCGCATGGAGTATCTGATCCGTGATCGGTTGAGCTGGCTGCGTTTTCTGGGCTTTGATCTTGGAGCGCCAACGCCTGATGCCAACACGATCCGGCTATTCCGGGAGAAGTTGACCGATGCCGGAACCTTGCAGGTGCTGTTTGACGCCTTTGACCACCGGCTGCGAACCAATGGATATCTGGCAATGGGCGGCCAGATCGTCGATGCAACGCTGATTGCAGCCCCCAAGCAGCGCAATACGCAAGACGAGAAGGATGCAATCAAAACGGGCAAGACGGCACAGGAAGTCTGGCCCGACCAACCCGCCAAGGCTGCGCAGAAAGACACAGATGCGCGCTGGACGGTGAAGTTTGCCAAAGCGCGCATGGCTGCGAACGGCAAGCCGCAGATCGACATTGCGATCCCAAGCTTTGGCTACAAGAATCATATAGCTATCGATCAGCGCTTCGGGTTCATCCGCAAGGCTGTGGTCACGCACGGCGCGCGTCATGATGGATCACAACTGCGCGAAGTGGTCACGACA
Organism: Sphingorhabdus sp.; assembly: GCF_050921905.1. Classification (NCBI taxonomy): domain Bacteria; kingdom Pseudomonadati; phylum Pseudomonadota; class Alphaproteobacteria; order Sphingomonadales; family Sphingorhabdaceae; genus Sphingorhabdus; species Sphingorhabdus sp. The sequence goes on along the minus strand of NZ_CP050888.1, from coordinate 1,676,891 downwards.
AACAACACTGCATCTGATGTGTGGGGCGACACCGCTTACCGGTCCAAGACCAATGAAGCGTGGCTTGCAGCCCATGGCCGGGTCAGCCGCATCCACCGCAAGAAGCCAAAGGGCAAGCCACGGTCAGAAGCGCTTCGTGCAGCCAACCGAACAAAGTCGAAGATACGTGCAAGGGTCGAGCACGTCTTTGCGCAGCAAAAGGCGCATATGGGACTGTTCATCCGCACCATCGGCATCAAGCGTGCCGAGACGAAGATCATGCTCGCCAATCTTGCGTACAATATGCAGCGCCTGCTGTTCCACGAACGACGAGCGGCGACAGGATAATTGTGTCCAAAATCCAGAAATAGGGGCCAAAACAGCGGCAATAGAGCCAATCTCAGCCCGAAATGCACCGATCAGGTGCCTGCAACGCGCATATCGAGGCCGCTTGACCAAAATCAACGGTTAATGGAGGTGCCCAGCTTGTTCAGCCGGAGCAATGGCAACGCCATTGCGGAGACCATGCGCAAAGCGCATAAATCCTACTCCCGCAACCAACGCAAAAGCTTAGCGGCAAAGCCGCTTAGCGTTGCGTTGCCCCGGACCCGATCCGGGGCCCAAGCAGCCCCCTTGCTTCACTAGCCCATATGGCTAAAATCAACGCCATGGCTCTCATCAAAACTGGATGACAGTTGGGTTCAGGCCAAGAACACAAATGGGGCTCTCTTTTTTAAAAATACCAAAAAACTATCGCTGTCATAACACATGTGATACAGTGAATACATGCATCACAAAGAGTGTTAAACATGGCGACATCAATCAGACTTCCTTCCGGCGTTGAGGATCGACTTAATCATCTGGCTTCCCGCACCGGGCGGACCAAAGCTTATTATCTGCGTGAAATGATCGAACGCGGAATCGACGAGGCGGAAGAATATTATCTTGCCGCTGAAACCAGCGAGCGCGTTCGCAAGGGTGAGGAACGGATTTATTCAACCGACCAGATAAGAGCTGACCTTGGTTTGGACGATTGATTATACCGATACGGCGCGGCGCGCGTTGCGCAAGATGGACAAGCACAGCGCACGCCAAATTGTCGAATATCTAACCGACCGCATTGGCGCGGCTGACGACCCTCATGATTTTGGGAAATCCCTCAAAGGTCCGCTAGGGGACTATTGGCGCTACCGTGTCGGTGATTATCGCATAATTTGCGAGATACACGAAAATGCCGTGCGTGTGCTGGTTGTCGATATAGGGCATCGCCGCGAGGTCTATAAACGATAATCAGGGGCCGCGGCGCACGACGTAGCATCTGATGTTACTTCTCGTATCGCCGTTCCACGCTATGCTCCATATCGACATCCTGTAGGAGCTTGAGCGTCGGCACCCTCGCCGCGCCTGACGCAGAATTCACGCGCACCGCTTGGACCGGTAATGAAAGGTGGAGGCTGCACTTGGGTAGCCGCGAAGCGGCGGCGACAATGCGCAAAGCGCATAAATCCTACTCCCGCAACCAACGCAAAAGCTTAGCGGCAGAGCCGCTTAGCGTTGCGTTGCCCCGGACCCGATCCGGGGCCCAAGCAGTCCGAACGCAAAGTATTGCTCGGCCCGCCTCGTGCGGGCTTTTTTGTTGGTTTTGGTGAGGGCTGGATTTTTACCTAGTTCAGCCGGGGCAATGGCAAAGCCATTGCGGAGACCACGGCGAAGGCAGTAAATCTTACGCTCGCAATTTTAGGTGAACCAAGGCATATAATGCGTTACTGATGTACGCGCTCTACAAGCCACTCCGGAATTACTTACGCGGCTTTAATCTGTGGAGCGGCTTGGGTTCCACATACCATTACATGCAATATTTGCAGTTCCAGCAACCTTTACCCAAACAGCTCGCAACTCCGAAGATGCGACTTGGAGCTTCAAAGATGGCCATCGGGATATTCGAATTCAACGTCGAAATTCTGATTCGTGAGCTTATTCTCAACAGCCGAACTAACGGCGGAAAATCCTTCAATACCGCGCCGCTAGCATCTAAAGCGCTGGAAATGATCCGCAAGCTTGAGGACGCGGAGTGGGGCAATTATCGTTCGCGTTCCGAAGCAATCATTCTTCACCTGTCACGTCTCGGATTTAAGCAATTCCCTTGGCAGATTCCGCTCACGAATGGACTATTGGCTCGATATTATATTCTTTACTCTAACCCACTGGTCGCACCGATTGTGGAGGCAGAGTTCGGCATGACAGTAACCGAGCTTTTTCAAACGACTCTACTTCTAACCGAAGAACTGTGGAAACGACCTACGCCCTCGTTCGAGTTTCTTGAAGCGGCGGAACAGTCCGTCCGCGCGCCAGTTGAAGCTCTGCGCGACCGCATCTCACTTTCCGCGTCAGAATTACGTGATCGAACGCTGCGGTACCAAACTTACGATGTAAACTGGGCTTATAGCTTTAATCCCATCCGTGAATTCCCGCTTATCCATGCTGGAAATTCACGATCGATTTTGTGCCCTGCACCGCCAATTTTGCTCCAGCGACTGACGGATGGCCTCTATTTTGATCTTATTCGCGCCGCCGGTGGCGACTTTGGGAACGCTATAGGACGCGCATTCGAGGACTATGTTGGGAATGTCGCTGGATCAATCGGGCAAAACAATCTCAAAGTTCTGTCGGAGGCAGTCTGGGGAAAGCCGGAAAAGCGAAGCATCGACTGGATAATTTCAGACAAGACTGCAATTCAGTTTGTTGAGTGTAAGTTTGCCAGGCTCAACCATGCGTCCCAAACCCAAATTTCTCCCGAGCCTGCGTTCAAAGATGCAATCCAAAGGCTAGCACATTATGTCGGGCAGATGTACTCTACACTGGCTGATGCGTTGAATGGACAGTATCCGCATTGGCAGCCTGATAGCCGCCCGATCTATCTCATCTTGGTAACATTTAATAATTGGCTAGCATTCGGACCGTTCTTTTATAAACATCTCGACCAATCCGTCAGTGACGAATTTACAAAACGTGGCCTTGATCGCGGATTGCTAGAAACTCATCCATTTACTGTGTGCTCAATCGACGAATTTGAAGGTTTGCTAACGGCGTGTTGCAAGCATGGAATCAACACAGTGCTGAAAGAAAAGAACGGACCAAACAGCCGTCAAAGCTTAATGCAAGGATTCTTGGCTAACCACTATGCAGGGTGCTTGAGTGAAGCAAAGAAAACGTTTGAAGATCGTATGAATAGCTTGATTGAGGGGCCTTCTCGAATAACACGGCTGTAAATCCAACTCATCAGTGACGTCATTTGAGTTTTGATAAAGCTTAAGCCCCACCCCCACACCCCAACCCGCGCTACCCCCACCGACCACGCAGCCCTAGCCCACTTCATCTTCGACGCCGTCCGCAATGGCCCAAGCCTCTATACCGAAGCCCAACGTGCGGCTTGGGTGCCGGAGCGTCGAGGTGGGGCGGTGTGGGATGCGCGGTTTGCGGCCAAGGACATCGTCCTTGGCTATGCGCGAAGCCATGGCCTCTTTTTTCTTCCCGCTGTCACCTGCACTGAACCTTCGTTCAGCAGAGACCTTAATGCCCTACTCCCCCCACCCCCCCCATGTCCCTCAAAGAAAAGCATTTGTTGACAAAGTGTCACATTTGCCCGCATGTCTGGCGCATCGCAAACGGGGGGCGCGCATCCATGAACGACGAATACTTACCGCAGCATAGTGCCTTTCGCTTTCACGGAAGCTGGCAGGAATTTGCGCGCATTGCCTTTCCCAATTTGTTGCTGACCATCGTCACATTGGGCATTTATCGTTTTTGGGCGACGACGCGCGAACGCGAATATTTGTGGGGCAAGACCGACTTTATCGACGAACGTCTGGAATGGACGGGGCGCGGGATGGAGCTTTTTATCGGCTTTGTCATGGCGTTCCTGCTCATCGGTGTGCCGATCATTGTTATCCAGCTTGTTTCACAGGGCTTTATTTTTCAAGGTGAGCCGTTGATCGCGGGGCTGTTGATGCTCACGATGTTCCTGTTGTTATTCTACCTCACGGGCGTCGCCTATTTCCGCGCACTGCGCTACCGGCTGAGCCGCACATATTGGCGCGGCATTCGCGGCGGCAGTGACGAGCCGGGTTTCCAATATGGGCTGTCCTATATGTGGAAAAGCGTCCTTGGCTGGTTGCCGATTTTCCTGATGGTGCCATGGGCGATGATATCCTTGTGGAACGACCGGTGGAACGCCATGAGCTTTGGCCCGCACCGGTTCAGCGCGAATGCGCAATGGACGCCGCTGATGAAGCGTTATTTGCTGTTCTATCTCGTGCCGTTTCTCCTTTTTGTTGGGGTGGTGATTTTCGGTTTCAGCATGGCCCATTCGGGCATCACGCCGGACGTTTTGGGCAGTACGGGCATGGCGATTGGCGCTATCGTCACCGTTGTTGCGATCTTGGCATTTTACATCATCATCCCACTCTTCGCGTTGATATTTTACAGCAAATATTTCCGTCTGGCCGTCGGTGGCTTGCGGTTGCACACTTTAGAATTCGACTTTCGCGCCCGGGCGGTGGACTGGATATTGTTCTTTTTGGCCAATATGGCGATCATCATCTGCACCTTGGGCATTGGCTATATCTTCATGCCCTATCGCAACTGGAAATTCTTCGTCGACCATATGGAAGCGTATGGTGAGATTAACATTGACCAGCTGACCCAGTCGCAGACCGTGGTTGAAAAACATGGCGAAGGCTTGCTTGATGCCTTTGACGTGGGGGCGATCTAAACAATGTCCGCTTTCTTCGACGTCGCCCATTATGACGGCCAAAGCGCCGTGAAGCGCAAGGTGGAGGTGCAGGTTGTTGGCCAGCAATTTTATTTGCTGGAGAACGAACGGCGCAGCGGCCCCTTTGCCTTTGCCGATGTCGAATATGTGACAAAGCAGGGTGATGCCGATGTTTATGGCCTTAATGGCCGCGATGGTTGGCGGCTGACGCTGTCGGGGCCAGTGCCATCGGAACTGACGGCCTTGCTACCTGCGCCCCGCAAATATGGCGGATGGGTGGACCGGCTTGGGCTGGGCAAGGCCGCAATTGCCTTCACATTGACCAGTGCGGTGGCGATTGCAATTGTGTTGTTCAGCCCGCAATGGCTGGCCCCGTTGATCCCCGATAGTGTGGACGACCGCTTGGGCGATGCATTGGTGGGCGATTTTGGCGGGCGCTTTTGCCATACGCCAGCGGGTGATGCCGCGCTCCAGAAACTGGTGGCGTCGCTTGATGATGCGCCGCAAGATTTGCGGGTGGAGGTGGCCAATATCGACATGCTGAATGCGGTGGCCCTGCCCGGCGGGAATGTCATATTGTTCGATGGCCTTCTGAAACAAGCGCGCTCGCCCGATGAGGTTGCGGGCGTCTTGGCCCATGAAATCGGCCATGTCCGTGAAAAACATGTGATGCAGGCGCTGCTGCGGCAAATGGGCCTTGCGGTGGTGCTGGGCGGCGTGGATGGCAATAGTGGCGCTGTGGTCAACAATATGCTGGCGATGAGTTACAGCCGCAATGCCGAGGCGGAGGCCGATGCCCATTCGATGAAGGTGTTGGGCAACGCCAATATCTCGCCCATCGGCACCGCGTCCTTCTTCGACCGGCTGTCCGCGCTGGACGGCAGCGCTGGCGTGGCTAAGGACAATATAGGCATCACCGGCTATCTATCCAGCCACCCGCTGTCGGCATCGCGCAAAGACGCGTTTGAAAAGAGCATCGTCAAAGGCAAAAACTACACGCCGGCGCTGACGCCATCGGAATGGACCGAGCTGAAAACCATGTGTGCGCAAGACCGGAAGGTGAAATCGGGCTTGGGCTTTGATTTTAACTAGCGATCACGTTACACTAAGGGCAATCGCCCACCGCATCATTCGATAAGGAAATTTTTTATGTTCAAACGCCTGTTTGTCGACCACCCCAAAAGCGTCGATGAAAATTATGTTGAACATTTCGGTGTCGCGAGCCGCTTTGGCTTTACGATGATTTGGGGCGGGATGAAGGCGCTTGTCCACGCGGTCATCCCCGGCCTGTGCGTCACCTCGGGCAGCGATACGGTAAAAAGGTTGAACCATATCATGGTCGAACAACGCCGTTCCAAGGGGCAGGATGTGACGCAAATGCTGACCGTCGACTGGGTGATTTGACACGGGTGGAACATCCCCCGGAATTTGTTACACGCGCTGACGGCGTTCGGCTGGCGTATCGGTATTTGCGGGGCAAAGGCCCCACGATCATTTTCTTGCCCGGTTACATGTCCGACATGCAGGGCGGCAAGGCGCAGGCGCTGGCGGCATGGGCGGCGGATAAAGGCTTCGCTATGCTCCGTTTGGACTATTCCGGTTGCGGCGAAAGCGAAGGCGCTTTCGAAAATGGCACGCTCGACATTTGGCGCGACGATGTTCTGGCGGTGATTGCGCAGGCCACGGTCGGGCCGATCATCTTGATTGGTTCGTCCTTTGGCGGATGGCTCATGCTGCTGCTGGCCGAAGCACTTGGCGACCAAGTCACCGGGTTGGTTGGCATTGCGGCGGCACCCGATTTCACCGATTGGGATTTCGATGACGCCGACCGCGCGACCATCGCCGCCACTGGCCGCATCGAACGCCCAAGCGATTATGGTTATGACCCGATGGTCATCACGCAAGGTTTTTGGCAATCGGGTCAACGCAACCTGCGGATGACCGGCAAGATCGGCATCGATTGCCCCGTGCGGTTGATCCACGGCCAATGCGACCCCGATGTGCCGTGGGAGACGTCATTAAAGCTCGCCGCTGCGCTTCGTTCATCTGATGTGCAGACGATATTGGTCAAGGATGGCGACCACCGGCTTTCGCGGGATCAGGATATTGCGTTGCTGATCGACACGGTAACAAAGCTGGCCTGCTGAACGCGTTTCACCACTGGTGACTGACGTTTAAGCATCCATCGTGCCACGCGACCGGCAGTTCAGGTTGGTCAATGGACCCTGGAGCCGAAGGCGTGCAGAGCGCAAACAAGTTCAGGGTGACGGCCTTTTTAAGGATTCCTTATGCTTCTTCTTCCCCTCTTCCTCCTCCAGGCCGCAACTCCTGCCGCTGCGCAACCGCTTCCGACTTTGGACGAGGTGCAGTTTACCGAATGCCTCGACCTGGCGCGCAAAGACCCCGCTTCGGCGATATCCAGCGCCAGCCTATGGGCGCAGCAAAATGGCGGCTATCTTGCGCGCGCCTGCCATGGCTTTGCGCTGGCGACCGATTTTAAATTTGACCTTGCGGTGCCAATCCTGACTGAGGCGGCGACATTGGCGGAGACAAAAGGCGACCCCCGCGCCGCGCGTTTTTGGGCACAGGCGGGCAATGCGGCCATCGCGGCGGGCCAGCCAGATGTCGCCGTGGACGCGCTCGGCAAAGCGCTGGCGTCTAAGGCCCTCGATAGCAATGAACGCGCCGATAGCGAAGTCGACCGCGCGCGTGCATTCGTGGCCTTGGGCAAAAGTGCCGATGGTGAAGCCGCCTTGGCAACGGCGCGGCAGTTGGCACCCGAAAATGGCGCGGCATGGTTGCTGTCGGCAACCTTGGCCCGGCGATTGAACAAATTGCCCGATGCGCTGGCTTTTATTCAAACCGCGGCGGCGGTGCTGCCCAGCGATCCGGCAGTGGCGTTGGAGGCGGGCAATATCGCGATTGCCGCTGGCGATGATGACACCGCGCGCAAGCAATGGGAACAGGCCATCAAGATTGGGCCAAATAGTCGGCAAGCCGCGACCGCAACGGCACAGCTTGCGGCTTTAGCGGCGGCGACGCCTGCACCGACCAGTGAGCCTCAATCCAGATAAGTGCGCGTGCCCCTTGCTTGCGTGGACAGCGGTCAAGGTTCATGGCAATGTCGCAAACAACGCGCTTTTGTGAATGGAATGAAAATGCCGACAACCTATCTGCACAGCATGATCCGTGTCACCGACCCTGATGCAACGGTCGCTTTTTTCAAGCTGATCGGGCTGGAGGAAGTGCGCCGCTTTGACAGTGACGCGGGGCGCTTCACATTGATCTTTTTGGCGGCACCCGGGCAAGCCGGCCTTGCCGAGGTGGAGTTGACGCATAATTGGCCGCCGGCGGATGGCAGTGCGCCGGAGGCGTATGACGGCGGACGCAATTTTGGCCATTTGGCCTATCGCGTCGACGACATTTACGCGACCTGTCAGCGGCTGATGGATGCAGGGGTCACGATCAACCGCCCGCCACGCGACGGGCATATGGCGTTTGTACGCACCCCCGACGGTATTTCAATTGAGTTGCTGCAAGAGGGACATCTTGCGCCTGCGGAACCATGGGCGAGCATGCCCAATGTCGGGGCGTGGTGAGTATGCTGGAGATCGTGCGCGTGCCTGTGCTGTCGGACAATTATGTCTGGTTGGTGCATGCGGCGCAAAGTAAGGAGACTCTGGTGGTCGATCCTGCTGTTGCCGCGCCGGTCTTGGCGGCTGCTGCGGCGCGTGGGTGGACGATTACGCAGATTTGGAACACGCATTGGCATCCCGACCATGTCGGTGGCAATGCGGAGATAAAGGCCGCGACGGGGTGCGTCATCACGGGGCCCGCCGCAGAGGCCGAACGGATACCCACGCTCGATGTGTATGTGCGCGGCGGGGATGTTGTCCAATTGGGCGCATTGCGCGCAACGGTGATCGACGTGCCCGCGCATACCGCTGGACATATCGCTTTTCATTTCGCAACCGAGCAAGCCGCCTTTGTCGGCGATACCTTATTCGCGATGGGATGTGGCCGATTGTTCGAAGGCACCGCAGCGCAAATGTATGACAATATGCGCAAGCTCGAGGCTTTGGGCGACGATACCGCGATTTATTGCGCGCATGAATATACGCTCAGCAACGCCCGCTTTGCGGTGACGGTCGAGCCGGACAATGCCGACCTTGCCGCGCGTCTGGCCGATGTCATTGCCCATCGCGAACGGGGCGAGGCGACGGTGCCGACGACGATTGCCTTAGAACGCGCAACCAACCCGTTCATGCGGGCCGCGTCGGTGGAGGAGCTCGCCGCTCGCCGCGCCGCCAAGGACGCGGCCTAAGGCCTAATGAAAATCGCGTGACTTCGGCAAAAGGCGCACATCGCGCGGATGGCCGTGGCGCGGATAGACAGGCTGGGCAAATTCGTCTGACCGGCTGAGCGGCACATTGGCATCATGGTCCTGCGACAGACGCTCCAGCTCGTGTGATCGGTCGGTTATGGTCGTCGCCATAAGATGCACTACGCCTTCCTTGCTGCGCTGCACCTCACCTTCAATCACCATCAACCGTGACGCCATGACGGCGCGGCGTTGCCGTTCGAACAGGCGCGACCATAATAACGCATTGGTGGTGCCGGTTTCATCCTCAATCGTGATGAAAATGGCATTGCCCTTCCCCGGCCTTTGCCGCGTCAGCACTACGCCTGCCGTTTTTACCCGCATGCCATGTTTCGCCGCATCGGTCTGCGCGCAGGTCAATATGCCCTCGGCCGCAAACAGGTCGCGCAAGAACGCCATCGGGTGCCCCTTCAGCGACAATCGCGTCATGTGATAATCGGCGGCGACATGTTCGCTGACGGGCATGATGGGCAAGGCGATATCCTCCTCCTGCGCCAATTCCCGCGCATCGGCGGCTGCAAACAAGGGCAGTTCATCCGATGGCGTCCGCCGCGCCTCCCACCCAGCCTCACGCCGGTCAAGGCCAAGCGAGCGCAAGGCATCGGCATCCGCCAGCAAGTGCAAGGCACGCGGTGGTAACTTTGCCGCGCGGGCCAGCTCCTCCAACGAAGCAAAGGGCCGCGCGGCTTCAATACCCAAGGCCCAATCTTGCTGAAACCCACCAATCTGCCGAAAGCCAAGCCGCAAGGCGCCCGCCTCGATAGCATTATCCCAATTGCTGAAATTTACATCAATGGTGCGGACATCGACCTTGTGCTGCCGCGCATCCTGCACAAGCTGTGCTGGCGCGTAAAAACCCATGGGCTGCGAATTCAGCAAGGCGGCGGTAAAAATCGCGGGATGATGGCATTTCAGCCAGGATGAAATATAGACTAAATGGGCAAAGGCCTGTGCATGGCTTTCGGGAAAACCATAGCTGCCAAAGCCCTCAATCTGTTTGTAACAGCGTTCGGCAAAATCCTGCTGATATCCGCGCTGCACCATGCCGTTGATCATCTTGTCCTTATATTGCGGCATAGTTCCGGAATTGCGGAAGGTCGCCATTGCGCGGCGCAGGCCATTGGCCTCATCCGGCGTAAACGCGGCGGCGACCATTGCCAGTTTCATCGCCTGTTCCTGAAACAACGGGACGCCAAATGTGCGGTATAAAATATCGTGCAGCTCATTGGGGTCATGCGGCGGCGCGGGGGAGGGATATTCGACCTTCTCCTCCCCGTTGCGCCGCCGCAAATACGGGTGGACCATGTCGCCCTCAATCGGGCCGGGGCGAACAATCGCGATCTGGATGACGAGGTCGTAAAACTTTTTGGGCTTCAGGCGGGGCAGCATGTTGATCTGCGCGCGGCTTTCGACCTGGAATGTGCCGATGCTGTCGCCCTTTTGCAGCATGGCATAGACCGCCGGGTCCTCGGCTGGGACGCTGTCCAAGCTATAATCCCCGCCGCCTGTCTGCCGCAACATTTCGAAACTTTTGCGGATGCAGGTCAGCATACCCAATGCCAAGATATCGACCTTCAACAGGTTCAGCGCGTCGATATCGTCCTTGTCCCATTCAATGAAGGTCCGGTCCGCCATCGCGCCATTGTGGATCGGCACGGTTTCATCCAGCCGGTTTTCGGTCAGGACATAGCCGCCGACATGCTGCGACAAATGGCGCGGGAAATCGAGCAATTGGCCGACAAAGGCATGTAGTCGGGCGATCTGCGGGTTGTCGGGGTCAAACCCGGCCTCAATCAAGCGCGCCTCAGGCAAGTCCCGGCCAAAGCTGCCCCAGACGGTGCCCGCCAACCGCGCAGTGACGTCTTCGGTCAGGCCAATTGCCTTTCCCACCTCACGCACGGTGCTGCGCGGGCGATAATGGATGACCGTGGCGGCAATGCCCGCGCGGTGCCGCTTAAACCGACGATAGACATATTGCATCACCTCCTCGCGCCGTTCATGTTCGAAATCGACGTCAATATCGGGTGGTTCGTCACGTTCTTCGGACAGAAAGCGCGAGAACAAAAGATTGTTGGCCACAGGGTCAACCGATGTGATGCCCAATAAGTAGCAAATCACTGAGTTTGCAGCAGAGCCCCGGCCCTGGCATAAGATCGGCGGGTCTTGCGATCGCGCAAACTGGACGATGTCATGGACCGTCAGGAAATAGCAGGCATAATTTTTCTGGCGCACCAAATGGAATTCTTCGTCCAGCGCGCTGACCCATTTTGGCGGCAGGCCGTCGGGGTGCCGCCGTTCGGCTTCGCTGCGTACCAGATGTTCCAGCCAGTCCTGCGGCACCCAACCGTCTGGCACCGGCTCATTGGGATATTCATATTTCAACTGGCTTAGGTCAAATGTGATCTGGTGGAGCAGCTTTTGGCTCTCCGCAATCGCTTCGGGGGCACGTGCGAACAGCCGCGTCATGTCAGCAGGCGATTTCAAATGGCGTTCGGCATTGACCTCCAGCCGCGTTCCAGCCTGATCCACCGACACGCTTAAGCGGATCGCGGTCAACACATCATGCAGCGGCCGTGCGGCGGTATCGGCATAGAGCGCGTCGTTGACTGCGATGATCGGCACCCCGCATTGCTTGGCCAAGGCGCGCTGTTCCTCAAGCCTGCGTTGGTCCTTGCCCCGCCCATGCATCATTATGCCAAGCCAGACCCTGTCCGGCGCAAGCTTTGTCAGGCGGCGCATTACTGCGTCCAAATCGGCGGGGGTGGTTTCAACCAACCGCAATTTCTCGTCGCCATCGGCGTGGCTATATGCGACGGGTTTTTTATGCGGGTTGGTTTCTTCGGCGGTCGACTGCGGCAATATGATGAGCAGCAAATCCTCCAAATATCCCGCCAGATCATCGAAGTACAATATGCACCCGCCCTTGTTGGCACGCATATTGCCGACCGTCAGCAATCGGGTCAGCCGCCCCCATCCTGCGCGGTTTTTAGGATAAGCAACAATGTCGGGCGTGCCATCGGCAAAGACCAGGCGGCTGCCCGTAACCAACCGGAAGCCCTTCGGAAGCGCATTTTCGGCCTTCGCCTTTTTGACCGCGACCCATGCGCGCACGACGCCAGCCACGCTGTTCCGGTCGGCTATGCCAATGGCGTTCAGGCCAAGTGCGGCGGCCTGCAACACCATATCGGCGGGATGTGATGCCCCGCGCAAGAAAGAGTAATTGGTCGCCGCGACCAGCTCTGCATAAACAGGGCACTGCGTCATGCGAACAGCCCGTGCAGATACCAGATCGGCGCATCGGTTTCGGAATATAAGCCATGGCGGAACAGCCAGAAACGCCGCCCCTCGCTGTCCTCCACACGGTAATAATCGCGCGTTGGGCCGCCTTTGCCCTGTTCATGCCCCGCCTTGCGCCGCCACCATTCGGCGGCAATGCGTTCGGGGCCTTCATAGGCGACGATATGATGCAGGTTTTTGCGCCAACGAAACTGGCGCGGCGGGCCATCGGGGATGGAGGCCAGCGACTCCACCCGTTGCGGTGTTTCGAACAAGCGAAAGGGGCGCATGGGCGGTTCGGCCTCAGTTTCTTGCGGCCAATCCTTTTGCGGCTGGCCCGATTGCGCGGCGCATTCGACGACGGCCCGTTCGGGGATATGGCTGTTGCGTTCCTCAAAATAGCGCACGCGGTCGCTGCCCAGCCGAACGCTTAGCCGGTCAATCAATGCTGCGGTTTGCGCCGACCGGTCGACCTTTGTTTCCAACCCGGCCTGCGATGGCAGCAAAATATCGGCCGTCGGCACGCTGAGTTGGATGAGGTCATAACCAAAACCGGGGTCAAGCGGGTCGGACAGCGTGTCAATGCGTTCGCGGATCAACCGCATTAACAAGGCGCAATCGCGTGTCGGCGCGCCAGTATCAACCGCCAGCCGCGCGACATGGCCATCGCTTCGAAACAGCCTGACCTCAAACCGGCGGCCACCTTGGCTACGATCATTCAACTGCGCAGCGGCTTTGCCCGTCAGCGTCGCGATGGTGTCGAGGACATCATTGGTGCGTGAAACAGGATCGGCAAAATTCTGCGTGACGGCGATGATGGGCACATGGCGACGCGGGGTGATGCGTGCATCCTCTTCCTCCAATAGCCGCGCCAGTTTGACGACGGTCGCCTTACCAAAGCGGGCGGCAAAAGGCTTGCGCGGGCGGCAGGCCAAGTCCTTCAATGTTTTCAGGCCCGCACGGCGCAGTGCCTGATGCACCTTGTCTCCTGCGTCCAATGCCTCAACGGGCAAAGCGTGAATCGCCGATTTGGTATAAAGTGCCTTGGCCCGCGCGCTGTCGGGAGTTGCACCCAAGGCAATCCGGCCCGTAAGACCATGGCGGCGCAAGCGTTGCTGCAGGTCCTTGGCCAAGCGCGCCTCATCATCGCCAAAGGGATAGGTGCAGCCCGTGATGTCGATCAGCAGCCCTTGTGGCGGGTCAATCATGCAGGCCGGGCTATAGCGTTCGCACCCGTCCGCCAGCCAGCCAAGCAATGCGATGTCCGCCGCCGGATCATGGTCAAATACAGTGAGATCAGGCACGCGCGCACGCGCATCGGCCAGTGCCATGCCCGCGCTTAAGCCAAGCGCCAGCGCCGCCGGGTCGCAGGCCGCCAACCGCATCGCCCCGCTTTGCTTTTCGACCATCGCAAAGGGCGTATCAGGCGCGGAACCGTTGCTGCGGATCAGCCTCTGCGTCGGTAACAGCGGCAGAAAGACCGCCAGATAGCGGCGTGTCAAAAAAGCTTCGTGTTGCATGGTCCCAGGTTACTCTTGCCGCAAAGGGCGCTGTGCCACCGCGATGGCGCAGAAGGCGGAGGTCAAAGGTTGGAAGGCCGGGCGCATTGCCCGGATATGGCACCGATGGCGCAGAACATATCTGCCAGCGTGTGCTGGCCGCGCTGGGCATCGGCACAGCATCGCCGCGCACCAGCAATGCCAATACGCCACTTTCCGCCGCAGCGAGCGCCAAGCGCCGCGTCGATGTCAGGTCCACCAAACGCGCATTGCCATGCGTTTCCAATATGACCGCGCGCGCCGCCTTTGACCGGATAGTGTCGGCTGCTGCCCGAAGGGCGTCGCGCAAATCTGCGGTTTGGACCAGCAATATCCGCGATGGATTGCCGCCCATGGCCGATAGCCCAAACGGGTATAGCCGGCCCGACGTCTGACGTTCCTTGTCGCCTGTTATCCAGAATATGCCCGCGTCGCTGTCGGGCAAGCGCCATGCCAGCAACAGTGCAAATGCGGCGGCCGCATAAGAGTCGGCCTTTGCCCCGCCAAAAAATTCATGCAGCCCGGCTTGGACTATGCCGCCGCGCAAGCGTTCGTCGACTTGGGGCGCGCCGATGGGCAATAAGGGGGGCGATGCATTCGGCTGATATTGCTTCCATGCACTATGCACAGAAGGAAAAGCCGCTTTTGGTAGAATCGCCTTTATGTTCATGTTTTGTTCTATACTGCATTTTGCAGCAATGTGGAGTCTGCTTTTTTCTCCTGAAATGATTTGGCATATCGTCACATAGCGACCCGCCTGCGCGTCGGACGAATCTTATTCCCAAGAAAAGGACATGTGCTTGATTGCAGACGTTTCATACGATAACGGATTTATAGCGCTTCCTAGACCTAAAGGATTGTTATTATGCGATCAAACCGCAAGTTCGCGATTCTCGTAATTGCCGCTTCTTTTATTTTCTCAAATTCGATCTCGGTTGACGGTGCCTATGCACAGCAGTCGGGTTCTGAAGATATCCAAGATGAAATCGTGGTAATCGGTAAGAAATTGTCCGCAGTTAAATTTGATTTCAAAGTTACGAAAAAAGGTGAAGTCAAGAAATGTGAAATCACTAAACCAAGCGGTGACCCAGATATCGATGCATTACCCTGCAAAGTGGTTGCGACATGTTCTATCGGTGGATTCAAGAAGCGTAAACAGTTGCTCGATTGCATGTCTTCTGAATGGAAGGCAAGTGTCCGTTCCTTGGCGGAACGACGGCTCAACCCCGCTAGCTAGATAAGGTGGGCATCAGCACTTCTGTGTCATTCGAGAAGTGCGAAAGTGCCCGGGGCTGAAAAGGCTTTGGCCGAAAATGCGGCGCTTGACCCAGCCACTTCCGACCCGATGTCCGCACCATTTTCCAGCCCGGAATTATGCACCCGGGCCAGAAAACCATGCGCGTCGGATGAAGCTTATTCCCAATAATAAGGCATGCGCTTGCGTGTTCCGGTGACTTCCTCATTCAACGTGGCTGCGTCATATAGGCGGCCACCGATCATGACCTTTGCGACCTTATCCGAATTGCGGATGTCAACGCTTGGGTCGGCATCAAGGATGACGAGATCAGCAAGCTTGCCTGCCGTGATGGAGCCCACATCCTTGTCATAGCCCAGCGAGCGTGCGGACTCGATGGTGCCAGCGGCGAGTGCTTCGATGGGTGACATCCCGCCACGGACGAAGGACCAAAGCTCCCAATGCGCGGCAATGCCAGCCTCTTGGCCATGCGCGCCGATGGAAACAGGGACGCCCAGCTTGGCAAGCTTATGTGCCTCACGCGCGCTGTTGTCGTCGACATAATCCTCCTCCGGCGCAATTTCGCGGCGGGCATTATTGGCGGCAAGCTCGGTCGGCGGATAATGCTTCGCCATTAACGGATGCCGGAACACATCGGTGTGTGACCGCCAATAAGGGTCGCCCGCTGGGCCGCCATAGGTCACCACAAGCGTGGGCGTATAACCCACTTTCGACTTGGAGTAGAATTGCAGCACATCATCGTAGAAGATGTCGAGCGGGATATTATGCTCAAGCGTGGTGTTGCCATCGGCGATCAGGTTCATGTCCATACCGAACAGCGAACCCCCTTCGGCGACCGAGCGCATATTCTCCTGAAGCGCGGCGGCCACCACTTGCTGGCGCTGTTCACGGCGCGGCTGGTTGTAGTTTTTGACGCTATGCGCGCCTTGCGCTTTCAACCGGCGAACATGCGCCAGCGCATCATCCAGACCGTTGATTTCGGCGTAGACGTCCGCGGCCTTGGCCCCATAAACGATCTCGCCTGTCGAGAAGGAGCGTGGCCCAAGCAACAGGCCAGCCCGCTGCATCTCCAACGCCGGGAACACGGTGGCTGCGCTGCTTGACGGGTCATGGCGCGTGGTAACACCCATTGCGAGGTTGAGCATATTCACCCAATTTTGCTGCGGGGTCATTTCGTCCACGCCATAAGGGCCATGGGCATGCGCATCGACAAGGCCGGGGATGATGGTCTTGCCCGTAACGTCAACGGTCTTTGCGCCAGCAGGAATAGCAAAGTCGCCCATTTTGCCAACGGCCTTAATCCGGTCATTCTCGACCAGGATCACGGCATTGTCGATTATCCCGCCGCTCTTGTCCGCCATGGTCACAACGCGTGCGCCCGTGAAGGCGACAACGCCACTTGGGCGGTCCGAGTTGACCGTCATGGACAGCGATATGCCTTCCTTCGGCGGGGCAAATTTAACGGGCTTTGCATCCTTGGCCAGCGGCCCATTGGGATAGAAAGCATTGGTCTGCGCCGCGTAAAGCATCGGTCCAATTGCCCAATGCAAGGTGTCGCCATTGCGGCTCCAATGCATGTAATCTGCGCCGCCGTTGCTGACCCTTATGACGGGAAGCGCACTGCCCGATGACGACGCGGTCACGTCCTGCGTGCCCGGCATGAGGGGCATGACAAAGGCTTCGTAATTTTGGCGGAAGGCAAAGTTATTGCCATCGGGCGACACTTCGTAAATCGTCGTCAGTTCACCACTGGCATGGTTGCGCTTGGCTTCGCCGTTCATATCCACGCTGACGAGCATGCGCTTATTCGCACCCGATTCTGTGTAAAACATTCGGTCGTTGGAGGCACCGAAATGTGGCGTGGTTCCTGCCGAGGTGACGCGTGTTGACGGTCCGCCCATCGCGGGCATCCGGTAAATGCCGGACTGGTCCGAGCGCAAGGGCGAGGTCAGTCCGCCGCCTTCCAGCTTTTCAAAGACGATCGTCTTGCCATCGGGCGAGAAACGCGGGCGGGCATAATGGCCGGGCTGCGCCGTTGCCTTTTTGGGCGTGCCGCCGCTTGCGCTTATGGTGTGGATGTTACCAAGGCCTTTATCGGTCCAATGGACATAAGCGATGGTTTTGCCGTCGCGCGACCAAGTGGGATAGGCCTCCATACCGGTATCGGACGCGGTCAGGCGTCGTGCAGTGCCCCCTGCTGCGGGCTTTAGCCATAATTTGCCCATGGTTTCAAACAGCACGGTCCGGCCATCTGGCGCGGTTACAGGGCTGCGCGGCATTTTGGTTTCAAAGCTGGTCGGCGCTACTTCAATTTGAGGCAGCGGCGGGTCAATCATGTCGCGCGTGTCCGAAATGCGAAACGGGATGACGCTTGACGCGCCGCTCGGCCAATCAACCTTGCGGATCTTGCCGCCTGCCCAGAAATAGATGGTCTTGCTGTCGGGCGACCAATCCATATTGGGATAGACGCCCGTAACGGCCCAGGTTTCCTGCACATCTTGATCCAGCGCATCGTAAATCTTGCGCTCTTCGCCCGTGCTGAGGTCCTTCACATATAGTTTGGACTGAGTTCGCTCGCGGCGGACAAAGGCGATTTTTTGGCCGTCGGGCGAAGGGGTTGGGCGGACAGATCCGCCGACACCGGCCACCGCAGTTTCGGTCTTGCCGGTCTCGATGTCATAGCTTTCAATATCGAAAATCTGACCGTTGGAATCCTGCGCATATTGGAAAATGGGACCGGGCGTGATGTTGCGCGTGTAATAAATATGTTTGCCATCGGGCGCAAAGATTGGCTCACCCAATTCCTTCTGGTGCTGCTCATTAGGCCGCTTGACCAACAAGACGCCTGCGCCGCCGGAAACATGATAGAGCCAGACTTCGCCCGTTCCTAGCGAGCGGCCAGTGGTGAAATGCTTCTTGGCGGCGATGAATCGGCCATCGGGGCTCCAGCTTGGTTGATTGAGCAAGCGAAAATCCTCTTTGCTCAACTGCCTCTTGTCCGAACCGTCGCGGTTCATGATCCAGATATTGTCGCCACCACCCCGGTCGGAGGTAAAGGCAATGCGCGCCCCATCGGGCGAAAAGCGCGGCTGTGTTTCAAACGGCAGGCCTTCGGCTATGCGGGTTGGTGTGCCGCCGGTTACGGGAATGATATAGATATCGCCAAGCAGATCGAACGCAATCGTGCGGCCATCGGGGCTGACGTCAAGGTTCATCCATGATCCTTCGTCAGTGTCGATGGTTATCTGACGCACGGTCAGGCCTGGAGGCGCGGCGACATCCCATTTGGGGGCCTTGTCATCGGCAGCGGCTGGCGCTTGGGCAAATGCGCTCGTCGGAAGGATTGCCGCGCTCAGCAGCAAGACGGATTTGATGTAATTTTTCATATATAGGCTCCCCTTTTATTTTTCTTATAGTGTTTAGGTTGTCATGCCTAGCGCGTGTCCGCAAGCCCGCATCGCGCGTATGATAACCCGAACCCAGCGTTGCGCGAACGACTTTTGCCAAACCACTTGGGTTTCGCAAAACCACGCAAATGTGCGGCTTATCGCTGAAAAGTCACACTAAGGTCTCACCTAAACGGCTGTACCGAAAAGCTATAACCGGACTAAAGATAAGAAAGAGCGCCTGACAACCAAACGGGCCGCCAATGGCACTCTTTCAAAACAAATCCTACATTTCAAGCCCGCATTTTTCTGCTCTTTGTCGGACCGAAACTGCGGGTCTGGCCTCGCTTTATCGAATGGTGACGGTCACCGCGCGGCGGTTTTGCGCCCAAGCTTGCTCGTCCGATCCCAATGCCGATGGCCGCTCTTTGCCATAGCTGACGGTCTGAATACGGCTGGCATCGACACCGATGGAAACGAGGAAGTTTTTGGCGGAGTTCGCGCGGCGCTCACCCAAGGCCAGGTTGTAATCGCGGGTACCGCGTTCATCGGCATGGCCTTCGACGGTGATGCGGGTATTGGGATATTGCGCCAACCACTGCGCCTGACGCTGGAGTGTCGCCTGATCTTCGGCATCAACGTTGAAGCGGTCGGTTTCAAACAAGATGCGGTCGCCAAACTGGCCAACTTGTTGCAGGAAATCCTCCTGGCTGCCGGGGATGATCTGGCCAGCGCCATTAGCGTTCGGGTCAGTTGGCGTCTGGCCATAATCGGTGCCTTCGGCCGCAGGCGGCAAGGTATCAACCTTTTTCTTGCCGCAGCCAGCAACAAAAGCGGTCGATGCCAGCAAAAGGGCTGCCATTTTGATCGTATTTTTCGTCATGGTCTTCTCCTTGGGCTTTGCCCGACATTCGGTCGGGATAGGTTTGAGGGTAAATGTTGTTACGGCAATACTGGTCCCCATGCCGGGTCTGAACCATCGACAGGCGTGGGCAATTGGCGTTCGTTGGAACCGGTAAGGTCAACTTGCCAGATACTTGTTTTACCACTTCCTTTGGCCGTGCGGAAGAATTGGATAACACGGCCATTGGGTGCCCAAGTCGGCGCCTCGTCTTGCCAGCTATTGGTCAGCAGCCGTTCGCCCGAACCGTCAGGCCGCATCGTACCAACGCGGAAGTCGCCAGCGATACGCGTAAAGGCAATCAAGTCCCCGCGCGGGCTCCATTCGGGCGTGGCGTAACGGCCCGCGCCAAAGCTGATGCGGCGCTGGTTGCTGCCGTCGGCGTTCATCACGTAGATTTGCTGGCTGCCCGAACGGTCGCTTTCAAAGACAATCTGACGGCCATCGGGGGAGAAACTACCGCCGACATCAATGCCGGGCGAGCTGGTTAGCTTTACAGGCGTGCCGTTGCCGCTCGCCGAAATCTTATAGACGTCGGTATTGCCCGAAACCGCCATCGAATATAGTATCGTCTGGCCATCGGGCGACCAGCGCGGCGCGAATGTCGGGCTGTTGGATTGGGTAATCAGGCGCTGACGCCCGGCATCAATGTCATAGACATAAATACGCGGGTTGCCGTCGACATAAGACAAATACAGAATCGATTTATAACTGGGCGAGAATCGCGGCGTTAGTGCGGTCGATTGGCCATTGGTAATGAAGCGATGGTTTGCGCCATCCGAATCCATGATCGCCAGCCGCTTGATCCGTTTATTCTTGGGACCGCTTTCGGCGATATAGGCAATGCGACTATCGAAAAAGGGCAGTTCGCCCGTCAGTCGCGAATAGATAGCATCAGCGCATTTATGCGCGGCCCTGCGCCATTCGCGCGGCGGCACATTAAAGCCAAGCCGCGTGGTTTCATTGCCGAAACCAACGTCGTAGAGATAACAGCCAACGGTCAAATTGCCATCGCCGCCCACGCGGACAAAGCCCTGCACCAGTTGTTCGACCGGACGCGCTTTCCAATAGCCAAATTGCGGCGCGGTCACTTCGGCTAAGCCAATCGCGCGCAGGCCATTTGGCCCTTGGGTTTCAAACACGCCCGATGCACGCAGGTTGGAGGAGATAACCTCTGCAATTTGGCGGCCCAGCGCCGCGCTATTACCGGCTGGCGTGTCGGCTGGCGACGGCGCGACCAATGCAGGGACTGCGATGGAGCGGGTTTTGGAGGTGTCAAATTCGACCAATTCCGGCTCATCTGTTGCAGGTGCCGGAGGGGGAGGTGTTTGCGCAATCGCGGCTTGCGTGCCCAAGATTAAAAGCAAGAAAGACGCCAGTTTCCGGTTCAGTGCGAAGAGTGACATATATCTCATTCCTTTATCCCGTGGCGCGCAAACGAAGCGCGTGGGTTTTCCAAACGTCATGATATTCAGGATCAAGCCCGACATAAGGTGATGCTGCGCGCACCGCTTGCAAGATGCAATCTTTCAACGGCCCGGCCTGTGTCTGGTTGGTGTCGTTCAGGCCAATTTGCTTGTCAAAACGCACGGAGGCCAACCTGCCCGATGGTTCAAGGCTTAACGTCACGAACGTCTCGATCTTGTTGATGTCGACGCCAGTTGGCGCACAGGCGCGCACGCGACTGCGGATTTGGCCAGCGATGCTGACGCCAACGGAGCGACGCACTTCGGTGGCGGTTTTGGCGGCTGGCGTGCCTACGGCCTTGCCCGCACCGGGGGCCTTGCCGATATTGTTGATACTGTCTTCAAAGCTGCGGCTGAGGCCGCCGGGCTTGGCCGGCGTCGTGCCTTTGCCGCTGACTGTCGCGGCTTTGACGGTTTTGGGTGGAGCGGCGGCGGCGGTTTTTACCGGCTTGGCCGCGGCCTTAGCAACAGATGGGGCCGTTTCTGCTTTGGCGGGTTTAGGCACGGGCTTTGTCTGCGGCTTTTCGATTTGCATGACGGGCTTCGGGGCAGGCGGCGGTTCGGCGGGCGCGGTCTCGCCTGCGGCTGGCGGCGCGGATTCCTCTTGGATCGCATCTGGCGCGCTCGAGACATCGGCGATTTCGCCGATAAGCGAAACGGAGATCGACTCTGGCTTGGGCGCAGTTTTTGCAGACGCCATCAGTCCAAGCGCGAACACGCCCAGCAACAGGCCGTGGACGCCAAGTGCAGCGCCAAATCCGAATATCTCCGCCCGATCCATTGCCATCTGGTTAGTTTTCGTTTGATGAACCGGTGGTGACTAAGCTTACGCTGTTCAACCCAGCACGGTTTAATTCGCCCATGACGCGCATCATCTGGCCGTAGCTGATCGCGGTATCCCCACGCAGCATGATCTGGCGCGGTTTATCAGGTGTTTCGGCAGCGGCGATTTCGCCCAGTCGTGCGGCAAGGTCAGCGGGCGCAACCTGGGTGCCATCGATGAACGTCACGCCGTCGCGGTCAATGGCGATTTCTATGGGTTCATCCTCTTGATCCAGCGCATTGGCGCGGCTTTCCGGCAACTCGACGGGCACGCCAGTTACCAACAAGGGCGCGGTGACCATGAAGATGATGAGCAGAACGAGCATCACGTCCACGAACGGTGTAACGTTGATGTCCGCCATCGGCGCGCGTCGGCTTCCCCGCCGTCGCCCACGTCCGCCGCCGCTGCTGCCAGATGAAGTGTTCATGGCCATGCTTAAATCTCAAGCTCCAATTCCCGGCTCAACGTCCCATGAAAGCCATCGGCAAAGCGCCCCATGCGCGCTTCATATTGGTTCAGACGGTGGGAGAAGCGGTTATAAGCGATGACCGCTGGAATGGCGGCAAACAGGCCAATGGCGGTGGCAAATAACGCCTCCGCAATCCCCGGCGCGACAACGGCAAGGCTGGAATTTTGCTCTGCCGCAATGGCGGCAAAGCTACGCATGATGCCCCATACGGTGCCGAACAGGCCAATGAACGGCGCAACGGAGCCGGTGGTAGCCAGAAAGTTGAGTCGATTGGCGAGGCGGTCGGCTTCCGCGGCGATTGTGGCATCCATCGCCGTGGCAAGGCGCTCACGCGTTCCGGCGCGGTCAATGTTTTTACCTTTGGTGGACAGTCGCCATTCGGCCATCCCAGCGGCAAAGACCTTCGCCACCGGCAGTTCATTTTGGGCATGTGCTTTTGCAAAAGCCGAAATATCCGAGCTGCCCCAAAATTCACGCTCAAACGCTTCGCTTTTCCGGTTGATACCTGACATCTTCACCATGAAGCTGATGATGATCGTCCACACCCAGACGCTGGACAGCGCCAAGCCGACAATGACAGATTTGACCACCAAGTCGGCGTCCATAAACAAATCAACGGGTGAAAAGCCCATATTTTGGGTGGCGATAAGCAGGCTCATGAATATCCTATTCTGCGGGTCGATTTAGTATTGGCTGGAACGCGGCAACCCAATGCGCAGGTTGTCGGCGGGCCTTGCCGTCGGGTGAAACAAAGGCAGCGGTCACCCGTGCCTCGGTGAGTATTTCGCCGCCGCGTATGACGGTTTGATGAATGTCGCAACTGGCCGCGCGGACGGCCTCAACGGTGCTGACGACCACCAACGCATCGTCAAAAACTGCGGCACGGCGATATTTGACGTGCATTTCGGTCACGGCATAAGCGCCTTGCCCCTCGGCATGAACGGTCCGCTGATCAATGCCGACGCAGGCGAGCATGTCTGAACGCGCCCGTTCCATGAAATGCAGATAGCGCGCATGATAGACCACCCCGGAAAAATCGGTGTCTTCAAAATAGACACGCACGGCAAAATAGTGCCGCGTGCCGTCAAAATGGCCTTGATAGGGTTGAGGCATAGACATTGCGCTTTTTGCTTAACCGTTGTCGAGTCCGGCGGGAAGGGGTTTTAGCGAGTGGACATGCGATTGGTCGTTTGAGAGACTCCATGCAACGTTATGCGTCAAACAATCCATCCTGTGACCCGGCGGGCGGGTTGAGGCCAAGATGTTTCCAGCCCGGCGCATTGAGGCAGCGGCCACGCGCCGTTCGCGCGATCAGGCCCAGTTGCAGCAAATAAGGCTCCACCACATCCTCAATGGTGTCACGCGGCTCGGAAAGGCCGGCGGCCAGCGCCTCCACACCTACAGGTCCGCCACGGTAAATGTCGGCGATCATATAGAGATAACGCCGGTCCATCGCATCAAGGCCAAGCGCATCGACTTCCAACCGGTTGAGCGCGCTATCGGCGATTTTGGCGGTGACAACGGGCTCGCCAGCCACATTGGCAAAATCGCGCACGCGGCGCAGCAGCCGTCCGGCAATACGCGGCGTTCCGCGCGCCCGCTTGGCAATCTCGTTCGCGCCGTCGGGGGCAATGCCCAGGTCCAGCAATCGCGCAGCGCGGGTGACGACCAACTCAAGCTCGGCATGCGTGTAGAAATTCAACCGCACCGGAATGCCAAAGCGGTCCCGCAATGGCGTGGTCAGCAACCCCTGCCGCGTGGTCGCGCCGACAAGCGTAAACGCAGGCAAATCAATCCGCACCGAGCGCGCCGAAGGCCCTTCGCCGATCATGATATCGAGCGCGCGATCCTCCATCGCCGGATAGAGGATTTCCTCAACCACGGGGCTTAGGCGATGGATTTCGTCAATGAACAAAACGTCGCCATCTTCCAAATTGGTCAACAACGCGGCCAAGTCACCGGATTTGGCGATGACAGGGCCGGAGGTGGCGCGAAAACCGACGCCCATTTCCTTTGCCACAATCTGCGCCAGCGTGGTCTTGCCAAGACCCGGCGGGCCAAAGAACAGCACATGGTCCAACGGCTGCGCCCGCCCCTTCGCCGCCTCAATAAACACCCGCAAATTATCGCGCGCTGCCGCCTGTCCGATAAACTCGGCAAGCGTTTTAGGCCGAAGCGCGGCGTCGATGTCCTCGGGCCGTTTGTCAGGCGTGGTGAGGCGGTCGTCGTCAGTCATGCGGACTTCTCACCGTTAGTTTTGGATTGCCCGATTGACCCTGAAACAAGTTCAGGGTGACGAATGTTGCGATGGCATGTGACGGTCATTCTCCCTCCAGCGTCACCCTGAACTTGTTTCACCTTCGGTGACTGTCGTTCCAGGGTCCATTTTGAGGCACTATCCAGCGTGTGAGAGACGAAAAAACCCCATGCGTATATATACTTGCAAGCAAGCATTATGGTTCGCTTTATATCGGTGTCACGTCTGACCTGCTCAAGCGGCTTTCGCAACATCGGGGCGGTGTGACACCCGGGCATGCTTCCAAATATGCGATTTACCGATTGGTGCATTTTGAGGTTTTTGGCGCGATGGAGGCCGCGATTGCGCGCGAAAAGCAATTGAAGAATTGGCATCGGGCGTGGAAAATCAATCTGATTAACGACGCGAATCCGCACTGGATGGATTTGGCTGTCGGGTTGGGTTTGCCACCGGTGGGGAAGGGTTAACCTCCCGATGGACCCTGAAACAAGTTCAGGGTGACGAATGTTGCGATGGCAGGTGATTTTGTGATGACAGGTGATATTGCGATGGCATGTGACAGTCATTCTCCCTCCACCGTCACCCTGAACTTGTTTCAGGGTCCATTTAGAGGCGCCAGACTTACAGGGGCGCGTAGCTGGAGCAGAGAGTAAACTCACCGCGCATCCCCCTTCAACGCCAGCTTTGCGTCTACTGCATGGTGCAAAATGCGCACAATCAGGACCATCTCATCACATTCGTCAATGGCACACAAGTCAGCAACGGCAGCATTCGAAAATGAAACTTTAGCCACGCCTTGCACGCCGTCTGGCGATAATGTTTTCGATAATCGTTTCCGGCTCTTCGTCGGAAATTCCGGAAGCCACGCCTTCCGCAAGCATGGCTTTCACCCATTCAATATCATCGGGCTCAGATTCCTGATCGCGACGTACGAGATCACGCATATAGTCGCTCGCGCTTGAATATCGACCTTCCGTAACGCGGTGGTCGATCCAGCTTTTAAGCGCAGGTGGAATAGATATGTTTAATTGGGCCATAGCATCCTTATACATTTCTGTAGGAATTTGTCTATCACTCACCGCGAAGCCCGCTTCAACGCTAGCCGGACCAATGCATCCAAGGTCGCATCGGGGCCAAGTTCTTCGACGGCTTGCGCGACGGCATTGCCTGCTTCGCCGGGTTTGAAGCCCAGATTGCCGAGCGCCGACATTGCGTCTTGTGCGTGGTTGCCATTTGCGGCGCCGGTGGACATCAGCTTCGCGCCGCCACCGATGCCCGCCAAAGCGCCGACCTTGTCCTTCAATTCATTGACGATGCGGCTGGCAAGCTTTGGCCCGACGCCATTGGCGCGCGCGACCATCGCGGCATCGCCGCTGCCGATTGCGAGGGCCAAGTCCTGCGGTTCAATTGCGGACAATATGGCGAGGCCAACCTTGCCGCCGACGCCCTGCACGCCCGTCAACAGGCGGAACCAGTCGCGTTCTTCGCGGGTGGCAAAGCCGATGAGGCGCATGTCGTTTTCCGACACTTGCATTTCGGTGAAGACGGTCGCGAAATCGTCGGTCTTTCCCAAGGCCGATAGCGTCCGCGCACTGGCCTGCACCAGATAGCCGACGCCGTTGACGTCAATCACCAGATGGTCAACGCCGGTTTCATCAATGCGGCCATACAGCTTTGCAATCATGTTCGCGGGTTAGCCGTTCGATTTCAAATCGGCAAGCAAAAGAGAACATCGCGGGAACAGGGCAGAATTTTTTCACGCAGAGGCGCAAAAGGACGCAGAGGACGCAGAGATTAAAATATGTAATTTTATGGGCAAGATACTCTGCGCTCTCTGCGCCTCTGCGTGCACCCATCAACCGCGCATATGGTGCGCATGGGTGATCGCCACCGCCAACGCATCAGCAGCGTCTGGTCCGGCGAGCTTCAGCCCCGGCAACAGGATGCGCAGCATGGCCTGAACCTGCTCCTTTTCCGCTTTGCCAGTGCCGACGACGGATTTTTTTACGAGCCGCGTGGCATATTCGGTCACGGGTGTGTTGTTGCGCGCCGCCCCCAAAAGCACCACGCCGCGCGCTTGCCCAAGCTTTAGCGTCGATTGCGGGTTTTTGTTGACGAACACCTCTTCGACCGCGGCATAATCCGGGCGAAAATGGTCAAGCACTGCGCTCAATTTTTCATCCAAAAGCACAAGGCGGTTGGCCAATGGCAGCTTGGCGTCGGTTACAATCTCGCCATTGTCGATATGGGAAAGACGATTGCCTTCCTTACGGATAACGCCCCAGCCTGTTGTCCCAAGGCCGGGGTCTAATCCCAATATTATCATGACAATATGATCATCCCAATTTCGCCATGACCTCGTCGGACACATCGTAATTGCCCCATACGGTCTGAACGTCGTCATCGTCCTCCAACGCATCGATCATCTTGAGCAAGGTTGCGGCATTGGCTTCGTCAACTTCGACCAAAAGCTGGGGTTTCCACGCGAGTTTTGCGCTTTCTGCCGCGCCAAGCATGGTTTCAAGTGCTTTGGCCACTTCGTGCAGCGCGTCCATGCTGGTCCAGATGCTGTGTTCGTCTTCGTTCGACTCCACATCTTCGGCCCCGGCTTCCAATGCGGCCTCAAAAACGCTGTCGGCATCACCCGCGCTGGCGGGATAGGTGATCAGGCCCATACGGTCGAACCCATGGCTCACCGCGCCCGAGGCGGCCAAATTGCCGCCATTTTTGCTGAATGCGGTGCGCACATTGGTCGCGGTGCGGTTGCGATTGTCGGTCAGTGCCTCAACGATGATGGAAACGCCGCCGGGGCCATAGCCTTCATAGCGCATTTCATCATAGCTTTCGGCGTCCCCGCCGATTGCCTTGTCGATGGCGCGCTGGATATTATCCTTGGGCACCGACTGTGCCTTGGCGGCATTGACCGCAAGGCGCAGGCGCGGGTTCATGTCCGGATCGGGCATCCCCATCTTCGCCGCCACGGTAATTTCGCGCGAAAGCTTGGAAAATTGCGCCGAACGCTTCTTGTCCTGCGCGCCTTTGCGATGCTGGATATTTTTGAATTTGCTATGGCCTGCCATGGCTCTGCTCTTCTCTGGCTAAAGGATAGGATGCCGCGCCCTTACATCAGGCACGCGCCATTGGGCAAGCCATGTGCTTTAATGCCGCGTCATCCCGGTCTCGGAGGCAGCTACTATGCGCCGCACGCCTTCGGCTCCAGGATGACGAGTCTTTTTTCGCAATTACGTCAGGCGACCATTAGGCCAGACCAAGCGCCGATTTATAGGTATCGAGGATCGCTTCCATTTCCTGACGGTCGTCTTGGCTCATTTTGCGCAAGCGGACGATCTGGCGCATGATTTTTGCGTCATAGCCCTGGCTCTTGGCTTCCGAATATACGTCACGAATGTCGTCGGCGATGCCTTTTTTCTCTTCTTCCAAACGCTCAATACGCTCAATGAACAGACGCAGTTGATCTGCGGCGATATTGCCCTCGGCCATGATATTTCCCCTATGTGTCGAATGGGGCATCACGCCCCGAATCAGAATGGCACCCGCTTAGAACATGAACCCAAGCCCGTCACCCTGAACTCGTTTCAGGGTCTTACTTTTTGCTTCTCAGTAAAGCCTTCGTCCAATCAGGCCGCATTCTTCTTTACGCTTTCTTTCATGCGCTCTAACTGTTCGGGCGTTGCCTCGCTTTGATATTTTTCCTTCCACAGTGCGGCGGGCATGCCGTGGATCAACTCGCGGGCTTGATCCTTCGTCAACTGCCCGTCTGCCTCCATCACCCAATCGGCCAGGCAATTACGGCAAAAGCCCGCAAGGCCCATGAGGTCGATATTCTGCGCATCATGTCGGTGCTGCAAATGCGCGACGAGGCGGCGAAATGCGGCGGCGGCGGCGGAGTCTGAAATGTGCGTTTCCTGTTGCATAGCTATGCGCCCTTTTCGTTACTGACTTGCCTCGTTATGGGGAGGGCGACATTCAAAATCCATATCGCGGAGCCATTTTCATGCAATATCATAAACCCCGCATGCGCAAGGTCCGCATATTGGCAACCTTGGGCCCCGCGAGCGATACGCCCGAGATGATCGAAAAACTGTTCCGCGCTGGCGCCGATGCTTTCCGCATCAACATGAGCCATGGCGATCAGGCCGACAAGGCGCAGTTGATTGCCAATATCCGCGCGCTTGAAAAAGCATATAACCGGCCAACGACGATATTGGTTGACCTGCAAGGTCCGAAATTACGGGTCGGAACCTTTGCCGATGATAAGGTCGAATTGCACACGGGCCACAATTTCCGGCTCGACACGGACAAGACACCGGGCGACGCCCATCGCGTCTATTTGCCGCATCCGGAAATTTTTGCCGCGCTTGACGTCGGCGCACGGCTTTTGCTCGACGATGGCAAGCTGGTCTTGCGCGTCACCGAGATTGGCCCTGAACATATTAACACCAAGGTTGAGGTTGGCGGGACGCTGTCGAACCGCAAGGGGTTGAATGTCCCTGACGTTGTGGTGCCAATCGCTGCGTTGACCGAGAAGGATCGTTCGGACCTTGCCTTTGCGTTGGAGCAAGGCGTTGACTGGATCGCGATGTCGTTCGTTCAGCGGCCTGAGGATGTGGCCGAAGGCAAGAGGCTGATCGGAAAAAAGGCGGCTTTGCTTGCCAAAATCGAAAAACCTGCGGCCATCGGACGGTTGGAAGAAATCCTTGAGCTGGCCGATGGTGTTATGGTTGCACGCGGCGACTTGGGCGTGGAATTGCCGCCGGAACAAGTGCCGCCGCTGCAAAAGAAAATTGTGTCAACCGCACGGCGCATGGGCAAGCCCGTGGTGGTGGCGACGCAAATGTTGGAGTCGATGATCGTTTCGCCATCACCGACACGGGCGGAGGTGTCGGACGTGGCCACCGCGATTTACGATGGCGCGGACGCCGTGATGCTGTCTGCCGAAACCGCAGCGGGGGCGTGGCCGATTGAGGCGGTGTCGATCATGGACCGCATCGCACAACAGGTCGAGGGCGACCCGGACTTCTTTAAACGTATCCATTTCACCGAAACCCCCGCAGACGGCACGACCGCCGACGCCCTGGCCGAGGCCAGCGGGCGTATTGTTGACACCGTCGAAACAAGCGCCATCGTGTGTTTCACATCATCAGGGTCAACCGCACGCCGCATTTCACGCGAGCGTCCTGCTGTGCCATTGTTGGTCCTGACCGCAAGCCAGACGACCGCGCGTCGTTTAGGGTTATTATGGGGCGCTTTTGCCGTGCGCACGCGGGACATTGGCTCGTTCGAAGAAATGGTTGCCAAGGGCAAGCGTATGGCGTTGCGGTACCATTTGGGCGTTGCAGGCGGCCGGATCATCATCATGGCGGGTGTGCCGTTTGGGACGCCGGGGTCAACCAATGTGCTGCATATCGTCCGCCTGACGGGTGACGAGCTGAAGGGGCATTAGGGTCAGGGCAGAAGCAAGCTGCTGTCGCCATAGCTGTAGAAACGATATTCATTGGCGATGGCATGCGCATAAGCCGCCTGCATTGTCTCGCGGCCCATTAATGCGCTGACGAGCATGAACAAAGTCGATTTGGGCAGATGGAAATTGGTCATCAGGCCGCCAATCGCCTTGAAACGATAACCGGGCGTGATGAAAATATCGGTATCGCCTTCAAACGGGTGCACGATGCCCACTTCGTCCGCCGCGCTTTCAACAAGCCGTAGCGACGTTGTGCCGACCGCAATCAACCGCCCGCCATTTGCGCGGATGCTGTTGAGCCGATCCGCGGTTGCGGTATCGATGCTGCCCCATTCGCTGTGCATGCGGTGTTCGGTGGTGTCATCGGCCTTCACCGGCAGGAATGTGCCCGCACCGACATGCAACGTCAGGGTCGCCGTTTCGATGCCCGCTGCGTGCACCGCCTCCATCAATTCTGGCGTAAAATGCAGCGATGCAGTCGGCGCCGCCACCGCGCCATCCTTTTGCGCGAACATCGTTTGATAATCCTGCGCATCGCGCGCGTCGGTTGCGCGCTTACCCGCGATATAGGGCGGCAGAGGCATGGTCCCGGCGCGTTGCAGCAGGATTTCGACCGGCTCATCGCCTTCGAAAAACAAAGTGAAGCTGCCGTCGTCATGACGCTCTTCGGCGATGGCCATGACGCCTTTGCCAAAATCAATCACATCGCCGGGATGCAGGCGTTTGGCGTTGCGGATAAACGCCTGCCAGCGGCGCAGGTCGATCCGTTTGTGCAAGGTCGCGCCGATGGAGGCATCGCCGCGCCGTCCCTGAAGCTGCGCCGGAATGACCCGCGTGTCATTGAAGATCAGGCAATCGCCCTTGCGCAACATCGCCGGCAGGTCGCGTACCCAGCGGTCCGCCAGTGCAGCATCGCCGCCCACGCATAACATACGCGCGGAATCGCGCGGCGAGACGGGACGCAGCGCAATCCGCTCGGGCGGAAGCTCGAAATCAAATAGATCGACGCGCATGGCGGAGTGCTTCGCGCTTATCCAGCGTTCAACTGGTCAACAGTGATGGGGGCTTGCGCTGGCGGCGGCGTAAAAGCAGGCGGCGGTACATTATCGGCCGCGATAGACGCCTGAAGCACCTTGCTCGGGTTCATAGGCGGCTCACCTCGTTCGATGGCGTCGACAAATTGCATGCCTGATGTCACGCGGCCAAACACCGTATATTTGTTATCCAGGCTAAAGCGCGGTTGAAAGCAGATGAAGAATTGGCTGTTCGCGGTGTCAGGCTCGTTCGTCCGCGCCATCGACACCGTCCCGCGCAAATGCGGAATTCTGTTAAATTCGGCCTTGAGGTCGGGAAGTTCCGATCCGCCTTGGCCCGTGCCCTTTGGATCCCCCGTCTGCGCCATGAATCCATCAATCACGCGGTGAAAGATCACGCCGTTATAAAAGCCTTGCCGCGTCAGCGTCTTGATACGCTCGACATGGGCGGGGGCGTCGGTTGGGAACATTTGAATCGTGACCCGTCCGCCGGTGGAAAGATCCAAGACCAACATGTTTTCAAGGTCTGGCGCGGCGGGCGCTGGTGCAGGCGTCTGCGCAAAGGCAGGCGACAAGGCAAAGGCAAAAATGCCGACCAAGAGCAAACTGAGCTTCGAAAATAAGGAGCGTACGGACATTAATGATGTGCCTCTGAAAACCGGATAAGGCCTCTTTAACGAAGCGCGCTGTCGCTGTCATGAACGATTTTTCTGACTGCGACGCAGCGCCTGCCAATGCAAAGGACTACGCGCTAAGGCACTGTTGCGTTAATAACACACCATTGCAACAATATTGTCATCTACACCCAATTTGTTGCGCAAATGCTGGATTTCCGTCAAAGCAACATCAACCCGGAGGGACTTCGTCGCGCTGTGCGTTTACAAAATGCGCGCAGCGATGATGGAAAAGCTGGGGAGTTGAACCGCCACGGGTTGCCGGGAAACCGGCCAAGTTTGGCTTTTTATAAGGGGCTATACCGTGAAAAAGACACGTATCAGCAATTTGAAATATGCAGCGGCACCGCTGGCATTGGGCTTGGCGTTGATCTCAACGCCTTCGTTCGCCCAGGATGCGGCAGCCGAAGAAGAGGCGGCAAGCGAGATCATCGTTACCGGTTCGCTCATCACCAATCCGAACCTAGAGCGTTCGGCTCCGGTGAACGTAACCACCTCCGAAGAAATGGAACTGCTTCAGTCCAACTTGGCCGAAGAAGTTCTGCGTGAAATCCCAGGCGTTGTTGCTTCGATCGGTTCTGCGGTCAATAACGGCAATGCCGGCGCGTCCTTCGTCAACTTGCGCGGCATTGGTTCAAACCGCAACGTCGTCTTGCTAGACGGTGATCGCATCGTCCCTGCCGATTTTGAAGGTCGCGTTGATTTGAACAACATTCCGCTTGCCTTGGTTGAGCGCGTTGACGTTCTCACCGGTGGTGCATCGACCACTTATGGCGCTGACGCCGTTGGTGGTGTTGTTAACTTCATTTTGAAGAATGATTTCTCCGGTTTGGAAGTGCAAGCTTCGCAGCAGCTCACCGAGCAAGGCGACGGCAATGTTTTCCGCGTTGATGCGACAATCGGCGCAAACTTCGATGATGGTCGTGGTAACGCCGTTTTGGGTATCGGTTACCAGCAAGCTGATGCAGTGTATCAAGGTGCGCGCGACATATCGCTCACCACCGTTGACACCTACGCTGGTACGGCGTCGGGTTCGGGCACGGCATTCCCGTCGCGCTTCTCAGGCGGTCGCCTGGTTAGTGGTACGGGCAATGGCGGAACTAACCAGATCAACGATGCTGGTCAGCTCGTTCCAACATTCTCGACGTTTAACTTCAATCCATTTAACGTCTTCCAAACACCGTTCGAACGTTTCAACATGTTCGGTCAGGCACGTTACGAAGTCAGCGATGCGGTCGAAATATATTCACGCGGCCTGTTCTCAAAGAACACTGTCAACACGATCATTGCACCATCGGGTGCGTTTAGCATCGGCGTGAACATTCCATTGAACAACCCGTTCTTGCCAGCCGCTGCACGTAACCAGTTCTGCGCATTCGACGTAAATCCAAGCGCAACAGTATACACCGCTCGCTTTTCGCCTGCGGAGTGCGCTGCAGCAGCAAACGGTGCGCTTCGTCCGGGTGACGCAGCATATCGTGAAATCGGTCTAGGTGGCTTTGTTGCTTTTGACGTTAACGACAACGGCACGATTGAAGCAGGTGAAGGTTATAACCCTAACCCGCAGACAACGTTTGCCCGTCGCGCAATCGAAGCTGGTCCTCGTATTTCGGAATATGTTACGACCGTATTCGATTACCGCTTAGGTGCCCGAGGTTCGATCACCGACTCAATCGACTGGGATATCGCAGGTGCTTATGGCCAAAGTGAAAACATTCAGACGATTAAGGGTTATACCTTAAACTCGCGTTTCCGTCAGTCGCTTCGTGCCGGCGGAACAGCAGCAGCACCCGTCTGCTTCGACACATCCAATGGATGCGTTGCAGCAAATGTGTTCGGTACAATCCAACAGGCAGCTATCCCGTTCTTAGTACAGGAAAGCACCAGCTTTACGAAAACCTCGCTTGCACAAGTCAAGGGAACCATCAGCGGCGATGCGGGCGTTACCAGCCCATTTGCTGAAGACCCCGCGGCATTTGCAGTCGGCGGTGAATATCGTAAATATACTGCCCGTCAGGGCGCTGACGCGCTTGCCAAGGGCGGCGATCTTGGTGGTGCCGGCGGTGCGACCCCGAGTATCGAAGGCGGCTTCGACGTGTATGAAGCCTTTGGCGAAGTTGTTGTGCCACTGGTTAGCGACAAGCCATTCTTCAACAGCCTGACTGTTGAAGGCGGCCTTCGTTATTCGTCTTATGCAGTCGACGCACCAGGTAACCCATCATACAACACCACAACCTTTAAGGCTGGTGGTACTTGGGAACCAGTCGAAGGACTCGCTATCCGTGGTAACTTCGCACGTGCCGTTCGCGCGCCGAACATTAATGAACTGTTCTCACCAGTGAACACGACTCTAACCAATCTTGGCACTGATCCTTGTGCGACGTTGACGACGGCTGGCGCTGTATTGCCAGGACGTCCGGCAGGTGGTCCGACCGGAGAGCTGCGTGCAGTCTGTTTGGCGCAAGGTGCCAATGCGGGCAACATCAACTCGATTCCCCAGCCTAACGCAGGTCAGGTGAACTCGACCGGTGGTGGCAACCTCAACATTAAGCCTGAAAAGTCGGACAGCTACACGATTGGTGCAATATTCCAGCCAGCCTTTATCCCAGGCTTCACTGCATCGATCGATTATTACAATATCAAGGTAACCAAAGCGATTTCGTCCCCGACCCCTGGTGACGTGATTGCGGCTTGCTTTGGATCGAATGTATTCAGTCCAGCGGCTGGCGCATCGACAACTGCTGCGTGTACCAGCATTCGCCGTAGCCCGGCCGATGGCGGCCTGAGCGGCGATCCGAACGTTTTCACTGGCCTGCCTCGGGTTCGGACGAACGCGGGTGCAATTGAAACTGACGGTATCGACTTGATCTTGAACTACAAGACGGATCTTACCGACAATATCGGTTTGGCCTTGTCGTTCAACGGGAACTACACATTCAATAACAAGTTCAACGCGTTTGTGGCAAACCCGGACTCCGTCAATCGTGAATGTACGAGCTATATCAGCTCCAACTGTGGTTCACTGCAGCCAGACTATTCATGGTCGCAGCGGACAACATTGTCGTTTGACAAGATCGACGTGT
The DNA here is from genome assembly GCF_050921905.1 of Sphingorhabdus sp. Classification (NCBI taxonomy): domain Bacteria; kingdom Pseudomonadati; phylum Pseudomonadota; class Alphaproteobacteria; order Sphingomonadales; family Sphingorhabdaceae; genus Sphingorhabdus; species Sphingorhabdus sp. Next base: position 1,642,116 of record NZ_CP050888.1, on the reverse strand, counting down.
CGTTATTGTGGCGTCATCTGTCGGCGATGGAGCAAGAGCCATTGGACGTGATTGACGGCGGTGCGTTCTTCAACGGAACCATTGGCGCATCAGTCTTGGGCGTTGGTGGCCAGACGGTTAACTTCGGCAAGATCAAGGCCTATAACTATTTTGATCTGTCAACGCGTCTTAACGCCAGCGAAAATCTGACCATCACCATTTCGGTGCAGAATTTGCTGGATAAGGAACCGCCATTGACCGGTAACAATGCGGGTTCGACAACGTTCAACAGCGGTAACACCTTCCCGTCGACATATGACGCGCTGGGCCGTCGCTATGCTGTAACGGCAAAGCTGCGCTTCTAAGTTGAAGAGCATATACAGAAACAAGGGGGCGGGCAGCAATGTCCGCCCCTTTTGTATCGCCGAACCCAAGATATAAAAGGTCAGGCCAGCATTTGGCCGGCGCGCCGCTTCAAAAGCGCAGCGCATGCTCCAAGGTCAGTGGGATATTGGCAGATTGGGCAACCGCATCGGCCCAAATCAGGACCTTCTCAATTTCGTCGCCATACGCGGTCTGCGCCAATGCATATTCCGCGCGCCGGTTCTCTGTCCGGAAACTGCCGCCCAACTTGCTATGCGTGCCAAACGCAGGATGCGCGTCGTTTGCAGCGGCATGTGCGCCAAGGCCAAAGTGGGAAGCCGCAGCGCATAAAGCCTTGCCGGGATTTGCGGTCAGCCGTTCGCTGTCCAGCGTTGCGATACGTTCGGGTCCGAACTTTCGCGCCATGTGATGAAACAGCTTTTGCTGCGCCAGCCAACCGACCGCGGCAACTTGCAAATCGGTCTGCCGGAAAAAATCACCCGGCTCAAAACCAAGATCGACTATACCGTCTGTTATCTGCCCATCCAACAACTCGCGACACCATAGCCGACACCAAAGCCCCTTGCGGGCCACAGACAGAAGGAATACCGACAGTGGGGCGTGCAGGAGAATGGCTTTGCTCGTTGGCCGCATGGCAAGCGATGCGGGGGCAAGCGCATTGAAGATATTGGACGGCTTCACAACAACCGCCAAATCGTCGCCAAACGGACGCGCGAGCATATCCAGTGCATCGCCCAACCGTTCCGCGACCGCCACGGGTGGTGCACCGCGACGGCGAAAGCCGACAATGTCGTTCAACAAAACGGGTTCCTTCAAACCCATGGACAGCCCCGGCAGATCAAAGCCGTTGGCGAACATGGTCGATGCACAAAAGGCCGAATGCAAAATAAAATGCAGGCTCGCGTTTTCGGCGCGACGCGCTTTGGCTTCGCGTCGTGATAGGACTAGCGGGCATGGTTCCAGCCCGAGATATTCATCGGTTAGGAAGGCGGCGGCATTGTGCGCCGAACGGCTTACAGGACGCAGATGAAAGGCGTCTGCGGACGCGTCGTACCGATGCGCAAGCCATGCGCCGTCATTCCAAATTTCGTGATTATTGTTCGCCATGACGTCATCGACCTTGCCGTTTCTAACGGTAAATGGCAAGCATTCGCCTTATGACCGACACCGCACCACCGGCCGAAGCGGCCCGATTGAACAGCCAAGGCATGCTTGCACTGCGGGCCGGAAGCTTTGCCGAGGCGGAGCGCCTGTTTGTGGCCGCAACCGTGCATGACGCGATGTCGAGCGCGCTTTGGCGAAATGTTGCCACCGCGCGGCGTGCGCAAGGCGATGACAAAGGAGAAATGCAGGCGCTGGATGCGGCAGTTAACATCGACCGCCGGGACTTTATGGGCTGGCTCCGCAAGGCCGAATTGCATGAACGAATAGGTGAAAAGGCGCAAGCGCTGGTCGCGTGGAGCGGCGTGCTCCAAATGGCGGCAGTTGCATCAGACTTACCTCCCGATATTGCCGCAGCACTGCAGAAGGGGCAGGCATTTGTTTCGCAAGCGACGCTCCAGATTGCGGAAGTGGTTAGCGCGGAACTCGCGCCATTATCTGCGGCCATGGATGAAACAGAGCTGCGCCGCAGCAAGGCATTTGTCGATGTAGCCTTGGGCCGCCGACGGACCTATGTGAACGCATGCGAAGGCCTATATTATCCCTTCCTGCCGGCGGATGAATTTTTCGATCGCCATCATTTTCCTTGGATGCCCGCGATTGAAGCTGCGACCGACGAAATACGCACAGAATTGGAGGCGCTGCTGGCCGATCCGGGCGACGCGTTGCGACCTTATGTTAAAATGGATTCGGGCCTCCCTGAAAATAAATGGTCTGCGCTCGACCAGTCCTTGGACTGGGGTGCATGCTTTTTATGGGAATATGGGCAACCCAATCAGGCGGTTTTGGACCGCTGCCCGCACACAGCGGCGGCCTTGGCCAGCTTACCGACCACAACGCTTCCCGGTCGGGCACCCAGTGCGTTTTTCTCCATATTGAAGCCGCATACCCGAATTCCGCCGCATACTGGCGTGACCAATACCCGTGCGATTGTGCATTTACCGCTGATCGTGCCCGAAAATTGCGGCTTTCGTGTTGGCGGCGAAACCCGTGAATGGCACGTGGGGCAGGCTTTTGCCTTTGACGACACCATCGAACATGAAGCGTGGAATGATAGCGATAAGTATCGTGCCGTTCTTATCTTTGATGTGTGGAACCCGCATTTAACTATCGCCGAACAGGACGTCATTACCCGATATTATTCCGCGGCTGACGCAACAGGCTTTGGCTCCTGACCCTGAACTTACGCATTGAGTTACAAGATTTTTTCTTGCTTACTTGCACTGAAAAATGTCTGTGTTATTTGATAGGCGGCTCTCAACGGAGAAATTTGCACATGCGACCAATGCTGTTCACCACCTTAACCATTGGCATCATGACGTCGGCTTTGGCCCAAGCACCAACTTCCGCGCCGGTAACGGCTCCGGCGCCTGCACCGCTATCGCAGGACAGAAAATTGGCCAAAGCCTCCGACAAAACCGCTTCCGATCCAGACCAAACCATCCGCTGTCGCGCCGTAAGGGTGACGGGCTCACTGGTGAAAAAAGGGAAGGTATGCAAGACATTGGCGGAATGGCGCCGGATAACAGAATCTGGCAATGAGAACGCCCGCCGTCTGGTGGAGGATGGAACTTCACGCCCAGGCGGTCAGTGATCCTGACTTTGCGGGATTATTTTTTAGCATTCTGGTTGCGGGCGCGTGCCGCAGCAACCAGAATGTTCTCGGCGTCAAGTGCCGCCTATACCGCCAAATTCAACCCCCCATCCCCCTCCTCGACCTTGACCGTCGCGCCATCGGGGATGCTGCCGCGTAGCAGCATGTCGGCCAGCGGGTCCTGCAAATAACGTTGGATTGCGCGTTTTAGCGGGCGTGCGCCATATACAGGGTCATAGCCGACGCGGCCCAACCATGCTTTGGCTTCGTCTGACAAGGACAAAGTGATCTTGCGATCCTTGAGCAAATTTTGCACCCGCTGCACCTGAATATCGACAATCGGGGCCATGTGATCTGCGCCCAAGCGGTGGAACAATATAACCTCGTCCAGCCGGTTCAGGAACTCGGGCCGGAAATGGCTGCGCACGATTTCCATGACTTGCGGCTCGACCTCTTTCACATCCTGCCCGTCTTCCAACGCGGCCATATGCTGGCTGCCCAGATTGGATGTCAGAATGATCAGCGTGTTGGAGAAGTCAACCGTACGGCCCTGACCATCGGTCAGGCGGCCATCATCCAAAACCTGCAGCAGGATATTGAATACGTCCGAATGGGCCTTTTCAACCTCGTCAAACAAGACGACTTGATAGGGCCGGCGGCGAACTGCTTCGGTCAGCACGCCGCCTTCTTCATAGCCGACATAGCCCGGAGGCGCGCCGACGAGGCGGGCGACGCTGTGCTTTTCCATATATTCGGACATGTCGATGCGGACCATCGCATTGTCGTCGTCGAACAGGAATGATGCGAGCGCTTTTGTCAGCTCGGTCTTGCCGACACCCGTTGGCCCAAGGAACAGGAAGGAACCAAGCGGGCGGTTCGGGTCCTGAAGGCCAGCGCGCGAACGGCGCACCGCCTTGGAGACGGCTTCCACCGCGTCCTTCTGGCCAATGACGCGCGCGCCAATAAGCTGTTCCATGTTGAGCAACTTGTCGCGTTCACCCTCAAGCATCTTGTCCACGGGGATGCCGGTCCAGCGGCTAACGACGCTGGCAATATCTTGCGCGGTCACTTCTTCGCGCAACATCGCATTACCGGCTGCGGCCACCGCGTCCTCTAGTTGCTTTTCCAGCCCGGGTATCGTGCCATATTGCAGCTCGCCCGCCTTGGCGAGGTCGCCAGACCGCTGCGCCTGCTCCAACTCAATGCGTGCACCATCGAGTAGTTCTTTGATTTTGGTTTCGGCAGAAATCTTGTCCTTTTCGGCCCGCCAACGCTGCGTCAGTTCCAGCGATTGCTGCTCCAAATTGGCGAGCTCACCCTCCAGATTGGCCAGACGGTCCTTGGACGCGGCATCGCTTTCCTTGCCCAGCGCTTCGCGTTCAATTTTTAACTGGATGATCCGGCGGTCGAGCGTTTCAATCTCTTCCGGTTTGGATTCCACCTCCATCCGCAGGCGCGACGCCGCCTCATCCATCAGGTCGATGGCTTTATCCGGCAGGAAACGGTCGGAAATATAGCGGTGCGACAAGGTGGCGGCGCTCACCAGCGCACTATCGGTAATACGCACGCCATGGTGCAGTTCATATTTCTCCTTCAACCCGCGCAGGATGGAAATCGTGTCCTCCACGGTAGGCTCGCCGACAAAAATCGGCTGAAACCGGCGTTGTAGCGCAGGGTCTTTTTCGACATGTTTTTGATATTCATCCAGCGTCGTTGCACCAATGCAGTGCAGTTCACCGCGCGACAAGGCCGGCTTGATGAGGTTGGCGGCGTCCATCGCGCCTTCGCCTTTGCCCGCGCCGACAAGCGTATGCATTTCGTCGATGAATAAGATGATGTCACCCTCGGCCTGCTTGACCTCGTCAAGCACACCTTTGAGCCGCTCTTCAAATTCGCCGCGATATTTTGCGCCCGCGATCAACGCGCCCATATCGAGTGACAGCAATTTGCGATGCTTCAGGCTATCGGGCACGTCGCCATTGGCGATGCGCAAGGCCAGTCCTTCGGCAATGGCCGTTTTGCCGACGCCTGGTTCGCCGATCAACACGGGGTTATTCTTTGTACGGCGCGCAAGGATTTGGATTGTGCGGCGAATCTCTTCATCGCGACCGATGACGGGGTCCAACTTTCCAGCGCGCGCGACTTCCGTCAGGTCACGCGCAAATTTCTTCAGCGCGTCATAACGGTCCTCTGCGCCTGCGGTATCGGCTGAGCGGCCACCACGCAGTTCGTTGATCGCGGCGTTCAGCCCTTCGGCTGTGACGGCTGCTGCGGCCAGCGCCTTGCCTGCTGTGCTGGTCTTAGCAAGCGCCAGTGCGAGCAAAAGCCGTTCAACAGTGACATAGCTGTCGCCCGCCTTTTGCGCGACCTGTTCGGCAGCATCGAGCACGCGCACCGCGTCATTGTCGAGGCCGGGGGTCTGCTGCGCGCCGCCGCCGGACACCGCAGGCACCTTCGCGAGCGCCACATCGGTTTCGCGCAACGCGGTCGCCGCGTCGCCGCCAGCGGCCTTGATCAGGCCAGACGCCATGCCCTGCTCATCCTCCAGCAAAGCTTTGAGGAGATGTTCAGGCCCGATCCGCTGATGACTCATGCGAATGGCGACGGTCTGTGCGCTTTGCAGAAAACCTTTGGCGCGGTCGGTGAATTTTTCGAGGTTCATGCGCTATTTCCTAAATGGCCGATGGGGCCTTTGTTCACAAAGGCTCCATGTCTACACAGAATGTAATGCGGCATTTTCGCAACACAAGTGCTGCGACCATTCAGCGGAAATGCGTCGTCGTCGATGTTATCTCCAATTGCGGGCAAGCGTATCCAACAATTGCACGCCCCAACCCGATGCGCCCTTTGGCGTCACTGGCCCGGACTTGTCCGCCCAGTTGACGCCCGCAATATCAAGATGCGCCCAAGGCACATTTTTGTCGACGAAGAAGCCAACAAAGGTCGCGCCCAGACCTGCGCCCGGTCCGCCACCCTCAACGACGTTTTTGATGTCGGCAATGTCGGACTTCATATCATCGAGATAGTTTTTGTGGAGCGGCATCCGCCAAACTTCTTCACCCGTTGCTGTGCCCGCTGCGGCAATGGCTGCTGCCAACCGGTCGTCACGGCTGAACAGGCCAGCATATTCGTCGTTCAGTGCGGCAACGATGGAACCTGTCAGCGTCGCCATGTTGATCAAAGCGCCGGGTTTTTTGTTGGCGACGATATATTCATTGGCGTCCGCCAACACCAGCCGGCCTTCGGCGTCGGTGTTCAGTATCTCTATGGTTTTGCCGCTCATCGTGCGCACGACGTCGCCGGGACGCTGCGCATTGCTGCCGGGCATATTTTCGGACAGCGCGGCTACGCCGATGACGTTCACCGGTGCCTTCGACTTTGCGAGCGATAACAGCGCGCCCATGATATTGGCTGCGCCGGACATGTCCGCCTTCATCTCCCACATGCCAGCGCCGGGTTTCAGCGATATGCCGCCGGTATCAAAAGTAATGCCCTTGCCGACCATCGCCAATGGCGGGCCATCGCCAGCGCCGCGATATTCGACGATCATCAGGCGTGATGGGCGGCGCGAACCCTGGCCGACGCCGACCAGCGACCCCATGGCCAATTTGCGCATCATGGGTTCGTCCAACACTTCAATTTTAACATTGGCGGTATTGCCAAATGCGGCACGTACACGCTCGACAAAGGTTTCTGGATAGATGACATTAGCAGGCTCAGTCGCCAGATCGCGGGATAAGGCGACGCCTTCAGCTAAGGCCGCATGGCGCGACATCCATAAAGCCTCTGCGCTGCCCGCATCGCTGCTGATGATGGTCACTGCGTTCGTGGGCGGCGCTTTACGGTCCACGGTTTTATACCGGTCGAACCGATATTGGCCCATGGCATAGCCCAAAGCGGCTGCAGCGGCTTCGTCTTGGTTCAGGCCGCCGGTAATTGTGACCTGCTGGGCTTCATCGCGCAAATCCTGAGCCGCTTTGCCCGATGCGTTGCGGATATGGGTGATGCGGTCGCCCTCCGCGCCAACCCCGCTTAGGACGATGCGCGCATAACCGCCAATGCCGCGTAGCGACAAGGAACTACCCTCTTTGCCTTCAAACTTTGCCGAAGTGATGGCCGCGTTCAATGCCTGCGTCGTTGCCGCATCAACCATGTTGGCTGGCAGCGTCGCATTACGCATCAATATGACCAAAGCGCCGGACGTTGGCGCGGTCGTCGCGAAATTGATTGGCCGTGTTTGCGAATGCGCCGCCGCCGAGGGCGATATGCCCGATCCAATCATGTCGGCTTGCGCAAAAGCGGGGGTGATTGTGGCGCTAGCCAGTGCGAGGGTTAAGAAACTGCGATGCATCGGGGGACTATCCTTTCTGTAAATCTTGGTTATGCCGGATATGTAAGCAAATGAACCGATGTGACAAGGTCTCATTGCAGGGGGAGCGTATAATGCGGAAATTTTTGTGGGCGTCCTTGGCGCTTGTCGGTGTCGTTGCGGGTGCAGGCGCGCTGTGGGAGCCGTTGGCGGCCACCGGATATGACATGCCAGCCCGCGCCTATGATGTGGAGATTGTCCGCGATAATTATGGCGTGCCGCACATCAACGGCAAGACCGATGCCGACACCGCTTACGGCCTTGCCTTTGCCCATGCTGAAGATGATTTTTCGACGATACAGGATGTCGTTGCCATGACGCGTGGGCGCTATGGCGCGCTTGCAGGCTCCGATGGGGCCAAGGTCGATTATGTGCTGCATCTGTTGGGCGCGCGGGAGACGGCCGAGGCGCGCTATATGGAATTGTCGCCGCAGGTCCGCGCAGTTGCAGAGGCATATGCCGCTGGTTTGAACCATTATGTGTCAAAACATCCCGAAGAAGTCCGGCTGTCGAAGCTGTTTCCCGTTACTGGACAGGACATTGTCACAGGCTTCGTGCTGCGCGCGCCATTCTTCTATGGTCTGGATGGTGCCATCGGGGCATTGACCGAAGGCAAACCCCTGCCAAAGGAAAGTGCGCCACCGATGACGCCCATCGGGCGCGATCCGGAAATGAACGGTTCCAACGCCTTTGCAATTGCGCCCAAGCGTATGGCCGATGGCAAGACGTGGCTGATTTCCAATTCGCACCAGCCTTATGAAGGTCAGGTTGCGTGGTACGAAGCCGTTACGCATTCGGGTGAGGGGCTGGATATGGCTGGCGCCTTGTTCCCCGGCTCGCCCTTTGTCCTGCTTGGCCACAACCGTCATTTGGGTTGGACCAATACCGTCAACCGCCCCGACCTGATCGACGTCTATAGACTGGTGATGAACAAGGCTGGCGACCAATATCGTTATGACGGCAAATGGATGCCTTTGTCATCGAAGCGGGTTTGGTTGCCGGTGAAAATAGGTCCGTTCAATCTTCCGGTGCCGCAAACGGTATATCGCTCCATCCACGGACCCGTTATCAAAAATGACAAGGGCTATTTCGCGATCCGCTATGCGGGCATCGACAATGTAAAAGTCGTTGAGCAATATTATCGCAATACCAAAGCGACGAATTGGGACGAATGGACCCAATCGATGGCGATTGGCGGCATTCCTGCGACGAATTTCATTTATGCCGACAAGACCGGCCGCGTTGCCTATATTTACAACGCCCTCTTCCCCGACCGTAAGCCGGGATATGATTATACCAAGCTGCTTCCGGGCGATACATCGGCGGCCATGTGGGAAGGGCCAGTTGGCTTTGACCTTTATCCCAAGATTGTGGATCCTGCATCGGGCTTTGTCCAGAACGCCAATAACACGCCGTTTCTGGCGGCAGGGCCGGGGTCGGAAATGGACCCGCTAGCTTATTCGCCGTATCTGGGCATTGAGCGTGGCATGACGAATCGCGGCTTGCGCGCAACCGAGTTGCTGGCCGCCGACACGTCAATCACGCCGCAAGAGCTGCTCGCGATCAAGATGGACATGATGTACAGCAAAAAAAGCTGGGTCGGGGCGTGGATGGCATCCTTTGCCGCGCTGGATTTGAAAGACGCGCCCGAGCTTGCCGAAGCGCAAAAGTTGCTCGCGAGCTGGGATTGGTCAAGCGATGGCAAGGGCCGAGCGGACGCCCTTGCCGAACGCATCATCCGCTTTGGCGCGCGGCCAAACTGGCGCGGTGACAAGATGCCCGATGCCCGTCGTACGCTTCAGGAGGCTGCCACAGAGTTCAAAAAACGCTTTGGCCGCATCGACCCGCCGCTGGCCGATATTCAGCGCCTACGGCGCGGCGACGTCGATTTACCTATGCTCGGCGGCAGCGATGCCTTGCGTGCCACAACGATATGGGATGCAGAGCAAGCCGATGGCAAAGCGCGCGTCAGACATGGCGATAGTTTCATCATGCTGATGCGATGGGACAAGGACGGCAAGGTGCAATCAGAATCGATCCAGCCTTATGGTTCGGCGACCACCCGCCCCGAATCGCCGCATTATACAGACCAGATGAAATTGTTCGTTGCAGGTGGTTACAAGCCGGTACATTTCGAATGGGCCGACGCCGTCAAAAATGCAAAGCGCCGTTATCGACCCTGAACGTCGTTTGTCGAAAATGCTTCGCTATTACATTGTGTTTGCCCGCGTCGTCGCTATCTCAAGCTGCATTGATTCTTAGCTATAGGAGCAGAATATGATACGTAAACTAACGCTCGCCCTTATGATGTCGGGCTCGGTGATCGCGGCGCAGGCACCCGCCTTTGCGCAATCAGCAGCGCCCGTTTCGAAATTGGTCGAGGCGGTAAATATTCCGCATGAAAAATTCACCCTCGACAATGGTCTGACCGTTTTGGTGCATGAAGACCGCAAGGCCCCTATTGTTGCCGTGTCCATCTGGTATGGCGTCGGGTCCAAGAACGAGCCAAAGGGCAAAACGGGCTATGCCCATTTGTTCGAACATATCATGTTCAACGGCAGCGAAAATGCGCCGGGCGATTATTTTGAATATACCAAGAAAATCGGCGCGACCGACCTGAATGGCACCACATGGTTGGACCGCACCAATTATTTTCAAACCGTGCCAACTACGGCGTTGGAATCCGCATTGTTCCTCGAAAGCGACCGTATGGGCTTTTTGCTCAATGCTGTGACGAAGGAAAAGCTGGATAACCAGATTGGCGTTGTGTCGAATGAAAAGCGTCAGGGCGACAATCAGCCATTCGGCTTGGTTGAATATAAGCAGTCAGGGACATTGTTCCCCGTTGGCCACCCATATCATCATAGCACGATCGGCAGCCTTGAAGACCTGTCGGCGGCTTCGCTGGATGATATGAAGACATGGTTTACCGACCATTATGGTCCAAATAATGCCATTCTGGTTCTGGCAGGTGACATCAATGCGGCGCAGGCGAAGCCATTGGTGGAAAAATGGTTCGGCAGCATCAAGCGCGGCAAGGAAGTGGCACCCGTTAATGCGCCAATACCAACGCTCGAAAAAGACGTCAAAATCGTCATGAAGGACAAGGTGCCGACCACGCGTATTTATCGCAACTGGGTGGTGCCGGGCCTTGCCGACCCCGATGCAAATGCATTGTTCATCGCGATGAACGCGCTTGGTGGCCTGTCGAGCTCGCGTCTGGACAATATTTTGGTGCGTCAGGAACAAAGCGCGGTGGCCGTATCTGCTTACCTCATCCCCTTCGTGCATGGCAGCTTGGTCAACATTCAAGCGGACGTAAAGCCCGGCGGTGATGCCGATGCGGTGGCGAAGCGTCTGGATGAAATCTTGGCCGATTACATCAAAACCGGCCCGACCGCCGAAGAAGTGCAGCGCGTTGCCGCAAGCAACATTGCCCAGCAAATCGACGGCCTTGAACAAGTTGGTGGCTTTGGCGGCAAGGCCGTCGCTTTGGCCGAAGGCGAGTTATTTGTGGGGGATTCGTCCTTCTACAAAAAGGAATTGGCGCGGCTAGCATCGGCAAAGCCAGAAGCGGTGAAGGCCGCGATGCAGAAATGGCTGACGCGCCCGGTGCTTGAAATTCGCGTCGAACCCGGTGAGCGCGAGGCGTATCAAGACGTAGCCGCTGGATCAGGTAGCCGGACAGGCACGTTAACTGCGCCTGCATTTTATGCGCCTCCAGGGGCCGACGATGTATCCGTGCCGGCGCCAGTTGCTTTTCAGGATCGCAGCAAATTCCCGGAACCGACAGGCACGCCTGCGCTCGATTTCCCGACGGTTGAAGAAGCAACCTTAAGCAATGGCATCAAGGTGTTCTTTGCGCGCCGCGCCGCGGTACCAACGGTCCGTGTCGCGGTCAGCTTCAATGCTGGTTACGCAGCGGACCCAGCCGACAAGCGCGGCATAACGTCGATGATGTCGACGATGCTGATGGAAGGCACAACGTCGCTGACCTCGACACAAATTGCCGAAACCGAAGAGAAATTGGGCGCTGACGTCAATGTTGGGTCTTCACTCGACCGGACGGTAGCCAGCCTGCGCGCGGTCAAGCCAAATCTTGGCCTTTCGCTCGATCTGCTTGCGGATGTTATCAAAAATCCGGCCTTTGCGACCAATGAACTGGAGCGCGTTCGTGTTCAGCAACTAACCCTGATCAAGTCGGAAAATAACCAGCCACAGGGTGTTGCCGTGCGCCGCCTGCCGCCATTGCTTTATGGCAAGGCGCATCCTTATGGTGGACCACAAACGGGCAGCGGATATGCAGAAACCGTGGCGACAATCAGCCGTGATGATGTTGCCAATTTCCATCAATCCTGGATGCATCCATCGAAGGCGGAAATTTTTGTTGTGGGTGATACCAGCCTGAAAGAAATCAAGCCCATGCTTGAACAGCGTTTCGGCAAGTGGAATCCCGCAGCCGCACCTGCGCCAGCGAAGAATTTCGCGGTTGCGATGCCAGCGCCTGCATCAAAAATTTTGCTGATTGATCGTCCAAATTCGCCGCAATCCTTGGTGCTCGCTGGCCTTGTTCTGGATGCAAAGGGATCGGACGATTTGCTGACCCTGCGCGCGGCGAACCAGATTTTCGGCGGTGATTTCCTGTCGCGTATCAACATGGACCTGCGGGAAACCAAGGGCTGGTCCTATGGCGTGCGCAGCCAAATCAATGGTGCCGAAGATCGCGTACCATTCTTCATGTTCGCGCCAGTGCAGACCAACCAGACCGGACCATCGGTCAAAGTGTTGCTCGACCAGTTGAAGGACTTTAACGGTGCAAAGCCGGTTACGCCGGACGAACTTGATAAAACGATCAAGGGCAATGTTCTTGAACTGCCCGGCCGTTATGAACAATCGTCTGCCGTATTGGCCCAGATGCAGGCGGATCGTTTGAACAAACGTCCATTTGATTATGCCGAAACACTGGCGGGTAAATATACTGCGATGACGGCCAAGGCATTGAATGACGCAATGCGGGTCAAGGTGGATCCATCCAAGATCACTTGGTTGATTGTCGGCGACGCGGCGAAGGTGAAACCGCAGTTGGAGGCACTGGGATTGCCAATTGAAATGGTGACCGAAGCTGCTAACACCAGTGCAAGCAACAATGCTAAATAAGGAGCAAGGATATGGCAGCAGTTGATGGCGACTGGGACGTAACAATCAAAAGCCCGATGGGTGACCAAAAAGCCGTGTTGACCGTCAACAGCGACGGCGGCAGCTTTTCGGGCCAGATGTCGGGTGGGCTGGGTTCCATGGACATTGCCAATGGCACTGTCGATGGCGATACGTTGAGTTGGGGCATGGACATCACTGTGCCTATGCCAATGCATTTGAACGCCACAGCAACCGTGTCGGGCGATGCCATGACCGGCGAGGTGAAGGCTGGTGCCTTTGGTTCGATGGGCTTGACCGGCACACGCAAGTAAAAGGCCGCAGCGCGCGTTGTGCGCTGACACGCACATTCCAGGCCGTCTATCCAACCGGGTAGGCGGCCTTGTTCTATTGGGCGTCAATGCTTATGTTGAGGTTGAACGCGTTTCCTCCGAATCGCGATGATCAAGATCGGAGCCTCGTCATGAACCAGTTTGCACCTTCGTCGCAGTCGCGCATGTCCTTGGTGCGTTTGGCATTGTTTGTGATTCCCGTCATTATGCTACTGGGTTCGCTATCTGGCGTGGTTTCAGGCTCTACTGCGAAAAACGCTTGGTATCAGTCCTTGATTCAGCCAGCGGCACAGCCACCAGGCTGGGTGTTTAGTGTGGTATGGCCAACCCTATTTTTCCTGATGGGACTCGCATTTGCCATGGTGCTCCACGCGCGTGAGTCGCGTTACCAGAGACCGGCAGTTGCCCTGTTTGTGACGCAGTTCCTGATAAATTTGACATGGTCGCCCGCTTTTTTCCATTATCATCAGGTGTCAGCCGCATTTTTCATCATCCTCGTCATGCTTGGCGTTGCGATTGCCACTACCTTTGTATTTGCGCGGGTTCGCAAGGCTGCGGCATGGCTGATGGTGCCGTATTTGGTGTGGATAAGTTTCGCTGCCATCCTGAATTTTCAGATCGACAAGCTTAATCCCGACGCGGAAAGCCTTTACGTTCCGGTCGCGACTTCCCAAATAGGGTGAATTCGGTCCATTCCCTGACCGCAATGGAGTGAATGACATGCAAAGCGAAAAGCGCATTTTTGACGATTTGGCTAAGGTTTTGAACGGCGTTGCCGGAACCGTCGCGGGCATGGGTCGTGAGGCCGAGGCGAGCATGCGCGAACGCGCGCGCGAGTGGGCTGGCGGCCTTGACCTTGTGTCACGCGAAGAATTTGACGCCGTCAAAACCCTCGCGGCCAATGCCCGCGCTGAAGCCGATGCGCTTGGTAAGCGCGTTGCCGCCTTGGAAGCGGCCTTACAGACAAAAGGCGGCGCAGCAGCCGCCAAGACGAAGCCAGCGACCAAGCCGGCAAAAGGTTAATATTGAACTTTTCCACAGTTGGCCCACAGCCTAATGTTGCGCGTCGCCGCAAGCCCCTTGCGTGCGAGTCCGTCAGGGGGCAGACTCGAACAACACGACAGGCGCAATCATCATGCACGACGCAGACAAACAATATGAGCAATTCGAGCGCGATGAATCCGCGCCCGTAGACATGCTCGCGGCTTTGTTTGAGGCGCGCGGCTGGTCATTTGAACTGGATGGTGAAGACGAAATCACCGCTGAATATAAGGGCAGTTGGGCCAGCTATCAGCTTCGCGCGATCTGGCGTGAGGAAGATAATGCGCTTCAACTGATCATATTGCCGGATATCACTGTGCCTACGGACAAGCGGGCGAGTGTCTACACGGCGCTTGGCCTCATCAATGAACAATTATGGCTTGGCCATTTCGACATGTGGTCGGCCAATGGTATATTGCTGTTCCGCCATGGCAGCCTGATGGCATCAAACGGCTTGTTGGGTGTTGACCAGGCGCAAACCATCATTGACGTCGCGATTGACGAATGTGAGCGTTTCTATCCGGTGTTCCAGTTCATCATCTGGGGCGACAAAACGCCTGAAGAGGCCATTGCCAGCGCGCTTATCGAAACGCATGGAGAGGCTTAACCCGCACGCTTTGGCTTAATCAGATAATGCATATAGCCCATGGCGATGGGCTTATCCCGGTCTTCCTGCCATGCCCGCGCCTCAACATTGGCCATCGTCCGGCCAAGGCGCGTCACTTCGCCGACTGCATAGGTCATTTGGTTTAGGCCGCCACGCATGAAATCGACAGTGACATTGACCTGTTTGATATTGGAATCGCTGCCTTTGGCCCTAAGCGCCTGATGAATGGCGGCGATAGCTGCAATCTCGAGCAAGCCCGAAATCGCCCCGCCATGCAGGAAGCCCGGCCGGCCCTGAACGCGGTCGGCAAAGGGCATGCCGATTACCGGCACGCCGTGGATTTCGTCGACAATGTCCATATCGAGCGCGCGGGCATAGGGCGGAAGGACTGACTTATCGATCATGATATGCGGTCGCCAATGCGGATGAACGTGCCGCTAGCATGCGCCAAGGGTTCGTCCGGGTTTCCATTATGCGCAAAGCCACGCACAAAACCGATGCTGTTGGTCAAATGGTAGCAAATCCCCCGACCATAAACGCGTTCACCCGAGGGCGAGGGGCGCAAATAGTCGATCCGCAGGTCCATCGTCACTTGCGGACGGAATTCACCAAGCTTGGTCCAGATCGACATGCTGGTGGCGTTATCCATAAGGCTGATGATCACGGCAGAAGCCAGTATGCCGGTGTCGGGATCAGCAACAAGGTCGTCGCGCCAATCAATCGCAAGTTCAACCCAGTCGTCGCCATGGCCAACATATTCCATGTTGAGAAATCCGCCATGGCCGAATTTACCCATCACCTTGTTAACCAAGGCGGGGTCGAAGGCAGCGCCCTTTGGCGTGATGCTGCCCAGATCAGGTTTGCCAAATGCCATCTTATTTACGCGCGATCGTTGCAGGGAATATAGCCGCGACCTGCGCCTTTGAAAGCTGCGCATAGGCAAAGCCCGCCATGGTCGATGGCGGGGTTGCTACCGATGCGGCGGACGGCTGCGCTAAGGCGCAAGATAAGGCCAATAAGAATTTCCCTTTCACTTGGCGTCTCCCTTTGCCAGCTCTGTCCCCCGGTCGCGCGCAGCGCGCAGCGTCTGCGTCATCAATCTGTCTAATGCATTATCGGCGTCCAGCACCGCAAGGCCAGCGGCAGTTGTGCCGCCCGGGCTGGTGACGCGCGCGGCGAGTGCCTTCGGCGTTTCGGGGGACGTCGCGGCCAAAATCGCCGCCCCTTCGGTCATCTTTATGGCCAATTGCGCGGCCACCGCGTGCGGCAATCCTGATGCTTCCCCGCCTTTGGTCAGTGCATCAATGACGCGGTAGATAAAGGCTGGGCCCGACCCCGCCAGCGCCGTTACCGCATCCATATGGGCTTCGTCGTCGATCCAAATGACTGCCCCCAAAGGCGTTAGCCAAGCTGCGATGTCCGTTTTGACCAATTCCGTTTCATTTGGCGCAAACACGCCAAGGGGTGATTTGCCGATAGCGGCTGCCAGATTGGGCATCAGCCGGATAATCCGCGCGGAAGGAAATGCCTCCGACAGGGTTTGCGTTGTGGTGCCAGCGAGTATCGAAATCACCCATGCTCCGGGCGCAAGCAATGACGCAATGTCGGGTGCGAGCGATGACAAAAGCTGCGGCTTGATACCCAACACGAGCACATCAAATGGCCGCGCAACCTCTTGTGACGCGCGCGATACCGCAACGCCCGCAGGCAGGTTTTCGGCGACAGGGTCAACAACATGGAAAGTGTCAGGCGACACGCCAGCAGCCACCCATCCGCGCAGCATTGCGCTGCCCATATTGCCGCAGCCGTAGAAACAGATTTTCGATGGAAAAGCAGACATGGCGACCTTGATATTGTTCAAGCCCACCTCATGCCCTATCCATGCGTGGACGGCAACCGTAGGAACAGTGACAAGCCCTCTGGCGCGGGTAAGGGCGGCGGGCCTGCATGGCGTAACGCATCGGCGCGCGCACGGTTTAGGATCGCCGCTGGCACATGGGCGTCATGGAAAACATGGTCCGCCTCACCCAATAACCGCGCGGTTAGCAAGGTCAGGTCATCGGGATTATCCGACAGCAACGCGATTTCGATTATGCGGTCACCCTTTGGCTCTTCGGCGGCTTTCAACCAAACTTCGACGGTGTCGGGCGCGTGGTTGCCAAACGGGTCCAGCAGGCCACCTGCGGCAAAGCCCTGATCCAGCGCGCGTCGGCGCTGTGGTCCCTCGGGCCAGCGTTCGCGTAGGGCTGCGCGCGCAGCCGAAATCGCATCGGCCAGCGGGCCCAAGGTTTCGGGCAATAAGGTTTCCATGCGTTGGCGAATGGCCTTTGCCATGCCCGCCGACGCCCCACCGGTGCCGACCGCCACCAAAACGGGCGACCTGTCCACAATCGCTGGCGTGGTGAAATCGCACATTTCAGGCCTATCCACGACATTGACGAGCAAACCGCGCGCTTTCAAATCATCGGCGGCGGCGCGTGCGTCGTCTTCGTCCGCGATCGCCACAAAAGCAATCCGGGCGTCCTTATGACTCGCATCCACACACATGCCGCCAGCGCGTTGTATCAGGCGTCTTTTGGCATCGGCCATTTCGCCTTCACCGACCAAAATGACATTCCTGCCTTTCAGGTTCACAAATATCGGCAACTGATCCAACGCGATTTCCTATTTCAGCCAGTCGGGCACATGCTCCGCCGCCAAGATCGCCTCAGGCGAAATCCGTTCCGCCACGACCGCGAACTTGTCGCCATCGACGAGAACTTCGGGCACCCGTCCACGGCTGTTATATGTGCTCGCCATCGTCGCACCATAAGCGCCAGCGGTGCGGAAAATGGCAAGGTCATTGGCCATAACAGGGTCAATCTCACGACCCATGGCGAAGGTGTCGCCGGTTTCGCATACCGGGCCGACGATATTGGCCAGCATCTTGTGCCCATTGGGCACAACCGCTTCAAAATCATGCCAGGCATCATAAAGCGCGGGGCGCGCCAGATCGTTCATTGCGGCATCGACGATAACGAACGGCGCATTGCCCGCACCGGGCTTCACGCGGATGACGCGCGTCAGCAAGACGCCTGCATTGCCAGCGATAACGCGGCCGGGTTCGAACATCAACCGCACGCCCCAATCCTTGGTCACGCGCGCGACCATCGCGCCATATTCGGCGGGGTCTGGCGGATTGTCGCCGTCACGGTAGCGCACGCCAAGGCCGCCGCCCAAGTCCACATGCGTGACCACATGGCCCGCCGCACGCAATTCCTGCAGCAGCACGCCTACCTTTTGAAAGGCTGTTTCAAGCGGCTCAAGGCTCGTTAACTGACTGCCAATGTGCAGCGCGACACCGCGCATGTGCAGGTGCGGCAAGATGCTTAGCCGTGCGTAAATGCCCGGCGCACGGTCAATGCCGACGCCAAATTTATTGTCCGCCTTGCCCGTTGAAATCTTGCCATGGGTGCCCGCGTCCACATCGGGATTAATGCGCAAAACGGCCTGCGCGGTCAGGCCAAGCGCAGCGGCCAGCGCCGCCAGCTCCTGACCTTCTTCTTCCGATTCAATGTTGAACTGGCCAACGCCTATCTTCAATGCGCGGGTCATTTCTTCGGCGGTTTTACCAACGCCGGAAAAGACAATATCTTCGGCTGCCATGCCGGCGGCCAGCGCACGGTCCATTTCGCCGCCCGAAACGACATCGGCACCATAGCCCTGCCGCGCCAGAACTTTCAACACAGCAAGATTCGGGTTCGATTTTACCGCAAAGGCCAAATGCGGGTTATCAAGTCCCGACAAAGCCGCACGAAACACCACTGCATGGCGTTCGAATGTGGCCCGTGAATAGACATAGACAGGCGTGCCAACGGCATCCGCAATATCGGCTAGCGACACGTTTTCGGCGTGCAAGACGCCATCGATAAGATCAAAATGGTTCATGATGGGTACTTATTCGGGATTGGTTTTGGCAGGTGGCGTTTGTTTTTCAGGGTTTAAGGGCTTGGGCTCCTCCCCCGGTGCGACGTCAAAGGGGTCATCCTCCCGCCTTTCAGAACGTTTCAGCAATTCATCGGTACGCGCGGTACGCGCCTGCACCGATGGCATCGTTAATTTCCGTGCGCTTTGCTCGGTCGTCTGACCATAAGCCTGCGGCGGAAGGGCATTGCCCGAACGCGGTTCAAGGTCGCCAACCTTACCGCATGCGGTCGCGGCCAATGCGACGCCGATTACCAACAGGACGCGTTGCAATTTCATGCCTCAAGTTCCTTTTTTGCCGCAGCGATGGCTTCTTGTACACGCACGGGCGCGGTGCCGCCAGCGCTGGTGCGACTGGCGACGGAGCCATCAATCGACAGGTCGGGCAAAGTGCAGCCTGCGAGCATGGGGTTGATCGCTGCCAAATCATCAGCGCTAATCTCCGACAGGCCAATGCCGCGTGCCTCGCAGTTTTTGACGATGCTGCCCGTGACATGGTGCGCCTCACGAAAGGGCATGGCAAATGCGCGCACTAGCCAGTCGGCCAAATCGGTTGCGGTGGAAAATCCGGTATCTGCGACCTCCCGCATGCGACCTGCGTTGAACGTCACATTGGCAACCATGCCCGTCATCGCGGCAATCGACAAAGCGAGCAGGTCATAGGCCTCAAACACCGGGGGTTTGTCGTCCTGCATATCTTTGGAATAGGCCAGGGGCAGGCCCTTCATAGTGATCATCAGGCTGTTCATGCACCCGATGATCCGCCCCGAATGGCCACGCACCAGCTCAGCCGCGTCGGGGTTGCGCTTTTGCGGCATGATCGAGCTGCCCGTTGACCAGGCATCGGGCAAGGCGATGAAGCCAAAGGGTTGTGATGCCCATAAAATCATTTCTTCGGCCAAACGCGACAGATGCAAGGCGGTTTGTGCCGCCGCCGTCAGAAACTCCAACGCGAAATCGCGGTCGGATACGGCGTCCAGACTGTTGCCCATTGGACCGTCAAAGCCAAGCGCAGCGGCGGTGGCGGTGCGATCAATCGGGAAGGATGTGCCCGCCAAAGCGGCCGCCCCCAAGGGCGAGAGATTCAGGCGGCGGCGGCAATCGGTAAAGCGGCTGCGGTCGCGTTTTGCCATTTCATAATAAGCCATCAAATGATGACCCAGCGTCACCGGCTGCGCCACTTGCAAATGGGTGAAGCCGGGCATGATGCTGCCCACATGTTCGTCGGCGCGGGCGACAAGCGCCAATTGAAACGCGCGCAGGCCATCGTCGATTTCCTGTGTGGCGTTGCGCACCCACAGACGGAAATCGGTCGCGACCTGATCATTGCGGGACCGGGCGGTGTGCAGGCGCGCGGCAGGTTCGCCGATAATTTCCCGCAGGCGCGTTTCGGTGACCATGTGAATATCTTCAAGCGTCAGATCAACGGGCACGCCATTGGCTTGATATTCGGCGTGGACGGCGTCGAGCCCCTTTTGGATCGCAGCATTATCCGCCTCCGAAATGATGCCGCTTGCGGCCAAGTTATCGGCATGCGCTTTGCTGCCCGCAATATCCTCTTGCCAAAGACGCTTGTCGAATGGGATGGAGGCATTTATCTCGCGCATGATCGCGCCGGGGCCTTCGCCGAACCGGCCGCCCCACATGCTATTGGAATCCGACATGCGCTTTGTAATTGCCCTAATCCTTCTGGTGTTAACCGGGTGCGATAAAGAAACCCCAGGCCAGGGGCAAGCGCAACCCGCATTAGCTGCAAACTCGGATGCCGCAGGCAAGGCCGAGATCATATTGGAAAGCGCAAATGGCACCCGCGCGACGCTTAGTTACAGATTCGCGGGCCAAAAGGCACCAACCGCGCCCTTTGCGGACGCCGACGGACAGGATGTGGCTTTGGCAGATTTTGAAGGCAAGCCGTTGTTGCTCAACATTTGGGCGACGTGGTGCGCGCCGTGTAAGGCCGAAATGCCGACGCTGGACGCGCTGGCAAAGCTGGAAAAGGACCGGATGGCGGTCATTGCGGTATCCCAAGACCTTGAAGGCCGCGCGCCCGTCTTGGCCTTTTTTAAGGAGACTAAGGTTCAGAATCTGGTGCCCTATACCGACGCCGACAACGCGATTTTGGCCGCATTCAACAACGCCATCGCCCTGCCCACGACCATATTATATGACAGCGCAGGCAAGGAGGTTTGGCGGATTGCGGGCGGCGTCGAATGGGATGACACCGAAATGGCAAAGCTGCTGCGCGCCGCAGAGTGAAGCGAGGTTGCGTAAAGACGCGGTGGATTCGGAACGTTTTGGATTTACGAATCCCTATGGATTTGGTGGGCCGACGCAAAAGGGGGTGGTGAAGAGTTGACAATATAATGATATTATATGACATTTTGGGAATTACGAATAATTTAGCGGCATTATGTAGGAGTTACAGGAAGGGTTAAAGCTGCCGCCGCTAGGCGGGCGCTGTGATTAAATTAATTGTTCTTTTTGTTTTGTTTTTTTGCCAGTTTATCCCAGCGGGAGAAATTGACTTCACGGTCATAGGTAAATGTTCTCGTGCATCTGTTTACCAAATACGCGATCGGGCATGTAGAAATTCGACCGAACATGTCGCTGTATATAGCGCCTCCGACCATCCTGATAACCTCGGGGCATTGGGACATGTCGTTGTAGGGCAATATGAACGGCTTTCCGGCGTCAATCATAATTTCAAGCTGATGCTCATCGGCATGGAGCGGAATTTCCATTTGATGGCCGATGTTATCATTGTCCAAGTGAAGCTGATAATGGACAATTGTAACGGGCGTGCGACCAACATTGTGCATCTTGATTTTGAAACTATCGGCCCACAGTCCACCGCCGAAAAACTCAATGCTTGGCACGAGGATGCCAGCTTCCGCACGAATAAACGCCTTGTTAGTGTTATCGGCAGCGACCAAGGCACGGCGGGTAAAAAACAGCGACACTATCAGCCCCAACAAGCCAGCGGCGCTAATGACCAGTTGCCACCATGCCCAATTAGCTGCGTCACGGGCCGCGTCCGCAGCCTTCCATTGAGCGCAAAGATCGGAATTTCGATTCTCCATCTCGTTGGTGCATGGCTTGCTGGTGCTGTCGGGTCTATTCGCATCTTGCAGGGCAGATCTAATGCCCTTCAAGGTATCGGCTATTTCGGTTTGTTCTGTAGCTTGTTCTGCCTTAGCCTCTGCTTTTGGGGCATTCCCAGCCCCTACTAATATCAGCCATCCGACAAGCGCAGCGAAGATGCTCCGATAGATTCCATTGCTGCGATCAAAAACCATGCTGGAAAAGCCCCCCGGTTGATCTTCACCGTGATTGACCCTTCCGATTCTGGCAAGCCCATTGAATTCCGGTGACAGTGCACTAAATTATTGCCTGCTCTTTATCTCGGCCCTAAGCCTATGTCCATGGCCCGGCTCGCGCGCACAATTCTTCCCGGCATTCCGCACCACGTGACGCAGCGCGGTAACGGGCGGCAGCAGACCTTGTTTTGATCAAATTACTGTCTGAATGGCGTCAATGATGGCATCGACATTGGCAGATGGATTAGCGGCCACACATCTCAGCCACTGGGTTCCTGCAACTGTCGTTTTTGAAGCAAGTCCGACAGGCAATGCGGCCGAAAGTTGGTCAACTGTCTTGTTACGTGGACGCCAGACAACGACGCCGGTTTCAGGATGGCCAAGCAATTCTAGTCGCGGGTCTTCTTCGACAAAGGCGGCAAATTTTTCTGCTGCCGCCATGCAAGTGTCAAGCCGCGACGCGAGTCCATCGCGACCCCAGGCCAATAATGTCGCGAAAAGCGGCACGGCTGTCGCACCATGTGATCCCAACAAACCAATGTTGGGCGCAGCGAGATAAGGTCCGCCGAAGGACAGCGCCGAATGCGCCATCGCCGCATCGCGAAAAAAAACTAAGGCAGATTCTTTAGGTTGAAAGAACCACTTGTGCGCAGAAACTGCCACCGAGTCCGCTAGTTCGATTCCATCGAGTGTCCCGGCATATTTTTTACTCAAGCGCAGTGGCCCTGCCCATGCGGCGTCAACATGCGTCCATGCTGCGGAGCCTGACAAATGTAACGGATCGATAACGCCGGTCGATGTTGCACCTGCAACGAGGACGAGGCAGGCGCGATCTAATCCCGCAACCGCGTCAGGCAGGAGGCGGCCTTGACCGTCCGTTGGCAGCGGCCGAAAACGTAACCCAAGCAGTCGTGCCGACTTCTCGACCGAAACATGCGCCGTGTCTGGGGCAACGACCTCGTCAACCCCTCGAAGTTCGCGTGCGGCCCAAAGCGCAGTCAGGTTTGCGACCGTTGACCCTGGCACCATGTGACCGCCGTCCATCCCGAAAAATGGGGCGAGCCACGCAATGGTGCGTTCTTCGATTTTACGTGCCATTGGCGCGGTTGCGGGATGTAAGAGATTCTGATTTAGTCGTGCGTTCCAAAGCGTCATCGCCCACGTCAGCCACGGTGTTGGCGGGTCCATGTGCGCGAAGGACAATTCGTTATCAAGCCGATGAGCACCGCCAAGCACCAACGCGGCGAGATCGGGCAACAATTCCCGCTCGCCTGCGCCAGTATCGGGCAGATATGTAGGCAGGGTGTCAAAGGCCAAAGCGGGATCGCTTGGCACCTGTTCGATAAGGTGTCGGACCGCTTCCAAAAGAGCATCATTTTCAGCGACAAATGATTTATCGGGGGTGTTGAGGTTAGGCTTGGACTGCATGTGTCGGCCATAGCATCTGTTGACATTTAAGCACGATAAAATGCTCGTCCGTTTGAATTCCGACGCAAAAGGCGGTGGTGAAGGGTTGACAATGTAATGATATTATATCACCTGATTCCTATGTATTGAATATTCAGGGAGAAAATGTCTTGCGCTCTATTTCGATTTTGCTTGCTGGTGCCTCATGTCTTGTAACCGTTCCGGCCTTTGCTGAAGAGAGTGCGGATGCCGAAATTACGGTTACAGGCATCCGCCAAGCCTATCAGGGCGCGTTTGAAGCGAAAGAAGTCCCACAAGCGGTTAGCGTGATCAGTTCCGAAACCTTGGAAGACAATAACATCTTACGCCTGACAGATGCTCTTGACCTGAACGCCTCCGTTTCCCGACAGAATAATTTTGGCGGCCTGTGGGATAGTTATGCAGTGCGCGGTTTTGCTGGCGATGACAATCTTCCTAGCGGCTATCTGGTCAATGGCTTCAATGGCGGTCGCGGCTTTGGCGGGTCGCGTGATGTGGCTGGTGTCGAACGGATTGAAGTGCTGAAGGGACCCGCAGCGGCGCTTTATGGGCGCGGAGAGCCGGGTGGTACGGTCAATATCATTACCAAACAGGCTGAATTTGATGCCCTGAAGGTCAACGCGTCAGGCCTGTTCGGCAGTTTCGACCGGGTCCGTTTTGATGCGGATGCCAACTTGCCCGTTGGTGAGAGCATCGCCGTGCGCCTGATCGGATTCTTCGAAAAATCAGACAGTTTCCGAACAACGGTTGACAGCAAGCGTTATGGCTTTCTGCCCTCCGTCGCCTTGAAGCTCGCAGAAGACACGGTACTCAGCTATGAGCTTGAGTGGACGCACAGCGAGGCTGACTTTGATCGCGGCATCGTTGCGCCTGGTGGCAATCTGAACGCCATGCCGCGCCGCAATTTTCTTGGAGAGCCAGGCGACGGACCGCTTGAGGCGAAAGTAACCGGTCATCAGTTGCAATTGCAGCACGCGTTTTCGGATGATTGGAGTGTGTTGATCGGCACAAGCTATCGTGAAACCGATTTGGAAGGCTTTTCCAGCGAAGCCGAGCTTGCCAGTGGCAGGCAGTTTCTTGGCCGCCCCGCGACACCCAATGTGTTGTCGCGACAGCGCCGCTTCCGCGACTATGAAGGCGAACATTTCGTTGTGCGCGGCGAGCTGTCGGGTGATTTCGAGCTTGGCGGATTGCGGAACCGCTTGCTGGTTGGTGTCGATTATGACGAATTCGACAATGGCCAGCTTTTCCAGCGTTTCCGTCCCGCGTCAGTAACCGCCACGTCAACCGAAGCCGCGCAATATGCGATCAACATATTAAACCCCGTCTATGGACGCTTCCCCCTTCCCGTGACGGGGCCGTTGACCAACCGGCTCGATCAGCAAAAGGCCTATGGCTTTTATCTGCAGGATCAGATCAGCCTGTCTGACGCGCTCCAGGTTCGGATCGGCCTGCGCTATGACGACTATGATGTTCGTTCGCTTAACCGGGCGACAAGCGTCAGTCAGAACCGCTCGTTCAGCCGGGTCAGTCCGCAATTCGGGCTGGTTGTTAAGGCGAGCGAAGCAGTGTCATTTTATGCGGCTTATGGCGAAGGCTTCCGCTCCAACCTTGGCGCGCGCGCCAATGGCGATGTGTTCGATCCGGAGTTTAGCAAATCTTTTGAAGCCGGAGCCAAATTCGGGCTGTTCGACAACAGCTTGAGCGGCACAATTTCATTGTTCAATCTGAAAAAGCGCAATGTCCTCGCAGCCGATGTTGCCAATCCCGGCTTCTCGATTCCCGTCGGCAAGGCGGGCAGCACAGGCCTTGAATTTGATCTTGCGGGCAGGTTGCCCGGCGATGTCGATCTGCTCTTCTCCTACGCTTATGTCGATGCCGAAGCGAAGGCCGACGTACTCGATCCCAATTTCAGCTTACAAATCCGTTCGGGCGATCCGTTGATCAATATTCCCAAGCACAGCCTCAATGCGCAGCTCTCAAAGCGCTTTACCATCGGCGATGATCGCGGCCTGACCTTTGGTGCTGGCATACAGCATGTCAGCGAACGACTGGGGGAGACAGCCACCAACTTCTTCCTGCCCAGCTACACGCTGGTTCGCGCCTTTGCTAAGGCCGAACTGATAGAGGGGTTGGAAGTCTTCGGTGACGTCAAAAACCTGTTCAACGAAACCTATTTTACGAATAGCTTTGCCCGTCTGTGGGTCGCGCCAGGCAGCCCGCGCGCGTTCACGGTAGGTGCACGGGTCAGTTTCTGATGGCCGTGATTGAAATATCTGATTTGCGCGTTGCGCGCGGTGGGAAGCTCGTACTCCACGATCTTTCGCTGACGGTCGCAGCAGGCGAAATCTATGCGTTACTGGGTGGCAATGGTGCGGGCAAATCGACGACGCTGTCGACCTTGCTGGGTTTTTTGAAACCAAGCGCAGGCAAGGTTGTTGTCGCCGGAACTGATCCGGCAAATGATCCAGAAGCCACGCGCCACAAAATCGCCTATCTGCCCGAAAATGTCGCGCTCTACGAGCATCTGACCGCGCGGGAGAATGTCGATTATTTCTTGGCGCTGGCGGGTGAAGCCCGCAGCAACACGGACATTGAGGCTGCGTTTGATGCCGCAGGCCTGCAAAGTGAAGCGCGCAGCCGGAACCTATCGGGTTTTTCAAAGGGGATGCGGCAAAAGGTGGCCATTGCGCTGGCGGTGGTGCGGCAGGTGCCTGTGCTGTTGCTCGACGAGCCGACGTCCGGCCTCGATCCCAAGGCGACGGCGGATTTCAATGCGCTGCTTTCGACATTAAAGGCGCGCGGCACCGCGATCCTGATGGTGACGCACGATCTGCTGGGGGCGGCGGATTGCGCCGATCGGATAGGTTTCCTTGATGCCGGGCATATTGTGGAAGAAGTAAGCCGCGCGCAAGGCTTTGATGTCATGGCGCTCCACCGCCGTTATGGAGAGGCCGTCGCCGCATGAATGCGATACGGCTGATTGCACGCGATGAATGGCGGCTGCTGCGACGCAATCGCGTCGCTATGCTTGGGCTTTTGATGTTGATTGCGTTGTCGATTCTGGCGGCGCTGACGTCGATCAGTAGCCGAGATAACAGCGACGCCATTCGCGCCCGTTTTCAGCAACAGGCCGATGCGGCGTTTGATGGTGCCCCTGCGCGCCACCCGCACCGTATGGTGCATTATGGCCATTTCGTATTCCGACCGCTGCCTGTATTGGCCGCGTTCGATCCGGGCGTTGACGCGTTTACGGGCAATACGATCTACCTTGAGGGCCATAGGCAAAACAGCGCCAACTTTGGCGATGTGCGACAAAGCTCGCTACTCGTCCGTTTCGGCCAACTCACCCCGGCATTCGTCTTACAAGTGCTAGCGCCATTGATGCTTATCTTTATCGGCTTTGGCGCTGTCGCGCGCGAACGTGAGCGGGGCACGATCCGGCAGATGTTTGCGCACGGCGTATCTGCACGCAGCCTTTTGTTGGGAAAGGCATGGGGGCTGGCGACGATAGCCGCGCTGATGCTCGCACCGGCTGCGCTCGCATTGGGCTGGCTGATTACGGTCGAGGGTGCAGCGCGCGTTCCCGGCCTCTTAATGCTTGGCGGCTATGCGCTCTACCTTGCGATCTGGGTGTTATTGATAACATTAGCGTCGGCGCTTGCCGCGCAGGCGCGCACCGCTCTTATGGCGCTGATCGGGATATGGGCCTTTGCCGTGATCCTGCTGCCGCGCATTGCGCCGGACTTGGCGCTCGCCGCCAATCCAGCGCTAACGCGATTGGAAACCGATATTGCAATCCAAAGAGATTTACGGGCGATGGGCGATAGCCATAATCCGGACGATCCCTTTTTCAGCGCTTTCAAGGCACGCACGCTTCAACAATATGGCGTGGACAAGGTTGAAGACCTGCCCGTCAACTATCGTGGACTGCTGGCTTTAGAAGGCGAAAAACTGACATCCAAACTGTTCGATGAATATGCAACGCGTCAGTTCAAAGCGCAAAAAGCGCAAAGCCAGCAAACCGATTTGGTAGGTCTATTCAGCCCAGCCATCGCGCTGCGCCGCGCCTCGATGGCGATTGCGGGGACCGATCTTGAGGGACATCGACGCTTCCTCTCGCAATCGGAGGCCTATCGCTTCGATATTGTGCAGCAGCTTAACGAATTGCAGGCGAAATCCATTGCTTATGCCGACGACAGCAATCGCAACAAGGATCCGGAGGCTGCGCGCCGTGTGCGGATCGATCCGAAGAATTGGCAAGACGTGCCCGACTTCAATTATCGCGGTGCCTCGACACCGGAAAAAGTGAAGGCCGCCTTGCCAGGTCTCGCAATGCTCCTGACGTGGCTTGTCGCCTTACTCATGGGCGTGCACTTTACGGTTAGGCGGCTGGAGGCAACGGCATGAGTTCTTTATGGACGCTCGAAGCTCGGCTTTTCCTGCGGCAACGTCTCGCGCTGCCCGCACTTTTGTTAATGGCAATTCTATCCATCTTTAGTGTCTGGGCGGGCATGACCGAGATGTCACGTCAGCGGGACATTATCGCGCGTATCCAGCCGCAACAGGCAGCCGACGTCGCGGCCATTGCCAAATGGGTGTCCAAGGAAGGGGATGCCGGAAATGCCGCTTATTACACTTTCCATGCGACATGGGACGCGCCATCCGCACTCGCCTTTGCCGCCATCGGCCAACGCGATGTTGCCCCTTATATCCTGCGCGTCCGGGCGCTGGGACTAGAGGCGCAACTCTATGAAAGCGAAAATTACAATGCGGAGCTGGCGCTGCCGGGCCGTTTCGACTGGGCGTTTGTGTTGACATATATTGCGCCTTTGCTCGTGATCATATTGCTCCATGATCTCAAGTCTGGCGAGCGAGAGGCTGGCCGTTTCAATCTGCTCGCTGCCATGGCGCGAAGCGAGCGCGGTTTATGGCGACGGCGCATTGTCCTGCGGCTGGGTGCGTTGTGGCTGATGCTGGTGCTACCCTTTGCCGTTGGTGCCATAATTTCGGGTGCGCATATTGGCGGCATCGCAATATTCTTTTTGGTCTCCGCGGCGTATCTTGTCTTCTGGACCCTGCTCTGCCTGTGGATCGGTAGTCGGGGCTGGAGCTCGGTTACCAATGCCGCGACATTGGCGGCAAGCTGGCTGGTGCTCACGTTAATCCTTCCTGCTATGGCGCATCTCGCTATCAACATGGCAGTGCCGGTGCGTCAGGGTGTAGAGCTCACGCTTGCGCAGCGTGAGAAAATCCATGGCGGTTGGGATCGGCCCAAGGCGGAAACAATGCAGACCTTTTTCAAGGTCCATCCCGAATGGAAAGACACCAAACCGGTCGAAGGCGGCTTCCACTGGAAATGGTATTATGCTTTCCAGCATTTGGGCGACCTTGCCGCTGGCGACCAAGCAAAGGCCTATCGTGCCGGCTTGGAAAGGCGCGATAGCTTGACCGTTCGTACCGGCGCCCTCCTGCCTGCCGTGGGCGTCCAGACGCTTCTCCATCGCGTGGCAAAAACGGATATGCGCGCAGGCCTTGCCTACCAGGATCGCATTCGCATCTATCATGAACGGCTGCGGCGCTTTTATTACCCTTATCTGTTCAACGAAACGCCCTTTCGCGAAGCTGATTTTGCCAAGACGCCGAAATGGGATTGAGTTATGGGGCGGTCACGATCCCCAATAGCCCCGCCCGGGTTCCATGTTTTGCCTTACGTCGGTTGGCTAAAAATGGTGGTCAAGAAGACTCAAATTATTTTACAAATATTTTTGTTCCGGCTCCCGCCTATTTCAGAGTCTGACTCATAATTATCATGTTTAATATCATAGTTTTGCGATTCGTCTAGCGAGGAACTGGACGGAGGCCATGAACAGCCATGCCGTTGCGGAAGCGATGCTGCGCTCGAAGTCTTTGGCAAGGCGCCGGTTGCGGTTTAGCCATGCGAACGTTCGCTCGACGACCCAGCGGCGCGGTAGAACAATAAAGCCATTTGCCCGGTCAGAACGCTTTATGATTTCGATGGTCCAGTCGCCGATCTTGGTCAGCGCGGTTTTGAGCTTGTCACCGGCATAGCCGCCATCGGCAAAGACATGGCGCAGCCAAGGGAAGCTATAACGGATGTCGGAGAGCACGATCGGCGCGCCGTCGCGGTCCTGTATATCGGCGCTGTGAATAATGGCGTGTACCAGAAAGCCGTTCGTATCGGTGATGATATGGCGCTTGCGCCCCTTCACTTTCTTGCCCGCGTCATAGCCGCGTATGCCGCCGCTTTCCGTCGTTTTGACAGACTGGCTGTCAATCACTCCGGCGCTGGGTGAAGCCTCGCTACCCTGCGCCACCCGGGCATCCTGGATCAGATAATGGTTGATCCGTTGCCATGTGCCATCATCGCGCCAAGCGTAAAACCAACGCTGCACCGTCGAGGAAGGTGGAAAGCCCGGCGGCAGCATCCGCCATGGCAGGCCACCGCGTAGCAGATACAGCATCGCTTCTACTATCCGCCGCATCGGCCATTTGCGCGGACGGCCGACAAAGGACGGCAGCGGAAAAAACGGTTCCAGAACCGCCCACTCCTCATCAGTTAAATCACTTGGCAAAGCCAATCCGTTGCGTGCATGATGCGCGCGAGTGGTGTCGGTCCACATCGTTGAAATCCTTCGGGTTGTTGCAAAACCGCTGAATCAATGATGTGGAAAAGCGTCAAGCTAACTCGCTGACACTACTCAACTTAATTTCGGGTCAGACACTCAGCTTATTCTGGGGTCAACTTCGCGCCGGCGTATCTGCGACATGGACTTGAAAAACCTTGGGATAATCTTAAGGTCTTTAAGTGGTCCCCAACCTAAGGCGTCGGAAAACTAACGTCCTGTCAGTCCCCTTCGTATGTCTTTCAAGTTAGACTTTCTCTGACAAGATACCACTATCCCCAATGAGGGATGTGCCTGCCTCAGCTTCGAGGTGATTCGCCGACCTGTCCACAGTCGCCCTTCTTGTGTTGCTGTAATTAGAATACCCTCCGGCTTTTTGATAGATCTTGCGACCGCTGATAAATTCGAAAAGTTTAATGTACGCCCCGTGACCGCCCGCGTGAATAAATACAATCGCACGTTTGACGCAGAAAAGTAAAATAACGAAAGGATACAATGCTGCTAGAAACGGACGCCTTCTAAACATGCGCGAAAATTGGCTGTATGGGTCAAACCGCACATGCAATGCACATGTTAAAACCGATAGAATAAAATAAAAAAATCCGCCTACTATGAAGGCCGCCAAGAGCTCTGACACTTTCATTGGTTAAGAACCTTTTCGGCCTTTTGCGTGATGTTACGACTCCGTCGTTAAGCTTACGGCAGTCCGAGTTCA
The DNA here is from genome assembly GCF_050921905.1 of Sphingorhabdus sp. Lineage (NCBI taxonomy): Bacteria > Pseudomonadati > Pseudomonadota > Alphaproteobacteria > Sphingomonadales > Sphingorhabdaceae > Sphingorhabdus > Sphingorhabdus sp. The sequence continues at coordinate 1,611,407 of NZ_CP050888.1, read as the reverse complement.
AATGTAAACATTGTAAATATTTGTAAAATATGAATTGCGCGATTCCAATGACAAATGCATCAATCCCCTAAACCAACCCATTCAGCAAAAACCACCGTCGCCCCAGCGCGGGCTGGTGCCATCACGTGTGTCTGGCGAGATCGACAGGCGCGATAGGCCCCAGCCTGCGCTGGGACGACGGGTGCTGCATCAATTCCGGTCGCAGGAGCGTTATCCCCGAAATAATGCTGCACGTCGTCCGCCTGTGGTTTTACCCGGCATTGCGCGAAACGGGACATGCGGTCATCAACGCTTGGAGGCACGAGCTTTGCGCTAGATCGATGGAGTAAAAAATGGTGCGGCCAAGAAGACTCGAACTTCCACGGGCTTTCGCCCACAACGACCTCAACGTTGCGCGTCTACCAATTCCGCCATGGCCGCACACGCCTAGACAGGTAGGAGCCGGCCCCTAGCAAAGCGCGTAAGTTGGCGCAACAGGCATTATCGTTTCGGCGGTCCCTGGCCCTATTGAAGCACGACGCGGTCGACGCCGTATTTGCGCATTTTCTCAATCAAGGTGGTGCGCTTGAGCGTTAACAAGCGCGCGGCCTCAGATATGACGCCATCGGCGCGGCCAAGGGCAGTTTGAATCCGCTCCAGCTCAATCCTTTCAATTTGCGCCTTGAGGTCGATGGGCGCGTCCCATGTTTGCGGCTTGGTCGGGACAGGATCGGGCAATGTTGCGGCGCGTGGTGCTACGTTCATCCGGGGTGCGGTGAACCCAAGCAATTGGTCAACACCAAAGGCGTCAATCGTCTCGCCATGGAACAACACATTTGCGCGCTCAACAATATTGCGCAGTTCGCGGACATTGCCGGGCCAATCATGCGCCTGCAGTTGGGCAATTGCGGAATTGTCAAAATGGCAGTTCTCGGTGCTATTTTTGCCACGCTGAAAATGGGCAATCAATTGGGGTATGTCCTCGACCCGTTCGGCGAGCGTTGGCACATGCAGCAGGACGACGCCCAAGCGGAAATATAAATCCTGCCGGAAACGTCCGTTGGTAATGGCCTGCTCAAGATTTTGATGCGTCGCAGAAATGATGCGCACATCAACAGGTAACGCGCTGTTGCCGCCCACGCGCGACACCAAACCATCTTCCAGAACGCGCAGAAGTTTAACCTGCATGTCGAAACGCATGTCGCCAATCTCGTCCAAAAACAGCGTGCCCTTATCGGCATTTTCGAAATGGCCGGTGCGGCGAGCCTGTGCGCCCGTAAACGCACCGCGTTCATGTCCAAACAATTCGGATTCAATCAATTCCGCCGGAATAGCGCCACAGTTCAGCGCGACATAAGGTTTGGACGCGCGCAGACCGGTTGCATGAATGGCGCGCGCGACGACCTCTTTGCCCGAACCGGACGCGCCGCAAATCATGACGGAGGCCGTGGAGTTTGCTACGCGTCGGACCATGTTACGCAACAGAATCATTGGCGCGCTATCACCAAGCAAATATTCTTCGATCGCGATCGGCTTTGCGGCTGCCGTCTGGACGGCACAGATATTTGAACTCATTATTTTTCCCAACAAAATAAACGTCGGGGTTTAGATTAGATAAGAAAGTAAACAGAAGGTTAACAAAATGCGCAGAAATTCGATTCCGTTCCGATATGGAATACAGTTGTTATTCTACTGATTTATTTTACAAAATGTTACATCCAATTTGAGATGCTATCTGCCCTCTGAGACCGTCCGCCAGCCAAGCGTTAGGGACATGCGCCGGTTTCGCGAATCGTCCGGATTGTCTCGAAAATAGGGTTCGCGGTCTGCGACGCCTTCAATGCGTAAGAATTGCGAATCGGGAATACCTGACCGGACCAAATGGGCCCTGGTTGCTTCTGCGCGGGCGGACGAAATTTGCCAGTTGTTGATGCCTAAGCGTGCTGACACAGGTTTCGCATCGGTATGCCCCCGGATGATCAGGCCGTTTGGCAGACCGCGCAAGCTATCGGCGACTTGAGTCAAAAGATTAATGGCATCGGGGGTCAAGATGTCGGTTCCCGATATGAACATGGCAAAATTGGCATCGTCGATCAGGTCGATACGCATGCCTTCGCGCGTTTCGGTAATGCGAACGCTTCGGGCAAATCGCTTCATCGATTTGTCTGCATTAACCTTCTTCGCCAGTTTTTCGCGGACCTGTTGGAAATTGGCTTTATCCTGTCCAAGTCCCGCTGCTTCTTTGGGACCACCCGTCGCTGCGCTAGGGATTGTAATGCTGCGCGTGCCTGTTTGGCCGGCGCGATTTGGATAATTGTCGACCGAAGTGATCGAATCGCCGCCAAAAAAGCTCGTAGAGCCTGCCGTATCCTGTTTGCTCGCAACCAATGTCGGCGCGAAATAGTCTGCCAACGCCTTGCGTTGTTTTTCCGTCGTTGCGCCTAAAAGCCACATTAATAGGAAGAATGCCATCATCGCCGTTACGAAGTCGGCATAAGCAACTTTCCAAGCGCCGCCATGATGCGCAGAATGCGGCGCTTCATAGATTTTCTTGACAATGACCGGACGGACCGGCGCAATTGGTTTAGGCATTACCGGCCTCGCATCCCGTCAAAGACCTCAGCAAAGCTGGGCTGGTTGGAATGCTCGATGCCCGAACGTGCCGCCTCGATGACCAATGGCTGCGGATGGCCGTGCAGAGAGGCAATGATCATTTGTTTGACGACATGATAAATTGCGGCATCGGCCTCAATGACTTGGCGCGCGCGGTTGGCAAAGGGGCCGACCAGACCATAAGCCAGCAGCACGCCCAAAAATGTGCCAACCAAAGCCGATCCAATCATAGCGCCAAGAATAGCCGGCGGCTTATCGATAGAACCCATGGTTTTCACCACGCCCAACACCGCCGCCACAATACCAAGCGCCGGCAACGCATCGGCAAGGCCCTGCAAGCCGTCTGCGGGCTTGATATTATGGTGATGATGGTTCTTGATGGCGTTATCCATCACCTCTTCGACGGCATGCGGGTCAAGCGTGCCGGAAGACACAACGACAAGCCGCAAGGTGTCGCAGATCAAATGAATAAGCGTCTTGTCCTTTAGCAATTTTGGATATTCGCTGAAGATTGTAGAATTGTCTGGATCTTCAATATGGGATTCAATTGCAACCGGGCCGTCGATTTTCATCATTTTCATCAACTTGGCGATCAGGAAGATGCAGTCCAGATAATCCTGCTTTCCATATTGCGGGCCTTTGAACACCTTCTGCAGGCTGGCCCAAAGAGACTTTAAGTCGTTGACCGAGTTGCCGATGATTAATGCGCCAGCACAGGCGCCGCCGATGATGAGCATTTCGGCTGGCAAGGCTTTCATCACGGGTACCAGATTGCCGCCGGTAATCGCAAAGCCGCCAAACACCATGACAAGCAAAACAACGATACCGATAATGGCTAACATGAAAAATCTGCCCTCTGCGTGGAACTGTCCGCTGGTTAAACGGCTGGGCCCGCCGATTATTGCGCCTGTTTTTAGGGTCAGGAGCACTTAAATTCACCTTCGCGGCGTCAAAATGGCAAAGATATCGAAGTAAAATGTCCGCCGCAGGCAGTCATTCTGCCTGGCAGGGCATTTTGCTTGCGAGATCGAAGCTATTTTGACGTCCTGCCGCCTTGCACTGAACAGTATGGCCTCAAACCGCGAAGGTGGATTTAAGTAGTCCTGACCCTAAGCAAGAAAATCCATTAAAGTGCGTCGGTTAATGCGCGCAAAAGCGCCCTGTGCAGCCTCAAGCGTTAATGTCATTGCTTTAAGCTCTGCAATAGCTGCGCTCAAATCCGTATCGGCAAGCTTCGAAAGCTCTTCGCTGAGCGTGATTCCGCGCTGTGCGGAAAATTCCTGCAACCGGTCGAGCCGCGCTGCATTGACACCGATTTCCGCCTGGGCATCGGCGGCATGATTTACTGCCCCGTTCAGCGCCGTTAACGCCGCGCCTATTAACGGCAGGTCGCCCGCCGCGATAGCAGAGGCAGCATCCCGCATGATTTGCGTAATCGCAATGCCGCCCGTTTCAAAAATGGCCTGACGTGCGGGCACTGGCGCGAAGGCGATGGTGTCGTCAAAACGGATTGGGTTCGCAGCGTTATTTGCGAACAGCGCGTCGCCTGTGGCGGATTGTAAGGATGCCATGGCATCAATTTCGTCCGCCATGGCGCGTATTTCGAGTGACATGGTCGTGCGGTCAGACGGGGTAAGGCCGACGCTTGCGGCTGAAATGGTCAACTCCCGCGTACGCGCCAGCAGGTGGGACATGTTGCGCAACTGCGCGTCAGCTTGCGCCGTCATGCTGATCCCCAAGCTGATGTTGCGCGCGCGCGCGTTGTCATTGGTTTGCATGCGGCTCAGGTCCGCAATGCGCGCTGCCGCCGTTGGATCATCCGACGCGCGCTGAAGACGCTTGCCGGTGGATATTTGCGTTTGCTTTGCCGAAATCTGCGCCGCCAGACGCGCTTGGCGTGTGGCTTCCTGCGTCATGCGGCCTCCGGTTCCGTTAATCATCGCATGGGCTTTCAGAAGATGTTGAGTATGGTCTGCATGGTTTCCCGTGCGACCTGAATCGTTCGGGCCGCAGCTTCATAGGCCTGCTGAAACCGCAACAGATCCGCAGCTTCGCGGTCGAGGTCGACTGCACCAACGGCGTCGCGTGCGGCAAATGCGCCGTCCCGCCGCCCACTGGCCGCGGCCTCTTGCGCGCGAACTGCGGATGCTATCTGCGCCTGTTGCGTGATGAAGGCGCTGATATCCTGTTCAATGCCGCTGCTCGTGCGGACGGCGTTGAAGGCCAGAATATTGCCGTTGCTGCCCGCTGCGTTTGCGGTCGCAACGTCTGCTATGGCAAGCGCGGTTGCGGTCAAGTCGGCGGCAGAGCCATTGAAATTCAACAATGGCTTTCCAGCAGAAGCATTGGCATCGACGCCTGCCTGATGTGCGCTATTCAGCGCAGTGCTTAATTGTGCCGCAAGCGAATCCAGTGCCGCAAGCTGGGTGGATATATGTGCTGCGCCATCGGTCAGGCCTGCAAGTCGACCCGACGCGGGTGCAAGTGAAGTTGCAGGAGCAACGCCGAAGGACAAAAGCCCGCCTGCGGACACGCCAAGATTCACGGTGGCGACGCTATTACCTTCGACCAATGGAACGCCTGCCGGGGTGCGGACAATGGCGGCATTGTTTGCGTCATAATGGATATCAATATCTATCGCGGTTGCGATGTTGCCGACAAGGCGAACACGTTCGTCAAACAAGGTGGCTTCATTGGATGACCCGGCGCGTGCGCGGCGCAAGCCGTCATTGACCCGGGAAAGCGCTGATAAGTCGGTGTTCAATTGATCCACTGCGCTGCTCACTTCCATCGCAGCACTATTTGCCATGGAACTCAATGCATCATATGCCCGCCGGAACGCGCTGGCGCTTTCATCGATATTGTTGAGAAACTGACGCCGCAAAGTGGCATCATTCGGGTTGGCGCTCAGTTGATCAGCGGTTGCAAAAATCTGGGTTACGGTGGCGCCGATATCATTGCCGCCATTGCCAAGCGCGCTTTCGGTCGCAGATATCCAGCTCAGACGCGCCGACTGTCGCGCGGCTTCGCCGGAGGCCGTGCGCGCGTCATCCACCAACCATTGGTCCAACTCGCGTGTGACGCCAGCGGCGCTGACCCCACCCGGGCGGATACTGTTGCGCGACAGAACGACGTCGCCTGCGGCAGGAGCTTCCTCCAGCCGAACCGTGCGCCGGACATACCCATCGGTCTGGGCATTGGCGATGTTATCGCCCACAACCGACAGCGCACGGCCATATGCCTTCACGCCCGATGCGCCTATGGCGAGCAGGTCGCTCATCTTGAACCTTTAAGTTGTTTTTCTACCAGGTCGGCAATGCCGAACTGCCGCAATGCGGATATGCTGTCGGCCACGCGTGCGTCGGCCATTTCACGGAAATTGTCGGTGGCGCTTGAACCCATGATGTCGTCGCCAAGCTTTGCCTTGCGCATGCTTGCCATCATCTGCCGCAGCATGACGGCCTCGAAAGCTTCGGCAGCCTTGCGCAATTCTGGGTCAGGCTTTGGCGCGGCGGTGGCCGGTGCGCTTATCGGTTTAAGCGTTATCATATGACCACCAGCTCCGCGCTCAACGCACCTGCCTGCGACAAGGCCTCCAATATCGCGACCAGATCGCCAGGTGAAACATTCAACCGGTTGATGGCTTTGACGATTTCGGAAAGCGACGCACCCTTGTCCCATAGGAATGCGGGATTTCGGGTTTCTTCGACGCTAATGTCGCTCGCTTGCTCAACAGTGGTTTGGCCAGCGCTGAACGGCGCGGGTTGCACCACCATCGGGTTTTCGTCGACACGGACAGTCAATTTGCCATGGCTGACGGCGGCAGGGCCAACACGAACGGCACCGTTGATGACAACGGTGCCAGTTCGCGCATTGACGATAACGCGGGCAGGCGGCGCTGCACGATTGATCTCTATATTTTCGATCAAGCCCATCAAACGGATGCGCGCTTCGCCGCCCACTGGCGTGTTGATACGGATTGATGCGCCATCGATGGCTGCTGCCACACCTGCACCCAATTTTTTGTTGATCGCATCCGCGACCAAACCGGAATTGCTGATGTCATATTGCGTTAGATTGAAGGTGAGGCTTTCGGACTGCGCAAAGCCGGTGTCGACGGCGCGTTCCACTGACGCACCGCCGCTGATCCGACCAGCCGACGGGATGTTGACCGACAGCTTTGAACCGTCCGCCGCATCGACGCCAAGCCCGCCGACGACTAGATTGCCTTGCGCCATGGCGTAAATCTCGCCATCCGCGCCATAGAGCGGGGCCATGATAAGCGTCCCACCGCGCAAGGATTTGGCCTTACCCAAGGCGGACACGGTGATATCCAGCCGCTGCCCGGGTTTAGCGAAGGGCGGAAGCTCTGCCGTGATCATCACGGCGGCTGCATTTTTAAGCGCGGGGTTAATGCCAGCCGGAAGGCTGATGCCGAAGCGCGATACGGCGCCTTTGACCCCTTGGGTGGCGTAATCAAGGCTGTCGTCGCCGGTACCTGCAAGGCCAACGACGACACCATAGCCCGTCAACTGGTTGGCGCGCAGTCCCTGGAACTGGCCAATATCCTTTATGCGCTCCGCATAAGCAGGGGGCGCGAACAGCAAGGCAAGGCAAAGCAAGATCGCGCGCATCAGAAGGGGCTTACCCTGCTGAAGAAACGTTGCAGCCATCCTTGCTGGCTCGCACGGGCAATCTCTCCCTTACCGGTGTAAACTATGCGTGCAGCGGCAACGCGTGTGGAGAGCACGCGGTTGTCGACGCTGATATCGGCGGAGCGCACGATTCCGGTGAACTGGACTTTTTCATCGCCCCGGTTGAGCGTCAAAGCCTTTTCGCCTTTCACGAGCATATTGCCATTGGGATAGACGACCGCGACGGTCACGCTCAATTCTCCGGACAGGGCATTGGACTGGGCAGTTTCGCCCTTTCCGGTAAACGACTGATCGCCGCTCATGTTTACATCGCCTGCACTGATGAGGTTCAATGGGCCGCTTACGGGCGGGCTAAGGCCGAAACTGCCATTGCGGCCAGTGGTCGCGCTGGTGCTTTTTGAGGCGCTGGTGCGCTCGACCAAATTGATTGTGATGATGTCGCCCACGCGGGCGGCCCGTGCGCCGGATGTGAGCGGGCTATAATGCCCGATCTGGAATATCGCACCATTGGCGGGCGCAGGCGGTGGCGCGATGGGCAAACTCGGGCCGTAATCCGAATGGCTGGACTTGTCCTTTTTGGCTTGCGCGCCGACGGGGAACGCAAGCAAGGACAGCAGGATAAGTTTATAGAGTCTGCGTGGCATTGCGCATCATCTCATCTGTCGCTTGGATCATCTTGGAATTGACCTCATAGGCGCGCTGGGTTTCGATCATGTCGACCAATTCTTCGACGACATTGACGTTGCTGGATTCCAGCGCGCCAGAACGCAGGCCACCGCGACCCTCTTCGCCGGCTGCGCCAATTTGTGGTGCACCTGACGCAGGGGTTTCGAGCAACAGATTGTTGCCAACAGATTGCAGCCCTGCCGCATTTGCGAACCGCGCAAGTTCAAGCCGTCCGACTTGGGTCTGCTCTGACTGACCCGCCACTTGCACTGAAATGGTGCCATCGGTGCCAACCGATATGGCGGTTGCGTCTTGTGGGATTTGGATTTGCGGCTGTACAGGCATACCGTCACTGGTGACCAATGTGCCTTCCGCGGACAGGTTAAAGTCCCCGGCCCGGGTAAACGCGTTTCGGCCATCGGGCATTTGCACCTGAAAATAGCCAGCGCCTTCGATCGCGAGATCAAGGCTGTTGCCCGTATTGGTCAGCGTCCCTTGCGTATCGATACGTGCGGTGCCGTTAATTTGAACGCCGGTGCCAAGATTGGTGCCAATGGCATATTTGTTTTCCGCCGAAGACGCGGCACCCGCCACTGTCATGGCCTGATAGGCCAAGGTTTCAAAACTCGCGCGGTCGCGCTTGAAACCAACGGTGTTCACGTTGGCCAGATTGTTGGCGATGACCTGCATCCGCATATTCTGCGCATCAAGGCCAGTGCGGGCGACGTGGAGTGCTCCATTAGACATCAGACTTCATCCTTTTTGGCAGGTTTATTGTGTAAGCGACATGAGGTCGGCGGTCGCCGCATCCATGTCGCGTGCGTCGTTCAGCATTTTCAATTGCGTGTCCCACGACCGGCTGGCCTCAATCATTTCGACCAAAGCTTCGGTCGCACTGACGTTTGAACTTTCAAGGCTTCGCGTGATGACACGCGCATCGGGGTCGGCAGGCAAAGTGCCGCCGCCACGCACGCGAAATAGCCCGTCGACGCCCTTGACCACGTCGGAACCAGCCGGGCTGACCAGCAATAATTGATCCAATTGCTGCGGCTGTGTTGCATCGCCACCTAAGGGCACAATCCAGACGCGGCCTTGATCGTCAATATTGATGGCGTCCGACGGCGGCAAGGTCAGCGGACCTTGCGCACCCTGCACCGGACGACCATCGCCCGTGGTCAGCAATCCCGTGGAGGACAGCAACAGGTCACCACGCCGCGTATACCCAATCTCGCCATTTTCGGCTTGCACCGCCAGCATGCTGTCACCCGACAGCGCGATGTCCAAATCGCGGCCCGTGGCAACCATTGTGCCCGCTTTCATATCGGCTGCCTGCACCTCTTCGGATGAAAAGGCGCGGGTATTGAGTTGCTGGCTTTCGAGCCACACGGTTTGCGCCTCTGCCAGATCGGCGCGGAACCCCGGAGTGTTGGCATTGGCCAGATTGTTGGCAATGGCCGTCTGACGGGCCATTGAACCGCGCATGGCGGTCAGGCTGGTATATATCAGACGGTCCATCGGTCAGCCCTTAACGAATAGACACAATGGCTTGAGTCATGTTCGACGCGGTTTCGATGGCCTTTGCATTGGCCTGAAAATTGCGTTGCGCGGAAATCAGCGCGACCAATTCCTCTGTCACGTCGACATTGGCGCGTTCCAGCGCGCCGGAACGGACGGAGCCCAAGGGCCCATTGGTGGCAGATTCAATCGCGGGCTCGCCGCTTTCGCCCGTGGATTGCCAGTGGGCATCGCCAACAGGGCGAAGCCCCTCTTGCGCGGTGAAGCTTGCCATGGCAACCTTGCCAAGCATCTCGTCGGAGCCATCGGCATAGGTTGCGGTGACAAGTCCATCAATGCCGATGGACACGTTGATCAGGGAAACGCTGGGGTCGGTAGGCGAAACGGAAGGCAGAACGAAATCGGTTGCATCGTCAAGTGTCGCCGAGGTTACATTTCCACTCGCATCCACAGGCAGCAATTGCAGCGTTGCCCCAATCGTGTCGACGACCTGGCGATTGGCATTGACCTGAAACGCGCCATTACGTGTGTAGGTGATAGCTTCGCGCGGCGGATCACCGCGTGTTACAAAAAATCCTTCGCCGGCAATGGCAAGATCAAGCGTCTTGTCCGTTGCCTCCAGCGTGCCTTGGGTAAATTGCTGTACCACAGCGTTCAGCCGGGTGCCTTGCCCTGCTTGTGTTTTGGAGCTTTGCGTAGGCGATCCTGCAAACACGTCGCTGAATTGCGCGCGGCTTTTTTTGAAGCCCGCTGAACCGACATTGGCCAGGTTGTTGGAGATGACCGACAAATCGGTTTGAGCGCCTTTAAGGCCCGACAAAGAGGTGTAAAATGACATATTTATGCTCCCACAGCTGTACGTGTCGATGCAACTTTGATGTCCGCAAGCAATGCGGTCTGCCTACCCATTTGCTCGGTCATGGATTTCATCGAGGCGTTCATTTCCGAAATGCCTGCAACGCTTGAAAATTGCGCCATTTGCGCAACCATCGCTTGGTTATCGACGGGGTTGAAAGGGTCTTGCTCCTTCAACTGCGTCGTCATTAGCCGCAGGAAATCGGTTTGGCCCAATTTCTTTTCGGCCATGTCCTTTGACAGGACGGGTAGGTTTTTGGAGTTAACAGGGGTTATGCTTGTCATCATTCATGCCTTTCATTGGCCGAGGCGTAAGGTTTCGCTGATCAGGCCTTTTGCCGTGGCAAGGACCTGCACATTGTTTTGATATTGACGCGATATCTCCAGCATCTCGACCATTTCGGCGGTGCTATCGACGGCGGCTTCCCAGATGTTGCCATCTTGGTCGGCGAGCGGATGATTAGGGTCGTTGCGCTTGACGGGCGTCGCCTTGCTGGTGTCGATGCGGTCAACCTGAACGGTCGCCTGACCTGCCTCCCCCATGACAGTGCGGAAAACAGGCTTCATCGCGCGAAAGGCCTTGTCTTCGCTGCCCGATACCGTGCCGGCATTGGCAAGATTGGTGGCCGACGTGTTCAGGCGGATAAGCTGCGCCGCCATGGCGCGGCCACTAATGTCAAAAATGGAAAGATTGTCGGCCATCTTCATTCCCCTTTCAGCGCGCGGGTAAGGGTGCCGATACGGCCCTGCAGAAACGACAGGCTTGAACGATAGGCCAGCGCGTTTTCGGCAAAGGCGGTTTGCTCTGTTGCCATTTCAACGGTGTTGCCATCCAGCGATGCCTGAAGCGGCACACGATAGCGCATCGCGCTTTCGGTCGACTGACCATTTTCGGCGAGCTTTAGCGCCGAGGAAAACTCGATGTCGCGCGCTTTATATCCCGGCGTCGATGCGTTGGCGATGTTCGAGCCGAGAATAGACATGCGTTGCTCGCGCAGCTTCAGCGCGGTGGCATGAATTCCGAATATGTTATCCAAAGCCGGCATGGCCGTTCCTTTCGTCGTTGCATCACGCCTGGGGGCGCGAACGAAAGGGGTTTTGCAATTGCTGTGCCAGTTTTTGAAGAATTACATGAAATCAGTATATTATAACAAACCGACATTTGCCTGACAGGCGTATGTCAAAATTCCGACGCCGCCTAATCGCGTCGCAGCAGGAATACTGCATGTTCCGCCAATAGATTGGCAAGTCGTTCATCGCGCGGTTTATCGCCCGACAAAAACCATTGGCCTTCTATCCTGATATTCCGTTCGTCGAGGAAACTGCGAAAGTCGTCGATGGTCACATGGTGGATGTTGGGCGTGTCATACCAGCGGTGGGGAAGCTGCTCCGTCACGGGCATGCGTCCGCCAAACATATGGGCAAAACGAATGCGCCATTGCGCGAAATTGGGGAAGGAGACAAAGGCCTGCCGTCCGATCCGCACCAGATGGTCCAACACCAGATCAGGCCTTTTGGTGGTCTGCAACGTCTGGCTTAAAATCGCATAGTCAAAGCTACCATCGGGGTAATCGGCCAAGTCGGTATCTGCGTCGCCCTGAACCACCGAGAGCCCGCGCGCGACCGCCGTGGCAACATCGCGGGCATCCAGCTCCATTCCGCGTGCGTCGGCATCTTTGGTGTCGCGCAATGCCGCCAGCAACAGGCCATCGCCGCAGCCAACATCCAAGATACGCGCGTTGGCGCTTACTTCGCGGGCGATAATCGCAAGGTCGGGACGCAGTGCTGTCACCGACTTTCGCCTGCGCGCAAAAAGCCATCGACGATGCGGTTCATTTCGGGTGCCTCCAACAAGAAAGCGTCATGGCCAAAGGGGCTCGATAGTTCAACAAAACTGGCCGCCGCGCCCGCTGCGTTCAGGGCATGCACAATGCGCCGCGATTCCGCCGTTGGATATAACCAGTCGCTGTCAAAACTGATCAGGCAGAAACGGGTTTTGGTGCCCGCAAAAGTTTTCGCCAGCACGCCGTCATGCGGCTCGGCCAAGTCGAAATAGTCCATCGCGCGGGTGATGTAGAGATAGCTGTTGGCATCAAACCGTTCGACAAAGCTCAGGCCCTGATGGCGCAAATAGCTTTCGACTTGAAAATCGGCGTCAAAGCCAAAGCTTTTGGCATCGCGATTTTGCAAACGACGACCGAATTTTTCGGTAAGACCCGCTTCGGACAGATAGGTGATGTGCGCCGCCATGCGGGCGACGGCAAGGCCAGCCGTCGGCGCCTCATGCCCATAATAAGCGCCATTATTCCAGCTTGGGTCAGCCATAATCGCCTGACGCCCAACCTCGTGAAAGGCGATATTCTGCGCCGAATGCCGCGCGGTCGATGCAATGATAACCGCAGAGCGCACGCGGTCGGGGTATAAGGCGGCCCAGCTTAATGCCTGCATCCCGCCCATCGACCCGCCGACTACGGCTTCCAATATTTCGATACCCAGATGGTTCAGCAATAGGGCCTGCGCACGTACCATGTCGGCGATGGTGATGACCGGAAAAGCCATGGCATAAGGCGCGCCCGTCGTCGGATCGATGCTGGCGGGGCCAGATGATCCCATGCAACTGCCCATCACGTTGATGCTGATGATGCAATGGCGCGAGGGGTCAATTGGCTTGCCGGGGCCAACCATCCGCGTCCACCAGCCTGCCTTGCCCGTCACGGGGTGGTTCGACGCCACATATTGGTCGCCGGTTAGCGCGTGGCAAATCAGGATGGCGTTGGATTTGTCGGCGTTCAATTCACCATAGGTTTCATAGGCAAATTCAACAGGCGCAAACTCCACACCGCTGTCGAGCTGCACTGGCCCAAGCAACTGTGTCTTTTTATCCAGACCGAAACGCGTATCCTTATGCATATCGACCGCCATATCAGCGGTTTCGTGCGAAACAACCCAAACTCGCAAAAGAAGTGCCAGGGCCAGGACCACTTAAATCCACCTTCGCGGCGTCAAAATGGCAAAGATATCGAAGCAAAATGTCCGCCGCAGGCAGTCATTCTGCCTTCAAGGGCATTTTGTTTCGAGATCAAAGCCATTTTGGCGTCCTTCGGATTTGACCCATGCTGTCGATTGCCACGTTGGCAGGCTTGGACTTAGAACCACTAAGTCCTGCGCTTGCCGCCTGGCACTGAACAGTATGACCTCAAACCGCGAAGGTGGATTTAAGTGGTCCTGACCCTAGGTCCTGACTCTATTGCGCTGGCGACACGTTGCGCTTCGTCGCTGCCGACGCTATGGCCGCGGGCATGAACACACCTATAGCCAAACCATGGATTGAAGCTATCAGCGCCTACACACCCGGCAAGGCAAAGTCGGATGATGGCCGCGTGCTGATTAAACTATCCGCGAACGAAAATCCTTTGGGGTGCAGTCCGGACGCTTCGGCGGCATTGGTGGACAAAGGCGCTTCTTTGGCCCGCTATCCTGACCCGGCTTGCACCGCTTTGCGCGAAGCATTGGGCGCGGCGTATGACGTTGACAGCGACCAGATAGTCTGCGGCACGGGTTCGGATGAGCTGCTGAACCTTATCGCCATGGGCTATGCTGGCGCAGGCGATGACATCATTTACGTACGCTATGGTTTCTCGGTCTATGACATTGCGGCGCGCAAAGCGGCGGCCAATGTGATTGTCGCGCCGGACAAGGATTATGGCACTGATGTCGATGCTTTGCTGGCGCTCGTGACCGACAAGACTAGGGTAGTGTTTGTGGCGAACCCCAATAATCCGACGGGCACATATACTGGCGACGGGGAAATTGCCCGGCTGCATGCGGGCTTGCCCGGAAATTGTGTGCTTGTGCTGGACCAAGCTTATGGCGAATATCTTGAGGATGACGGTCCCGCCGCATTGGAACTGGCGCGCCGCCATGACAATGTCCTGATCACGCGGACTTTCTCTAAAATTTACGGCCTCGCGGCAGAACGCATTGGTTGGGGCTATGGCCATGCAGGCCTTATCGCGACGCTTAACCGTGTGCGCGCACCGTTCAATGTTACGGCTGCAGGACAGGCGGCGGCCATCGCTGCGCTTGCGGATACAGATTTCGTGACGCGCAGCCGTCAACATAATGCCGAATGGCGCGACTGGATGGCAGGCGAGTTTGCGTCATTGTCCAACCATGGATTGAAGGTCATTCCATCCTGGGGCAACTTCCTGATGGTCTTGTTTGAAGGCACATGCAGCGCAGAAACCGCTTATCATGCGTTGATGGCCGAAGGCTATATCGTCCGCTGGTTGCCGGGGCAGGGGCTTGGCAATGGCCTGCGGATTACCATCGGCACCGAAGACGAAAATCGGGGCATTATGTCGGCCTTGCGCAAGATTCTGGACGTCAACGCTTAATGTTGCCCTTCGCGCGCCTGACGATCATTGGCCTGGGTCTCATCGGTTCATCGGTCGCGCGCGCGGTAAGGGCGCAAATGCCCTTAGTGCGCATAACCGGGCATGACGCCGACCAGGCTGTGCGTGAACGCACGGTTGCGCTTGGTATCTGCGATGATGTGACCGACACGGTTGGCGCGGCGGTAATGGATGCCGACCTTGTCATCCTGTGTGTGCCCGTTGGCGCGATGGGCGCGGTGGCGGCGGAATTCGCTGCTGATTTGCCTTGCGATGCGATTGTCAGCGATGTGGGTTCGTGCAAGCAAAGCGTCGCAGAGGCGCTTTCTGCGGTGCTTCCCGACGCGATCATTATTCCTGCCCATCCGGTGGCTGGTACCGAAAAAAGCGGGCCAGACGCTGGTTTTGCGACCTTGTTCAAGGGTCGCTGGTGCATATTAACGCCGCCTGAAAATGCGCCTGAGGTAGCCGTTGAACGCTTGCGCATTTTTTGGCAGCAGCTTGGCGCGGATGTCGAGATTATGGATGCGCGGCATCATGACATGGTCCTTGCCGTCACCAGCCATTTGCCGCACTTGATTGCCTATACCATCGTTGGCACGGCTGATGATTTGGAAGGCGTGACGCAAAGCGAGGTTATCAAATATTCGGCCGGCGGTTTTCGCGATTTCACCCGTATCGCCGCATCTGACCCTGTCATGTGGCGCGATGTGTTTTTGTCCAACAAGGACGCCGTCCTTGAAATGCTTCAACGTTTTTCCGAAGACTTAAGCGTGCTGCAACGTGCGATCCGATACGACAAAGGCGACGATTTGGAGGCATTGTTTGCCCGCACCCGCAATATCCGGCGGTCGATTGTTGAACAGGGCCAGGACGATGACGCACCCGATTTCGGGCGCAAGCATTAGGGCCCTGCCTTAAACGTTCAGCGCATTAATGGCGGCATGCACGCGCGCCTCAATTTCCGCGCGTGGTAGGCCAGTCGGAAGCTCTTCCCCGACCTTGTACGTAATCGTCCCTGATTTCCAAATACCCGCTTTGCGCGGGCTCAAAGTGCCGCTGTCCACCGCAATCGGTACAACGGGGAGGTTGATGAGCTTATACAGGCCCGCAAAGCCCGATTGCAATGGCGGCTGACTGCCGGGTGCAACGCGCGTACCTTCGGGGAAGATCACGATTGGCCGTCCGTCGGCGATCATTTTTTTGGCCAAAACCAGCATGGCCCGAAGCGCCGCCGCGCCGCCATTGCGGTCAACAGGGATCATGCCATAGGCCCGCGCGGCCGGTCCCCATAAGGGGATATCGAACAGCTCTTTCTTCGTCACCACCGCAGGTTTGGGAAACATGCGGGGCATGTCGATGGTTTCAAACATGCTTTCATGTTTGATGGCGTAAAGCACCGGTTTTTGGGGCAATTCGCCCTCAATCTTGATGTTGATGCCCAGTATCCGGCGGTAGCAGGCATATTGCCAGCGCGACCAGCTGCGCACGGCCCATTGCATGAGCGGGATGGAGAACCATTGCGCCAAAAATGCGGTGACGACGAAAAACACTGACCCAGTGTAAAATATCACGATATATGCTGCAGACCGGATGACTGCGATCATGGCTTAAAGCCCGAGAAGCGACGCGACCGCGCGCAACCAATATTTGTTATATTCCTTGAATAAACCGCCAAGCGACGGTTGGGTCGACACCGCGTCATTGGTGACGGTGATACCATTGGGCAAGGCCCGATCAAGTTCAAAGCGCGCGCGTCGCATGTGCCAATCATGCGTGACAAGTCGAAGACTGCGCATATTGTTCCGCTTTGCCCATGCTGCCGTTTCCAACGCATTGGATCGCGTATCTACCGATTGGAAACCCAACGCGATACAGCATTGGAAATATTGGGCAGATTTTGGATATTGCGCTTGAAGCTCGGGCGGCTTCACATCGCGGTCCACACCGGAAATCAGCAATTTTTTGGACTTGCCCGATTCCAATATCTCAAGCCCGCGATCAATTCTGTTTGCCCCACCGGTCAGCACAACAACGCCATCGGTTGGCGATATGGGCGCCGGCTGTGGCAACAGCAACGCAAACCAAGCAAAGCCCAGCATCCAGAGCAACAATATGAAAGCGAGGAAGCGACTGATCATAACATCTTCTTTAACGCAGAAATCACTGTGAAGCGCGCCATAAGCATAGCAAGCGCCGTCACGGCAAGCGGAATGCGTCCGCAGTTGACCCGGCCCGAAACCGATACGCCATCGCCGGAGAGCAAAGCAGGCATAGCGGCCACAGATCCGTCATGGGGCGTAACGCCTGTTATGGCTGCTGCGTCGCGACGTGGCCGAAGCCCCAGCTTGTCGAATTCCAATAGGATCTGCATTGCAATGACAAATGGCACAAACGGCATGACGGGGCAAAGGCTATTCCTAGGGTCAGGACCCTCGGGTCAGGGCCACTTAAATCCATCTTCGCGGTTTGAGGCCATACTGTTCAGTGCAAGGCGGCAAGTGCAGGGCTTAGTGGTTCTAAGTCCAAGCTTGCCAACGTGGCAATGGACAATATGGGTCAAATCCGAAGGACGTCTTGACGCCGCGATGGTGGAGTTAAGTGGTCCTGACCCTAGTCAAGTCGCGGCCCGAAAAGCCGCCGTCCACAGCATTTTATAACAGTAGGGTTGCAAGTCACAAGATGCTGCTGTTTAACCTTTGCCATGCTGCTTGTCTGCCCCTCCTGCCGCACACGCTATATTGTTCCTGACAATGCCATTGGTGTTGATGGCCGCCAAGTGCGGTGCGCCAATTGCAAGCATGGATGGTTTCAAGAGGGAGCAGTTCCCCTGACAACGCCAGCACCCTTACTCGCAGACCCCTCCATTGCAGCGCCCGCCGAACAGAGCGGCCCCGCGCCCGGGATAACCCCGCCAGAGGCCGCCCGGCCAATGTCTGCTGCGCAGACGCCGTCCGAGTATGAGGAGCCTTCAGGAGGTGCCCCAACGCCTGCGACCACTCCCTTGCTTTCCCCTGACCCCGTTCCACGATTGATGGTCGCAGAAACGGATGCGGATGACGCGCGGTCGGCCTTCCCACGATTTGCCACTGAGCGCGCGGCCGCGCCCGGTCCGGCGCCGGTGGATGTCGATCCGTCGTTAAGCGCTGGCAACTGGGCGGAGAAGGAACCAACGCAAAGCCGCTTTGCGCATGAGCCACCGTTCAATCAACGCCGTAGCCGCACGAAAATTTGGACTTTGGCGGCCATCATCTTTGCGCTGACGGTCACCGTTATGGGAACGGCTATCTCTTATTTTGGGATGCCCGATATCGGCCTGTCCAGCGCGGCGGAAGACTCTGCCCTGACAATCGTGGTCAACGAAAATCTGCAACTGAATGAACGTGACGACGGCACGCCCTATTTTATCGCCAGCGGCAGCATTGTGAACCCGACCGGGGTGAAGCAAAATGTGCCCGAAATGCTGGTAACGCTAAAGGATGCGAGCGGCAGACCGGTCTACAGTTGGAAAATGAAAGCAAAGGCAAGGACGCTGGCACCGGGCGCAAAGGTCGATTTTAGCGAGGCACGGCTTGACGTTCCATTGGCGGCCAAGGACGCCGTAGTCGGCTGGGTGCGTTCGGGTGACTAGGTCCTGCCTTTAAACCCCGCCTAATTGGCGAGTGCAGCCCAAGCATAAGCGATTTCGCTCATGGCGTCCCTTATTTCTGTTATACCTGCAATATCATTTGTCCGCGCGGCCTCGTTCAACCTGTGCACGGCAGATCGGTATATCCGCTGCAGCACGCCTGCAAGGTCACCACCATTGGCAAGGTCGATGCTCGAATCCAGCGCAATGATAATCGACAGCGCTTTGACGTGATGGGGGTTTCCGGAAATGGCCGAGCCCCGTTTTACGGTGGCCGTCAATAGATCCAGCGCGCGCAGCAATTCTTCATATAGCAGGCTGACAAGGCCGTGCGGGCTTGCGCTGGTAACGCGGCTTTGCAGTTCCATGTCCCGGTAATGCTGGTTGGCAAAGGCTGGATGTGTACGAGCAAGCATATGGTTTAATCGTTTCCATTGTTCCAAAGCTTAATCTGCTGTTCCAGATAGCTCTGCGTTGCTTTTAGCGCGCCGATGCGTGCGTCCATACCGGCGAATTGTTTTTCAAGGCGGCTGCGATAGGCAAGTTCGCGTGCTTCCATTCTGTTGCGGTTTTGCGCAATCGTGTCGGCATCGCGTTTTAAGGCGGTTTGCAACAGTTCCAACGGCCCATTGGTCGCAACGGCGGCATCACGCAGGCTATCGAGCGCAAAGGCTATGCCGGGGTCAGTGCTGTCTGACTGCCCTGCATCGCGCGGCGGGTTGAACATCGCTTCAACAGCATCGGGATTATCCCGCAACACAGCATCGAGGCGTGCCATGTTCAGCGTAAGCGTACCGTCACGCGTTGTGGAAATGCCAATGTCAGACAAACGGTTGATGCTAGCATGCGATGTCAGCGGCTTTGCGGCAAATCCGGCCAATTGCCGTTCAAAAGCCCGCAGCGCAGGGCTGCCATTATTGGCTTTACGCGCCGCCTCCATGTCTTTTTTCAAGCCATTGAACACAGTGACGAAATCAGCCAGCGTTTGTTTGATTGTTTCGGATGGGCGTGCCGCGCTGATCGCAATGGAGACGAGCGGGTCTGCTTTTTTCAGAATCAGGCTCATGCCTGTAACCACGTCATCAATAGTGTTGGACGTGCGGCGATAGGCAACGCCATCAATGGTGAATGCGGCATCGCTGGCCGATTGGCCCGTGGTCATGGCTTCGGTCGTAAACTGTTGTAGGCTTGTCGGCGCTCCAGCGTCAGCGGTTAACGTAAACGCATTGGCAGCGCCACTCTGGCCCTTGAGCACGAGGCGATATGCGCCTGCATCGTTGATGACGCTTGCGGTGACGCCGCTGCCGGCCGCGTTGATAGCGGTGGCCAGTCCGTCGAGGCTGTCATTTGCGCCATCAATGGCAATGACATAGCTATTGGTCCCAACGGTAAGTGTCATATCGCCTTGGCCAACCGATGCCGTGCGCGAGGCGACATTTTCCGAAAAGCTGCTTTGCGCCTTGGCAAGCGTTTGAATGACCAACTGTCCGCTAAAGCTGCCCAGCCGGTTCCCGGATTGGGCGATGATGGATAATGCTGTCGGGTCCGACGTGACAGGCTGGCTGCGCAAGGTCCCGCCCGAAGCGAGTGATTCCAGTGAATTGGCAAAACTGTCCAGATCGCTGCGTGCTTGTGCAAGCGTGCTGACTTTTGCTTGATTGGCCCGCGATAATGCATCCAAACGTGCCGCCTTCGGCGCGCGCGATGCAGCCGCAAGATCCGCGACCAACGCGGCGGTATCAATGCCGGAGCCAAAACCCAGGCTGTTTGCAATTGACGTGACCATATGAATTTCCTTGCTGCCTTATACGGCCATGCTGCCGCAGGATTTAGGCGGCCCGGCGTCCGTCCTGATCGAAATGCATTGTCACTGGCACCGCAACAGACGGCTTGGGAATCTGCTGACCGAAACTGGAATCCAGCCGGAAGACGAAGGCCAATATGGCGGCGACCGCTGCATATAAATCTTCGGATATGGCTTTGCCCGTGCGCGTGGTGAAATAGATTGCGCGGGCCAATTGGGGATATTCGAGCGTTGGCACATTCTTTTCCGCTGCCATGGCTCTGATCGCCAGCGCCACATCCCCGCGCCCCCGCGCGACCAATATGGGCGCGGCATCTGAACCCGGTCGGTAACGCAGGGCAACCGCAAAATGTGTCGGGTTGGTCAGGACGACATTGGCGTCAGCCATGCCCTTACGCGCCGATGACATCATCACCTCTTGCTGGCGTAAGCGTATCGCTTGCTTCAGTTCAGGCGCGCCGTCGCTTTGGCGCATTTCTTCCTTCAACTGCTGCTTTGTCATGCGCAGCTTGCGGTTGCGCTGGAACCATTGGATCGGGACGTCGACTAAGGCAATCAGCGTCAGGCCAGCGGCCAGAATCGCTATGGTGAATAGCATCTTTTGCCCGATGATGCCGACCGCCACAGCCGGATCGGCGGCGGCAAGGCCGGGCAGGGATGCGATCTCGCCCGAAATGATCCAATATCCGGCATATCCAAGGACGCACACTTTGGCGGTTGCCTTGAACAATTCAATAAGCCCCTGCGTTCCGAACATACGCTTGAGCCCCGCCAGCGGGTTAATGCGGCTGGCCTTTGGTGCCATCGCCTTGCCCCGCATGCCAAGCGACCCCAGCATCGCAGGCGCGGCAAAGGCAGCGATGAGCGTCAGCAACAGCAACGCGGCAAATGGGACTGCAATTTGCGCCACGGCGACACTTAATGCATCAAGCGGCTCGAAATGGTCGGGGTCAGAAAGGTCAAGCGTTAGGCCGCCTTTCAACAAAGTCTTGCTCGCGCTGAAAAACCACTTGCCAAGGCCCATCACCCACGCTGCACCCGCGATCATCATCAACGCAGTGGCCAGTTCCCGTGACGCAAGCACATCGCCTTCTTTGACCGCATCGTCCTTGCGCTTTTGGGTTGGCGCTTCGGTTTGCTGGTCTTTATCGGGTGCGTCAGCCACGGCCACCGCCAAGGCTCTGCGCCTGATCGAGCCCAAGGCGAAGTGCATTGCTGAGCATATCGGCCATCACAGGCAGAGAAACGCCCAATAATACTATACCCGCAAGCAATGCGGCAGGCATACCGACGGCAAACAGGTTTAATGTCGGCGCAGATCGCGCAATCATGGCCATGATCAATTGCACCAGCACCAGGGCAAATCCCACAGGCAGGGCAATCGACAGGCCAGCGGAAAAGGCCAGGCGGCCAAATTCAACAACGCTGCCTATGGCGGAAAAGGATAGCCATGCTTGCCCCGGAGGCAGCGTGCGGTAACTTTCGGCGATAATCGCAATCAACGCCAAATGGCCGTCTGCGGCAAGGAACAGAAACATGGCGAGCATGGACAGAAACTGCCCGACGGCAGGGCTTGATTGGCCACTTGCCGGGTCCGCCATTGAGGCAAAGCCAAGGCCCATGGCGTTGCTAATCGCCTCACCCGCCACTAAGGATGCGGCAAAGGCGATCTGGATGACAAATCCCATCGCCAGACCCGCCATCACCTCTGCGGCGATCATGAAAAAGCCGGGGACCGAGATAATCCCGGCCGCAGGTAATGTCATATTGGCCATCGACGCCGACGGAATGCCGATAGCCAGTGCCAGCACGAGGCGAAGCTGCACGGGCACGGCTTGCGCCCCAAACATGGGGGCCGCAACAAAAGCTGCGCCCGGACGGATCATGGCCACCATCCAGACCAGCAATTGTCCTTCCACATTTTGCAGTCCGGCGGGTATCATCGCACCAACATGGGGATTTGCGCGAATATATCGCGGGTAAAATCGGCCAGCAGGATCATGATGCTTGACCCGCAAACCGCCAGCGCAATCGCGACAATGATGAGCTTTGGCACGAAACTTAAAGTCTGCTCATTAATCGATGTCGCGGCCTGGACCATACCCAAAACTACGCCAGCGATTAGCGCGGGGATAAGGATGGGGGCCGCCCCAAGCGCCAATATCCAAAGCGCGCGTTGCGCCACGTCGATGAAAAAATCCTGATCCACAGGCTACACCACAAATGAGCTGGCCAATGACCCCATGGTCAATGCCCAACCGTCCACAAGCACGAATAATAACAGCTTAAACGGCATCGAAATAATCGTTGGCGACAGCATCACCATGCCCAGCGACATCAATGCAGACGCCACGATCAAGTCAATGATCAGGAATGGCAGGAAGATCATGAACCCGATTTGGAACGCAGTTTTCAACTCGCTGGTGACAAAGGCCGGTAGCAGAATCGAAAAGGGCACGTCGGCGGGCTTTGCAAATTTGCCCGCTCTGGCAATCTCGCTGAACAAGGCAATATCGGTTTTGCGCGTCTGTTTAATCATGAAGCCATGCATCGCTGTGGCCGACGTCGACAATGCCTGTTCAAAACTGACTTCATCGCGGCCATAAGGTTCAAGCGCTTGCGTGTTGATGGTGCTCAACACCGGCTGCATCACAAAAATGCTGAGGAACAGCGCCAGCCCAACCAGCACCTGGTTTGGGGGGGTTTGTTGCAGCCCAAGTGCCTGACGCAAAATCGACAGGACAATGATGATCCGGGTGAAACTGGTCATCATCAGGACTAAAGACGGCAATACCGTGAGCAATCCCATCAGCAGGAGAATTTGCAGCGATAGCGACAAAGGCCGCCCGTCTCCGGCTACCGCGCCAAGCGCCTTTTCCATACCCATCGCGCTTGGCGCGGCAAAGGCTGATTGGCTGGCGAGCAGCACACAAAGGCAGACGCAAATGCTTAAAAACCTAAGCATCATGGACGCCCTGATCGGTCGATGCCAATAGGCTAATCCCGTTGCGCGATGCGCCCAGCAAAAGGGTATTCTGGCCAAATTCCACGACCAGTAGCCGGCCATTGCCGCCCAAGGACACGGCATCGACCACGCGCACGGCGCGTGCAGATTGCGCGGTCAATGGCAGGCCGATCTGCAGCTTTTTCCAAAGCCATAAGGAACCCCACGCCATGCCGCCAATCAACGGCAGGATAAGCAAAAGGCGTCCGAAATATTCCAGGATCACGGCCGCGCCTCCATGCCGCCAAGCCGTTCCCCGTCCGGGGCGACGTCAAGCACGCGAATGCCAAAGCGGCCATTGGTCTCGACAATTTCACCGCGGGCGACCAAAGTGCCGTTGACGAAGAGGTCGAGCGGGTCATTCACTTGCCGGTCAAGCTCAAGCACGCTGCCTTCGCTCAATTCGAGCAAGGACGCGAGCGTCAGGGATGCAGAGCCAACCTCGACCGTAACGCGTACGGTTATATCGGCCAACATGTCTAATTTGATCGCCCGGTCGGCTGGCCTTGTGTTTGGGGCTTCAGTCATATCACTCATGGTCAGAACCTTCCATATTTTCGATTTTCAGCGCACTGCGGCCATTGGCCTCGCCAATTGTTCCGCGTGCAAAAAGGTGGCCTGCGACCAACAGCGGCACATCGGCGGGCAGCATGACGGGCAAGATGTCTCCCGGCCGAAGCGACAAGAGCCGTGACACCGGCACTTCGGTTTGGGTCAAAATGGCGCGCGCCGGCAGAGCAACGCGCAAGGTCGCGCTCTGCATTTTGTCTTTCCATTCGGGGTCAGCGGGCAGTCCATTGGGGTTAGCGTCGGCAAAGCGCATGGCAATTTTCTTGGCCTGGGCGTAACCAATGAACGCGTGGATTGCATTGGAACCAAGGGCAGAACATTCCACGTCAATTTTGGCTAACACTATACTGTCGCGATATTGCGGCAAATCAAATACCTGCAAATCCGTCTGGACGGGCTGCGCAGTTACAGCTTCGGGGATGGCACCCAGCAGCGCGTCATTCACATAAGAGAGCAAATGTGCGTTCAGCCGCATCGCAAGCCGCATCTCGGACGTGCTGAAACCTTGCCGCTCAGGGACTTTGCCTAACCCGCCATATTGCACATCAAGGATCTGGCTGATGAGCTGACCGGGGACCACCACCACCAGCTCGCCTGCATCCGTGCCAAGCTCGAAGGGCATCAGCAGGCTGAACGCAGGCTGTGACGGATACCATTCGGAATAGCGTGCCTCGGCCACCGATTGGACCTTGGCTTCAACCTTCTGGTGACTCGCCAAAAAGTCGCACATCGCTTCGCCCAGATTTTCGCAAAGCTTTTGCAACCAACCAAAATCGTCCGCTACCGCGGTTCGTGGCCGTAAGAGAAGCGATGCGCTCATTGGATAACCAGATTCGAAAAATAGACATTATCAACGCCGCCAAAGTTCTCTTTTTCCCGCAATACGTCATTGATGGCGGCGGTCAGGTCACGTTGCAGCATCTTCTTACCCTGCGGTGTCGAAAGGGCTTGCGCATCCTGTTGCGATAAGACCATCAAAATGGTCGAACGGATCGGAACGCTTTGGCGTTGGATATTCTGGACGACTTTGCCGTCATAATATGTCGATAGGCTCAGGCCCAATTGCACAAAGCCTGCGCCGTCGGCCAGATTGGCGGTGAAACTTTGGTCGAGGTTCACATAGGTCACCTCATATTTGCGCGGGTCCACAGGCACGCGGTCATTCTTCACGTCGATTGTACCCTCTTTCAGAGCAGGTGCTTCACCTGCGCCTTCTGCCGCTGGCTCTTCGGGTTCTTCGCTCCGCTCGACAAGCTTGGGACGGCGCGGGTCGACCTTTTCGGCGTGTCCGGTAATGCCACCGGCCATATAGACCCCGGTCGCAGCACCCGCCCCAACCAGCACGAGCGCAACAACCACTGCTATGATGAGCTTCTTTTTTCCCTTCTTGGGCTTTGATTCGGGGTCTGAGGGTTTTTGCTTGCTCATGTCTTGTCTTTCAATCAGGCGAAGCGGCCTTGGGCTTTGGAAGAAGCCGAAGCCTGCGCTGGGGTGGAGTTATTGTCTGTGTGTTGGCTATCGGGCCGTGGGGCCTGTTGCTGACCGTTGCCGTTTTGCCGGTTGGACATATCAAACTGGCCAAGTTTCAGACCCGCATGGCGCAAATCTTCGATCAGCCGGGCCTGCTCTGCCGATATGGCTTGCGCAGCCGCTTGTGTACTGGTCTCAAGAAGGATATCGACCTTGCCATTGTCTGTGGTCACAGCGACATCCAGTTGACCCAAATGTTCAGGGACCAGCGTGAACGTCAGTTGGTTGTCGCTTGCCGCATGGCTGACAATGTCCCGCGCGAGCGCGTCGATCCATTCGCCATCTGCTGTGATCACAAGCTGCCTAAGCTCCGCGATCGGTGTGTCCGTGCGCGGAGCCGTGGGTGCGACCGAAGGCTGTGCCGCACGGATGCCAGATTGCGGTTCAAAGCTGAAAAGTGGGTTATCGACCAAGCCCAGATTGTGCGCAGGCAAGGGGCCGGGCAGTTGCGGCTTATTCTCTTTGGTTAGCAGCGGTGCCGGAAGTGTATCCGGTCGCACAGTCGGCATCGCGTCCGCCCGCTTTACTGGCTTTTGAGGCGCGTTTGGTAGCAATGGAGCCAGCGTTTGGGTCGGCGTTGCGTTCAATGGCTTTGGCGTTTCGGCCCTATTAGTAAACTTGCAGACTTGGGGCGCAAGTGGCGTAACAGGGATATGGGCGGGTGCACTGACGGGCGGACGCATGTGGACCGTAGGTGCCGGCACAAGCGTTAAATCTATGGGTGGTGAGGATGCTTCTGCCTTTTCCGCCGCAACAGTGCCTGCGTCTTCGATACTGTTTTCGGGCGCAGCGGGTGGTGGTAAGACAACCGTCATGGCCCGGTTCAACGCATCGGGGGCAGTTGGTTGCGGCAAGACCTCTGTCGCGGCCCAGCTCTGCACTTCGGCCAAGGGGGGCTGGGCAAGCGTGATGGCAGGTGCGCAGAACGACGATGTGGCGGGTGTCACGACATCGACCGACACAGTGGGTGGCGCATCGACCAGAGTGGCTGAAATGTTCAACATATCCTCGAACACCCCTGTTGTCGGCGTTTGGCCGGTCATCATGGGCATAATGGCAGACGGCATGGGCGCGCTCAGCGGGTTCATGACATTCCCTCGCTCTTGGCGGCTTTCCGAAAAATCGCAGCGCGGTTTTGGCGATCCAAGGCATGTTTGGCATCTTGCGCGGCGACGTTGGCCGCAAGCTTCTCGATCGCTGTTTCGCGCTGCCGTGCGGCAACAACGGCGTGCCGCTGACGATTGCGTGCTTCTTGTGCATTACGGCTTGGTGTGGCAAGTGCGCGCTGCGCGGTGTCGAGACGCGATGATAGTTCGCATAGCGAGCGCAGCATCATGCCACTTTGTGCGCCGACCAACGGTTGGGCGGCCGCGCGAATGGCGGAAATGCGGTGCCCCAGATCGACGAGATTGCGCACCTCTTTTTCGCATCGGTGCAATTGCAGCTCCGCCAATTGCCGTTGAACAGCACGCACTTTCAATATGCGTTGCCAGCGTTGCGCATTGGCCGTCATGCGCCCATCTCTTCGACAAGTTCGGCACGGGCATGATCAAATGTGACGATAGATTGCATGGGTTGCGTGATGAAATTCAGCATCGCGGGCCGCTGTGCAATCGCCTGGTCCAGCACGGCATCGCTACCTTGCGCATATGCGCCCAACATCACCAGATCGCTATTTTGTTCATAGCTTGACCATAATTGCCGGAACCGCGCCGCCGCCGCCAAATGCGCCTGATCAACAATGTCGGGCATCAACCGGGACAACGACCGGCCGACATCAATCGCTGGAAATATGCTGCTTTCGGCAAGTGTGCGCGACAAGATGATGTGGCCGTCGACAATGGCGCGCGCTGCGTCGACAACCGGGTCGTCTAAGTCCCCACCGTCCGCCAATACTGTATATATGGCCGTGATCGAACCACCCGACCGGCGATCAACACCCGCGCGCTCGACAAGTTGTGGGATTAGCGCGAGCGAGGAGGGGGTGTAGCCTTTCATCGTTGGCGGCTCCCCAATGGCGAGACCGATTTCGCGCTGCGCATGCGCAATGCGCGTGAGGCTGTCGATCATTAACAAGACCCGCTTGCCTTGATGCGCAAAATGTTCGGCAATGGCCGTTGCACGCATGGCCGCACGCAAGCGCAACAGAGGCACCTGATCCGCTGTCACGGCCACAACAACCGATTTGTGGCGGATATCCCGGTTAAGCTTGCCCTCAACGAAATCCGATACTTCGCGCGCACGTTCGCCGATCAGGCCAATGACGATGATGTCGGCATCAATGCCCTGCAATATTTGTCCCATCAGCACCGATTTGCCCACGCCAGAGCCCGCGACAATCGCCACACGCTGCCCTTCGCCAATGGTGAGCAAAGCGTTTATGGCGCGGACGCCGGTATCCATCGCCCGCACGACGCGACCCCGGTCGAGCGGGTTGCTGTCTTCACCGGCAATTTTTTGTCGGCCACTGCATGACGGCATAAGACCCCCATCCAGTGGACGGCCTTTTGCATCAATCACACGGCCAAGCAGCTCTTCGCCAACCTCAATCATGTCATGCCGACCATTGGGATAGACGGCGGCGCCGCTGGCGATGTTACCGACGTCACCAAGCGGTTGAATGATAGCGCGCTGCCCTTGAAAGCCTACAACTTCGCCCTCGGCAAAGTCCCCATTTTCTGCCTGCATCCTTGTGCCTGTGCCAAGCGGATAAGGAAATCCGCTGACTTCACAATATTGCCCGGTCAATGCCGCCAGACGGCCAACGCGGCGCGGGTCCGCATCGCACAGAGCGGCAACACCATCTCGCGCCGAAATGATCGCTTCCAACCGCGTGGTCATGCGACGCGTCCGCCATCGCCGAGCGTTTGCTTTAGTCGTTCAAGCACAAAGGCGGGGCCATGTTCAACCCATCCATCGGAGCATTCAATACGCAACGCACCACGTGGCAATTGTGGGTCCGCCGTAAATGGCAGGGGCAATTCGGCGTCGGACAATAACGCAAGGTCATCCGGGTGCATGTGCAAATTGCGGCTCTGGTCGGCATCCGTTAAAACGGCCGTGGCGGCGGCGATCTGTTGCGTTAGAAAAGCGCTGTCAATCGGCAGGTCACCAATGATTTTCGTGACGACGCTGCGGATGATATTGTCGAGCATGAAGCCGATTTCGGCATTATCCTCCGGCCGCAGCGCATTTGCGGCAAGCAGCAAGTCGTGAAGCTGTTTGCGTTCAATCGTAAACACCGCCTGCGCCATTTCCTGCCCATCCGCCAGACCACGCACATAGGGGTCATCGGCTTCATCTGCGGGTGCCGGAAATGGAAACTGCAAATTGTGTGGACGAAAATCCCGGCGTTCGCCAAAATATTTTGTGAGGGACAGTTTGACGGTTTCAGACATAGTCATTGCTCTGCTTTCCCAACATTATTTCGCCAGACGCAGCCATGCCCCTGGCAATGGCGACCACGGCTTTTTGTGCTTCTTCGACATCGGCGCGGCTGACCGGGCCCATTTCGGCGATTTCGTCGCTGATGGTTTGTGCCGCGCGTGAGGACAATGTGCTCAGGATCTTCTCGCCCAAGGCGGCGTCAGCGCCCTTAATGGCCAGCGCCAGACGGTCGGCCTCGACATTGCGCATGACTGCGCCAAGCGATTTGGTGTCGAGCTGGGCAAGGTCGGCAAAAATGAACATGCCCTCTTCAATCGCATCGGCCAAAATTTTGTCCTTTTTGCGGATAGTCTTCAAAAGCTTTTCGGCTTGCGGACGGGACAGGTTGTTGACGATTTTTGCGACGTCTCCATGCCCGCCCATGTTGATGAGCGGGTTGCTGGCACTGGTTTCGGCATAATTTGCAAGAATGGCCTCAATATCTGATATTGCCGCAGCGGGGACGGGGCCCAAGGTGGCGGTGCGAAACAGCAGATCGGCTTGGACAGCTTCATCAAGCCCTGCGACCGCGTCTGCCGCAACTTCGGCTGGCAGTGCCGACAGGATGATGGCGGCAAGCTGTGGATGTTCATTGGCGACCAGGCTCGAAACCGTGGCGGTGTCCAGCCATTGCAACGCTTCTAATGATGGCGGTGCGGCCTGTGCTGGCGCTATCTGAGTCCAGATGCGGTTCGCAGTGCTATCCCCCAACGCCATATTCATCATGCCGCGGATGCGCCCGCGCGCGCCAACGGCAAGTTGTGACAGGTCGCGGTTGTTGCTGACAAAAACCTCTAATGCGCTTTCCACATCGGTTTCGGTCGCACATGATGCTTCAAACATTCCCTTGGCCAGGGATTTGACTTCCGCAGGGTCCAAATGCTGCAAGACCGCGGAACTGTCGCCGTCTTCCAGCAACATCAACAATATTGCCGCAGATAGCCCGCCATCAAGCGGCGTTGCTGGCTCTGGTGGCGTCATTTCATCGAGATCTTCATCCATTGGATGGTTTCCCCAACATTTGACGGACGACGAGCGCGGCGCGTTGCGGGTCCTGGCGTACGAAAGCGCGCACAAGCTTGGCGCGCGCTTCATAACTTGGCGCCGATTCAATCATATCGATGGTTACGGTTCCATTGGCGGGCCGTGAGGCCTGTTGCCTGGCCGCCGCCTGCATCAATTTTTGCTCTGTCTCTGCCAGTTCCTTTGACGCTGCCATGCGGGCTTTGACCGCTTTCACCAAAGGGCGGCCAATGATGAAAAAGGCAAGCAATGCGCCCAGCACCGCGCCGACTTGCTGCACCAATGGGAAGAACCATGGCTCGTCCCAGAAATTGACGACGACTTCGGCTTCTTCGACGAAGGGACGCGCGGAAATGGCGACGACATCGCCGCGTTCGGCCTTAAAGCCGACGGCGCCCTTTACCAGATTTTCCAGTGACGCAATCTCCGCAGGCGAGCGCTTCTGCGCACCTTTGCCATCGCGCAGGGCGACCGCGACCGACAGGCGGCGTAACGCGCCTTGCGGGTTATGTGTGACCGCAATCTCGCGGCCAACATCAAAACTACGGTTGTAGGTTTCCTCGCTTTGGCCGGGACTGGTGCCGGCGGCATTGGCTTCCGGAGGTTGATTGACGACCGCATTTGCAGGCGGCGGCTGGTTGGCCATCGCGCCGGGTATGCCGCCTGCTTCTTCTGCTGCGCCGCTAACGGACTTATTTCCTTCTTCGCTGCGCAACGCACGGTCATTTTCGGGGTAGGTTTCGCGGGTGGACTGGCTTTCGCTGGCATCGACATCGGCATGTACTTCAACCGAGAAATTGCCGGGCCCCGCAATGGGCGTCAGCAACGCGATGACCGCCTCACGATAGCGTTGTTCCATCTGCATTTGCAGTTGGAACATCCGGTCGTCAGCACTGGTCTGATCAGATGAAAGCAACGCGCCGCTTTGGTCTATGATGGACACATCCTCGGCGGACATGTTGGGAACGGACGATGCGACCAGATGGCGGACAGCGCGCACTTGTGCCGCCGACAGGCTTCGTCCTTGCTGAAGCGTCAGCATGACCGACGCGGCGGGTTCTTTGCTTTCGCGCACAAATACGCTTGCCTCTGGCGTTGCCAGATGGACGCGGGCGGTTTTTACCGCGTCAATCGCTTCGATCGTGCGGGCAAGGTCGGCTTCGCGCGCACCGCGCAACGTTTCACCTTCGACCGCGCGGCTTGACCCCATGGGCAATGAAGCCATCATGGCGTCGCCCGTCGGCTGCGCTTTGGGCAGCCCTTGACCGGCAAGTAACATCCGCGCCTCGTGCAATTTGCCTGCGTCTACGGAAATGGCGCCCGTGCCGGGGTCAAGGCTGTAGCTGATACCCGATGACTGCAACGCATCGGCAACGGCTGCCTTGTCTGCTTCGGCAAGGCCTTGGAACAAGGGCGCTTGTGCAGGCGTGCTCAGCGCGAAATAGGTCAGTGCCGCCAGCCCCAGCGCACCTGTTAATGCAAGCGCAGGAAGCGCCTGACGCACGGCGGGCTGACGCGTCATTCCGCGCAGGCCGTCAAACCCGAAATTAGCGCCCGGCGTGACATTGCGCGCCAATTGGCCGTTGTTGATCGACGCGTCGGGGGCGAGTATTTGTTGTTCGGCCATGCGTTATACCGGCATGTTCATGATGTCGCGATAGGCGGACAACAGCTTGTTGCGGACCTGAAGCGTTGCTTCAAAACCAATTGAGGCCTTTTGCCGTTCGACCATGACCGAGACGATGTCATTGGTCTCGCCTCGTTCATAGGATGCCGACAACGCACTGGCCTTGCCCTGCTGCGCGCTCACGACTTGCAACGCGTCCGTCATCGTCTGTGCAAAGGGTGTCGTTGATGCCACCGCTTCGGCCGGCACATCACGACCAGCCGCCCGCCGCAACGCGTCATTCTGGTTCAAGATGGACGAGCGCATCTGTAAAAGTCGGCTCTGGTCGATGGTCGCCATATATTTGGGTCCGCAGGCGGAATTGCCTTTGGGCAGACTTTAGCAAATGATGTGCCAATTTGCCGAAAGGCGCAGTCTTCTAAGGCATAAGGCCTGGTCTGAAGCTGCTCTCGCCAAATTTCCGACGCTGGTCATTAAAGCCATGGGCCGGCACGCCGTTTCTTGATGCCGAGGCTGCTCACCCCTGTCGGGCCGCCCATCACGAGGAACAGCAAAAGGATTTATCATGACAGTCATCAATACCAATGTCAGCGCGCTGCGCGCTCAAAATGCTTCACGTATGGCAAGCAACGCGCTTGGGGAAGCAATGGAACGCCTTTCGACCGGCAAGCGGATCAATGGCGCGAAAGACGATGCGGCTGGCCTGGCGATTGCCACCCGCATGGACGCAAAAGTGCGCGGCCTGAACCAGGCCATCCGCAACGCCAATGATGGCATTTCGCTCACGCAGACCGCCGAAGGCGCGATGGGAGAGATTTCGAACATCCTCGTACGACTGCGCGAATTGGCTGTTCAGGCTGCCAACGGCACCCTTACTGATGATGAAGATCGCGCCGTCATCGCGACTGAATCTACTGCCCTTATTGCCCAGATTGATGACATCGCAAACCGGACGGATTTCAATGGAATAAAGCTTTTGGACACCGCATCAAATACGATTAATATTCAGACCGGTGTTGATGCTGACGACACCGTTGACTTGGAACTCGGCGATTTGAATTCTGTCGTGCTTTTGACGTCAGCTACAGCTGTTGACATGACGACAGCGGATAAAGCTACAGATTCACTCACAATACTTGATGATGCTATTGACACGGTTGCCACTGCTCGTGCGGATGTCGGTGCCGTTCAAAGCCGCCTTGAGGCTACCGTCAACAATCTGACATCGACAGCCATGAATTTGACGGAAGCAAAATCGCGCATTGAAGACGCAGACTTCTCGGCAGAATCGACGAAACTCGCGTCGTCACAGATCCTTGCCCAGGCCTCGACCGCGATGCTGGCGCAAGCAAACCAAAGCCAGCAGGGCGTTTTGAACCTGTTGCGTTAAGATGAAGGCGTAACAACGCACGCTCCGAAAGCCCCGTCGGAGCATGCAATACCCCGATGGCCCTCATGCGGGCCGTCGGGGTATTCTGCATAAAGGCCACTTGAACTCAACAGCGCTCTTGGCTATGCGAAGCCATGGCCCAAGCGCCAGTTGCCGCCTTAGCTCAGTTGGTAGAGCATCGCATTCGTAATGCGGGGGTCGTAGGTTCGAATCCTATAGGCGGCACCATTTTAAATCATACATTTAAATAACTTACATCCGGTCAAGCTTTCTCGATTATTGTATAGTTTTTACTATACAACAAATTCAAACGGATCCGTGGCTGATATCTTTTCAACGTGTAAATCACGTATGCGTTGATCCTCCTGCCGCCTGTTGTTGGACCCCGGGACACTAGTTAGTGAAGGCGTTAGCTCTCGTTTGATAAATCGAGTTAAATGAGCCGGATCGCAGGCAAGGAAGAGCGCGCTTTCGCAATACAAGACGTCCGCGCAGCCTTACCACTGCGCAGGCGTCTTTTGGTGGTTTATTGGCCTTGGCCAAGTGAAAAGCCTGGCTCTCCGTCAAAAGTGTACAAATGCTCGGTTTTGATAAAGTCGACGCCCAGCTGAGAGAGTTTCCTTAGCAGATCGACCACCATGGCTTTATTGAATTGCGCTCCTTCCCGTACTAGGAACCGGCAGCGCCAATGATCCGTGCAGAAGGTTTCGGGAAGGCCATTTGGCCACACCTTGACCCCGCGATTGGTGATCATCGACAAGTCATATGACCCTGCAACAGATTTCTTAAGGCAGGCTGCCAAGTCGTCGACTGGTCCGGTTTGATGCACAAAAACATCGATACCAACCATCTCTTTTCGCGCGGGCTTTCGTTCGCTGGCTACCGGCACGGCAAAAGCGTCACCACTGGCGTTATACCGAACCGGGCTTAACTGGCGCGGCTCCTGTCCGAGTCGCGCAATCACGGCATCTGCAAAGGCCTGTGTCCCAACCATTTGACGTGAAACGCCTTCAACATAGATGTCATTGGTGTGGATGCCGTCCTCAATGGTTTTCAACCACGCATTATGAACCTTCTCGGCAATGTCAGGTTGCCCGATATGGACCAACATCATTACGCCTGCGAGCAAAAGGCCAGATGGATTGGCGCTGTCATGGCCAGCGCGCCGTGGTGCAGAACCATGAATGGCTTCGAACATGGCGCAATGTTCGCCAATGTTTGCCGAAGGCGCCAAACCGACAGACCCGGCGATTTGTGCGGCCACATCACTCAACACATCGCCATAAAGGTTAGGCATAACAAGCACATCAAAGGCCTCTGGCGTATCGGCCAGCTTGGCGGCACCAATGTCGATGATCCAATGCTCTTTTTCAATTTCAGCATACTCTTTGCCGACTTCATCAAAAATCTTATGGAACAACCCGTCGGTGAGCTTCATAATGTTATCTTTGGTGAAGCAAGAGACCTTCTGCCGACCAAAAGCGCGGGCATATTCAAAAGCGTAGCGATTGATCTTTTCGCAGCCCGGGCGCGTGATCAGCTTCAGGCACTGATAAACGTCATCGGTCTGGCGGTGCTCAATCCCTGCATAAAGATCTTCCTCATTTTCTCGAATGATAACCAAATCCATCTTGGGGTGCTTTGTGGCGACAAAGGGCGCATAGGATACGCATGGCCGAATATTCGCGAATAGTCCGAGCGATTTGCGAACGGTGACGTTCAGGCTTTTGTAACCTCCGCCTTGGGGCGTTGTGATGGGTGCTTTATAGAAAACTTTGGTCCGCCGCAGGCTTTCCCAAGCCTCTGGTGAAATCCCAGCGCTATTGCCTGCCAAATAGACCTGCTCTCCAATTTCAATCGTTTCGGGTGCGATCGCAGCCCCCGCAGCTTCGAGAACGCGCAAACTCGTGCGCATGATTTCAGGCCCAATGCCGTCCCCATGCGCCACTGTGATAGGCACTGGGGTATGCGCCGCGACAGCATCCATCTTTGGCGGCGAAACAAGGGTGTTTAAGTCGTTCATATTGACCTCCGTTTTGCGTGAACGGGGCCGATCTAGTGTTAAGAACATGATTGACAAAATGAGTTATCAAAATAGCATATATTGCATTTATAAATGGTTAGATAAATGCATAGCACCCAGAATCTTGA
This sequence comes from Sphingorhabdus sp., assembly GCF_050921905.1. Lineage (NCBI taxonomy): Bacteria > Pseudomonadati > Pseudomonadota > Alphaproteobacteria > Sphingomonadales > Sphingorhabdaceae > Sphingorhabdus > Sphingorhabdus sp. The sequence goes on along the minus strand of NZ_CP050888.1, from coordinate 1,576,577 downwards.
TCTTGATCTACTGCGCTGTTTCGTGACCATCGCTGAAACAGAAAGCTTCACCCGCGCCGGGGAGCGGCTGGGAAGAACGCAATCTACGATCAGCCTCCAGATTAAGCGCCTTGAAGAACAAATTGGGCGAGCTGTCTTTGCGCGGACCCCTCGTTCTTTGCGTTTGACGGCAGATGGGGAACGTCTTCTCGGTCCAGCACGACAGTTGCTGCGCTTGAACGATGCCGCTCTTGCTGACTTATTTGAGCCAGATATGCAGGGCCATGTGCGGGTTGGCGTACCCGAAGATTTTGCCACTGCCCATCTACCAGCGGTCTTGGAAGCCTTTGCATCGGCTCATCCGTTGGTAGAGCTTGAAGTTACCTGCGACCTAACCCTTAACCTCTTAGATCGGTTTCATGCGGGCGCTTTCGACCTTGTTCTAGTTAAGCGAGAGCCCTCGGCGCAGCTAGAAGGTGTCCGCGTTTGGCGCGAGCCCCTTGTTTGGGTCGCGCGAGATCAACGTGCTGCAACCGGACTGGATGTTATTCCTCTCGTGGTTTCACCAGAGCCATGTGTTTACCGTAAACGCGCCATTGCCGCTTTGAACGCCATTGGCCGAAAATGGCGGATTTCCTATACATCAACAAGCCTTGCTGGCAGTCAATCTGCCGTTACAGCAGGACTTGGGATTACTGCTCTGCCGCGTGCAATGGTCCCAGCCCACTTAACCTCGATAAGTGACGACCCCGACATGCCTCCACTTTACGATACCGAAATTGCATTGATCGAAGCCCCCGGGCTCTCGCAGACGGCACACCGCCTTGCTCAGCATATCGTCGTTGCGCTGGAACGGAGCAAATAAGTGGCGCCGAGTGGAGCATGGTAGGAGGCATCAAGGGCAAAAACTAAGAATTGATGACGGTGTCGGGTTGAGCCTAGCCCCTTTTTTGGTCCGACCTTTATGAGAAAGACCGGTTCTTTTTGCATCAGGGCAGGCATGCCTGCCCTGATGCAAAAGCGCGCTCCATTGGGGTTTGGTTACCAAGGGAGCTGTGTGGTCGGACCTCATTATAGTCTCTCCGCCACGCCGGCCCTGTCATTAATTTCGTGTGTGGGCGGGCGGTTGAACATTATGCCGCCATGGCTTTGATGAACCGTTCGCCGAATATTACGGCGAACTGGGCCTTTGCCATGGTCCACTCACGTGGTGGCATCTTCCACTCTTTTTCCGATCGGTTCAAGATCAGATAAAGCAGTTTGGTTGCAGCCTCGTCGCTGGGGAAGTGCCCTCTGGCTCTGACCGCCCGCCGCAGCTTTGAGTTCAGCGCTTCGATGGCATTGGTGGTGTAGATGATCCGGCGCACTTCCTCGGGGAAGGCGAAGAACGGAATGACCTCAGCCCATGCCCGCCGCCAACTTTGGCCGATGGCGGGGTAACGCATGCCCCATTCGCTGGTCTCGAAGGCGGTGAGTGCCTCTTCGGCGGCTTTGGCATCGACGGCGCGGTAAATGCTCTTCAGTGCGGTTGCCAGCGGCTTTCGGTCTTTCCAGGACACAAAGTCCATAGAGTTGCGCAGCAGATGCACGATACAGGTCTGAACCACAGCTTCGGGGAACACGGCGGTGATGGCGTCGGGGAAGCCTTTGAGGCCGTCGACCACGGCCAGCATGATATCATCGACGCCCCGGTTCTTGAGTTCGTTCATGACGCGAAGCCAGAACTTGGCCCCTTCATTCTGCTCGATCCACAGCCCCAGAACCTCCTTGCGACCGTCAGCGCGGACGCCAAGGGCAATGTGGATCGCCTTGCTGCGGACCATGCCTTCGTCGCGGATTTTGACACGGATGGCGTCGAAGAACACCAGCGGATAGGCCGGATCAAGCGGGCGCTGCTGCCAGGCGGCAACCTCATCCAATATCGCGTCGGTGACGGTCGATATCAGGTCAGGCGATACGTCTATGGCATAAAGCTCGCGCAGATGCCCGGTGATCTCGCGCGTGCTCATGCCGCGCGCATACATTGAGATAATCTTATCGTCAAAGCCGGGAAAGCGGCGCTGATACTTGGCGATCAGCTGCGGATCGAAGCTGCCGGAACGGTCCCGCGGCACGTCGATATCGATCTTGCCGGTATCGGTAATCACGGTCTTGCGGCCATAGCCATTGCGGCTGTTGCCTGCCTGATCGTCGCTGCCCAGATGATAATCCATCTCAGCACCCAGCGCACGTTCGGCCAACGCCTTCTTCAAAGAATCAAGCAATCCGCCCTGATCCAATGCAGAAGCAGCATCCGTGCCAGCCAAAAGACGATCCAATAACTCAGCCGGGATCACAGGCTCTTTGCGTCGTGACATAGTAGGTCTCCTTCTTACCCATTATGCCCGCCCACACACGAAATTAATGACAGGGCCGCCACGCCTCACATTTAGCCTGTGCGTCGGCCAAGCTCAAGAACCAGTTTGCATTCAGGCATTCCGCCCGGACACGGCCATTATAGCTCTCAACGAACGCATTGTCCGTGGGTTTGCCAGGGCGGCTGAAGTCCAACACGACATCATGCTGATAGGCCCACAGATCAAGGTTCTTCGATATGAACTCGGGACCATTGTCCACTCTGATCCGCTGTGGGCGGCCATATTGCCCAGCAATACGCTCCAGCGTATTGACAACATCACTCCCCTTGTAACTGTGCCGGACATCCAGTGCAGGCGATAGCTGGGTGAAGTTATCAACAATGGATAAAACTCGGATCTTGCGGCCATCGAACAGCTGATCGGACAGAAAGTCCATTGACCAGCATTCATTGGGTGCTGCTGCCTGCACCCGATCTTCGCGCAGTTTCGCTTTCACTTTCCGCTTCGGCGTCTTGTTGCGAAGTTGCAGGCCCAACTCCCGGTATATCCGCCGGGTGCGCTTGTGATTGATCTGCCAACCCTCCCGCTGCAGCAACACATGGATACGCCGATAGCCATAGCGTACCCGCGTTGCCGCCAACTCCTTGATCCGCAGTTGAAGACTGGCCTGATCGGGACGGCGGGACTACTAACGGATGGTCGCCCTGCTTGAAGGGAACGCATCACAAGCCCGTCGCTCACTGACCCCGTAACTGGCCTGCAAATAGCCAAACCAGTTCACGGGCCCGATCAGGCCTTAAAGCTTTCGTTTGATGACATCCTGCAGCATCTCCTTGTCCAGACTGAGATTCGCCACCAATCGTTTGAGGCGAACATTCTCTTCCTCAAGCTGCTTTAGCCGCTTCATCTCAGACGGCATCAACCCACCATATTTGCTTCGCCATCGATAATAGGTCTGGATCGATATGCCAGCCTTGCGACATACCTCCTCAACCGTCGTTCCATCCTCTGCCTGCTTCAATATGAACGCCATCTGCTGCTCACTGAACCTACTCTTCTTCATGCCAAAATCTCCTGGCTGACAAATGCCAAACCTAACCGAGATTTTTCTCACAAAAAATGGACCAATTTGAAGGGATCAGGTCATGGCCTGTCACAGTAACTCTATATCAAATTCCATAGGCTCATGCGTAACCTTGACATGGCAATATGCATTGTGGAACTTTTTGAACTCCTCAATGCTTATCCGCACTTTCGTTTCTTCCTCAAAGATAAAATTGATCGACATGATGCCGTCGATGATTTCTAATTCATATCCTTCTGAAACAAATTGGTGTTCGTAATTTTGCGGGATATTCGAGATATGATTAATCGGATTATCGCAATCGAAAGTCTCCGTTCCCGGAATATGTGTGGTGAAAAGTGGAAAGACGTTCGGACAGAATTCCCAATCATTATTGATACGGCGGTAGGGACCTGTTTCGAAGCATATACCAAGCAATTGATTGAGTGGTGATCCATAATCGCTAACAATGTTTACCATGGGCTCATACGATGGAGGTTCTGGTTGATCCCAATACATTATGACTCGATAATTCATTTCGATACCCTCTTCTGCGGCGACGCAGGAAATGCTTGAACAATTTTACCTGACTTGTCTTTTGTGATAGTTATGAAAACGCCGCTTGGCGATGGAAAAGTGTGCGGTTTTCCGTCATTTGGCACCTTTGCCGCAACAATGTTAATCTCGGTCAAAATCTTGGCTGGACTCCAGCTTGTCGGGAAAAATGTCGAATAGGGCGGTCCGCCGATATCTTTCGACGAATTCCCCTTTGGCACAAAGTTACCATTGGCGTCCTTGATTTCAACCTTGGCAGTAAATACCCCATTGCCAGAAGGATCTTGTTTAATCGACGTCTGGTCAATCCTGATATTCGGTGAATTAGGATTATGCGCGCCGGTAGCCATGCCTTTTTTATTAGAGTCTGACTCATAATTATCATGTTTAATATCATAGTTTTGCGATTCGTCTAGCGAGGAACTGGACGGAGGCCATGAACAGCCATGCCGTTGCGGAAGCGATGCTGCGCTCGAAGTCTTTGGCAAGGCGCCGGTTGCGGTTTAGCCATGCGAACGTTCGCTCGACGACCCAGCGGCGCGGTAGAACAATAAAGCCATTTGCCCGGTCAGAACGCTTTATGATTTCGATGGTCCAGTCGCCGATCTTGGTCAGCGCGGTTTTGAGCTTGTCACCGGCATAGCCGCCATCGGCAAAGACATGGCGCAGCCAAGGGAAGCTATAACGGATGTCGGAGAGCACGATCGGCGCGCCGTCGCGGTCCTGTATATCGGCGCTGTGAATAATGGCGTGTACCAGAAAGCCGTTCGTATCGGTGATGATATGGCGCTTGCGCCCCTTCACTTTCTTGCCCGCGTCATAGCCGCGTATGCCGCCGCTTTCCGTCGTTTTGACAGACTGGCTGTCAATCACTCCGGCGCTGGGTGAAGCCTCGCTACCCTGCGCCACCCGGGCATCCTGGATCAGATAATGGTTGATCCGTTGCCATGTGCCATCATCGCGCCAAGCGTAAAACCAACGCTGCACCGTCGAGGAAGGTGGAAAGCCCGGCGGCAGCATCCGCCATGGCAGGCCACCGCGTAGCAGATACAGCATCGCTTCTACTATCCGCCGCATCGGCCATTTGCGCGGACGGCCGACAAAGGACGGCAGCGGAAAAAACGGTTCCAGAACCGCCCACTCCTCATCAGTTAAATCACTTGGCAAAGCCAATCCGTTGCGTGCATGATGCGCGCGAGTGGTGTCGGTCCACATCGTTGAAATCCTTCGGGTTGTTGCAAAACCGCTGAATCAATGATGTGGAAAAGCGTCAAGCTAACTCGCTGACACTACTCAACTTAATTTCGGGTCAGACACTTAAAATTTCCGTCAAGAATATGCGTTTGCTTATCTGGCGATATATCCGCCCCACTGTCCGTCGTCAGAACATTTGGCACTATCGCTACCAAAGGTCGCGCCCTGAAACAAAAAACATTTCTGTGCTTCCATATTTCCCTACGGCTAACGGCTTGGAGTTAGGCGATCAGGAACCACAATCTCTCCTGCGAGCTTTTTGGCAATGCGCTCTCCGTTGTGAACATGAGTAGAGGGAGTGCTGCTGCGGTAGACCTTTCTGAGGGGTTGCTAGCCGGCGGGATAATGTTAAATTGTGGTCATGAAAAAGCTCTTCTTTTATGTCTTTCTTTTGTTCAGCCTGCCGACGGCTGGCTTTGCAGAAAAAGGGGTGGTCTCCGCTGCCGATCCGCGTGCAGCCGCAGCGGGACAAGAAATACTGCGTCAGGGGGGTAGCGCGGCAGATGCAGCGCTGGCCATGATGCTGGCGCTGACTGTAGTGGAGCCGGCTTCCTCCGGAATCGGCGGCGGCGGATTTTTTATGTATCACGACAGCAAAGTCGGGGATGTGGCCACAATTGATGGCCGTGAAACGGCGCCGGCTGCGCTAAGTGAAGATCGCTTTCTTGCACCAGATGGCCAGGTCAAAGCTTTCCCCGAGGGGGTCATAGGCGGGTATTCGGTCGGCGTACCCGGCAACATCGCGCTTATGGCTAAGGCGCATGCTAGATGGGGCAAGCTGCCCTGGGCAAAACTCTTTCAGCCTGCAATTATTCTAGCCGAAGAGGGCTATGTTGTAACCCCAAGACTGGCAGGGACCATCGCCCGAATGGCACCGCGCTGGGACGGCTTTGATGCGACAAAGACCATTTATTTCCAAGATGGCCGACCTAAGGCGGCGGGGGAGGTTGTCCGTAACCCCGCTCTTGCGAAAACGCTTCGTAAGATAGCCCAAAAAGGTCCGCGCGCATTCTACACCGGCCCGATTGCAAAGGAAATTGCGTCTGCTGTTTCCAATGCTCCGCTCAATGCCGCGCCAATGACGCCAGATGATCTTGCTGCCTATGAAGCGAAAGAACGGTCGCCAGTGTGCGTCTTTTATCGGGCATATCGTCTGTGCGGCATGGGGCCACCCTCATCTGGCGCAACCACCGTGTTTCAGATTCTGGGCATGGTGGAGCGGTTTGACATGAAGGCACTTGGACCAGAAAGTTCGAAAGCGTGGCACCTAATCGCGGAGGCAATGCAGTTGGCCTATGCTGATCGTGAAACATATCTGGCTGACCCAGACTATGTGCCCGTGCCCGTCTCAGGGCTTCTCGACAAAGCTTATATAGCCAGTCGATCGGCCATGATTTCAGAAACAAGCGCCCGATCCTCTTATCCGGCAGGGATACCGCCCGGTGCAGAGCCGCGCTCTACGGCTTTGTCTGGCGAGGTGACGGGCACCACTCATTTTGTGGCGGTGGACCGCTTTGGCAATATCGCGAACATGACCTCAACGGTTCAAGGGCCGTTTGGCAGTCAGTTGGTGGCCGCCGGGATGATTTTGAACAATGAACTATCAGACTTCAGCCTTGCTCCGATGAAAGATGGTGCTCCCGTCGCAAATCGACCGCAGTCCGGTAAACGGCCTTTGTCATCTATGTCACCGACGATTGTCTATGGCCCGGACGGCAAGCCCATTTTTGCGGTTGGTGCCGCAGGTGGCAAGCGCATAATCATGCAAGTGGCCAAGTCGCTTATTGCCCATCTCGATTGGGGAATGAATGCACAGGCGGCACTTGCTGCCCCCAACATCTATTTTGACGGCAACGCTTTACTATTAGAACAAGGGACGCCCCTGGAGCTGCAGGCAGACGCCTTAGCACAGTTCGGCCATGGGGTGCGGGTCACTCAGATTACCCCTTCCAAAGCCAATGCGGCGGGGCGGACGGCCGTGGGCTGGGTGGGCGCGGCTGATCCGCGCAGCGACGGCGCGTGGTTGAGTGAGTGATCCGGGGGCCGGCAAAAACAGCTCAGGAACAAGAGTCTGAAAAAACATGCTCTTAAGACCGGGCTTGAGAGAGTTTATAACTCTTCCCTAATCGCGTAAAAAATGTTTTTCACCCATGCGCAAAGCATGACGCTGTCCTGTGGCCAAAAAGCCAAACATATCTTTAAGTATACCTATATTAGAATTATCGCCTAATTATGGAATCAATTTGATTTTTTGCGCGATGTATGAAATATTTGGTATACTAAAGGAGAATGTGGCGTGGGCTATACAAACGCAAATTTGGCTTCACGAGCCGCAAAGGTTTTGACCGGACCTCAGAGTAATTTAGCGCCACCTCTACCCTTTCCCCCGATTTTTGCTGAGCGGGCATCCGGCCATCGCATCTTCGATGTCGAAGGGCGCGACTATATCGATCTCGCGCTCACTATGGGCCCTTTGATCTTCGGGCATGGGCATCCGCGTTGGATTTCGGCCGTCGAAGCGCAACTGGATCGGCTGCCATCACCGCTTCCCGGCCAATTCTACTCGCCACTGGAGGTTGAACTCGGCGAACGGATGGTTAGTGCAATACCATGTGCGGAGCGCGTCAAATATGGCCTTTCGGGTTCGGAGGTCGTGCAGTTAGTTTTCCGCCTTGCGCGCGCTTTCACCAACCGGCCATATATTCTGCGATTTGATGGCCATTATCACGGATGGATGGATAATGTGCTTGGTGGATCGATTAACCAAGACCGGCACCTGCCACCACATCCAATTGACAGTCCTGGCGCAGCTGGCGGCTTCAACACATCGACAGCCGGTCGCTCACCCGTCGCGTTACTGGACCAGTATAAGATCGAATGGAATGATGCAGAAGCACTACAAGACGTGCTGGAAAAATATGGCGACAAAATTGCGCTGATCCACATGGAGCCGATCATGTGCAACTTCGGTGGCTGCCCTCCAAGGCCTGGATATCTCGAGACAGTCCGCGAATTGTGCGATCGCTATGGCATCGTGCTATGTTTTGATGAGGTAATAACAGGATTTCGCGTCGCGCTTGGCGGCGCACAAGAGGTTTTCGGAGTTACTCCAGACTTGGCCACATACGGCAAGGCTATCGCAGCAGGTCTCCCCTTTGCAGCGGTGGCAGGCCGCGCTGATATAATGGAACTGCTTAGCGATCGACGCGTAGTTGGAGCAGGGACATTCAATTGCTTCCCATTGGGTATGGCTGCAGCAGTTGCTACGTTTGACCTCCTGGCTGAAGACAATGGAGCATGGTTTCGCGAAGTCGACCGCATCCAAGCGCATTTCAGACAGGCCTTGCGCGACATGGCTATCTCGCATGGTCATGACGACCTTTTCCTGCAAGGGCCTCGAGGACAAATATATGTGGATTTTCTGAAGGCAGACGTCGCCTATTCTCCAGCGGAACTTAATGCCGCCGATGCCGCACGCCGGGGTGCCTTCAGATTGATCTGCATGGATGAGGGGCTTTCGATCGGCGCGGGGAGCCGTATCTATATTTCCGGAACAATGTCAGGCGAAGATATTACAGAAGCTTTAGCGCGGTTTGACAAAGTTTTCGCAAGGCTACCTAAACCGAACTGATATCTTGGCAAAAATAGACAAGGCGATGGGCTAAGCTCGCGGCCGGATCGATTGACACCTGAGGCACGAAACAGTGGCGGTGTTCAATGTGCCGAATTGACACCGTCAGTTTCGTAGCGTTCGCCTCTGATAAACGTTAGCGCAACGATGCTGATGAGCGGCACGGCCGCGATGGCATAGAATAAGCTGCTAGGTGTCCAGCCTCGCGCCATCAACGCCCCGGCGACTAAGGGGCTAGTTATCGATCCAAGCCTGCCAAAGCTGAGCGCCCAGCCAACCCCGGTCGCGCGCAGGGCAGTTGGATAAAGCCCTGTCGTATAGGCATTGAGGCACAATTGCGCCGCCAGCACAAAGACACCGGAGAACAGGGCCATCCAAAGAGAAAACTCCGACGCTGCGAATGCTCCCAGACCAGCAATGAAGAGAATGGCACCCACATTGACACCAATGAGAACCGGTCGCGCACTAAGGCGGTCGCTGAGCAGGCCAAATGCAAGGCTGCCGAAAACGCCGCCTAGATTATGCAACATCTGGGCATAGGCGCCAACATCCTGACTGTGACCGGCTTGCGTCAGAAGGCTGGTGAGCCAGCTGGCAAGTCCAAACAAGACGAACTGTGTTGCAAAGAATGTGATCCACAGAAAGATTGTTTGCGATGCCCGATTGGCCGCAAAAAGATCGCGCACGGTACCGCGCGTGATTACCTGCTCGCCTGTCACAATCTCGGCATTGCCGGCAATGCTTGCAGCTGGATTGGCCCTTTTGAGCAAGCCGATCGCGCGTACGCGAGCAGCGGGGTCCCCTCGCGTAGTGAGGTAGCGCGCAGATTCTGGAAGGAGAAAAAGAAGAGCGACAACCAGCGCCGCAGGCACGATCCCACCCACGATGAAGACACTGTGCCATCCAAAATTGTTGATTAGAGCCGGTGCCGCCAAGCCTGCCAGGGTGCCGCCCAGTGCATGTCCGCTGAACATGACAACCAGCAGAAAGCTACGCAGCTTCTTTGGCATGTATTCAGCAACAAGCGCAGCGCCAAGCGGGATCGTACCTCCAATGCCAAAGCCAGTAAGCAGCCGCAGCACTTCGAGTTGGATTATATTCTCCACGAAGCCTGATGCGAGGGTGCCAAGGGTCACTATAGAAAACATTAGGATCATGATCGGTCGGCGTCCGAATCGATCACCAAGCATGCCACCAATCGCACCTCCTAAGGCCATGCCCACAAGAGATGCCGACAAGGCAGGGGCAAAGGACGGCAAACTCAGTCCCCAATCATGCGCTATAGTTGGCGCAATCACTGCCAATGAGGTGGTATCAAAGCCATCGACTATGGCGACAAGCGTGCACAGCAAAATGAGACTGAAGTGGAATCTAGAAAAGGGGGCGCTGTCAAGCACATCAGAAACAACAACGGTCCCACTCGTTTGCACACCAGTTGCCATTTACCCGCCTCCGTCGCATAATTTTTTCAATATTTAGGTATACCAATGGTGTTCAATTGCAACAGATTTTTTCAAAAAAAGCAGGAATACGGCTAATTTTAAGCCTTAGATTTATTTTTGGTATACAATAGGCGCGCACCTGTCGATTGGTCTAGGGTCAGGACCTAGAAAGAAAAGTCATAGGAAAAACCTCGGCACAGAAATGATTGCCAAAGTCAGAAGATGCAGGTTCCGCGACAATTGGCCAAACGAGTATTTTCACTGACTGCCCCGATCAGAAAGTGCTATTGAGGGCGACGATTGCCCTTTCCTGAATAGTTGACAAGGGAAGGTCCCGTAATGCCGCTATCAGCACCTGGGCCCGCCTTGCTTCGAGATCACTCTGGGGGTTTTGTCTTACTATCTGGGCAAAGGCCAATGCTGTCTCGATCAGCATTTCATCATTTCTGACGAGTTGCGCGAGTGTTGCGCGCTGCATCAGCAGATCGGTTGTGGTTTCAACGCGCAGCGCGGCATCAACAATTGCAAGCGCTTCTCTCGTCAAATCTGCTCGCCCATCAGGGCCTAAGGAAGCGATGCGTTCTAACCTCCAGGCTACGCGCAATTGATTGGCCGCTGCGTAGCCCCTATCTGTAAAAGGCAATAACGCCAACTGCGGATCCATCGCTGCTAACGCAGTATAATCGCCAACGATACCTTTCTGACGACCCGAAGCAATAAGAGTACTCTCGGCAATGGGCTCAAAGGGAAGTAAACCTGCCTGCGCCAGACGTAGGCGCGAATAGGCATTCTGAATTCGAGATGTTGCTGGACGCCCCGTAATTGCATCCAAAGCATTTCGGGTCAGTATTCCTTTCCCCGGGCCGGTCTCGAATGCCATTGAATTCCGGTTATCGCTTATCGGTTCTATGCCCGCAGCAACCCGACGAACCGCTTTTTCATCTAATAGGAGCGACCAAGCGAAATCGAGTTCATTAAGGATGCCCGCTCGCCCTAACTGAATTCGGTTGTTCGCGTTCGCCTTTAAATACCCGCTCTCGGGCGAGATAGTTCCATCCGAAGCTATTGCGATGAAATTAAAAGGAACCGGTTCATACACCCTGACGTTTCTGAATTCCGATGCCAGGGTTGCCAAGAAAGAACGCAGTAAGCGCGGCTCTACGAAGGACGCATTCATCCACTGGACAAATATACCCCCCTCGGTGAGCCGATCCTTTGCGAGTGCAACAAACTCTTCCGTATAAAGATTCGCGGAACCTGCAGTCCATGGATGCGACGGCTGGGAAACGATAATGTCGTAACGTTTGCTCGTGCGAAGCATAGCGTTGCGTGCATCGTTATGAACAAGCGTGACACGAGGATCGGCAAGCGGATTCACCTCTCGTTGATCAGCGATCATTAGATTTGCCTCAATGATCCGCTCTTCGATTTCGACAACATCGATGCTTCGTATCCAGGTAGGAACAGGCTCAAGGCTAACCCCGCCACCTAAACCAATAACCATCATGGAGCGTGCTTCGGGTCTGGCCAGCGCAGGCAAGGCTGTTAGCCAATGCTGATCATTCAGAAGAGGCGGTGTACCAGTGCGTTGCACCAGTGCTTCAGGCAATCCATCGCTGCGGATTGCAATCCCGTCATCGCGTTGCCGCACTTCAACGGTGGCAACACGCCCGACTGATAATGAGACAAGGTCCCCGCTCGTGTCTTGGTCTACCACGCCTGCCTTTAGGAGCGAATATGGTTCCGGTACGCCAACAGCCAAGAGACTGGAAAACACCGCAGCGCCTCCAGCTAGGCCGATTCTTAATTTCGTTTGTTCGCAGATCGCAGCGCCTGCGATCATTAAAAGCGTGACCGCGAAGAGTAAGGTCCCCCCGAAACCAAATGACTCCAGCAAATAGTGGCCAGCAATGATGGCACCGCACATCGCACCTACGATATTCGCAGCATAAACTAAAGCAGCGCTTTTTGCGACATCTCCCCCGGCGGCATCAACGAAACGTGGATAAGCCATTCCAAATGCAATCGCTCCCGGAAAGAGCGCGAGCACTGCAAACTTCGTTGCCGCTCCCGTGATCAGTATGGCAAAGTAACCCGCAACCGAGAGAATGGCGCCTGCGAAAAGCGCAGTCGCCGCGCTCCCGCTTTTCTTGGCAGCTACCCAGCCTCCAAACGCCAACCCGGCCAGCCACAAGCCGAGCATGAACGCAAAACCCTGCGTGGTTCCACCAAAGGGAATCGCCAACAGCCGCGTCCAGAATACTTCAAGTGCAAATGTTGCAATGCCAGTCAGACCGGCTGCGATCAGTACTCTTGTTTTGAAGACATTACCGGTCTCTGGAGTCTGCTCTAAAGGCCCGCCATTGTCGCGAAGATATCTCCATGCCAAAAACGCTGCTGCCAAATTAGCAACAGCCGCAAGCTGACTGGCTCCACTTAAACCGATTGCGGGAACCAGAACAAATCCAGCCAACATCGCCCCCGCCGCTGCACCCATTGTATTCAGGGCGTACAAGCTGGCTACATCGGATGCGGCCCCCCGAACCGCACGCACCAAAATGGGCAAGGTGGCTCCCATCGCGATGGTGGGCGGGGCAAAGGCAGTCACCACGAGAAAAAGATACACACCAAATTGAGACCAGCCTGCATCCGGTGGCAACGCATTACCGCTGGCGAGTAATCCTATCAGTAGCTTCTGTAGGGAGGGAAAAAGAAAGGGTAATGAAACAGCCCAAACTACAATAAACAACTCAAGAAAAGCATAGCGTTTGCCAGCATCCAGATGGGAACGGAGCCAACGCGATGCAACCCAGCCGCCAAGGGCAAGTCCACCTAGAAAGACCGCCAGCATTATAGCAACGGCGCTTTGAGCTGTCCCGATTGCGACCGCCATCTGATGGGTCCACACGATCTGATAAACAAGGGCAGCCATCCCGGACAGCACCATGCAAACCGCGGCCTTAAGGTGCTTGGACGACGTCCGTCCTGCGTAGGTCATTCCAGCCTTTCCAATTCAGGAAATGGCAGAGCCGCGTTGACTTGGCCAACGCGACTCTGCTCGTCCGACGTATCAGAACTTGTAGCGCGCCTGGATCGTGAATGTACGCGGAGGCTCAGTGAACGCTGCAATTGAATTGAATCCTCCTGGAATCGTATTCTTAAACGCTGCAGTTCTTTTATCTGTCAGATTACGAACCGCCAGCGACAAATCCCAGCCGCTCTCAGTTGATAGACCGATTCTTGCGTTAAGTTTTGCAAACTTTTCCTGGAACGAGTCCGGATGGATGTCGGTCAAGGTAGCAAAACGACTGGTAAAATAAAGATCGCTCCCCGCCTTTAGCGTTAAGCCACTGCCGATGTCTTTCGACCAGTCAGCAGCAATGCTTCCCGACCATTCCGGCGCATAAGGCGTCGTCACACCTGACAAATCTTGGGTGCTGCTTGACCCGACCGTAACGCACCCAAGCGCCGCTGTTTGCCCTGCCCAGCATTGCGACTTGGTGAAGTCTTCATATGTAGCATCGAGATATGTGACATTGCCCGAGAGCTTGAAGTCTTGCGTTACCGCGAGTTGGAGCTCAGCTTCCAATCCTTGCGTGCGGGCGGATGCGGCATTCGTGGTAAGAAAGAGTGCGGTTGCTGGATCGAAAGACGAGACTTGGAGATCCTTATAATTGCTGCGGAATGCCGTTAGATTGAGCAGGACCCGCTTGTCGAAGAACCGGCTCTTTAGACCAATCTCATATGCATTTGCGCTCTCAGGATTGAAAGGCAGGCCATCCGTCCCCGAAAACCCTCCTGACTTGAAACCCTTTTTGAAGCTCGTGTAAATCATCACATCTTCAGCGGGACGAGCTTCCAGCGTAATCGCAGGCTGGAATTTTTTATCCTTGCGGCTGCCGGTGCGGAGAGGAAGCGGCGAACAACCAGAATAAGGCGTGGAGTCGCAACGCAGAAAATCAACATCCTTGTTGATTTCCTCATAGCGTAAGCCACCACGCAAAGTGACTGGCCCCAGTTTTTGGCTAGCTTCCCCGAAAAACGCCCACGAATCTGCATTCTCACGGAAATCTGTAATCGACCCGAGAATGCGCGTATTGACGAACGCGGCAGTGCGCGGGGTAGAACCGGCGGGTGCAGGAACCACAAGTGGAAGAAGATTGCGAGCGTCTTGGTCTGTAGTGCTCACAACATCATTGTTGTTCTTGTCGACATAGGCCCCGAGGAACCAAGTGAATGCGCTATCTTTCGAGGAGATTAGACGAATCTCCTGGCTGAACTGATCATACTGTTCAGTAAAGGTCGCGGTTGAATAATTAGCGATAGCTTGGTCGGTATCGATAAACTGGTAATTTTTATACTGATAAAATCCAGAAACCGAACTCAGGGTAATGCCGTTTCCAAACTCATAGTCGAGAAGCAGGGTTCCACCAGTCGACCGCAAACGGTTGTAGAATGAACCGCCATCATCATCTGTATAAAGATCGGGCCGCGCAGTTTCAGCAGCCGCAGGGATCAGACCGCGCGATGACTTAGCGCTATCGAAAGTGCAGGGTTCGCGAGTTGCATCTGAGAGATCCCGGCGGAAATTGGGCAGACAAATGATTGGCTGGTTATTCCGTCCATGATCGTTATTGTTTCCGAAATAGCCGATGGCGGTCAACTTCAACTGATCGGACAGATCTCCAGTCACAACAACTCGTCCGAGCAAATCCTCGATTTCAGGCTCTTTGCGTCCAGTTATCGTATTGGTGATATACCCTTCCGACTTCCGGTAACGAAGGGCGAAACGGGTTGCCCAATTGTCCCCGATCGGGATGTCGGTAGCGCCAAAAGCCGTTTTCTCATTGGTGACCGGCTCATAGCTGAACTCAATTTCTCCTCCGAATTCATCTCCGGGGCGTCGCGTGGCAACGTTGATGGCACCGGCGATCGCATTCTTGCCCAAAAATGTCGGCTGCGGACCCTTCAGAAACTCGATACGGTCAATGTCCAGAAATCCGAGGCGCTGGGTGCGTGCCCGACCATAATAGATGCCATCGATATACATTGGCGCGGATTGTTCAAATCCAAGATTCTGCCCTGACCCAATCCCGCGCACGGTGATTGTGTCGGCCATGCCTCCACGAGAAACACGGAGCCCTGGCACTTGCACATCTTCGAAATTCTGAACGGCGCCGCTCCTTAGGAGGTCGCCCGTAACCGCCTGCACCGAGATTGGCACGTCCTGCAAGCGCTCCGGACGCTTTGTCGCCGTTACAACAATCTCGCCAAGTGCCGGTGCGTCATCTTCGCCTTCCGCAGACTGAGCGAAAGACGGTGACGCGAGCGGTAGCACGAGCACACTCGCGGCCATTAGCCGAGTTAATGAACTGATTTTTTTTGGGACGCCCTTCATAAACCCCTCCTTATGGTATACCAAAATCTATTCTTATGGTTACAAATCTTCATAGTCAACCGAATAAATCTATTCTGGTATACTAGATGTCAAACTCAAAAACGGAGTTGTCCAAATTGGTGTAAACGGATTCAATGGCGTCGACGGAGACAGCATTGGGCCGATGCAAAAGGACAAGTTAGAGCTGAACGCGGCAGCAGTCATCGCCGCAACCTAGCTTCAATCGGAGCGTCGTCGCACGATACAGCCTCAGACGCGCGCAGTTTGCTGAGTCGCGGCAGGTATAGTTTGGAACACTTTGTATGCCGCTGCGTACCGCCAAAAGACTCAAGTGGGTCATGATGGTTAATCCTGATTTTCAAGATTGCTCTACGTCCGATCTCATAAAATTCAGCTTCTCCATAATTGGAGCATCAGAGAAGCGGAACAGGTCGAACGGCGTCTCTGCCTGTAGGGACCAAGGAATCCAGGACGGGACGACAAACATATCACCCTTTTCCAGGACATGGGTTTCACCGTTCATGACCACCGCTCCCGTGCCTTCGAAAACTTGGAACACGGTTGAGCCGACATCCCGCCGCGTAGCGGTTTCGGTGCCGGCGCGAAGACGGTGGAACTCCAAACGGATCGTCGGCATGACATCCCCGCCGGTCGTGGGATTGACGTAGCGGATCGCCGCATGTCCGGGGGCAACGGTAGCCGGGTAGCCTTCTGATTCGAGGGTAAGCTGCTCGCTGAGCGCAGCGTCGGTATACTTCCAGCGATAGGCGCCAATCGGGGAACTCACGGTATCCTTCAACCCCGCCAGGGGACGCAGCCCAGGATGACACCAAAGCCGCTCGCCGCGGCTGTAATCAGGTGTTTCAAGGCAGGTGAGCTGGTCGGAACCGAATTCGAAAAAGCCGACGTCCATCTGCTGGCTGAACGGAATATCGAGGCCGTCGATCCAGGTCATCGGCTGATCAGTGACATTCTGGTGGCCGTGGAAATTCCCCCCCGGTGTTAACAGAAGATCGCCGCGGCTCATTCTTACCGGATCGCCGTTGACCACCGTCCAAACGCCTTCACCTTCCACTACAAACCGAAAGGCGTTTTGGCTGTGGCGATGTTCGGGGGCCACTTCGCGCGGACCAAGATATTGGATCGCGGCCCAGAGCGTCGGGCTGATATAGGCATGTGGGGCGAGTCCCGGATTGCCAAGCCCGATCGCGCGGCGTTCGCCGCCGCGTCCAACGGGCACGAGATCGCCGGAGCGTTTGGCGAGAGGCAGCAGCTTGGCCCACTTCCAGACGTACGGCAGCGCCTTAGACTTGGGGTGGATCGGCATCAGGTCGCCCAACTGGGTCCACAGGGGCAGCAGGCTTTGTTCTGCAAACCCGCGGTAGAGCTCGCGCAGTTCGGGCGTATCATCGGGCTGCATCGCATGGGCGACTGAGGTGCGATCGAGCTCTTCGCTCATATTAGGTCTCCTTTAAACCGAATTATTCCGCATCGGGCTGGTTGGGGGGAGCGGCGTTTTTGAAGGCTTCAATGCCGTCCAGCTCGCCGAATATCTTCGCGATGGTTGGCCAATTTTCTAGCGGGATCGAGAAGCGCCGATTGTTCCAGACTTGAGCGTAAAGGCAGATATCAGCGAGGGAGGGGACATCGCCGTGGCAGAAGCGACCGGTTTGCAGACTTCCCGCAAGCGTGGCTTCTATCGCGTCGAAAGTTTCGGTCACCCAATGGGAAAACCACTCAGCGACCGCATCTTCCCCCGCTCCAAACTGCACGCCCAGCCGGTTCAGAACACGCAGGTTATTGAGCGGATGAATCTCGCACGCAATCATGTAGGCCAAAGACCGCACGCGCGCCCGCCCGCCCGTGTCTGCCGGCAACAAGGGCGGGTTCGGATATGTCTCGTCAAGCCATTCGATGATCGCCAGCGACTGGGTCAGCACCGTGCCGTCGTCGAGTTCAAGCGCGGGAACAAGTCCGGCTGGGTTCAGCCCGAGATAGGCCGCTGTGCGGTTCTCGCCGTTACGCAGAGCATAAGCCACATATTCGTAATCCAGGCCCTTCAGATTGAGTGCCGCGCGCAACCGGGTCGAAGTGGATGACCTGAAGAAGTTGTGTAGGCGCAGCGTCATTCGCGTGGACCGATCTTCGTGGTCAGATTGCCAAGCCCGTCGATTGAGACCACGCACACGTCGCCCGGCACAAGCGGACCGACCCCAGCCGGTGTGCCAGTCATGATCAGGTCGCCTGGTTTGATGGTCATCGAATGCGATAGTATCGAGATGATCTCAGGGACGGACCAGATCAGCTCAGACAGATCCGCGTCCTGCTTTACGGTATCATTGACAGCGAGACGGATTGATCCCTTTGCAGGATGCCCTACTTCGGCGACTGGGTGAATGGGGCCGATAACGGCCGAACGGTCAAATGCCTTGCCCCAATCCCAGGGGCGGCCTTTTTCTCTTGCCTGGATTTGAATATCCCGCCGCGTCAGATCGTTCCCCACAGCATAGCCCCAAATGTAGGATAGGCTCTCTTCAACCGACAGGTTCCGACCTTCTTTCCCAATCGCGACGACCAGTTCCGCTTCGTAGTGGAAGTTCTCGGTGAGCGTTGGATAGGGAATGGTCGCGCCGTCGTGAACAACTGCATCGGCCGGCTTGGTGAAGAAGAAGGGCGGTTCGCGGTTGGGATCAAAACCCATCTCGCGCGCATGCTCGGCATAATTGCGGCCCACGCAAAAGATCCGGCGAACCGGGAACTGTTGTGCCGATCCGGCTACGGGAACGGTAATGTGCGGGTGCGGCTGGAAGGTGTATTCTGTCATCATTTCCTCGAAAATTGTTAAATCTGCATTTCAACCGATTGCGCTGAAGGTCGTTACGGCTGGGCGGTCAGGGATACCGACAGCGGGTTGTAATTGTAGAGCCATAAGCCTCGGTCCTTAGAGGGATCCTTGCGCCCGAAAGCTTCGCGGAACTCTTCATGCGTCTGGAAATGGAACAGTCGGGCGTGCTCAGAGCTTTCATTTACGATCCGAGCCGTGCGGTCGATGCGCGCCTGTTCATAGGCCTTAAGAGCCGTTGCCGTGTCGTCAAATTCATCAAACACGCGCATTAGCACCGCCGCGTCCTCAATGGCCATGACAGCCCCTTGCGCCATATAAGGTAAAGTGGGATGCGCGCTGTCTCCCAGCAGGGTCACGCGATCCGTGCTCCAGAAGTTAAGGCGCGGCCGGTTGTTAAGCGCCCAGCAGAAACAGCTATCCTTATCAGCCGCGTCAATCATAGTCTGCACATCGGGGTGGAACCCTACGAAATCGGCCTTCATGTCTGCCCAAGGGGCTTTGATAGCCCACCCTTCTTGTGTCCATTCCGGCTTCTCGACGCAACCGACGAAGTTCAAAAACCTGCCGCCATTAACCCAATAGACAACCATATGTTTGTCTGGCCCCATCCAGTTGACGAAGATTGGGGGTTGAAAATCGGAGGGTAGTTTTTCGGCTGGCACCATGACGCGCCAAGCGACATTGCCAGTATAATTGGCCGGCTCTTTACCGTGCATCTGCGCGCGCACGACCGATTTGATCCCGTCGGCACCAATGAGCACGTCACCGCGCGCTTCGGTGCCATCTGTGAAGTACAGGGCTACGCCTTGCTTATCTTCCTCGTAGCGCTCCAACGCCTTCCCAAGATGAACCGCCGACGCAGACAGTTGTCGAACACGGTCCTCCAAGATGCGCAGCATGTCGGGACGATAAACGTGGAGATAGGGCGCGCCAAATCGGTCTTCATGTGTATCGCCCAGCAGAATCTGGCTCACCACCTCCGCTGTGTCGTGGAGCCGGAACTCGGTGCGCAATGGCCGGACCGAAATAGTGGCAAGCTGGTCAAGCACGCCAAGATGGCGCAAAACATGTGTGGCATTGGCGCTGACTTGGACGCCCGCGCCAACCTCGCCAAGCGCGGGAGCCTGCTCGAAAACCTCGACGTCATGCCCGGCTTGCAGGAGCAGGCCGGCAGCGGTCATTCCGCCGATCCCGCCGCCGGCTATCAAAATTTTTCGTCGCTCGCTCATATCAAAAACCTATAAATGGATATTACGCTTAATGCGGGTGAACCCCGCGACCGGTCAGAATGTGGAACACCGCTCATCGCGGCTTTTCTGCCCCGTTTGCCCAGTAGATCGACGGCGCATGAAACCCACCATAAAGCTGCCATTGCAGTATCTCATTTGGGTCATCGAAACGTGTCTGCGAAAGCAACTTCGCGGGCGCGGTTCGCGAGAATTCTTCAACTCTTCCCGCATATGGAACATCATCGACAAAGCGCCGGGTCAGATCATATTCATCCTGATCATTGAGCTTGTCGGTGATCGGCGGACAGAAGCTACGAATGACCATCATGTTACTGGTGGATGGCATGCGCTGAGCATCACCCATCGCCCAATGGACGCAACTGTCTGGCTTCTGTTCCTTCTCCGACGTCCATAACTCGGTGACGGTCATTGCTTTAGGATCGACCTTGATCTCAACAGCGCGACTGTAGCTACGATGAAAGGGAACGATCTCCTGGCCGTCAAATGGCCGAGCTTGGAACATGCCATTGTCATAATAGACGATGGTTCCCTGCGGCGTGACATGGGGGTGATGTTGGGACCAAGGATAGCGGGTTAAGCCGATGGGCTTCAGGATCCGGGACTGATATTTTTCCGGCCAACCCTTAGGGTCGCCGAATATCCAGCGGATGTCTTTCGTCTTACGGTCTATCGCTACCAGCGCATCCAGATGCTTGAACGACGCGATGACGAGATCGCGCTCTGCGTCGAACGTTATCCCGTTACCGTGCGTCCAATCCGCATAGCCGGGATAGCCTCTGACAGCCCAATATGGCTGGAAGGTATGATAATGAAGCAGATAGGGATCAAGATGTTCGAACGCATCCCACTCCCATACCACTTTTCCGTCCGCGTTAAACTCGACGATCTTGTCGCCCATCACCATAGTCGGCTTGCGTGGAGCCTGCGGATCGGTAACGCTCGATGGATAGTCAAGAATCTCGCGTCCGTGCGCCGACATAGAGATGTATGTACCCCACGGTGTGATTGACGGTTCGTGGTGCAGGGTTTGTAGCCCGGTGATCTCCGTTGCACCAGCAACCGGTCCAAGCCGCCGTTTTTCGGGATACCATTGGCGAATAATGTTACCAAGCATATCAATTTTGACGACGCGCTGATCCTCAGTTGTAAAAAGCAGCGTACCATCCGGTGAGGGCTTGATCCCTGCCACACGGCGCTGACTGATATAATACCAGCGTACGTCCCCCTTGGCATCGAGTGCCAATATCAAACCCCAACCCCGCGCAAATTCCTGCTGAGATTTTGTCTGGAAGCTTTGCCGCCCAGGCGCCCGCCGCCTTACACTTATGAAACGCAAGCCTGGTTCGAGCACCCCGCCATCGGCAAGGGTCGTCGTCAGGGTCGGCCATTCAAGCCCAGGCGTAGGTAATGCTGGCGTCCTGAACGACAGGACTTTGGATGACGTTGTGGTACCAGATTTATCTGAAATCTGCACAGTCACATTAAACTGACGACCGGCAGCTAGGTCAACGATCGGCAGACCCTTTGTAGGATCAAGATGTGGACCGAAGTTGAGGGTTCTTTGTGCCAAACCATCGTCTATGCTGACTGCCGTCGTGACGGGTCCGGATGCCTTGAAAGTCAGCACTGCAGCCAAAGGCGCACGCGGGTTGGGGTTGGCCTTGAGCTCAGGCGCTTGTTCGAAGACGGGCTGGGCCAGAACCGGCTGCGCGAAAAATGCCAGAGCAATTAGAAATACGCGGATCATGCTACACCTCCAGTTTTGTATTGGCCAAGTTCGGACACTTGCATAAAGATCTGGGCACCACATCTGGTAAGCAGCGGCATCCCCATAAGGTTAGGCCTGCCGAGACCGAGACCGAGACCGGAACCAATTATCAATATTATATCTCGCTCACACATAATCATGTCCTCAACGAAAACTTGGTTCTTCCCAGCAGATCGACGGCGCATGAAACCCACCATAGAGCTACCACTGCAGTATCTCATTCGGATCATCGAACCGTGTCTGCGAAAGTAAATTCACAGGCGTGGCTGCTCGATTAGTTCAACAGTCAATCCATCTGGCCCATAGATATATGCTGCGCGTTGCCCCATGGCAGGACCTTGGGCTACGGTGTATGGCTGTGCATCTGATCCGAGGTCCGCCATAACCTCAGTGAGGCAGTCCACCTCAAGGGCCATATGGAAGTAGCCGACGTCACAGACGCGGCGGACTGCTTCGTCGCGCTTAGGTGCTGCATATTCGAGCAGTTCGAAAGTATAGTCGTCACGCGCCACATAGGCGATCTCTCGAACTCTGGCGCCCGTCAGGCCAGTGATGCCGGCGACGGCAGCGGAATCGAATGGTGCAAATCGCGCGCGGGTCTCAAAGCCAAGCTTCGACAGAAATGCCAGCGCTCGATCCATGTCGGCAACGCTGACGCCGACATGTTGAAGGCGTCCGCTCATGGTCATAGGTCAACCTCGACGATGCAAACGACATCGCCAACTTGCGCGTCCTCACCCTCTGCAACATGAATTTCCAGCAGCTTGCCGTCCGCGCTAGCCTCGAACGATTGCGTCACCTTTTCAGTTTCAAAGTCGTAAAGCGCATCGCCGCTTGCAAATACTTCGCCAGCCGATTTGTGCCAAGCAACAATGGTCGCTTCTTCCATATTCATGCCGACACGCGGCAGTTTGAGCTGAATTTTCATATTGCCTCCTGATTTGAAACTAAGGCCAGCACTGTAGAAACAATCCTTTCCGAGTTGGGGTAAACACTGCGCTCCAGCGCAGGGGCGTAAGGCATACAAACGTTTGGAACCGTAACCCGTTTGACGGGCGCTTTCAGAAAATCAAAGCCACGATCGGCCGCAACGGCAGCTATCTGGCTCGCCGCACTGCAACGGTCGCGCGCTTCATCGACAATGACCAGCCGTCGTGTTTTTGCAATGGACGCGAGAATGGTTTCCTCATCCAGCGGAACAAGCGTTCGAGGATCAATAATTTCCGCCTCAACCCCGTTAGCCGCCAACGTCTTAGCCGCTTGATCTGCAAGCTTAACCATTGCCCCAATCGCTACAATAGTGACATCGCGCCCTTCACGACGAATTGCGGCTTTGCCAAAAGAAACAAGGTGTTCGCCATCGGGAACTTCGCCTAGCTCTCCACCCCGACCACCGGGCTCCAGAAAGATTGCTGGATCATTGCTACGCACGGCCGTTTTAAACAGGCCCTTTGCATCACCTGCATTGGAAGGGACAGCCACGTTGATACCGCCCAGGTTCATGAATAACGGATAGGGGCAGTCGGAATGCTGAGCTGCCGTAGACCTACCTCCCCCGAAACCTGCCATGACCGTAATTGGCAGTTTCATTTGACCACCAGTCATCAGATGCAATTTCGACATTTGGTTCGCGATTGCATCAAAGCCGGTGTACATGAAGTTAGAAAACATCATGTGAAGGACAGGGCGCCATCCTGCTGCGGCCATTCCCACCGCCATACCGGTTAGCAATGCTTCGCAAATTGGGGTGTCGCGCACCCGATCAGGTCCGAAATGATCTCTAAGCCCTTTGGTGTCGCCAAACATCGAGATTTCGACATCCTCGCCGAAAAGAATTATGCGGGGGTCACGCTCCATTTCCTCGAACATGGCATCATTGATAGCTTGGATGAACCTGCGCTTTGCCATTACCATGCATCCACTTCTGAAAACATCATTGACTTGACTAACGCAGGGTCCGGATCCGGTGCGGCTTGCGCGCGTGCGGCCGCTGCGTCTATTATCTTTCTGACTCGCTCGCGAACTAACACGATCTCTTCTGTCGCCATCCCCGTTTCAGCCAAAAGTGCAGCAGCGCGGTCCAGCGGGTCACGTGCCACCCAGCTCGCGACCTCTTCCTCGCTTCGATAGGATTGCGACAAGAAATTGATCTCGGCCTCGACATGACCACGTGTTCGGTAGGTATGCGTTAGCAGAAGGCCAGGTCCGCCATCGTTCCGCATAGCTTCGATCATTTCGCCGGCAGCTCGCCAGACGGCGCCCACATCATTACCATCGACTTCTTGCGCCGGAATTCCGAAAGGCTGGGCACGATCGAGAATATTTCCGCTGGTCACTACTTCCGATCGGGTAAATTCGGACCATCCATTATGCTCGCAGACCAGCAACAAGGGAAGCTTCCAGAGCGAAGCCACGTTCATCGCTTCCATCAATGTGCCCTGGTTGGCCGCGCCGTCGCCAAAAAAGCATGCGGCTACTTTTCCCTTTCCATCCAGCTTCGCAGCAAATGCAGCGCCAGTCGCAATCCCTAGGCCGCCGCCAACAATGCCATTTGCGCCCAATATGCCGCGCGATAAATCCGCAACATGCATGGTGCCTCCAAATCCGCCGCAGACACCGTCTGCCTTGGCGTGAATTTCTGCAATCATGGCATAAGGGTCGCCTCCTTTGGCGAGGAAATGTCCATGTCCTCTGTGGGTGCTGGTTATCCAGTCTTCGTCGCTGAGATGAGCGCAAATGCCGACCCCCGAAGCTTCCTGCCCGATATAAAGGTGAACACCTGCCGGCAGTTCGCCAGCCCTAAACTGAGCGCCAAGATATTCTTCGGTCTCTCGAATGACGAGCATCCGCTCATACATGGACAGCAGCGTTTCCTGACTGGGATTCTGATAGTCGTTTCTCACAAGCTCACCACCGTTGTTGTTATCTGAGAATAGAATTCAAGGGACTCGCGACCTCCTTGAGCGCCAATTCCAGAGCGCCCATGTCCCTGGAGAGGAGTGGAAAAATCGCGGACTTGCCAGCAGTTCACCCATTTGATGCCAGCCTTCAGGCCCGCCGCTGTCCGATGCGCGCGCGCCAGGTCGCGGGTCCACACCATAGTTGCAAGCCCGAACTCAGTATCATTGGCGCGCGCGATGGCTTCGACCTCCGTGTCGAACGGGGCAATATGAACAACCGGACCAAATGTTTCCTTGCGCGACAATTCGGCATCGTCGGACAAACCAGTCAGGATCGTAGCGGGATAAAATGCACCCTCACCTTCGGGTAAAGCTCCGCCAATGATGCAACGTGCTCCCACCTCAATGGCGCGCTTGACCGCCTCGTGTACATGCGACCTATGTTCCTGGGAAATAAGAGGGCCAAGCACCTGACCTGCCGCAATCGCTGTCAGCTTTGATAGAAAGGCCTCGAAAACCCTTCTTTCCACATAAAGTCGTTCTATTGAGAGACAGACTTGACCACTGTTCGCAAAAGCCGCCATGGCGCAAGCCTGAGCAGCTTTATCGAGATCAGCGTCAGCGAACACCAACCCGGCATTCTTGCCGCCCAACTCGAAAAGAACCGGACGCAATCCATCGGCAGCAGACTTCATGATGGATGTAGCGCTTCGCCCTTCACCGGTGAAGCCGAAGCCATCAATTCCAGGGTGCGCCGCCAGTATTGATCCGGTGGAATTTGCCCCCATTCCATGAACAACATTGAAGACACCAGCAGGCAGCCCTGCGTCATGAAAAATCTCTGCAAGCAATGTAGCCGACGATGGGGAGTGTTCCGATGGCTTAGCCACCACGCAGTTCCCCGCTGCCAGTGCGGGAGCAAGGTTAAGTGCCAGCAAGAGCAAAGGAACATTCCAAGGAGCAATGATAGCTACAACGCCAAGTGGATGACGGCTTGTATAGGCCAGTGTTTGTGGCGCATTTTCGCGGGAAATGTTCGGCGATACGGCCCGGCCATGCCAAGCGTCATCTTTTGCCGTTCGCAACAAGGTCGCATATAAGCGGAAGGTTTCAATAGTTCGTGCCACATGAGCAGCGAGAACCTGCTCCCTAGGGCGGCCTATATCCGCCACTTCTGCGTCTGCAAGGTCGTCAGCACGCGCCGCGATTGCGTCGGCTAGGCGTTCTAACAGCTCCGCGCGGTCATTGCGGTCCCATTTCTCCCAGTCGCATTTTGCTTCCCGAGCAGCGCAAACCGCCAAGTCAACTATGGACTCATCCGCTTCATGCACCAGCGCAACAAGGTTTCCATCCACAGGAGAGCGCTTCACAAAGGTGCGCGGCCCGGTAACAAATTGACCCCCAATAAACGCAGAAATATTCTTCATTTTCCGGATTCTTCGGCAAGGGCAACCGCAAGCTCTTCGGCATTCCGGATTCCCAGCTTGATACCGCGCGTCACCTGAGTGTCGGTTCGGCGTTCGATAGTGGCCTCACTCTCGGTCACCCGACGGGGGCGCAAGGCCCATTCGCACAAGGCAGCTTCGAGTTCGGCACGGATAGATGCGCAATGTGGATCCAAGGCGCGATCTTCCAGTTCGCCAGGATCATTTTCGAGGTCAAACAACAATGGTTCAAAACCCGGACATGCGATCAATTTCCAACGCGCGCCTACAACGGCAACGATACCTGTCTTGTTGATGGGCTGCGCCAGCTCCCTGCGAAACCGCATGGTTGCATAGTCATATTCGCAAAAGCTGTAGCTCCGCTCTCCCGTCCCGCCAGCCAAAAGGGGCAGAAGCGAGCGGCCTTCGAGGCGGGGGTGGCAGGCATCGCCACCCGCCAAATCGACAAAGGTCGGCAATAGATCGATGGATTCAACAAGATCCTCGTTTACGGTCCCGCGTGTCTGGTCCGCATGTTTACCGGGATCGACAACAATGAGGGGTACGCGAATGGAGGCTTCGTGCAGAAACTCTTTTTCGCCAAGCCAGTGGTCGCCAAGATAGTCGCCATGATCCGACGTGAATATGATCAGTGTGCTTTCGAATAGACCGCGGTCCTTCAATGCAGAAAATAGAACACCAAGCTGATCATCAAGCTGTTTAACCAAGCCCATATAGGCAGCAACCACAGGAACCCGGACCCCTTCGTCAGAAAAACTCTGGCTCACCCGTCGCCGCTGGAAGCCAGCAAACACCGGATTTTGCGTCGAGAGTTCTTCGGCGGCCCGAACCGCGGGTATAACGTCGGCTGCCGAATACATTGCGTGGTAGGGTGCAGGAGCAATATAGGGCCAGTGGGGCTTGATATAGCTTAAGTGCAGGCACCATGGATGATCAGCCATCGCATCGATGCATTCGATCGCACGGCGGGTCAGGTAAGGCGTCTCGCTGTCTTCCTCACGTACCCGAGCTGGATAAGGTGCTGTCTCAAGAAGCCAGCCAGAAACGACCTCGCCATCAATCTCCACCGAATTTACCCAATCATGCCACGGGTTGTCACCCCCATAGCCGCGGTCTCTTAGATAACGATTATAGTCAGCACCGAACCTTTTTGCGGCCGGCCAATGGTCGAGGTAAATTCCTTCTTCACGCGAATATGTCTCGAATCCCGCTTCGGCAACGAGCAAGCCAGACCCGGATGTGGGTTCAATTTTGCGCTTCTCCATGCCTTCCAAATCGGCGCGCATGTGCGTCTTACCGACCAGCACTGTGCGATAGCCTATGGGACGCAGATAATCCCCGATTGTCCATTCATCCTGTCGGAGAGGCGTGTCATTGAGGGTCGCACCATGAGAAAGAACATAGCGGCCGGTGTAAACGCTCATCCGCGCCGGCCCGCATACCGCCGATTGCGCATAGGCACGATTGAAGAGAACTCCGCGCGACGCCAGCCAGTCAAGGTTCGGCGTCTTCAATGTCGGATGGCCGTAACATGAAAGATAATCAGCGCGGAGCTGGTCTGCCATGATGAACAGTATATTGGGCTTGGATGCCATCGTCAGCACGCCGTTGCGGGAATGAAGCCCACTTCTGTAAAGACATGCTTGGTCTCCATGAAGACATCGAGGCCCATCATCCCATGAAGTCGGCCGATGCCACTTTGCTTATACCCACCGGTTTCTGCTTCAGCGAAGAGACGATTGTGAGAATTGATCCACACCGTGCCCGCCTTTATTGATCTGGCAATCCGTTGGGCCCGCGCACCGTCGCGAGTCCAAACGCTGGCTGCAAGACCATAATCTGTCGCATTCGCGCTATGTGCTGCCTCTTCTTCGCTCATGAATCTCTCGATCGTTACGATCGGGCCAAACAGCTCGTCACGCGCGAGGGGATCGGCGATGTCATCCACAGCGATCAGGCTCGGACTCAAGTAGCACCCTCGCGCGGGAGTTCCGATCGGGGGAGAGCCGTGCACAAGCACATTTGACGCGCCTTCAACAATCGCAATCAAGCGATCCCGGTTGGTCATATCGATGACCGGCCCCATTTCAGCTTGAGGGTCATCAGCTGGACGGACTTTTAATGCCCGAAAGCGTTCGGCCAACCGATCGGCGACTTCGTTATATGCCGAGGCTTCAACCAGTACCCGCGTTACGGCAGTACACATCTGGCCAGCCGCTGCCGTTGCTCCACGGACGATTTCCGGAAGTGCTCGTTCGAGATCGGCATCGGCGAACACTAAAGCCGGCGCTTTTCCGCCCAGTTCCAAATTGAGGCGCTTCAATGTCGCCGCAGAGGCCTCAAATATCCGTCCCGCAGTGTGCCTGGAACCCGTAAAGCTAATCGCATCGACCTGCCGATGAGCGACGAATGCTTGTCCGACTTCACTGCCCCGCTCATTGACAGAATTGACGATGCCGCGCGGCAAGTCGGAGACTGATGTCAGCGCCTTGATCATCAAAGCATTGGTCGCGGAGGTCTGAGGCGCTGGCTTTATGACGACTGAGCATCCCGCCGCTAGCGCTGGACCCAGGCTGCGAATGAGCAAGGTAATCGGCGCATTCCAGGGAACGATAATTGCTGCGACACCAATCGGCTCGCGACTGAATATCGAAAGCTGACCCTCGCCGACCTCTTGGACGCGGCCAAAGATAGTGCGGGCAACACCGGCATAATAGCGCAATTCAGAGACGGCAGCATTGACCTCGCCTTGTAACTCCGCCGTCCTCTTTCCACATTCCGCAACGGCCGTTGCCACTAATGGCTCTCTGATCTTCTCAATCGCGTCCGCCATAGCGAGTAGGACCGAGGCACGCCTGCGAGGATTGTTGGCCCAACCGCCAACCTCGAATGCACGGCGCGCGGCAGATACAGCGGCATTCGCGACGTCGATGCTGCCAGCAGCATAAACGCTCGCAACGTCGCCGTTCGATGGATTAATCGTTTCCAGCGTTTCGGAACTGCTCTGCCAGTGCCCATCTATGTAATTTTGCGCAACTTCGTACTTCATCATTTCCTCACACAATACGCCACCCGCCATCTACACCAATCGCTTCTCCCGTCAGATAGGAGGCATGGTCCGACACCAGCCAAGCGGCCACTTCTGCAATTTCCGACGGGGCTGCCATGCGACCCATTGGAACAAAAGGTTTCGGGAAATCGGGCATAGAATCGTCTGCAGCTATCGTTGCCGCCATTCCTGTATCGACCAGCCCAGGACAGATTGCGTTGATGCGTATGCCCCGAGCGGCATATTGCACCGCTGCGCCCTTGGTTAGTCCCAGCACGCCATGTTTCGCGGCAGAATAAGCTGGATTCTTGGGTGCTGCCAAAAAGCCAGCTACCGAAGCGATGTTCACGATGGCGCCGCCTTGCCCGGACATTGCCGTTAGCTCGTGCTTCATGCACAGGAAAACACCTTTGAGATTTACCCCAAGTGCGCGATCCCATTCGGCTTCTTCGACATGTTCTAGTAGTTTTCCGAATGGTCCCAATATGCCGGCATTATTGACCGCAATATCGAGGCGGCCATGCCTCCCGATAACCGAAGAGACCATTGCATCGACTTGGGCTTCACTTGCCACATCACAACGGACATCTGCGTCTTCCGACAGATCAGCGGTTACTACAGTTGCGCCCTTTGCAGAGAAATTGTCTGCAATCGCCCGGCCAATTCCCGCGGCGCCTCCTGTTACAAGGGCAACCTTGCCTTCCAATCCCAACATCAGATATTCACCGACCCGCCATCGATCAGCATAGTCTGCCCGGTCATAAAATCACTGTCGGCCGAACATAAGAAGATCAATCCGCCAAGAAGGTCGTTCGGATAGCCATCGCGCTTAAGTGCTCTGCTAGCGACGACTCGATCGCGGTTCGTATCAAGATGCTCCTGGTTTTCGCTGATCGAATCCGACAGGATCAGGCCAGGTGCAAGAGTGTTGATGTTCAGATTGTGCGCCCCTAACTCCCGTGCCAAGGCCCTCGTAAAGCCCAGCATTGCTCCCTTGGAAGTCACATAGTGCGACATGAAGGGAAGCCCCTTATAGGCGCTGCCCGAAGAGATGTTGACGATCTTCCCGCGTCCCTTGGCAATCATGAGAGGCGCAACATGCTTGACCATCAGAAAAGGGCCGCGCACGTTGACCGCCATAACCTTGTCCCACAACGCCACGTCCATATCGGTCACCTTGACATCGCCTAGCGTCGCGAAAATGGCGGCATTATTGACCAGTATGTCAACGTCGCCTGCCCATGAAACCACTGAACCGACAGTTGCCTTAACCTGATCTTCGTCGCTGACATCCAACTGAAATGCCCGGGCCACATCACGGCCTTGGGATGCGCACAGTTGCTCGGCCAATGCCTGCCCGTCCTCAATGTCCAGTATCGCAACCTTCGCGCCCGCTTCTGCAAGGGCATGGGCATAATGCACTCCTATACCCTTTGCTCCGCCAGTCAAAATTGCCGATCGGCCCTCCAGTTTTCGTTCGGTCATGAGCGCCCCGGGAAGTGAGTGGTTATCAGGGAAAGTTCGTGAGCTATCATCTGCATCCGCGCCCGCTCAGGATCGCGTGATTCAAAGGCACTGACGATTTCGTGGTGATACCAGCAGGCCCGCTCCATCGACTGGGAAAGTGACGCATCGAGCCGACCCAGAACATTGAATGGCGAGCTTAGCGCAGTTTCAAGAATCCGTTCACCTCTCGGACTGTCAGCCGCGCGCCAAATAAGAGCGTGAAACTCGCGATTCAATTCGTCGAAGAGGGAATGGGCAGCATCGCCTTGTTCGCGCACCGCACGCTCCATGCGGTTGGATAAATCCCTCAAATATAAAATCTCGGAATCATCCAATCGGGTTGCTGCCCGAGCTGCGGCCCGGCCTTCGATCAACGCCTTCAGTTCCATGATTTCGACGCGGCCATCCTCGTCAAACTTGGCGACGACATGTTTGCGATAACGCTCCATGACGACAAGGCCTTCGGCGCTTAATCGACCGATAGCTTCTCGAACCGGAGTTCGGCTCACACCAATTTGCAGGGCCAACTCAGCCTCAGGAAGACTTTGTCCAGCTACCAAATGCCCTTGGAGGATCCACTCCCTGAGCGTCCGATAGGCGACATCGACGGTTTTTGGCAGCTCGGAATTCGCCGGAGCGACTTTTCTGCTACCCCCAACCATTTTCTTCATCATAGTATCTCCCGTTGAAAGAACGTTTTGCCGAGCTTGAAACAGGGCGACGACGGACGACACTCGACAGAATTCCTTTTCAGCATTGTCGAATCTGAACTTTCCCTATTTTGGTATACTGTAATGGCATGCGACGCAACACAATTAGTCATTTGTGCTGATTTATTCATTTTTAGTATACCCTTTGGGATTTTCTGTGCATTCCCCAATCGGAGCAACAAGCTCGGCAGTGCATCAATAAAGTGCATCTATTCGCCCGGTCGGGACCCTAAGTGGTATTTACATTCATCGGCAACATTTAAGTGCGGCGACGAGATTGGGCAGCATGAAGCGGACGGGATTGCCAAGCGCATCGGTGGCGGCATGAACCTTGGTGCTCAGGCCGCCTTTTGGCCGTCGCAGCGCGTGAGGTTCAAACCGGTCTTCGGATTGATCGCTTTTTTTTGGGGCACCGGCACTGTGCTGGTGGGCACGCATGAGTGTGCTGTCAACGAGGATGTATTCAAAGTCGGCGTCTTGGTTCAACACCTTGAAAAGACTCTCCCAAATGCCGCGACGACACCAGCGGTTGAAGCGCTGGTAAACGGTGTGCCATGTTTTCAGACACGCGGCGCGTTATCAAATCTCATCCAACATGCATCCAGGTAAATGTGAACCATATTTTACTATTGTGCATTTGCCTTACGTCGCGCCGTTGTGCGAGACACATGCGCATCAGAGCTCCCCTGCTGCCGAACGACTGTCATGGCAACATTCTGAATTGAGCACTGAGATTGGTTCTGCGAGGAAATGATGGCAACGCGAAACGCTCTAAGGCCTTTGCGCCTCGTGATATTAATGGCTGTGCTAACCGCAGGCTGCGCCCCGGTGCAGATGAAAGGTGCGATGACGGGGATCGGTCGGCCGGTCGAAGCGGACGGCTTTGCTTCCGTGCGCCACAATCCGCTTTCGGCTGCCGCCCATTACGAAGTTGCTATGGGTTTCCTGAGCGGGCCGTCTGTGACGCGGGGTGATCTGGAAATGGCGTTGAGCGGTTTTCAGACAGCCGCGAGATTGGCGCCAGATTTGTGGGAACCGCTCGCGGGGGCATCTGTGACATCCTACCAACTTGGCAATATCCGAGAGGCCATGGATCTTATGGCCCAAGCTGTAGAGCGGCGCGGCAAGCCAGGCCCGATGGCTGTTCCCTTGGCGCTGCTGGCATATCGCGCAGGCGAGCCAGAATTCGCGCGTGTGGCCTTGGCCCAAGCGGACCGCGCGTCGGACTTAGATACCGCAGGGCTCGGATTTCTGGATGCGGCGTTTGCGGGAACAAGCTGGCGCCCTGTATCATCACAAGCTTCGTCCGCTAGCCGCTCCGAATTACCGGCCACTGCCCCATCATCAATCAGCACAGCACCCGATGCCGTGGTTGGCGCAGGTGAAGGCGTGGTGATCGAAGCGTATCTGATCCGTGAAAACCGCACATCAACGGGAAATAGGGGCCTTAATCTGCTTGATGGGCTTTCTGTCCAGTTCGGCGGAACTTTGCTCAATTACAATTATGATCTGGCAGGGGCTGATGCGAGCACGCAGACGGGGAACCTCACGGTCACTGCCCCTGCAATCAATTATTCGCTCAACCTCGCGTCGAGCAGCAGTTCACGCGTCACGCTTGAGGCAAGTCCAGTCGTCCTCGCCCGCGAAGGCCGCAAATCCAAATTCTCCGAAGGTGCATCGGTCTTGATCGTTCCCCTCTCGGACAGGAGCCAGCCGATTGAACGCAATGTCGGTGTGACGTTGGAAGTAACGCCGCAGCGGATTGGTCCAACTGACGTAGATCTAGACGTGGTTTTGGAAATGTCGAATATTACCGGACAGTCTGCCGTGAATGTCGGGCGGGGGGCAAGTATACTTGAGACCGACAAAACCCTTGTCGAAGTGTCCGTGAAGCTACCTTATGGTAAGGCGATAGTGGTCGGATCGGGGGATTCCCTGAATCGGCGCAGCACCAACAACCGTTCGGTAACGCCGATCGCTTTTCCGGGGCTTTCGCGTCGCGGCATGTCGGTTGATCGTCGCGAAGTTCTGGTCGTGCTCACGGTTCGGCCACCCAATGGTCAAGGCTTTTCAACGCGCAGCCCCGCCGAATGGAGCCAAATGCTTTTTGGGGCAGCTTTGCTTTCGCCTACGCAATATGGACGACGCCCGTCAGAAGCACCCGCGCCGGTTATCAACCTATTATTACCTGCGAAATTGGGATGAATTTAGCATCGGCGCCGCGGCAAAACCGGCATCATGCAACGCCATAATCAGTCAATTGCGACACCGAATGACAATCTTGCGAACAGCCGTTTTAGAGGATTTTTTTGATGAAAATATATACAATATGCAAGGCAGCCTCTGTTGCATTGCTGATGGGAACGTCCGGAGCATTATCTGCGCAGGATATTGAC
This sequence comes from Sphingorhabdus sp., assembly GCF_050921905.1. Taxonomy (NCBI): domain Bacteria; kingdom Pseudomonadati; phylum Pseudomonadota; class Alphaproteobacteria; order Sphingomonadales; family Sphingorhabdaceae; genus Sphingorhabdus; species Sphingorhabdus sp. The sequence continues at coordinate 1,543,029 of NZ_CP050888.1, read as the reverse complement.
GCGAACGCGAGCGCCTATGCGGATTATGAACCCGATGTCGACAGCATGAGTGCGTCTTATCAAAGCTATTTTGCGGTGAAAGATCCCAAAGGCGCCGATGATACCGTCTACAATATGTCATTTAGCAGCGGCGGCGATGTCTACAAAAACGTGGACTCAATGCCAAACCCGATCACCTATACAGACACGACCGCCGCGCAGAAAATCGGCTATGCAAGCAATCTGTGCGCCACGCAGGTTGCGTATAACACGCTCAAAGCAAAAGGGGTTGCGCTCACGTCTGACCAAGAGGCCAAATATGAGCGGGTCCGCGATAAATTCTGCCTTTTGGTCAACAGAGCAGCAAAGCTGCAGCAACGGATTGAAAAGTTCAATGACATCAAAGACAATGGGATAACGTTATTTCAACGCTATGCGCGTGCCACGCCCAGCTATGACGGGTATGATCGAACCATACAAATGGGAATGCAGTTGCAGTTTTTTCCCTTCATATCGAACATTTGTGGATCGCCCGATGGCGACCAGACAACAACGATAACGACAGAGCTGGATTATTGTAAATCGAACATGCAGTCCGCTGCCTCTGGGCTTTCCTCCAAAGGGCTCGATAAAAGCAAGCTTGAAGAGCGCTTTGTATATGCGTCCTGGCTGCAATGGTCCGATGATGGCCGCCAACCGCTCAACGTCGTCAAACGTCTCCGGGAAATGAAGGGCTCCGACACCGGGTCCTGCGGAAAAATTATTCCCATCAAAATCATCTATGGCGGACATGTGACGGCGACGCTCTATCTTGGTGTTGACAGTATCGACGGGGATACGATCAACCTTAAAGCCTGCGCGGTTTTCCATTATAGCGGTGATGACAAAACGGTTGGCCTAGGGACCGTTTCGTTCACAGCGCCCTTCGGTTATCTTGGACAGCTTGAGGCCATGCGCGACAAAGCCAAGGATAATGTCTCCGCCAAGGTAGTGAGCAAGATCGACGCACGCGTTAGCAATCTTCTGGGCGACAAAAGCAAAATGCAGAGCATGCTCTACACAATCGACAAAATGAAAATATTGATGGAGACGATCAAGCAGCAAGCCGCGTGATTTTATAGCGCCCGCTATTTCTTGCCTTTGCGGCCTTTTCTCGCTGCATATTTGGCATCGCGTTCCAGCTTGCGTTCTTCGTCGGTTTTTGTCGGCACGTCGGGCTCTACCGACATTTGCGCACGTTCCAGCTTCGCGGCCTTTTCCAGTTCGCGGGCCGCCAGCTTTTCGGCGCGGGCTTGTGCTTGCGCTTGTTCGCGCGCTTCGGCGGCGGCGCGTCGTGCGGCAAGTGTTGCTTCGTCGAGCTTTGGTTTTGCGCGCAGCTTATTAACGGCGTCCAGCTTCGCCTTATTGGCTAAGGCTGCACGCTCTTGAAACGACGGCTCTTTGTATGAAGACATATTCTTGTTTTATCCATTGGGTGTGATGGTAAAGCGGCATACGCCAGCGATGACCTTGGATAACGCCTTAAAGGCAAAGACGCCCGACAGCAAATTGCAATCCGATTAAGATTATATGCACGACCGCCAACCAAGCGCCATGATCGGATGAAGCGCATCAGGCCAAGGTGACAAGCCCAATGACTGCGCCTGTCATCGCAGAGGCCATATTGCCGGCGACCCAGCTTTTCATGCCCAAAGCGGAGACCTCTGCGCGCCGTGTCGGGGCGAGCGTGGCGATGGTCGATACCAACAGGCCGACGCTGGCAAGGTTTGCAACCCCGCATAAGGCATAAGTGATGATCAGCTTGCTGCGCGCGTCAAAACTGTCGGCGGGCAGGGCGGCGAGATCAAGATAGGCGACATATTCGTTGAGGATGGTCTTGGTGCCCATCAATGCCCCTGCCGCTGGGGCTTGGTCCCACGGGATGCCAATGCTCCACATCAACGGCGCGAACAGCCAGCCAAAAATGCGTTTGAGGGTGAGCGGCTGTGCATCCACTTGGGGCAGCAAGGCCAGCAACTGGTCGGTCAAATTGACCAAAGCAAATACGACGATGATGATGGCGATGACGGCCAGCACCAATTGGATGCCCTCCATCGTGCCTTTGATGACTGCGTCCATGCTGCTTTCATATTTCAGGTCAGCGTCGGCATCTTCTGCGCTCATGCTGCTATCGCCAGGGACCAGCAGCCGCGCGATGAGGACGGCGGCGGGTAAGGAAATGAGCGAGGCGACAATCATATGGCCAACGGCGTTCGGTACGGTCTTGGACAAGGTGGTGGCATATAGGACAAGGATAGCGCCGGAGATGGTGGCCATGATCAACACCATGATCATGAACAATTCGGCCCGGCTCATCCGTTCAAACCACGCCCGCAGGACAAGCGGGGATTCGACAACGCCCAGAAACATTGTCGCGCCGCCGCCCAGCCCAACGACGCCGCTGACGCCCAAGGTCTTGCGCAACGCCCAGGACAGGCCACGGACCGCAGCGCGCAAGATGCCCCAATGCCATAACAAGGCCGAGAGCGCCGAAAAGACGATGATGAGCGGCAATATCTGAAATGCGACGATGATGGGCTGTTCCACGCCGGGCTTGAGCACAAACGGGATTGGCGCGCCGCCGGTATAGCCGAACATGTAACTTGACCCGACCAATGTCGCCTTTTCCACTGCCGCTACCGCATTGTTGGCATAGCCGACCAGCGTCCAGATAAACGGCACCCGTGTCACCGCCAGCGCGAGCGCAATTTGCACAACAAGCGCGCCAAAAATCCAGCGCCAAGACGGCCGTGCGGCGCGGTCTTCGGAGCATGCCCATGCGAGCGTCAGGATCAACGCGATGCCGATTAACCCCTGTCCCTGCTGCAAATGTCCCTGCTGCAAAATCACCATGTCCGCCCTTATGCTGCCCGTCAGTCGCTTCGCTTTACGCAATGCGCCCTTAAGCTTTTGCTTACCGAATTCTCACAGCAGTTGTTAATTAAATTACGCGATAAAGACCGGCGTAAATGCAGGGATTTTTCGACATCATGGGACATGAACATGCGTAAGTTAGACGGCTTCATGCGCAATCTACGCACCAATGAACGGGGTAATGTATTGATCCTTATGGGTCTTTCCATGCCGTTGCTTGTCGGTCTCGCAGGCCTTGGAACCGACACCATCCAATGGACTTTAATGAAGCAGCAATTGCAGCGAAGTGCCGATTCGGCTGCGTTGAACGGCGCTTATGCCAAGGCACAGGCCAAGAGCGTAAGCGATAATGCCAATAATGATCTGGCCAAAACGCTCGATGCATTTACCGGGGTTGGTGTTACAGTTGAGAACGCACCGACAGCAGGAAAATTTGCCGGTGACCCACGCGCGGTCAAGGTTGTTTTGACCTATAGTAAAGCGCTTCCCTTTTCGAGTTTGTTTTTGTCAGATCCGCCATTGATTACAGTGGAGGCAATTGCTGCGGTCCTGAATAATGGCGACTATTGCGTCATTTCACTTGAGTATACGAACGCAAATGGCGTGACATTTTCGGGCAACTCGACCGTCGATTTGGGTTGCGGTGTCGCGAGTAATTCCACAGGCAGTAGCGCCGTAACCGCAGAAGGTTCGACTTATGTGCGGGCGTCGCCGGTTGCTGCGGTGGGGAATGTGCCCGCCAGTGCGAATTACGCCAATGGGACGCAGCTTGTCCCTTATTCCATCCCGCAACGAAACCCGTTTGCTGCGCTTGGAGATCCAACGGCAGAGGCACCCGCCGTGTGTAGCGGCAATTCGCTGACCGTCGGCAACAAACAAAATATAACGATCAACCCCGGCTGTTTCACTGGTATCAACGTGCGCGGCAAGCTGACCATGAATCCGGGTACCTATTATATCAAAAGTGGGGATTTTGAAACCAATGCCCAATCCGAAATCACCGCCATTGGCGTCACAATCATTTTGACCGGAACCGGGACAGACATTGGACAGGTTAAAATGAACGGCGGCGCGGATATTGAAATGGCGGCTCCGGCAAGCGGCAAATATAAGGGCGTCCTCTTTTTCAAAGATCCCAGCGCGCCTGCATCCTATAATGACGTGTTCAACGGTGGGGCATCGGGGTCGTTTCTAGGCGCAATTTACATGCCCTCACAAACCGTGACATTGAACGGAAACTCGACATTTGCGACCGATTGCCTGCAGATCGTATCGCGTAAAGTGGTCATGACAGGCAACACCACGATTACCAACGACTGTCCCGTCGGGACGGCTGCGGATACCTTTGAGGGCACGCAGGTAAGGCTGGTCGGGTGATTTGATGGCGCATATCAGCAGAGTTTTGAAAGCCGCCCGGCACGATAGCCGCGGGACAAGCACAATTGAGCTGGCGCTGATTTTTCCGGTTGGCTTGCTGCTTTTATTGGGTGCGATCGATTCTGCGATGGGATTCGCCGAAAAGCTGCGGGTAGAGGCTGCGGCCGCCAGAGCCGTGGGGCAGATCACCGCTTTTTCACGCGTGAAGACGGACTATACCGCAAGTCGTGCAGAGGCTGCTGCGGCCGCAAATGTTGCCGTGTCCGACGTGACCGTGACCTATTGGCTTGAGTGCAACAATGCCGTCCAAAGCGCGTTTACGGCAACCTGCACAACGGCTGGCTCTCAGATCGCCCGATTTGTCAAAGTACGCATTCGCGGCAAATTTTCGCCCGCTGTGAATTATGGCAATTTTCTCACCACGGACGCCGATGGCTTTGTTCGGGTTGAGGGCAATGCTTCTGTAAGGATTCAGTGATGCTGTTGTCCAAATATCGCAACAATGACTCCGGCGCATCTGCAACCGAATTTGCGTTGGCGGTGCCGCTTGTTGTGTTGTTGTTTTATGGAATGGCGCAATTCGGGCTTATCTTGCTGGCCAATGCCGGGCTTCGGCACGCCATTGACACGGGCGCACGCGCGACAACGGTCTATATCGGCGCAACACCGATGACCGATGCGCAAATCCGGACGATTGTTTCCAGCAGCTTATACGGCATAACAAATGGCACGGTTTCAACGCCAGCGGTAACCAGGGGGACCAGTAACGGTGTCAGCTATGTCGACATAAGCATTTCTTACACCGTGCCGATTGATCTTATTTTTTACCAATATGGACCAATCGTGCTTCAAGAGAGGCGGCGGGCCTATCTCCCATAAGCAAAAGCATCTTTTGACCCCGACATCCATAACGGCCATTGATCCCGGTTCGAAAACCCAACAAAAAACCGCAGCGGCGGCGATGATCCCTAACGAAAGCGCCAACCCGGCGCTGATCCACAATTTTCTGGCATAGGATAGGCCCTCGGTTGATGCATCATGGCCCGTTATGACGCCTTTTGCCGTGTCGGTGACGGCATCCACTTCCACAGAATTGGTCAGCGTAAAACGCGCGCCGAGTAGCTCCGCGCTGATGGTTGCTTGCGTGCATTCTCGCGTGAATTTGCAGCCATAGATTTGCCCACCGGCCCACATGATTTCCGCTTCCATCATCATGCCGACATTGGGAAGGTTGACCTCTATGATTTCGCCGACGCCTAATTCGGATTTGGTTTCGATAAGCAAGCCTGTATCCAAGATGTCGTGGACCAAAACTGCATCTGACGCAGTGTCGTGTTCCCCGTCTGCAACTTCGAGAAAAAGTTTGTGACGTTGCCGCTTTCGATTGTCGATCGATGTTTCGATTTTTGCTCTTCTCGGCGGCAAAGGCATATTGTAATTCCCTGCGCCTTTGAGGGGTCGCAAGCGCGTTGACAATTTTCCGCAGTGCCAAATATCTATCAGGCACAGAATATGGTAAAAACACTGTGGTTTGAAGATTCCGTTGTGGTCCTAACCCTATGTATTTTCTGCCGCTCAAGCTGGCAGGACGCGTTGCAGCAACCACATGAAGGCGATGCTGCCAATGGCATAAGCGCTTATCATCTGCACGCGGGCAGCATAGAGCGCGTGCACGCGGCGGAGCGCCCATAAGACCAACATCGCCACGGCGACGATGACAAGCTGCCCCGCCTCAACGCCCAGATTGAAGGTCAGCAACGCCATGGGCACTTCGCCCTGCGGCAACCCGATTTCGGCCAATGCCCCTGCAAAGCCAAAGCCATGGAACAAGCCAAATAGAAAAGCGACGACCCATGGGAAACGCTCTGACAAGCGCAGCTCACCGGGTTTGCGCTTCACTATTTCGACGGCAAGGAAAACAATCGACAACGCAATGGCGGCCTCAACTGGCGGGCCGGGGACGCTGATAAGTTCAAGTGTCGTTGCCACTAAGGTCAGCGAATGGGCTATCGTGAAGGCCGTTACCGTTGCCGCCACGCGCCATGCACCATTGAGCAAAAGCACAAGGCACAGCACGAACAATAAATGGTCATATCCCATCAATATATGTTCGACACCTGTTACAAAATAGGTGCGCGCAACCTGCCATCGGTCGGCCTTTTGCAGGATTACAGCAATGGGGTTGGCGGGCGTTAGCCGGGCGGCTTGCGTAATGCCATTCGCGGATTGATAGCGCAGCAAGGCGTCGGCGGGTGTGTTCTCCATACCGCTTAAGCGGACAAAGCGGCCGGCCAATGTTGCGCCGCAATCAATGTCCCAGCGCGCCAGCAAAGCAGCGGTATCCCCGCTGCGCACGGGTTCGGTCGCTGCGCAATCGCGCGGGAATATCGGCACGACGCGCGCGGCAAAGCCGGGCCGGATGGGCGCTTTCCAAGTAATGCTATATTGGTGGGTAACGGCTTCACGCTCACGGATTTCCAGATAGCCCGGTTGCAAGTCATCAGCCAGGGCAACCGACGTGAAGCCAGTCGCGAGCAATAGTAAAAGGAAAAAGCGGACGATCACGGCTTGGCGATGCGAATGTCATATCCGTCAAGCAATGCCTGATAGGCAGCAGCTTCGCGTGAGGCCTGCGTTTCGGCACGCCAGTCGTTGGACACGCGCTGGCGAATGTCCGGTAAAGGTGGTGTTCCCGCCGCAACAACGCCGCGCACGCGGACGGCATGCCAGCCGAAACCGGACTGGACTGGCCCGCTCCAACGCTCTTGCGGCAAATTGCGCAGGCTGTCGGCAAAGCCATCGCCAAATTCACGCGCGATATTGTCTGAGGCGGCTTTTTCCATGCTGGCAGATACGCTCAGCGGCTCCGCCTGCACTTGCTTTCCGGCGTTCAGGGCAAAGATCGATGCTTTGGCGCTGTCTTCATCCTCGCCTAAAAACTGCTGCTCAAAACTGAAGGCCGGTTTTTCGGCATAACGGATTTTGTGCGCCGCATAAAAGCTTTGAAGCGCGGCGTCCGTCGGCTCCATATTCTGGATTTCGGCATTTGCCAGAAATTCCATTTTGGCGCGCAGACGGCGGCGGATGACGGGGTCATCGACGTCAAGGCCAAGGCGCATGCCCTCACGGAAATAGATTTCTTCCTTGATATAATCGCGGATCAGGCTTTCGAGTATTTGCGGCGTTGGCGGGCTGCGCCATGTCTGTTCCCATTGCGAGGCGATCCGCGCGACTTCCGCTTCATTGATCGTGATGCTGCGGTCAAGGCTGTCCTCCCCGCCAAACTGCCCCATGAGCAGAAACAAGGCCGATCCTGCGCCAAGGAAATGCACCAACGGCTCGCGCAGGGCCTGCTTCATCCAATCATATATCATAAAATGGCAACACCGGGGCCGGGACGTTCAACCATGATCATCGGCGCATGGCCATCGGGCGTTACGTATTGCGCCTGAATCGCGGCTTGCACATCCGCCACGTGGGCAATCGGCATGATCGCCACAGCCGCGCCTCCAAACCCTCCACCTGTCATCCGTGCGCCCCCTTGATGACCGATCGCATTTTGCAAGAGCGCTACCAAATCATCCATAGCCGGAACAGTGATTTCGAAGTCATCGCGCATCGATGCATGGCTTTGCGCCATCAACATACCAAGCGCGGCTAGGTCGCTTTTGGCCAGCGCGTCGGCTGCGGCCAATGTCCGCTGGTTTTCGGTAATGACATGGCGTGCGCGTGCGGTTGTGACCGCGTCGAGACGTGCTGCGGCGAGCATATCGAGGTTGGCGTCGCGCAACGCTGTTACCCCCATGGCTGCGGCCGCCGCCTCACATTGACGCCGCCGTGCGTTGTAATGCCCGTCAACCAAGCCGCGCGTGACGCCCGAATGGACGATCATGATCGCGACATCGTCGGATATGCGCGCGTCGGTCATTTGCAAGCTGCGGCAATCGATTAACAACGCATGGCCAGCCTTGCCCTGCGCCGAAATCAATTGGTCCATGATGCCGCATTGGGTGCCGACAAAATCGCATTCCGCTTTTTGCGCTATTTGCGCGAGGCGGCTGTTGTCGATGTCGGTTCCGTTCAGCGCCAAGTTGGCCTTGCCCACCGCTACCGCAAGCGAGGCCGATGACGACAGACCGGCCCCTTTGGGCAGATTGCCCGCAATGGCGATTTTAGCCCCGCTGAGGGCGTGTCCTGCATTTTGGAGGGCAAAGATCATCCCACGCACATAATCAGCCCAGGGCTGGCTTAAATTGCGTTCTGGGGGTGGTGTCAGCGCGAACATGTCGCGCGCATTGTCGAAGTCAGCAGCGACCACGTCGACCTTGTCATCATCGCGCTTGCTGATCGCCACCATCGTCGCCGGGCCAATCGCGCAGGGCAGGACAAAGCCGTCATTATAGTCGGTATGTTCACCGATCAGGTTCACCCGCCCCGGCGCGCGGACGACAAGGTCAGGGGCGTGGCCAAACTGCACCGCAAAGGTGGTGGTCACGCGATCAAACAGCGCTTGGTCCTGCGCGTTCATGGCTGGCTCCGGTAATGGATTTTGGCCGTGGCGCGCAAATGTTCGGCGGCAGTCTCCGGCGTAAGGTCGCGTTGTGCCTCGGCCAGCATTTCATAGCCGACCATGAACTTGCGCACACTGGCCGAGCGCAGCAAGGGCGGATAGAAATGCGCATGCAACTGCCAATGCGGGGCGTCGGGCGTTGCGCTTGGCGCGCCGTGCCAGCCCATCGAATACGGGAAGCTGGTCTGGAACAGATTGTCATAGGCCGTTGTCACGGCCTTCATGATCTGCGCCAGATCATCACGTTGCTCTGACGCGAGGGCATTCAACCGCTGAACGGCAAAGCGCGGCAGCAGCAGGATTTCATAAGGCCAGCTTGCCCAATAGGGCACGACCGCGATCCAGTGGTCATTATGTGCCACCGTTCGTGCGCCGTCTTTGGCCTCTTGTTCGGCATAGGTTAGCAGCATCGCCGATTGATGTTGTTCAAACCAGGCCGCTTGCGTTGCATCTTCACGGGCGGGCTCGGCAGGTATATAATCGGTCGCCCAGATTTGCCCATGCGGATGCGGGCTGGAGCAGCCCATCATCGCGCCCTTATTTTCGAAAATTTGGACATAAGCATGGACGGCGGAAAGTTCCGCTTCTTGCGCGGCCCAAGCGTCGACCACATTGCGGATGTCGCCCACGGACATTTCGGGCAGGGTTTTGCCATGGTCCGGCGAAAAGCAAATGACTCTACAGGTGCCGTTGGCGAGAGCCGCACGAAACAGGGGTTTGTCTTTTTCTACTCTGCACCCTGCGCCGGGCATCAATGCGGCAAAGTCATTGTCGAAAACGAAGACATTTTTGTAGTCAGGATTGCGCAATCCGCCAGCGCGTTCATTGCCCGCGCATAAATAACAATCCGGATCATGCATCGGTCGGACTTTATTGTCGGGCATATCCTGCTGCCCCTGCCACGGCCTTTTGGCGCGATGCGGAGATACTAAAATCCATTCATCTTTCAATGGGTTGAAACGACGGTGGGGCTGCTCATGGAACGACATTGGGCAGTATCCAATCAATCGGCGGGAGTCCGTTGCTAACCAAAAAGGCGTTGCATTGCGAGAAATGTTTGCAGCCCAAAAAGCCGTTATGCGCTGACAAGGGCGATGGATGCGCGGCCTTGAGCAGCAGGTGACGGCTTTTATCCACATTCGCCGCCTTTTTGTGGGCATAAGCGCCCCACAGCATGAAAACGACTGGCTCTGCCTTGTCGTTCACTTGCGCAATAATCGCATCTGTAAATGGCTCCCACCCTTTTTTGCTGTGCGACGCGGCCTTGGCCATTTCGACCGTGAGGACGCTGTTGAGCAGCAACACGCCTTGCCGCGCCCAATGCTCCAAAAAGCCATGAGGCGGGCGCGGGAGGCCCACGTCGCTTTCTAACTCTTTATAAATATTTGAAAGACTTGGCGGCGGACGCACACCCGGCGGCACGCTGAAACACAGGCCATGCGCTTGCCCCGGACCATGATATGGGTCTTGCCCCAAAATGACGACGCGCACTTTGTCCAGCGGCGTCAGCTCAAGCGCGCGAAACCATGCGCCCTGGGGCGGGAAAATCGTCTTGCCTGCGGCGATCTCGGCGTCGAGAAAGCCTTGGAGCGCCAACGTTTCGCCTGTGGTAAGCGCCGACTGCAGCGACGTCTGCCAATCCTGGGGTAAGGATAATGCGGTCATTCGGTCTTTGGCGGCGCGGTCAGCAAATCGGTCCAGGCCTTCATTTCTTTTGATGTGGCAGGGCCAAGCAATTCCATCGCATGGCGCAACCGCTCGCGCATGATGTCGCGGCCCAAATGCGTGATCGCGTCGAACAAGGGCACGCCCTGCGCGCTGCCGGTGATGGCGATGTAAAAAGGCCGGATAACGTCCTTCAACTTTGCGTCCAAGACCTCAGCCGTTCGCCGCAACGTGGCTTCAACGCCTTCCCGGTTCCAGTTGATCAGGCCGTCGAACTGTTGCAAGCCAAGGGTGTAGGCCGCGCGTTGCATATCCTGTTCCAGCTTCACACCATCGCGCAGTCGCTCTGCGCTCATGCCGTCAATCCGGTTCATGAAGAACATCGCGGTCAGCCCGCCAAGGTCCGACATTTTGGTGATCCGCGCCTGCGCCATTTCCGCGATGGGCGTAAGGTAACTGTCATTCAGCGCCCATGCCTTTACCGCATCCAGAAATTCCGAAACGCTGAGTTCCTCGCGCAAATAACGGCCATTGAGCCAATCCAGCTTGGACGTGTCGAACACCGGCCCGCCAAGCGAGATATTGTGGACGTCAAATTCGTCGATCAGTTTCTGCAGTGAGGTTTTTTCATCTTCTTCGCTGGCCGATTTTATGAACAGGCCAAGGAAGTTCTGCATCGCCTGCGGCAAATATCCTGCGCGTTGATAATATAAGATGCTGGTCGGGTTTTTACGCTTCGACAGCTTCGATTTGTCGGCATTGCGGAGCAACGGCAAATGCGTGAGTACGGGCGGTTCCCAACCGAAATATTGGTAGAGCAACAAATGCTTTGGCGCCGATGAAATCCACTCCTCACCGCGCATGACGTGGGTGATACCCATGAGGTGATCGTCGACAACATTGGCGAGATGGTAAGTCGGCAGGCCGTCCGATTTCATCAGCACCTGCATGTCAACGACCGCATATTCGAATTCGATTTCGCCGCGCAACGTATCTTGAACAATGCACGTGCCCGTCGTTGGAATTTTCATGCGGACGACGTGCGAAACGCCGTCGCTATCGCGCTTTGCGATATCGTCAGAGCTGAGGGCTAAACAGGTGCCATCATATTTGGGCGGCTGTTTCGCCGCCATTTGCGCGGCGCGTGAGGCCGCGAGCTTTTCTGGCGTACAATAGCATTTGAAGGCATGGCCGTCGGCCAACAACTGGTCGCAATGCGCGGTGTAAATCGCGCTGCGTTCGGACTGGCGGTAGGGACCATGCGGGCCGCCAACATCGGGACCCTCATCCCAGCTAAGGCCCAACCAGCGCAGCGATTCTAATATCATCTTTTCCGATTGCGGCGTGGACCGTGCCTGATCGGTATCCTCGATACGCAACAGAAACTCGCCGCCGTGCTTCTTGGCAAAGCAATAGTTGATGAGCGCAATATACGCAGTGCCTACATGCGGGTCGCCGGTGGGGGATGGTGCGACGCGGGTACGTACTTTCATGAGAAAAATGCCTTTGGTTTGATTTGCCCTTGCTCTATCAAGCTGCAACGACATTGTCATCTTTCCGGTGTAGTTAAAGGCTAAGTTAATAGGAGCGGGTCATGCAAAGCAGCCATATTTCGTTAAGCAGGCGGCAGTTCGGATTTGGTCTTGGCAGCATCGCGTTTGCGGGGCTTGCCGCGCGTGCGATTGCGCAGGCCCCCGCCGCTGGAGCCAATGAAGTATATGGCTATGGCCCCTTGGTGCGCGACCCAAATAACCTGATCGACCTGCCCAAAGGCTTTGATTATCGTGTCATTTCCCGGCTCGGGAACATCATGGATGATGGCTTTTTGGTGCCAAACTCCGCCGACGGCATGGGCGCTATCGATTTGGGGAAGGGTAAGGTCGCCCTCATCCGCAATCATGAACTTGCCATTAAGGATCATGATTTCGGGCCCTTTACCGGGAATGTGGCAAAGGATTTTCCGGCTTATGACAGGATGGCGGATGACAAATCGATGCCCTTGCCCGGTGGCACGACGACTTTGATATATGATATGAAGACCGGCCAACGCGAGAGTGAGTTTTTGAGCCTTTCCGGCACGATCCGCAATTGCTCTGGCGGGATTACGCCATGGGGAAGCTGGCTGAGCTGCGAGGAAAATGTCACGCGCGCTGGAAGCGGTGTCGGCAAAGACCATGGCTATGTTTTTGAAGTTCCCGCTACGCAGAAAGGCCTTGTTGCGCCCGTACCTTTAAAGGACATGGGGCGTTTCAACCATGAGGCCGCGTGCGTTGATCCGCGCACGGGTATTGTTTACCTGACCGAAGACCGTGGCGACAGTTTACTCTACCGCTTCATCCCCAATCAAAAGGGACAACTTGCAAAAGGCGGACGTCTGCAGGCCTTGGCCTTTGTTCAGGCCGAAATTAGCGATACGCGTAACTGGAATGACGTTCAGGTCAGCAAAGGTCGCCAGTATCAGGTGAAGTGGGTCCCGCTATCAGATCCCGAAAGCCCCCAGGATGACTTACGTAATCAAGGTGCTGCGAAAGGTGCGGCGCTGTTTGCGCGTGGCGAAGGGATTTTTTGGGGAAATGGCGAATTGTTCTTTGCCTGCACCAATGGCGGCATGGCGAAATATGGTCAGATTTTTCGCTATGTTCCATCGGCAGACGAAGGGTCGCTGCGGGAGGGCGAAGCGCCGGGCATTATCGACTTGTTTATGGAATCGGCCAATCCCGCCTTTTACAATTATGGCGACAATATCGCTGTGATGCCAACCGGCCATTTGTTAGTGTGTGAGGACCAATATACCGACATCTCAAACAATCATTTGCGCGGGGTCACTGCTAAGGGGCAGACTTACATGATCGCCCGAAGCCGCGTGCAGACAGAATTTGCGGGTGGCTGTTTTTCGCCCGATGGCTCGACAATGTTTGTCAACATGATGGAGCCGACGATGACGCTGGCGATCACGGGGCCATGGGCTAGCGTAAAGTCTGTCTAGCGGAAACTTTTGAACGGGCGTAGCTGTTACCGTTCATGCACCAGATTCTTCCCCAACTCATTTCGCTTGGTACCGCCGTGCCGTCGCACCGCATCACGCAAGCTGACGTCCTTTCGATTCTGGCTGAGGCCAAAGGGCAGGCCCTGCCTCCGCGCATGGCCGAAATATTGGGCAACACGGGTATCTCGCAGCGCCATATAGCCATGCCGCCCGAATATTATTTTGACTCCAGAAGCTGGGCAAAGCGCGCAGGCGTCTATGAAACTGTCGCCGCGCAGATTTTTGAAGCAGCGGCCATGCAGGCTTTGGCGCGCGCGCATTTGCAGGCCTCTGACATAGGGCAGATTGTTTTCGTATCGACCACCGGAACGATGACGCCCAGCCTGCCAAGCCGCATGATATCGAAAATGGGTTTCGCGCCCAATACACGCTGCATGCCCTTATTTGGCTATGGTTGTGCTGGCGGGGTCATTGGCCTTGGCGTTGCGGCTGATCTGTATCGTGCGTGCCCGGACAGACCGGTCCTGCTGGTCAGCCTTGAACTGTGTAGCCTTGCCTACGACCATGCGCGCATGGATAAAAAAGATATGGTTGCACTTGCGTTGTTTGCCGATGGCTGTGCCGCTGCGGTCATCGGCGCTGGGTCAGGGCCGCAATTGGGTGCATTTGCGAGCCATGTCTGGCCCGACACGCTCGATATGATGGGCTGGGAGATTGGCGATACAGGTTTTGATCTTGTGCTAGCGCGCGACATACCCGTTTTCGTAAACAGCCATTTTGCGCCCGTCTGCGACGATTTTATCGCAAAACATGGCCTGACCAAAGCGGACATGGCCGAGCCCGCCTGTCACCCGGGCGGTGGTCGGGTGGTCGATGCGTCTGGCCGATTATCTAGGGCATGATTTGGCCGCGACACGCAAAGTCTTGCGCGATCATGGCAATATGAGTTCGCCGACGGTTTTGTTTGTGTTGGAGGCATTGCTTGCTGCCGGACCAATTGAGAAACCAACATTGTTAACGGCACTTGGACCGGGATTTGTTGGCGCGATGGGACTTCTCAAGCCATGACCAAAGGGAATCAGTCATGACAGTGTTCGATTGGCCCGTTTGGGCGCTCATTGTCTTTGCTTATGTCATCTTGCAGCGGCTGGCTGAACTGGCTTATGCCAGCGCGAACACCCGCCGCTTGCTGGCTGAAGGTGGTCGTGAGCATGGTGCGAAGCATTATCCTTTGTTTATCGTGCTCCACAGCGGTTGGCTAATCGCCATCCTATTGTTCGCAAAGCCCGAACCGGCACCTAACCTGCTTTTGCTCAACGCATTTATCGCAAGCCAAACCTTCCGCTTCTGGACGTTGGCGAGTATTGGCCGATGGTGGACCACGCGGATCATCAGCGCGCCACATTTCCCGCGCGTGCGGCGCGGCCCATATCGTTTCATCAAGCACCCCAATTATGCCTTGGTCGTTGTGGAGATTGCGGTCCTGCCGCTTCTTCTCGGCGCACCGGCCATGGCATTTACATGCTCCATATTAAACGCTGCGCTTTTGTGGTGGCGGATTAGGATCGAAAATGACGTGCTGACGGAGCGGGTCGGCACTACTTGACCCGATAGCCAGCGGGCGCTAATGGCGCGCATTCTCGGAGCCGAAGCGATGATTCTCTTTGGCCCATGGGAACTACTCAAAATAGCAGCACATTATGTGTCAGGTCGGGTGGATCAAAGGCTGAGCCTCCACCGCAAAAAACGCCTTGCCACCTAAAGTAACCGCTTAACAAAGGTGAAGATATGCCAACGATTAACCAGCTGGTTCGCAAGGGCCGGACCCCGCAGAAGGTCAAGTCCAAGGTCCCTGCGATGGACCAAAATCCACAGAAGCGCGGCGTTTGCACCCGCGTTTACACAACGACCCCGAAAAAGCCGAACTCGGCTTTGCGTAAGGTTGCGAAGATTCGCCTGACAAACCAGCGCGAAGTTATTTCCTATATCCCAGGTGAGGGCCACAACCTTCAAGAGCATAGCGTTGTGCTTATCCGTGGCGGCCGTGTACGCGACCTTCCCGGTGTGCGTTACCACGTGCTTCGCGGCGTACTCGATACACAGGGTGTAAAGGACCGCAAGCAATCGCGTTCCAAATATGGTGCAAAGCGTCCGAAGTGACCCGTCCGGGGGACGGGGCATCCTGAAAAAATCGCTTCAGGCGATTTTGTTCAGCATCTCAAGCCTCCCGAAACGAGGTTATTTGGCCATTTGACGGCACGCCAATCTTCCCGATGGACCCTGAAACAAGTTCAGGGGGACCGAAAAGGGAAAGGCAGTGCCGAGCGAGATAAAGGAAATAAATTATGTCACGTCGTCGTCGTCCCGAAAAGCGCATCATCCTTCCCGATCCAAAATTCGGTGATATCGTGCTTTCGAAGTTTATGAACAACCTGATGCTGGACGGTAAAAAGTCAGCAGCAGAGCGTATCGTCTATGGTGCTTTGGAAACAGTTGAAGCCCGCGCCAAGAAAGATCCTATCCAGACCTTCCATGAAGCGTTGGATAACGTGAAGCCAGGTATCGAAGTGCGCAGCCGCCGTGTGGGTGGTGCGACTTATCAGGTTCCTTGCGAAGTGCGTCCAGAGCGCGCGCAGGCACTTGCGATTCGTTGGTTGATCGGCGCTGCCCGTAACCGCAGCGAAACCACCATGGCCGCCCGTTTGTCGGGTGAGCTGATGGATGCCGCATCGAACCGCGGAAACGCTGTCAAAAAACGTGAAGATACGCACCGTATGGCAGAAGCCAACCGGGCGTTCGCACACTATCGCTGGTAAGTATAATCCTCTCCCGCAGGCGGGAGAGGCAGCGAGACTTTACGCCGAAGGCGGTTAGTCGCAGCGGAGGGGGCAGGGGCCCTCACCAACGCCGACTAGGCAGCAAGCTGCCAAGTCTTTGTATCCTCTGCCGCCTGCGGGAGAGGGAGTTAAATCGGGGGCTGGCATAAACCAGCCCCTTTCCCTATAGGGCAGCGCGAACCGCAGCCCCGCACTGGAGTAACGAATATGGCACGCAGCCATCCACTCAATATGTATCGCAACATCGGTATAATGGCGCATATCGACGCCGGTAAAACTACCACCACCGAGCGTATCCTTTTCTACACTGGCAAGTCGTACAAAATCGGCGAAGTGCATGATGGCGCCGCCACCATGGATTGGATGGAGCAAGAGCAAGAGCGTGGCATCACGATCACGTCGGCTGCTACCACCTGCTTCTGGAATGACCACCGCATCAACATCATTGATACGCCAGGCCACGTTGACTTCACGATTGAAGTTGAGCGTTCGCTGCGCGTTCTCGATGGCGCAGTAGCATGTTTCGACGGCGTTGCAGGCGTTGAGCCTCAGTCCGAAACCGTATGGCGTCAGGCCGACAAATATGGCGTTCCACGCATGTGCTTCATCAACAAGCTCGACCGAACCGGCGCAAACTTCAAATATTGCGTGCAATCGATCATTGATCGTCTGGGTGCACGTCCAGCGGTGCTTTACATTCCAATCGGCCTTGAAGCGGATTTGAAGGGTCTTGTTGACCTTGTGCAAAATCGCGCGATCATCTGGAAAGATGAATCTCTTGGCGCCGATTTCTTCTACGAAGATATCCCTGCTGACTTGGCCGCTGAAGCAGCGAAATATCGCAGCGACCTAATCGAACTTGCCGTTGAGCAAGACGATGTTGCGATGGAAGCATATCTTGAGGGCAATGAGCCAGACGTGGCCACGCTGAAGGCGCTGATCCGCAAGGGCACGCTGAACCAATCGTTCGTTCCTGTCTGCTGTGGCTCGGCGTTTAAGAACAAGGGCGTTCAGCCTTTGCTCGACGCCGTTGTCGATTATCTGCCTTCGCCGCTCGACATTGAAGACGTGCAGGGTGTCCATATGGACAGCCTTGAGCCAGACAGCCGCCCAGCAGCTGACGATGCGCCGTTCTCGGCACTGGCGTTCAAGGTTATGAACGATCCTTTCGTCGGTTCGCTGACCTTCATCCGCATCTATTCGGGTACGCTCGTCAAGGGCACCTACCTGAACTCGGTGAAGGACAAGAAGGAAAAGGTCGGGCGTATGCTCGAAATGCACGCCAACGAACGTAAGGACGTTGACGAAGCATTTGCAGGCGACATCATCGCGCTTGCCGGCATGAAGGAAACAACAACCGGTGACACTTTGTGCGCCGAACGTTTCCCGATCATTTTGGAGCGTATGGAATTCCCTGAGCCCGTTATCGAACTGTCGGTTGAACCAAAGACCAAGGCTGACCAAGAAAAGATGGGCATCGCGCTCAATCGTCTGTCCGCCGAAGATCCGTCGTTCCGCGTGTCTACCGACCATGAATCGGGCCAAACGATCATTAAGGGCATGGGCGAGCTTCACCTCGACATCATCGTCGATCGTATGCGTCGCGAATTTAAGGTTGAAGCCAATGTCGGCGCGCCGCAGGTTGCGTATCGCGAATATCTGGCACGCGAAGTTGACGTTGATTACACCCACAAGAAACAGTCGGGTGGTTCAGGTCAGTTTGGCCGTATCAAGTTCACGGTAAAGCCGGGCGAGCGTGGCACGGGCATCATCTTCAAGGATGAAGTCAAGGGCGGAAACATTCCGAAGGAGTATATCCCATCGGTTGAAAAGGGCATGCGCGAAACCGCAGAGTCCGGATCGCTTATCGGCTTCCCGATCATCGATTTCGAAATCACGCTGTATGACGGCGCATACCATGACGTCGATTCGTCGGCGCTGGCATTCGAAATCGCTGGTCGTGCTGGTATGCGTGAAGCTGCGCAAAAGGCAGGGATCAAACTGCTTGAACCAATTATGAAGGTCGAAGTTGTATCTCCCGAAGAATATCTGGGCGATGTGATCGGCGACATGAACTCACGTCGTGGTCAAATTCAGGGCACTGACAGCCGCGGTAATGCACAGGTTGTCGAGTCCATGGTGCCTTTGGCCAACATGTTCGGCTATGTGAATCAGCTCCGCTCGTTCACGCAAGGACGTGCAAACTACTCGATGTTCTTCAATCATTATGATGAAGTGCCGTCGAACGTTGCAGCCGAAATCAAGGAGAAGCTTGCCTGATAGGCAAAAGCCGACTAATGGCGGCGCCTGATTCAGACGGCGTCGTCCCACCTGATCAAAATATTACCTAATCGAAAGAAGGTTTGAGAAAATGGCAAAAGCTAAATTTGAGCGGACGAAACCGCATTGCAACATTGGTACCATCGGTCACGTTGACCATGGCAAGACAACGCTGACCGCAGCGATCACGAAGATCATGGCCGAAACTTACGGCGGTACCGCTGTTGATTTCGCTAACATCGATAAGGCACCAGAAGAGCGCGAGCGCGGCATCACGATTTCGACTGCACACGTTGAATATGAAACGGCTGCGCGTCACTACGCCCATGTCGACTGCCCAGGCCACGCTGACTATGTTAAGAACATGATCACCGGTGCGGCGCAGATGGACGGCGCTATCCTTGTTGTGAACGCTGCTGACGGCCCAATGCCACAGACTCGCGAGCACATCTTGCTTGCACGTCAGGTTGGCGTTCCTGCCCTCGTTGTTTACATGAACAAGGTTGACCAGGTTGACGACGAAGAAATTCTCGAACTGGTGGAAATGGAAATCCGTGAGCTTCTTTCGAAGTATGATTTCCCAGGTGACGATATTCCAATCGTTCGTGGTTCGGCGCTTGCTGCGCTTGAAGGCCGTGACGACAACATCGGTAAGGAATCGGTTCTTGCATTGATGGCTGCCGTTGATGAAGCTATTCCTCAGCCAGAGCGTCCAATCGACAAGCCATTCCTGATGCCAGTCGAAGACGTGTTCTCGATCTCGGGTCGTGGTACCGTTGTAACGGGCCGCGTTGAAACCGGAATCGTCAAGGTCGGTGAAGAAGTTGAAATCGTTGGTATCAAGGACACCAAGAAGACGACCGTTACCGGCGTTGAAATGTTCCGCAAGCTGCTCGACGAAGGCCGCGCAGGCGACAACATCGGTGCACTTGTTCGTGGCGTAGGTCGTGAAGAAGTTGAGCGTGGTCAGGTTCTCTGCAAGCCAGGTTCGGTTACGCCGCACACTGAGTTTTCGGCAGAAATCTATGTTCTTTCAAAGGATGAAGGCGGCCGTCACACGCCATTCTTCGCAAACTATCGTCCACAGTTCTACTTCCGTACGACTGACGTAACCGGCGAAGTGATCCTTCCAGAAGGCACGGAAATGGTTATGCCAGGCGACAACGTAACGATCGCTGTTAAGTTGATTGCACCAATCGCTATGGACCCAGGTCTTCGCTTCGCAATTCGCGAAGGCGGACGTACTGTCGGTTCTGGGGTTGTCAGCACCATCACGAAGTAATATAGGCCGCGCATCCCGCCTGAATCCTTGATTCGGGCGGGGCGGTTTTAAGAAATTTAAAACAGTTGCTCCGGCTTCGAAAGCGTAAGTCGGAGTGGCTGTTTTTCGGCTCTTTGATATTGATAGAATTTGGAAATTGGTGAGACCATGGAAACGCAAAATATTCGCATCCGTCTGAAAGCATTTGACCATCGGGTCCTCGATCAGGCGACTGGTGATATTGCCGACACAGCTCGCCGCACAGGCGCACTTATTCGTGGGCCAATTCCACTTCCTACCCGTATCGAAAAGTTCACCGTAAACCGTGGGCCGCACGTCGACAAAAAGTCGCGCGAGCAGTTCGAAGTTCGGACATATAAAAGGTTGCTCGACATTGTGCAGCCCACGCCACAGACCGTTGACGCGCTTATGAAGCTCGATCTTGCTGCTGGTGTGAATGTCGAAATCAAGCTTGCTTAATCCGCAAGGATTAAGCACGCGCAGCCCCGGACTTGATCCGGGGTGCAGATAGGTCAGGCGCTACGCTGCTTGAGGCCCCAGCTACGGTCGGGGTTATGAAATTGGGGCTTCGGCCCTGAGGACAATGGAATACCGCCGGGCGTCACTCTTCGGAGTAATTTGGCCCGGGCTGCGTTCCCCGTCTTACCAGATTGCGCATCAAATTGCGCCACTGGTGCCTAGCCCGGACGGGGCAATGCTTAGAATTCAGGGCTGGATTTAGGCGTCACGCCCTCCTGGCAATCGTGCCAGCCGGGCCTCTGACATAAGTTGGAGTATGGATCATGCGCACTGGCGTGATCGCGAAAAAGATGGGTATGATGCGCCTCTTCAATGAAGACGGCCGTCACGTTCCTGTCACCGTATTGGCGCTGGAAGGCTGCCAAGTGGTCGGAGCTCGTAACGAGGAACGCGATGGTTATTTTGCCGTCCGCCTTGGTGCAGGAGCCCGTAAAGCGAAAAATGTAAACAAACCGCAACGTGGCGAATTCGCTAAAGCACAAGTCGAGCCAAAAGCTCGCGTCGCTGAATTCCGCGTTGATAATGCTGATGGCTTGTTGCCAGTCGGTGCCACCGTTTCTGCGGACCATTTCATTGACGGCCAATTGGTCGACATTACTGGCCACACGCAGGGTAAGGGCTTTGCCGGCGCGATGAAGCGTTGGGGCTTTGGCGGTATGCGTGCATCGCATGGTGTTTCGATTACCCACCGTGCCCATGGTTCGACTGGCCAACGCCAGGATCCGGGCAAGGTTTTCAAGAACAAGAAGATGGCCGGCCACATGGGCGACCGTCAGCGTACGCAGCAGAATCTCGAAATCGTACGCACGGACGTCGCGCGCGGTCTCATCTTCGTGAAGGGCTCTGTCCCTGGGGCGAAGAATGGCTGGTTGCTCGTTCGTGATGCGGTGAAGGTTCCTACCCCTGACGCTGCTCCATTCCCCGGTGCGTTGAAGAATGACAATGAGGCTCCAATAGCTGAAGACGTCATCATCAACACCGAAGTGGACGTTGCAGACACCCCAGCCGTCGAAGCTGAAGCGCCCTCTATTGAGGTCGCCGCTGAAGCTGCACCCGCTGTCGAAGCCGCTGCTGTTGAAGCACCTGCTGCAGACGCCGGCGAAGAAAAGAAGGAGGGCTAAACCATGAAGCTCAAGGTTCAAACCCTCGACGCCAAAGCAAAGGGCGACATCGACCTGAATGACGACGTATTTGGCATTGAGCCACGCGCCGACATTTTGCACCGTGTTGTCACCTGGCAGCGTGAGAAGGCCCGCGGTACGGCTCGTCCTACCCGTGAGCGTTCGGACGTTGCGCGCACCGGCAAGAAATTTGGTAACCAGAAGGGTGGCGGTACAGCCCGTCACGGTGACCGCGCTGCGCCGATCTTCATCGGTGGTGGTAAGGCCCATGGTGCCCGCCTGCGTGACTTTAACCCGTCGTTGAATAAGAAGATCCGTTCATTGGGTCTGAAGATGGCGCTTTCGAGCAAAGCAAAGTCGGGTTCGTTAATCGTTCTTGAAAATCTTGATCTGGCTGCTGCAAAGACTGCGGCGCTTAAGGGTCAAGTTGGCAAGCTCGGTTTCGGCAAGTCGACATTGGTTATCGATGGCGACGCCGTCAGTGACAATTTCCGTCTGGCTTCGGCTAATCTGGTCGGCATCAACGTGATGCCAGCCGTTGGCGCGAATGTTTATGACATCCTGAAGCATGACACTCTGGTTTTGACCCGTGCTGCGGTCGAGAAGCTGGAAGCACGCTTCGCCCTTACGGGAGGTGCCAACTAATGGCTAAGGATAAAGCAATCGACGTGCGTCATTATGACGTCATCGTTGCCCCGCACATCACCGAAAAAGCAACCTTGCTGTCGGAACATAACGCTGTTGTGTTCAAGGTCACGGGAAGCTCGACCAAGCCACAGATCAAGGCAGCCGTAGAGGCCTTGTTCGATGTGAAGGTCACGAACGTGAACACCCTCGTGCAAAAGGGCAAAACCAAGCGTTGGAAGGGCAAGCCCTACAGACGCTCGGATGTCAAAAAAGCGATCGTAACTTTGGCCGAAGGCCAGAGCATCGACGTGACCACCGGTATTTAAGGGCAGGATAATGGCACTCAAAAGCTACAAACCAACTAGCCCCGCCCGTCGCGGCCTTGTGCTGGTTGACCGGTCAAGCTTGTACAAAGGCGGTCCCGTTAAGGGTCTGACCGAAGGCAAGAGCAAGACCGGCGGCCGTAACAACAAGGGGCATGTGACGTCGCGCGGTATCGGCGGCGGTCACAAGCAGAAATATCGTCTGATCGACTTCAAGCGTCGTAAATGGGATATGCCTGCAACGGTTGAGCGTCTGGAATATGACCCCAACCGTTCTGCCTTCATCGCGCTTGTAAAGTACGAAGACGGTGAATTGGCTTACATCATTGCGCCGCAGCGTCTCGCCGTTGGTGACTCGATTGTTGCGGGTGAAAAGACCGACGTTAAGCCTGGTAACGCAATGTTGCTGAGCCAGATGCCCGTCGGCACCATTTGCCACAACATCGAAATGAAGCCCGGCAAGGGCGGTCAGATCGCCCGTTCGGCAGGCACATATGTGCAACTCGTCGGTCGTGACGGTGGTCGCGTTATCGTTCGCCTGAACTCAGGTGAGCAGCGCTACATTCTCGGCACTTGCATGGGCACAGTTGGTGCGGTTTCGAACCCTGACAACTCGAACACGACACTTGCTAAGGCAGGCCGTAACCGTTGGCGCGGTATTCGCCCGCTGACGCGCGGTGTTGCTAAGAACCCAGTCGATCACCCGCATGGTGGTGGTGAGGGTCGTACTTCAGGTGGCCGCCATCCGGTTACACCTTGGGGTAAGCCAACAAAGGGTGCTCGTACCCGCAGCAACAAGTCGACCGACCGGATGATCATCCGTTCGCGGCATGCTAAGAAGAAGAGGTAACTCATGTCTCGTTCCGTCTGGAAAGGTCCGTTTGTTGACCTCTATCTGTTGAAAAAAGCAGAAACCGCTCAGGAAGCATCGAAGGCTGCACCAATCAAGACCTGGTCGCGTCGCTCGACAATCCTGCCTCAGTTCGTTGGCCTGACGTTCAGCGTCTATAATGGCCACAAGTTCATTCCCGTTTCGGTGAATGAGGACATGGTCGGTCATAAGCTTGGTGAGTTCGCTCCAACGCGTACATATCATGGCCATGGCGCAGATAAGAAGGGCAAACGCTAATGGGTAAGGCATCCGCACCCCGTCGTGTCGCCGACAATGAAGCACTGGCAGTGGGCACAACCATCCGTGGTTCGGCTCAGAAGCTTGGTCTCGTTGCCGCGCTGATCCGTGGCAAGAAAGCCGAAGACGCGCTCAACATCCTGAAATTCTCTACCAAGGGAATGGCGGATGACGTGCGCAAGGTTCTGGCATCCGCCATCGCCAACGCCGAAAACAACCACAATCTTGACGTCGACAGCCTTGTTGTCGCCGAGGCAAGCGTTGGCAAGGCGCTGACCATGAAGCGTTTCATGGCCCGCGGCCGCGGCAAGTCGAGCCGGATCGTTAAACCATTCAGCCGTCTGCGTATCGTTGTGCGCGAACAGCAAGAAGAGGCATAAGTCATGGGTCAGAAATCAAATCCAATCGGGCTTCGCCTGCAAATCAACCGGACTTGGGATAGCCGTTGGTACGCCGAAGGTGCGGAATATGGCCGCATGCTTCTGGAAGATATCAAAATTCGCAAGTTCATCTTTGAAACACTGCCACAAGCAGCGATTTCAAAGGTCGTTATCGAGCGTCCTGCCAAAAACTGCCGCGTTTCAATCTACGCAGCACGTCCCGGCGTGATCATCGGCAAGAAGGGCGCGGACATTGAAAAGCTGAAAAAGCTGATCAACAAGTTCACAACCGCTGAAGTGTCGTTGAACATCGTTGAAATCCGCAAGCCGGAAGTTGACGCAAAGCTCGTAGCGCAAGGCATTGCTGACCAGCTTATCCGCCGTATCGCTTTCCGTCGCGCCATGAAGCGCGCGATGCAGTCAGCCATGCGTTTGGGTGCAGAAGGCATCAAGATCACCTGCGGTGGTCGTTTGGGCGGCGCAGAAATTGCCCGCGTTGAATCATACCGCGAAGGCCGCGTGCCTGCACATACCCTTCGTGCCAACATTGACTATGCCGAAGCCGAAGCGCTGACTGCTTATGGCATCATCGGCATTAAATGCTGGATCTTCAAAGGCGAAATCTTGGGTCATGACCCAATGGCAACTGACCGGCTGATGATGGAAGCGCAGACTTCCGGCGTCCGTCCGCAGTCTGACCGCCGCTAAAGGTTAGGAACTAGATATGTTGCAACCAAAGAAAACAAAGTTCCGTAAGCAGTTCAAGGGACGTATCAAGGGCGAAGCCAAGGGCGGGTCTGACCTGAACTTCGGTTCATACGGCCTGAAGGCGCTTGAGCCAGAGCGGATTACTGCACGTCAGATCGAAGCGGCCCGCCGCGCGATTACACGTCATATCAGGCGTCAGGGACGTTTGTGGATCCGCATCTTCCCGGACGTGCCAGTCACGAAAAAGCCTGCCGAAGTTCGTCAGGGTAAGGGCAAGGGTTCGGTCGAATATTGGGCAGCCAAGGTTAAGCCTGGCCGCATCATGTTTGAACTCGACGGTGTTCCTGGTCCAATCGCAGCTGTCGCATTCCAGCGTGCAGCCATGAAACTGCCAATCAAGACCAAGGTCGTGGCGCGTCTCGGCGACACCTCGCATCTGGGAGCATCATAAGATGAGCAAAACCGAAGATCTCCGCGTTAGGAGCGACGATCAGCTTGCTGTTCAGCTCGGCGAATTGAAGCGCGAAGCGTTTAACCTGCGTTTCCAATCGGCCACTGGCCAGATGGAAAAGCCGGCACGTGTGCGTGAAGTGCGTCGTGACATCGCCCGCATCAAAACCCTGCAGGGTGAGCGCCAGCGCGCCGCCGCAAAGACGGCATAAGGAGCTACCCATGCCAAAACGTATTCTCACCGGGACGGTGGTCTCCGACAAGAATGACAAGACGATTGTCGTTCTGGTCGAGCGCAAAGTGAAGCACCCGCTTTACGGCAAGATCATCCGTCGCACAAAGAAGTATCACGCCCATGACGAAAACAACGTCGTCAAAGAGGGCCAGGTCGTCCGCATCGAAGAGTGTGCGCCGATTTCCAAGAACAAGACCTGGCGCTTGGTGGCTGATGCCGCTGTAGCCCCGGTCGCAGCAACAACGGAGGATTGATCCCATGATTCAGATGCAATCCAACCTCGATGTTGCGGACAACAGCGGCGCAAAGCGCGTTCAGTGCATTAAGGTGCTTGGCGGTTCCAAGCGTCGCGTGGCTGGCGTTGGCGACATCATCGTGGTGTCGATCAAGGAAGCTGCGCCGCGTGGTAAGGTGAAGAAGGGTGACGTGCATAAGGCCGTTATCGTTCGCACCCGCAAAGACATCCGCCGTGCCGATGGCTCGGTCATTCGCTTCGACTCTAACGCTGCTGTGCTTATCGGTAACAACAAGGAGCCGATTGGCACACGTATTTTCGGACCAGTTGTTCGCGAACTGCGTGCCAAGAACCACATGAAAATCATCAGCTTGGCACCGGAGGTGCTATAACAATGGCTCTGGCAAAAATCAAAAAGGGTGACACGGTCGTCGTGCTTGCCGGTAAAGACAAGGGCAAATCTGGCGAAGTAACCGCCGTGATGCCTAAGGACAGCAAAGTCGTCGTTTCTGGCGTCAACATCGCTGTGCGTCACCGGAAAGCTTCGCAGGCCAACCCGCAGGGCGGTCTCGACCGCTTCGAAGCTCCGCTGCACATTTCGAATGTGGCTTTGGCGGATCCCAAGACCGGCAAGGCAACGCGCGTTCGCGTGGAAACCAAAGACGGCAAGAAGGTCCGTGTGGCCGTGAAGTCCGGGGAGACGATCAGTGGCTGATACTAAATACACGCCTCGCATGAAGAAGCTGTACGACGAAACCGTTGTAAAGGGTCTGACTGAAAAATTCGGTTATACAAACCGCTTTGCTGTTCCAAAGATCGATAAGATCACACTCAACATGGGTGTGGGCGAAGGGTCGCAGGACAAGAAGAAGGTTACGACCGCTCTTGCTGAAATGGAACTGATTGCTGGTCAAAAGCCGGTGATCACCAAGGCGAAGAAGTCGATCGCTGGTTTTAAGCTGCGTGAAGGCATGCCAATCGGCGTGAAAGTAACGCTGCGCGGTGCCCAGATGTATGAATTCCTTGACCGTTTGGTTACGATCGCGATGCCACGTATTCGCGATTTCCGCGGCCTGAACCCAAAGAGCTTTGATGGTCGTGGCAACTTCGCCATGGGTCTTAAGGAACAGATCATTTTCCCAGAAATCAGCTATGACGCCATCGACGTGGTGCGCGGAATGGATGTGATCGTAACGACTTCGGCAAACTCGGATGACGAGGCGCGCGAACTGCTTAAGCTGTTCGGCTTCCCGTTCCCAGTAGAAGAAGCTGATGAAAAGGCGGCTGCATAATGGCTAAACTGAGCTCCATAAACAAGAACGAGCGTCGCAAGAAGCTGGCTAAGAAATATGCCGGTCGCTACGCAAAGCTCAAAGCGATGGCGAAAGACCAGTCGCTTGATGATAGCGAGCGTTTGATCGCTCGCCTGAAAATGGCTGAAATTCCTCGTAATGGTAACCCGCACCGCGTGCGCAACCGTTGCGAAACCACCGGGCGTCCTCGCGGCGTGTACCGTAAATTCAAGCTGAACCGTATCGAACTGCGTAATCTTGCCAATAAGGGCATGATCCCGGGCGTTACGAAGTCGAGCTGGTAAGGATAAGATAGATGGCAATGACCGATCCTTTGGGTGATATGCTCACCCGTATCCGCAACGGCCAGCGGGCGAAGAAAGACTCTGTAGTCTCGCCAGCGTCCAGCTTGCGGACCCGCGTTCTCGATGTGTTGCAGCGTGAAGGCTATATTCGTGGTTACAGCGAAGAAGCCTTGGGTGCACATAAGGGCATTCGCATTGAGCTGAAATATTTCGAAGGCGCGCCTGCTATTCAGCATGTCGCCCGTGTTTCAAAGCCAGGTCGCCGCGTATATTCAGGAAGCCAGGAGCTTCCGGTTATCCGCAACGGCCTTGGTATCACCATCGTTTCGACGCCCAAGGGCGTTCTGTCGGACGCCGAAGCGCGTGCACAGAATGTCGGCGGCGAAATCCTGGCGGAGGTATTCTAATGAGCCGCATTGGTAAGAAACCTGTCCCCATTCCTGCGGGCGTTACCGCCAGCATGGAAGCGGGCACGCTGTCGGTCAAAGGGCCGAAGGGCGAACTGAAAATGCCGATGAGCGACCTGATCTCCTACGAGATGCAGGATGATGGCCTCTTGGTGAAGCCTGCGAACAGCAGCAAAGCGGCACGCGCCTTTTGGGGCATGCAGCGGACGTTGGTGCAGAATTTGGTCACCGGTGTGACAGAGGGCTTTACCAAGGTGCTTGAAATCACCGGCGTTGGTTATCGTGCCAACAGCCAGGGCAAGATGTTGAAGTTGCAACTTGGCTACAGCCATGATGTTGACTTCGCGATCCCTGAGGGCATCGAAATCAAGACGCCTGATAACACCACGGTGGAAATTTCAGGTATCGACAAGCAGAAGGTTGGGCAGGTTGCTGCCGAAATTCGCCGCTGGAGGAAGCCAGAGCCTTATAAGGGCAAGGGCATCAAGTACCGCGGCGAATATATCTTCCGCAAGGAAGGGAAGAAGAAATAATGGCAAAACTGTCTCTCTTTGCACGTCGCCGTCAGCGCGTTCGCTCCAAGTTGCGGGCGCAGGTTGCTGGACGTCCGCGTCTTTCCGTGCACCGCACTGGCCGGCACATCTACGCGCAAGTCATTGACGATTCGCAGGGTGCGACCATTGCGTCCGCTTCGACTCTCGACAAGGACGTGAAGGCGAAGAACGGCTCGACAACCGAAGCTGCTGCGGACGTTGGCAAGCGGGTAGCCGAAGCTGCCAAGAAGGCTGGCATTTCCAGCGTGGTATTTGATCGTGGCGGGTTCCTGTTTCACGGTCGCGTCAAAGCGCTTGCAGATGCAGCGCGCGAAGGCGGATTGGAGTTCTAATGATGGCTGAAAACACTGAAAGCACTGCGCCCGTCACTGATGGTGCAGCACCTGAATCAGCCGCTCCTGAAGGCCAGCGTCGCGGTCGCGGCGGTCGTGGCGGCGGTGACAATCGTGGTGGCGGTAGCGGCGGTGGCCGTGGTCGTAACAACAATGATCGTCGCCCAGTTCAGGAAGAAGATGATGGCACGATCGAGAAGCTCGTCCACATCAACCGCGTTTCGAAAACAGTTAAGGGCGGTAAGCGCTTTGGTTTTGCTGCACTGGTAGTTGTGGGCGATGGCCAGGGTCGCGTAGGCTTTGGACATGGCAAGGCGCGCGAGGTGCCAGAAGCCATTAACAAGGCAACTGCTGCTGCGAAGAAATCGATGATCCGCGTTGTATTGAAAGATGGCCGCACCTTGCACCATGACGGCAAGGGCCATTTTGGCGCGGGCAAGGTGACATTGCGTTCGGCACCTGCGGGTACCGGCATCATCGCAGGTGGCCCAATGCGTGCCGTCTTCGAAAGCCTTGGCGTTGCGGACGTTGTGACCAAGTCGGTCGGCACGTCGAACCCATATAACATGATCCGTGCTACTTTTGCGGCTTTGTCTGAACAGACGAGCCCCAAGTCGGTAGCGCAGCGTCGCGGCAAGAAAATCGCCGACCTTCTTGGTCGCGGTGGCAGCAAAACTGCTGAAGCCGACGCAGAAGCTATTGCGGAGTAATCGATATGGCGAAGATTAAGATTAAGCAGACCGGTTCGCCGATCCGTCGTCCCGCTTCGCAGCGCGCAACTTTGAAAGGCCTTGGCCTTGACAAGATGAACCGCGTTGTCGAAATCGAAGACACTGCCGAAGTGCGCGGAATGATCCGCACAGTTCGTCACATGGTCCAAATTCAGGACTGATAACATTAGCGCGAATTAAAGCGAAAGCGAGTGCACGACATGAAATTGAATGACATTAAAGATAACGAAGGCGCACGCCATCGTCGTATGCGCGTTGGCCGTGGTATCGGTTCAGGCAAGGGCAAAACCTCAGGCCGCGGCCAAAAGGGTCAGACCAGCCGTTCGGGTGTTTCAATCAACGGATTTGAAGGCGGCCAGATGCCACTTCACATGCGTATTCCAAAGCGCGGCTTTAACAATATCTTCGCCAAGGACCATGCCGAAGTAAATCTGGGTATGATTCAGAAGTTCATCGACGCCAAGAAAATCGACATCAAGGCTGTTGTTGACCACGCCGCATTGAAGGCCGCTGGCCTTGCGCGTGGCGGTAAAGATGGCGTTCGTCTGCTTGCAAAGGGTGAACTGACCGCCAAGGTAAACTTCTCGGTAGCTGGCGCGTCAAAGGCAGCGATTGAAGCTGTTGAAAAGGCAGGCGGCAAGGTTGATGTTCTGACCAAGGTTTCGGCTTCGGAAAAGGCGGCTGCAAAGAAATCTTCCGTCAAGAACGCTGCTAAAGAAGCTGCGGCTAAGAAATAAGACTAAGGCGACGACTTCGCTCTTGTCATGCCAGCCCCGCTTCCCGATATGGGCAGGCGGGGTTTGACATTTCTGGGGGCCGTCCGGATATAGTCAGGCGTAATTTTTGGGATTAAGCCGATGCGCACGCAAATTGCGTTCGGCGTCAATCCGGAACCAAGGAACGAATATCATGGCATCTAGGGCCGACCAAATGGCCTCGAACCTCAATCTATCGAAGTTCGGGCAGGCAACAGAGCTGAAGAACCGCATTTGGTTTACCATAGGCGCGCTCATCATATTCCGTTTATTAAGCTTCGTGCCATTGCCTGGTGTCGATCCTGTCGCCCAAGCGGCTTTATATGCCAATAATGCCGCTGGTGGCGTTCTCGACATTTTCAATACCTTCTCGGGCGGTAGCCTTGAGCGGATGAGCCTCATCGCGCTTGGCGTTATGCCTTATATCACCGCTTCGATTGTGGTGCAGCTTGCTGCATCCCTGTCGCCAACGCTTGCCGCGATCAAGAAAGAGGGCGAGAGCGGGCGCAAGAAGCTGAACCAATATACGCGTTATGGCACAGTGTTCCTGACTGCGGTGCAGGGCTATTTCCTTGCCGCCGGTCTCGAAAGCCTTGCGGCCGCCAATGGCATTGGCGCCGTGGTCGAACCGG
Organism: Sphingorhabdus sp.; assembly: GCF_050921905.1. Lineage (NCBI taxonomy): Bacteria > Pseudomonadati > Pseudomonadota > Alphaproteobacteria > Sphingomonadales > Sphingorhabdaceae > Sphingorhabdus > Sphingorhabdus sp. The sequence goes on along the minus strand of NZ_CP050888.1, from coordinate 1,512,405 downwards.
GCCTGATGTTCCGCATTGTCGCAACTATCAGCCTTATTGGCGGCACTATGTTCCTCATGTGGCTGGGTGAACAAATCACGTCGCGGGGTATCGGGAACGGCATTTCGCTCATCATCATGGCGGGTATCGTCGCGCAAATGCCGCGTTTGTTCGCGCAATTGCTGGAAGGCGGCCGTACAGGATCGATCAGCGGGTTCGTCATTGTAGGGTTTCTCGCGATGTTCGTAAGCCTGACGCTGTTGATCTGCTTCATGGAGCGTGGCCAGCGCCGGGTGCTTATTCAATATCCCAAGCGCGCAACGCAGCGTGGGATGATGCAGGCGGACCGCAGCCACCTTCCTTTGAAAATCAATACAGCCGGCGTTATTCCGCCCATCTTCGCTTCGTCGCTGCTGCTCTTGCCGATTACGATCACGCAATTGGGCGGTAACAAGGTTGCGGGCGAAAGCGCCATGGGTGACTTCGTGATTTCGCTGAACCAATATCTTGCCCATGGGCAACCGGTATATTTGGCGCTTTACGGTCTTGGCATCATCTTCTTCTGTTTTTTCTACACTGCGGTGGTGTTCAATCCGGAAGAGACGTCGGAGAATCTTAAAAAGGCCGGTGGCTTCATCCCCGGTATCCGCCCTGGTAAAAACACCGAATCTTATCTGGATTATGTGCTCACGCGTATCACGGTGCTTGGCGCAGCCTATCTGACATTGGTTTGTTTGCTACCGGATTATGTGATGGCACAGACGGGGCAGCAGCAATTCTTTGCCATTGGCGGAACCAGTCTTCTTATTCTGGTGAACGTCACCATCGACACGATCTCTCAGATACAGAGCCATTTGCTCGCGCATCAATATGGTGACCTGCTGAAAAAGGCGAAGCTGAAGGGTGGACGCACCCGCTAAACGGTGCGACATCGAAACGAATCGGGGAAACGTTTCATGAATATCATCCTTTTGGGGCCTCCGGGCGCAGGCAAGGGCACACAGGCTGCATTTCTGGTGACGAAATATGGCATGGTCCAATTGTCCACTGGCGACATCCTTCGTGCGGCGGTTAAGGCTGGTTCGGATGTCGGCAAAATGGCGGATGAAATCATGAAGGCCGGGAAATTGTTTCCCGACGAGTTGATGGCGGAAATCCTTGGCAAACATATGGACGCCATTCCCGCCGATAAGGGCCTCATCTTCGACGGATATCCGCGCACTGCGCCTCAAGTAGCGTTGTTGGATGGTTTGCTTTCGGCGCGCAACCGGACGCTTGACCATGTTGTTGAACTCGTCGTTGACGAAGATGCGTTGGTTGAACGCGTGGTTGGCCGCTACACCTGCGCGAATTGTGGCGACGGCTATCATGACGTTTTCAAGCAACCGGTTGTTGCGGGCACCTGCGACAAATGCGGTGCGCATGAATTCAAGCGCCGTCCAGATGACAATGAGGAAACAGTGCGGACCCGCATGGCGGAATATCGTGCAAAGACCGAACCGATTTTGCCTCTGTACGACGCACGTGGCCTAGTCAGCCGGGTTGATGGCATGGCATCGATTGATGACGTGACCGACGCCATCGACGCTATTATCGACTGACCCCCGTCATCTCTGTGTCAGCAGGACCCCCGGGCGTTCACGCAGTACAGTCGGAATTGACAATTCTACCTAAAATGAACGAGACTTTTATTTCCGTAGAATCGGGGCTAGACCTTTCGCATGAAAAGCGTCCTCTTTCCCGCCGTCCTTCTCGCGGCAATGTCCTCTCCAGCCTTCGCTGAAGTTAAAGCTGCGTCAGATACGGGCTTTAACTCGGTTCATATTGCGACCGTGAACGCGACGCCTGCGGAAATCTGGAAACGCCTCCTTTCACCGAAGGACTATTGGAACAAAGCGCATAGCTGGTCGGGGTCAAGCGCAGGTTTTTATATTGATGCACAAGCCAATGGTTGTTTTTGCGAGCTGTTTCAGGACGCCGACGAAAATGGCAAGCTGAAGACCGTCGGTAGCGTCGAGCATATGCGTGTTATATTTGTGCAGCCGGGCAAAGTATTGCGCATGCAAGGCGCGCTCGGTCCGCTGCAGTCGGAGGCTGTGATTGGTACGCTCACCGTCGCTATGGAGCCTGCCAAGGACAATGCGGCTACGCGCGTTAGCTTTTCTTATGTAGTGGGTGGTTACATGCGCTACAAAGTATCGGAAATCGCACCTGCTGTTGATAAAGTGCTGGGCGAGCAGTTTAAAAACATGCTGTTGCCCTTCGCTCCCGCAGGGACGGAAATACCCAAGGTAGATAGCTTCAAGCTCGATATTGAGACGATTGAGGAAGCAGCCTCTGACGAAGCGTCTGAAGTCAGCACTGCGAAGCCTGACGAAGATGTCTCCGCAAGTGAGTCGCCTCAAACGGGGAAAAGTTAATTGCGGACGGGGGGACGTAGCCCGAAATCCGGCAACAAAATCGAAATAGGCTGGTGCGAGATGGTTGATGTGCCAAGTCTTGGCCTTTCACAAGTGCATGCCAAAATGGACACCGGTGCTGCGACATCTTCGATTCACGCAACGCGGATTAAGCCCATTTTGCGCGACGGCAAACCTTATGTCGAATTCTGGTTCCGGCTGAATGCGGGTGAAAAACCCCAGCGTTATGAAGCCCCCGTTATTGACCGCCGCATGGTGCGGTCATCCAACGGTGAACGACAAGACCGCTATGTCATCTCCGCGCAATTTTGTTTTGGTAAACTGTGCTGGAACGGGCAGCTCACCTTGGCGAACCGGCGATCAATGGCCTTTCCCTTGCTAATTGGTCGGCGGGCGTTAAGGCGCGGCTTTCTCGTGAATAGCGGGCGGCGGTGGGTGTTGGGAAAACCCGCCGATGAAGGAAGCATAGGCATATGAAAATCGCAATGCTGGCAAGAAATGCCAATCTGTATTCCCACCAACGTCTTGTTGAAGCGGCGCAAGCGCGCGGCCACGAGATCGACATCTTAAACACCTTACGGGTGACGATGAATATCACCTCACATCGGCCCGAAGTTTATTATCAGGGCGCAAAACTTGGCAAATATGACGCGGTCATTCCGCGTATCGGCGCGTCCATTACCTTTTATGGACTTGCCGTTTTGCGCCAGTTCGAAATGATGAATGTGTGGTCGCTGAATGAAAGTGTTGCCATTGGCCGTTCGCGGGACAAATTGCGGTCATTACAGATTTTGGCGCGCAAGGGGCTGGGCCTGCCTGTGACCGCCTTTGCCCATGACCCGCGCCAGACCGACGAAGTGATCCAGATGGTGGGCGGTGCGCCCGTCGTCATAAAATTGCTTGAAGGCACGCAAGGCATTGGCGTGGTCTTGGGCGAAACCGAGAAATCGGCGCGTTCGGTTATCGAGGCCTTTCGCGGTGCAAATGTTAACATCCTGGTGCAGGAATTCATCAAAGAGGCCAATGCCACCGACATCCGTTGCTTTGTGATTGGCAACAAGGTCGTCGCTTCCATGCAGCGCCAGGGCGCCGAGGGCGATTTTCGTTCAAACCTGCATCGCGGCGGTACGGCTTCATCAATCAAGATTACACCTGAGGAGCGGTCAACCGCCGTCCGCGCCGCCCGGGCAATGGGCCTGAATGTCGCAGGCGTCGATATGCTCCGATCCAATCACGGCCCGGTTATCATGGAAGTAAACAGCTCGCCGGGGCTCGAGGGCATTGAAAAGGCCAGCGGTAAGGATATTGCAGGCAGGATCATCGAGTTCATCGAAGAAAATGCCAGCGATGGCAAAACCAAGACCAAAGGCAAGGGATAGCGCGCCTCTGGCCTTGACAGCGCGCGCGACTCACCGTAAGGCGCGGCTAATTCCGGACCTCTGGTACAGCCAGCAGCGCATTTATGCGTCGGCTGTTTTTGTGCGTTTCGGGATATCATCAGCGTTGAGATAGGGTTTGTCCTTTCGGGGGCACCTGTGGAGCAGGAGTACATAAATTGGCACGTATTGCCGGAGTTAACATTCCAACCAACAAGCGCGTGATCATTGCGCTTACCTACATTCACGGTATCGGCCGCACTAAAGCCGTCGAAATCGCGACGAAACTGGGAATTGATCATAGCCGTCGTGTGCAGGATCTTTCGGATGCCGAAGTTCTGCAAATCCGCGAAACTATCGATGCGGGCTACACCGTAGAAGGCGATCTTCGCCGCAACACATCGATGAACATCAAGCGTTTGATGGATCTCGCCTGCTACCGTGGCCTTCGCCATCGTAAGGGCCTTCCCGTCCGTGGTCAGCGCACGCATACCAATGCGCGCACCCGTAAGGGCAAGTCCAAGGCAATCGCGGGCAAGAAGAAATAAAAACAGTCCGGGGGACTGAATTTTATTTCTCCGCCGGAGGCACACAACGGTTTTGTAAGATTAGGATTTCAATATGGCACGCGAACCACAGCGCATTAAAAAGCGGGAGCGCAAAAATATCTCGGCAGGCGTCGCGCACGTCAATGCCAGCTTTAACAACACGATGATCACGATCACCGATGCCCAAGGCAACGCGATTAGCTGGTCTTCGGCAGGGACCATGGGTTTCAAGGGCAGCCGCAAGTCGACCCCTTACGCAGCGCAGGTTGCCGCAGAAGATGCGGGCAAGAAAGCTGCTGAACATGGCGTTCGCACGTTGGAAGTCGAAGTGAAGGGGCCGGGTTCAGGTCGTGAATCCGCGCTACGCGCTTTGCAGGCGGTGGGTTTCACCATCACCTCGATTCGCGACGTGACATCGATCCCGCATAATGGCGTTCGTCCTTCCAAGCGTCGGCGCGTCTAAGTATTCGTTTCAGGGGCGGCTGTTCAGTCGTTCCTTCTTTTACCCGCGACCCGGCACGGTGCACCAAACTGCCGGTTTTGCAAAACCCAAGGGGAAATCCATGTCCGTCAATATCAAGAACTGGCAGGAACTGAAAAAGCCCAACGCACTTGAACTCAAGTCAGGTAGCGATGCGAAGCGTAAGGCTGTCTTTGTTGCCGAGCCGCTTGAGCGTGGCTTTGGCTTGACGCTCGGCAACGCGCTGCGTCGCGTATTGCTTTCATCGTTGCAGGGCGCAGCGATCACGTCGATCAAGATCGAGAATGTGTTGCACGAATTCTCGTCGCTTGCTGGCGTGCGCGAAGATGTCACGGACATTGTTTTGAATATCAAACAGGTCGCGTTGAAGATGGAAGGCGAAGGCCCCAAGCGTCTTCAGCTTTCGGCCACTGGCCCTGGCGCTGTAACCGCTGGCGATATTGCGGTATCGGGCGACATCCAAGTGATGAACCCTGACCTCATCATCTGCCATTTGGATGATGGCGCTACGTTGAACATGGAAATCACTGCCGACAGCGGCAAGGGCTATGTTCCTGCAGTCGCCAACCGTCCCGCAGATGCACCAATCGGACTGATCCCAGTTGATAGCCTGTATTCACCGGTGCGTCAGGTGGCGTATAAGGTCGACAACGCCCGCATCGGGCAAGAATTGGACTATGACAAGCTTTCGCTGACCATTGAAACCGATGGCACCGTAACGCCAGAAGACGCCGTGGCTTATGCCGCCCGTATCCTTCAGGATCAGTTGCAAGTGTTCGTGCATTTCGAAGATTCGATGGCCGCGTCGTCGCCTATGATCGGCATGGCTGCACCTTCGGCTTCTTCCGAAGAATCGGATGCTAACCAGCTTAACCGTTACCTTCTCAAGAAGGTCGATGAGTTGGAATTGTCCGTGCGCAGCGCAAACTGCCTCAAGAACGACAATATCATCTACATTGGCGACCTTGTTCAGAAGAGCGAAGCCGAAATGTTGCGTACACCTAATTTCGGCCGCAAGTCGCTGAACGAGATTAAGGAAGTATTGTCATCGATGGGTCTTCGCCTTGGCATGGACATTCCCGGATGGCCGCCAGAAAATATCGAAGAAATGGCCAAGAAGCTCGAACAAGAGCTTTTGGGCTAAATCGAACTCATGCCCCTTCCCTTTAGGGGAGGGGTTGGGGTGAGGTATATCGGCGTATTGCTACGCTCCAACGCCCCACACCGCTGCGACTAGCGCGTAAACGCGCAAGTCTCACTGCCTCTCCCCTAAAGGGGCGAGGCAATAAAGGGCAAAGGCTTCCCCCTCAAGCGGGCCAGGATTGGGGTACCTAATACGGCCCCCCTACGAACGAAGGAAAAAGACATGCGCCATAAAGTTGGCCACCGTAAGCTGCAGCGTACCACGTCGCACCGTACCGCGATGCTTCGCAACATGGCAGCGTCGCTGATTAAGCACGAACAAATCAAGACGACTTTGCCAAAGGCGAAGGAACTGCGCCCCTATATCGAAAAGCTGATTACGCTTGCGAAAAAGGGTGGCCTGTCCAACCGTCGCCTCGCGATGAGCCGTTTGATGGATGACACGCAGTTGGTGAAATTGTTTGACGAGCTGGCAACACGCTACGCCGACCGTAGCGGTGGTTACAGCCGCGTGATCAAGGCTGGCTTCCGTGGTTCGGACGCGGCACCAATGGGCGTTATTGAGCTTGTTGACCGCAATGTCGATGCCAAGGGCCAAGACAGCGGTCCGGTTGAAGTGATGGACGACAGCGAGTAAGCTCGCCTCACCGTAGAAATTTGAAAGGGCGGTATCCGAAAGGGTGCCGCCCTTTTCATTTGCCTCATGCGCGGGCTTAGACCTTGCGCCTGTAACATACCCCTTGTTAAGCATCTCAACCATGGGCGACACCTGACCAATGAATTCGACGAAGTTGCGATTTTAACGCGCGGATGGCGCGCAATATGGTTGGCGTTCATCGCCCGACGCTATAGTTCTAAAAAACGATATCCGAGAGTTGGGGAAATGAAATTATGCGAAGTGTATTTTTGCTTGGGGCTGCCGTCATGATGACGCCAATTTCTTCAGTGGCTATAGCCAAGGGCGCGGCAACCGCCGACTCCCCTGCCGGCCTAGTCTATCCGAAAACCAAGACCGTCAATGTCGTCGATGAACAGTTCGGCGTAAAGGTGGCTGACCCCTATCGCTGGCTTGAGGATGATGTCCGCGTCAATGCCGAAGTCGCCAATTGGGTAAAATCACAAAATGCCGTCACCGACGCTTATCTGGAAACTTTACCGGGCAAGAAAATACTTGCCGACCGGATGAAGAAGCTGTTCGATTATGAACGTTTTGGCCTGCCTGAAAAGGCGGGTGGCTATTATTTCTTTAACAAAAATGACGGGTTGCAAAACCAGTCGGTTTTATATGTGCGCAAAGGCCTCACGGGGGCTGACCGCGTGTTGTTGGACCCGAATGGCTGGGCAAAGGATGGCGCGACGGCGCTGGATAGCTGGGTGCCCTCGAAAAATGGCAAGCTGCTCGCTTATGCCATTCAGGACGGTGGTTCCGACTGGCGCACAATCAAGGTGCTGGATACCGCGACCGGCAAAGTTCTGGCCGACGAAATCAAATGGGCCAAATTCACGAATATCAGCTGGGTTGGGAATGAAGGATTTCTCTATTCGCGTTTCGCCGAACCACAAGAAGGCGCGGCGTTTCAGCAGTTGAACTACAATCAGACGGTTTACTTTCACAAAATTGGCACCCCACAGTCGGAAGACAAAGCGATTTACGCAACGCCCGAAAAGCCCGAATATGGGCACAGCGCGCAGGTGACGCATGACGGCAAATGGGTGGTAATTACCACCTCGTCGGGCACGGATGAGAAATATGAGCTGCACGTGATGCCGCTTGGGAAAAACCCCACTTGGAAGGCGCAGCCTTTGGTCAAGGGACTCGATCATGACTGGGGCCTTATCGAAGGCATGGGCAACATATTGTGGTTCACCACCAACAAGGATGCGCCAAAGCTTAAGGTTGTGCGCGTTGACCTCGGAGCGAACACGCCCGTATTTACCGATGTTATTCCGGAGCGCGCAGAAACGCTGTCCCGGGTGCAAATCGTTGGCAATCGTATGATCTTGTCGTACATCAAGGACGCCAAATCGATGGCACTGATGACGGACCTTACAGGGCAGCCTGTTCAGGAAATCGAACTAAACGCGATTGGAACGGCCAGCGGCTTTTCCGGCACACCAGGCGACGCGGAAACATTTTATGGCTTCTCCAGCTTTAATCAGCCGGGCGCCGTCTACCGATTTGACAGCAACAGCGGGACATCGGCACCATTTGCGCAACCGAAGTTGAGCTTCAACCCGCAAGATTTCTCCGTTTCACAAATATTTTACCCATCAAAGGACGGCACGAAGATTCCGATGTTCATCGTGCATAAGAAGGACCTTGACCTGTCCCAAGGCGCGCCGACATTGTTATATTCTTATGGCGGGTTCAACATTTCGCAGACGCCGACATATTCGGCAACGCGGATGGCATGGCTCCAGTCTGGTGGCGTATTTGCGCTCGCAAACATTCGCGGCGGCGGGGAATATGGCAAGCCTTGGCATGATGCCGGCCGCCTGATGAACAAGCAAAATGTCTTTGACGATTTTGCAGCGGCGGCGGAATATCTGATCGCCAGCGGCATTTCGGCCAAGGGCAAGATTGCAATCGAAGGCCGCTCCAATGGTGGCTTGCTGGTCGGTGCATCGCTGAACCAGCGGCCCGATCTATTTGCGGCGGGACATGCCGCCGTCGGTGTCATGGACATGGTTCGCTTTGACCGGTTTACCGCCGGTCGTTACTGGGTCGACGATTATGGCTATCCCAGCAAGGAAGCCGATTTCAAAATGCAGATGACTTATTCGCCCTATCACAACATCAAATCTGGGGTCGAATATCCGGCCGTGATTGTGTCGACCGCTGACACCGATGATCGCGTGGTTCCGGGACATAGCTTCAAATATATATCCGCGCTTCAAGCCGCAGAGACCGGCAGCAAACCAAAAATCATCCGTATTGAAAGCCGAGCGGGCCACGGGTCGGGCAAACCAACCGACAAGGTGATCGACGAATATTCGGACATTTATGCATTCCTCGCAAAATGGACGGGTCTGAAGCTGACCGAATAATTGTTCATAAAAATGCTAATTTTGATGAACGGATGCTGACAAGTCAATTCAGCATCCGGTCAAACCGAATCGGCTATTTCGTCTCCATCGGCCAGAAATGACTGCGCCCGACCAGGAGAATGAAGATGAAATACATAGCCAAAAGCTTGCTTGGAGCCGGAGCTGCTGCGGCAGTTTTGGTTAGCGTCGGTGCCCCCGCTCAAGCGCAGGATCGCTATGACCGTCATCGCGACGGAATCAGCGCTGGCGAGATTATAGCTGGAGCAGTTGTGCTCGGTGGCTTGGCCGCTTTGCTCTCCGCTGGCAATAATGACCGTTATAATGATGGCGGCAATTATGACTATAATCGTGCTGGCTATCCCAATGCCTATCGCAGCAATGCCTATCGCAGCGGAAATAGCCGTAATGCCGTCAACCAATGCGTTAACAATGTTGAACGCTGGGCAAATGGCTATAGCCGTTCGGAAGTCACGCAAATCCGTGATATTCAGCGCACGCGTTACGGCTATCGCGTGAACGGCAATGTTGTCGTCCAAGATGGCGGGCGCGGCTACAATGCCTATGGCAACGACCGCTATAATCGCTACGACGCCAATGCGTACGGGCGCGGATATGACAAGGGACGGTTCACGTGCACGGTTGAGCAGGGCCGTGTTGTGGATATCGACTATAGGGGCCTCGACCAATGGCGCTAACGCCTGGGGTCAGGACCACTTAAATCCACCTTCGCGGTTTGAGGCCATACTGTTCAGTGCCAGGCGGCAAGCGCAGGACTTAGTGGTTCTAAGTCCAAGCTTGCCAACGTGGCAATGGACAGTATGGGTCAAATCCGAAGGACGTCAAAATGGCTTTGATCTCAAAGCAAAATGCCCTTGCAGGCAGAATGACTGCCTGCGGCGGACATTTTCCTTCGACATCTTTGCCATTTTGACGCCGCGAAGGTGGATTTAAGTGGTCCTGACCCTAGAAACGCATGAAGGCAAAGAGGCTTGGCTTGGAAACAGGCTGAGCTCTTGTCATCTTCATGTTTTGTGGCCGCGATTGCGTATGGGACGAAGGCCTTTACTTGCCACGCCACCCAAAACGCGCCACAGTCCGCACATGGCAAACATCATCGCGATCCTACTGGGCCTCATTGCCCTTATTCTGGCTTTCATCGGGATTATCCCGCTGCTGGGTTGGCTGAACTGGTTCATCATCTTGATCGCCGGCGTTGGCGCGGTGTTCGGGCTTATCTCGGAGAAAAATGGCGGCCGTAATTTTTGTCTGGTGGTCATGGCGATTTGCGCCCTTCGCCTCTGGATTGGCGGCGGGATTATCTGACCCTCAATGGAGGGCGGTGACTTCAAAACATGGCGGATGATAAAAAAACCGAGCAGGCCAGCGGCCTGCCTTATGCGATATCGGCCTATCTGATATGGGGCTTCGTGCCTGCATATTTTAAGCTCTTGAGCCATGTGCCGCCAATAGCCATCGTGGCGCAGCGGATCTTATGGTCGATCCCCTTGCTGCTCGTCATCATGGCGTTTCGCAATCAGTTGCACGAATATGGTGGTATTTTCCGGCACAAGGCGCACTTACGGAACCTGCTCGCCTCAGCGACGTTGATTGCGATCAATTGGCTCATCTATATTTGGGCTGTTTCCACCGATCACATATTGGCCGCCAGCCTGGGTTATTATCTTAATCCCTTGGTGAACGTGCTTCTCGGGCGGGTGTTTCTGGGTGAGCGGCTTCGCCCGCTGCAAATGGTAGCTGTTGCGGTCGCCGCCATTGGCGTTGCTATCCTCATCGGCGATGCGCTCGACACATTGTGGGTCTCGGTATCCTTGGCCCTCAGCTTTGCCCTATACGGTCTCATCCGTAAAATAACGCCCGTTGGCTCTGTACCTGGTCTCGCCATTGAAACGACGTTGCTTGCGCCCTTATCGCTTGGCGCGGTGTTCTGGTATGCGCAGGCTGGCACTGGCGGGTTCGGCGATGATTTCACCACATCCGGGCTGTTGATCCTGGCAGGCGCAGTCACGGCAATCCCGCTGTTGATGTTTGCAACGGCGGCGCGGCGGATGAGTTATGCCAGCCTTGGCTTCGTCCAGTATATCGCGCCGTCGATTGTGTTTTTATTGGGTGTCTATGCCTATGGCGAGCCGTTGAGCACGACCAAGCTGGCATGCTTCATCCTGATCTGGGTCAGTATCGCGATATTCTGCGCCGATGCGATCAAAACCTATCGGGCGGCGAGGGCTTAAGCCTTATACCGCCAGCGCAAAGTTTCTCCCGCGTGAAAGGGCACAACCGAAACGCCATCCAACGCAAGCAACGTGGGGACCGGTGTGTCGACACGCTCCAAAGTCACGCGATCTTCATTCGGCGGCATGCGATAGAAACGCGGGCCGTTTTCGGAAGCGAAGGCTTCAAGTTTGTCCAGCGCGCCCTCTTCTTCAAAAACTGCGGCATAGCTTTCCATTGCGAATGGCGCGTTGAATATCCCGGCGCAGCCGCAGGCGCTTTCCTTGGCGGATTTGTCATGCGGCGCGCTGTCGGTGCCAAGGAAATATTTGGCGCTGCCTGATGTCGCGGCCTTGCGCAGGGCAAGCCTGTGCACTTCGCGCTTCGCCACTGGCAGGCAATACGCATGCGGGCGGATGCCACCTTCGAACATGGCGTTGCGATTGATGTGCAAATGCTGCGGCGTGATCGTGGCGGCGATGTTATCGCTGGCATCATCGACAAAGGCGACCGCATCTGCCGTGGTGATATGTTCAAACACGACGCGCAGCTCAGGCAAGTCGCGCACGAGCTTTGATAGCGTTCGTTCGATGAACACCGCCTCCCGGTCGAATATATCGACATGTGAATCGGTGACTTCACCATGAATCAGTAATGGCATGCCAATGCGCGCCATATGTTCAAGTGCGGGCATGATGTTGGCGACGTTGGTTACGCCATGCGCGCTTCCGGTCGTTGCATGGGCGGGGTATAATTTCGCGGCGGTAAATACGCCTTCGGTAAAGCCACGCGCCAGTTCTTCGCCGTCCGACGCGTCGGTCAGATAGGCCGTTATCAAAGGCGTAAAGCTGACCCCTTGGGGCACAGCGGCCAAAATGCTTTCGCGATAGGCTGCGCCCGCTTCCACCGTCGTTACCGGCGGAGACAGATTGGGCATGACAATAGCGCGCGCAAATTGCGCTGCGGTATAAGGCACCACGCTGCGCATGATGGCATTATCGCGCAAATGGACATGCCAGTCATCGGGGCGGCGGATGGATAGAATCATTTGGTCGGTCATGACTTCCCTTTAAGCGTTCGTCCCCCTATCTGTCACCTATGCGAAACACCCGTCTATATGACCGTTATGTCGTCCGTTTGTCCCCCACCGAAGCTGGTGAAGATGTGCGGCAATTCCTGCAAGGGCTTGTGACGCAGGATACCGCCGCTCTGATGCCCTTATGGGCAGGACTGTTGAGCCCTCAAGGCAAGGCGTTGTTCGATTTTCTGTTATGGGCGGATGGCAAGGATGTGCTGATCGATTGTGAGGGCACGCAGGCAGAAGCGCTCGTTCGGCGGCTTTCGATCTACCGGTTACGGCGCAAGATTGCGATTGCAATTGATCCGGCCTGCGCGGTCTTTTGGAATGCAGATGGCATCGGTGACCCGCGTCATCCCAATATGGGCGAACGGTGGATTGGCACACCCGCAGCAGATGATGTGGACGTCAGCGCCGAATATCGCGCGCATCGGCTGGCATTGGGCATCACTGAAGGGGCAGCAGAGCTTGGAAGCGAGCAAAGCTTATGGCTTGAGGTCAACGCCGCCGAGCTTAATGGCGTGTCGTTTAACAAAGGATGCTATGTCGGGCAGGAAAACACTGCGCGCATGAACTGGCGGCAAAAGGTTAATCGGCGGCTGGTGGTCGTGCCGTTGGAACAGGCCGACCTTAGCCGCCAGCGGTGCGCTTATCCTGAACTTGGCCTGTCGGTGGAGTTACGCCGTGTGGACGATATGAAAACGCTGAAACTACCCGAATGGCAGCGCGCTGCGATTGTTTAGGGTCCAGATCTTAATCCAGCAGTTCAAGCTTCACTTTAGCAGTGCCGGTGCGGTGCATGCCAAGTTGCTTGGCTGCAGCGTAGGACACATCCACAATGCGTGATTTACCCCAAGGGCCGCGGTCGTTGATACGGACAACGACTTCCTGACCATTGGCCAAGTTTGTAACGGCAACGCGGCTGCCGAACGACAAGGTGCGATGGGCAGCGGTCATGGCGGCAGGGTCAAAACGCTCGCCGCTCGCCGTGCGGCTTCCGCCCAGTTCGGCGCCATAATAGCTGGCCATGCCAGTGCCGATTTCGACACGACTATCGCCAGCCTGCGCCAACACGGGCAACGCCAGCAACGCCGTCATAAAAAATCCGCTTCTGTGCATAATGCCTCCCCAATAAGGGCAGGCACATATACAAAGCTTTTCATCACGCCAACGACCGAGCGATATGTTGCCCAAAAGCTGCGATTATCCGAAAACCCGTGGTCCTGACCCTAGCGCCGCGATGCTGTGCCGTCTACACGTCCAGATTGGCGACATTGAGGGCATTTTCGACAATGAAGTCGCGCCGTGGTTCCACCACTTCACCCATCAGTTTCGTGAAAATGTCGTCGGCAAGGTCGGCCTGATCAATCTCCACGCGCAGCAACGAGCGATGATCGGGGTCAAGCGTGGTTTCCCACAATTGTTCGGCATTCATTTCGCCAAGACCCTTATACCGCGAAATCGACAGTCCTTTGCGGCCGGCAATCAATATCGCCTCCAGCAATTCTGACGGACGCGTAATTGCGCCCTTGTTACCGACGCTCACCGCAGTGGTTGCGCGCTTCGCTTGATCGCCAACTGCGTCACCAGCCTCTTCATCGCTCTCGACCTCGTCAACCGTTTCGGCAGTCGCGGCAGAGACTTTAACGAGCCGCGCTGGAGTTTCATAGCTGGCGGTCTCTTCGCTTGCCAATTTGTGCAGCTTGCGGGCTTCGGCAGACATCAGGAATGCGGCCTCAATGATGTGATGATCAGTCACTCCGCGCCAGAGGCGTTCGAAATGATAGCCGCCATCTTCGGACACGCGGCCCGACCATTTACCCTCCACATCTTGCGCAGCCATCCACGCAGCCGCCTTGGCAACGGCGGCGGTGCGGTCGGTGGCTTCGGGGTCCAGCGCGCCCGTGAGCGCCATGGCCTCGACAATTGTAGGGTCGTAACGGCGCGGGACAAAGGCCATCAGGCTGCGCATACGGCGTGCGTGGTCGACTAATGCGCCCAGATCAGCGCCGGCGCGTTGTCCGCCTGCGCCTTCTAATATAACGCCGTTAAGGCCAAGCTCGGCCAGATGGTCATCCAGTGCCTTGTCGTCCTTCACATATATTTCGCTGCGGCCCTTCGCGACCTTGTATAAAGGTGGCTGCGCAATGAAAAGATGCCCGTTTTCAATGATTTCTGGCATCTGGCGGTAGAAGAATGTGAGCAGCAATGTGCGAATATGCGAACCGTCAACGTCAGCGTCGGTCATGATCACGATCTTGTGATAGCGCAATTTCTCAATGTTGAAATCTTCGCGTCCAATGCCTGTGCCCATGGCTTGAATCAGCGTGCCGACTTCCTTTGACGACAGCATCCGGTCAAAGCGTGCGCGTTCCACGTTCAGGATCTTACCCTTCAGCGGCAAAATCGCCTGATAATGGCGGTCGCGGCCTTGCTTGGCTGATCCGCCTGCCGAGTCACCCTCGACCAGGAACAGTTCGGACTTGGCAGGATCCTTCTCCTGACAATCGGCAAGCTTGCCGGGCAGGGATGCAACGCTCATCACCGATTTACGGCTTGCTTCACGTGCTTTGCGCGCAGCCTCGCGGGCGGCAGCGGCGTCGATTACTTTTTGAATGACCGTGCGCGCATGGCCGGGATTTTCCTCCAGCCACTCACTCATCCGGTCTGCCATCAGGCTTTCCATCGGCTGGCGCACTTCGGAGGAGACCAATTTGTCCTTCGTTTGTGACGAGAATTTTGGATCAGGCAGCTTGACCGATACAATGGCCGTCAGCCCTTCACGCATGTCATCGCCGGTCAGCGTGACTTTCTCTTTCTTTAACACACCCGATTTCTCGGCATAGTTGTTCAAGGTGCGCGTGAGCGCCGAACGGAACGCCGCCAAATGGGTGCCGCCGTCACGTTGCGGAATGTTATTGGTGAAGCACAATACGTTTTCGTAATAGCTGTCGTTCCACTCTAACGCGACGTCAATACCAATGCCGTCGCGGTTTGACGTGATCGTGATGGGATCGGCCAGCAAGGCCGCCTTGTTGCGATCCAGATATTTTACGAACGCGCCAATGCCGCCTTCATAATAAAGGTCATGTTCTTTGACATCGGAATGCCGGTTGTCGCGCAGCAATATGCGCACGCCCGAGTTCAAGAACGCCAGTTCGCGGTAGCGATGCTCAAGCTTATCAAAGTCAAATTCCAGCACGTTTTTAAACGTGTTGGTGGACGCCATGAAGGTAACGCGTGTGCCCTTTTTGGGCTTGCCATTGACCATCGGGGCGTCCCCGCGCACAACCAAGGGGCCAACGGCATCACCATGCTCAAAACGCATCCAATGCTCTTTGCCTTCGCGCCAGATGATGAGTTCCAAAAACTCGGAAAGTGCGTTCACCACCGACACACCAACGCCATGCAATCCGCCCGACACCTTATAGGCATTGTCGTCGGACGTGTTCTCGAACTTGCCGCCAGCGTGCAGCTGAGTCATGATGACCTCTGCGGCGGAAACGCCCTCTTCCTTATGCATGCCGGTTGGAATGCCGCGGCCATTATCTTCGACAGAAACCGAACCATCGGGGTTCAGTTCGATCAGCACAAGGTCGCAATGTCCCGCCAGCGCCTCGTCAATGGCATTGTCGGAAACTTCGAACACCATGTGGTGCAGGCCGCTGCCGTCATCCGTGTCGCCAATATACATGCCGGGGCGCTTACGAACCGCGTCGAGGCCCTTCAGAACCTTGATGCTGTCTGCACCATATTCATTCTGATTGGGGTTGGCTGCGCTGTCCGCAGAGGGGTTAAATTGCGGGGTTTCCGTTGTTTCTTCAGTCATCGGAGCACTGTAGGCCCAAAGCCCAAGAAACCCAAGGAAAAGCGCGCTAAAATCGACGTTTTTCCACAGTCTTTTGTGGTTGGCGATACCAGAAATCTTAACCTCGGCGTTGCTTTCGAAAATTAGGCAATGCAACTTTTGTATATCGCGCTAAGTCTGCAGATCAACCGGCGAACGGGAGACGGGATTTTACATGTTTATAGATGGCGAACTGGAAAAATCATTTGGTGATTTCGGCGCGCTCATTGGCGCTTGGGGCGAAGAAAAGCCTGATGCACGCGCGCTTGCCGATAGCAGTTCCGAACTGACGTGGCGCGAAGTTGCGCAAGCAACCGCGCGGATAGCCGCAGTGCTACAGCGCGACGGGCTACAGCGGGGTCAAGCGGTTGCCATATTGGGCACCAGCAATATTCCCTATGCGTTGGTGTATCTTGCCGTTGTGCGCGCAGGGGGCTGCGCTGCACCATTGACCACATCGGCAACGCCCGCGCAGTTGGCCGCGATGTTCAAAGATTCCGGCGCGATGCATTTGTTCGTCGATGCTGCGAAATTGGCTGATCTTGAAGGGGTCGCGCTGGGCAATGTCAAAATTGTCATGCTTGAAAATGCCGTTGATGACCATCCGGCACTGGCCGACTGGATGGCAGAGGAAGGCGCGCGTTTTGACGCGACGCCGCCCGCTGCGACGGACCCGTTCAACATCATTTATTCGAGTGGAACCACAGGAACGCCCAAGGGCATTATCCATTCGCACGGTATGCGCTGGCACCAGATGGCAGGGGGATTCAAGTCAATCTACAACCGCGATACGCGGTCCTTGGTCTCGACGCCTTTATATTCGAACACGACATTGGCGGTATTTCTGCCAACGATCTGTCATGGCGGTTTTGCGCGGATCATGGAGAAATTTGATGCTCTGGCCTATCTTGACCATGCGCAGACCGATCAGACCACGCACACCATGCTCGTGCCAGTGCAATATTCACGGCTACTGACGCATGCGGAATTTGATCGTTACGATCTCAGCAGCTTCATCGTAAAATTCTGCACCAGCGCGCCTTTTGCCGCGGAGTTGAAGGCTGATGTGCTTCAGCGTTGGCCCGGCGGCCTTGTCGAGATTTACGGTATGACCGAAGGAGGTGTTGTGTGCATGTTACAGGCGCATCATCATCCCAACAAGCTGCATACCGTGGGGCAGCCAGTCACGGGCCATGAACTGATCGTATTGGACGAGGATGACAATCGCCTGCCCGCCGGTTCCAAAGGCGTGCTTACCGGCCGGTCGCCTACCATGATGTCCGGTTACAAAAACCAACCAGAAAAAACACGCGAGATGGAGTGGCGTGACGAGGATGGCAATATTTGGCTGAAAACCGGAGATATTGGCATTGTTGACGCGGATGGCTTCGTCTCGATTGTGGGCCGTGCCAAGGACATGATCATTTCCGGTGGCTTCAACATTTACCCGAAAGACCTTGAGGAATTGTTGGAGGCGCAGCCCGAAGTGACCGAGGCTGCTGTGGTTGGCATGCCTTCGGAAACATGGGGCGAAACGCCCGTTGGCTTTGTGCGGTTGACGGACGCGGCGGCATCGCCTGACTCCATTCTTGCGCGTGTGAACGGGCAGCTTGGCAAGACGCAGCGGATTTCGGTGCTCTACACCATCGACGAAATGCCGCGCAGTCATATTGGTAAATTGCTCAAAACCGACTTGCGCGCTTTGGCGGCGGAGAAGCAAAATGGAAGGTAGATTCGGCCCTGATCTTGCCGCTGTCATTTCTGTTCTGCAGACGGCACTGACACCTGCTTTCCTGCTGGTCGCGGTAGGCAGTCTGCTCAATGTTCTGACTGGCCGACTGGCGCGCATCGTAGACCGCTCACGCGATTTGCAACGCCAATACCCCAACACCGAAGGAATAGCGCACGAACGCATCGTGCGGGAATTGCGGATCATCGAAAAGCGCATGCGCGTCGTGGGTTCGTCGATATTGTTTGCGGTCCTGTCGGCCATTTCGGTATGCGTGATGATTGTCGCGCTGTTTGTGTTAGGGCTCACCAACACGCCCGCTGCTTGGGTCGCCGTGGCGTTGTTCATGCTCGCCCTGGCGTTGCTATCTGCCTGCCTGTTCCAGTTCGTTCGTGAAATCCGGCTGGCGACCTATGCCATTTATGTGCCGGAGGAATATCTCGAACTACCACCGCCCCCAAAACCTAAGGTCAGGACTTCTTAAATCCACCTTCGCGGTTTGAGGCCATTTTGACGCCGCGAAGGTGGATTTAAGTGGTCCTGATCCTAAAGCGCGTATCGAATTGTAAAATTTAGGTTTAACTCCATGACGTTACTTGCCAATCTGGCGGATTGGTCCATTATGCTACGCAAAGTGGACTTATATCGAGTCGGGGAGGGGGCGATGCGGATGAAGACCAATGCCAATTTGCCTTGCCTCTCGGCGCTTTTGGCGGCGGCGATGTTGTTGAGCGGATGCGCGAGCCAGCAATATATGGGTGTGTCGTTAAAGCCCGGCGGCGCTGATCCGGCGGTGCAGGCTTTGGCGGCGCGCGCATCGACGGGGGATAAGCAGGCGCAGTTGGATTTGGGGATACGCTTTGAAGAAGGGGCTGGCGTTGCGCGTGACCTCGCCGCAGCGAAGAAGCTGTACCGCCAAGCCGCGTCCGACAGCGGGGGGACGATGTGGGTGTATACGCCGCCCGTGGGCAATGGGACCAGCGGGCGGGTGGTTCCGGCTCAGTCGGGACCAAAGCAATATGGTCTTACCGAGGCGCAACGGAGACTGAAGACTTTGGAAGAGGTTGGGTAATGATTCCGTTTTGCTTATTGTTATTTGCCAAAGGTATTTTGTTGTTGCTGTTCAACCGTAACTACAGTGTGTTACTGTCTGATGATTTGGGAGGCCCAGACATTGCTGTTTTTAAGAATAGTGCATTTTTAAGGCAGAATTATTTATGAAATACTTGATTTTTGTCTCCCTTTTGCCCTTGATTGCTTCATGTGACACTGATACCAAGCTGCGCTGAGGCTGACTCAGATTTGGGATTCCCAAACGGTGGAAAGTCTGATTCTATGTTGTTCTTCATTTGGAGGACGTGACATGGGATCAGCGATTAGCTTGCGGGATGATTTTGACGGCACTGCCTTGAGGCGACTGGCGCGGAAGTCGAAAAGTGCGAACCAGGCGCGGCGGCTTTTGGCATTGGCTGAGATTTATGACGGCGGCCGCCGGACAACGGCGGCGCGGATCGGCGGTGTTGGCTTGCAGATTGTGCGTGACTGGGTGCTTCGCTTTAATGCGCGTGGTCCTGATGGGCTGCTAGATGGCAAAGCGCCTGGAAGACAATCGCTGCTCAATGATGCCCAGCGCCGTGCGCTTGTCGAAATGGTCGAGTCCGGCCCGATCCCCTCGATCCATGGCGTTGTTCGCTGGCGACTGATTGATTTGACCCGGTGGCTTTATGACGAATTTGCGGTCTCGCTTGATACAACGACCGTCGGGCGTGAACTGAAGAGACTGGGTTATGTCAAACTAACGGCACGGCCTCGCCACCACGCGCAAAACGAGCTTGCGATGGAGGCCTTTAAAAAGGGGGCTTTGCCGCCGAGCTGGCAAAGGTCAGAAGATCTCTCCCGAAGGGCACGCCGATAGAGATCTGGTTTCAGGACGAAGCGCGGATCGGGCAGAAGAACAAGATCACGCGGCGCTGGGCCCGTCGCGGGACGCGGCCATCGGCACCCAAAGATCAGCGAACTAAATCGGTCTATATCTTCGGCGCGATCTGCCCGGAGCACGGCAAGGGCGCGGGGCTGGTGCTGCCGTTCTGCAATACCGAAACCATGACGCTCCATCTGACAGAAATAGCGCTCGCCGTCGCTCCTGGCGCTCACGCTGTTATACTGATGGATCAAGCCGGTTGGCATATGACTGACAAGCTGGACGTGCCTGACAATATCAGCATCATAGCGCTCCCGGCCAAATGTCCTGAACTCAACCCGGTTGAGAATATCTGGCAGTTCATGCGCGACAACTGGCTCTCCAACCGGGTGTTCACTTCCCACGACAATATCGTCGACCTCTGCTGCGAGGCGTGGAACAAACTCATAGATCAGCCTTGGCGCATTATGACCATCGGGCACCGCAAATGGGCCAGTGGGTTATGATCATTGCAGGTTGGTATGAGCCAAAAAATCCAAATTCATTTGAATATTTTAAATGGCATAATGATAATTATCAATGGGGTAAAGACAAATATGGCGACAATTTATCGCTTGATGAATGTGATATCAAGCTGGGTGACGTAGAAAAGACAAGTATATTTTACTCACAAGTATATCTATACGACACAATACGAACGAGAATTGCAATAATAGATAACGATTTAATAAAAAAAGTCGATATGTATTTTGTATATTTCCCTTTGGAATCCAATTTTTACCCATTACTAGTTGAAAAAAAATAAAATTAAACGTACTTCAGTGGCGGGGAAAAGTAAAGTGTAAATCTCCAGTTGTTTTTGATGGAGTTATGGTTGTACAATCTGTTCAGATATTAGGTGAAAAATAATGACTGGAACTTCTTTGCGTAAAACTATCCAAGAAAAACCTGGAGGTGTCATAATTGTTCCGAAAAATAGTATCTACAAGACGCCGGAGTTCATTTTCCGAAATAATTACGGTGACACGTGCAATAACCCCTAATCAGGTGCACTGTTGCTTTGGCTTTGGTCCGCGCTTTTCCGGTGCGAGTCTCAGTCCGGTTTTAGCTTCCATATCTAGAATTACGGTGACAGGTGCGTCATCCCCCGAAATAATCTTGCTGCGTTGCATATTGCGAAATTAAGCCGCTCCCCTTCAGGCGTGGAGGGACTAGTCCCCCTCCACGGGGTTGGGGTGGGGCATATAGGCTTGCGCAACGCCGACAGGCCCCACCCAGCGCGGCTTTTGGCTCTGTCCGGGGGACAGAGCTGGGCACCTCCATTAACCGTTGATTTTGGTCAAGCGGCCTCGATATGCGCGTTGCAGGCACCTGATCGGTGCATTTCGGGCTGAGATTGGCTCTATTGCCGCTGTTTTGGCCCCTATTTCTGGATTTTGGACACAATTATCCTGTCGCCGCTCGTCGTTCGTGGAACAGCAGGCGCTGCATATTGTACGCAAGATTGGCGAGCATGATCTTCGTCTCGGCACGCTTGATGCCGATGGTGCGGATGAACAGTCCCATATGCGCCTTTTGCTGCGCAAAGACGTGCTCGACCCTTGCACGTATCTTCGACTTTGTTCGGTTGGCTGCACGAAGCGCTTCTGACCGTGGCTTGCCCTTTGGCTTCTTGCGGTGGATGCGGCTGACCCGGCCATGGGCTGCAAGCCACGCTTCATTGGTCTTGGACCGGTAAGCGGTGTCGCCCCACACATCAGATGCAGTGTTGTTTGTCGTGACCACTTCGCGCAGTTGTGATCCATCATGACGCGCGCCGTGCGTGACCACAGCCTTGCGGATGAACCCGAAGCGCTGATCGATAGCTATATGATTCTTGTAGCCAAAGCTTGGGATCGCAATGTCGATCTGCGGCTTGCCGTTCGCAGCCATGCGCGCTTTGGCAAACTTCACCGTCCAGCGCGCATCTGTGTCTTTCTGCGCAGCCTTGGCGGGTTGGTCGGGCCAGACTTCCTGTGCCGTCTTGCCCGTTTTGATTGCATCCTTCTCGTCTTGCGTATTGCGCTGCTTGGGGGCTGCAATCAGCGTTGCATCGACGATCTGGCCGCCCATTGCCAGATATCCATTGGTTCGCAGCCGGTGGTCAAAGGCGTCAAACAGCACCTGCAAGGTTCCGGCATCGGTCAACTTCTCCCGGAATAGCCGGATCGTGTTGGCATCAGGCGTTGGCGCTCCAAGATCAAAGCCCAGAAAACGCAGCCAGCTCAACCGATCACGGATCAGATACTCCATGCGGGCATCGGCCACATTGTTCTGCGCCGCCAGAATAAGGATCTTGAACATCGATACGCAGTCATAGGGCGGTCTGCCACCCTTCGAACCGTCCGAATAAGCCAGTGCATTGTCCAGGATCACACGAAAGCCTTCAAAATCAACTATCCGCCCCAGCGCCTCAAGCGGATCGCCATTGGCCGAAAGCCGCTTCAAATGATCCGATAAACCGAACAAACCCGCCTGCTTCATAATCGCCTCCCGATGGGGACCGTTGAATCATACCAAGCTGCGCTGAGGCTGACTCAGATTTGGGATTCCCAAACGGTGGAAAGTCTGATTCTATGTTGCTCTTCATTTGGAGGACGTGACATGGGATCAGCGATTAGCTTGCGGGATGATTTTGACGGCACTGCCTTGAGGCGACTGGCGCGGAAGTCGAAAAGTGCGAACCAGGCGCGGCGGCTTTTGGCATTGGCTGAGATTTATGACGGCGGCCGCCGGACAACGGCGGCGCGGATCGGCGGTGTTGGCTTGCAGATTGTGCGTGACTGGGTGCTTCGCTTTAATGCGCGTGGTCCTGATGGGCTGCTAGATGGCAAAGCGCCTGGAAGACAATCGCTGCTCAATGATGCCCAGCGCCGTGCGCTTGTCGAAATGGTCGAGTCCGGCCCGATCCCCTCGATCCATGGCGTTGTTCGCTGGCGACTGATTGATTTGACCCGGTGGCTTTATGACGAATTTGCGGTCTCGCTTGATACAACGACCGTCGGGCGTGAACTGAAGAGACTGGGTTATGTCAAACTAACGGCACGGCCTCGCCACCACGCGCAAAACGAGCTTGCGATGGAGGCCTTTAAAAAGGGGGCTTTGCCGCCGAGCTGGCAAAGGTCAGAAGATCTCTCCCGAAGGGCACGCCGATAGAGATCTGGTTTCAGGACGAAGCGCGGATCGGGCAGAAGAACAAGATCACGCGGCGCTGGGCCCGTCGCGGGACGCGGCCATCGGCACCCAAAGATCAGCGAACTAAATCGGTCTATATCTTCGGCGCGATCTGCCCGGAGCACGGCAAGGGCGCGGGGCTGGTGCTGCCGTTCTGCAATACCGAAACCATGACGCTCCATCTGACAGAAATAGCGCTCGCCGTCGCTCCTGGCGCTCACGCTGTTATACTGATGGATCAAGCCGGTTGGCATATGACTGACAAGCTGGACGTGCCTGACAATATCAGCATCATAGCGCTCCCGGCCAAATGTCCTGAACTCAACCCGGTTGAGAATATCTGGCAGTTCATGCGCGACAACTGGCTCTCCAACCGGGTGTTCACTTCCCACGACAATATCGTCGACCTCTGCTGCGAGGCGTGGAACAAACTCATAGATCAGCCTTGGCGCATTATGACCATCGGGCACCGCAAATGGGCCAGTGGGTTATGATCATTGCAGGTTGGTATCAGATCACACGCTCAAATGCCAGAGGTTTTTGGAGGTGCCCAGGTTTCGCTTGCAATGTAGGATTTGTTTTGAGATTCTGTGCTTCACGCCCGCAATTGTTGCGCGACCGGCTCTTTGAATGTGTTGAACCCCAGCCCGGCTTTCGGACCCGGTAAGCCAACGTCGCAAAGTGGCGGTAAGTTTACAGAAATACCGCGTTTTGCATATATGTTTGTAAACTTAGAACCCCGATGACATCTGCGTCATCCCCGAAATAGCTTTTTACTATGACGGTAGTTTGCTCCATGCGCCTTTCCCCCAAAACTCTGCGTCATTCCCGCGCAGGCGGGAACCCAACTCATGACGGCGACATTCTCAGCAACGGGGATGGTGCATTCTTGCGTGGGAGTTGGGTTGACCGCTGGTCACTTCGTTCCCCGCCTGCGCGGGAATGACGAGGAATTAGGGAATGCCGGTGACATCTGCGTCGTCCCCGAAATTATCGCTTCTCTGGTTTTCGTAAGGCAGGGTATATGGCACGTCTTCCGCTTATGGTTTTGCCCGGCATTCCGCATCATGTGACGCAGCCCGGTAACAGGCGTGAGTGCACGTTTTCTGAAGAGGCCGATAATGCACTGTATCTTGATCTTCTGGCCGAGGCGGTGGATCGGCATGATGTTGAGATTTGGTCCGGACCCTAAGGAACGCAAGCGACACAAGCCAGTTTAGCGCTTAACCGCCTTTTTTGCCCAAGTTTTGCACGCGCGCAATGACTTCGGCGCGAATATTGGGGGTCACAAACTTCCCGATTTCGCCGCCGTAAATCGCAATTTCCTTCACCAACCGCGAGGCAATGGGTTGTAGTGACACGTCGGCCATTAAAAATAGCGTTTCGACGCGGTCGTTCAACTGGCGGTTCATGCCCGTGAGTTGATATTCATATTCGAAATCCGTGACGCCGCGAATACCGCGAATGACGGTGCTTGCGCCGTGCGCTTCGGCAAAATCCATAAGTAATGAGTTGAACCCGACAACGCGAATATGCGCCGAACCGATGCTGGCAACTTCCCGCTCGACCATTGCAATCCGTTCATCATCGGAAAACATCGGGGATTTGGCCGCGTTCGTGGTTACGCCGATGATCAACTCATCCACCAATTTTGCGCCGCGCCGGATGATGTCCATATGGCCCAAGGTGATTGGGTCAAATGTGCCGGGATATACGCCAATACGGTGTGTCATTTAGCGATCCCTTTCGGTAATATAATTTGCAATGGCGCGCAGAAGATCGGCTTCGGCACCATAAGTCGACAGATGGTCATTGGCCTGCTGCACAAGCATGTCCGCTTGCTGCTTGGCGCGTTCGAGGCCCATTAGAGATACAAATGTGCCTTTATTGGCTGCTGCGTCTTTTTGAAGCGCTTTGCCTGCCAGTTCAGGATCGCCTTCAACATCCATGATGTCATCGGCAATCTGAAAGGCGAGGCCAATGTCCCGGGCATATCCCCGCAAATGCGTTCGGCCTTCTGTCGGGATATGCCCTAATATCGCGCCCATTTCGACGCTGGCGGCAATCAGAGCACCCGTCTTCAGCGCTTGCAGGCGCATGACGGTTTGCAAATCAACAACGGATTTCTCGGCCTCGATGTCCATCATTTGGCCGCCGGCCATGCCTTCCGGACCGCTTGCCAATGCTAGGGTAGATACCAACTCACCGCGCACGAACGGGTCGCCATGTGTTTGCGGGCTCGCGAGTATCTCGAATGCCAAGGCATGGAGAGAATCGCCCGCCAGAACCGCCGTCGCGTCATCAAACGCGCGGTGCACTGTCGGCTTGCCACGCCGCATGTCGTCGTCATCCATGCAGGGCAAATCGTCATGCACCAAAGAGTAAACATGAATGGCTTCGACAGCCGTGCCAACGCGCAAGGCAACCGCGCGGTCCACATGGAACAGAGCCGCGGTCGCAGTCACAAGCAACGGCCGCAGGCGCTTGCCGCCGCCAATCGCCGCATGGCGCATCGCGGCATATAGGCGGTCCCGCGCGTCGCCGGGCAGCGTCAGAAGCGCGTCAAATTCGTGATCAATGTCCGCTGCAATTTGCGCGAGTGAGTCCTGTAACAATGATATTTGCGCCGCCATATTGCTCAACCGGCATCGAATGTTGTTGTACCCGTTGGCGATCCATCCGGCCCTTGCACAATGGCCTCAATACGCGCCTTTGCTGTATCAAGCCGCTGTTGGCACAAGGCCCGCAACGCATTGCCGCGTTCGTACAAGGCGATGGATTCGTCGAGCGGAGCCTCACCGCTTTCCAACTTATGGACGATGTCTTCAAGCGCACGCAGCGCGGTTTCAAAATTCATGTCGGCAACGTCTTGAGTCATAGTTCTGCAATGACGCCCACCGCCGACTGGGTCAAGTGCTTCGCTCCATCGCCATCGGTTGATGACGAAGCTTGCCAGTCCAGAAGTGCACATCAGATTAGCGTTAAACGGGCAATTAGAGCCAAAACGCGTTTAGGGTCACGAACGGGAGTTGAGGGGAGGTTTGTATTTATACGCCTGACTTCAACAACCAGTCGTGAAAGATTTTCACGGCTCTCTGCTTCAGCGCGCGGGGGCGACACACGAAGTAATAGCTGTAGGGGCTTTCGACTTCTGCACTGAAAAGCCGTGTCAGGCGCGGGTCGCGCGCGTCGGAGAAGTGGCTTCCGTGCATGATAGCAACGCCAAGGCCGTTTGCGGCCGCCTCCAGCATCAATGCGCCGCTATCAAGGCTATCGATCGCAGCCGGCTTCAGGCGGGGAACCCCCATGGCCTGCCGCCATGCGTCAAATATCATCGGCATGTCACTGTGGACCATGACGGTGTATTTTGCGAGGTCCTCAGGCTTTTCGACATTATGCTCCTTCGCCCATTTTTCAGAGGCGATGGCGTAAACAAGATTGCGGTCTAAGCGGACGCTGTAAAGCTTGGGGTCGACGTCTGCTGAGATGATAATTGCTGCGTCGACGACATCACCCAGCAGATTTTCAGCATGGCCAGATGTGTCTACATCGATATGAAGCTTCGGGAACGCCTTACGCAGTTCAGGCAAGCGCGGAATCAGTCTTTGCGAACCAAAAAGCGGCAAGAGCCCCAAGCGCAGGCGATATTCTCCGCCGCGACCGGCCAGCTCGTCAACCGCCTCTGCCATTGCGTCCATCGCTGGTTCAACGGCCGCCAGAAGTGCCTCACCATCCGCATTAATGACCATCGCTTGTGCGCGGCGGTCAAAAAGGGACTTGCCGATGAAGTCTTCCAGCGCCTTGATACGACGGCTGAGCGCGGGCGGAGATAATGCGAGTTCGCTCGCGGCAGCTTTTGCCGAACCCAGCTTAGCGACGCGCAAAAAGGCTTCCAGCGAGCGTAGGGGGGGCAATCTGCGCATATCATCTCCTAATTTTGCCGCACTGCAACAAAACATTTCTGCTTTCGTGATCGTGCAAATGTCACGAAAAACATGCTAAACCTATAAATTGTAGTTGCATCATTTGCAACAGCTATTGCACTGTTCGCACTTGCAAAAAAAATGAAACCCAACCAAAGAAGAAAGGCCTTTTAGGCATCCTCTCCTAAAGACTTTTTCAGGGTCGGCCTCGGTCGGCCCTTTTTTTATCCGAATTAGGCATGATCTGTGTCTTAGGGTCAGGACCACTTAAATCCACCTTCGCGGTTTGAGGCCATACTGTTCAGTGCCAGGCGGCAAAGCGCAGGCTTAGTGGTTCTAAGTCCAAGCTTGCCAACGTGGCAATGGACAAAATGGGTCAAATCCGAAGGACGCCAAAATAGCTTCGATCTCAAAGCAAAATGCCCTTGCAGGCAGAAGTGACTGCCTGCGGCGGACATTTTCCTTCGATATCTTAGCCATTTTGACGCCGCGAAGGTGGATTTAAGTGGTCCTTACCCTAGCCGGATTGGCTCAATTACTGTGCGCCGTCGGGCACGACCAGAGCGCGCCGTCCCCAAATGATCAGGAACAGCAAAGACGCCGAGATCAGGATGAATGTGGCGGGTTCCCAATAATTGAACAATGCAACGCCAACCGCAGGCGCGAAAATATAGGCCGCACCGTTGATTGAGGCGATCTTGCCCGCAACGTCGCCTTGTTCATGCCGATGGACTGCTAGAGATGCACCTGCGGTAAAGCCCGGCCGGAACAGCCCAAAGCCAAGCGAGGCAATGGCAAAGCCGAGTCTAATGCCATAAAAATCATGGCTGATGCCTGTCAAGATCGTGCCCACTAACGCGAGGCCCGCGCCCCAGAGTACGGAACTTCTCGCGGCAAGTGACAGCATAGGGATGAGGCCCCATTGTGCCAACAAGGTTGCCATTGCGCCAATCAGCATAACCGAGCCGCTGGCTTGCACAGCCTCCCACGGACGATCATGCAATCCCAGCCGGTCGCGCACCAGAAAACCCACCACGCCCAAAATGATTGCCTGTGCATGGCCACCGATCAAACCTGCAATCAACCAAGATGCCAATCGGTCATCGCGCCATGGCAGGCGGATTTCGCGGGTGGGCAACACGGACCCCAAAGCATCACCATCGACATCTTCATCATCCGGCGAATTCATGGATGCTGAATTCGGGTAAGTCGCAACGGCGCCGCGAGCCTCAAAACGCGGGGTGTCATTGGGCAATTGAACATGCAACGCAATCAACACGGCGACACCAAAGGCGGCAAACATGATGAGCGGTCCGGCCAGACCGAAAGGTGGGAACAGAAAATAATGCGCGGTGGCAGGGCCAATCACGGTGCCAACGCCAAAAGATGATGCAAGCATTGATAGCGCCTTGGTGCGCTCGACGCGTTCGGTGCGTGCGGCGACATAGGCCTGAACGGCAGGCGGGGCGGCTGAACCAAAGCCGCCATAGAGGCTTCGGAACAAGGCAAACAGGATGAAGGTCACCACTGGACCAATCAGGCCAGCCAGCCCAAGCCACAGCACCAGCCCGCACATGCCCATCGAGGCAACAAAGCCGATGATGCCGATACTCATCAATTGCTTGCGGCCCCGGCGATCCGACAGGCGCGCCCATTTGGGTGCAGTGATAACCCATAACAATGCAGACCAGCTAAAGGCCAAGCTGACCCACACGTCGGGCATATCCAATTCGCTAGCGATTGCGGGAAGGGCGGACTGCATCGCGGTATTGCCAGCCGCTGCGACAAGCATCACGAGGAACAGCACGACAACGCGGCTATTGGGGATAGCTTGAACCGCGCTCATGGCTTTTTCCAATCATAACTTCTTATGACTTGCGCCACATGCAGGCTGTAATCCGAATACCATCGGTCCCGGCCAGCATCGCGAATTTCGGCGTGATCGGGATGATCGCGCCATGCTTTTGCGCTGGCCTCGTCCGTCCAATAGCTGATCGTTATACCAAGGCCATCTGCGCCACGCACCGAATCCATGCCAACATAGCCCTCTTGTCGTGCGGCAAGTTCTTCCATCATCGCGGCAGCCCTTGCGTAACCATCGACGTCCAATTGCGTGCGCTGTGCCACAAATATAACGGATATAGTGCTACAGCTTAGCTTTGGCATGGCGGCAGCATAAGACTGATTTGATCTGCAATGCAAGCTAGGTCCTGACCCTAGGTGGAACAGTTAGTTGCTAAACGCGGTTGCACTAACTGCATCAATTTGCGAGTGAGCATGCTTCGTGACAACTTCCCCCGGACTCAACCTATGATTTCTTCAAGCTTGGTTAAAACGACGGTGCTGAACCGCATGAAAAGACGCGCAAGCCGCTTTTTTGGCCCATGGGGTGTTTTCTTTAAAGGCTTTATCAAACATCCGGTGATGGTCGGGTCAATCATCCCGTCATCATCCTTCACCGTGAAAAAAATGCTTGCGCCGGTTGACTGGGACAACACCAAATTGTTCGTGGAATATGGCCCGGGCATCGGTACATTCTGTCAGCCCATTCTGGACCGCATGCGCCCCGACGCGACGTTGCTGGTCATTGATCTTAACGAGGATTTTATTACATATCTGCGTCAAACTGTTCGCGATAGCCGCTTCATCGCTGTCCATGGTTCGGCAGCGGATGTGAACGCAATCATTAACAATTTCGGGTTTGCACATGCCGATTATATTCTCTCTGGCCTGCCATTTTCGACGCTTCCCAATAATCTTGGCCCCGTGATCGCCGAGGAAACAGCAAAGGCGATCCGGCCCGGCGGCGCATTTCTGGTCTATCAATTCCGCGCCCGTGCCCGTGATTTCATGACTCCGCATTTCCGTAAGATCGACAATGGTTATGCTTTATGGAATATATTGCCTTGCCATCTGTTCTGGGGCTGGAAAGAATGATTATTTGCTACGGATCAGGCGGAATTTGATTCGCCGACCAATGGTGTAATCGACCGAATTGACTAAGAAATAGGCAAGGCCCGACTTAAACCGGCTCCAAATAGTGTCGCGCCTCTTTAACAAAATCCGTGTCTGTTCTTCCGATTGGGAGACGAGTCCGTCAACCAGTGTTCGCATATGCAACGCAAGGCCAGCGTCCTTGATACGCACCATAATCTCCAAATTGATAAACATGCTTCGGACATCCAGATTGGCTGAGCCAATATAAACCGTGTCATCAATGACCATCAGCTTCATATGGAGTGGATGCGGTGTATACTCAAAAATCTGGGTCTTACGACGCAACAGATAGCGATAAAGCAAACGCGCAGCGGCAATCGTTGCCCCATTATCGGTTTTTCCAGCCATCACGAGGCGCGACCCTTTGTTGCGTCTCGCAGTCTTTGCAAGGCGTCGCAGTATGGTTTGGGACGGCGAAAAATAAGCGGAAACGATGTCAAATCTCTTGCCCGCATCCAATGACCGCTTGAACGTGAGTGCCCATGGCGAAATGCGGTTGGTTGGCCCGCCCAACAGCCATTGCACTTGACCAATGCCCGGTCGCCATTGTCGAATGATATTGCGGATCTGCCAGAAGCTGACGTTGCCGCCGTTCGACGCGTGCGCCATCTCCTCGAAATAATCGCTTAGCCGTTGCGCCTGCGGGCCAGACACGATTATGCCGAGATCTTCCCAGCTATCGTCACCGGCACGCCCGAAATATGGATCGGCGATATTAAAACCGCCTACAAGCGCGTATGCGCCGTCGATGATCAGCATCTTTTGGTGATTACGGATTAGGTAACCCAGGCTTTTGCGGGTGCTGAAACTGTGATAGTCGCCGCCAGCGTCAAGCAAGGCGTCGAAAAATCGATTGCTCACCTGCGTTGATCCAAAGCTGTCTATAATCAATTGCACGTGCACACCGCGTGTCGCCGCAGCAACGAGCGCGTCGCGCACCTCCCGGCCAGTTTCATCGGCACAAAACATGTAGAAAAACATGTGAATCGATTTTTGCGCCATCGCGATAAGCTGCAAAACGGCGTTGAGTCGATCTTGCGGCTGATGAACCAGGTGCAGGTCATGGCCCGCAACCTGAAAGTGCGTTCCGGGGAACCCGGGATTGCCTGATTGCACTGCCATGTTGCTAGCGATACCGCTTTGCGCAGCGCACGGCAAGCGACCAGCCCTTTTCATTGACATTTTGGTCCATTATCTCTAGGCGCGAGCAACTTCCCGAATTTACGAAGAATCAGGAGCCAATATGGCACGCGTTACTGTTGAAGATTGCATCGACAAGATCACCAACCGGTTTGACCTTGTATTACTCGCCGCCGAACGTGCGCGTGAAATCTCTGGTGGCGCTGAACTGACCATTGATCGTGATCGTGATAAAAATCCGGTCGTTGCTTTGCGCGAAATCGCCGAGGAAACCGTTCGTCCGGATCAATTGAAAGAAGGCCTCGTGCAGTCGCTTCAGAAGGTTCAGGTTGATGAAGATGAAGAAGCGGATGAAGTCGGCTCGATCAGCCTGTCCGCCGAAGCCCTTCGTTTGACCGCCGCTGCGCCAGCACGCGGCGCAGGTATGCAGCGCGATTATGACCGGTAATTTCAATATCATTATTGAATGAATCAGGCCCGGCTCGTCCGGGCCTTTTCTTTTGTGCCTTCAATCACTCTTGGTGTCGCGTGAAAGTACCCGTAGGCTAATTTTGCCACTTTCCAAAAATGGGGCAACGATGGCTGCCATTCGGCCTTGGCGCTCGGTTGCCATCGCGCGGTTGAAGAAGGTGTTGGCGATGACATCCGCAATTTGAAGCCCCGACCGGCGGTGACTAAGATCAAGGGATGCAGTACCGCAAGGACCAATGAAGTCTGCGATATCTTTGCGGATTAGGGCCAGCGTCTCGGGGCCATAGCGACCGTCGTCAATAACCACTTGCACGCAATGATCACTGCCTTTTATGATGTGCGTAACGGCCTCCTCAAGCAATTGCACATAGATGTCGATGTCGTGCGAACCCCGGTCTTCGTCCGGATCGGGCGCGAGCGCGGAAATCGCGATGCCTATAGTTGCGACCCAAGGCTTTTGACCAAGCAGCTCAAACAACAATCCGCGCTCCGCCAAATCAATACGGCTGCCCTTAAGTTCACCGGCTAGGCCGGTAATCTCCCGAAAGCGGGCCACTACCGCGTCAGCATCATTGTCTTCAACGGATATGGCAGCCAGTGTCATGACCCCACGCCCAACACCGCCTGACTCATCGCAATAGATCGGCATGCTGACTGCTCCTCAAATTATGTGAGGTTAGCAGGGAAAACGGCGGATGACTATTTCGCGCCACGCATCGCGGACTGACTGGACCTGTCGGCGCTCTTTGGGGATTCGGCTGAATTCGCCAATGAACTGCTCTGCGTTCAGTCGGTATTTCTTAGGCGCGCAGAATAAGGGGGTCCCTGCGGCGCGCGCGGCTTCATTCTCGGCTTTGACCGACTTCGCCGCTTCTTCAAAAACGCGGATCATAGGCTTCAGGTCTTTTGCAAAGACTGCGCCCAGACCCTTTTTCTGCAACACCACAGCTTTCGCAAAAAAGGTTTCCGCGTCCATGGCGTTTGCAGGAACGGCACACAACAAAGCGCCCATGACCACAAGCACAGCATATTTCATTTTGCGACCTCAAATCTCCCCCCATGGAGGATAGAGCGTTGAGGCCGCGAATAAAAGCTGAAAACTAGGCGCTTTGTGGCGCGGTGCCTCCGACCGGCGCAGATTTGCCGCGTCCCGCCTTTGGTATGGCTGTGCCCACCGTTGGAATGGATGAAGGCTTAACGACCATGCCATCGTCACGTTCAAATTTGCCCGTTTCCAAAAGCTGATTGATTTCGTCGCCCGAGAGCGTTTCAAATTCCAGAAGTGCGTTGGCGAGCAGGTGCAATTGTTCGTTATGCGTCGTCAACAACTCGGTCGCCCGTTGATGCCCGCCCTCAACTAGCTTGCGGATTTCGGCGTCAATCTTTCGTGCCGTCTCATCCGACATAGCGGAGCGTTGGGACATGCCATAGCCGAGATAGCCTTCTTGACGCTCTTCATATTGCAGCGGGCCCATCGCATCCGACATGCCCCATTGGGTGACCATGTCGCGCGCAAGGCTGGTTGCATATTGGATGTCGCTGGATGCGCCTGAACTGACTTTGTCATAGCCGAAGACTAATTCTTCTGCCACGCGTCCGCCCATGGATACGGACAGGTTAGCGTGCATTTTATCGCGATGATAGCTGTAATTATCCCGCTCGGGCAGGCGCATGACCATACCCAAGGCACGGCCACGGGGAATGATGGTTGCCTTGTGGATCGGGTCAGACGCGGTTTCATGGATCGACACGATTGCGTGGCCGGCCTCATGATAAGCGGTCATTTTCTTTTCATCTTCGGTCATGACCATCGACTTGCGTTCGGTGCCCATCATCACCTTGTCTTTGGCATCTTCAAATTCTTGCATAGCGACCAACCGCTTGCCACGACGTGCGGCCAGCAAGGCAGCTTCGTTCACAAGGTTGGCGAGGTCGGCACCGGAGAAACCCGGTGTCCCGCGCGCGATCACGCGGCCATCGACATCAGGTGCCAACGGAACCTTTTTCATATGCACGGCTAGGATTTTGACACGCCCATCAATATCCGGGCGCGGCACAACTACCTGACGGTCGAAACGGCCAGGACGCAACAGGGCCGGGTCAAGGACGTCAGGTCGGTTGGTTGCGGCAACGATGATGATGCCTTCATTGGCTTCAAAACCGTCCATTTCGACCAGTAGCTGGTTCAAAGTCTGTTCGCGCTCGTCATTCTGATTGCCAAGTCCAGCGCCACGACTGCGGCCCACCGCATCGATTTCGTCGATAAAGACGATGCAGGGTGCGTTTTTCTTCGCCTGTTCGAACATGTCGCGTACACGGCTTGCACCAACGCCCACAAACATTTCGACAAAGTCAGAACCAGAAATCGAGAAGAATGGTACGCCAGCCTCGCCAGCAATTGCGCGGGCGAGCAACGTCTTGCCGGTACCTGGTGAGCCAACCAGCAAAGCGCCCTTGGGAATTTTGCCACCAAGGCGGCTGAACTTAAGCGGGTCTTTCAAAAACTCGACAATTTCCTGAAGCTCTTCGCGGGCTTCATCAATGCCGGCCACGTCATCAAACGTTACCTTGCCATGCTTTTCGGTTAGCAATTTTGCCTTTGACTTGCCAAAGCCCATGGCACCGCCAGCACCGCCGCCCTTTTGCATTTGCCGCAAGACAAAAAATGCGATGCCAAGGATGAGCAAGAATGGCAGGGCCTGATATACAAGCAGGAGAAGCAGGCTTGGCTGTTCTGCGGTTTTGACCTCAATCACTACGCCTTTTTCCCTGAGCAGGGGGATAAGGCTGCTATCATTTGGCAGCGGCACTGTGGCGAACGTTTCGTCATTCTGCAACTTGCCGTTGATGCGTTCCGGCGCGATGGCTACGGACTTAACCTCGCCAGACTCAACCTTATCTCGAAAAGACGAATAGGTAATGCCGTTGGTTGGCGTGGATGCCCCGTTGAACATGGACGCGACAAGCAAAAGCGCGACAATGATCGCCGACCAAATGGCCAAGTTGCGGAGCATCGGGTTGCTTTTGGGTTCTTGTTCGTCGTTCATCATCACTGCCTTGTTCTTTGACCGCGCTAAATGCTCGGAGATATGCTGCTAATGTAAGAGCGAATGCGTGAATGACAATATAGTGATTGGCAAAACTTACAGGCTGTTTTTCTCAACCACGACGGGGCGGTGCTTTGGAAAACTGCCAATCTTCTCCGCCGACGCATTTGATATTGCCAATCATGGCAGTCCGCCCATTTTCGAGGTCGGTTAACACCCGGTCGATTGCGTCACCACGCGGCGCAAGATTGATGTCTATCGTCCTGAGGCAGCGGATTAACAACCGCCGCTTCAATTCACGGGGAAGGCCGCTGGCCTGGCAAACGATAACGTCATTTT
Source organism: Sphingorhabdus sp. (assembly GCF_050921905.1). NCBI lineage: Bacteria > Pseudomonadati > Pseudomonadota > Alphaproteobacteria > Sphingomonadales > Sphingorhabdaceae > Sphingorhabdus > Sphingorhabdus sp. The sequence goes on along the minus strand of NZ_CP050888.1, from coordinate 1,477,476 downwards.
TGTGGCTTACCCTGTGCACGGCCAGCGTGTCCGTCATCCAGACCAGAGCATCGGATGCATCGGCCAATGCGCTTGCCGTGCGCAGCGCGCGGGTTGCAGGAAATGGATGCTGCGTGCTAGCCAACCAGTTCCGCATCGCAACCCGGTCAAAATCAATGTCTGCGTTGCTGGGGTCGTTGACCGATTGAATGCCATTGCTGTAGCAGATGTCGATAAGCTCTGCTTTTGTGAATTCCAGTAGTGGTCTGACCACGCGTCCATTGCGGGCGCGAATGCCGGACAACCCATCAACGCCGCTGCCCCGCGCCAGCCGCATGAGCAGTGTTTCCAATTGGTCATCGGCATGATGCGCCGTGGCAATGTGTTGGCAATTTTGCCTATCTGCCGCACGTTCCAACAACGCGTAACGGGCTGCGCGCGCGGATGACTGGAGATTGCCTGAGATCTTTTCGTCAGGTGTTAAAATGATATGCGGAATGCCAAGATTGCGGCAAATTTCGGCAACAATCTGCGCCTCGTCAGCGGACTCGGCCCGCAATTGATGGTCTACTGTTGCGGCAACCAATCTGCCGGGCACAACTTGCTGCGCCAACAACAACAGCGCAAGGCTATCGGGGCCGCCCGACACCGCGCACAATAAGCGATCATCAGCACTTTCCAGCCTGTGAAGTGCTGCCCTAAAACGGCCAAGAAAGGCCGACTTTAGCGTTATTTGCACTTCGCCCTTGTTTTGCCAGATGTGATCCGTTCGGCCAAGCGGCCAGTCGCCGCATCTGGATACGCCCTTGCAAGTTCACCAAAAGCTTCGCATGCCTCAGCCGCCTTCCCAAGGTCAGTCAAAGCCGATCCCAAGAAAAACAAGCTGTCAGGCGCGCGGTCACCACGCGGATCAGCCTTATAATTGTCATAGAAAACCTTCACCGCAGTCGCTGGTTTTTTGTCATCCAACCATGCCCGGCCAAGCAAATTGCGCGCATAGCTTGCGCGTTTGTGTTTGGGAAATTTGGCCAAGGTTTCTTCAAGCGTTGCCTGCGATTCAGGGTAGAATTTGGCTTCCCATAAGCGGAAGCCATAACTGTAGCCATCCTCGAACGCATCGCCGCTGGCGGGGCGTTCGATTGCGGCAACCGCAGCGACGCGGGCCGGGTTTGGCTTAGCGGTCGTAACGGGCTTTGTCGGAACTACGCCGGCTCTGGTTTTCGGCGCTGCTGCTGCGGGCGTTGCCGTTGGTGCCACCGTTTCAACGGGCGATGCTGGCTGGGTAGCCAGTTGTGTCTCAAGCGCCTTCAGCCTGGCTTCAAGTCCGCGCATATTATTGCCTTGCAATTCGACCTGACCAGTCAGAGTCGCAAGCTGCGCCTCTAACGCATCCACGCGCGCGGTCAGATCGACAGTTGCGCTGGTTGAACTGTTCGTCGCGCTTGGCGCTGTGGGTGACTGTATATCAGGCTCGACAAATCTGCCGGCACCATTGGGGAACACTTGGCGCTGAACGGCCCGCATTTCCTTCTCGAGTTTGCCCACGCGCCCGTCCATGTTCGCATCCTGCGCCATTGCAGGTGCGCTTAGCGCGAACGCTGCGCCGCCAAGGATAATGCGCCGAAAATACATTTAGTTACTTCCTTTTACTAAAGTCGAGTTGCAGCGATAGCTTACAGCAATCCCGTGATAAAGGCCAACGCTGCATTTCGGTATAAAAAAATTGAAATTCATCGGAATTTCCGGCCGTAATGACTGGTCTCACTGATTTGGGGTGGCTGCCAAAGCTGTGCCGGGCGGAGGAGCTTGTTCGTCCATGCCGACATTCGCTGTGGTTCTACTATCATTCAGGGCAGCGACCGGCTTGGGTGCTGCTGCCTTCGGTGCTGTTGTGGGGACTGATGTCGCCGTTGGCAGCGCTGCAGTTGGGACTAATGCGTAGCTTTTGAAAATAAAATAGGCGGCCAAAACTAGCGCCGCAACTGCCGCAGCAGTCCACGCCAAGGTCTTGGAAGGAACACGCGCAGGGTCTGCTGGCTCATAATTCTGGAGTGGGGCCTCATATCTTTCATGTCCTCCGCTAGATAATTCCGCGCGCAGCGCATTCACTATCGCAATATCGTCTAGCGCAACCGCGCGGGCGTAAGACCGAACAAAACCAACAGTATATGTATGTCCTGGCAAAGCGCTGAATTCGGATCGCTCAATAGATTCCAAATGTCGCATGGGCACGCGTGTCTCCGCGGCGAGGTCAGACAGGCTCATGCCCCTCCGCGCGCGCGCGGACTTAAGTTTTTCGCCTACAGTCATAGGCTCCGCTTCCAAACGAGGAATTTCGTCCACTGCCATCTCCACGACCCGTTCCCCCGCTTCTTCGTGCAGTCGGGCGGATAATGGGCATCAAAAAGATAATGTCAACGTGGATTGCGGATAATCAAATATCATGCCTAAATTAATTATGCGGTTTCAATACCTTGACTAATCGCCCAGCTAGTCAATGCTGCACGCAAATTCTCTGTAGGATTGTCGAGCAACTCTTCCATTTTTGCGCAGACATCAGAATGGCTGGTTGAGCGGATCATGGCCTTGATAGGCCCGACGGCGGCTGGTGTGATCGATAATCGACGAATGCCAATGCCCATGAGGGCAAGCGCCTCAAGCGTCCGTCCACCCATTTCGCCGCACACCGCGACATCGACTTCATGGCCCTCGGTAGCTTTGACGACCCTTCGGATGAAGCGCAGGATAGCGGGGCTCAGCCAGTCATAGCGCTCTGCCAAGCGGGGATCAGCCCGGTCCGCAGCAAAAAGGAATTGGGTCAGATCGTTGGTGCCAATGGACAGAAAATCAATCTTGGGCAGCAGGATGTCGAGCGTCTCAGCCAGAGCCGGGACCTCAAGCATCGCGCCATAACGGATTTTGTTGGGTAATATCTTTTTCTGTCGCCCCAGAAATTCAATCTGGCCGTCGAAAATGGCCTTGGCCGCATCAAATTCCCATGGCTCAGAGACCATCGGGAACATGACGTTGAGCGTGCGACCAGCCGCCGCCTCAATCAACGCGCGTGCCTGCGCCTTCATCAATCCGGCGTGATCAAGCGACAGCCTCAGCGCGCGCCAGCCCAGCGCGGGATTTTCCTCTTCGCTCCTTTCATCCTTGAGGTAGGGAAGCGCCTTGTCTCCGCCGATATCGAGCGTACGGAAAATGACGGGCTTGTCGCCGGCTGCGTCAAGCACATCCCGGTAAAAGCGCTGCTGCCGTTCGCGTTGCGGCAGCGTCGCCGAAATCAGAAACTGGAACTCGGTCCGGAAAAGGCCAACGCCTTCTGCGCCGGTTGTCGCCAAAGCTGACATGTCATCGCGCAAACCAGCGTTAATCATCAACGTAACTGGCACCCCGTCTTTAGTGACCGATGCTTCATCGCGCATCGCTGCATAGCGCGCTTTTTTCTTCTGCCGATCAACAAGATTATGTTGAAAGTTCTCTTCTGCCGCAGACGAAGGGCGCACGATAACGCTTTTGTCGTCAGCGTTCAGCAACAGCATGTCGCCGTCGCGCACCTTGTGGCGAATGCCGCGCACCCGGCCAAGAACCGGAATACCCATGGCACGTGCCACAATCACCACATGTGCCGTAAGCGAGCCTTCCTCTAGGACCACACCGCGCAGGCGCCTTTTGTCATATTCCAGCAATTCTGCGGGACCCAAATTGCGCGCGATCAGGATGGAATCCTTCTTCAGCCCAAGCTGCGCCGCGGTGCTCATTTGTCCGGAAACGATGCGCAGCAAACGGTTCGACAGGTCCTCCAGATCGTGCATGCGATCGGCAAGCAGCGCGTCGTCAATCTGCCGCATGCGCATGCGTGTGCGTTGCTGAACGCGTTCAATTGCTGCTTCGGCGGTTAGGCCACTGTCAATGGCTTCGTTTATCCGGCGGCTCCAGCCCTCATCATAAGCGAACATTTTGTAAGTCGCGATGACCTCTTCATGTTCTCCGCCTGTGCCAAAATCTATCTGGCTCGCCATGCGGTCGATTTGCTCGCGCATTTTATCGAAGGCGGAATAGACACGCTGACGCTCGGCTTCGATATCCTCGGCAACAGTGTGCTCGATGCGCACATTTGGCTGGTGAAAAATAGCGACGCCAGCGGCTGCGCCTTTAACAAGTGGCAATCCTGTGAGGCTAATCGTGCCGGTCTCATTGCCGCCCCGGGCAGTTGGCTCGTCGATTAGGTCGGCGTTGGCAATGAGTTCAGACAACACCATGGCGACGGTTTGAAGCGCCTCAATCTCGACCTCTTCATATTTACGCGGCTCGACATGCTGGACCGCGAGCACGCCGACGGCCCGTTCGGAGCGGACAATTGGCACACCGGCAAAACTGTGAAAGCGTTCTTCACCCGTTTCCGGGACATAACGGAAATTCGGATGCGCCGCCGCTTCATCCAGGTTCAGTGTTTCGACATTTTCAGCAATTGTCCCAACAAGGCCTTCGCCCAGACCCAAACGCGTAATATGCACGGCAGCTTGGTTCAACCCGCGTGTCGCAAACAGCTCAAGTGCGCCATCGCGCAACAAGTAAATTGAACACACTTCGCTCGAAAGCGCTTCGCCGATGATGTTGACCACATGATTCAGCTTACCCTGCGCATGGTTTTTCGAGGCCATCACCTCGTGCAGACCAGTCAGGATATTACGGGCAGAACGGGTAGCGCTTTCCATAGGCCGCACCTAGCAGAGACCGAGAGGGCAAGCGATACCCAGTATCAAATTATTCGTAGTCAACTAGTTGATGCCGATTCATGCAGTATAACGTCTTTAAGATGTAACTTTTGTTTTTTCAGATCGAGAACGGTTCTGCTGTCGGGGAACGGTCTGTTTTCTTCGCGCTCCAGTTTTTGTTCGAGTTCGGCATGCTTGTTACGAAGCGCGGACAGATGATTAATATGCACATCATTCTCCTTCAGTCTGGGACTCGGCGATCTGAACCACGGAGTAAATCACGAATTTTGACTGGAGTCTTGCCGATAATTATCGTCGGGGCGCGCACCAAACTCAGATCTGGGCCAAACGCCCTTTTTTTAACGATGACTTGTTCGCCGCAGTCTGTTTAGAAAGGGGCATGAACGACGATGGCTATCAGCAGCAACTGGAACAACTAAAGATTGAGCATCGGGATCTCGACGATTCCATCCGGGCGCTCAACGCCCAAACGTTGATCGACCAACTTCAAATCGCGCGACTGAAAAAGAAAAAACTGATTTTGAAGGACCGTATCAGGCGTGTGGAAGACCAATTGGTCCCGGATATCATAGCCTAAGCTGGAGCAAAGGATGATTTCATCCCGTTAAGCATCAAATTGCAGGCTGGCGAGGCGGGCATATAAGCCGCCCGCGGCGCTCAGCGTTGCATGATCGCCCTCTTCAACAATCCTGCCTTGGTCCATCACGATGATGCGGTCGGCAGAACGCACGGTTGCCAGCCGGTGTGCAATCACGATTGTGGTGCGCCCAACCATCAGGCGCTCCAGCGCGTCTTGCACCAATTTCTCGCTTTCGGCGTCCAATGCGCTCGTGGCCTCATCAAGCAACAAGATTGGCGAATCGCGCAACAAGGCACGCGCGATAGCGAGCCGTTGCCGCTGGCCGCCGGAAAGCCGGGCGCCGCCCTCGCCAAGATAGGTTTCCAGACCCTCCGGTAAATCACCCAAGAACCCTGCTGCGTTTGCTTTTTCTGCTGCCGCCCAGATCGCCTCGTCGCTTGCGTCCCATTGGCCGTAACGCAGATTGTCGCGCGCGGAGGCCGCGAACAACACCGTGTCTTGTGGCACTAACGATATCCGGCGTCGGAATTCTGCGGGGTCTGCGCTAGTCAGGGAAACACCGTCAATGCGCACGGTCCCGTTTTCGGGGTCGTAAAAGCGTTCCGCCAGTTGGAACAAAGTTGATTTGCCTGCGCCTGACGGCCCTACAACAGCAACCGTTTCCCCCGGCGATACTTTCAGGCTGAAATCGTCAAGCGCCGCGACCTCGGGCCGTGTAGGATAGCGGAAGCGAACATGTTGGAATTCCAACTGCCCGCGCGCTGGCGGCATGATAACTGGGTTAGCAGGGGGCGCAATTTCGGGCACTTCGTTCAGCAATTCGGCGAGCCGCGATGCCGCGCCCGATGCGCGCACAAGGTCACCATATACTTCAGTCAGCGCGCCAAATGACCCTGCGACCAATGCCCCGTACAAGACGACCGCGAACAAGGTTCCGGAGGATATGACGCCTTCCTTCACTTGGTCGGTGCCTTCCCAAACGAGTAATGTGATTCCGCCAAATATCAGCGCCATTACAAGTGCGGTAAGAAATGCCCGCAAACGGATACGTTTTTTCGCGGCATTGAACGTGGCTTCAACAGCATCGGCAAATCTTGCACCTTCGCGGCTTTCTTGCCCAAACGCCTGGACAATTTTAATTGCGCCAAGCGCTTCTGAAATGATTGTGCCGACGCTGGCAACATTGTCCTGGCTATTACGCGATGCCTTTTCCAGCCGCCGTCCCAGAAAGACGATTGGTAAAACGACGACCGGAATGCCCGCGAGCAACCATATGGTCAGGCTTGGAGCGAGGCCGAAGAGCAAGGTAACGCCGCCCACGCCAATAAAGGTATTACGCAATGCAACTGACACAGTGGTGCCGACAATTTGTTCGATAATCGCCGTATCGGCGGTCATCCGGCTAGCTATTTCCCCAGGGCGGTTTTCTTCGAAAAAGCGCGGAGCCAAGCGCAACAAATTTTGCTGCACCGCAACACGAATATCACCCACGACACGCTCGCCCAGCCAGCTGACAAAGTAAAAGCGGAATGCCGTCGAAATGCCGATGATGACGACGATACCTAATAACAAGTAGAAATATGGCGCAGGATCACCGCCATTTTTGACAAAGCCTTCATCGATGATCAGCCGCAAGCCATAAGGGATGGCAAGCGTAGACGCTGCTGCTGCAATCAGCGCGAGCAGGGCATAGGTGATCTGGCGGGGATAACGGATCGTGAAATGCCCGATCATGCGCAAACTGCCAAAATTAAGCTTGGGCTTGGCCGGGACTGCTTCGGCTACCTCGGATGTATCCACGCTTTGCGTTTCGGAAATATCGTTTGTCATCGCGCTCGCCTAGCAGTGCGCCGAACCCGTAACAATCCGCCACGGAGAATGTAAATGCTTTTCCTATGGTGCAATGCACAATAAACACGTAAAGGTACATCCAATTGCGGCAGAATATTCCGCCGCGAATATTAAAGGCCTCAATATGCTTTACACCGGATATGACCTTCAACGCGGCTGGCTTGCTGGCGCAGGCTGGGTTGCGCAGAAACAGGCGGAATGGCTCAGCGCGCTGCCTTCGCCGTTCAATTACGGCGGAATGGCACCCATCGCGGCTTCTGCATTGGAAGTTTTTGCCCATTCGGTTCTGCCGCGTGGAAAGCCAGCGTTCGGATTGAATGAAGTTGTCATCGACGGCAAAATTTTGGCGGTTCAGGAAGAAAATCTTGCGCGTAAGCCATTCGGGCAGTTGAAGCGTTTCGTCTACGAAGGCAGCAGCGAAAAGCCACGGCTTCTTATCTGCGCGCCCATGTCCGGGCATTTTGCGACGCTCTTGCGCGGCACAGTCGAGCGCATGATGGTCACGCATGACGTCTACATCACCGACTGGAAAGACGCGCGTGATGTGCCGCTGACCGGTGGCGGGTTCGACCTTGAAACCTATATTGATTATCTCATTGAATGGCTTGAATTTCTTGGCCCCGGCGCAGGCGGGCGCGGCGCACATATGCTTGCGGTCTGCCAGCCGTCGGTTCCGGCTTATGCCGCTGCGGCCGTTATGGCCGCGAAGGATCATCCGCTGCGTCCGCGCACATTGACGATGATGGGCGGCCCGATCGATACGCGCGAAGCGCCGACCGCCGTCAATAACCACGCGACCCAGCGTCCGCATGCATGGTTTGTGCAAAATGTGATTGCGACTGTGCCGCCTTATTACAAGGGCTCTGGCCGCCGCGTATATCCCGGTTTTCTGCAGCTTTCGGGCTTCATGTCGATGAACTTGGGCAACCATATGATGAGCCATTGGTCGATGTTCTCCGACCTTGTGAAAGGCGATGGCGAAAGTGCCGACCGGCATAAGGAATTTTACGACGAATATCGCGCGGTCTGCGACATGACGGCGGAATTTTATCTGCAAACCGTGGATACGGTGTTCCAGCGCCATTTGCTGCCTAAGGGGGAATTCAACTATCGCGGCCATTTGGTGGACCCTGCTGCCATCACCGATATTGGCTTGCTGGCGATTGAGGGTGAGCGCGATGATATCAGCGGCCTGGGCCAGACAAAGGCGGCGTTGAACCTTGCAACGGGCTTGCCTGCGGCGTTCAAGAAATATCATATGGCACCAGAAGTCGGCCATTATGGCATTTTCAACGGCAGCAAATGGCGCGAAAAAATTGCGCCCGTTGTCGAAGATTGGACATCCAGCCACAATTGAGCGACGCAATGTCCCCCGCTATTTCGACCTGCTTAATAGCATTTTGCCTAGCACCGATTCCTGCGGGTTTTCAGCGATGACCTTGCATATTAACGCCACAGTCGAACGCTGGCCGGTGGATGGCCATTTTACCATCGCGCGCGGGGCAAAGAAGTTTGTCGACCTGCTCGTGGTCGCGGTCAGCGATGGCACGCATATCGGTTATGGCGAGGGCACCGCGATCTATTATCACGGTGAGACCGCAGAAAAATGCGTGCGCGATATCGCGCGCGTCACCAGCGAACTTGCCGCGCACGCCGTGCCCATGGCCCGTGCGCTCTTGCAATCCCGCCTGCCACAAGGCGCGGCGCGCAATGCGTTGGATTGTGCGCTGTGGGATTTGGAGGCCAAGCAGACCGGACAGCCGCTTTGGGAATTGATCGGCATGAAATCGCCGCCCATGCCGCTGGAGACCGCCTTCACCATATCCTTGGGAACGCCCGATGCGATGCATGCCGATGCGCGGACTGCGGCGGACAATAAGTATAATCTGCTCAAGCTTAAATTGAACGGCGAGGCTGACCGCGACCGTGTTGCCGCCGTGCGCGCTGGCGCACCCAAGGCGCGGATCATTGTGGACGCGAATGAAAGCTGGGGCGCGGTGGATATCATGGCCGAAGCGGCGGCGTTAAAGACACTTGGCGTTGCGATGATTGAGCAGCCCTTGCCCGCAGGCCAAGACACCGCGCTTGCCAAGCTATCATCGCCCTTGCCCATTTTTGCCGACGAAAGCTGCCATATTGCGGCGGACGTCCCGCGCCTCGCCGGATTATATCAAGGCGTGAATATCAAGCTGGATAAGGCCGGTGGCCTGACCGAGGCGCTGGCGCTCTGCAAGGCCGCTGAGAGCGCAAAGATGGATATCATGGTTGGTTGTATGCTGTCGACCAGCATGGCCATTCAGGCGGCGTTTCTGGTGGCGCAGACGGCGTCTTGGGTTGACCTTGATGGACCTGCGTTATTGCAACATGATCGGCCGGGCGGATTCCGCTTTGCAGACGGACGCTTGTCCCCGGCCACAACATCATCGTAATTCGACATCTAAGATTTCGCAAAAGTAAGAATAACTTCTTTACGCATTCGCTTGCTTAAGGCTCCGGAATCAGGTGTTGGCAAATAACGGCTACCGCTGGGCAAGTCTCGTTCGTGCCTACTCGTTTCAGTCAGGCCTACCGCTTCGGCAGCCTTAGCCAGTGCCTCTGAATTTTGAACATACACACCTTGGAGGCAAGAATTTCCCATGACGAATGTGGCAAAAGCCTGAGGTTTCATGACACGCGCCACCTCACCAATCATTTTGTGTAAATCCACAACATAACGTTCAATCATGCCATGATAACGACTTGGCAAGGTGTCGAGCTCACCCATCGAATTTTTTATCGACTGAAAGGACGCTGTATCAAATGGTAAGTCGGGACGTTTTTCTGCACCGATACTGTTTGAGCGTGCTTTGCTTAAATCGCCGTATTTATGACCTAGCCAGATCAAAGACAGGCGGTGACCGCGCATATAGTCAATCGCGTTCAAATAAGGCGGTGACGTGAGAACGACATCAACGCTTTCAGCGTCCACCGCAGACAAATCTCTTGCATCGCCACGCCTTATTGTGACGAAGCCCTGCTTGGGAACGTGCGCAACACGTTTTCGAACTGCGCGGAGCGATTTCATGAACCCAGCAACCACATCGTAGTCCGATTCTAGAGAGACACGATGAGGCCTGCTGTGAGAAGTATCTTGGGCAAGCGAAGCGGCTTGCTTCTTGGTTACGATAATCCGGCTCAATGCAATTCGAAATACATCGGCAACATCATCCGGCATCTCGATCTCAACGTTGTTATAAAGCAAACCAGCGATCCGCCTTAAATCCACTCGCTGGGGCTCGGCAAACCAAAAGTCCACAAAACGCTCTGCCTCTTTGTCGCCGTCGATCCACGGCAACGCCGTCTGGTCGGCAGCGGTTGCGTCTAGGATCGCCAAAAATCGCTTTTCAAAATGTTCCAGAATCTCATCGTCGACACTCGTTGTTCCTACTTTACTGATAAGAACAGCAAGAGGATCGAGATCAAAGCCCATAGAACGCAGGCCTTGGCTTTTTGCCGCGCGGGCAACCGTTCCCGAACCCGTCATTGGGTCGAGAACGATTCCAGATGTCAAAGACGCCAGTGAATTCAGCGCGAGATCAGGCGCCATCCGAGCAGGAAAAGGATGGATAGATGGCGACACGCTTCTTACAGTTCCTCATAGATGGCGTTCAACCCACGCCGCTTAGAACGACCAAGTTTACCATCGGTTCCATTAACTCGATACATTGTATTTCTATCTCGATCCACCCTCACAAACCGAGTTGTTTGAGCGTCTACAGAATTGATCGAATTAAATTCACTGAGAGTGAGAGCTACAAATCCATCTTGTCCACAAACGTGGATTAGCCAAACGCTTCGGCACTTTTTCCTTAGGCGCTCTATCTCGGCCATATTCTCGTCGCCATAAGTAAACTGCCAAGGAGGTGGGCACCTCCAAAAACCTCTGGCATTTGAGCGTGTGATCTGATTCAACGGTCCCCATCGGGAGGCGATTATGAAGCAGGCGGGTTTGTTCGGTTTATCGGATCATTTGAAGCGGCTTTCGGCCAATGGCGATCCGCTTGAGGCGCTGGGGCGGATAGTTGATTTTGAAGGCTTTCGTGTGATCCTGGACAATGCACTGGCTTATTCGGACGGTTCGAAGGGTGGCAGACCGCCCTATGACTGCGTATCGATGTTCAAGATCCTTATTCTGGCGGCGCAGAACAATGTGGCCGATGCCCGCATGGAGTATCTGATCCGTGATCGGTTGAGCTGGCTGCGTTTTCTGGGCTTTGATCTTGGAGCGCCAACGCCTGATGCCAACACGATCCGGCTATTCCGGGAGAAGTTGACCGATGCCGGAACCTTGCAGGTGCTGTTTGACGCCTTTGACCACCGGCTGCGAACCAATGGATATCTGGCAATGGGCGGCCAGATCGTCGATGCAACGCTGATTGCAGCCCCCAAGCAGCGCAATACGCAAGACGAGAAGGATGCAATCAAAACGGGCAAGACGGCACAGGAAGTCTGGCCCGACCAACCCGCCAAGGCTGCGCAGAAAGACACAGATGCGCGCTGGACGGTGAAGTTTGCCAAAGCGCGCATGGCTGCGAACGGCAAGCCGCAGATCGACATTGCGATCCCAAGCTTTGGCTACAAGAATCATATAGCTATCGATCAGCGCTTCGGGTTCATCCGCAAGGCTGTGGTCACGCACGGCGCGCGTCATGATGGATCACAACTGCGCGAAGTGGTCACGACAAACAACACTGCATCTGATGTGTGGGGCGACACCGCTTACCGGTCCAAGACCAATGAAGCGTGGCTTGCAGCCCATGGCCGGGTCAGCCGCATCCACCGCAAGAAGCCAAAGGGCAAGCCACGGTCAGAAGCGCTTCGTGCAGCCAACCGAACAAAGTCGAAGATACGTGCAAGGGTCGAGCACGTCTTTGCGCAGCAAAAGGCGCATATGGGACTGTTCATCCGCACCATCGGCATCAAGCGTGCCGAGACGAAGATCATGCTCGCCAATCTTGCGTACAATATGCAGCGCCTGCTGTTCCACGAACGACGAGCGGCGACAGGATAATTGTGTCCAAAATCCAGAAATAGGAGCCAAAACAGCGGCAATAGAGCCAATCTCAGCCCGAAATGCACCGATCAGGTGCCTGCAACGCGCATATCGAGGCCGCTTGACCAAAATCAACGGTTAATGGAGGTGCCCAGGTAGCCTACGAGCACTATGCTTAATATATATCCCAATCTTTCTGTTAATAATGAATGTGTTTACCCGGCCGGCATCATCGTTCGACTCAATGCGAAGCGGCTTTTGGCATCCAACCACCAAGTCGCGAATGGCAGCGCCATGATATCGTTCAAATTCGCCAATCATTTCAGATTTTTAATGAAACTGACCGAGCCGTCAAACTTGTAGAAAAGACGAGCTTTGCCTGCTTCATTTTTAAATACTCGCAGAAAATGGATATTATTTCCAGCCCGATCTGCCTCCCTAATGGTAAGGAAACCTCGTCGACGCTCAATCCGCTCTTTTTCAAGAGGCGACATTTTCGGGAAGACGTTACCGCTGGGAAATAACTTCAACCCAACGGTTTTCCGGGAAAGGGACTGACGTAGAAAAGTTTGCAAATACTCCGGAAATCCATCGCCCAGTAGATTAGCCAGCGCGTCTACGATCTTCGCTGGGTCGTTTATATTATTCGCCACTTCATCAATCTTAGGATCATAGTCAAAAATTGAAAAACTCATTTCCCCTTTGTCCAAATCAACCGTTGATCGATCTATGCTGGCGCTAGCTACGGCCGCAATTCGCTTGTCAGCGATCCAAACCGGTGAACCCAAGCCACTCTCAATAGAGTCAAGCGCCAGACGATGATAAACAAAACACCTATGCCAATCCGTAAAGAGCGGTGTTGGTATGGTCAGCTCGAAATGTCGCAGATACTTGCCTCTACTCCCGAACATTCTCGCTCTCTGGATATACGTATCTTGCTGAAGTTTATTTTTTACGTCACGTGTAAAAAACATACCCAAAAGATTATTAAATGTAACACCACGAGAAACAATGTTTCCACCTATAACTATTGTAAATAGTGACGATGGATTAGTTGCATTTCCACCTACTTTCTTGAAGTCCGGCTCACTATTAAGCACCATCATTGCATGACGACTTATATTGCTTACAATATACTTAGTTATATTTGTCGCATTTATATCTTTGTAACGCGCATTGGCGATGTTCCATATTTCTTCAGTATATTTCGCAAATTTTCGCCCCGATTTGTCGGAAAGAGCTGAAAATACATTCCTAAATACGTCTAAATCTTTGCGATGATCAATCTTTTGGCCGCTTGTATGTACTAAAAAAGCATAGTTTTGTTCGCGCTCTGAGCTCATATTCAAATGTGCAACATTGACCATGAACCTGAACAAAGCAGATCGCTCTTCGCTTCCGTCGTCATTTCGCGCACTCATCAATTTTAATTGATAACTTAAACCAGCAATTCCAATTTCATCTATGTTCATTGGAAAGAAATCATCTTGCCCCGTATACATTCTGTGTGGCGGAAATTTTACCCACAACTTGGAATCATTATTTAAAGTGTTATTTAAGTTTAATCGAGCTGGAGTCGCCGTGACACCAATGTAATGACCAGTACTGCCTATTATTTTTTCTATTAGAGTCTGACTCATAATTATCATGTTTAATATCATAGTTTTGCGATTCGTCTAGCGAGGAACTGGACGGAGGCCATGAACAGCCATGCCGTTGCGGAAGCGATGCTGCGCTCGAAGTCTTTGGCAAGGCGCCGGTTGCGGTTTAGCCATGCGAACGTTCGCTCGACGACCCAGCGGCGCGGTAGAACAATAAAGCCATTTGCCCGGTCAGAACGCTTTATGATTTCGATGGTCCAGTCGCCGATCTTGGTCAGCGCGGTTTTGAGCTTGTCACCGGCATAGCCGCCATCGGCAAAGACATGGCGCAGCCAAGGGAAGCTATAACGGATGTCGGAGAGCACGATCGGCGCGCCGTCGCGGTCCTGTATATCGGCGCTGTGAATAATGGCGTGTACCAGAAAGCCGTTCGTATCGGTGATGATATGGCGCTTGCGCCCCTTCACTTTCTTGCCCGCGTCATAGCCGCGTATGCCGCCGCTTTCCGTCGTTTTGACAGACTGGCTGTCAATCACTCCGGCGCTGGGTGAAGCCTCGCTACCCTGCGCCACCCGGGCATCCTGGATCAGATAATGGTTGATCCGTTGCCATGTGCCATCATCGCGCCAAGCGTAAAACCAACGCTGCACCGTCGAGGAAGGTGGAAAGCCCGGCGGCAGCATCCGCCATGGCAGGCCACCGCGTAGCAGATACAGCATCGCTTCTACTATCCGCCGCATCGGCCATTTGCGCGGACGGCCGACAAAGGACGGCAGCGGAAAAAACGGTTCCAGAACCGCCCACTCCTCATCAGTTAAATCACTTGGCAAAGCCAATCCGTTGCGTGCATGATGCGCGCGAGTGGTGTCGGTCCACATCGTTGAAATCCTTCGGGTTGTTGCAAAACCGCTGAATCAATGATGTGGAAAAGCGTCAAGCTAACTCGCTGACACTACTCAACTTAATTTCGGGTCAGACACTTAGATCATTGATCGACGTTTTGTCACCTTTATTTACCTTCGAATTTGGAGTTGCATAATCTGCCTCATCGTCAATCACGATGACATTCTTCATATTTCCGATCTTGTTAATCAGCTTTCTCAGATCACTCCCATTTTTCTTGCAAAAAACAATGTGCTTGCCATTCTTAACATCTACCGAAGGATCCAAGATTTCAGCAAAATTCTGAGCAGATGGCGCAAGGCCGGAGCTGTGGAAGCGGCTCATATTTTGACCGAGTAGGTCAACACTATCGTTCAGGAGATGAATGATGAACCGAAAGCCCTCATCTAGCAGCTTAGCTGTGAGGCAAATCATCATTTCGGTCTTACCGCTCTGCGGTTCGCCATATATGACAAACGACTTTTGCGTCCCGTCTGATAAATTAGCTAAAGCACCGTTAACTGCATCTTCAATACATTCAGTTTGGTTCTCAGCAGCTTGAATGCGTTTCAGCTGCTCTTGGTATTGATTCTCAGGCCCGTCGTCTGACAGGAAATCGGCAATGTTGAATTTGTCTGACATATCTGCCCCGATAGCTCTTCTGGACATAGGCTAAGTTTCACTATTCTGAAGTCAACCGATTAATTCACAAATTTTAACAATATATTGTTGAAAACGGTCCGCTATTTGCAGTTCTGAATTACGGACGAATTACGGAATTACGGTGACAGCGGAATTACGGCAATCACAATGACAGTGCATTAAATTATTCTGAAGGTTCGGAAAGCTCGAATCAACTCAACAGTGCGCCGTCCACAACATCACCGTAATTTGGTGGGGACGCTACTTAATGCGGCGTATCCGCTTTATAGCGCGTCGAGATACTCAATGTCGGGTGCACCGGCGAGGCAGGGGCCAAGCTTGGGTCCAGCCGCTTTGAAATAGTCGCTGGCGCCATGCGCGGTCAGGGCGTCTTGATCGACATATTGCTCAAGCACTTTGTACACTTGCGGGTTGGACCGTGACCGGGTGAGCGTGTAAAACACGTTCCCCGGTTCGTTCGTCCTAACTGCAGCAGCCAGTTCTGCAAAAACAGCCTCAAAATCTTCATTCTTGCCTTCGGCAACAGTCAACGTTGCGATTACACCAATGGCGGACATGAGGCTGCTCCTTGTTTTTTGTGTGCGATTAAAAGATTTCGAACAGGCCAGCGGCGCCCATTCCGCCGCCGACGCACATGGTGACGACACCATATTTCGCACCGCGACGCTTGCCTTCGATCAAGGCATGGCCCGTGCAGCGTGCGCCCGTCATGCCATAAGGATGGCCAATCGAAATCGATCCGCCATTGACGTTCAGCAATTCGTTAGGGATGCCCAATTTGTCACGGCAATAGAGGACTTGCACGGCAAATGCCTCGTTCAGTTCCCAGATGCCGATATCGTCCATCTTCAGGCCAAAACGCTGCAGCAGCTTCGGAATTGCGAATACGGGACCAATGCCCATTTCATCGGGCTCTGTCCCTGCAACCGCCATGCCGACATAACGGCCAAGCGGGTTGAGACCCTTTTTCTCAGCCAATTTTGCTTCCATCAGGATGGAGGCGGAGGAACCGTCGGAAAGCTGGCTTGCGTTTCCGGCGGTGATCGTCATGTCGGGGCCAAGCACGGGTTGAAGCGCTTGCAGACCGGCCAACTGTGTATCGGCGCGATTGCCTTCATCCTTGGCTATGGTCACGTCTTTCTGGCTGACTTCGCCGGTTTCCTTGTTCACGACGTTCATGACCGTGGTCACGGGCACGATTTCGGCATCAAAATAGCCAGCGGCTTGTGCAGCGGCGGTGCGCTGCTGCGACTGCAGGGCATATTCGTCCATCGCATCGCGGCCGATATTGTACCGCTTGGCCACGACTTCGGCGGTCTGCAGCATCGGCATGTAAATGGCATTGTGCATTTCGATCAGTTCACGGTCTGGCTGAACGCGCATTTCCTTGGTTTGCACCAAAGAGATCGATTCTTGTCCGCCAGCGGCCATTACATCGACATTGTCGACAATGATCTGCTTTGCCGCGGTCGCAATCGACATCAGGCCCGATGAACATTGGCGATCCATCGTCATGCCTGATACCGATACGGGTAGACCAGCGCGCAGCGCCACCTGGCGGGCAAGATTGCCGCCTTGCGTGCCCTGTTGCAGCGCGGAGCCCCACAGAACATCGTCGATTTCGCCGCCTTCTATGCCGGCGCGTTCCACAGCGGCCTTCAACGCATAGCTGCCGAGCGTTGGTCCGGACGTTGCGTTGAACCCGCCGCGATAGGCTTTGCCAATGGCGGTACGGGCGGTGGATATGATTACTGCGTCACGCATGAGAGGGGTTCCTTAAAGTGAAAATTATACGAAAAACTGGCTGATCCATTCCGCCTGAAGTGCAGGCTTTTCCTCGCCCTCAATCTCGACAGTGAACTCAAGCGTCTGCTGCCATTGGCCGGGGCGTTTTTCGGCAAGTTCAAGCAGTTTGAAATGGCCGCGTACGCGCTTGCCCGAACGGACAGGGGCGAGAAAACGGGTTTTGTTGCCACCATAATTCACACCCATTTTAACGCCAGATACCTTGGGGCAATCGGACTTGGCGCTCATCACCGGGAACAAAGACAAGGTCAAAAAACCATGGGCAATGGTGCCGCCAAACGGCGTTTGCTTGGCCATTTCTTCGTTGATGTGAATGAATTGATGGTCGCCCGTTGCATCGGCAAATTTGTTGATCATGTCCTGATCAACCAAAATCCATTCCGATACGCCGATGTTTTCGCCAACCTTCGTCGCGAGTTCAGCGGGTGTAATTGCGGTCATACGGAGTCTCCTGCTTCCTAACTTCGGCCTATCGTGGCGGTTTGATACAAGCAATACAAGCCCCGCTTGTTTGCCGTTACGGCATGCTAGCGGCTGTTTGACCCATAAGCAGCGAATCAGCTTTTTGAACGCGCCTCGGCACTGGGTGGCGCGGCATAGGGCATCACCAAATTGCCATCGGGCGCGGCTGTGAAAGTCGTCTGCGTGGGATAGGCAAAAGAAATCCCTTCGCGGGCAAAGCTATCGAGGATCGCGATACCAATATCGTGGCGTGCCTGAAACATCTCTTCGACATCATCGCTTTCAATGTCGAACACCACATGGAAATCGAGCGAGCTTGCGGCAAAATTGTTGAACCCGGCGCGGATGAATTGCGCTCCATTGGCCTCAACCGCTGCACGCAAAACATCCGGCACGCGCCGGGCAAGGGCAGGGGGTGTCTGGTACACAAGGGTGAGTACGAAAGTGACCCGCCGATACAAGGTCAGCGTGTTGTTGGTGATTTCTTTTTCGAGCAATTTGCTGTTCGAGATGATTTTTTCTTCACCCGTCAGTGCGCGCAGTCGCGTGCTTTTCATGCCGATGACTTCAACCCGCGCAATGGTGTTGTCATAAGACACCGTGTCTCCGCGCCGGAATGGCTTGTCAAAAATGATTGAGATTGCCGCAAACAGGTCGGAGAAAATACCTTGCGCGGCAAGGCCAATCGCAATGCCGCCAACGCCAAGACCCGCAACAAGGCCCGTGACGTTAACACCCAGATTATCAAGCACCACAATGGCGGCGACGGCAAACAAGGCAAAGCTGACGAGCAACCGGATCAGCACCATCGCGCTTTGCAACGTGTCATGTTCATGAATGCCTTCGCCTGCGCGCCGTTCAATCAAGCCCAAGATGATTTCGCGCAGCCAGATGGCGACCTGAATGACAATCGCGATGGTGAACAATATATCGACGGTCTGGGTCAGTGCCGCTGGCGCATTCGCAATTTGGTTGACCAGTTCAATCGACACCATGATGCGGAAAAATTTGCTCGTCCGCGCCAAGGTGCGGGCGACGATGGATTTCAGATGGGCGCGGTGCTCGCTGGCGCGGGCGATGTTTGCGGCGATTCTTTTCAGCCAGCTTAGCGCAACGAACACGATGATGGCCGCCACCACGGCAATGCCAAGTTCGACATAATTATTCTGCACCCAGATGGTCAGGGCGTCCCAATAAATTTGCAGATGCGGGCCAATGGCTTCCGGAGCGATGCGCGCTAAGGTCGATGCGGTTTGTGTGGTCATGCACCCTGTTTACGGTCGATGGCGACGGTGCACAAGTTTTGCGGTGCGGCAGCAGTCTTGTCATGCATGTCCACCACCGCGCATCAGCTATCGAGCAATAGTGCATCAATGATCAAACATTGCGCGCCTTTGGCTATAACCGCCTGCGTTACCGCAATGTCGGCGACGATCTGGCGGGGCAAATCAAATTCATGTTCTGACAAAAGCTGCGATAGCGCCTCCGCGTCGCTATGCCATGTTCCATCCTGCATGTGTACGGACAGGCACAGTTGCGTGCCGCAAAAAGTGAGGCTGTGCCATGGCCGCTCGTGCAATATGCTGATGTCGGCAACAGGGATGATTGCGCGCAAGGCTTTGTGCAGGGCGGCCGCCTGTGTTGGCATGCTCATATCCCCTTCCTGCCTTGGATTTGGACGAGTTGGCCATAGTTGGATATGAAATGCCGCAGTTTTAACTCCATTTCGGGTCTAATTTCTCGCCCCATGCGCATGTCCAGCACAAGACGGGGATCACCCGCAGCCAAGCGCCCGAATTTGGTCGGTGGCAGGTCCTGCTCCCGAAGAAACCGCTCAATAAGGCGCTTGATGTGCATGATGTCTCCTCCATGATCGACCCGGATTGGCTTGCCCGAATCGGTTAGAACAAATATAGAACATAAGTGGTAGGATAAATCCTACATGTCTAGGAAATTTCCAACCAAACCGGAGGGAACAACATGGGAGAAGACCCAAGGGCTGTTTTGGAGCGCTTGATCGCGGAAAGCGCAGAAGATTTCGCTGGCCTGTCGAAATTGATCGGTCGTAATCCCACCTATATTCAACAATTTATCAAACGCGGGTCACCCAAAAAACTGCCAGAGACGGAGCGTGGGATATTGGCACGATATTTTGGTGTGGATGAAAGCGTGCTGGGTGGGCCGGACGCGGGCGCGACCAGAACGGGCATTCGGCTTATTCCAAAGCTGGCGGTTGGCGCGTCGGCTGGTCCCGGTGCCATTCCGGGTCGCGAAACGCTGGCCGGCAAAATCGGTTTTGATGAAAAATGGTTGCGCAAGCAGGGGCTGGACCCGGCACAGCTTTCGTTGATTCAGGTGGAGGGCGATTCGATGTCGCCGACACTGAACCATGGCGATGACATCATGGTCGACAATCGCGCCGCGGCTGGCCCGTTGCGCGACGGCATTCATGTCATTCGGCTGGATGATGCGCTGATGGTCAAACGGCTCGCCAGCGGACCAAGCGGGCGTTTGTCGGTGTTGTCGGACAATCCGGCCTATCCCGGTTGGTCAGATGTTGACCGCGCAACCGTCGCTATCATCGGCAGGGTTGTTTGGGCAGGGCGGCGCCTTTGAAGGCTTGCCTCGGCCGCGTCAGTGCGGCACATGAATATGCATGTCGATTGTCACACCCACGCCCACAAAGACCCCGCCGCTAAAGGCCGCGATCATTCCCGTCACGCCGTTGCAGCAGAATTGCACGCTGTTTTGGTGCACGCAGACGAACAAGGGCGCTTTGGTTGACCCAGGCGGTGATCTCGACAAATTGAAAGCCGCTGTCGCGCAAACGGGCGTCCAGCTTGAAAAATTATTGGTGACGCATGGCCATCTCGACCATTGCGGGCAAGCTGGGATGCTGGCGCAAGAGCTTGGGCTAAAGATTGAAGGCCCGCATGAGGACGACCGTTTCTGGATCGAGAAGCTCGACAATGACGGCGCGCGCTATGGCATGGAGGCGCATAGTTTTGAACCCGACCGCTGGCTGATCGACGGCGACACCGTGACCGTCGGCAATCTCACGCTCGATGTCCTTCACTGCCCCGGCCACACGCCTGGACATGTCATTTTTCATCATCAACCCAGCCGTCTGGCGATTGTTGGGGATGTGCTGTTTCAAGGGTCCATCGGCCGTACCGATTTCCCGCGCGGCAATCATGCCGACCTGATTAACGCCATCACGACAAAATTATGGCCATTGGGCGATGATGTAACCTTCATCCCCGGACATGGCCCCACCAGCCAATTTGGTTATGAGCGCAAGCACAACGCCTTTGTCGCAGACGACGTGCTGAGGGCCAGGGCCATTTAAATCCACCACCGCTGTGGCAGATTCACGTGGTCCTGGCCCTAACGGCTCGTTAGTTTAAAGAATCGCTGCGTACACGTTCCACAAGGCCCAGCCTGCAAGGCCAAGCAGCGTTATCATCGTGGTCAGCGTGCCGACCATCCGGCCCTTGCCCAATGAACCGCCATCCATGCCCAGGCCATGCGCAAGCCGCCCGACAATGTAGACGATGCCCAAGCCCCAAAGCCATTGGTTGGTTCCGCTTGTCGCCTCAAGCGCAGCAATCAGGATTAAAATGAAGGGCGCGCTTTCCACGAAGTTCGCGTGCGCGCGCATCCGGCGAATGACAAATTCATTGCCGCCATCGCCAATCGACACGCTTTCTTTTGTCCGCGCCTGACCGCAACGGAT
Organism: Sphingorhabdus sp.; assembly: GCF_050921905.1. Lineage (NCBI taxonomy): Bacteria > Pseudomonadati > Pseudomonadota > Alphaproteobacteria > Sphingomonadales > Sphingorhabdaceae > Sphingorhabdus > Sphingorhabdus sp. The sequence continues at coordinate 1,456,142 of NZ_CP050888.1, read as the reverse complement.
CATGAGCCAGATGTTTACCAATGCCGCACCTGCGGCTATTGTAAGGGTAACGGGTAAACTCAACATATATTCTCTCCCTGTTCGGTGCCTGACCCTAACTGCTATCTCTCGGCTTGCAAAGCACCGAAAAACAAGTATAGAGCGCCGCTCACACAGACATGTGCGGACGAATGAGGCCGATTCTGGCGCGTACTTGCCACGACCATCTCTTTCGCCTATCATGCCCTAGAACTTATTGATTTTGAAATGGAACAGGTGCCGAAATGGCTGTCCCCAAAAGAAAAACATCCCCTTCGAAGCGCGGCATGCGTCGTAGCCATGATTCGCTCAAGGTTGCCGCGTACCAAGAATGCGCCAACTGTGGCGAATTGAAGCGTCCACATCATCTGTGCGATGCCTGTGGCCACTATAATGGCCGCGAAGTGGTAGCAGTCGCCTAATCCTGTTCAAGGAGAATAGCTGGTGTCGATGAAACCGCGTATCGCCATTGACGCGATGGGCGGTGACGAAGGCGTTCCTGTGATGATCGCAGGCGCGGCTTTGGCACGTCACCGGCACGACAGTTTCAAATTTCTTTTGGTGGGTGACGAAACGCAGATTAAGTCTGCGCTCGATAAGCACCCCAATTTGCGGGCAGCCTCCGAAATCCTCCATAGCGATGTCGTCGTTACGCCCGATGACAAGGTCAGCGCCGCCTTGCGCAAGGCCAAAACCAGCTCCATGGGCATGGCGATCAATGCCGTAAAGTCAGGCAATGCCAGTGCCGCCGTCAGCGCTGGCAACACCGGCGCATTGATGGCTACCGCCAAACTTGCCCTGCGCACGATGCCCGGCATCGACCGGCCAGCGCTTTCTGCCTTGCTGCCGACGTTGGAAGATACTGATGTGGTGATGTTGGATCTGGGGGCAAACACCGAATGTGAGGCCAAAAACCTTGTCCAGTTTGCCGTCATGGGTGCGGCCTATTCGCGTATCATTTTCGGCTTTGACCGTCCGCGTGTCCGCTTGCTGAACATCGGTACAGAGGAAATGAAGGGCACCGATCAACTTCGTGATGCGGCGCAGCATTTGCGCGACGCCACCGGGCTACACATGGATTTTCAGGGCTTTGTTGAGGCCGACAAGATCAACCGAGGCGAATGTGATGTCGTTGTGTGCGATGGCTTTACCGGCAACATCGCGTTGAAGTCCATCGAAGGCACGGCGCGTTTCGTCACAGATCTTTTGCGCCGGGCCTTCACCAGTTCGATCCGTTCGAAATTCGGTTTTCTGGTATCGCGTCCAGCCACCGAATTGCTGCGGCACCAACTTGATCCCAACAATCATAATGGCGCTGTGTTCATGGGACTGAACGGTGTCGTCGTCAAAAGCCATGGCAGCGCCAATATCAAGGGCGTGGCCAATGCGGTCGAGGTTGCGGCGCGATTGGTCGAAGAAGACATTACAGCGCGGATCACGCAAGATCTTGCGCGGATACAGGCGCAGTGACCGAAGTCGCTCTTCGTGCCGTTATCAAAGGCACTGGGTCGGCGCTTCCACGCAACCGCGTGTCGAACGCTGAACTGGCCCGCAGAGTCGATACGACCGATGAATGGATTACAGAGCGGACGGGCATAAAGTTTCGCCACATCGCCGAGCCCGATGAAACAACATCCAGCCTTGCGATCGAAGCATCGCGCCGGGCGCTTGACGCGGCTGGCATGTCGGCGAACGACATTGATCTCATCATATTGGCGACCGCTACGCCCGACCAGACTTTTCCCGCCTCTGCCACCATCGTGCAACATGCGCTTGGCTGCAATGGCGGCGTTGCCTTTGATGTGGCCGCGGTTTGCTCGGGCTTTCTCTATGCCTTTTCTGTCGCGGAAAGCATGATCCGCGCAGGGTCAGCCCATAATGCATTAGTCATCGGGGCCGAAACATTCAGCCGCATATTGGACTGGGAAGACCGCACGACATGCGTATTATTTGGTGACGGCGCTGGCGCGGTTGTCTTGTCAGGCGAGGTTGGCATTCGCGGCGCGCTGGCGACCAAATTGCATGCCGATGGTCAACATAATGAATTATTATATGTCGATGGCGGTCCATCCACCACGGGCACCGTCGGCCAATTGCGGATGAAGGGTCGCGAGGTGTTCCGCCATGCCGTGACCAATCTCACCAATGTATTGCACGAGGTGCTTGCCGCGACAGACTTGACGCCAGCCGACATTGACTGGGTCGTTCCGCATCAGGCTAATGCCCGGATTATTGAGGCGACGGCCAAGAAACTGGCGCTTGACCCGAATAAAGTCGTCCTCACCGTTGACCAGCACGCCAATACATCTGCGGCGTCGGTTCCGTTGGCCTTGGATGTCGCCGTGCGCGATGGCCGGATCAAAAAAGGGGACATTGTCGTTCTGGAAGCGATGGGTGGCGGATTCACCTGGGGCGCATCAATCGTACGGATGTAGGGTCAAGACCCTAAGTGTCTGACCCGAAATTAAGTTGAGTAGTGTCAGCGAGTTAGCTTGACGCTTTTCCACATCATTGATTCAGCGGTTTTGCAACAACCCGAAGGATTTCAACGATGTGGACCGACACCACTCGCGCGCATCATGCACGCAACGGATTGGCTTTGCCAAGTGATTTAACTGATGAGGAGTGGGCGGTTCTGGAACCGTTTTTTCCGCTGCCGTCCTTTGTCGGCCGTCCGCGCAAATGGCCGATGCGGCGGATAGTAGAAGCGATGCTGTATCTGCTACGCGGTGGCCTGCCATGGCGGATGCTGCCGCCGGGCTTTCCACCTTCCTCGACGGTGCAGCGTTGGTTTTACGCTTGGCGCGATGATGGCACATGGCAACGGATCAACCATTATCTGATCCAGGATGCCCGGGTGGCGCAGGGTAGCGAGGCTTCACCCAGCGCCGGAGTGATTGACAGCCAGTCTGTCAAAACGACGGAAAGCGGCGGCATACGCGGCTATGACGCGGGCAAGAAAGTGAAGGGGCGCAAGCGCCATATCATCACCGATACGAACGGCTTTCTGGTACACGCCATTATTCACAGCGCCGATATACAGGACCGCGACGGCGCGCCGATCGTGCTCTCCGACATCCGTTATAGCTTCCCTTGGCTGCGCCATGTCTTTGCCGATGGCGGCTATGCCGGTGACAAGCTCAAAACCGCGCTGACCAAGATCGGCGACTGGACCATCGAAATCATAAAGCGTTCTGACCGGGCAAATGGCTTTATTGTTCTACCGCGCCGCTGGGTCGTCGAGCGAACGTTCGCATGGCTAAACCGCAACCGGCGCCTTGCCAAAGACTTCGAGCGCAGCATCGCTTCCGCAACGGCATGGCTGTTCATGGCCTCCGTCCAGTTCCTCGCTAGACGAATCGCAAAACTATGATATTAAACATGATAATTATGAGTCAGACTCTAAGTTTTTCACATTATCTCTATTTTATTCTCTATTTTACAATTCAAATTTATGTTGTATGCTATGATCTTACCATTCGATGTCAAGGTCCGGAGACGAATATGGCTGATGCAGGAACTTTAACTCGCGCTGATTTGGCCGAGATGCTTAACCGTCAAATCGGTTTGTCGCGTGCAGACGCCGCGGCGATGGTCGAATCAATTCTCGACCATATGACCAGTGCGTTACTGGACGGTGACAATGTCAAAATTTCTGGTTTTGGTACTTTTGTTCTTCGGGACAAGGCCGAGCGTATCGGGCGCAATCCCAAAACAGGCGTGGAAGTGCCAATTACGCCGCGCCGGGTGCTTACATTCCGTGCAAGCCAAGGCATGCGCCAAAAGGTAAAATAACTTTTATGCGCGAAAAATCGGCTGACGCCTTCCGTAATATTGGTGAAATGGCCGAGGCGTTGGGCGTTCGCACGCATATATTGCGGTATTGGGAAGAACAGTTCCCCATGCTGCGGCCACTGACGCGTGCGGGTGGCCGACGGTTGTATCGGCCCGAAGATGTCGTCCTGCTGCACACTATCCATCGCTTATTGTATGCAGAAGGCTATACCGTAAAGGGCGCGCGTCGTTTTCTGACGGAAGGCGGGGCACTGGATGCGCGGCCTCATGCACCTGCGCCCGAGCAATCGTCGGTTGCAGCGTTCGACTTTGGTGCTTTGCAGGCGGTGCGCGACCGGCTGGCGTCCGCTTTGGCCGCAGCTTAAGCCATATTCCGCGCGTAGACCAAATCGCGAAAGGGCACTTTGCCCACCATGAAGACCGTTTCGCCAATCGCCACAAAGCCAGCCCGTTCGTAAAAGCCGATGGCGCGCACATTTTTTTCGTAGACGGACAGCAACATGCGTCTTGCCCCGCGTTTTTCGGCCACCGCGAACACCAGATCTAACAGGTCTTTGCCATTACCACCGCCCTGCCACGGCCCCAGCATATAAATACGCTTTAACTCGATATCGCTGTCTTGCTGCACCGCAGGATGGGCCGCAGGTGTGACCATGGCATAGCCGACAGGCGCGCCAAGCGGGGTTTCGCCAAGCACGATATCGGTTGCCGGATCGCGAAGTGCCGCGGCGTAATATGCGGTGCTATGTTCTTGCCGCAGATGTTCCATCATTGGTTGGCCGGGATGGTCAAAAGCGAAGGTGGCCATGAACGTTGCCGCGCCAAGAAAGCTCAGCGCTTCGGCATCACGCACATCGGCCTTGCGCCAGATGATGGGCGTCATTCAGTCTCGGGTCCGAGCTCTGGGTCAAGATCGCGAGGCCGGATGAAGTGCGTCAATTGCCCGCATTTGCGATCCACATCGGCCCAGCGCGCGACGTTCAATTCCATTCGCGCAATCGCGGCGGTCGGATATTTCTCCCAAACCAAATCGCGCAAAGGCGATGTGCCGTCGTCGGGGCAGATGTCGAACACAAGATCCTCTAGCCCCGGATTATGCCCGACCATCAACAGGTTTTTATGTGCATCGGCTTGATCGCGCAGCACGTCCATCAACGTCGCAGAGGACGCCAGATAAATCCGGCGGTCCCAATTGGGCTCGATCCGACCACCAGTGCCCTTCACAAAATGATCAATCGTTTCGATCACGCGCACCGCGGGGCTTGCGACGACATGGTCAAAGGTAAATCCATTGCGTTTTACCCAGATGCCCATGATAAGCGCCGCTTTTTCCCCGCGTTTATTGAGCGGACGGTCAAAATCGCGTGGAACGGCGTCATCCCAACTCGATTTGGCATGGCGGAACAAGGTAAGGGTGAAGGTCAAATCGGGTTGCTCGCTTCCAACATGTTTGCAGCGTCCTGCCGCAAATTTGTGTCAGACGAAAGACCTGATTTAACGGAATTTACCGCCTCTTCCAGCGTCACCCGGCGGATGGGCGTGCCCGATGGAAATGCCGACAAAAGGCGGCTTGGCACCGCCGATGACAGCAACACAAAATGCCCTTTGTCGCCGGCACTCCGGATCAGGCGGCCAAAGGCCTGCGCCATTTTTGCACGGATGATGCGGTCGTCATATTCCATGCCGCCATGTTTCAAACGCCGCGCGCGGTGCAAGATGTCGGGGCGGGGCCAAGGGATTTGCTCCATGATGACTAGCCGCAGCGAATGGCCGGGCACGTCCACCCCGTCGCGCAAAGCGTCGGTGCCAAGCAAGCTTGCATGCGGGTCATCGCGGAATATGTCGACAAGTGTGCCGGTATCAATGGGGTCCACATGTTGCGCATACAGCGGCAGCCCGTCGCGTGCCAAGCGGTCGGCGATGCGCGCATAGGTGGATCGCAACCGCCGTATCGCGGTGAACAGGCCCAGAACGCCGCCGCCTGACGCGGTAATCAACGCGGCATACGCACCCGCCAAGGCGGCAGCATCGCCCTTTTTAATATCGGTGACGATCAGCACTTCGGCCTGCGCTTTATAGTCAAACGGGCTGATCGCCGAAAAATGCGTCGCTGGCTTATCCAGATGACTTGCCCCGGTCCGCGCCTCGGCATTTTGCCAGTCGCCACCGCTGCGTAAGGTTGCTGAGGTGGCCAGCACGCCATGGCTCGGCTTCAGCAAGACCTCCGCCACCGGCTTCATTGGGTCGAGCCAACGGCGGTGCATGCCAATGTCCATTTCGCGGCCTTCGAACCGGTCAATCGCCAGCCAGTCGATATATTCGGGGTCAACGGGGCCGACGGCGCGCGCCAACATCGATATCCAAGCGCGCAATGTGTCGATGCGCCAGCTTAGGCTTGCCATTGCCCCCTCGACACGCGCGCGGGCGCTGCCATCGAGCCAATCGGGCGGGTCGGCTATCATCGCCTCTAAACGTTGCCCAAGCACCGTCAGCGGCCTTGCCAGCGCCTCCAGCGCGATGGCGGCATCGGCGGCGGCGTCTATGACTTTTGGGTCTGGATCGGCAAGCTCGGTCTCCAGACCATAGCCACTTTCGGTTGCATTGGTTTCGTCGCGGGCGAACACCATCGTCCGGACGGCGGACAGCAATCGTTCAATTGGTCCCGATGGCGTGCCTTCGGCCAAACGCGCCAACCATCCGTCGCCGGGCAAAGCCTCAGCCGCGACGCGCGCCATTTCAATGGCAAGGCCACCTTCTTCATCATAAGACGCGACATCGGCAAGCCGCGCAGAAAGCCCGCGCCGTCGCCCGCGTGCCTTGCCTTCGGGACCAATGACCCAGCGGCGCAACTCAATCGTTTCTTGCCCCGTCAGCGCGGCGGCAAACATCGAATCGGCGGCATCAAACAGATGATGACCTTCATCAAAAATGATCCGGCTTGGCCGGTTTTGTTCATCTCGCCCGCGCGCGGCGTTGACCATCATCAAAGCATGATTGGCGATGACGATTTCGGCCTGCACCGATGAACGTGCGGCACGTTCGATGAAGCATTTTTTATAATGCGGGCATCCGGCATAAATACATTCGCCGCGCCGGTCGGTCAGCGCGGTTGATCCATTGCGCCGGAACAAGGTCGGCAACCATCCGGGTAAATCGCCCCCGATCATGTCGCCATCATGCGAATAGGCCGCCCATCGCGCCACCAGATGCGCAAGGGTCGCCGCGCGCCCAGCAAAGCCGCCTTGCAAGGCATCCTCCAGGTTCAAAAGGCATAGGTAATTTTCGCGACCCTTGCGGACGACAACCTTGGACTTGAACGTTTCATGGTCGGGATACATGCGCTTTGCCTCGCGCACCAATTGCCGTTGCAACGCCTTGGTAAAAGTGGAAATCCACACCGTGCCGTCGGCGGCGGTCGCCCACAGGCTGGCAGGTGCCAAATATCCAAGCGTCTTGCCAATACCTGTGCCGGCCTCCGCCAGTACCATATGCGGTTCGCCCTTGCGCGTGCGCGGTGCGAAAATGGCCGCTGCGGCTTGGGCAAAATCGCGCTGCCCTTGCCGTGTTTCCGCAGAGCCGCCGACCAAAGATGCCAAGCGTTCTTGCACAGCTTCCGCCTGCAACGTCACCACGCGCGGCGGGGTGCGCGGCGCGGCCTCCTCCCATTCGGGCAGGCGGCTGAACAGCCACCGTTCCGATCGCTCGGGCTTTTTGAGTTGCGCCAGCACCAGATTGGCCCATGGCCAGCGCAGCCGCATCAGTGCTTGGGCCGAATCCCACGCGCCTTCACGTTCGGCCCAAGCAGGATCGCCAAGCACCGACAGCAAATTATGCGCGGCGCGCAGCAAGAATAAAGGAACATCTTGATCGGTCGCAGGGGCGGGTAAGTTCAGCATCTTTGCCAACCCCTTGGGCGTTGGAACGGCAAAGCGCGCGGGGTAGACAAAGGCATATAGCTCCAGAAGGTCAAGCCCCGACAAATCGGGATAGCCAAGCCTTTGTGCCACCAAAGGCGCATTCAGCATGACCATCGGCGTTTCCGCCGCCCGGCCCGCCGCTTCACCCTTGCCAATTGTTTGCACATGTCCGCCATTGCTGCCCATCCAAATACCGGCATGGCTTGCGTGGAGCGCAGGAAAGGCTAGTGGAGTTTCCATGCGCCCTGTTGGGCTATTTGGAACGAAAGAGCAACATGTGACTGACCTTCGCGACATAGCATTGGCATCAAAAGCCTGGCCTTATGAAGAGGCGCGGCGTTTGTTGAAACGCTATCCCCATGGCAAGCCCGATGGTCAGGCGATTATTTTTGAATGTGGCTATGGCCCATCGGGTCTGCCCCATATCGGCACCTTTAACGAAGTGCTGCGCACGACGATGGTGCGCAATGCGTTCCGGACCTTGTCCGACGCGCCCACGCGGCTCATCGAATTTTCGGACGATATGGATGGCCTGCGCAAGGTGCCAGACAATGTGCCGAATCAGGCGATGCTCACCGAACATTTGGGCAAGCCTTTGTCGCGCATCCCTGATCCGTTTGAAAAGTTTGAGAGCTTTGCCGCGCATAACAATGCGATGCTGCGTGATTTCCTCGACCAGTTCGGTTTTGAATATGAATTTATCTCGTCATCGTCGCAATATGAAAGCGGCGCGTTTGACGATGCCCTGAAAAATGTGCTGCGCAACTATCAGGGCATATTGGACATCATGCTGCCCACGTTGCGCAAGGAACGCGCCGCGACCTATTCGCCGATACTGCCGATCAGCGAGAAGACGGGCGTCGTGCTTCAGGTGCCGGTTGAGGTTGTCGATGCCGAGGCTGGCCTTGTTCGTTTTGATGACAATGGCGATATGGTCACGCAATCGGTCTTGGGCGGCAAGGCAAAGCTGCAATGGAAGGTCGATTGGGCGATGCGTTGGGTCGCGTTGGGCGTCGATTATGAAATGTATGGCAAGGATTTGACCGACAGCGGCGTGCAATCGGGCAAGATCGCGCGCGTGCTTGGCGGGCGTCCGCCCGAAAGCCTGATTTACGAAATGTTCCTCGATGAAAAAGGCGAGAAGATTTCCAAGTCCAAGGGCAATGGCCTCGCGCTTGAGGATTGGTTGAAATATGGCACCGAAAACAGCGTTGCCTTTTACGCCTTTCGCGAACCCAAAAGCGCCAAGCAACTGCATTTGGGCGTCGTGCCCAAGGCCGTGGACGAATATTTCCAGTTCCGCGCGCAATGGCATGAACAACCGATTGAAAAGCGGCTGGGCAACCCTGTACACCATGTCCACAATGGCCAAGTACCCAGCGGACAGCCACCGGTGACGTTCGGCCTGTTGCTGAACCTTGTCGGCGTGATGGGTGCAGGTGCCACCGAGGCGCAGGTTTGGGCCTATCTTGGCAATTATGCCGATAATGTCTCGCCCGAAAACGCGCCCGAACTGGCCGAGTTGATCCCTATTGCGCTTGCCTATAACCGCGATTTCGTTGCGCCGACCTTGCACAAGCGCAAGCCCGAAGGCTTTGAGATTGCCGCCTTGCAAACGCTCGATGCGCAACTGGCGGAATTGCCTGCGGATGCCAGCGCCGAGGATATTCAGAACATCGTCTATGCCATCGGCAAAGAGGGTGGATTTGAAAATCTGCGCGACTGGTTCAAGGCCTTGTATGAAACTTTATTGGGGTCCAGCGCCGGTCCACGCATGGGCAGCTTCATCGCTTTATATGGCGTGGCCAATAGCCGCCAGCTCATCGCAGAGGCGCTTGCGTAGCTAAGCGCGAGCGCCGTCCGTTTGGAACATTGCAGGAGTATTGACATGAAAGAGGTGCCTTCGGTCGAAAAACTGGCGATTGACCTGCTTGGAAAGTCGCTGGACCAGTTGGAGGCCGAAGAGGCCAAGGTGCTGCACCATATTCACCATGTGCAGCGCACCAGCCGCGACGTTGGCGATATTGTCGACGAACAGGCGACTTTTGGTCAGCGCCTATCCGACAAGGTCGCGGCGGTTGGCGGATCATGGAAATTCATCATGGTCTTTGCCGCTGTATTGCTTGGCTGGATGCTTTTGAACTCGCAGATATTGGGCAAATTGGGCACGCCCTTTGACCCCTATCCGTTCATCTTTTTGAACCTGATGCTGTCAACGCTTGCGGCGATTCAAGCGCCCATCATCATGATGAGCCAAAATCGCCAGTCGGCCAAAGACCGCATTGCCGCCGCGCATGATTATGAAGTCAATTTGCGCGCCGAGCTAGAAATCCTGCGCTTGCATGCAAAAATCGACGCGCTTCTGGAAATCATCGAACGCGAAAGCGCCCGTGCGGCCTCGGTCAGTTGACGGCCTGCGCCAGAACGTCGCGATAATTGGGCGATAGGGTCATCTTCGGATGATAGCCGCCCGTTCCGAGCAGGCGATGGGTCGCCGCCAGATGGTAGCAGGGCACACCCATGAACAGATGATGCTCGTTGTGATAACTCACCCAATAAGGGCGACCGTAAAGCGGGCGATAAGGCCGGCATAAGTGGTCCGCGCAAATGCGTTACGTCACCGCCGGTGCGACAAAATTGGCCATTTTTGCCTGCGCCTTGCGCGACTCACGGAAGCTGAAAATCGGCCAATCGTGCAGCATCCCCGCATGCTCGATAAGCTCCACCGACGGCAGCTTAGCCTTTAATGCCCGCGAGTCAGTAACCAATATGTCGTCGCCGCCGGCAAAGGCCAGGATCGGCGGTAATCCGTCCCAATTGCCAAAAATCGGGCTGCATCTTGGGTCATCGCGGGGTAAATCGCCCGCATAAAGCATGCCGCCTGCGGAAATACCGCTGATGGTCAGGATGCCGTCGCGTGGTTCCGTCTTCAACTGGTCGGGATGCGCCGGGTCAAGGTTGAGCCATGGGCAAATGAGCAACAGACTGGCAGGCAAAGTTTGGCCCCTATCGCGCGCCATGTGCGCCAAAGCAGCGGTCAGTCCGCCACCTGCAGAGTCGCCGCCCATGACAAACGGTTTTTCGCCCATCTCCGTCAGATAGCCTGTATAATAGTCCATGGCCCAATTGGTGATATGGGCGGCCGTATTTTCGGGCGCGAGCGGATAGAGCGGCGCGGTGATGGACCAGCCATGTTGCGCCGCCATGCGCGACAGAAATTTCCAATGGATGTCGGTTGCCGGATAGACATAGCCGCCGCCATGCCAGAACAGGATATGCACCGACGGCGCACGGCCCTTGGGCGCAAGGTGCCAGACAGGACGGCCCTGAAACTCGCTTTGCCGAATATCGACGTCGGCATGCGTTTTGGGCGATGGCAACGGCCCGGAACGGACCTTTGCAATATTCTTTTCAAATTGCGGCCCACCAGAAAACATCCGGCGATAATAGCCCGTGGTGCGCAGCGCAAAACCAGCAAAGCTGGCGGCAAAACTTGGCATAAATAACTCTCCCCCTGACAGGCGAGCTATAGCAACGTGCCACACCAATCAAGCAGCTAAGTGGTCCTGGCCCTCGGGTCCTGGCCCTAGTTTACATTGGTATTAAAATGGTATTGCATAAATTAGACAAGCCGGTTAACTCCTTGCAGCTTTGCCGAAAAGCACAATGGGAAGGGAGATTGGCAATGAGAAGAAAAACATCAAAAATACTCTATGGGAGTTGCGCGTTTCTTGGATTGGTCGCGTCGACCATTTCAACGAGTGCAATCGCGCAGGATGCGGTGTCCGCTGAAGAAGCGGATGACGGAATCGTTGTTACAGGAACGAGGATCAAGAGTGCGGGCCTTTCTTCAACGAGCCCGATCAGCACGCTTGATGGCGAGCAGATCCAACTGCAGCGCGCCGTCACAATCGAAGATATTTCGGTCAAGGTTCCGCAACTTGCTGGCGGTGTGAACTCGACATCGGTCGGCAGCGACGCTTTTGGCGCACAAACTCTCGATCTGCGCAATCTGGGGCAGAATCGGACGTTGGTTCTGATCAACGGAACACGCGCACTGCCATTCAGCTTCCGCAACGCGGTTGACGTGAACTCCATACCCGCGCCGCTTCTGGAACGCGTCGATGTTCTCACAGGTGGTGCAGCAGCGGTCTATGGCGCCGATGCAGTTGCAGGCGTGGTGAACTTCATAATCAATGACGATTTCGAAGGGTTACAGGCAAACATCAACTATCGTGCCGTTGCTGGCGGTGCTTCTCAAAAAAGTGCGCATTTGATGGGCGGCATGAACCTGGGCGATCGCGGGAGCATCGTCGGTTATGTCGAATATACGGATCGTGACCCTCTGCTTGCGGGTAAGCGTAGCTTTGCCAGAAACGGGGCGGCGACGCTTCCGATCGGAGGCAACTTCACCGATGTAGTCAGCGGACGTACATTTTCATATGACGCAAATGGTGCATTTACACTGACGCCCCAGACCACCGACTATACGCCGCTATTCCTGCTTTCGCAGCCGCTCCGGCGTATCAATGCTAACGCATTCTTCAAATATGAGCTTTTCGAGGGCGTCGAAACTTACGGCCGGGTCATGTATTCGACAGTCAAAACCCAAGGTGGCACACGTTCGGGGCAGAACCCACCCACGACAGGAGCAGCGGGTGTTAACGTACAAATAGCGCAGACCAATCCGTTCCTCGACCCGCAGGCGCGCGCGCAACTGACTTTTGTGAATGGTTTTGCCAACGTCAACGTCCGCCGTTCTCTCGGCGAATTGGGGGCGACCTTTGCAGAAAACAAACGGGATAATATTCAGGCCCAGATCGGATTGCGAGGCGAGATCACGCCAGCAATTAGCTGGGATGCATATTATCAATATGGACGTTCGAAAGAGTCTATAACGGTCAAGGGTGACGGCCTTAAAGCCAGCTTTGCCGGCCTTGTGAACACAACCGACATCTTCGGTCCCGGCGGTAATTTTACCAGCGTACTGCAAGATTTTGATTTTGGCGACCGCGAGCGTACCCAGCAGGTAGCCTCGGCCTATATTGCTGGCGACACCAGCGATTTCTTCAACGGCTGGGCAGGGCCGGTCGGGTTTACAGCGGGCTATGAGTTCCGCAAGGAAACCGGACGCTTCGCTTATGGCAGCAATCTTGGCACATCGTTTAACCAGGGTGCGGAATCGGCTCCACCGATTCCGCCGTTCATCCAGGTCAACGAGTTGTTCGGCGAACTGGTCGTACCGTTGTTGTCGGATGTACCTTTGATCAAGCAGCTTAATGTCGAAGGAGCGTATCGCCGATCATGGTATGAAAAATCCGTCGGACCCGACCGTAGTTACGATACCAACAAGGTCGGTATTAACTGGACGGTCAGTGACGATCTGCGGTTTCGCGCAACGCGCCAAACCGTTATCCGCGATGCGAATATCGGCGAGTTTGCCAATCCGGTATTCTCGATACCGTTTGCAAACCTTAGGACAGTGGCGCGCCTCTTTCCTCGTTACGCGGGCGACCCCTGTGTCGGTGCCACAAACGCCGCGACGGTCACCCAGTGCACGGCCCAAGGTTATAAAGCCGCTTATGATTCCAACAATCCGGCCAATTTGACCGGCGGATATTTCTTCGGCGGCAACGCCAATATCCAGGCGGAGCGCGGCAAGACGTATACAATCGGCGGCGTGCTAACGCCTAGCTTCATTCCGGGCCTCAACCTCTCAGTTGACTATTACAAGATTAGCATTCGTGACGCCGTGGGCCAGATCCAGCCGATCGATGCTATCACAAGTTGTTACGTAACTGACCCCAGCGCGGACAATCCGCTATGTGCGGCAGTGACACGCGATCCCGTTACCGGATTTATCAAGAATGCATTTGTCGACGACCGCAATCTGGCTTCGATCAAGCAAGAGGGGATCGATGTCGATCTGAAATATGGCTTCGATGTTCCCTTTGGTTTGCCGGGAGACAGATGGAGCTTTGGTTATCAGGGAAGCTTCGTAACCGACTACACGATCCAGCGTAATGCGGTCCTGACCCCTGTAGACTGCAAAGGCAGTTACGGATCGCGGTGCTCCTCCGATCTCGTAACGCTTGTCGTTCCCGATTACCGTCATCGTGCGACCTTTACCTGGGACAGTGAGCCCCTCACCGTGCAATTCGGCTGGAAGCGGATCGGTTCTGTCAAAGACAGCACAGCAGGCAGTGTAGGCAAGATCGATGCATTCAACTATTTCGATCTGAACATCGCCCTACGCCCGCCGATCAAAGGCTTGTCGCTGACGTTCGGCATCGACAATATTTTTGATAAGAAACCGCCCCTTGCGGTCAATCCGGGAGCGTTCAATACTTTCCCCGACACATATGACGTGCTTGGCAGAACGTTCGGCTTTTCGCTTACGATCCGCAGATAAGCGCGTGAAGGGGGGCAGCATTTCGATGCTGTCCCTCTACGGTTCTGCCAAAAACACTATTCATCATGACATTCGCCTTGCGGGCATTTAGGCTGCGGAAAATGGGGAGATTTGGCGGATGACGCCACTGCAGTTCACCGCACTGGATTGGACCATATTGGCTGGTTATGTCGGCATACTTGCTGCGGCGGGATATTTTTCCACCAAACGCAATATGCAGAATGCTGACGATTATTTCCTCGCAAGTCATCATGCGCCGACTTGGCTTGTGGCGGTGTCCGTGCTGTCAACCGTCCAGTCTGCAGCCACCTTCCTTGGCGTGCCTGACAATAGTTTTCGTGGAAATTATACTTATCTGACCAGCACCATCGGCGCTTTGCTTGCCGCCTGGTTTGTCGCAAAAATCTTAATACCCAGATTTTATGCCATTGGGGCTACGACCGTCTACGAACTCCTTGAGCAGCGCTTTGATGTCACCGCGCGTCGGGCCGCAGGCGCCATGTATCTTTTGGGCCGTGTTTTCGCGAGTGGTGCCAGACTGTATCTGGCGGCGATCGCGGTCTCGATGATCATGTTTCTTGACGTCGAGCCGCAGCATATCGTCATCGCATCATTCACGCTGCTCATATTCGGATTGGCCTTTACCTTCATGGGTGGATTAAACTCCGTAATATGGAGCGATCTGGTGCAGGTGGTGCTGTATGTCGGCGCTGCCATCATGGTTTTGATCTTTTTGCTGGTCAAAATACCGGTTCCATTGCCGGAAATTGTGAGCAGCCTGACCCTATCGCCATCCGGAGACAAGACGCAGATAATCGACTGGTCTTTCAACTTTACAGCGCCCTTTTCGATTTTTGCAGCTGTTACCGGGCTCGTTCTGTTGAATATCGGCAATTCGGGTCTCGACCAGGACACCACGCAACGCTTACTCGCCTGCGACAGTGCCAAGCATGGCAGCCGGGCGCTGTATGCATCGGTATGGGCCTCCATTCCTGTCATCCTGCTGTTCCTCGTCATCGGCTCCTTGCTACATATATTTTACGAGCGGCCCGATTTGATGGGATCGAACGGAAGTGAAGTAATCCAGACTTTCCAAGGCGAAAAAATAACGGTCTTCATGCATTTCATATTGAGCGAGATTCCGCCTGGACTTCGCGGTCTTGTGACGGTGGGCGTTATCGCTGCCGCTGCCATAAATTCGGGATTGATCTCGATGGCGGCGGTATTGATCAATGATTTCTATCGGCCATGGAAAGAGTGTCGCGGTGAGCATCGCGAAAGACATTTCATTCTCGCAGGGCGCGTGACAACAGTTTTGTTGGGTCTGGCGCTGTTTGCAATGTCAATCCTGTGCTATTATTGGCAGCGCTACAGTAGTCTGCCGTTGCTGGAATTTGTACTGGGTGTTATGGCGTTCGCCTATTCGGGATTGCTTGGGGTTTATTTTACCGCGATCTTTACCAGCCGCGGATCGTCGACTTCAGTGATTGCAGCGCTGATAGCAGGCTTTGTGACCATTCTCGCTTTTCAGGGATATGTCGTTGACAATTTGGGCCTACCGCAAGTCATGAAAACTATAGCGTTCCCGTGGCAGCTCTGCCTTGGAACTGTTGTTGCAACCGCTGTCTGCCTTATCGGCTCGCAATCGAAATCCGTTACAAAGAGTATCGAACATGCCTAATACCGAGAGCCTCAACCCGCGATTTTCGGATATCGACAGTTGGCCGACAATCGAGGCCGTTGAAGCTATGCTTGAGGGTCAAATGTCGGCCATCGCCTCGATTAAAAGCCAGACACAGCAGATATCTGAGGCTGCCGAAGCTGCCGCCGCGCGCCTGCAGAACGGCGGAAGGCTTGTATATGTCGGCGCAGGAACCTCGGGGCGGGTTGCGGTTCAGGACGGTGTGGAACTTGGCCCGACCTTCGGCTGGCCGAGCGAGCGCCTCCTATATTTGATGGCAGGCGGCATCGATGCGCTCGTCCACAGCGCAGAAGGCGCGGAAGACGATGCGGATGATGCAAGGTCACGGGTTAGGGAATCCGGGGTCAGCGCTGACGATGTCGTAATCGGGGTCGCGGCCAGTGGCAGAACACCCTTTACGATAGCGGCGCTGAATGCAGCAAATGACGCAGGTGCACTGACCATTGCGATAGTCAATAATGCGGGGACAAACCTTCTTCGCGCAGCACAATATGGTTTGCTGGCGGCGACCGGCAGCGAGGCCATCGCCGGATCGACCCGGATGAAAGCTGGAACCGCCCAAAAGGCTATTCTCAATCTATTGTCTACAGCCATCATGCTTCGGCTTGGCCGCGTGTATCGCGGCCTGATGGTGGATATGGTCATTTCCAATGATAAGCTTCTCAACAGGGCGTTCGGCATCGTTAGGGCCTTGAGCAATTGCAGCGAAGCTGTCGCGATGGAAGCCGTAGGTCTTGCCCAAAACGATATAAAAGCTGCGGTGCTGATTGCCCTTGGGAAAGACCCGGCTGCTGCTGCTCAGTTACTGCGCGAACATAATGGCATATTGCGCGACGCGGTAGAGACATTGGACAGGAGCCCATCGTGAAGCCGAGCATTGCGCATACCAGCGAACATCGCAATTCGCCCATCTACATGCAGCTTGCCCATCGCTTGCGGCAGCAGATCGAGGATGGCGACATCAGCGCGGGTGAAGCGCTTCCCTCCGAGCGCGACCTTTGCAAGATCATCGGCGCGTCAAGAGTGACCGTGCGTAAGGCAATCGAACTGCTGATCGAAGACGGTCTACTGTCGAGACGTCAGGGCTCAGGAACATATGTAACGCCCCGGATTCAGGCTCCCGGTTCCTTTCTGAGCAGTTTCAGCGAAGATGCTGAAGCACGCGGAGAGGCAACCGGCACGATCTGGATGATGAAAGTCATCGCTGTTGCGTCCGAAGAAGAAGCGCGGATTCTCGAGTTACCGAACGGAGCTGATGTGGCTCGGCTCAGCCGCGTTCGAATGGCTGGCGGAGAACCGCTGGCAATAGAGAATGCGGTTGTACCTGCGGAAATGCTGCCTGATATGGCGCATCTGGGAAATTCGCTTTATCAGGCACTCGACCAGCACGGTAACCGGCCCATAATTGGGCAGCAGAAAATCCGGGCTGCACTGGCGGGGCCAACGGAGGCGAGTTTGCTCTCCATCCCTGAAAATACAGAAATATTACGCATCGAGCGAATTACCCGACGGGCAGATGGGCGTCCGGTCGAACTTACCCGTTCTGCCTATCGCGGCGAACGATATGAGTTTGTGAGCGAACTGCGCGGGCCATTTGCAATATTGTGAGCAATTCCGTTTCTGGTCGCGATCCATCGCTGGACAGCTTTCGTGGGCTGGACGTGCTTTTGATGATATTGGTGAACGTTCAGGGTAATGGAAACGCCGCATTTGCGACGCTCAGGCACGCCGAATGGAACGGCCTGACATTTGCCGATCTTGTTTTTCCGATATTCCTTTTGATCGTTGGACTATCTGCCCCGCTGGCGCTGGATAAGGCGGGTTACACTGTCAGCTGGACAGCCATTTGCAGGAGAGTATTTCTGCTTTTTATTATCGGCGTTGCTTTGAGCTGGCTGATTAGGCCGACACTCGACCCTGACATGATCCGCTGGAGCGGCGTATTGCAGCGTATTGGAATCGTTTATCTGGTCTGCGCGGCGGTGATATTCATCAGGCGCAGCGCAGTTCTGCCCATGCTTATCGCCGTAATGCTGCTTGTTGTTCATTCGTGGATGCTGCTGAAGGTAGGAACGCCAGATGGAGCGCCGCCAAGCATGGAGCCAGGCAAGGGGATAAGCGGCTGGCTAGATCAGAACCTTATTCCTGGCCGGGTCTTGCAAAAAACCTGGGAGCCCGAAGGTGTCTTGTCGACGATGGCTGCTGCGGCCAATGGATTGATCGGCGTCGGCATCATGCGATGGGTCAAAGGGAATGAGGTCAGCCATGCGCGCCTGGCGCTGGCAGGCCTGATCATTTTGGCTGCAGGATTGGCATTGACCCCTATTTTGCCATTGAACAAGAATCTGTGGACGGCCAGTTTCGCACTTGCGACTTGCGGTATCGGGATAATATTCTGGGTATCGCTTAAATCGATTTGGTCTATCCTCGGCGGGAACAAGATTGCCCTGTGGACCGTAAGTCTGGGCCAGGCAGCGCTGACACTCTACGTCGTTCACATTTTGTTGATCGCGATCATTGTCCGCAAATTACCGAACGGTGAAACGATATGGGATGCAACCTATCAAGAGCTTTCAAACGTCGGATTGCCAGCACCGGTTACATCCCTGCTCTATGCCTTGATTGCAGCAGCGATTTCCTGTGCCGTCCTTCCTTGGCTGAAGCGGCGTGGATGGATGCTCAAAGTCTAGGTCGTGCCTCTAATCCAGGAAGATCTTGCCGGGATTGAACAAACTTGAGGGGTCCAGCGCATTTTTTATCTGCCGCATGGTCGCTACGCTGTTCGCACCATGCTCGCGGCGCATGGCTTCTCTTTTACCCAAGCCGATCCCGTGCTCGCCCGTGCAGGTGCCGCCTACCGACAGCGCGTGGTCGATCATCGCCTCATTGATAATACGTGCCTTGTCCCAACTCGCCATATCCTCCACCTGCAATATGAAGAAGACATGGAAATTGCCGTCACCGACATGACCCAGTATCGGAGCAAACAGGCCGGATGCTTGTATTGCAGTTTTGGCGCGGGTGATGGCATCGCTCAAATGGCTTATCGGCACACAAATGTCGGTGATCCATGCAACGGCTCCGGGAACCATATTTTTCGCAGCCCATAGCGCCTGATGGCGCGCCTTCCACAAGGCATTCCGGTCTTCGGTAGCGCTTGCAAACTGAAGCTTGCCGCCGCCATTGCTGTCACCCATAAGCCGAACCAGGTCCAGTTGGTCGGCAACGCCAGCGTCTGATCCGTGAAATTCGAGGAACAGCATCGGCTTTTCGGGCAACCCCAGAGCACTTTGCCGGTTACAGGCCCGGATTGCTGCTTCGTCAAGCAACTCCATTCGCGCGATGGGCACGCCCGACTGGATCGTGGCGATGACGGTATCGACCGCGCCCTCGATGGTGCCAAAGTCCCATGTTGCCGCAAGGATTTTTTCAGGCTGGCCATGCAGGCGCAAACTTGCCTCAACGATCAGGCCAAGCGTACCTTCAGCGCCGGTATAGAGGTGCGTTAGGTCATAACCGGAAGCTGACTTTCGGGCGCGCGTTCCTGTCGAGATAAGGCTGCCATCGGCAGTCACCACCTTCAGCCCAAGTATATTCTCGCGCATGCTGCCATAACGGACGGTCGTTGTTCCAGAAGCGCGTGTTGAAATCATGCCGCCAAGCGAGGCGTTGGCACCGGGATCGACCGGAAAAAACAAACCAGTCGCACGAATATCTTCGTTGAGCTGTTCACGCGTCACGCCCGGCTCGACAACACATAACAGGTCGGCTGCGCTGACCTCAACGATCCGGTTCATTCTGCTGAAATCGATACACAGAGTATCGGCATTTATTGCAGCGGCATTGCCCTCGAGTGAAGTTCCTGCGCCATAGGCGACAATCGCGTAGTTTTCTTCTGCTGCCTTTTTCACCAGCAGCTTCACTTCATCGATTGCTTCGGGCTGGGCAACAAGTGACGGCGGTTGGTGGGCGTGAAGACCTTCGCTCTGAGCATATTGCGCCAGCGCCGAACTGGCTGTGACAAGGCGGGTACCGAACTGGTCGCCAAGGGACTGTGCAAGACTGTTCATTTATTCGCCAATAGCAGTGTTGCACCGACACGTAAATTGGTATTATATAGGTATTATATGAATGACCCAACCCGAACATTAATGTATGCAGAAGCCTCGCAAGCCAGGCAAGTTGCTGCCCTGCAATATGCGTCTAACGCTGGGCTGATTGCCGACTTAGTGCAAAAATTGCGCGCTCTCGATCCGCAAATCATCTTCACATGCGCGCGGGGAAGTTCCGATCATGCAGCGACATATGCCAAATATCTGATCGAGACGCGCCTTCGGATTCCCGTCGTTTCGCAGGCGCCATCGATCAGTTCGATATATGGCGCGCCGCTTCTCCATATGAAGAATCAGCCGTTCATTCTCATCTCGCAATCCGGGAAAAGCCCTGATTTGTTGCTATCGGCCGATGCGGCGCGAAAAGCCGGTGCGCTGGTCATCGCTTTTGTAAATGACACAAGTTCACCGCTCGCAGAGCTAGCCGAAATAGTTGTGCCGTTGCATGCCGGACCAGAGAAGAGTGTTGCAGCGACCAAAAGTTACATAAACACATTATGTGCATTCGCGCATCTTGTGAGCCATTGGAGCGGCGACAATGAGGCGCAGGAAGCCGTGGAAAGGCTCCCTGAAACTCTGAAAACAGCTTGGGCCAAAGATTGGTCCGCAGGAGCAGATCTTCTACACGATGCCCATAGCATGTTCGTACTTGGCCGCGGGTTGACCCTTGGCGTCGCGCAGGAGGCAGCGCTCAAATTCAAGGAAACGAGCGGCATTCATGCTGAGGCTTTCAGTATGGCGGAGGTCGTGCACGGACCGATGGCACTGGTAAAATCGGGATTTCCACTGTTGATATTTCCTCCGCTGGACAAGGGAGCCGTTGGTCTCGATGCAATTGTCCATCAGTTTCTCGGCCGCAATGCCAAGATTGCCGTGGCCGGTCAGCAATTTGACGGGGCCGTGATGTTTGGCCTTCCAGAACGATTGAATAGCGTCACTGCCCCTATTGCAATGGTGCAGAGTTTCTACGCCATGGTGAATGCAATATCGGTAAAGCGCGGCTATGATCCGGATCACCCACCCATGCTGCAAAAGGTGACCGAAACGATATGACCATGACGGCTTTGCTGGGCGCGCGCATATTTGCGGGCAATATTTGGCATGAAGAGCATGCGCTTATCGTCAGCAATGGCAACATCAAAGCTTTGGTGTCGGCAAATGCCTTGCCGGACAATGTGTCAGTGCAAAGACTTGACGGTGGCATGCTTTTGCCCGGTTTTATTGATACGCAAGTGAACGGCGGCGGGGGCGTCCTGTTCAACGACCAGCCGAACGTTGAAGGCATAACCGCCATCGTCGAGGCGCATCGAAAGTTCGGCACGACTGCGATGTTGCCAACATTGATCAGTGACGATCTTGACGTTATCGCCAAGGCCGTCGCTGCCGTCGATGATGCTATCAAGGCCGGTGTTTCGGGGATTGTAGGAATACATATCGAAGGTCCGTTTCTCAATGCAGGCAAGCACGGAATCCATGATTCCCAGAAATTCCGGGTACTGGATGACGAAGCGATCTCACTTTTATCCTCCCTGAAATATGGAAGGACGCTGGTCACGCTTGCGCCAGAGCTTGCGCCTCCAGGAGCCATCGCCGCGCTGGTAAAAGGTGGCGTCATAGTTGCAGCAGGGCATACGCTGGCAACTTATGATGACATGAAGCGGGCGATCGACGAAGGCCTGTCTGGCGTCACCCATCTGTTCAACGCGATGACACAGATGGACAGTCGAGCGCCCGGCGTCGTGGGAGCCAGTCTCGACAGCGATCTCGTCTGCGGAATCATCGTTGACGGACATCATGTCCACCCCGCATCGCTGCGCGCAGCATATCGTGCCAAGGGTAGTAACGGACTGATGCTTGTCACAGATGCGATGCCCACCGTCGGCTCTCGCATCAAGGAATTCACAGTGAGTGAAACCCATGTAACGGCCAGCGAAGGTATGTTGCGCTCCGGCGATGGCACACTCGCTGGCTCCGATCTCGATATGGCCAGCGCGGTAAGAAATTGCGTACAACTGATGCAGACTGATCTCGGTTCGGCTTCCCGAATGGCAAGTGCTACGCCTGCAGAATTTTTGGGGCTTGGTAATGCACACGGTCAGATAGCTGCCGGATTTAGGGCAGATATCGTTCATCTCGATGACGGGCTCAACGTCAGGAATGTCTGGATAGCGGGCAAAAACGCATGATGCCTGAGCTGGGCGTTATCGAGGGCTATTTTGGCCGTGCGTGGAGTTGGGAAGATCGCGCTGAAGTCATCAATAGGCTCGCGCCTATGGGCTATGCATTCTTCCATTACGCGCCCAAGATCGACAGCCATCTGCGCCGCAACTGGCGTAACATACATGACGAGGCCGAAACGAAAAATCTTCGGCGCTTTATCGAGCACTGCGCAAGCCACCGTGTCAAGTCAGGTATCGGATTGTCGCCTTATGGCGCGCATATCAATTTTGACCGCACGACCAAGGATGCGTTGAAGGCAAAGATCGCCTATCTCAATATGATTGGCATCGACGATCTCGTGATCCTGTTTGACGACATGCGCGGCGATTATGCCGATCTTGCCAAGCGACAGGCCGAAATAATTGATTTCGCCATTGGGTGCAGCAAAGCATCGCGATTTTTCATGTGCCCGAGCTATTATTCCGACGATCCTTTGCTTGACCGCGTGTTCGGGCAAAGACCGGAAGCTTATCTGGAAACGCTTGGAAAGCTTCTGGACCCGGCGATTTCCGTCTACTGGACTGGTGAGGAAGTATGCTCTCGCGAATTCGGCGTCGGGCATCTTGTCAGTGTTGCGGAACTACTGGGCCGCAAGCCGTCTATTTGGGATAATTATCCTGTGAATGACGGGCCACGGATGTCAAACCATCTCCATCTGCGTGCATTCACCGGCCGTCCCGCAGCCATGGGATCCCATATCGCACATCATGCAATCAATCCTGCATCGCAGCCGATACTGAGCTGCGTTCCGGCGCTGACCTTGCCGTTATGCTATCGCAGAGGGGAGGCATATAGTTACGCGGCGGCATTTGCCGAAGCAGCGACTACCGTCTGCGGTACCGACTTCGCCTTCCTGCTTCAGGAAGACCTCAATCTGCTAGAAGACCGCGGCCTGTCGGGCATTGCCGATAGGCTAGCTGAGGTTCGTCAGAAATATGCTTCCGTCGACCATCCGGCAGCGAGAGAGATCGTTGACTGGCTGTCTGGAGGCTATGCGATTACTGGCGAGATGCTTCGGACCCAATAGGGCGGCCCGCAAGTATCAAAGCGCCATCAAGTGCATCACCAAGAGCATCCTGCAGTTGCGCAACAATCCGCACGCGCAGCCAGGGCTTCATCCGTTCCGCAAGTCCGCCCATCAAAACGCATCGAGGTGCTCCGCGTGAAATAATGGTCTCGATAAACCTTTCGATATGCAGCGCTGCATCGCGAACAATTGACAGGGCGATCTCGTCACCATTGTCGGCATAGTCCATCACCAACGGAGCAAAGCGCGCGTAATCACCCGGCGCTGCGTCATCCATCCAGGCGATTACGCGCGGGATGGCATGATCGAACTGTTTTGTTACCGCCTGACTTAACGGTGATGGTTTGGTCCTGCCGTCCAGAGCGCGCAAAGCATGCCTGATGGCGCTCAGACCTAGCGCCGCGCCGCTCCCTTCGTCGGATATCGGAAACCCGTACCCACCGATACTGAAGCTGTCTTCGCCTCGCTTAACCAGACTGACGCTGCCTGTTCCAATAATCAGAATGGCGCCGTCACCACCCCTATGCGCACCCAAATTGGCGATCATTGCATCGCTTGTAAACTGGACGTTCGCGAACGGGAAAGCTAGTGCCTGGATTTCGGGCTTCATTCCCATGCGGTTGATGCCTGCAATACCCATGCCGCAACGGATTTTGCGCGCATCCTCCTCGCTCAAGCCGGCTGCGCGGACCGCCTGCATTGAAACGTCAAGCAATGTGGTATGAAGGTTATCGAGGCCGATGCGCGTATTCGCCGGTCCCGCAATGCCCGAACCCAGGACATTGCCGCGTTCGTCAGTCAATCTCGATTTGCTCGAAGTGCCGCCGGCATCTACTCCAAGAAACAGGTTCATGCTGATACCTTTTTTGCTAAGATTTGGTCGGGCTTTGTTAACACTCCGCCGGACATTGGCTCTGCGACGCCGGTGGTGCCGGGATATGTTATCGGCAATCTATGTAGACAACGATACGCAAGATAGGCAAATCCTTGCGCCTCAATTGCATCGCCACCCCAGCCGAGATCGTCGGTCAGCACAGTTGGGATTCCGCAGTATGTTTCGATCATTTGGAGCATCGTATCATTCTTGCGTCCGCCGCCGCATACAATCAAGCGTTGAGGCATGGCGGGGAAATGTTTCAGTCCCATGGCGACGGCTTTGGCGGAAAACGCTGTTAAGGTGGCAGCGCCGTCCTGAGCTGAAAGTCCGTCCACTAAATTTAGACTAAAGTCTTTACGATCCAGCGACTTTGGAACCGATGCAGAAAAGAACGGGTGGTCGAGCATTGCGTGCAATGCCTGTTGGTCCACCGTCCCATTGGCTGCGAATTTACCACCTTCGTCGAACGGATAATTTGTTTTTCGAGACATCCAGTCGTCGATTAAAGCGCTCGCCATTCCGCAGTCAAACGCATGGAGCGCGCCGTCTGTGCCGATAAATGTGAGGTTTGCAACCCCGCCAAGATTGAGCACAGCCACTGGCTGCGAAGTATCTGCAAACAAAGCACGGTGAAAGACGGGGATGAGAGGAGCCCCTTGGCCGCCGAACATTACATCAAAGTTGCGCATATTGGACATTACCGGAATGTTCAGTTGGTTCGCCAAAAACGCAGGATTTCCAATTTGCCACGTCCAACCCAAGTCGGCACGATGCGCAATTGTGTGGCCGTGCAACCCGATCGCAGCGATTTCGTTCGCTGATACGCCTGACCTAGTGAGCAAGGCTTCGCTAGCTGCGAGATGCCGTTCATCAAGCAACTTTTCACAATAGTCTATAGCCCGGCTGGCGAAAGGTTGCTTGCTGGCCATTGCAATATCGCATGCATCGGAAATCACGGCCTTCAGGTTCTCGGGGTAAGGCTCAAACTGAAAGGCGATAGATTCGACCGCATTGCGACCGTCGGTTTTGATAAGCGCGGCATCAACACCATCGCGCGAAGTTCCAGACATAAGTCCGATAACAAACTGCATACCTAAACTGCTCACCGGATATTGGTATTATATTGGTATATAAGATGGCTGAATCGATGTCCATTGCTATTGTTGTATCGTGATCGCAATAGACACTGTCGCGTGCAGAAATAACCGGTAGTATTGGCCAAACGTTCGGTCATCTCCGCCTTGAGCAGTTGCGAGAGGATCGGCACAGCCGCTTCGAACGCAGGGGCACCCTGTTCGATCAGGTCGCTGACGGCGCCAGCCATGCCATACATCTTGAGGCCGCGAAGCACGACCATGATCGCGGCGCTGGCGGGTCACCGCTCCGCGTCAATCAACACAGCGGCATGAAGTTGCGATTATGCGACTTAAGTGGTCCTGACCCTAAGTGGATGATCGGCAAATCAAGCTTGGAGCCATTACAACAGACTTCGTTGCCTCACCCGCCATCCGCCGGAAAAGAATATCAACAAGATGAGCAGCGCCCGTCGCCAAGTCCTGTTTAATCGATGAAAGAGGTGGGGTAGTTTGTGCCGCTATCGAAAGGTCGTCATAACCGACCACGCGCACATCAGACGGGACACTCAAACCGAATTCAGACAGTGCACGAAGCGCGCTCATTCCTACGACATCTGATGCCGCAACGATTCCGTCGGGGACTATGCGCTTTTCGCTCAGTCGCGCCAAGATTGCTGTGTGGGCGTTTTCGGCGGTGAGATGGACAGGCAGATAGTCAATCGTTGCGTCAACACCCGCTTCCGCCAATGCTTCGCGACAACCGTCAAGTCGCTGTGCTATTTCAGGTGCAGCGGCATCACCGAAAAAGGCAATGCGTCTGCATCCTTTGTTAATCAGATGTTCGGTCGCTAGGCGTCCACCCAACTTGTTGTCCGAACCGACCGAACAGTAAACCTGTCCTTCGATGTGGCCGCCCCAAACCACTATAGGCAGATAGCGCGATGCTACTTCGTCGAGCACTGCAGATTGATCAGACTGTCCGATAATAATGACACCGTCTACGCGACCTGAGTCGACGAACTGAGCCAACCAATCTTTGTTCGATGGCAGCACGCGGGACAGCAACAAGTCATAACCGCGATCCGTCAACGCGTCGGCGAGGTGACCGAGCAATGCCATGAAGAACGGGTCTGAAATATGTTGCCCCGCCTCATGCCCCAAAGGTATGATGACGCCAACAGCACCCGTGCGGCGTGTCCGCAGATTGCGTGCAGCAATATTTGGGCTGAAGCCATGCGCGGTAGCCAGCATCCGGATTTTCTCGCTGGTGCGCGGTTTTACCAGGGATGAGCCGCTCAACGCCCGGGACACAGTGCCAGCCGAAACACCAGCCAACCGCGCAATATCTGAGATCGTGCGCGCGCGCGCATCTATGGGAATGGAAACATCTTGGGTTCTGGCTGGTCGTTTGCTCATCGCCATGGCTTTGTTCCAGATGCATTAGAAAGCAAGAAAAATTAGCGACCCATGATGCGCTAAGGGTCTATTAAATCGATTGCATTTTATTATTGCAATCGATTTAATTTCTTTATATCGATTGCACCTATGCGATGGAACAGTGGTTTAATTCCCTCGCGACGTTCAATTGGGGAGGAATTATGAAAATTCGATATAACCGCACGCTCGCTTCGACACTTGCGATTGTTGTAGCTACCGGAGTTGCTTCATCTGCTGTAGCCCAAGAAGCACCGATTCAAGATGCGACCATGACCGATGACGAGATAGTCGTTACCGCTGTTTCACGCGGCCAAAACAAGCTTGAAACTTCGATCTCTGTCAGCTCAATCAGCGAAGACGCCATTGCCAATGCCGCGCCGCGATCCGTTGCCGAATTGTTTCGCAACTTGCCCGGCATCCGTTCGGAAAGCTCAGGCGGCGAAGGCAATGCCAATATATCAGTTCGCGGTCTTCCTGTCGCATCGGGCGGATCGAAGTTTCTGCAACTTCAAGAAGATGGCTTGCCCGTATTGGAATTTGGCGACATCGCCTTTGGCAATGCGGACATATTTTTGCGTTCAGATTTCAACGTCCGGCGCGTTGAGTCGGTTCGTGGCGGATCGGCGTCGACCTTTGCGTCCAATGCCCCTGGCGGCGTCATCAACCTGATTTCGAAAACAGGCGAGCAAGAAGGTGGGTCGGTCCAAGGAACGCTTGGCCTTGATTACGGTGAATATCGCCTTGATGCGGATTATGGTGGAGCGTTGACTGACACGGTTCGCTTCCATGTCGGTGGTTTTTACCGCCAGGGTGAAGGCCCGCGCCGCGCTGGATATGATGGCAATAAAGGTTACCAGATCAAAGCCAACATCACAAAGGAACTGGCGAACGGTTTCATCCGGTTGAACTTCAAGCGTCTTGATGATCGTGCCATTGGGTATCTACCAAGCCCCGTGCGGGTTACCGGCACAAACTCTGATCCAAAATACCAAGGTCTGCCTAATCTCAGTCCTAATGAAGACACGTTGCATAGCGTGAACTTCACGCGTGTCCTTGGTTTGGATGGCAACAATAATGCCGCCATAAGCGATATTCGTGATGGTCAAAGGCCACTGGTCAATTCGGTCGGTTTTGAGGCGCAGGTTGAAATCGCTGATGGCTTGACGCTGACGGAAAAATTCAAATATTCTGACGTTTCCGGCAAATTTGTATCTCCATTCCCTTCGGGCATTGATACCGCACAATCGGTCGCCAACGGAATTGGCGGCGCGGGTTCGACTTTGTCTTACGCCAATGGGCCAAAAGCAGGACAGGCATATGCCGGTACCAACTTGCTCATCCCCGTGGTGCTGTTCAACACCGAAATCGAAAGCCTGAACAACATCGTAAACGACATTCGTCTTTCGAAGACGATGGATGCCGGTGGTGGTAATGTGACGGCAACGGCCGGGCTCTACAAATCGAGCCAGTCTTTGGCGACGACATGGAATTGGAACAGCTATCTTTTGGAGCCGACCGGCAATAATGCGGCGCTTATCAATGTCCGTAACGCGGCTGGTGTGTTGCAGACGGAAAATGGACTTGTGGGCTATGGCGCCACATTCTTCGGCAATTGCTGCCGCCGCGCTTATGATGTCGACTACAATATCAACGCCCCATTTGCTTCGTTAAGCTATGACACCGATCGCCTTTCGATTGACGGATCCATACGTTACGATTCATTGGAAGCACGTGGATTTGTGACCGCCGATGGCCCTGTTGTCACCAAAGATGTCAACGGCAACGGCACAATTTCGGTGCCTGAAACCAAGGTTACCGTCCTGCAACTTACCAGTCCGCAACCCATCAACTATAACACAAATTATTGGTCCTATTCGGGCGGTGTTAATTATCGGATAACCAGCGACCTTGCCGTGTTTGCACGATATAGCCGCGGCGGACGGGCAAATGCGGACAGAATATTGCTGAACAGCAACAATATCAGCGTAACGAGCGGTCAACTGCTTAACGATGACGTTGCGGTTGATTTTGTTAATCAAGCCGAATTGGGTGCGAAATATTCGTCTGATGGTTTGCAGATTTTCGGAACCTTGTTCCGCGCCACCACAGAAGAAGAAAATTTCGAAGCGACAACCCAAAAAGTGTTTAGCCGTGCGTATAAGGCGACGGGACTAGAGCTAGAGGGAAGCTATCGCAGCGGACCATTTTCGCTGACGGCGTCGGGAACCTATACCGATGCAAGCATCAGCCGCGATAATATTTCGCCTGCGAACGAAGGCAAACGCCCCCGTCGGCAAGCGCAATTGGTGTATCAGGTCACGCCGCAATATGATGGTGATCGTTTTACCGTGGGTGCCAATATTGTCGGGACATCTGCCAGCTACGCGCAGGACAGCAATGAGTTGAAGCTGCCTGCTTTCACCCAGGTGAATGCGTTCTTCAACGTGCGCCCCATGGAAAAAGTGCAGTTGTCATTGAACGCCAATAACTTGTTCAACACGCAAGGTTTCACCGAAAGCGAAGAAGGATCCATTCCAACGAACGGTATCATACGGGCACGATCCATCAATGGTCGCACCGTATCCGCATCTGTTCGGATTGATTTTTAATCCAATCTACAGCACGCCCTCCTCGGTATCGAGGTGGGCGTGTATTAGAAAATCCAATTCATAGTTCGTTTTATAAGGCACAGTTGTGATCGCATCGTTCTGGACTCCCAAACACGTTGCGTCGATTGCCGCTGCGCCAATCCCAGCCGCACCGGTCATTGCGGCAGGCGACCGATACGGCACCGTGCCCGGCTTTGATCATTGGGATTATTGGCCAGTCCAAAACCCGGATGGTAGCGTTGCTGACATCGCAAACGGCACATTGTGGATGGTGCTGGCCGCCCCTGCATCGGGTGATCCTATTGACCGACACCTGCACGCCCGCATCCGGCTTTTGCATGAAAAGTCGGGGCAGTGGACCGATTTAGGTTTCGTTTTGCCCGCCGGTCTAAACCCGGGTAATCGTGAATGGTCGGGATCCGCAATATTGACCGATGCACATCATGTAACTTTATTCTACACCGCAGCAGGATTGACCGGCACCTCTGGTGGATGGCAACAGCGGCTGTTTCAGACACAGGCGACTTTGACATTCGCTGACGAATTGCCGCAGCTAACGGGTTGGTCACCCCCCATTGAATCGGTTAAAAGTGATGGCCAGCATTATGTTATCGTCGATCAACTTGACGGAAAACCGGGCACAGTTAAGGCATTTCGCGACCCTGCTTATTTTTGTGATCCCGCTGACGGTGCAAGTTATTTGTTATTTGCAGCCTCTCTCGCACAATCCAGCAGCAGCCATAACGGGTGCGTAGGATGGGCGCGGAGTTCCTCGGAGGCGCACACCCAATGGGATTTATTAGCACCTTTGGTCGTCGCAGATTCATTTAATAACGAACTCGAACGGCCGCATCTGTTGTTTAAGAACGATCTATATTATCTGTTTTGGTCCACACAGAACTCGGTTTTTGCGCCAGACGGCCCTGCCGGGCCCACCGGATTATATGGCATGGTTGCAGAGACAATATCGGGTCCATACACGCCGTTAAATGGCAGCGGGCTTGTCATTGCCAATCCGGCAAGAGAACCCAGACAGGCCTATAGCTGGCAAGTTCTAAATGATTTGCGCGTCACCAGCTTCACAGATTATCCGAAGGCCGGATTACAAATATTAAGTTCCGACGATGCACGCACTTATTTCGGCGGTTCACTTGCTCCCATGATAAAAATAGTTTTAGATGGAGCAACGGCAACGTTGGCGTCCGGACCGGAACAGGCATGAACAATTACCGCATCAATGCGCGTGTCGGCGGGATTGAGGCGGGCGGCACAAAGATCGTCATGGGCGTTGGCACTGGTCCAAATGACATTGAAGCCCGTATGGTGATCCCAACGTCTTCGCCCGAAACCGTGTTGCAGAACATCATGGATTGGTTCGCTGATCAGGGCCCTATATCGGCACTTGGTATATCAAGCTTTGGCCCGCTGGATTTGGACCCTTTGTCTGAAACTTGGGGACATATAAACAAAACGACCAAGCCGGGGTGGAGCAATTTCAATTTTGCTCCCGCACTGCGCGCCGCTTTGGGTGTGCCGGTCGGTATTGATACGGATGTGAATGGCGCTGCGCTTGGGGAGGCAAGATGGGGCCGCGCCGCAGGCGCAGACAATCGCACATCGGTTTATGTAACCATTGGCACGGGCGTCGGCGGCGGGACGGTCGTCAACGGCGTTCCCATGCATGGTAAAGGCCATCCCGAAATGGGGCATATGCGACTACCCCGTCACCCCGCAGATACCGGGTTCGCCGGGATATGTCCCTTCCACGCCGATTGCTGCGAAGGGCTTGTCAGTGGCCCGGCGATCCTGAAACGATTTGGCGCAACCTTGTCCGATTTGCCGGATACCCATCCCGCGCATGAAATGATTGCCTGGTATCTGGCGCAACTTGCCGTCACGCTGCAATCGGTTCTGGCACCCGACGAGATTATTCTGGGCGGGGGGGTTATGAAGACCCCCGGACTGATAGAGCGCGTGCGCAAGGTCGCTGATATGTTGGCCGGCGATTATTTCGCAGTGTCCCCCGGCAGTATCATCATGGTACCAGCGCTTGGCGATAATTCAGGATTATTGGGCGCATTTGTGTTGGCACAGCGCGCAATGGAGGGGGCGTAATGTCAGAACAAGCAATTCAAAAACCAATATTGTCCATAACCAATCTTGCTCAGATGAACCTGGGTTTCTTTGGCCTCCAGTTCAGCTTTGGTCTGCAACAAAGCAATATGGGCCCGATTTATAATTATTTGGGCGCGGAAGAATCTACGCTGCCATTGCTGTTTTTGGCGGGGCCGGTAACGGGCCTGATCGTGCAACCGATCGTGGGCGCAATGAGTGACCGGACATTGTCCAAATATGGTCGCCGGACGCCGTATTTCCTTATTGGCGCGCTTTTGTGCAGCATATGCCTTCTGTTGATGCCGTTAAGCGCGGCGCTATGGATGGCCGTCAGTCTCCTGTGGATTCTGGACGCTGCAAATAACATCACGATGGAACCTTATCGTGCCTATGTTAGCGATCGCCTCGTTACGCAGCAGCAGCCAGCCGGGTTCCTGATGCAGGCCAGCTTTACCGGGCTGGCACAAACACTCGCCTATCTCGCGCCGGTCATCTTTGTGGCTTTAGGCATGAATAAGGATGCGGTTGACGCCAACGGTATTCCCCACATTGCCCATGCTGCATTTTATACGGGCGCGTTTCTGTCGATTACCACCATCGCATGGTCCGTATTCCGCATACGCGAACTTCCGCTCAGCGAAGCGCAGATCAAACACATTCGTGCAAATCCCTTGACGCCTAAAGCGACTATTTTGGAAATATGGAACGCCATCCGGGACATGCCGCTTACCATGCGTCAGCTCGGCCTGATGATGCTATTTCAATGGTATGGCATGTTTTGCTACTGGCAATATATTGTCAATGCCCTGGCGCGGGGCGTGTTTGACACCACGGATGCGGCCTCCCAAGGGTATCGGGATGCGGCGTTGCTCAATGGTCAAATTGGTGGCTTTTACAATTTCGTCGCGTTTCTGGCCGGCTTTGCTTTGATTCCTTTTTCGCGCCGGTTCGGACCAAAAATCATGCATGTCGTCAGCATTGGACTCGCAGGCATCGCCATGCTGACTTTGCCCTATATTGAAAATCCCGCTCTGCTTTTCATCCCGATGGTCGGCATTGGACTTGGCTGGGCCAGCATCATGGGCAACCCCTATGTTATAGTCGCGCGGTCAATCCCGCCAGAAAGAACCGGCGTGTATATGGGCATCTTCAACATGATGATCGTCATCCCGATGTTGATTCAAACGGTAACGCTGCCGTTTTTTTATGATAGCCTCTTAGGCGGAAATCCGCAGAATGTCATAATGCTCGCTGGCAGCTTCCTTTTGATCGCCGCAATTTTTATGACACGGGTCCGTGAACAGGCCTAGCTGGTGTTTACATTCATGCTTCCCAATCGTGTCATTGTCTGATTCAAGCTGCTGGCTGTATGGAGGTCAGCAGGGATGGATCGACAGGAACTGAGTGACGCGGTTTGGGAGCGGATATCCCCGCATTTGCCGGGCAAGGTGACAGACCCTGGACGGAGTGGGCGAGATAATCGGTTATTTGTGGAAGCTATTTTGTGGCTGGCCCGGTCGGTGGCACACCGTTTACCAGCGCTTCAAACGCTGGTGTCGTCGCGGCATTTGGGAGAGTCTTTTCAAGGTGTAGAGCCAAGACGCCGACTTTGAATACATCCTCGTTGACAGCACACTCATGCGTGCCCACCAGCACAGTGCCGGTGCCCCAAAAAAAAGCGATCAATCCGAAGACCGGTTTGAAGCTCACGCGCTGGGACGGTCTTTAATTTATGGAATGCGCTTTGTGCAAGTCACCTATCTAGGGTCAGGACCAGTTAAATCCTCCATTGAAGGTGGATTTAACAAGTCCTAGCCTTGGCTTTCCGGCAAGCATTCTCGCCGGGAAGCGCATCCGTTTATTTCGACCCTGATATCCAATCGTCGATTTTCTTTTCCAGAACAGTCAGCGGCAACGCGCCGGTGTTCAAAACCTGATTATGGAATTCGCGCACGTCGAATTTTTTGCCCAATTGCGTCTTGGCCTTGTCCCTTAGGCGCATGATCGTGAGCGCCCCGATTTTATACGCCAAGGCTTGTGTTGGAATGGCGATATAGCGTTCCACCTCTGCGGTTGCATCGGTTTTGCCCATGTCGCTGTTGGCGAGCATATAGTCGATGGCTTGTTGGCGCGTCCAACCCTTGCTGTGCAGGCCAGTATCAACCACAAGACGCATGGCGCGGAGCATTTCGTCCGACAATGTGCCGAAGCGTTGATACGGGTCCTTGTACAGGCCCATGTCATAGCCCAAGGTTTCGGCATATAGCGCCCAGCCCTCCACATAAGCGGTGTTACCGCCAAAGCGCATGAAGGCAGGCAATTTTTCATTTTCCTGCGCGATGCTGATCTGGAAATGGTGCCCCGGCGCACCTTCGTGCAGATAGAGCGTGGTCATGCCGGGGGTCGTGCGGCTTGGCAGGTCATAAGCGTTGAAATAAAATGTCCCGGCGCGCGAACCGTCGGGCGTTCCGGGCTGATAACTGCCGCCGGCTTCATATTTTTCGCGGAATTCTTCATAAGGTTTGATTTCAAGCGGGGCCTTGGGAAGATATTTGAACTGCGTCGAAATCTTGGCATCAACCTTTTTGCCAATGTCATAATAGCCTTGAGTCAAGGCATCGCGGCTGGCAAGTTTGAACTTGGGATCCGAACGCAAATGGTCAAAAAATTCCGGCAACGTGCCTTTGAACCCGACCTCCTTGCGGATCGCCTCCATCCCCGATGTGATTCGCGCCACTTCGGACAGGCCGAGATTGTGGATGTCGTCGGCCTTCAACGGCAAGGTCGTCGTCTGCTCGATCATATATTGATACAGGCCTTCGCCACCCTTCATCGCCGAAAGGCCGACCTGTTCGCGCGCCAAGGGCAAATAGCTGTCGCGTAGGAAATCGCGCAGGCGGGCATTGGCGGGGTAGAGGCCGTTTTCGACGATGTCGCGATATTCGGACGTGAGCCGCGCCTTGTCGGCATCGCTGAAACCTTCGGGGAATTTCAGGATCGGACCATAATAAGGCGATTCTTCGGTTTTTTGCGCAAGCTGCGTATTCAATTGATCGATGACGTTCGTGATCGTCATCTTCGTTTCGAACACGCCCGTCGCCATGCCCTGACGGAAACGGTCAATCGACCGATCTATCAGTATGATAAATTCTTTATGCCGTTTCAGGTTGTTGTCATAATCCTGAACCGTCTTGAACGGCGCAGCGCCCTGTCCGCTGGCAAAGGTCGGATAGAAGGTGTGAAAACCAGAAAAGTGATTGAGTGGACGGACGACGGTCAGGTCCATAACCTCTTTGGACAAGCCCTTGAGCGCATCGGTCTGGTTTTGTTTGAACACGTCATAGGCAATTTTGTCTGTCGCGTTTAGCCGGTCACGGTCGATGCTTTTCAGGGCCTCCAAATTGGCTTCGGCGGCTTTGCGTTCATTGGCGAAATAGGCATCGGAGATGAAATCGCCAAAACGGTCGGCATAACGCATGTCGCCCCGGAACATGGCGCTTAGCGGGTTACGTTGCAGGCTTGCCTCATCATCGGCGGCGAATAATGTCGACAGCTTCTGACTTTCGGTCGCGGCAGTTTCGGTCGCGGCGGTCTGCACCTGCGCCTGCGCGGCGAAAGGCGACAGCAAGGCAGCGCAGCTCAGCAAAAGGAACTGTGGTCTTATTCTCATGGAAAACTCTCCGAATTTATGTCAAATGCCTCAAAATTTTATGATATGGGATTGGCTCTTACTGTCCGCGGCATGTCGGCCAAGCACAAGATGATTTCGACAAACGACAATGCGCGGGTCGCAAGCGAAGTGCGATGCCTTTTAAGACATCTTTGCGGTCGTAATCTCCAGCCAGTCATTTTGCCGATACCATTTGGTGATGATATGCTTCACCCCGCGAATGACCGGCGTGCCGGTATGCAATGTTTTATAGTTGAGCGTCCCGTCCGGCTTTGCATTGTTCCACATCAGCATCATTCCGGCCTGCGGACGCACGCCAAGGCCAAGATGCGGGAATTCGGTTGCGCCGCCCTCTTTGGGTTCGTTCAAGAATATCATGGCGGTCCAACTGCGCTGCCCGCCTCCCGGGCCTTCCTGCTCCCAATAGCTTTGGCTTGGGTGAAAAAAATCGTGATGCGCTTTGAATTCTTGGCCAATCTGGTACCGCTGCCCCTGCATGGTTTCGGCATAATTATTGTCGATGCCTAGAACGTCGCTCATGCGTGCTTCGACTTTGGCGATGAATGCGTCCCACCGGTTCAGATGGCAACTGTAACTGGTGCGGAAGCCCTGTTGATCGGTGCCTTTGTACAAGGTGGAGGGAACGGCATCGGCATCAATTTTTGCAATCAATGTCTTGCAGTCTTTGGCGCTCAAAAACCCTTGATAGACATATAATTGCGCGTCTTCATGCTCGACCTTTTGGACAAGCGGATTGGCGTTCAACCTTTTGGTGACATGCGCGCCGATCCGCGCCAGCTTGGCGGGATCATTATTGGGGTCAAACTCTTTGGCTTGCGTATCTGTTTGCATAAGTTCACCGAATCACGGAACGATACGTCCTCTTACCATGACCCATTCGGCCTTTTCGAGAGTGCGGATGTTATTGAGCGGATTTTCATTCACCGCAACCAGATCGGCGGAATAGCCAACCGCAATCCGGCCGATTTCATTTTCAAGCCCAAGCGTTTTGGCAGCTATCGTGGTGGCGCTGGCAAGAGCTTCGGTCGGGGTCATCCCTGCATTCACCAATAAGGCAAATTCGCCGCCATTGCTGCCATGTTCAAATACGCCCGCGTCGGTGCCAAAGGCAACGGTAACGCCCATGGCCTTTGCGCGCCGGACATGACGGCCAGCGGCCTCAACAGCTTGCTTTGCCTTAACCTCAACCGTTGGGGTGTAAATGCCCTTGCCCAGACGGGCGCGCACACCCTCCAGCGCCATCAACGTCGGAACCAAAGCTGTGCCCTTGGCCTTCATGACCTTCAACGCCGCCTCATCGGCAAATGTGCCATGTTCGATGGAATCAATGCCTGCCGCCGATGCAGCTTCAATACCGCGCGCACCATGGGCGTGCGCCATGACTTTTAGCCCAAGCGAATGGGCGGTGTTGGTGATGGCAAGCATTTCGTCGCTGGTGAAATGCGCCTCCAGTCCGCGGCCCTGTTGCGACAAGACGCCACCCGTCGCAGTTATCTTGATAACGTCCGCGCCAGCGCGCGACGATTTACGCACTTTTTCAGCGCATTCGATTGGCCCTGTGCAGGTGTAGCCCGTTTCCAATGTCGCAATGACGTCGTTGCGGAACCCGGACACATCGCCATGCCCGCCGATGATCGACAAAGCGGGCCCTGCTGCGATAATGCGCGGGCCAATGATGCGGCCTTCCGCCGTGCCGCGCCGCAGTACAAATGCGGTATTTTGCGCAGAGCCAGCCTCACGCACGGTCGTAAAGCCAGCCTTGACCGTCAAGCCTGCGTTTTTGACACCCATGACAACGCCCCATTCATCGGGGTTCACCGCCTCGTCACGATAATCATCGCCAGGGTCGCCGGTTAAATGGACATGGAGGTCAATGAGGCCGGGGACCAAAGTCATGGTCGACAGGTCAACGACGCTGTCCGCCTGAAACGGATTGTTTGTGCCCTTGGCAATGTCTTTAATCCGCCCGTCTTCGACCAAGATAACGGCTGGCCCGGTGGGGCCGGTCGCAGCATCGGGGATGAGGTTGCCAACGATGATGGCTTGCGTCGCAGCGGACGCTGGCGCTGCGAACGACAAAGCCGCGCTTGCAAGTAATAGATAACGTAACATCAAAACCTCTCCCATTTTATGTGCGGGAGATTGGTCAGCTTGGGCCAAGGTTACAAGCAAAAAAGCCCGGACGGTGAAGTCCGGGCCTTTTAGCTTTTGCGTGCTTACCAGAAAAAGTCGCGAATGACATCAACGACACGGCCATTGCGCAGGTCCACCAAAAGGACATCGTCATAATAACGCACCCAGCGGTAGCTGCCATAAGCGGCGGGCAGGCGGTACCGCCACGGATCGTTGATCCAATAACGCGACCCATAATAGCCCGAACCTAACGAAAAGCCGACGGAAATGCGGCTATAATTGCGGCCACGGTACGGTGCGAAATAGCGCCCGGGACGGTAATAATTTCTGTTTTGTTCACGATAGCCGCGCCAGTTATAGCGGTTGTCATTGCGCCAATACTTGGTCCAGCGTCCATCCTGTGTCCGGTCCAACCGGCCATCGCGGTTCCGGTCATAGCGACGGTCAATGCGTTCATCATCATTGCGGTCAAGGCGGCGGTCCAGTCGGCCATCGCGGTTGCGATCCCAATTTCGGTCCAGATTGCCGTCGCGATTGCGGTCCCAGCGGCGGTCAAGTTCACCATCGCGGTTGCGATCATAATAACGACCGTCTTGGCGCGCTTCGCGGCGTTCGGTGCGGATAGCATCGGCGGCGCGCTCGCGGCGATCCACCAGTGGGGGTGGTGGCGCAATCTGAACGATAGGTGGACGTTCGGTCCGGTTTTGCGGCTGCTCGGCGCGGCGTTCTGCGCGTTGTTCCGGCGTCCGGTTGGGACGTGCCTCTTGCCGTTCGGCACGCCGCTCTTCGCGCTGAAAATCCGTATAGTCATCCACCATCATATCGGCGCGAACCGGTGCGCCCGGGGCGGCATGCGCCGCAATGGACGAAAGCGCCGACGCGGTCACCAAAGTCATCAGAATGTATTTTTTCATGGCAGGTCCCCATGGCAGAGGCACCATGCGTCTGCGTGTGGCACGGTCTGCATCGATTCTGCTGAAGCGAAGCTGAACTGTGTGTTCACGTTCATGAAAGGAGGCGTTTTCATGAACGGCGGGGTCAGCGGATTTTGTTGAACGGAATATCCATGACTGGGAACTGCTCCCACCCGGTAAAATCAAAATGCCACCATTCGTTGGATAGGCCAACAAATCCTTCGGCCTCCAAATAGCTTGCCAAGCGCGCACGATTGGCAATGGCCGCCGCAGACGCGCCCATATAATCACGGTGCGCTTTTTCCGAAAAATCATCGAACTCGCTGGGCATTTCGACAAGCTGGCCGGTTTGGAGATCATACAAGGTCAGATCGACCGCGCAGCCACGATTATGCTTTGACCCGCGTTTGGGGTTGGCGACATATTCCTTTTTCGGGCCAACCGGCGTTGCGTCCCACAGCTTTTTGGTAATACGCCAAGGGCGATACGCATCATAAATTGTCAGGCCAAAGCCATCGGACTGCGCCATTTTGCTGGCGCGTGCGACCGCTTGTGCCGCCGGAGCCGCCAAAAATGCCCGTGCCTCATCATACAACACCCGGCCGGTAAAATTGTTTGACGTCGCATAACGCATGTCGAGCCTGATTGCCGGATCAAGCTTCACCAATTCCAATAGGCGCTTGGGGTCATCGGGCTTGAGCGCGGCGGCCTTGTTCGCAGGAATGAACTGTACATCACGGTCGGGCCCTACGGGCGCGCAGCCGACAAGCGGCAGGGCCGCCAACCCAAACGCGACCGCACGGCGCGAAAGACTTATTCCGCGTCCTTCGCCAGCCATTCTTCAAGCCATTTGATGGTGTAATTGCCGTTCTGGAAATCAGGTTCTTCCAACAGGCGCTGATGCAACGGAATGGTGGTTTTCATGCCTTCAATCACAAATTCGCCCAGCGCACGGCGCAAGCGCATCAGACATCCTTCACGCGTTTGACCATAGACAATCAGCTTGGCAATCATGCTGTCATAATAAGGCGGGACCTTATAGCCATGATATAGGCCGCTATCGACGCGGACATACAGGCCGCCCGGCGGGTGGTACCAGGTGACCGTGCCCGGTGACGGCATGAACGTGCGCGGGTCTTCGGCATTGATCCGGCATTCGACGGCGTGGCCCGTGAAGGTCACATCCTCTTGGCTAAACGAAAGCGGCTTGCCTTCGGCCACGCGGATTTGTTCGCGCACCAGATCAATGCCCGTGATCATTTCGGTGACAGGATGTTCAACCTGCAACCGCGTGTTCATTTCGATGAAATAGAATTCACCATTTTCCCACAAAAATTCGATGGTGCCCGCCCCGCGATAGCCCATATCGGCCATCGCCTTGGCGCAGATATTGCCCATACGATCACGCTCTGCGGTGGCAAGCACGGGCGAAGGCGCTTCTTCCAAAACTTTTTGGTGACGCCGCTGCAAGGAACAATCGCGCTCCCCCAAATGGACAGCATGGCCATTGCCATCACCGAAAATCTGGAATTCGATATGGCGCGGGTTGCCCAGATATTTTTCAAGATAGACCGTCGCATCGCCAAAAGCGGCTTTCGCTTCGGACCCTGCTTGCTGCATCTGGGTCTCCAGCTCTTCTTCGCTGTTCACGACCTTCATGCCGCGCCCGCCGCCGCCAGACGCCGCCTTGATGATGACCGGATAGCCAATCTCACGCGCTATGGCCTTGGCTTCGCCGACATCGTCAATCGCGCCGTCGGAGCCGGGGACAAGCGGCAAACCTAATGCGCCTGCGGTCCGCTTCGCCTCCACCTTGTCGCCCATCGTGCGGATATGTTCGGGCTTGGGTCCAATCCATTTGATGCCGTGGCTTTCGACGATTTCGGCAAATTGTGCATTTTCCGACAAAAAGCCATAGCCAGGATGGATCGCATCGGCATGGCTGATTTCGGCGGCAGAAATAATCGCTGGAATGTTCAGGTAGCTGTCGGTCGCCGATGGCGGCCCGATGCAAATTGCCTCATCCGCCAGCCGCACATGCATGGCGTCGGCATCAGCGGTTGAATGGACGGCAACCGTCTTGATCCCCATTTCATGCGCCGCACGGTGAATGCGCAGCGCAATTTCGCCACGGTTGGCGATAAGGATTTTTTCAATGGCCATGTTTATGCAATCACCAACAGGGGCTGGTCAAATTCAACCGGCTGGCCGCTTTCGACCAAGATTTCGGTGACTGTGCCCGACGTGGCGGCGACAATCGGGTTCATGACCTTCATCGCTTCGATGATCAGGACGGTATCGCCGGCCTTCACTTGCTGACCCACGCTGACAAAGGGTGCCGCATCGGGTTCAGGGGTCAGATAGGCTGTGCCGACCATAGGCGATTTCATGGCGTTGGCGGATATCGCAGGTGCGCTTGGCGCGGCTGCTGCGGGTGCTGCTGCGGGTGGCGCGACGGGCGCTGCCATCATCGGCGCTGAAACGGCGGTCATTGTGCGGGATACGCGAATTTTGCGTTCGCCGTCCTCAACCTCAATTTCACTCAGTCCCGTGTCGTTCAGCATCGCCGCCAGTTCGCGGACGAGGTCCGTATCGACTTGCATGCTGCCAGTAGTTCCTGTCTTTGCCGCCATGTAAAACTCCTTGCGCCCCTGAATTTGCTTTGGAGCGCCTAATGTCAA
Source organism: Sphingorhabdus sp. (assembly GCF_050921905.1). NCBI lineage: Bacteria > Pseudomonadati > Pseudomonadota > Alphaproteobacteria > Sphingomonadales > Sphingorhabdaceae > Sphingorhabdus > Sphingorhabdus sp. Next base: position 1,415,406 of record NZ_CP050888.1, on the reverse strand, counting down.
AGTTGTAACGCTACGTCCAGCGCCAGTTCATACGACTTTGCGCCATGTCCGGCAAATACCGCTTTGGCGGCCATGCCAACATAGCTCAAATGCCGAAAATTTTCCCGCTGATGCGGGTCGGATAAATGCACCTCAAATACCGGGACAGTAATCGCCTTGATCGCGTCCAAGATCGCGATGGACGTGTGCGTATAGCCAGCAGCGTTCAACAGCACCGCCTTTGCGCCGACGGCTTGCGCTTCATGCAGCCAATCGATCAAATGGCCTTCATGGCTGGACTGCCGAAAATCAATGACGGCCCCTGCGGCACGGGCACGGTCGTCCAAATGGCCGGCGATATCATCCAGCGTATCTGTGCCGTAAATTTCGGGCTCTCTTGTGCCAAGCAAATTGAGATTTGGTCCATTCAGAACAAAGATTACCGGCTGGTCAGCCAAAGTATATTCCCCAGATAATGTCAAAGCAGCGGTTGCGCACACAGCTCGCTCGTCATTATATGCCAGTAATTAAAAATTGCGAGATGAAATGACCTCTAATCTGTCCTCCGATAGTATTGCCCTGACGCTCAATGGCGAGCTGCGCCGTTTTCGCATCCACGCCACCGTTGCCGATCTTGTCCGCGACATTGGCCTTGATCCGGCCAAGGTAGCTGTTGAACGCAATCTGGAGATCGTCTCCCGATCAACGTTGGAAGATGTTGTGCTGGTCGATGGCGATAGGTTGGAGATCGTCCATTTTGTCGGCGGCGGGCAGGACATTGCCCCGAACGATAGCTGGACAGTGGCGGGACGCAATTTTCATTCGCGGCTGATTGTGGGCACCGGCAAATATAAGGATTTTGAACAAAACGCCGCCGCGCTTGTGGCATCGGGCGCGGAGATTATTACTGTGGCCGTGCGGCGTGTCAACGTGTCGGACCCCAAGGCACCGATGTTGACCGATTATATCGATCCCAAAAAATACACTTATTTGCCCAATACCGCCGGATGTTTCACCGCCGATGATGCGATACGCACCTTGCGGCTGGCGCGTGAGGCGGGCGGCTGGGATCTGGTTAAGCTTGAGGTGCTGGGCGAGGCCAAGACATTATATCCCGATATGCGCGAAACGTTAAAGGCGACCGAGGTTTTGGCCAAGGAAGGTTTCTTGCCGATGGTTTATTGCGTCGATGATCCGATCGCCGCCAAACAATTGGAAGACGCAGGCGCAGTGGCCGTGATGCCGCTTGGCGCGCCCATTGGTTCGGGGCTTGGTATTCAAAACCGCGTGACCATTCGCTTGATTGTCGAAGGCGCGAAGGTTCCGGTTCTGGTCGATGCGGGTGTCGGAACCGCATCCGATGCTGCCGTGGCGATGGAACTGGGCTGCGACGGCGTGTTGATGAACACCGCGATTGCCGAAGCCAAGAATCCTATCGCCATGGCCATGGCGATGAAATTGGCGGTCGAATCGGGCCGCATGGCCTATCTGGCGGGCCGAATGGGACGGCGAATGTATGCGGACCCCTCCAGCCCGCTGGCTGGCCTGATTTAGGGTCAGGACCACTTAAATCCACCTTCGCGGCGTCAAAATGGCGAATGTAGTCGTTGGTCGATCAATTTGGTGCATTGGTCGTGACTTTGGTCGAATCACCGATTGTCTTTGCGCTTTATCGAAACTGTCATGCACGGGTAACGCAGCAGGTTTATCTGTGTGTCCGTAGGCGGGGCGCATTTCATGCTCACCAGCTTGGGATGTTTGTCCGCCTGCAACCCTCTCCCCCTTTGGCTGGCGGCCTAACGCCGCAGCCAATTTGAAAGGTATATATATGGCATCCCCCAAACACATGATATTATCGTTGACCCTTGCCTGCGCTGCGATGACAACCACGCCTGTCATGGCCAGTATAAAGACGCAGGATATCCGTCACGCCGATCTTGATCTTTCGTCCGCGGAAGGCCGCGCGCTTCTGCAAACGCGCATTCGGCAAGCCGTTCTGCAGGTATGCGGCAGCCCGCGCAGGACCTCCATCTTGGAGAACCAAAGCCAACGCAATTGCGAAAAAGCGGCCTATCTTAAGGCCGACTTGGCAAGCGAACGGGTTGTTGCCGCTTATATGGAAAAGCGCGGCCTTTCTCTCGATAGCACAGCAAGCGTCACTTCCGGCTGATTACCACAGGTCCATAAAACTCCGGCAGACCTCTGCCGGAGTTTTTTATTTGCCAGCAAGGCGTTTGACATCGGCCAGATATTTTCGCCCGATGCGCATACTGTGTTCTTCGCCCAGCAGAGCATGCCAGACCCCGCCACCTTCATGCCGCAGTCCCGTGATGAGATCACGGCGCACAATATGGCTGCGGTGAATGCGCTGAAACCGTTCGGGGTCCAATCTTTGTTCCAGCGCAGAAATCGTCTGGTGCAGCAAATAGCTGCGGCCATTGGTATGCAGCCGCATATAGTCCCGTTCGGCCTCAACCCGTTCAATATCCGCGACAGCGACGCGAATAAGCTCCGCGCGGTGGGACACCCAAAATTCATGCGCGTAACGACCATTGGTTTTTGCCGAAAGCTCGGGCACATGCGTCTTGGCCTTCGGCGCGCCAGTTGCGCGCAGGATCGCACGGCCAAGACGTTCGCTCGACACAGGTTTCAGCACATAGTCCACCACGTCGAGGTCAAACGCTTCAATCGCGAAATTATCATACGCCGTGATCAGGATGATTGCGGGTTTTTTGGGCATCAACCCCAAGGCGCGGGCGGCGTTGATGCCGTCCATTTTGGGCATGCCGATATCCAGAAAAATCAGGTCTGGCGTCAATGTTTGGGCAATGCGCAGTGCTTCTACGCCGTCATTTGCCGTGCCTATAATTTCGATCATGGGATGATCAGCGCTCAATATTTGCAGGCGCTCAATGGCCAGTGGCTCATCATCGACAATCAACGTTCGCAGCCGTTTCATGGGGCGATCCTCCGGTTCAGGGGTAAAGTCAGCATGGCGACAAAGCCCCCGCCACGAATCGCTTGCGTATCAAGGCGCGCCGCCGACTTATAACGTGCTTCCAATCGGTCGCGGACATTGGCCAAGCCAATGCCGCTTCCGCCAACATGGTCTGGATCGACGGCTTCGCCATCATCCAAGACGCTGAGGATAAGAACATCGCCCTCACTCTTCGCGCTGATGGTCAATTCTACCGGACGGGTAGTGCGCGAGACACCATATTTAATCGCGTTTTCAACCAAAGGTTGCAGGATTAATGCCGGGACATGCTGCCCCATCAATGCATCGGGAATGTCGATTTTGACGCGCAGCCTTTTGGGATAACGCACGCTTTCAATTTCGAGATATAGCCGTTGCAGCTCGACTTCTTCTGCAAGGGTGACATCCTCCAGCGGGTCGGACGACAGGCTTGTCCGATAAAAATTGGACAGATTCTGGATCATTGCTTCGGCCTCTTTGGGCTTTCCGATCATGACGAGGCTGGAAAGCGAATTCAGCGTATTGAACAGGAAATGCGGATTGACCTGATAGCGCAAGGAACGCAGCTCGGCATCTTGGGCCGCTTGGGCAAAGCGGGACGTTTTTCGCTCGGCCTCGCGCACTTCACGTGCGTAGCCAATGGCGACGTAAAGCGCGCCCCAAGCGATCAGGAAAAAATAATGCGTAACCGAAATATCGGCAATGTCTTGCCAAAATGACAGGCCCAGTTTTTCTTTCAAATCCTCAACCGTGCGGCCAATGCTTGGGTCTTTAAACAGGCTGACGGGGTCATACAGGTAAAAGATATAGAAATTGGCAGATGCCAATATCACGGCGCACGGAATGGCCCCAACAAAGGTCCAGCCGACCCGAAAGCCAAGGGAGCGGCGGTCGGCCATGCGCAAACCGATGTAGAGTATCCAGGTCACAAGCACACCGACCAACGCCACCATCAAACGACGTTCGAACAAGATAGCTTGCGCAGGAAAGTCGAGCAATGCGGCGCGCAGTGTCAAGATCAGCGCATAAAAGGCCCAAAAGCCAGTTATGGTTAGCAATGCCATCTGGTGGCCAATCAGCGGATGCGGGGAGGTAGCTCTTTCCATATCCTTCCATACCGCATTTTTCGCGGCTTGCACCACGTGCATCGTTGCTCGTCGAACGCTGCGCCAAGTTCGTCGAATGATTATCTGTGGTCGCGGGTGTTAATCCATTTAGGCCTCTTTGCGCCGATAGCGGAAGTACCAGACTTCATGCCCAAGGCGGCGTGCCTTTGCCTCATAGCGGGTTTCGGGCCAGCCACCGGGGCGGTTCTGGAAATCGGATGCGTTGTTGCACAACCAGTCAAATTGCTGCCGGTGGCGCTGCATAATCATTAGCGCGTGGCGGACATAGACGGGGTGATCGGTGCCAAAGCGGAATTCTCCGCCGGGTTTTAGTTTTGCCGCAATCAAATCAACGGGTCCGTCATTCATCATCCGGCGCTTTATGTGCCGCGCCTTTGGCCAAGGGTCGGGATGCAGCAGATAGACGAAGGACAATGACCCGTCGGGCACACGGCGCAGCATGTCCAGCGCATCGCCCATGTGCAGCCGCACATTGTGCAAGCCACCTTCGCGGATATGCGACAGCGCTTGCGCAACGCCGTTCAAAAACGGCTCGCAACCAATAAAGCCATGATCGGGCAGCAGGTCGGCGCGAAACGCCAAATGCTCCCCGCCGCCAAAACCAATTTCGAAATGCATCGCGCGACCGTCGCCGAACAATTGCTTGCTGCCCAGCGCGCCTTCGTCCGGAACCGAAATCTGCGGCAGCAGATTGCCGACCAAGTCAATCTGCTCCGAACGCAGCTTCTTGCCCTTTGAACGGCCATATAGGCGGTTCAGCGTCGTTGGGTCACCGATTTTGTTCGCAGTCATGCGGGTGGCGGCTAAACTTTCGGCCGCCACCCTGCAAGTTTAATTACGTAAGTGGTCCTTACCCTAAAGCAGCTTTCAAATCTGCGACCAAGTCCGTGCGCTCCCATGGGAAGAAGTCGCCTTCGGGCTTGCGGCCGAAATGGCCATAAGCGGCGGTCTTGCGGTAAATCGGCTTGTTCAGGCCAAGATGCGTGCGGATAGCGCGCGGGGTGAGGCCACCCAGTTTTTCGATGGCCATGATGGCGGCTTCAATCTGGTCATCGCCGACCGTGCCGGTACGATGCGTGTCGACATAAAGCGACAAAGGCTTGGATACGCCAATGGCATAAGCGAGCTGAATGGTGCAGCGTGTCGCAAGGCCAGCAGCAACGATATTCTTGGCCAAATAGCGCGTGATATAGGCGGCAGAACGGTCGACCTTCGTCGGGTCCTTACCCGAAAACGCGCCGCCACCATGCGGGGCTGCGCCGCCATAGGTGTCGACAATGATTTTACGGCCAGTCAGGCCCGCATCGCCGTCGGGGCCGCCGATTTCGAAGCTGCCGGTCGGGTTGATGTGATATTCGGTTTCGGTCAGCAAGCTGGCGGGAAGCAGGTCGGCAATAACGCCCTTCACATAATTGTGCAGATCGGCTTCTTTCTCGCCTTGGTCATATCCCGTCGCGTGCTGCGTGGACACGACGATAGCGGTTGCGGCCTCTGGCTTGCCTTCATTGTTGTAGCGCAAGGTAACCTGGCTTTTGGCATCGGGCTCAAGGAAAGACGCAGCACCCGAATGACGGTCTGCGGCCATGCGCTCAAGGATCTTGTGGCTGTAATCCAGCGTCGCTGGCATCAGGTCGGGCGTTTCGGTGGACGCATAGCCAAACATAATGCCTTGGTCGCCGGCGCCTTCGTCCTTGTTGCCCGTGGCATCTACGCCCTGCGCGATGTGCGCAGACTGGCCATGCAGGTTATTTTCGAAGCGCAAAGTTTCCCAGTGGAAGCCGTCTTGCGCGTAACCGATTTCCTTAACGGTGCGGCGGACGGTGGCCTCGATTTCTTCTTGGGCACCCTCGGCCCATTGGCCATTTTCATAAACGCCCTTGCAGCGAATTTCGCCCGCGAGCACAACCAACTGAGTCGTGGTCAATGTTTCGCATGCGATGCGCGCTTCGGGGTCTTTGGATAAAAACAGATCGACAATGGCGTCGGAAATCTGGTCCGCAACCTTGTCAGGATGTCCTTCGGACACGGATTCGGAAGTAAAAAGGTAATTTGAGCGCATGGTTTTTCCAGTCTATTGCTGTGTCTGCGTATAAAGAATTCTTTATATCGTGACGCGCCCTTAGCCTTAACCGCGACGGCGGGCAAGCGGTAACAACGCCGCAAGGATTAACAGCCCAGCAAAAGCCAGCGGAACGACATTGCCAAATCGCGCGAACAGGGTTGGTGCTTTGGCGCGGGGTATCACGGCATCGATGCGGCCATCGGTGCCCAAGGGCAGGCTTTGCACGATCTGGCCATTGGCGTCGATGATGGCGCTGATCCCTGTGGGCGTTGCGCGGATGACGGGCAGGCCTTCCTCAATCGCGCGCAACCGTGCCTGCGCCAGATGCTGCGGCGGGCCGATATTGCCGAACCAAGCGTCGTTGGACGGGTTGAAGATGAAATCGGGCCGGTTCTTGCGATCAACCGTCTGGCCGGAAAAAATAATCTCATAACAGACCTGCATGCCAATTTTCACCGGCTTGCCGTCAACGGTCACGGTGATTGTCTGCGCGCCCGGGCCAGGCCAGAAATCAAGATCGCCCGGCACCAATCGCGCGAGGCCAAGTGGCCTAAGCAGCCAGGGCATCGGCAGATATTCACCATAAGGCACCAGATGTGCCTTGTCATAATGGCCCAGAATACGGCCAAAGGCGTCCATGGCGGAAACGCTGTTACGCGCGGCAACCAATTGGCCCTTTTCAAAAACAAGCCGATTTGCACCCGTCACCAACACATCACCATCGGCCATCAGCGTGGTGAGCCGCGCGCGCGCACCGGCGGCACTTTCGCCAGCCTGCCCCTGATAATAGGGATAGGGATATCCGTCCTCCAGATAATCCGGAATTGCCGCCTCTGGCCAAAGGATCAGGCGCGGCGCTTGGTCCGGCAACGGGCGGCTGTTCATCGCCAGCTTGGCGAAATTCAGCGCGTCATAGCCGGGCGCATATTTGTCGGCTTGCGAGATATTGGGTTGGACGACGGTGACGGCGGCTCGCTCGCTGAGCGAAGGCTCCGTCACATAAATTTTGACCGACGACAAAATGGCCACGCCGACAATCGCCGCCAAAACAAATCCGTTTGTCCAACGTCGACTGCCGAGCAGCGCCATCGCACCGCTGGCCAAGATCATCAGCCCCCCAACGCCGTAGGTCCCGATTGTCGGAAGCCAAAGATCAAACCAGTGCGAAACAAATCCGACCGCGAGCGGGTTCCAGATATAGCCTGTAAACACCCAACTGCGCAGCCATTCGGTGAAGATCCACAGGCCAGCAAAGGCCAAGATGAGCGGGAGGAAATCAGGGCCGTTTCGCACATCGTCACTCCCGCGCAGGCGGGAGCCTAACGCCTGACCATCAGGTTCAATCGGCGGCTCAGGCGTTGGATTCCCGCCTTCGCGGGAATGACGAAGGATTTTCGTCGCAAGGTGACGTATCCAAACGGCCCCCGCCGCCGCCAAGGCCGGATAAACTGCCAGATACAGCGCCAGCGCGACCACGGCGATATAGCCAAGCCAGATCGGCATCGCCGCCTGAAAGGTGAATGCGACCGCTATCCATTGATTGCCAAAGGTGAAATGCCCGACCCCGAACAGCCAGCCAAGAATGAAAGCGCGCTTTGTATTTTGGGCATGCGCGATCAGGTGGATCAGCAACGCAAAGCACGCGAGCGTTAACGGCCAAAGCCCCCATGGCGCAAATCCATAAGCCGACAATGCACCAGCGCCGATAACGGCCCAGCGCGGAAAACGATGAAGCAGGGCGGAGATTTTCTGCACGACCCGCCTTTGCCCGTCGTATGTGACAAATGCAATCGGGCAAACATCGTCGTTGCTTGCAGTTCATGCTTTGGCTGTTAAATCCGGGCGCATGATATTTTTCGCCATCGCGCTTGTCGCCATTACACCTTCTGCGCTCACCGATGCGCATCAAGGCGATATCGCCTGTGTCGCCGTCATTGCGACGTTGGCGGAAAAACAGCGGACAGGCACGGCGCCAGCCGATGCGCCCGACGTGCGCCAATCGGGCAAAAGATGGGCGGGCATTGTCGGCAATCGCGTCACCACGCAAAGCGGGCAACCGCGCGAATTGGTCGCGGTCGCGTTGTCTGAAGCTGCCAAAGCCGAATTTCAGCGGCCAAGCGATCTGGCGCGGATCAACAGTTGCGCCGTGCAAATGACGGCGGAGCTTGCTAGTGCCGACAGCATCGACAAACCTTTGCCCAAGCCGGTGACATCAAAATGAGCTTACGTCCGTTCCATCTGGCCTTTCCCGTCCACGATCTTGCCGAAGCGCAGCATTTTTATGGCTTTATCATGGGCTGCGCCGAAGGGCGGTCGTCCGACCAATGGATCGATTTCAACTTTTTCGGCCACCAAATTGTCGCGCATCTGGACCCGTCGGCGCGCGGTGTGTCGGCGCATAATCCCGTCGATGGCCATGACGTCCCCGTTCCGCATTTCGGCGTTGTTTTGGATATGGACCAATGGGCGGCATTGGCCGAACGCGCAAAGGCGGCGGGCGTCCGGTTCGGCATCGAGCCGCATATCCGGTTCAAGGGGCAAGTGGGCGAACAAGCCACGATGTTTTTTTATGACCCAAGCGGCAATGCTTTGGAGTTCAAGGCCTTTGCCGACGACGCCAATGTGTTTGCGCGCTGACGCTTGCATTTTGCCGCTTTAGGCCACAGCGCGACGTCATGGACTTTCAAAATTTCGACATCGACCAATTTTTGCGCGCATATTGGCAGAAAAAACCGCTGCTGATCCGCAATGCGTTTCGCGACTGGCAAAACCCGCTGGAGCCTGACGAGCTGGCGGGGCTGGCATGCGAAGAGGACATTGAATCGCGGCTGATTTGTCAAACCGATGCGGGTTGGGCGATGGAGCAAGGTCCGCTGGCCGAGGAACGGCTGACTGGCCTTAATGAAAGCCATTGGACGTTGCTGGTGCAAGCGGTTGACCATCATGTGCCCGCCGTCGCCGACCTGATCGCGCCGTTTCGTTTCATTCCCAATTGGCGCATCGACGATGTGATGGTCAGCCTTGCCGCCGACCAAGGCGGGGTTGGACCGCATTTCGACCAATATGATGTTTTCCTCATCCAAGGGCTTGGCCGCCGCCGTTGGCAGATCGGCGCGCACTGCGACGCCGATACTTTGTTGCTGCCGCATGAGGATTTGAAGTTGCTCAGCGAATTTCAGGCGACCGAGGAATGGGTGTTAGAACCCGGCGATATCCTTTATGTCCCGCCGGGCATATCGCACAATGGCGTTGCGGTGGGTTCGGATTGCATGACCTACTCGGTCGGGTTCCGCGCGCCATCGCGTGGCGACCTTTTGGGGCATTATGTCGATGATGTTCTCGACGGCATAAAGGACGATGAACTCTATCGCGACCCGGATTTGCAGGCTCAGGCTAATGCGGGGGAGATTTTACCCGGCGCGCTGGACCGCTTGCAACAGATGATGCTGGAATCCTTGTCCGACCCCGCCCATTTCGCCCGCTGGTTCGGCACCTTCAACAGCACGCCCAAATATCCCGATATGGATTGGCGGCCCGAAATACCCGTTGCGCCGGAGGAAGTCCGCGAGGCCATCATCGCCCAAACGCCGCTGTCGCGTAATCCGGCGAGCCGATTGGCGTATATCGCGGGGGCCAAGGACATAGATGCAGTCATGCTGTTTGCCGATGGCGTCTGTTTCGATTGCATTGACGAGACGGCGGCCTTGGCGAAAGATTTGTGCGCTGCGGATAGTGTGGTCCTCGACGTCGCACTGGCGGGCAGCGCGGCGGCCATCGATCTCCTCACGCAACTTTGCAACAATGGCTGCATCGCGTTTGACAGCGAGGATTGATCTGCGCACGCGGTTAAGCATCTGCGCGAAGAAAGCGCGTTATGTGTGCGCGGCAGACGCGCTATCGGCGATTGCAAAGGCGACAATCACGCTGCGGCATTATGCCTGCGACCGGTGCGGGCAGTTTCATTTGACCAGCCGGACGAAGGGCAAGCGCATCGCGCGGCCGGTAACGGACTGAGGGCGACGCCTTAGCCTTCGACCTCGCGCCACGTGCCCGGCGCAATGCCATCGATCGTCCATGCGCCAATCGCGCGGCGGACCAGCCGCAATGTCGGATGCCCGACTGCGGCGGTCATGCGCCGAACCTGACGGTTGCGGCCTTCACGGATGGTCAGCATGATCCAGCTATCGGGTACCGACAGCCGGACGCGGATCGGCGGGTCGCGCGGCCACAGCATGGGATCGGCAATCCGTTCGGCCTCGCAGGGCAGGGTCAAGCCGTCCTTCAACGAAACACCGCGCCGCAATTGGACCAGCGCATCGTCGGTCACTTCGCCCTCCACCTGCACCAGATAGCTTTTGGCCATTTTATATTTCGGGTCCGAAATCCGCGCCTGCAACCGGCCATCATCGGTCAGCAGCATCAACCCTTCACTGTCCATATCCAACCGCCCAGCCGGATAGACGCCTGGGACATCCACAAATTGCGACAAAGTCAGCCGCGGCGAGCCCTCCGTCCCCTTGTCCGTAAATTGCGGCAATACGCCATAAGGTTTGTTGAACAGGATGATGCGGGACATGGGGGCGTGCTGTAGCGAAAGCGGGGGAGATGCGAAATGATGTTGTGGGTGGGGGGGGGGGGGGGGGCTGACTCTGGCGGCATCAAAAAAACCTCTGGTGCCAAAAAATCGGTCTCGCTGAAGAACGAAAAATACCGACGGAACACCGTCTATGGTAGGTACTTATCCACAAACATACCAACATATGGTGATAAAATCAGGTTGCGTTTCCCAATAACTTCTTATAAGTGGAGAAATCCTGTCCGATTTGAAACCTCACGCCCTGCGTGGGGCCTTCTGTAGAATCGGACGGGGTTACTTTCCTTTAGTTTTAGCTTTTTTCGTTCGCGACGGGTCTATGACTGCGTTGTTCGGAACGAACAGCCAATGCCGATAAGGATGTTCAAAACGCTCGTGCGGACCGTCCATTATCCCTGTGCTCGTTCCGACATTAAAGTTCGGATAAATTTCGCGAATTCTATCTTTGATCTTTGCATATACACGCGCTTTAGCTTTGGTCCGCTTGCCGCGACGTTTAGCGGGCGGGTGCGGCCTTGTATGCTTTTCGTTGAGCCGCGACTGTATTCCGCCCAAAACAACATCCAGAGCCTGAAGGATATGATGCTCTTTGGAATTCACCTCGGCAATGTCATGATAGGCGATCGACATGCCAGCACGAGACCACTTTGGGAACGATGAAAGCGTGGACATATAATCTTTGAACTGGCGGAACTTATCTGAATGATGGGGGACATCGTCGAGCAATAACTGGGCCGTTGCTGTGTCCCCGTCAGGAACAGCATATTGTAGTCCAAAGGCATGTTTTACAAACTGATAATAAAGCATAAAATAATCACGCCCTATCATATATTCTTCTAGAACAGGTCTATGCCTGTTGTGGGTGAACATGATACGAATTTTCATGTCGCCGCGCTCTACAATATCAAAAACTTTATCGACAAAAGCTATATATTTATCAGCGTAATTTTCGGTAATTCGTTGCCATTTCATTTCGCCATCAAAAATTCGCAGTTCGTTCTTTAATGCTTGTAATTCTGCTTCGATAGCCTCGCGTCGCGACGCAAGTATGAGCACTCCGCCATAGAAGTTCGAAAAGAACTGTCCTTTGTCGTCGGATTCATCGCAATATATGATGTATCTAGTTGGCATTAAAGGAAATGGTGATAGAAATCGATAAGAGTCAAGCCGATAAGTTCAAGCAGTCCACCCACGATCTGGATTGCGACACCGACGAAAAGCGGGGGAGATGCGAAATGATGTTGTGGGTGGGGGGGGTGGGGGAGATTCCAGCTTGAATGGGCGTGGGGGTGAGGGTAGTCGGATGCGCCTGTAACAGTCACCATATCGTCTGCCTGACGATAAATGCTCAGGCTACCTAACTTTTTCTTTTCTTTTCTTTGACTTGTGCCTGGCGCATTAAAAAATCCGTCCAATATCATTGACGAAAAGATAACCGAAGTTCAAAGTCGCATCACGACTTTACTAGTCGTGATGGAGCGCGCTTTGACCAATTTGATTGCAGCCTTTAGCATCGAACAGGTGCATCGCTTAACTGGCTTGTCAATTAGTCGATTGACCGGGTGGGACAATGACGCGTTTTATCAGCCAAGCCTAGCCTATAAAAACAGAAGAAGTCCGTACAGCAGGATTTATACTTTTGAGGATTTGGTGGCGCTCCGAACTCTATCACTATTGCGTGAGCGAGTTTCTATGCAGCATTTGAGAAGAGCCGCCGTGAAACTTCGGGAGCATAGTGGTCGGCCTTGGTCAGAGTTGACCTTATATGTCGTAAATCGCGAGGTTCATTTTAAGCCGCAAGGGTCTGACCAGATCCAAGGGGCAGTAAGTGGTCAAATAGCGTTGGCTATCCCACTATCCAGTGTCGCCGAAGATATGCAGGCAAAGTCGGAAAAAATGCGCCTTCGTGACAACAGCTTGGTAGGCAAAATTGAACAACATCGTTTTGTAATGGGTGGCGATCCAGTGATCGCAGGCACTCGCGTTTTGGTATCAAGTATCAAAGCTTTCGCGCGCGCTGGTTACTCGATCGGTCAAATCATTGAGCAATATCCGAGTCTCAAAAAACAGGACGTGCAAGCCGTTCTAAAAGAACATGAATTGACACAAGCAGCGTAATTGGGTCATCTTTCCATTATGCGCTTTTTAATTGACGAAAACGTGCAGACGGCAATAATCTTGGCCTTAACGGAGTGTGGCCACGATGCAGTTCGTGCGACTGAAATTTTGGAAACTGGTGCTGCAGATCCTTTAGTAGCCACAGCAGCTGTTGAGAATGACCGGATACTTGTCAGTCATGACAACGATATGAGGCGCATTGAACGCAAAATATCTGAAACCCATCGTGAGAGATTTCCAAGTTTGTGTAGGCTCATGTTCTGTCTTCCCGAACCAGAGGCATTGGCACGGTTGTTGATGTTTTTGCCTTTGGTCGAGTTAGAATTCCAGCAAGCCAGGCAGGCGAATCAGCCAATGATGTTAGAGATATGCGCAAGGCGAATACGCATTCATCGCTAGGTGCTTTAGTGATGCAGTTTATGCGTATTAACCAAATAGGCTAAAAACATATTGACATCGTAACCATAAAAGGTTAGTTTATGTCATAGTCGAAAATTGCGAGTCGCACACTGACCCGCTTTCATCATCACCCAATGGGTCGAGGAGCAATCTTTGGCCCTTTTTCTTTGCGCTCAGGAGGGCTTTTTATGGCCATCAATAAAACACCCGTGCCCGATGCGCGGTTGAATATGAAAATTCGTGCCCAGTTTCTGGACCATTTGGCGCAGACGGCGAATGTGTCGGCGTCTGCACGGGCGGCAGGCGTAAAGGGCAGTGCGGTCTATGCCGAGCGGCGGCGGACGCCGGCGTTTCGCGATGCATGGGCGCTGGCTTTGGCAGAGGGCTATGCCCGGTTGGAGACCGATTTGGGCACCTCCATTAACCGTTGATTTTGGTCAAGCGGCCTCGATATGCGCGTTGCAGGCACCTGATCGGTGCATTTCGGGCTGAGATTGGCTCTATTGCCGCTGTTTTGGCTCCTATTTCTGGATTTTGGACACAATTATCCTGTCGCCGCTCGTCGTTCGTGGAACAGCAGGCGCTGCATATTGTACGCAAGATTGGCGAGCATGATCTTCGTCTCGGCACGCTTGATGCCGATGGTGCGGATGAACAGTCCCATATGCGCCTTTTGCTGCGCAAAGACGTGCTCGACCCTTGCACGTATCTTCGACTTTGTTCGGTTGGCTGCACGAAGCGCTTCTGACCGTGGCTTGCCCTTTGGCTTCTTGCGGTGGATGCGGCTGACCCGGCCATGGGCTGCAAGCCACGCTTCATTGGTCTTGGACCGGTAAGCGGTGTCGCCCCACACATCAGATGCAGTGTTGTTTGTCGTGACCACTTCGCGCAGTTGTGATCCATCATGACGCGCGCCGTGCGTGACCACAGCCTTGCGGATGAACCCGAAGCGCTGATCGATAGCTATATGATTCTTGTAGCCAAAGCTTGGGATCGCAATGTCGATCTGCGGCTTGCCGTTCGCAGCCATGCGCGCTTTGGCAAACTTCACCGTCCAGCGCGCATCTGTGTCTTTCTGCGCAGCCTTGGCGGGTTGGTCGGGCCAGACTTCCTGTGCCGTCTTGCCCGTTTTGATTGCATCCTTCTCGTCTTGCGTATTGCGCTGCTTGGGGGCTGCAATCAGCGTTGCATCGACGATCTGGCCGCCCATTGCCAGATATCCATTGGTTCGCAGCCGGTGGTCAAAGGCGTCAAACAGCACCTGCAAGGTTCCGGCATCGGTCAACTTCTCCCGGAATAGCCGGATCGTGTTGGCATCAGGCGTTGGCGCTCCAAGATCAAAGCCCAGAAAACGCAGCCAGCTCAACCGATCACGGATCAGATACTCCATGCGGGCATCGGCCACATTGTTCTGCGCCGCCAGAATAAGGATCTTGAACATCGATACGCAGTCATAGGGCGGTCTGCCACCCTTCGAACCGTCCGAATAAGCCAGTGCATTGTCCAGGATCACACGAAAGCCTTCAAAATCAACTATCCGCCCCAGCGCCTCAAGCGGATCGCCATTGGCCGAAAGCCGCTTCAAATGATCCGATAAACCGAACAAACCCGCCTGCTTCATAATCGCCTCCCGATGGGGACCGTTGAATCAGATCACACGCTCAAATGCCAGAGGTTTTTGGAGGTGCCCATTTGCTGGCTGAAGCGCTGCAAACGGCGAGCGGACGGACCGCCGATGGCACGTTGAAAGCGCGGGCGCAAAAGCATCGGCTGGCGATTGCCTTGCTCAGCGCACACCGTGCATCGGTGAAGGGCGGCGCGCTTGCCGCCCCTGCGGCCAAGCCTGCGCAGCCCGATTTGGCGACATTAAAGGCGCAGTTGATCCTGAAGCTCACGCAAATGCGGCAACGCGCCGAAGAGAGCGCGGCGGCGCGCGCCGAACCCGAAACTGAACCCGAACGCGAAGGCGAAGGCGAAGCAAATGCCGATGCCTAATGCGCAGGCGTTGCTGGCGCTGCCTTATGAGCAGATGGTCGAGGTCATCCGCCGCTGGACCCGGAAAAACATGGCCGACACGCAAAGCTGGAACTTTTGGGCCCGCGATGATCAGGCGGAGCCCTTGGAAGACTGGCGCATATGGCTGGTGATGGCGGGGCGCGGCTATGGCAAGACGCGCATGGGGGCGGAATGGGTGAGCGCATTGGCGGCGCAACATCCCGGCGCGCGCTTTGCGTTGGTGGGCGCGACCTTGAATGAGGCGCGGGCCGTGATGGTCGAGGGCGAAAGCGGCCTGTTGTCGCTGCCCTTTGGCGAGCGGCCTGCTTATGAACCCAGCCTGCGCCGTTTGACATGGGCCAATCAGGCAACGGCGACGTTATTTTCGGGCGCAGAGCCCGAAAGCCTGCGCGGGCCGCAGCATGACTTTGCCTGGGCCGATGAAATTGCGAAATGGCCCAGCGGGATCGCCGCGTGGGACAATCTGATGCTTGGGCTTCGCCTCGGGCAGAACCCGCGAGCGATGGCGACAACTACGCCGCGTCCGGTGCCTTTGGTCCGGCGGCTCGATAAGGAAAAGGGGGTGGCGGTGACGCGCGGACGGACAATTGATAACGGCATGAACTTGCCGCCGGACTTTATTGCGTCGGTGCGCGCGATGTATGCCGGGACGCGGCTTGGGCGGCAGGAATTGGATGGCGAGCTGATCGCGGATGCGGATGGTGCGCTGTGGTCGCGGGACTTGCTGGAACGGCAACGTGCGGCGTGCGCGCCCGAGTTGAAACGCGTGGTCATTGGCGTTGACCCGCCCGTGTCGGAAAATGGCGACGCGTGCGGCATCGTCGCGGTTGGGCTGGGCGTTGATAAAAACGCCTATGTGCTGACGGACCATAGCATCTCTGGCGCATCGCCCGAACGCTGGGCCCGCGCGGTCGCGGCTGCGGCGGATGCTTGGCAGGCCGACCGCGTGGTGGTCGAGGATAATCAGGGCGGCAATATGGTCGAAACCGTGTTGCGCGCGGCGGACATTGCGATGCCCATAAAGCGGGCGCACGCGAGCCGCAGCAAATCTGCCCGCGCCGAGCCAATCTCGATATTATACGAAGCCGGGCGTGTTTTTCACATCAACGCCTTTCAAGAGTTGGAGGACCAGATGTGCGGCCTGATCGCAGGCGGCGGCTATGCAGGCCCCGGCCGCTCCCCCGACCGCGCCGACGCGTTGGTATGGGCCTTGACCGAATTGATGCTCGGCAAAGCAGAACGGGTGCCGCAGGTGCGGTTGTTGTGAATTGACAGCGAGAACAAAACCAATACTAAATGTTAATTGCTCAGTATTTGTTAAGGACTGTTGACTTAAATGGCAACACTACTAAATCTCGCTCAATCCGGAGAAGTCATAAAGGTCGATCCGGTTTTGGGTCTTAGAGAGTTGGAATTGCGTCGCATTTACCTGCTCCCGAGGGCTCATAAGTGGCTTGTAGAGGTGTTACCTGAAACTGATTCGGACCGTAATATCGAAGAAACCCCCTCCGAGCAGTTGGATGCGTTGTTCTATGAATTTTGTTCAGGGCAGGCTCTTCCAGTTGGTCGAACTTTTAAGGCACTCGTTCATCTTGGTGACGGGGTGTGGGAATTGAAAACTGCTGATGTCCGCCTATTTGGTTGGTTTACGCAGAGAGATTGCTTTGTGGTTTCGGACTGTGACAGCAAATATAATCTCATCCAGCGAAGAAGTATGTACCGTGGCTATTGTGAACAAGCTGTACGTTTGCGCGATAACCTTGCTCTAGACGAACCAAAATTTGTAACCGGAGATAATCCAGATGACGTCATTTCAGATTGCTATTAGCCCAAGCAGGCGCGCCGCTGGACGTTTCATTTCACGAGTGCGCCGTTCGCTTCAGCGCGCGCTTGTTGAAGAAGGAGATTTGAGCGGCATCAATCAATCCCGAGTTGCGAACTCCATCGGTGTGCATCGTTCTGTTATTAGTCGCGAGCTAAATGGCACTCAGGATATTACTTTAGGACGTGTTGCTGAGCTTGCGTGGGCCTTAGGCAGAGAGATTGAGTTTGACTTAGTTGTGCCAAAGGTGCTTGCGGGTACCAACGCTTTGCCGACGACTAATGCCAGTCCAGACCCTTCGGTTCATATCGAAAGTATGCCTAGTCTTACCGAAGCCTCTTCAAATTCTGGTTTTAAACCAAAATCTAACGACTTCCGCCTTCAGGAGCTGGTGTCTTGATAATAAATCCAAATTTCCCAGGAGGATTTGTTACTTTTTGCGACGATATAAGGCATGAAGTTACAGGGAAAATGACTCTAGTGGGCACCTATCAGAGTCAGATAAATGTCATGGGTAGTTCACCAGTCGTACTGGCACAATTGTGCGCGCTTATTGATTTCCGATTTAAGGCCGATTCGTTGCCGATGTCTCCAAAAATATTCGTGTTTCGTTCGGATGAAGTGGAACCGATTTTTTCGATGGAAGGTCATATACCTGCAAACGAAGAAACCTTGTTTGAAGACATTTCGGATATTGAAGGCGGTTCTGTCCGGTTCCATCAAATGATTGTACCGGTCCTCCTCCACGGAATCGCAGTGACCGAGTCCTTTCGGTTAAAGGTGAGGGCGTTCGTAGGGGACGATGAAATCCGTCTCGGATCTCTAAAGGTAAATCTCATGCAGTCGGAAGCAGAAGAAAGCAGCTAGGCGCCGTCTAGCTGAAACGCTGAAGCAGCAACCTTAAAAAACGGAAAAAATCATGAATATCTTCGGTTGGAAATCAGCCGGGCGTGGGTATCTGCGTCCGGCCAAAACGCGTGTGCAGCAGGATCGTCTGCCGGGCTTGCGCGGATATGCTTTGGGTAGCCTGGGCGAATGGCCCCGGCATTATGAGGCGCAGATGCGCGAAGGCTATTTGTCGAACGCGATTGCGCAACGCGCGGTGCGGTTGATTGCCGAGGGGCTGGCGTCCGCGCCGTTGACCGCAAATGATGCGCGCGGGCTGGAACTGGTGCGCGCCACGTCGGCGGGGCAGGCGTTGATGGAGACGGTGGCGACGCATCTGTTGCTGCACGGCAATGCCTATGTCGAGATATTGTCGGGCAATGACGGGCGGCCAGCCGAATTGTTCGCGCTGCGGCCCGAGCGGATGACGATTGAAGCCGACATGCGCGGCTGGCCCGTGGCGTTTGTGTATAAAGCAGGCGAGATCGCGAGCCGTTTGCCCGCCGAAAATGTGATCCACATCCGCGCAATCCACCCGCTCGATGACCATTATGGGCTTGGCTGTCTGGGCGCAGCGTCGGGCGCGGTCGCGACGCATAATGCGGCGACGAAATGGAACAAGGCGTTGCTGGATAATGCCGCGCGGCCATCGGGGGCTTTGGTCTATGACATGGGCGACAGCGGGACGTTGAACGGCGAACAATATGCGCGGTTGAAGGAGGAGCTTGCCGCCAGTTTCCAAGGCGCGGGCAATGCCGGACGGCCGATGTTGCTGGAGGGTGGCTTGAAATGGCAGGCGATGGCGCTGACCCCAGCGGAGATGGATTTTGCCGGATTGAAGGAAGCGGCGGCGCGGGAAATCTCGCTCGCTTTTGGCGTGCCGCCAGTGCTGCTTGGTCTGCCCGGCGATGCGACTTATGCCAATTATCGCGAGGCAAACCGCGCTTTGTGGAACCAGAGCATCATCCCGTTGGCGCGCAAGATTTTGGACGCGCTGGCGCAAGGGCTGCGGCCCTATTTTGACGGCCTGACGTTGGACTTGGATTTGGATGCGATCCCTGCGCTGGCCGAAGATCGGGAGCGGTTGTGGGCGCAAGTGGGTGCAGCGGACTTTTTGACGACCGAAGAGAAACGCGCGGCGGTGGGCCTTGCGCCGGCCGTGCAGCCGTCAGAGATATCGAACGAAAATGGTGCGCTCGAATTCAAGTTCAATCCGTGGCACGACACCGAAAACGGCCAGTTCACATTTAAGGGACAAGGGCAAAGATTTGCTGGCGGTGGCGGAAGTTTCGGCGGTGGCGGTGCTTCGGGGGGGGGTGGAGTAAGCCTAAGGCACCAAAGCCGAAGAATGATGGCGGCGGTTTCCGTGGTGGGGAACCGGGTGGCGATCAAGCGAGTCGAAGTTGGGATGGGGCCAAACCTACCACGCCACCGACAAAACCGCTCGCCAAACCATTGGCAAAGCCGATAGAAGTCCGGACGGAAATCGTCAGAACCACTGTTCCGAAAGTTTTGGAAACACCTGTCGAGCGACCGTTGCCGACAACTCGGAAAATTTCTGCAGGCGGCTATGATTTTGAGGCGGATGAGCAGGATCGGACGGTTCGGGCGTCTGGTCAGTTGCGTTTACAACCCGATCAGCCACGATCCCGCGACGCGCAGACCAACGCAGGAAAACCCAATCGTGAACAGAACGATCATGGCGGCCATTTCATTGCCCGCGAATTCGGCGGACCGGAGATCAGCTGGGCACCTCCAAAAACCTCTGGCATTTGAGCGTGTGATCTGATTCAACGGTCCCCATCGGGAGGCGATTATGAAGCAGGCGGGTTTGTTCGGTTTATCGGATCATTTGAAGCGGCTTTCGGCCAATGGCGATCCGCTTGAGGCGCTGGGGCGGATAGTTGATTTTGAAGGCTTTCGTGTGATCCTGGACAATGCACTGGCTTATTCGGACGGTTCGAAGGGTGGCAGACCGCCCTATGACTGCGTATCGATGTTCAAGATCCTTATTCTGGCGGCGCAGAACAATGTGGCCGATGCCCGCATGGAGTATCTGATCCGTGATCGGTTGAGCTGGCTGCGTTTTCTGGGCTTTGATCTTGGAGCGCCAACGCCTGATGCCAACACGATCCGGCTATTCCGGGAGAAGTTGACCGATGCCGGAACCTTGCAGGTGCTGTTTGACGCCTTTGACCACCGGCTGCGAACCAATGGATATCTGGCAATGGGCGGCCAGATCGTCGATGCAACGCTGATTGCAGCCCCCAAGCAGCGCAATACGCAAGACGAGAAGGATGCAATCAAAACGGGCAAGACGGCACAGGAAGTCTGGCCCGACCAACCCGCCAAGGCTGCGCAGAAAGACACAGATGCGCGCTGGACGGTGAAGTTTGCCAAAGCGCGCATGGCTGCGAACGGCAAGCCGCAGATCGACATTGCGATCCCAAGCTTTGGCTACAAGAATCATATAGCTATCGATCAGCGCTTCGGGTTCATCCGCAAGGCTGTGGTCACGCACGGCGCGCGTCATGATGGATCACAACTGCGCGAAGTGGTCACGACAAACAACACTGCATCTGATGTGTGGGGCGACACCGCTTACCGGTCCAAGACCAATGAAGCGTGGCTTGCAGCCCATGGCCGGGTCAGCCGCATCCACCGCAAGAAGCCAAAGGGCAAGCCACGGTCAGAAGCGCTTCGTGCAGCCAACCGAACAAAGTCGAAGATACGTGCAAGGGTCGAGCACGTCTTTGCGCAGCAAAAGGCGCATATGGGACTGTTCATCCGCACCATCGGCATCAAGCGTGCCGAGACGAAGATCATGCTCGCCAATCTTGCGTACAATATGCAGCGCCTGCTGTTCCACGAACGACGAGCGGCGACAGGATAATTGTGTCCAAAATCCAGAAATAGGGGCCAAAACAGCGGCAATAGAGCCAATCTCAGCCCGAAATGCACCGATCAGGTGCCTGCAACGCGCATATCGAGGCCGCTTGACCAAAATCAACGGTTAATGGAGGTGCCCAGCTATAATCATTTTGCCCAGAATGCACGTTTCAATCTCAGCGAGTACCGGATCATTGAAAACAAATGGAAAAAGGCTCTGAAAGCTGGTAAGAATGTAACTGTTGACATCCAAGCCACTTATACCAGTAATTCGCGGCGACCAGATTGGATATTCGTGTTTTCAAATATTGGCGGCATTGATGAAATCGACCGCATGCCCAATAAAAAATAGGAGGAAAATCATGGCAACCGAAGAAATGGGCAAATTGCTGAATCAAATTGGGCAGCTTGTCGCCAAAACGCTTGGCAAAGTTCCCGATGATGTTTTTGTTTTTATCCGGGCTGCCGACCAGTTGAGCGGCGGGGCAATTTTTGAAAATCTGCCTGAACAAGTCATCTATCATGATTTCGGACATGACGTTCATGACACCATATTGGAATTATGGGACGCCGCGCCGCCTGACAAGAAATGGTCGATGCTGCTGTACGATATCAAGGATGGCAGGTTCGATGCCGAGTTTTTGTACACAGATGATCTCGAGGATGAATGGGACTCGCTTGACTATCGGCAGGATGCTCTTCGCGCCCGCTATGGCGACAAGCCTGTCATCTACCCCAAGCGGGACGGAAAGTTCCGTATACTGACGTTGGACGATTTGCCTGACGAAGATGAGAATTCCGCAAGCTAGCTGGCGCTGCATTTCCAGTGGGTAAAATCGAACGTTTACCCAACGACAAATAGGAGATTTGGCATGGCAAGCGAAGAAATGGGTAAACTGCTTAATCAAATTGGGCAGCAAGTAGCAAATTTTCTGGGTAAAGTTCCCGACGATGTTTTTGTATTCATCGAAGCTGCGGATCAAATGACCGGCGGCGCAATTTTCGAGAATCTGCCCGAACAAGTCATATATCGTGAATTTGGCAACGAAACACATGATACCATATTGGAATTATGGGACGCCGCGCCGCCTGATAAGAAATGGTCGATGTTGCTTTACGATATCAAGGACGGCAGGTTCGATGCCGAGTTTTTGTACACGGATGATCTCGAGGATGAATGGGACTCGCTGGACTATCGGCAGGACGCTCTTCGTGCACGCTATGGCGACAAGCCCGTGATCTACCCGCCGATGTATGATGGCGATTGGCATGAAATAACCGAAGACGACCTGTCGGGTGATGCAAATCCCGCGACCTAACGGTCGTTGCATTTCCAAAAGACACGATAACCGCCGCTTGCCGTCTGCACCATGCATGAAGCTGCGCAGATCGCGCGACCCTTAACGGCGGATAGAGCCTGTTTGGGTCCGATTTACACATAGGAAACATCAATGGTTGATAAAGAACTGCAAGGTCTGCTGGAGCAGGCCTCCGAAACTGGTGCGCGTCGTGCGCTGGCCGGGCTGGGGCTGGACGATGCCAGCGCCGCCAAGGATATGGGCGAATTGCGCGAGCTGTTGTCCGCCTGGCGCGACGCCAAACGCTCGGCGCGCAAGGCGGCGATTGGCTGGGTCGTGCGGATGGTGTTGGCGTTGTTGCTGATCGGCATTGCGTTCAAATTGGGCCTGCCCGGATTGGTCAGCCAATGAGGCTGGCGGGCTATGCCGCGATCTTCGACGCGCCGGACAAGGGCGGCGATATTGTGCGTAAAGGCGCGTTTGCCCTTATTGTGGCAGCATGACCAACGCCGCCGCATCGGCTTTGTCGAAAGCTTAAGCGAGGATGCACGCGGCCTGCGGGTGATCGCGCAGCTCGATGATGACAGCGCCGTCGTGCACGCGGGCAGCGGCCTATCCTTCGGCTACCGCGTCCGCGCGATGCAGCAACAGGAATATCGGGAGCTCACTGACCTCGACCTTATCGAAGTCAGCATCGTTGCCACCCCCATGCAACCGCTGGCCCGCGTGCTGGCGGTGGAGGCGGGTGGGCCAAACATCACAGACATTACTCAGTTCACGCAAGGAGAATGACATGGATTATGAAATTAAAGCAGACAATCTGGACGCCGTCTTTGACGGGGCGGTGCCGGCGGTGGCGGTGACGCGGCCCGTTTTGTCGGGCGGCAAGGTCGCTGACCCGGCGCGGTCGGCCTTTGTCGATGGCTATTTGCGGCGCGGGTCGGAGGTGGAGTTGAAAAGCTTCACGGGCGTAACGCCTGCCGATGGCGGCTTTGCCGTGCCGCGCGAAATTGACGAAGTTATTGACAGCGTCTTGAAATCAATCTCGCCCATTCGCGCGATTTCGAGCGTGGTGCGCGTGGGGTCGGCTGGCTATCGCAAGCTGGTGACGCAAAATGGCGTGACATCGGGCTGGGCCGCAGAAACGGCGGCGCGTCCGGAAACGGCGACGCCGACATTCAACGAAATCGTCCCCAGCTTTGGCGACCTGTACGCCAATCCGGCGGCGACGCAGGCGATGCTGGATGATGCCGCATTTGATGTGGAGGCCTGGCTAGCGGATGAAATTGCAACCGAATTTGGCAAGGCCGAAGGCGCGGCATTCATCAATGGCAATGGCACCAACCGCCCGCGCGGATTTCTGACCGGGCCGGTTGCGACGACAAGCGATGCGACGCGGCCCTTTGGCACGTTGCAATATGTGCCGACGGGCGTGGCGGGCGGCTTTGCCGCGACCAATCCGCAAGACAAGTTGGTGGAGCTGGTACACGCTGTGCGCGCGCCTTATCGTCAGGGAGCAAGCTGGGTCATGAATGCATCCACCCTGTCGATTATTCGCCGGTTCAAAACGGCGGATGGTGCGTTTCTGTGGCAACCTGCGCTCGCCGCAGGACAGCCGGATACGTTGATGGGCTATCCGGTCGTTGAAGCTGAAGACATGCCCGACATATCGGCAAACAGCCTGTCGATTGCCTTTGGCAATTTCAAGGCGGGCTATTTGATTGCCGAACGGAGCGAGACCAATATCTTGCGCGATCCGTATTCGAACAAGCCTTATGTCCATTTCTACGCCACGAAGCGCATTGGTGGCGCGCTAATCAATTCGGCGGCGATCAAATTGATGCGCTTTTCATTGACGTAAACATTTTGGCCTCTGCCCGCTGCGTTGATGGGCAGAGGCCAATTTTGGTTAAAACACATAACATCAAAAGCCGATATGGCTAGAATAGCGCAACCCCGGTAGCGCGTCTTCCCCAATTTCAAAGGAACATCAGATGTTGAGCCTTGATCCGCTCGGCCTTGACAGCGTCATGCTGGCCGAGGTTCGGGCCTATGTGCGTGTCGATGCGGGCACCGATGACAATGTGCTGGCCGCTTGCGCCGTCGCCGCCATTGAACATGCCGAGCAGTTCACGCGGCAGATACTGATCCGTCGTGGTGCAAAGGATATGGTCACGACAGGGTCGGGCTGGCAAATACTGCAAGCCATGCCCGTGCAGTCAATCGTGGGCGTAACGGGCATTCCGGCAGAGGGCGCAAGCTTTCCCATGGCAGCGTCGGCGTGGGAGGCAAAGATCAGCTCACGCGGAGAAGCCTATTTCCGGGTGCTACAGCCCGGCATTGCGGGACGTGCGGAGGTATCGCTTATCGCTGGCCTATCGGCCAATTGGGCCAGTCTGCCGGAGTCACTTCGGCTTGGCTTGCTGCGGCTGACGGCATATTTTTACAACAACCGCGATGCGAGCGATGATGCTGGCCCACCTGCCGCTGCAATGGCGTTGTTGCTCCCATTCCGCCGGATACAATTGCCATGAGCGGGGAATTTGCAGGCACATTGCGTGAACGTGTCGTGATTGAAACGCGCCTGAGCACACGCGACAGCCGCGCAGGCGCAGTAGGCAATTACAGCTATGATGGGCAGGCATGGGCGGCGGTTTCACCGTTAATGCCCGCCGATCTGACGCGCGGCGATGCCTTGTCGGCACTGCCGCGTTGGCGGGTGACGTTGCGCAAACGCGAAGGGCTTGGCCTAAGTACAAGGCTGACATGGCGGGGCAAATATCTGGCGGTGCGCGGGGCCTTAAGTGACCCGCAGACGCCCGGTCAAATGCACCTGACCTGCGAAGAAGTGCGATGAACGCCGACCGTCTGACGGCCAAAGCCGACGTCTTGGGAGCAGCGCGCGTGCAGCGGATCAGCGACCGATTGATGGCAACTGACTTGCCGCAAGACGTGCACGCCGAACGTAGTGACGAAGGCGTAACTTTAGTGGCCAAAAACCTGCGCCGCCGGATGCTGGACGACGCGCAATTAAGGAATTTCGGACGATGAGCGATGCAGTGCAAGCCTTGCAAGCCGCTGCCGTGGCGGCGCTATCGGCACACCCGGTGTTGGCCGCGCAACTGAAGGGCATTTATGACGGCCCGCCGCCCCGTGCCGACTTTCCTTATGTCGCGGTCACCGACGGGTTGGTGACCGATTGGGGGACGAAAACGCAGCAGGGGCGTGAAATCCGGCTGGCGTTTACGGTGTGGGATGATGGCGAGGCCGCGTCGCGGCTCACGGACCTTATGGGCCATGTTGACGATGCCTTAGTGGCGATCCCACGTGATTTGCCTGGCTGGCGGATCGCGAGCTTTGTCTTCCTGCGGTCGATCGTACTGCGCGATCCGGCGGGGCCATGGGCCGGGCTGGTCGAGCACCGCGTCCGATTGCTTGCCGTCTAAATCACATAATTTCTCCGCCGATGCGCGGACATTCTTGAAAGGATAAGGGCATATGCCAGTAGAAAAAGGAAGCGCCTTCCTGTTGAAGGTTGGCAATGGCGCAACGCCGCCAGTGTACGCAACGGTCGCTGGCCTGCGCACCACGCAATTGTCGATCAATGGCGATCCGGTGGTCATCACCCATAAGGGCAGCGGCGCGTGGCGTGAGCTGTTGTCGGGCGCGGGTGTGCGGTCGGTGTCGGTGTCAGGGGCAGGCGTTTTTACAGGGTCGTCTGCTGAGACGCGGATCAAAAACAACGCGCTTTCGGGGCAGTTGGATGATTATGAGTTAAGCTTTGAAGGTGGGGAGCAGCTGCGCGGAAAATTTCTGGTCGCACGGCTCGATTATGCCGGCGATTTCAATGGGGAGCGGTCCTACACGCTGGCGCTGGAAAGCAGCGGACAGGTAACGTCCTTATGAGGCGGCCGGCAAATGCAGCGCGCGGCGAAGCGTCGTTGTTGCTGGAAAGCGGGGCGGTGGTTTTGCGCCCAAGCTTTGCGGCGTTGGTCGCGGCAGAGGAGGAACTGGGGCCTTTGTTCGCGCTTGTCGAGCGGGCGGCGGCGGGCAATTTGAAGCTATCCGAAATGGTCGCTCTATTCTGGCACTGCCTTTATGACGCCGACGCCGAAATGACGCGCGATAGGTTCAGCGAAAGCGTTGCCAAGGTCGGGCTTTCGGCGATGACGCCCGCGCTGAAAATTCTACTTGGCCAGATATTGAGCGGGCAATGACCTTTGCCGATGTCGCGGCCCGATTGGCGGCGCGCACGGCCCTGACATTGGGATGGCGGCCCGATGACTTTTGGAACGCCACACCCGGCGAATTGCTGGGCATATTGCAAGCGATGGCGAGCGATGGCGAAGCGCCGCCAAGCCCAGACATTATGCACCGACTGATGACGCAGTTTCCAGATAGCCCAAGCGGAGAGACATGATGGATGAAGAAATTGATCGGCTGGTCGTGTCGGTGCGCGCGGACACCCGCGCCTTTGCAAGCGACGTTGCCGCGATGCGCGCGGAACTCGACGGGCCATTTACCGACGGGTTGGAACGCGCCGGTGCCGCGCTTGAACGCGGGCTGACGAGCGCAATTCAACGCGGCAAATTCAGCTTTGAAGATTTACGCCGTGTGGCGTTGTCAGTGTTATCGGAAATTGCGGCTGCGGCCATTCGTTCGGGTTTGAATGGGGGCAGTGGCGACGGCGCTGGCAACCTGCTTGGCACATTGGGGACATTGCTTGGCGCAGCATTGGGTGCGCCGGGGCGCGCGACGGGCGGCCCCGTGTCGCCGGGCCGGGCCTATCGTGTCGGCGAACGCGGGCCTGAGTTGTTTGTCCCCACGAGCAGCGGGCGTATTGAGGCGTCTGCCGCGTCCGGCACGACGACAGTTGTGCGGATGACAATCAACGTGTCGGATGCACGTGGCACTGCGCCTGCTGCGCTGGAACGGTCCTCGCGCCATGTCGCGCGTGCCGTCCGCCAAGCCCTGGCGCGGGATTAAGCCATGGCATATTGGTTATGCGACAAAAGACGGCAGCAAAAATCAACGCCCGTCATGCGCTTCGACCCGCGCTTTTGGACCGTGAATTTTCCACGCCCGATGATGGCGTCGGTGGTGACGACTGGCCCGGAATCCTTGCGCGCAGACGCGGTATTTTATCGCAGTGATGATCTGGCGGGCTTGATCTGGGACAGCGTCGATGCATGGGACCACCCATTGCTCGCTTATGAAACCAACCGCGATTACCGACGGCTGACCATCAGTTTCCGGTGGCGGTCTGAAGGTATCATGCCATTGAATGCTGTCAACGGCCCGACGCTGACCATATCTGGCCGCGACGCCAATGGTGCGGCCAAAAGCTGGTATGTGCGGTTGTGGAATTATGCCGTTGGCACGCCGCAGGACGCAGAGATCGTCCTCGATTTTAGCGATCTTTCTGGCGGGTTTTTATTGCCGCAAGAGCGCGACCCTGTGTTTGCGGGCGACATTGACCGGATGTTCATTTCGCTCGTTCCGCCAAGCTATACGGGCCAGCCGGGCAACCTTGCTGCGCCAGCCTCAGCATGGGTCGAATTGTCCGAAATCCGCTGCGATGGCGCGGGCGTGATGCTCGATACGGGTGATGTGATGATCCCCGAACATGACCTGAAAATGGCGACGGGCTATGATGATGCCTATAACCAGACGCCAGCACGGCTATTGCGGCAAATTCTTGCTTTGGGCTATCGCGGGACGATCAACCATTATGTCGGCATGAGCCATTATTTTCGGTTAGAGAAGCTGGGCAATGCGCATTATGTAAGCTTAACGGGCGGGGCGTTGAATAAGCCCTGCATCGCCTGGCACAGCAGCTTTGCCGCGCAAGCCAAGATGCTTGGGTTCGACCTGATTTTTTCGTTAAGTTATGAATTGTTTGACGCGCATAGCTGGAATGACTGGAAACAACGCGCGGCCAACGGTGACCCGGCGCTGACGGGTTGGGAGCCGCCATCGACATTGTTGTCGCCAGCGCATGCAGGCGCGATGAATTACCTGAAGGCCGTTGCGCGGGCCTTTGTCGCGATATTGAAAGACGCCGGATTGCCGGTGAAGTTCCAGATAGGCGAGCCGTGGTGGTGGATCATGCCCGACGAGCGGATTTGCCTATATGATACGGCGGCGACTGCGGCCTTTGGGGCGCTTTCTGTGAGCATCGAGAGTATAAAGGGCCCCAAAACGGCGGCGCAAAAGGCGATGCTGGACAAAGCGGGGCAGTTGCTTGCCGCGTCCACAGCATCGATCTGCGATGCCGTGCGGGCGGAAGCCGGAAGCTTAGGCGCGCAGACTTTATTGCTGGTGTATTTGCCCACGGTGCTGGACGCCGATGCGCCTGAGGCCATGCGGGCGAACGTGCCATTGGACTGGGCCAAGCCCGCGTTCGATGTGTTGCAGCTTGAAGATTATGACTGGGTCATCACGGGCAATCATGGGGCGACGCGGCGGGCGGTTCCGTTGATGGCGACGCGCCTGGGTTATCCTGTCGCGCAGCAGCATTATTTCACCGGTTTCGTCCTTCGGCCCGAAGACAAAGCGCAATGGGGCGAAATTGCCTTTGCCGCAGCGCAAAGCCGCGCGCGCGGTGCGGCACAAACTTATGTCTGGGCGCTGCCGCAGGTCGCGCGCGATGGCTTTACCTATTTTGAAATTGGGCAACAGGAGGACGCGGTGCAGGAATTTGATGATGTGCTTTTTCCGCTGCAAATCGGGCGTGAGGCAGAAGTGACTGCCGCATTTTCAACCAATGTTGTCACCACGCTTTCAGGCCATGAACGGCGCAACAGCAGTTGGAGCAATGCGCGTTTAAGCTATGATGTTGGTCCGGGCGTGCGGTCCGAAGCGGAGTTGGGGCAATTGCTGTCTTTCTTTCGCGCACGGCGTGGCCCGGCGGTCGGGTTTCGCTTCACTGACCCGTTCGATAACAGCTCGAACGGGATGACGGGCAACCCCAATATGTTGAATCAAAGTCTTGGGTTGGGCGACGGGGTGCGCACGGCGTTTCCCTTGCTAAAAACCTATGGGGCGGATGGCCAAGTGCGCCGGATTACCCGACCGGTTGCGGCATCGGTCCTGGTTGCTGTGAATGGCGTGACGGCGACGGGCTGGTCGCTCGCTGTAGGTGGAGTCGTAAGCTTTGCCGCGGCACCGCCTGCTGGCGCAGCCGTGACCGCTGGATATCGTTTCGACGTTCCGGTTCGCTTTGCCTCCGACCAAATGGATATGGCGCGGGCGACATTTGGCGCAGGCGATATGCCCAATATTCCGTTGATCGAAATCCGGGAAGCGGTGTGATGGACGCGTGGATGGAAGGACCATTGACCAGCGTTGCTTATGGCTGGCGGCTGGAACGGGCCGACGGGGTGACATTGGGGTTTACCTCGCATGATGTCGATGTCGCGCATGATGGCATATTGTTGCGCGCAAGCCCCGGAATGCAGCCAACGACGGTCATGCAAAGCGCTGGCCTGGATAAGGATGGGTTGGACGTATCGGGCGCGCTGACATCCGATGACATCTGCGCAGATGATCTTGCGGCTGGACGTTGGAACGGGGCGTATCTGGAAATTTTCCTGTTTGACTGGACCGCGCCCGCAAGCGGCAAAGCGCGTGTTGGCCACCGGGGAATTGGGCGCAGTATCCTTCACCGATGATGCGTTTGAGGCCGAGCTTGTTGGCTTGCAAGCGCGGTTGGAAAAAGCCGTGGCGCCGCAAACGTCTCCATCTTGTCGCGCACGATTTTGCGATGCGGCCTGTGGCCTGAACAGTGCACGTTTTCGGCATCTTGCCGAAGTAGCAAGCGGAGATGACAACCGGATTTCGATCGCTGCACCCTTGGATATTGCCGACGGG
Organism: Sphingorhabdus sp.; assembly: GCF_050921905.1. NCBI lineage: Bacteria > Pseudomonadati > Pseudomonadota > Alphaproteobacteria > Sphingomonadales > Sphingorhabdaceae > Sphingorhabdus > Sphingorhabdus sp. The sequence continues at coordinate 1,385,368 of NZ_CP050888.1, read as the reverse complement.
CATTTGGCCTATGGCGAATTGCGATGGCTTACCGGTCCCAATTGCGGGTCGACTGCGAAAATTGCAGGTCATGAAAGCACACAGATTTATGTATATAGCGCCCCGTTTCATGTGCCAAAAGCAGGCGACCTGATCGAACTGACGCAAGGGTGTGACAAGATCATGTCCACATGTGCGGGGCGCTTCGGCAATGGTGCGAACTTTCGCGGCGAGCCTTATTTGCCCGGCAATGACCTACTTACCCGTTACCCCGGTGGCAATTAGGCTTCAGCCGCCGCAGACCAAGCCCCAAGCGAGCATCGCTGCTTGTGCGCTGACATGCCTAGGTGCGCCGTTCCGATTGCATGGCCGTTCGCCGGAAACCGGGCTTGATTGTGTTGGCGTCGTTTCGGCCTGTCTTTTCGAAGCTGGCTATCGTTTCGAAATACCCACAGATTATCGCCTGCGCGGTGATTTTGAAGGACGCGTGCAGGCTTTTTTTACGGACTCAAAATTTCGGAATGTTGACGATGGATCGTGGATCGCGGGTGACATTTTGCTGCTGCGACCCGGGCCCCGACACATTCATTTTGCGGTGCTGGCACACGTCGGTGCGGTGCATGCGCATGTGGGTTTGGGCCGCGTCGTATTGACCCCGCTGCCGCTGCCTTATGGCAACATCACCCAATGGCGCTTTCAAGGAGACTGATATGGCAACGCTTGTTTTGACCGCCGTAGGTTCCGCGATTGGTGGACCGATTGGCGGCGCGATTGGCGCTTTCATTGGCCAACAGATCGATGCAGAAATATTCGCGCCGCCTGCCCGACAGGGGAGCCGGCTGAAAGAACTGGCGGTCCAGACATCCAGCTATGGTTCGCAAATCCCCGGTATATTTGGCGCCATGCGGGTAGCGGGCACCGTCATCTGGTCCACAGATTTGATTGAACAGCGGACGAAAAGCGGTGGTGGCAAGGGGCGGCCTTCAACGGTGAATTACAGCTACCGCGTCAGCCTTGCCGTGGCGCTATCGAGCAGGCCAATCGCGCGCATTGGCCGCATATGGGCTGATGGCAACCTTATCCGTGGTGTAAATGATGACTTTAAAATTGATGCCCAGATGCGTGTGCATGAAGGTCAGGAAAATCAGCCGCGCGATCCTTTATTGGCCTCGGCCGAGGCGCATGGGCAATGCCCTGCACATCGCGGCATAGCTTATGTTGTTTTCGAAGATCTCCAGCTCGCCGAATTTGGCAATCGCATACCGTCGTTCACCTTCGAGATTTTTGAACGCGACGAGCCGCTGGCGTTATCCGCCTTGCTGACAACGGTTTCGAATGGCGACATTACGACCCAAAGCGGGCTTGAGATTATTGGCTTTGCCGTTGCCGGCGCGAGCGTGAGGGAAGCTGTTGCGCCGATTTTGGATAGTTGTCCGTTGGAACTTGTCGTTTGCGACAGCCATCTTGTTATCCGGGATGTCGGCGTGCAGCAGGATTTTGTCCACAGCATCGACATTGCGGTTGAAGAAAATGGGCGTGCGTTGGAAAAACCAAAACATGCCATGCCACCGGCGGCCAATATTCCGGTCCATGTCTCGCTGCGTTATTATGACGCAGAGCGCGATTATCAGGCAGGTATTCAGCAAAGCAATAGTGACGCAGGTGGCCGGAGTGACATGCGATTGGAATTACCTGCGGTGCTCCGCGCTGGCGCTGCCAAGGCCATCGTTGAGGCCAAAGACAGCGATGTCCGCTATGCGTCCCATGTCTGGTCCGGGGCAGCCGCAGCGTCGGGTCGTTCTTACCGGCCCGGCGATCATTTCCGGACAGCCGATAACCGGAAGTGGCAAATTTCAGAGGTTGAAGTCGGTCTGGGAACGACGTACATCAAGGCCAAGGCGTTACCCAAGTATATGGCAATCGGTGCCTTGGCCGGCGAAGCTGGACGGCATGTGCCTTCTGCGGATCAGCCGATTGGCCAGACGCGAATATTGGCCTTCGACTTGCCTTTGGTCCCGGGCGGCGATCCGCATAAACCGACCTTGGCGTTATTTGCAGCAGGCACAGAAGCGGGATGGAAACGGGCCGCGATCTCGCTTTCAACGGATGATCAATGGACGGATTTTGGGACGACTGCCCTGCCTGCGGTGATGGGGAATACGCAAAATGCAATGGGTGCGCATCACCCGTTTTTGTTGGATAAGGCAAGCATGCTTGATATCGTGCTGCTGCACGCGGCCATGAATCTTGCGACCCGTGACACTTCGCCTTTGGCGGTTGACGCGCCGATATTCTGGATCGATGGGGAGTTTGTGCGCGTCGGGCGCATTGTGGCCTTAGGCGGAAAAAGCTACCGACTTTCGCGATTCAGCCGGGCCGTTTCCTCGTCTGTTATGCATGCACCTGCGCACGCTGCGGGTGCGCAAATTGTGCTCATAGATGCGCCCTCAACACGTATTATATCGGAAAACGCTTATCAGGTCGGGCAAACGGTTACACTGGATGCGCAGGGACTTGGTGATGTCGCACCAGTGACAACAGTCGTTGTTGCAGAGGGAATGGCCATTACGCCCCTGCCGCCCGTTCATGGCCGCGTGGTAAAAGACGGTAGCGGAAATTTTGATCTTTACTGGAAACGCCGCTCGCGGCTTGATCTGGGCTGGGTGGGTGGCGTTGACCAAGCACAAGCCGAGGATCAGGAAAGCTACCGCGTCGGGCTTTACATCGATGACGGAATGTTGCGTGAATGGACGGTGACCGAAAATTACCTGCACATTTCGGCAAGCGAAATGGACGCTTTAGGGGTGCTGCAAAACAGCTTGGTCATTTTTAAAGTGCAGCAAATTGGACGTTTTGCGCAGTCCGGCCCGCTGACCTTGGGTTTGAATTGATCGGTAAGTTTGGCGCAATTCATCTTACTTGGAGGATATATGCCCGCATTAGAAACTGGACGCTATCGCCTGCCGCTTTTGGCAGTATCGCAGGCGCAGAAAGAAATCACGCACAATGAAGCGCTCGTTATGATTGATGCGCTGCTGCATATGGCAGTTGAAGCTGCCTTGCCGGCTCCGCCCGCCGTCAATGATGATGATATTGGGAAATGTTGGATCATAAGTGGGGTGCCAACGGGTGTGTGGGCAAACAAAGCTGGTCAGATTGCCTATTGGATTGGCGGCAGTTGGCGCTTTGTCGTTCCCCATGAAGGAATGCGGCTTTGGAACCGATATACACGGCGTCACAGCCTATACATATCGGGCCAATGGACAACCGCACCTTCGGTGCCCAATCCAACGGCTGGCGCTGTCGTCGACAGCGAAGCGCGCGCAGCACTTGCGGCGATTTTGAATTATTTCAGGCTGATCGGCATATTGGCAACATAAGCCGAGAATGCCGGAAAACGTTACAAATATTATGCGTAATCGCCGAAAATGGCGACATTTTGGCAACAGTATAGAGACATAGCGACTTGCATCGATGGAACAGAATTGTTAAACCAGCGTTCTCGAATTTCCGTTCCTAAGATAGAAAAGGGGAAAGTTGATGCGTAAGTTAGCCATAAGTTTGGCGCTCGCTTCTACTGCTCTGGCGTCACCGGCTTTGGCCCGCGACAACCAGTGGTATGTCGGAGTTGATGGCGGTGCCATGATAGTAGAAGACCTTGCTTTGGATATTGGTGCCCTGAATGATGCGGCAACATTAGACACAGACAAGGGGTATGATGTCGGCGGCGTAGTCGGCTATGATTTTGGCGGTTTCCGTCTTGAATCAGAAGTGTCGTATCGTCAGGCTGATGTGACTGGGTTTAACAGCCAGTCACCGCAGATCACGAGCGGCGCGGGTACGACTTTGGCATCGAGCGGTACATATGCCGTAGCGGGTGACGCGAGTGCATTGAGCTTCATGGTCAATGGATTGTTTGATTTCGGTGACGACGATGGCCTTCAGGGCTTTGTTGGTGGCGGCGTTGGTGTTGCACGAGTAGACGTGCAGACCGTTTTCGCAGCACCATCATTCCTTGATGACTCAGATACGGGTTTTGCATGGCAAGCGCTCGCTGGCGTTCGCGCGCCATTGAGCGACAACTGGGATGTGGGACTGAAGTATCGTTTCTTTAACGCGGACAAGGTCAATCTGGTTGATCGTCTTGGCCGTGCAGTGGACACACGCTTTCGTTCGCACAGCTTGATGGGCAGCCTGATTTACAACTTCGGCGGCGCACCTGCGCCGGTTGAAGTGGCACCACCACCACCGCCGCCACCTTATGTGGCTCCACCGCCACCACCGCCACCACCGCCGCCACCTGCGCCGGTGTGCAACACAGGTCCTTATATCGTATTCTTCGATTGGGATAAATCGAACCTGCGTCCAGACGCAGCCTCGGTTCTCGATAATGCCGTTGCGCAATATTCGAACTGTGGCAGCGCGAAGGTTATGCTTGCAGGTCACGCCGATAAGTCGGGTACTGCAAAGTATAACGTTGGTCTCTCAGAGCGTCGTAACGACACCGTTCGTACGTATCTTGAGTCCAAGGGTGTATCATCTGGCGCAATCACCACTGAAGCATTCGGTGAAACTGCACCATTGGTCAAAACTGCAGATGGTGAGCGTGAACCGCAAAACCGTCGCGTGGAAGTATCCTACGGTCCAGGTTCGGGAATGTAATTCCCAATCTGATTTCAGGTTAAAAAAAGGCTGGTCGAAAGACCGGCCTTTTTTGCGTGGCCTGCATGACACAGCGTATGGCAGTGCAGATTTTAAGCCGCAGCCTTTGCCTTTACGCGCGGCTTCACTGTTGCGGCTTCCAAAAGCCGAGATTCAAGTGCTTTTAACTTGTTTTTGTTTTCGATTTTGCTGCCGAACAAATCCGTCACATAAAAAGTGTCAACGGCGCGTTCTCCGTACGTGGCGATATGCGCGCTGTGCAATGTCACTTTGGATTCAAACAGCGCCAGCGCCAAATTGTTGAGCAAGGCGGGCCGATCCAGCGCATTCACTTCGATCACTGTTAACCGGTTGGAAGCTTGATTATCAATCAGCACCGATGGCGCGATTTTAAAGGCGTCGGCCCGGCGGAGCGCTTTTGGCTTCGCATCCAGTTGAGTCATTAAGCGCGCGCGGTTGGTGAGCGCATCTTCAATGTTGCGCTTGAGCCGGTTTAACTGGCTTTGCTCCTGAAACGGACGACCCAGCGGGTCCTGTATAAGGAAATTGTCAACCGCCATGCCGTCGCTGCTGGTGTGGATTCGCGCATCGATAATGTTGCCGCCCGCCAGATGAATGGCGCCCGCTATGCGGTAAAATAATCCTGGATGGTCGGCGGCAAAAACCGTCACGAGCGTCGCGCCTCGATCGGGATAGAAACACGCATCAATGGCAAGGCCCGTGCCCGCATTGGAGAGAAGATGCCGGGCGTTGCGTTCAATGATGTCATCTGGCTCCGCGATCCAATAAGCGTCGGGAAGCGTTTTGGCAAAAGCAGCGAATGTGTCGGCAGGCAGCCGCAACGCGGGCCCCAGCTTCGCTTTTTTCGCGGCAATCCGTTCGTCCCGGCCGCGTTGCTTGTGTCCCAAACGCAGCACTTCTTCGGTAGCTTCAAACAGGTCTGACAAAAGCTGTCGCTTCCAACTATTCCAAACGCCCGGTCCAACGGCGCGGATGTCAACGACGGTCAAGACCAATAATAGCTTCAACCGCTCGGGTGACTGGACGGCCTGGGCAAAATCCAGGATAGTCTTAAAATCTGCCAAGTCCCGCTTGAACGCGGTGGCCGACATCAACAGATGATAACGGACGAGCCAAGCAACGGTTTCCGTTTCGGCTGGTGAAAGACCAAGCCGTGGGCATAAGGTTTCGGCAACCTCAGCGCCTAACACACTATGGTCACCGCCACGCCCCTTCGCAATGTCGTGGAGCAACGTTGCAACAAACAATACGCGCTTGCTGACAATCTGTTGCACCATTGCTGTAGACAGAGGGTGATCCTGTTTTAACTTACCCCTGTTGATATCGGCCAGCAAACCGATGGCGCGGATCGAATGTTCATCGACTGTGTAATGGTGGTACATGTCGAACTGCATTTGCGCGACGACACGGCGGAAATCGGGCATAAACCTACCAAAGACGGTAGATTCATTCATCCAGCGCAACACCGTTTCCGGGTCGCGCGGAGACGTCAGAATTTCGAGAAAAAGCGCGTTCGCCCTAGGGTCCCGTCGCAATACTTTGTCGATCAGCCGGGCATCCCTCTGTGCGGCGCGCATGGCCAGCGGGTGGATTTCCAATTCATGCACATCTGCCAAATGAAATATTTCGAGCAAGCGCACGGGGTCTTGCGCAAAAAACCCTTCATCGGGTAGCGCTAAGCGACCACGATCCAGTTGAAAGCCGTTTAGCTTTCGCGGTTTCCGGATAAAACTGGGCAAGTACCGCCTGCCTTTTTTGGCCATGGCTTCATCCAAATGCGCCAGGAAAAGCCCCGTCACGTCACCAACCGTTTTTGCATTCAAAAAATAATAATGCATAAACCGTTCAACGGCCGAGCGTCCGGGGCGGTCAGCAAATTGCATAAGCTCTGCAACTTCGCGTTGCAGATCAAATGTCAGGCGCTCTTCCGCGCGTCCGGTGATATTGTGCATATGGCAACGCACCGCCCATAAGAAATTCTCGGCTTTTCTAAACCTGTTATATTCATCAATTGTCAGCAGGCCAACGTCGACAAGTTCGGACGCGGCTGACACTTTGTGAATATATTTTCCAATCCAGTAGAGGGTGTGGAGGTCGCGCAGCCCGCCTTTGCCATCCTTGATATTCGGTTCGACCACATATCGGCTGTCACCCATGCGTCGGTGCCGATCATCGCGTTCGATCATTTTTAGACGGACAAAATCAGATGCTGTATTTGCAACGACCTCGTTCCAGAAACGCAACGAAGCCTCTTCGTAAACGCCGCGGTCGCCCCAAACAAACCTGCTTTCAAGCAAAGCAGTGCGAATGGTCAAATCCTCTTGCGCCATCTTTACGGTTTCATCGAGGGACCTGCTCGATTGGCCAACCTTCAACCCAAGGTCCCAGAGCAAATAGAGGATCGCTTCTACGACCTGCTCGGTCCACGAACTGCGCTTGAAAGGTGTTACAAAGCCGATATCGACGTCGCTGTGCGGGGCCATTTCTCCGCGGCCATATCCACCGACTGCCAAAACTGCGATCCTTTCGGATGCGGAGCGGTTAGCAGCGGGATATGCATGAACAGTGACATAGTCGTAGATCAGCCGCACGATTTGATCGACAAGAAATGCTTGCTCAGCCGACGCGCGATATCCTTGAGAAGGCGCCGCATTTAGGCGTTTTTGAATTTCGGCCCGACCGCTGGCCAGGGCCGTTTGCAATATCTCCACAACGCGTGGACGGCGCGCCTGGGCCTCGCATTCGCGAACGATGCCTTCAATTTGTTCGGCAAGCGCGTTCCGGTCGATAATGTCGCGCTGCTTAAATATCCGTTCTGCTGCTGATGCCATCACGTGACCTTAGTCGCGATCAGGCATCATGTCAGCATCAAGCAGATATTTTGGCATTATATTCGCGTCGCAGCGTCACCCGGTCGATTTTCTGCGTCCCGAGACGGGGGAGGGGGTCGGCAACTTGCCAGAAATGCGCAGGAATCTTGAAGGGTGCAAGACGAGGCGCCAAAAACGCCTTCAACTCATCCTCTGTCAGCGTGACGCCGTCCTTTGTCTGATAGACGATGCCGGGAACTTCACCATATTTGTCATCAGCGATACCAAATACCGACAATTCGACAATCGAGTCATGCTCATAGGCCGCCGCTTCAACCTCGGGGCAACTGATATTCTCGCCGCCCCGGATGATGATATCTTTCTTGCGGTCGACGATGAATAAATAGCCGTCTTCGTCGAGATAGCCGATGTCGCCGGTCCGGAAAAATCCATCGGCGGTGAAGGCGTCGCGTGTGGCATCTTCGTTATTCCAATAACCATTGAAATTGGCAATCGTCCGAATGCCGACTTCACCACGTTCACCTTGCGGCAAGACATTGCCGTCCTCGCCCAGCATTTGGACCTCGACGAGTGGCTTGGTCGCAGGGCCCGTGCTGGTTGGCTTTGCCAGATAATTGTCGTTGAAGTTGCCGCAGCCAACGCCGTTGGTTTCAGTGAGTCCGTAGCCCAATAATGGATAACCCCAGCTCATTTCCTTGCGGATTTTCTTAACATGCTCGACAGGGCGCGGCGCGCCGCCAGCGGCAAATGCGGTGCAGCTTGTTAAATCATATTTGTGCCGGGCCGGGTGCGTCGCCAGCTCAATGCTCATCAACGGAACGCCAACGAAATAGGTGATACGTTCTTTTTCAATGATCCTCATCGCCTCTTCGGCGTCCCATTTGGGCATCAACACGAGCTTGCGGCCAATGGCGAAGCTTTGCAGTACCAAGGGTATCGACGCGGTGACGTGGAACAATGGGACATTGACCAGAGCGGAGGGCTGCGCTGGCATAGATTGGCCGCTGGCGGACATAAGCTCGAAGACGACAAGTGTTTGCCCCACATAGCTCATTGCGCCTTGGACGACAGCGCGGTGGTCTGACACAGCCCCCTTTGACTGCCCGGTTGAGCCAGAGGTGTATAATATCGTGGCATTATCGAGCGGATCTAGCGTTGGCAGCGCTGTTGCCGCGCCGCCACCTTGCGCGGTCATAACCGATAAGCCATCCAAGGGCCGGGAATCATGGTTGATGATGAGGATTTCGCAACTGCCAAGATCTTGTCCGGCCATCCGCGCGGCGCGCTGTTCATCGGCCAGAACAAAGCGGCAGCCGACCATGCGAATGCCCTCGGCCAGCTCCCCGCCTTGCCACCATCCATTGAGCAAAGTGGCAACGCCGCCGGCCATCACAATCGCCATATAGGCAATGATCCAATTGGCCGAATTGCGCGCCGCAATGCCAACGCGCTCCCCCTTTTGCAGTCTGTGGCCTTCAACAAGGCCACCTGCCAAGGCGCGCGCCGCTCCATAAGTCTCTGCGAAACTTAACCGGATATCACCATCGACCAAAAATTCCTTGTTGGCGTGGGTTGCGCAGAAAAATGCGAAATAGTCGGCCATGTTACCCGGCGCTTTGGCGAAAACGGGCATTTGGACACCGTTTTTCTGGGCATAGGTAACGGCCAAGGGGCCATCATCGGCCATGAGCCGGTTAATGGTGGCATCGATTGCAAGGTCTAACTGCGACGGCATGTGATTCTCTCCTAAACTCTTTGTGCGTATTCTATTTGGCTCTATAGAAATGTCAAAATATCCTGAGGAAATATTGTGTCATTCGAGATTATTACAACGGCTGCTGGTTTTATTCAGTTTACAGACCTTGGCGTAGGTCCGGTTGCGCTCGATTTGGGCTTCTTTCAGATCCGTTGGTATTCGCTTGGCTATCTCGTTGGCATAGTGCTTGGCTATTGGATGTTGCTGAAATTGCTCGCACGTCCCGGTGCGCCAATGTCACGTGAGCAAGCCGATGACATAATCCTGTACACCACATTGGGTATCATTTTGGGTGGGCGTATTGGTTATATCTTATTCTACCAACCGTCCATTTTACAGAACCCCATTGATGTCCTCAAACTCTGGGAAGGCGGGATGTCGTTTCATGGCGGCGCGATTGGCATCATATTTTCTCTCTGGCTTTTGGCGCGCAAGCATGATCTCTCTTTCTTGCGTGTCTGTGATTATGTCGCCTGCGTCGTACCCTTTGGGATATTTCTCGTGCGCCTTGCGAACTTCGTGAATGATGAACTTTGGGGCCGCGTAACTGACGTGCCATGGGCCGTCGTCTTTCCCAATGGCGGTGATTTACCCCGGCACCCGAGCCAGCTTTATGAAGCTGTGTTTGAAGGGTTGTTGATGGCCGCAATTTTATGGCCATTATTCTGGAAAACCAATGCGCGGTATAGGCCTGGTTTCCTGACGGGTATGGCCGCAATCATTTATGGCACAGCCCGGTTTTCCATCGAGTTTTTCAGGGAGCCGGACCAGCAGCTTCAATGGCTGGTGGAAACAAGCGGCCTGAGCATGGGGCAGTGGCTAACCATTCCGATGATATTAATGGGACTGTTCCTCTTGTTCACAGCAGGTGCCCGCAGGCAGCGCGCTCAGGCAATGGCCGACAGTAACAGTGTCGCCTGATACAAAGCAAATTGCAGTCCGCCTTACGCAACAGATAGAGGCATCAGGACCCATCAGTGTTGCCGAATATATGCGTGTTGCCAACACCGCATATTATGGTCGCGCTGACCCGCTGGGCAAAGACGGTGATTTCATCACGGCGCCAGAAATCAGCCAGATGTTTGGCGAGATGGTGGGCATTTGGCTCAGCGACATGTGGTTACGCCATCGTCCGGCCACCTGCCACTATGTAGAGCTTGGCCCTGGCCGTGGGACTTTGGCGGCAGACGCGCTGAGAACAATGCAGCGTTTTGGTTGGGAACCAGCGGTCCATTTTGTAGAAAACAGCCCGGCCATGCGCGCCAAGCAGTTGCAGGCAGTGCCGGACGCCATTTTCCATGACAATCTGGAAAGCCTCCCGACCGATGCGCCTTTGTTCGTGGTGGCAAACGAGTTTTTTGACGCTTTGCCCGTCCGGCAGATGGTTTCAACGCAAGCCGGTTGGCGGGAGCGGGTCGTTGTGCACGATATTGAGGCGGGCTTTGCCGCAATGGCCGACGCTTGCGCGACCGATGACCTCATCCCCGAACAATTTCGCGCTGCCGCGGTGGGCAGTATTTACGAAATCTGTCCCGATGCATCTTCGATCATGCATCAGCTTTCGGACCGGCTGGCAAAGCAAGGCGGGGTGATGTTGATCATCGACTATGGCTATACCCAGCCCGCGTTGGGCGACACTTTGCAAGCGGTTCAGAGCCACAAATATGCCGATCCTTTCAATAATCCAGGCCAGGTTGATTTGACAGCGCATGTCGACTTTTTTGAATTGTCGAACTGCGCGAAAAACTGTGGTCTTATGTTGGCCGGACCAAGCGACCAAGGCGCATGGCTTTTGGGTCTTGGAATTGACCAGCGCGCGCAACATTTGGCCGCATCCAATCCCGACAGGGCCGCAGACATCACCGCCGCACGTAACCGGTTGGTCGAACCAGACGCCATGGGGGCATTATTCAAGATATTGGCAACTTATACCCAAGGTTGGCCGCAACCGGAGGGGTTCGGTCTTTACCCCGCCCAGTCAGCTATCTGACCCGCCACATCGTTCGCGGCGGCATTTAAAGCCGCGCCTGCCGGAGCGGGTGCAATGGCGGTGACGGGCCGCCGTGCTTCAAACCGGCGCTTTTCGGTTGCGCTGCCGCGTATGATTTTGACCACGTCATAGACAATAACGGCTTCATTGGTTGCGGCATCAATGCCAAATTCCAGCAGGCTTCCCGATAAAATCCGGACTGCCTTGCCGCCTGCGTCCACTTCATTGAGCACAAGATTGCCGCTCTTCGCCGACACGGTTTCGGCGAGTAACATCTGCATCAAACGGGCGGGTTTATCGGCCCAAAATGCGTCTTTGAGATAGGCAATGCTGCTGGCGTCAATCTGAACCGGTACACGATTATTATCCAGCTTGCGCGGAACTTGCGGGATCTGGATAACCAAGGCTTCGGCGACAGTCGCTGAACGCGCAGTTCCGGCAGCCACGACATTGTCGGCTGTCAGGACCAGCATCGAGACTGGTGCCTTGCCGCCGAAGCTGACGCACGCACCAAGGGCCATGATGAGAGGTAACGCATATAAGCGTGGGCCGGAGATTTTGCTGAACATCATTTTGGGTTCCTGCTGCCGGGTTTATAATCGGGTAAGGCGGGCGCGCCGACGACGCTACCTATGCCGCCTTGGTCCACTTTCTCGGTCACGGACTTTAACGATCCCGACAAGTCTCTTAAGTCGCGCGCCAGTTGCGTCACTTCGGGCAAAGTCTGGGTATTTAAAGTTTCAATCGCAGGGTTCGCTTTGTTCAAGGTCGTTTCCAACGCTGCCAGGCTGCCATTTGCGGACCGCAGTGTTTTGCGTAATTCATCCAGCATCGGGCGACCTTCGCTGTCGAGCAGCTTATTGGTTGAGCCTGCCATTTTGGTGATCTCATCCGCGGCGAGGCCTGCCTTTTGCAGGGCAATGCGCGATTCCTGGATCGCTGCACGCAAGTCGGGTCCTTGGTCTGCTAATGTTCCCGAAATGCTCTCCACATTGTCCAAAATTTGTTCGACGGACTGTTCATTCTTGTCGGACAATATGTTGGTAAGCCGCTCGGTCAACGTCGACAGCCGTTCTAAAAGCAAAGGCGCGTTGTTGAGCAGTTCGCCCAAAGCGCCTGGCTTTGTCGGAATGACTGGCACGCCTGTGGGACAAGCGGTCTTTGGATTTGCCTTAGGGCAATCCAGTGCAGGCGCGCCTTTAACTGCACCATCCAGCTGGACCTCCGAGACGCCGGTGAAACCGATGCCGTTGATCGTCGCTGTCGTTCCTTGAAGCACGGGTACGGTGTTCTTGATACTGATGCGCACCCGAACGAATTCCGGATCGGGCTCCCATAACTCGATGCTCTCAATTTGGCCCACCGGAACACCGGAAAAGGACACGCCCGAGCCCTTGGCCAAACCATTGACCGATTGCTGAAAGAATATGTCATATTCTTTCTTGTCGCCATCGCTTGTCCGCGAAAGCCAAACGGTAAAGGCCGCCAGCAGCGCCAGAAGTAAAAGCGTGACAGCGCCCACCATCACATAGTTGGATTTGGTTTCCATCGTACTGCCTTATGACCTTCCTAGCTGCTGCGTCTTTGCACGTGGGGTGTTGCTTTGGTCGCTGTGACCGCGCCGCGCCGCGCGACCGCGTGTGCCGCTGAAATATTCGTTGATCCAAGGGTGATCGATGGCCAGTAATTCTTCAATCGCACCTATGGCTATAACTTTCCGATCGGCCAAAACGGCCACTCTGTCACAAATGGAATATAGCGTATCAAGATCATGCGTAATCAAAAAGACCGTCAGTCCAAGCGTCTCTTTCAGATCGCGGGTTAAACTGTCGAATTTGGCAGCGCCGATGGGGTCAAGCCCTGCGGTCGGCTCATCCAGAAACAACAATTCGGGATCCATCGCCAATGCCCGCGCCACACCGGCACGCTTGCGCATTCCGCCCGATAGCTCGGATGGATATTTATGCGCAGCTTCTGGTGGAAGGCCGCTTAAGAAGATTTTGTAGCGCGCGATTTCGTCGAGCAGCTCTTTGCTAAAATCCGGGTAAAACTCGCGCAAGGGCACCTGCACATTTTCCGCGACAGTTAAGGTCGAAAATAATGCGCCGCCCTGAAACAAGACGCCCCAGCGTCGCCGGACGTCGGTTGCCTGGTCTTCTTCCTTACCAATCATGCCTTCGTCAAAGACGCGGATTTCGCCTGAATCTGGTTTTTGCAGGCCGATGATCGAGCGCATAAGCACCGATTTGCCCGTTCCCGAACCACCAACGACGCCCAGTATCTCGCCACGGCGGACTTCGATGTCGAGATCCTGATGGATGACTTGGTCACCAAAGCTATTGCACAGGCCAGTTACGGAAATGATGTTGGGTGGGTTCATCGCTTAATCCCAACCAATTTCGCTAAAGAATACTGCAAAAAATGCGTCGAGGACGATAACAAGGAAAATGGCTTGTACGACGGCAGCGGTTGTTCTTAACCCGACCTGCTCGGCATTTCCTTTGACTTGCATCCCCTGAAAACAACCAGCCATCGCGATGATTGCGCCGAAGACCGGGGCCTTGACCATGCCAACCCAGAAATCGGTTATCGGCGTTACTTCGCGCAATCGCTGAACAAAGGTCGCCGGCGGGATATCGAGGACAATCCAGCATAACAACCCGCCGCCGATGATGGACATTAACGAGGCAAAAATACCCAGCAAGGGCATCATGACCACTGCGGCGATCACGCGCGGCACGACCAATGCTTCTACGGGGACAACGCCGATCGTGCGCATGGCGTCAATTTCTTCTGTGATCTTCATCGTTCCTATCTGAGCTGCAAAGGCAGATCCGGACCGGCCCGCAACCATGATCGCGGTCATCAATATGCCAAGTTCACGCAGCGTAAGCCGCCCGATCAGGTTGATAGTAAATACCTCTGCACCAAATTGGCGAAGCTGCACTGCGCCTTGTTGTGCAATGACAATGCCGATGAGAAAGCTCATCAGGCCGACAATGCCAAGCGCCCGGACGCCGACCATGTCGAAATGCTGAACCACCGCGTGCCAGCGAAAGCGGCGCGGGTTCATCAGCAGACTGAAGAACGCTTTGACCACTTGCCCGACAAAGCCAAGGAATTGCAAAAGCGTCGTTATGCCGACGACAACGCCGCCACCAACTTCGGCCAAAAAGCGATACAGCGACGAAATAGGTGGTTTGGCGACGACTTCGGCTTGATCGACACCGCGCACAGCATCAATCAAGCGGCCCGCGTCATTTGCGCAGCCGGTAATCTGCGCATTATGTTCCTTAGCGGTCCGATGGACCAGCCAAGCACCGACGGTGTCCATATGGGTCACGCCGGAAATGTCGATTTCAGAAACGGGGCCGCTAATGTCACGCAAACCGCGGTCTACATCACCAATTGACGCAATGGCGAAGGTACCGGAGAGCCGGAGAACTTGCCCGCTGGGCAGCACTTCAACAGTGAATTCGGCAGAGTTAGCCATGATGCTATAACTGGCCTATTATGGGAACTATCACAAGCCTGTAGACTTTTTAGGTAAAGTTATGCCTTTAAGGTCATGATGACTAAACCCCAAACGACCCTGCTGGCCATATATGATATGGACAAGACCGTCACGCGGCGTGCCACCTATAATGGGTTCCTCCTGCATATGGCGTTTAACAAGTCACCGTGGAGATTGTTGCTTGCACCATTTTTGCCGGTTGGTTTGGTGCTATATGCGCTGAAGATTTGGGACCGTGCGCAGCTTAAGCAGTTTTCACAAATTCTGCTGATTGGTAGACGCGTGCCAAAGACGCAGTTTGCCAAGTATCTGGAAAGCCATGCGGATCTGGTCGTTGGCAAAAACGTCTATCCGCAATTGCTGGCGCGCGTGGCGCAGGAGAAGGCGGCTGGCTATCGTCATGTCATGGCGACGGCTTCTTACCGTTTATATGTGGAGGCGATTGCCAAAAGGCTTGGTTTTGATGATGTCATTGCGACAGACCTATCGACCGACAGCAGCGGCCATGTGCTGGCGCAGATTGACGGGCATAATTGCCACGACGTGGCAAAGCTGGAACTGGTGAAGCGGTGGATGGAAAGACACGGCCTTGCGCGCGCCACTTGTCATATTCGCGCGTATTCCGACCATGTCTCCGACGCGCCATTGCTTAACTATGCTGACGAACCCTTCGCCACCAACCCGCATGGCCCGCTGGCGCGGTTGGCCAAGAAGAAGGGCTGGCCAGTCCTCGACTGGCGCGTGGTAGAGACCTAAGCCTAAACTTATAGCACCCGCAGCGCACCAACCAGCCAGACCGCCCCGACAATCAGGGGAATGCCCGCAAGGTCGAGAAAAAATCCGGCCTTCACCATTTTGGGCAAGGCAATATGCCCACTGGCCCATGCAATGGCATTTGGCCCCGTGCCTGACGGCATCATGAAACCCCAGCTTGCGGCCATCGATGCCGCCATCGCCATCAACCATGGGTCAGCGCCCGTTGCGGCGACTAGGCCAGCCACCACAGGCAGCACGCCACTGGCGGTCGCGACATTGCTGGCAAATTCGGTGATCAAAATGACCAAAGCGGTCAGCGCAATCGCAATGATGACGGGATGCACCTCGGACAGTGGTTCTAATGCCTCACCCAGCCACGCAGCGAGCCCTGACTGCGTGATGCCAGCCGCGAGCGCCAGACCACCCCCAAACATCATAATGACGCCCCAAGGGGCTCTGTCCGCCTCCTGCCATGTGAGCAAGGGACGACCGGTGCCGTCGGGTATAAGGAACAGCAGCAGCGACCCCGCAATCGCGATGCTGCCGTCGGTAATGCCGCCCTTTGGCATTAGCGGTTCCAACAAAGGTTGCCCAATCCACAGGCCGATGACCAACATAAATATTGGAACGAGCCGCTTTTCCGCCAAAGACATCGGCTGTGCCTTGCCGATTGACGCGCGCGCGGCATCCACGTCAAAACTGCCCGCAGTAACATTTTGCACCCGCATCAGGATGAACGCGCATAAGGGCACGCCGACAATCACGACGGGCACGCCATAAAGCATCCATGTCAGAAAGCTGATCTGGATACCCAATTGCTGTTCCACCAAGCCAGCGGCAATCGCGTTGGTCGGCGACCCGACAAGCGTCCCAAGCCCGCCAATCGACGCGGCAAAGGCCACGCCCATGATGAGGGCGCCTGCAAGGCCGTCTGTTTCCCCGGGTTTCGTTCCGCCAGCGGCAAGTACGGCAACGGCAATGGGCACCATGATAAGCGCTATGGACGTGTTGGACATCACCATGCTGAGCAATGCGGTTGAACCCATGAACGCGATCATGAGGCCAGTGACGCTATGCCCCGATTTCCCCAATATGGCGAGGGCGACGCGGCGGTGCATGCCCGTTCGTTCAATGGTGAGCGCCAGAAATGCGCCGCCCAAAATGAGGAACAGGATAGGCGAGTAATATTCCTTCGCCACGTCCTGCGCGGTCATGATATCCTTCAGCGGCAACGCCAGAAACGGCAGAAATGCGGTCACTGTCAACGGCAAGGCTTGCGTCATCCAATAGGTCGCCATCAAGATGGTGAGAGCGGCAACGTGCCACGCAGATGGTTCCATCCCCGCAGGGGCCGGCAGCGCCAGCATAAGGACGAAGACAATCAACCCGCCCCAAAAGCCGACCCTCTCTACTTTCATGAGCGCAGGCCGATCAGCGAGAGTTGACGGCCATATCCGGGTTCACCCAAATGGCAACTGCGCCGGTAACTGAAGAAGCGGTCGGGCTGGCTATAGGTGTCTTCGCCCAGACACTCGACCGTTTTGATGCCAGCCGCCGCCAGTCGCGCCGCGACATAACCTTCAATATCGAATTGATAATGGCCCGCTTTGCCATCAGCGAAGAAGCGTTCGTTTGCCGCCGCTTGCTCTGCGAAGTTGCGGAAAAAACCTTCGTCCACTTCATAGCTTTTCTGCGCAATGCACGGGCCAATGGCGCAGCTTATGCGGCCTGCCTGCGCGCCAAGTTTCTCCATCGCGGTGATGGTGTTTTCAAGCACGCCACTTATGGCGCCTTTCCAGCCTGCGTGCGCTGCGCCAATGACTCCTGCCTGTGTGTCTGCAAATAAAACAGGGACGCAATCGGCGGTTACTATGCCCAAAAGGATGTTGGGCTGGTCGGTCACCATCGCGTCGCCGCGCGGCGGGTCATCTTGCGACATGGCATTGTCTACCTGCACAACATCGGCAGAATGGAATTGATGAACGCGGGCAAGCGTCGCGCCGGGCAGAACCGATTGCCCGCCAAGTAGGCGATTCGCAATGACGGATTCCCGCGCATCTTCAGAACCCAACCCTACGTTTAGCCCCGCATAGATTCCCGTCGACACCCCGCCCTTTCGTCCAAGAAAACCATGGGCAACTTTGCGCAACACGCCTGATTGGATTACTTCAACTGTCATGCCTGCGCCTCCTCCCGCCACTCCTATTCGCAACTGCCGCGCTTGACGGCAAGCCATTAGATTGCGAACCAGCATATATGCAGCGAAACATGCTTATATTTGGAATGGGCTACACCGCCAACCGTCTTGCCGACAGTTTGCGCGCCGCCGGTTGGCTGGTGACGGGCACAAAGCGAATGAGCGGTGGCGATGCCATTGCCTTCGATGATGAAGTCGCGGTGCTGACCGCGCTGGAGACCGCAACGCATATATTGTCGAGCGTGCCGCCAATGGCCGAGGGGGGCGATCCGGTGCTTTTGAAATATGGCGCGGCGATTGCTGCGCGCGCGCGCACATGGATCGGCTATCTGTCCTCCACCGGAGTCTATGGCGATACCGGCGGCGCATGGGTCGATGAAAGCGCACCGATGGGCGAGGGCCGCCGCACCGCGCGGGCCGAAGCCGACCTTGCGTGGCAGGCCTTGCGCAATGACGTCCGTGTATTTCGCCTGCCCGGCATTTATGGCCCCGGCAGATCGGCGCTGGAGCGGGTTAAAGAGGGCAAGGCACATCGTATCGACATGCCGGATCAGATTTTCAGCCGCGTGCATGTCGACGACATCGTCGCTGCGGTCATTGCCGCCTTTGATGGTCCTGCGGGCGTTTACAATATCGCCGATGACATGCCCGCGCCGCAAAATGATGTCATCGAATATGCGTGCGACCTGCTGCAATGCGATTGGCCACCTTTATTGTCCATCGAGGCCGCTGGCCTGTCGCCTATGGCGCGTGGATTTTATGCCGAAAACCGCCGCATAGCGAATGGCAAAGCGAAAAGGCTGCTTACCTGGCTACCACGATATGCCAACTACCGAATGGGCTTAGGCGCCTGCATCGCAACGACCAAGCCGAGCATGGCCAACCCGCCGCCCGCCAGCGCCAGCGTTGACCAGACATAGCCTTCGAATATCGTCGACAGGATCATCGCGACCACGGGAATGACGACGCCGGTATAGGCCGCCTTGCCGGGGCCAATGTCGCGGATCAGGCGGAAATAGAGCGGGAAGGTTACGACCGTGCCAATGATGCCCAAATACAGGACGCCGCCGATATAGCCGGGACGCAGGTCGATAACGGGCGGACCATCCATGATGAAGGCAAATATGCTATTGCCAATGCTGCCCCACAACATCGACCATACCAGTATCGTGATCGTTGGAAAACGCGCGATCCGTGGTGTGACCTGAAGCACGTTGGACACAGACGCCGTCGCCACCGCGCATAACACCAAAGATAGCCCAAGCAGAACATCCGCCCCGCCAACAGGTGCGGCGCGATATTCCTGCAACATCAATAACCCCACGCCGACGCTGGCAATGACGGAGCCCAATTTGAACGCCCCGCTTATGGGCCGCCCCAACCAATATTTGGCCAACAATGCATTGGGCACAATCAACAAGGCGAACACCACCGCAACCAGCCCGGATGTCACATAATGTTCGGCCGTATAGACAAAGTTAAAGTTCACCCCGAATTGCAACAGGCCAAGCAACATCGTCCAACCGACCGTCGACCGGTCGATTTTCAGCGATTGCCGCATCACCAGCGCGAGGATGAACATGCCGATCGCGGCAACGGTGAAACGATAGGTCACTGACCAGGTCGTGGGCACCATACCCAATTGATCGCGGATCACCAACCAGGTCGACCCCCAGATCAGCGACGTCACCATGAAGGGTATCCACACCCGCGGCGCAAGAAATCCGGGTTCTTCGGCGCGCCCCCCTCCGGCGACGCTCACAAGGCAGTGATCGCGCGGGCCAGCGGGGCGACGTCGGATTCGGTATGCTGCCAACTGGTCACCAGCCGCGCCGCGCCCCATATTTCGTCGACCACGCCCCAATCGTAAAAATCAAAGCCCTGCGCCCGCAATGCCGCCGCTTCGGACGGTGTCAGCCGCAGGAACACTTCATTGGCTTGCACAGGGTATAGCAAGCGTTCGCCCGCCGCCTGCGCAATGACCATCGCTGCGGCATTGGCGGCGCGCGCATTGTGCAGCCATAAATCGTTCTTCAGCATGGCGAGCAATTGCACCGCAAGGAACCGGCCCTTGGACTGCAAATGCCCGGCACGTTTGCGGCGATAGCGCGCGGCATCGGCGAGCGCTGGGTCAAAATAGACCAAGGCTTCTGCCCCCATGCCGCCATTTTTGACAAAGCCGAAGCTTAAGATATCGACCCCTGCGTTCACCGTGACATCGGCTGGCGCGCATCCCAGTTGCGCCACCGCATTGGCAAAACGCGCGCCGTCCATATGCAGGCCAAGCGCGCGTTCGCGGCATAAGGCCCCCAAGGCGGCGACTTCGGCAGGCGTATAGACCATGCCATATTCGGTGGCGTTGGTGATCGACACAGCGGCGGCCTGCACCTGATGCACATCATTGCGAATGGCGTCGAGCGTAATGGCGACGGTCGCGGGCGCTAATTTTGCACCTTCGCCGTCAATCAACATCAATTTCGCGCCAGCGGTGTAGAAACCCGGCGCGCCGCATTCATCGACCTCAATATGCGCCTCACGGTGGCAAATGACGCCCTGATGCGGCTGCACTATGGATGCAAGCGCAAGGCAATTCGCGCTGGTGCCCGTCGCCACCCACAAGACGGCGGCATCGCAGCCAAAGACTTCGGAAAACGCCGCATCCAACCGTGCGCTATATTGGTCACCGTCATAAGCGGTGTCGATATGGTTGGCATCGGCCATGGCGTGCATGACGGCAGGATGCACCGGGGCGGCATTGTCGGAAAAGAAACGCATAAGCAGCGCATGACGGGAAAACGCGTGCGGCGTCAAGGGGGGTAAGGGGGGAGGGGGTTGTAACCCTCCCCCCCTTTAGGGGGTGAGGGTCGGACGGCGCAGCCGGACGGGGAGCGGGGGGAGTCCGCCGATGGCGGGGCGTATGCTTATTCTTCGCTTATAGCGCATGGCTCTGGCCCCCTCTCCCCCAGCCCCTCTCCCCCTGAAGGGGGTGAGGGGAGCTTGCCGAGATTAAGGCAAAGGCGGGTTTGCAACCCTCCCCATCGACTTGCGATGGGGAGGTGGCAGTTGGCGCGATAGCGGCGACTGACGGAGGGGCATCTGACGGTGCTGGCCCCTCCACCACCCTTCGGGCGGTCCCCCTCCATCCTGAGCGCAGTCGAAGGGCAAGTCGATGGGGAGGATAGAATTAGCACCCGCCTGTATTAATTCCTCCCCGGGACGGGGAGGGGGACCAGCGAAGCTGGTGGAGGGGCACGTTCAGGGTATCACCACACCAGAAGGTCAGGATAACCAGAGCGTGCCCCTCCACCACCCTTCGGGCGGTCCCCCTCCATCCTGAGCGCAGTCGAAGGGCAAGTCGATGGGGAGGAAAGGGCGGATGCCCCCAATTTCCCATGGACAAGACAAGAACAAACTGTCACAAAATGTCGTAAACGGTCCAGTTTACAAGTGTTTACATAAAAATGAACTGCGAGCGCGATGGATATTCAAAGCTATCTGAACAATATTAGGTCGCTTGCGCAAAGTGGCCAAGCCACCGAGCATAGCTACCGCCCCGCGCTTGCGGGGTTGTTCAAATCTATCGATGAAAACCTGACCGTCATCAATGAACCCAAGCAAAGCGCGGTCGGTGCGCCGGATTTTGTGTTTGCCCGCAATGGCGTGTCCATCGGCTGGTGCGAGGCAAAGGATTTGCGCAAGGACATTAGCCGCTTTGGCGCTGGCGATTACAGCCGCGAACAAAAGGAACGGTATAAAAAAGGTCTGCCAAACCTGATTTACACCAACGGAACCGATTTCGAATTTATTGTGAAGGGCGAAGTCACCGGCTTTGTTAGCATCGCCGACTTGGTCCCTACGCTGCCCGCGCGGCCGGACGAGTTCCCACGCCTCGAAATGTTGCTGAAGGATTTTGCCAGCCAAACCCCAATCAGCATCAATACCGCCAAACAGCTTGCCGAAATGATGGCGGGGAAGGCGGTGATTATCAAAGATATCATGGGCAACGCCCTGATGGCCGACAAAAACAACAATATCGAAACAGAGCTGACCGACCAATATGAAGGTTTCAAGAAAAGCCTGATTCACGACATTACCATTGCCGATTTCGCGGATGTCTATGCCGAGACCATTGCATACGGCCTGTTCGCGGCGCGGTTGCATGACAATTCGCTTGGCACGTTCAACCGGGCCGAGGCGTTGGAGTTGTTGCCCAAATCCAACCCGTTTTTGCGCAACCTGTTTGTGTATATTGCTGGTAATAATCTGGATGACCGCCTGCGCCGGATGATTGACGATTTATGCGATGTGTTTCGCGCCTGCGACGTGGGTGCGTTGATGCAGGATTTTGGCAAATTCACCGCGCGCAATGACCCGTTCCTGCATTTTTACGAAACCTTCTTGGCCGAATATAATCCCGCCAAGCGCAAGGCGCGCGGCGTTTGGTATACGCCCGAACCTGTGGTCAATTTCATTGTCCGTGCGGTGGATGATGTCCTGAAAACCGAATTCAACTTGCCACGCGGTATTGCCGACACCAGCAAGATTCAGATTGATTGGGACACAGGCCAAAATGACCCGAAAACCGGCAAGCCGCTCACCATCAAAAAAGACGTCCACCGCGTCCAAATTCTCGACCCCGCCACCGGCACAGGCACGTTTTTGGCCGAGGCGATTAAGCAGATTGCCGCGCAGGTAAAGGATATCGCGCCGGGCATGTGGTCCGGCTATGTCGAGGAAAATTTGATCCCGCGATTGCATGGTTTCGAACTGCTGATGGCGAGTTACGCCATGTGCCATTTGAAGCTGGACATGATGTTGACCGACATGGGTTATAAACCCAGCAGCACCCCGCCGCGATTGGGCGTATACCTAACCAACAGCTTGGAAGAAGGCGAGCGGGTCGAGCAGACCCTGCCCTTTGCGCGGTGGTTAAGCGAGGAAGCCAAGGGCGCAAACACCATCAAGCGCGATACGCCGATCATGTGCGTGATTGGGAACCCGCCTTATTCGGGCGAAAGCGCCAATAAGGGTGATTGGATCATGGGCTTGATGGAAGCTTACAAGAAAGAGCCGGGTGGCCAAGTTAAGCTGAACGAGCGCAACCCGAAATGGATCAATGATGACTATGTAAAGTTCATTCGTTTTGCCGAGCAGATGATAGCTAAAACTGGCGAAGGTATTTTAGGGTTCATCACGAACCACGGCTACCTTGACAACCCGACATTTCGGGGGATGCGCTGGCACTTACTCAAGACATTTGACAAGATTTACGTTCTTGATTTGCATGGTAATTCAAAAAAGAAGGAAGTTAGTCCCGACGGCGGTGCCGACAAGAACGTGTTCGATATTATGCAAGGGGTTGCAATAATTATCGGCGTAAAGCGGTCGAAAACTGCTGGGCAGCAAAACGATCTAGCGGAAGTCTGGCATGGAGATTTGTGGGGCGGTCGCACAGCAAAAAATGAAGCTTTATGGCAGCTTGAAACTCGTGATGCGGGTTTTGTTAAAATCGAGAACAAAGCAAACCAATTTGCTTTCGTTCCTAGAGATTATGACGTCGAAGCTCTGTATTTGAACGGTTTCAAAATATCCGAACTATTTGCAAATCGAGCATTAGGTTTTCAAACTCATCGCGATGATTTTGCGATTGCCTTTGATGACGACAGTTTACGCAAGCGACTAGATGATTTTCGCTCAGATGCACCGGACGCAGACGTCGCTGCTAAGCATGGGCTAAAGGACAATCGCGACTGGCAGATAAAAACTGCGCGAGAGGCTGCAAAAAATCTCGATGACCCCTATGCTACAATCAAGAAATGCCTTTATCGGCCATTTGATGCAAGGCCGAGCATTCTACATCCTGTTGCGATGGACTATCCGCGACCTGAATTTAACTCGCATATTGTTGATCAAGAAAACCTCACGATACTGACCCCTAGGCAAGTTGCATTTGGCGAATACTATCACATCTTTGTTTCCGATTTAGTCGCTGAGAGCTGCGCAATTTCAACGAAAACGAAAGAAGGAAATGTAAACTTTCCTTTGTTCCAAATCGATAACGTCGATGGAAGTCGGCGGGTGAATTTTGATCCCAAAATCTATGCCGAGATTAGGGAACGTGCGGGGTTACAACCCTCCCCCCCTTTAGGGGGAGAGGGTCGGACGGCGCAGCCGGACGGGGAGCGGGGGGAGTCCGCCGATGGCGGGGCGTATGCGCATCCTTCGGGCATAGCGCATGGCTCTGGCCCCCTCTCCCCCAGCCCCTCTCCCCCTGAAGGGGGTGAGGGGAGTGACGCCGAGATTAAGGCAAAGGCGGGTTTGCAACCCTCCCCATCGACTTGCGATGGGGAGGTGGCAGTTGGCGCGATAGCGGCGACTGACGGAGGGGCCTCTAATGGTGATGGCCCCTCCACCACGCCTTCGGCGCGGTCCCCCTCCATCCTGAGCGCAGTCGAAGGGCAAGTCGATGGGGAGGATTATCCCGACGAATTGCGGGTGTTTGATTATATCTATGGCGTGCTGCACGCGCCCGATTACCGCGCGACTTATGCGCAGTTTTTGAAAATCGATTTCCCGCGCATTCCTTATCCGCCCTCGCCAGAGATCTTTGCGCATGTTGCCGAAAAGGGCGGCCAATTGCGCCGCCTGCACCTGATGGAGGATGCTGCCATTGGTGCGACGCCTTATCCATTCAGTGGGGCCAGAGAAGACGGCGACGACAATGTGGTGGAGAAGCCTGCCTACGTTCCCCTCCCGCAGGCGGGAGGGGAGTATGGCCGTGTCCATATCAACCCCGACCAATATTTTGAAAATGTGCCTGCGCTTGCATGGGAATTTCACATCGGCGGCTATCAGCCCGCGCAGAAATGGTTGAAGGACCGCAAGGGCAGGGCGTTGTCGTTCGACGATGTCGTCCATTATCAAAAGATCATCAAAATCCTGACCGAAACCGACCGCATCATGCGCGAGATCATCCTGCCGCTGTAACGCCGCTGACAATAGCCCCCAACATAACCTAGGATAACATCTAGGTTGTTGCGCGGCGCTTTAGGCAGTAGCAGCGAGGCCATTAGGGGTTATCCAGAATGTTGCGACGTAAAGCAGTTGTCATTGGTGCAGGTATTGGCGGCATAGCATGCGCCATGCGGTTACAAAGCCTTGGCTTTGACACCGAAATCGTCGAGGCATTGGATGCCCCCGGCGGCCGTGCCTATGTCCGCAAGGCCGATGGCTTTGTCTTTGATATGGGGCCGACGGTTCTGACCGTGCCGCATTTCATTGAGGAATTGTTTAGCCTGCAACAAGACCATGCCATGCTTGGCGAACCGGACTTTCCGCCGCACGTCTTGGATGAAAATAACCGCGTGCGTGAAGGCATCTCGGGCGGACCCAATACCAGCAAATATGTCGAAATAGTCCCGATTCTTCCATTTTACCGTATCTATTTCGATGACGGCACGTTTTTTGATTATGATGGCGATCCCGTCAGCACGCGGGCGCAGATCAAGCGGTTGGCGCCCGAGGATCTTGCGGGATATGAAGCCTTTCACGATCAAGCCAGAGCCATATTCCAACGTGGATTTTTGACGCTGGGATATACCTATTTCGGAAGCCTTGGATCGATGCTGCGCGTTGTACCTGATTTGCTTAAGCTTGGCGCGGTGCGGTCGCTGTTCGGGATGGTGAGCAAATATTTCAAGTCAGACAAAATGCGGCAGGTATTCAGCTTTGAACCGTTGCTGGTTGGCGGCAACCCGATGAAGGTGCCGGCGATTTATGCGATGATCCATTTCGTCGAAAAGACTTGGGGTATTCATTACGCCAAGGGCGGCACAGGCGCTCTGGTGGCAGCTTTAGTCAAAAAGTTTGAAGAAATGGGCGGCCGGTTGCGGCTCAATGCACCGGTGAAACGCATACTGGTGGAAGACGGCGTTGCCAAGGGCGTCGAGCTTGCAAGCGGTGAAACGATATTTGCGGATGTTGTGGTGTCGAACGCCGATTACGCAACGACCTATCTCAAGCTGGTCGATAAGGCGCATCGGCGCATTAACCGCGATGCATTGGTGAAATTCCGTAAGCAATCCATGTCGTTGATGGTAATTTATTTCGGCTATGAATGCCGCGACAATGACCCTGATTTGCGTCATCATAACATCATATTGGGCCCCCGATACGAAGCTTTGCTCGATGAGATTTTCGAGAAGAAGGTGATGAGCCCGGACTTCTCGCAATATCTGCACATTCCGACCCTGACCGATCCGGCCATGGCGCCTGCGGGCCATCATGCCGCTTATACGCTTATCCCTGTGCCTAATAACGCCAGCGGCATCGACTGGGATGTCGAAGGGCCAAAGCTGAGCGCGCGGGTGCTGACCTTCTTGGAAGAGCGCGGCTATATCCCCAATCTTGCCGCGCGGTTGAAGCATATGAGCTTCATCACGCCGGATTATTTTTCAGAAACGCTGGGTTCCTATCTTGGCAATGGGTTTGGCGTGGAACCTGTTTTGACGCAGACCGCCTTTTTCCGCCCACATAATAAGTCTGAAGATGTGCACAATCTCTATCTGGTAGGCCAAGGGACGCAGCCAGGTGGCGGCACGCCGTCGGTGATGATGTCGGCCAAAATGACCGCACGCGAAATTGCCCGCGACCTAGGGTCAGGACTACTCAAATCCACCTTCTCGGTTTGAGGCCATACTGTTCAGTGCAAGGCGGCAAGCGCAGGGCTTAGTGGTTCTAAGTCCAAGCTTGCCAACGCGGCAATGGACAATATGGGACAAATCCGAAGGACGCCAAAATGGCTTCGATCTCGAAACAAAATGCCCTTGCAGGCAGAATGACTGCCTACGGCGGACATTTTACTTCGATATCTTTGCCATTTTGACGCCGCGAAGGTGGATTTAAGTGGTCCTGACCCGAGGCGTCGATGCATCCGTCGTAAACGGCGTGCCAAGTCATCGGGAAGCCGCATTATAAGGACGGCCCTAGTTCAGCGGCGTCTTGGAACCCTTCATGCGGCGCGTTCGCTGATTTGGTCAAAAGGACAATCGAGCTGCCAGGAAAAGCCTGTTGGTGCAAAATTGGCCGTGACTTCTCCGCCGAGGCCCATCTCAACAACTTTACCTGTGACCATTGAACCAAATCCGTGTTCCTTTGGCGGAAAAACGGGAGGGCCTTCAGACTCGATCCAGCGCATGACAAGGCGATCAGAGGTCTTACCCGCTATCTTTTGCCAACTTATGTCAATGCGACCTTTTGTATTTGATAACGCGCCGTGTTTGGCAGCGTTTGTGGCGAGTTCGTGCACTGCCATTCCAATTGTCTGGACTGCCGCTGGCGACAATTGCACACTATCTCCTGAGATCGTAATGCGCGACCCGATAAGATCTTTGAAATGGTTGAGCTGGGCACGGATCAGGGCATCGAGCGATACCCGCTTCCACTGATTTTCGACAAGAACGTCCTGACCAGCGGCCAAGGATCGGATTCGGGCAGAGAATTTTTTCAGAAAATCGGCATGATCCACCCCGCGTGTCTGGCTTGCGACGGATAAAACGACGGCTAGGAGGTTTTTGGCGCGATGGTTTATCTCACCCATGAGAAGTTGAATGTGGCGTTCCCGATTTTTTTCCTCCGTGATGTCGAGATTAGTGCCAACTACCCACTCGGTCTGTCCATCGGGACCCGCACGTGCTGTTTCTACAGCGCGAATGTATCGAACGTCACCACCGTCGCGTGGAAGGATCCGAAATTCACGTTTGCTTGCGCCGCACCTGCTTACAGTGTCTAGTAAAACAGCATTTTGGTTGGCCGCGTCTTCAGGATGGACGCTCGCCATATAGTCTTCATATTTCACCAGACCATCTGTGGTTGGAGGCATCCCATATAGGTCGAACATTGCTTTGTCCCACGTGACGTGCCCAGTTGGAATATGCCATTGCCAAAGGCCAATACCGGCGGTTTCAGTTGCCAGATGTGTTTTAACTTCACTTTCACGCAAGTCATCGATGGCGTTTTTTCGTTCGATAACCCGCTGCTGCAGTTCGAGGACCAGCTCTGCTTTTGCATTCGCCAAATTAAGGTTTAACTCGCGCTCTTTAATCAATTGCTGGTTGGCCGCCTGCATACCGTGAACAAGCAACAAATCGGTCGCCACCACAAAAACGTAAAAACCAAGCGCAACTTGCTTTCCAGCGATGCTGAACGAATAAGCGGGGGTGAGGAAGTAATAATACGCAACCGCGCCACACAGCACCGCCGATATCAATCCAAACCGAATGCCAAACAGGAATGAAGTGATAATGACCGCCGGAAAAAATGTGACGTAGGGAAATCCCGGCGGGAGCATGGGAGCGGTCTCAACGCGCAAAAACCAAGCCGCAGCGAACATAGCTAATGTGCAAGCCAACTGCAAAACTGGGTTCTGATCTGCCAAAGGGAGGCGCATGATCCAAGCGGTCATTCGGCTGGGCTTTCCGCGCTCGAGAGTGGTTTTTGCCATCATCCGCCTTATGTGTAACTGTATAGCTGTTGGTAACACAACAATTCTTGAAACGAACTATTTAAGTGGTCATGGCCCTAGCAAGCGTCCCTTTGTATCGCAAAAGCGTTCTTCAGCGCATGCAACACAGGGTCCGGATTATCATTTTTGAGCGTGATGGCGCTGACGTCATACCGGGCACCATCGCTTAAGGGCATGGGCATGACCGCAAGGTCGAGCGCACGTGCTTCCCTGTTTGCGAAGGAGGCGGGCAATAAGGTAATCATGTCGCTTTCAGCCACCAGAGCAAGGCAAGACACGAGACTGAGAACGCGGTAATGTGGGAAACCGGAGCGGCGATATTTTTCTTCTATGTCTGACGGAATTGCAGATCGGTAGTTTCTATCATAGCCAGGAATGGCCCATTTATACTGAAGCATCTCATCCGGGCCAAAGGCGCGTTGCAACACCGGATGGTCTTTGCGCATCACGGCAACATAGGCCTCGTCGATTATCTTATTTATGTGAAACAACCGCTGTTCGGGAATGGCGCTAACGCTGGTGGAATGAAAAAGTAACATGTCCGCCTCCCGTTGGCGTAAACGGCCTGCGGCTATATCGAGGGGAAGGGTTTCCGCCGTGACGCGAATGTTGGGATGTGCCTTGTAAAATGACGTGAGGGCTGGCGCTAAGGATGCTTCCATCACTGCGGGGCCTGCAATAAGCCGCAAATGTCGTGTACCGGATAAGGCCTCATCTCCGATTTGGTCCGCTAAAGCCAAAAGCTCCTCAGCCCGCTGCGCAAGGCGGTTGCCGGCATCGGTGGGGACAACACTGCGCGTGGTCCTGTTAAACAATTCTGTGCCCAGTTCTTGTTCGAGCATTTGAACCGATTTGGTCAGTGCCGAATGTGTCATGCCGAGCTCGTTGGCGGCCCGGCTGAAACTTTTGTTGCGATACACGGCGACGAACCGGGATAGCCTATTCAGATTTATATTCATGTTCCAATAATTACATAATATGCATTTATTATTCAATTTTTTAATTTTTTAGGCCGTCTATCTCTGTCATCAATCATGGGAGAGAAATGTGTGACCATAGGGCAGTTCATCAACCAAAATTGGTTCGTCATAGTACTTGCTGCTTTTGCACTGGGTATCTTGCTCGAACTGGGTGCTATTCGCTTTCTCAAGCGCAAGGGTGATGTGCCGTTGAAAGACTCAGCTCTCTCGATTTTTCTGGGGCTCGCAAGTGATCCTGTAAATGCAATATTTGCCTTTATCACCACTGCCGCTTTATTTGCGGCGGCACCCTTTGCCATTGGCGAAATACCAATCACTTGGGGATCGTTCCTGTTGTGCTTCGTGCTCGACGATCTGCGGTTCTACGTGCACCACCGGATATGCCACCGCGTCCGTTGGGGTTGGGCCATGCATGTGGTCCATCATTCTTCCACCAACTTTAACATGCCCATTGCGCTGCGCCAAAGTTGGATGAAGCACTTTACGGGCACGATGATGCTTAAGATTCCGCTCATTTTAATCGGTTTTGATCCTGTATTGGTTGTTTTTTGTGGGGTCTTGAATGCAGCCTACCAATTCTTCCTCCACACCGAGACGATCGACCGTTTGCCAAGGTGGTTTGAATATATTTTCAACACGCCAAGCCATCACCGCGTGCACCATGGTCGAAATCCAGAATATCTGGATGCGAATTTTGCCGGTACGTTGATTATCTGGGATAGGATGTTTGGCACATTTGTTGAGGAGGACCGCGCCGTGCCGGTTGACTATGGCCTGGTCAAAAACCTGGAGACATTTAACCCAGTTACAATCTTAACGCATGAATATGTCGGTATTGCGCAAGATGCGACGCAGCGCGGGCTGAGTTTATGGCAGAGGTTTTGTTACATTTTTGCGCCGCCCGGCTGGAGCCATGATGGCTCGCGTTTGACATCAGCAGACATCAAACGCGAGGCGGGTTTGCTGCCCAATAATGACGTCACAGCACCACTGCCGAGAATATAATGCCTGCCCATTACGCACTATCCGACGCGGCAATATTGCTCGTCACGATCTTTGCTGGAAACATCCTTTGGCGAAACGGAAAGGCTTTGCCGGCATTTGCCATGGCGTGCTTTGGAATAGCGGCCGGTGTCGGGGTAGTGCGTTTTGGGGGTGGTTTGCAGGACGCGCTTGCTGCTTTGCATGCGGGTGCTTCGCAAACATTAGGCCTTGCCGGTGCCTTGGCTATGGTGTCGCATTATCTCTTCCCTTCTGAGGGCCGAAAAGAGATAGGAATAATCGCCGCCATATTATCTGCTGCCTGCGCGATCTTTTGGTTCGCGCAACCCTTGCTAGGCCCCGTGTTCTTATTGGCCCTCATGCTTGCCTGTGTTACTTCCATTATGCGACCGGGCGCATCGCGGCCTTTATGGCTTGTGCCTATTGCCTGCGCCGTGATGCTTGCAAATACGCTGTTCATCCGGCGTGCGGCGTGGCTTGATGAGGCGATAGCCTGGCATGTGTATCATGTGGTTATTGCTTTGGCTCTCGCTGCACTCGCGAAGGGTTTGATGCCAGTCGCGCGCAGCGTGCGGTGATCGAAGAACAGCTATTTCGGGGGTAACGCATCTGTTACGGTAATTCCGTAATTCTCTGCCAAGCTACCTTTTCGGCTGGCTCTACACAGCAAATCATATGTTCGAATGACGACGATTGAGGAGATGGGCGAAGCTAAGGACAAAGGCCCCCGCAGCAGTCAGCCAAGTTTCCAGAACCATGCCATGGAATAACAACGCACCAGCAGTCAAAGATATCAGGGCAGGCATAGCAATCATGATCGGCATCCAGTTTCTGTGCCGACGTAGCCCTATATAGAGAGCCATCAGGCTGATTGGCACAGCGATGATAAGCATCCAGAAGTGAAAACTTTCCGGCACAGTTATCCAAACCGCCAGGGCCGGCATCATGAAGAGCAGTGCTGGTAGAAACAGACAGTGCACCAGGCACAGCCCCGAAGCTAAAATCGCCGCAGCATCATAGCGTGTTTGCGGGGGGTGCGGTTGATCCATCATATCTTTCAACTAGTGGGTGGACAGAGCGGTTTAGACGATGCTAATTAACATGTAATAGTATATCATAACTTAACGGGTCAACCCAGCTATGAACAATTCGAACTTCAACCGCCTCCCGGTCACCGTCCTGTCTGGCTTCCTCGGCGCGGGAAAAACTACCCTGCTCAATCACATCCTCGCTAATCGCGAGGGCAAGCGCGTCGCCGTTATCGTCAACGACATGTCCGAGGTAAACATCGACGCCGATCTCGTGCGTGGCGGTGAAGCCGCCTTGTCCCGTTCGGAAGAAGCACTGGTTGAAATGACAAATGGCTGCATCTGCTGCACGCTCCGCGATGATCTGCTCAAAGAAGTGCGCACACTCGCCGAAGAGGGACGGTTCGATTATTTGGTGATCGAAAGCACCGGTATTTCCGAACCACTGCCGGTCGCTGCAACTTTCTCGTTCCGCGACGAAGCCGGGGAGAGCTTAGGTGACGTTTCGCGCCTTGATACGATGGTAACGGTTGTTGATGCGGTCAATTTGCTGACTGACTATTCCAGCAGCGATTTACTGAGCCAGCGCGGCGAAACGGCTGGCGATGGCGACGACCGAAGTCTTGTTAACCTGCTGGTTGAGCAGATCGAGTTTGCTGATGTGGTGGTTGTCAACAAGGCGCAAGATGTATCCGCTGAGCATCTCACCATAGTCAAAAAAGTTGTTGCCTCGCTCAACGCCGACGCACGAATCGTCGAGGCGAACCGTGGCAAGGTGCCGCTCGGCACGATCCTCAACACCGGCCTTTACGATGAGGAAAATTCCGAAAAGCACCCGCTGTGGATGAAGGAACTTTACGATTACGCCAGCCACCGCCCGGAAAACGAGGAATATGGGGTCGAAAGTTTTGTCTACCGTCAACGGCGCCCCTTTCATCCGGCCATGTTTTATCGGTTCCTGACCGGCACCGGCCTAGACAAAGTGATACGCGCCAAGGGGCATTTCTGGCTGGCGACGCGCAGCGACTTCTTAGGGGAACTGGCGATTGCCGGAACGCAGAAATCGGTAAGCCGGATGGGCAGTTGGTGGGCGGCGGTGCCTAAAAACCGCTGGCCCGAGGACGGCAGCTTTGAAGAGTTTGTTCTGAGGCACTGGGATGCTGTCTGGGGCGATCGGCGGCAGGAACTCGTGTTTATCGGCATCGGTATGGACGAAGCGAAGATCCGTGGGGCGCTTGACGCCTGTCTGGTAAAGTCGGACTCCTTTGAACCTGATCGGTGGGCCAGCCTGTCCGATCCTTTCCCGGCGTGGGGCGAAGCGCAGACGGCGCTGGAACTCGTATGATCATGAGCGCCTATGCCGATGCCGTCGAGGACTGGTCTCGCATTCATGCGCGAGAGTGCCCACTAATTGTCGAACAGCGCACACCGCCGGTGCCGGACACAGTTATCGCGCCGTGGCTTGAAAGAGCACCGTTTGCGATCCGGGCCGAAGGTGACTTTGCAACTGTATTGGCGCAGCTTGCCGAGCTACCCGATGCGTTGTGCACGGACATTGCGGTTTTGGTACAGCGCTTCATGTTGCTTATGCAGACCGATGCCGTCCGTGTCCGAATGGAAGGGATTACAACCAACGCCTGCAAGAAGGTGCACGCCGACTACACAGATGTTCGATTGATCACCACATATAGCGGACCGGGCACGGATTATGCCCCAAACGGCGTGGCCAATGATGGGTTGGAATATTATTTGGAGAGAGTTCCAACCGGTGCGATCGCGCTATTCAAGGGCCGAACATACGCGTCCGATCACCCACCCTGCTTCCACCGGTCCCCGCCTGTTGGCGATACAGGTGAGAAGCGGCTTGTTCTGGTTATTGATACGCTAATACAAGGAACCCCTAAGGACTGATCTGGAATAGCCGATGCAAAAGCGGGGGTGTGATGCCAGTCGCGCGCAGCGTGCGGTGATCCGAAGAACAGCTATTTCGGGGAGGACGCATTTGTTACGGTGATTCCCAAAGGCGCTTGATTGCCTGCGGCGATACAGGCACAACGCCGCGAAAGGGGAGTTTTTCTGTATGCGGCTTGGCTGGGACGAAATAAAACGACGCGCCAAGGCGTTTAGCGATGATTGGGCCGACGCGCATTATGAAAAGGGTGAAACGCAGCCCTTTTACGAACAATTTTTTCTAATTTTCGGCGTTAAACGCAAACAAGTTGCCACCTATGAACAGCGCGTAAAACTGCTTAACGGCAAACACGGCTTTATGGACCTGTTCTGGCCCAAAACATTGCTGATCGAACAAAAAAGCGCGCGGCTCGACCTGAACAAAGCGGGCGTGCAGGCGATGGATTATATCGACGGTATCCGTGCGGAGGATCAGCCGCGTTATGTGTTGACCTGCGATTTTCAGACATGGAATTTGGTCGACCTCGAAACCGGACGCGCCACCAATTTCCGCTTGGCCGATTTGCACAAGCATATCGAAAGCTTCGCCTTCATCCTTGGCCGCCGTGTCAGTTTCGGCACGCAAGCCATGGTCAACATTAAGGCTGCCGAACTGATGGGCAAGCTGCATGATGCGTTGGAGGATGCCAATTACACCGGGCATGATCTGGAACAGTTGCTGGTGCGATTGCTGTTCTGCCTGTTCGCCGACGATACAGGGATATTTGAACCGAAGGACATATTTCTTCAGTTGATTGAGGCGGATACCAAGGAAGACGGTAGCGACACCGGTCGGATGCTGATCGAATTATTCGATGTGCTCAACACGCATGAGGATGCCCGGCAAAAGGGTCTTTCGGGCGAACTCAACGCCTTTCCTTATGTCAACGGCGCGTTATTTGCAGGGCATATTCGGACGCCGGTGTTCGACAAGAAAATGCGCGAAATGCTTTTGGATGCCGCGCGTTTTGACTGGGGCAAGGTGTCGCCCGCCATATTCGGTTCATTGTTCCAATCGGTCATGGACGCAAAAGAACGCAGGGCAAAGGGCGCGCATTACACGACTGAGGCAAATATCCTGAAGGTTATCGGGCCATTGTTCCTTGACGACTTAAGGGCCGAATTTGATAAGATTAAGACGCGTAAAACCGGGCGCGCGGCGGCGTTGCAGGAATTCCAAAACAAATTATCCCGCCTGACATTTATGGACCCTGCCTGCGGCTGTGGCAATTTCTTGGTGATTGCGTATCGCGAATTGCGCAACTTGGAATTGTGCGTCCTGCATGAACTATGGGACGGCCAACGGGTGATGGACATATCGGCGTTTAGCCGCGTCAATGTCGATCAATTTTATGGCATTGAATTTGAAGAATTCCCGGCCCGCATTGCCGAAGTTGCGATGTGGATGACCGACCATATCGCGAATAATGAATTGAGCCTTGCCTTTGGGCAAAGCTTTGCCCGCATTCCGTTGAAACAATCGGCCAAGATCATCCACGGGGACGCGTTGGAGGTTAATTGGGCGGCTTTGCTGCCACCCGAAAAATGTCATTACATCATGGGCAACCCGCCGTTTATTGGGGCAAAATTTCAAAGCCCGTTTCAACGCGCGCAAGTGCGCCGAATCGCGGGGCTAGGCGGCAGCGGCGGAACACTCGATTATGTGGCGGCGTGGTTTATCAAGGCCGGGCAATATATGGCAAACACCCCCTCTCCCCTTGCGGGAGAGGGAGCGAGACTTAGCGAGGCGCAGCCGAGCTTAGTCGCAGCGGGTGAGGGGGCCTCTGCCGGAGCAGAAAACAATGCGCCGCAGACGCGACGCCCCCCCTCACCCGACCCTTCGGGCCACCCGTGGAGCCTCTCGGACCAGTCCGGGGGACTGGTCCCTCCACGCCCGCAAGGGGAGAGGGAATTTAACAAACGCATCCGCATCGCCTTCGTTTCCACCAATTCGATCACACAAGGCGAACAGGTTGCGCAATTATGGCCTATCCTTTTCGACCGCCTGCATCTGGAAATTTTCTTCGCGCACCGGACCTTTAGCTGGGGCAGCGAAGCAAGGGGCAAGGCGCATGTCCATGTCGTCATCATCGGCCTGACCCACCGCGACAATGAACCCGATGACAAACGATTGTTCAGCTACCCCGATATCAAA
Source organism: Sphingorhabdus sp. (assembly GCF_050921905.1). Taxonomy (NCBI): domain Bacteria; kingdom Pseudomonadati; phylum Pseudomonadota; class Alphaproteobacteria; order Sphingomonadales; family Sphingorhabdaceae; genus Sphingorhabdus; species Sphingorhabdus sp. Next base: position 1,350,025 of record NZ_CP050888.1, on the reverse strand, counting down.
GGCGATCCCGTGGAAAGCCAGCACGCGGCGCTGACCGCTTATTTGTTTGATGCACAAGGTGTGGCGAATCGGCATTTAACAGTCGCGTCAACTTCCAGTCCAATCAACGGTGCAAATCGCATGGGGACGGGAAGCCAGCCAATTGATTATGGTCAATTTGTATTAGACCGGCCCAGTCGAGACGCGCTGCTTGCTTCCGAGCCTGCTGCAGCACCTTTCGTTTATCCATATGTGGCGGGTGACGACTTCATAAATGGCGGCTTGCGATGGGTCCTGAATTTGAAGGATATTGACCCATCGACCCTTCGATCCATGCCTCTCACTCTTGCACGCGTCAAAATTGTTAAGGAACAACGGCTAAAAAGTTTACGGAAATCGACATTGGCAGCCGCACGACACCCCAACGAATTCGGAATGACAGTAATTCCAGAAAAGCCTTATCTGGTGTTTCCCAAGGTGAGCTCTGAACGGCGGGACTATGTCCCGATTGGCTGGGTTGAACCACCAACGATTCCAAGTGACCTTGTTTATCTTTTGGTCGATGCGACTCTCTGGGAGTTCGCAATTATTACAAGCCGCTCGCTTATGGCGTGGCTAGCACAAATCGGGGGCAGATTGGAAAGCCGTTTTCGTTTTTCCAGCGGCCTCGTCTACAACACCTTCCCGTGGCCCGAGGCCACGCCCGCACAACGCGCCAAAATTGAAGCGCTGGCGCAAGCGGTGCTGGATGCCCGCGCCGCGCATCCAACCTCAAGCCTTGCCGATCTTTACGATCCCGACACCATGCCCGGCAATCTGCGCAAGGCCCATGCCGCGCTCGATCTGGCGGTGGACCGGCTTTACCGCCCTGCACCCTTTGCCAGCGACCGTGACCGCGTCGAACATCTGTTTGGCCGCTACGAAGCCTTGGTCAATCCGCTGGAGCGTGAAGCCGCCAAGCAGAACAAACGGATAAACCGCAAGGCAGTAAAACCAACTCCGCCTTAACAGCCCGCCCACCAAATCACGCAGCATCTTCCCCATCGCCCCAGCCCCCTCTCCCCCAACCCCTCTTCCCCTGAAGGGGGTGAGGGGAGAAAGGTTGCAACCCTCCCCCCCTTTAGGGGGAGAGGGTCGGACGGCGCAGCCGGACGGGGAGCGGGGGGAGTCTGCCTGTATTAATTCCTCCCCATCGACTTGCGATGGGGAGGTGGCAGGCCGTAGGCCTGACGGAGGGGCTTGCGACGTTAAGAGGCCCCTCCACCACCCTTCGGGCGGTCCCCCTCCCCATCGCAAGTCGATGGGGAGGACAAATACCCCACCTGTCGCCCCAGCCTATGCTATTGCGACGGTGTGTTTTTGCGAAGTGTAATAAGCGCGCTATTGTTATGCGCGGCCTGAAAGCCATGGTGCTGCTGGGGAGGATTGAACTCCCGACCTCGTCATTACCAATGACGCGCTCTACCACTGAGCTACAGCAGCAATACCGAAGGTGGCGCGCTATGCGAAGGCTGGGGCTTAATGTCAAGCGGCTTGCGTGGCGGCTTGCCATTTGGCATCGCGCGGCACAGCGACAGCGCGCAGTGAGGAGAATGGCATTGGCAAAAGATGCAGAGGACAAAGAGCGGATCAAGGCAGAGCGGTTGCGCGAAGCGTTGCGTGCCAATTTGCGTAGGCGCAAGGCAAAGCCGCCCGCCGCTGTAGCCCAGGATGTAGCAGCACCGCTTTTGACGGAGAAAACCCAATAGCGTCTATGCGTAGCTTCGTTTGAACATGCGCAGGGCAAAAGCCAAAAAAAGACCCGCACAAAGCGGGTCTTTAAAGGAAAAGAACTTTTGTCTTTCGACAGCAAAGTCCTCGGGTCGCCCATGCAAAATGTAACAAATTGTAAAATTTTAATTGCATGGAATCGTCATTCTACGCGGATTATTTTGACAATTTCGGCCAAATTGCCATGACATTGTCCAGCCCGACGACGAACGGAGCGTTGCACCTAGCGGGATAGTCGTGAATAGACGCAGACATGTTGTACCCGTTCGCACGCCCCCTTTTGTTCAAAGCTGACGCCGAGACGGCGCATAATCTGTCGCTGGCCGCGCTAAAAATATTGCCGATTCCGTCGCTTGGTTCGCATAGTCCGGCACTTGCGCAGACATTTGCGGGCTTGCTGTTTCCTAACCCCGTTGGCCTTGCACCCGGCTATGACAAAAACGCAGAGGTTCCGGTTGAAATCCTGCGACTCGGTTTTGGATTTACCGAGGTGGGGACGCTGACCCCGTTACCACAAAAGGGCAACCCAAAGCCGCGGCTGTTTCGCTTATTGGAGGACGAAGCTGTCATCAACCGCATGGGCTTTAACAATGAAGGCCAGCAGGCGGCAATATCGCGGCTGCGCAATATTCCAGATAAAGCGCGTAAGGGGCCGATTGGTATCAACATCGGTGCCAATAAGGACAGCGCCGACCGTGTGGCGGATTATGTCATTGGCGTGCGCAATATGGAGGCGTTGGCCGATTATTTGACCGTCAATATCAGCTCGCCCAATACACCGGGCCTCCGCGCCTTGCAGGACAAGGCTGCGCTGGATGACCTGCTGGCGCAGGTGATGGCGGCGCGGATGCGGGATACGCCTGTGTTCTTGAAGGTTGCCCCAGACCTGCAACCCGCCGATATCGATGATATTGTGGGCGTAGCGCTATCGCGGGGTATCGCTGCGTTGATTGTGTCCAATACGACGATATCGCGCCCCGCGCTGGTATCGCGCCATGCAGGCGAGGCAGGCGGCCTATCGGGGGCACCTTTGCGTGATATGGCGCAGCAACGCATCGTCGATTTCCGCAAGGCAAGCGGCGGGCAAATGCCGCTTATTGGCGTCGGCGGCATTGCGTCAGCACAAGACGCCTATGCCCGCATCCGCGCCGGGGCGTCTTTGGTGCAGATTTACAGCGCTTTGGTGTATCAAGGGCCGGGCCTCGCGCGCAAGATCAATACGCAGCTTGCGGGCCTTTTGCAGGCCGATGGGTTTGCCAACATAGCCGAGGCAATTGGCGTCGAGGGATAAATCTGCGCTTGGCTTTATCCGCAGAAGGCGGCTAAGTTGCGGACATGAAAAAATCACTGTTCGCGTTCACCGCATCCGCCATCCTTTTTACCCAAGCGGCAGCCGCCGAAAATGTCGGGGTAACATCATCCGCTGACCCCCGTGTTACAGAAGCGGGGATTGAAATGCTGCGCCAAGGCGGTTCTGCCGCTGATGCGGCGATGGCGATGATGCTTGCGCTGACGGTGGTTGAACCGCAATCGAGCGGTATCGGCGGCGGCGGGTTCTTGCTGTATCAGGACAGCGCGAAAAATGTGCTGACGACAATAAACGGACGAGAAACCGCGCCAGCGGCGGCGAAAGCCGACCGTTTTGTTGGACCAGATGGCAAACCACTTGGCTTTCTTGCGGCGTTTCAGGGGGGCCATTCGGTTGGCGTGCCGGGCAACATACAACTGATGGCGCAAACGCACCGCAAATGGGGCAAGCTGCCGTGGGCGACCGTGTTTAAGCCTGCGATCCGCCTTTCGGACAAAGGTTTCATCGTCAACAAAACGCTAGAGTCACGGTTGCAGGGCATTCAGCGGCTTTGGTCCAATTTCGATGAAGCGCGGGCGATATATTGGCGTAATGGCAAGCCCGTGCAAGCGGGCACGAGGCTTAAAAATCCAAAGCTTGCGGCGACGTTGAAGCTGCTGGCAAAAAAAGGGCCTGACGCTTTTTATACAGGGACGGTCGCAAGCCAGATTGTGAATGCTGTCACTACCAGCAAGCTGAACCCCGGTGACATGACGATGAGCGATCTCGCGCAATATCGTGCCAAGGAGCAGCAGGCCGTGTGCGCGCCCTATCGGGTGTATGTCGTGTGCGGCATGGCGCCGCCTTCGTCGGGCGCAACCACCGTGCTTCAAATTTTGGGCACGTTGCAACGATTTGATTTGACTGCCATGGGCAAGGATAGCCCCAAAAGCTGGTATCTGATCGGCCAAGCGATGCAGTTGGCCTATGCAGACCGCGAAAAATATCTCGCCGATGATGCATTTGTCGATGTGCCGGTAGCCGGGCTTTTGAACCCCGAATATATTCAACAGCGCTCGGCGCTGATTGATCCGGAAAAGGCGCGGAGCGACTATCCTGCTGGCAATCCACCCGGTGCCGCGCCGCGGACAGCCGCGATTTCCAGCGAAGTGGCTGGTACGACGCATTTTACGGCAATCGACGCCAATGGCAATATCGCCAATATGACGTCAACTATTGAAGGCCCCTTCGGAAGCCAGCTCGTCGCAGGCGGGTTCTTTTTGAACAATGAACTGACGGACTTCACCTTTGCGCCTGAAAAAAATGGTGCGCCCGTGGCCAACCGCGTTGCGCCGGGCAAGCGGCCATTGTCATCCATGTCGCCCACAATTGTTTTTGATCGTGAAGGCCGTGCGGTTCTGGCGCTGGGTTCGGCGGGTGGCAAACGGATCATCATGCATGTCACAAAAACATTGATTGGCGTAATCGATTTTGGCTTGCCATTGGATCAGGCTATTGCGTTGCCGAATATCTATTTTGGCGATGGCGGTCTTGAGGTCGAGCAAAATACAATGCTGTCGGCGATGGCCGATGGGCTTGGTAAATATGGGCAAAAGGTCCGCCCGGTCGATCTGGGTTCAAAGGTTAACGGTGCGCAGCTTGTCGGCAATAGCTGGACGGGTGCCTCTGACCCACGTAGCGAGGGCACTTCGTCCACCATCGACGCCAAGGGCAGGGTGAAAACAACTGTGCCGAGATCAGTTGATGAAGCACCGACCGAAGATGTCGGTTAACGCCAACGGCACGTTGCGCCCAACCCGTTGGCGCGCTAGCGTGATTTTTGAGAGTCCTATATTGGTCCGCAAAATGTTCCTTAGGAGAGAATAGTGGCTGCCGAGCAATTCGACGATTTTGATAGCTTTCCTAATCTTGTCACCATGTTTTTCGCGCGTGCGCGCCTCCGCGGCGATGCGCCATTTTTATGGGCAAAACATGATGACACTTGGCGTTCGATCAGCTGGTCGGACGCTGCGCGGCAAGTTGCCGGCTTTGCAAAATCGCTTCGTCGGATGGGGCTTCAAAAGGGCGATCGGGTGATGCTGGTTTCGGAAAACCGGCCCGAATGGTGCATTGCCGACTTGGGTATCATGGCGGCAGGTTGCGTTACCGTGCCGACCTATGTCACCAACACCGAACGCGACCATCAGCATATCTTGGACAATAGCGACGCGCGCGCCGTCATCGTATCGACGGCCAAGCTTGCCAAGACATTGACGCCAGCGGCAATGCGATCGTCGCAGGCGGAATTCATCATTTATATGGACCCTCAGCCAGCGATGCAGCAGGGTCAATTGTCGATGCATCACTGGTCCGATATGGTCAAAGGCACGGATGCTGACGTGCGCGCCAGCGAAGTGGCGATGGCCGCCGTTACCCGCGACGATTTGGCATGCATCATTTACACCAGCGGTACAGGCGGGGCACCACGCGGCGTGATGCAGCATCATGGCGCAATTTTGCACAACGCCGACGGCGCGGCGGCAATCCTGCGGGAAGATTTTGGCTTGGACGAAGAAGAGGTTTTCTTGTCCTTCCTGCCTTTGTCGCATGCGTATGAACATAGTGGTGGGCAATTCCTGCCGATCGGCGTTGGCGCGCAAATTTATTATGCAGAAGGTCTGGAGAAGCTGGCCGCCAACATCGAAGAAACGCGGCCGACGGTCATGGTGGTGGTACCGCGTCTTTTTGAAGTCCTGCGCCAACGGATGATCAAGGCCGTCGAAAAGCAGGGCAAGCTGCCCAATTATCTGCTCGACAAGGCACTCACCATCGGAGAACGTGACTATTCAGGGCGCAAGCGCCTCGTCGATGCGCCGATGCGATTGATTTTATCGCGCACGATCAAGCCAAAGATTCAGGCGCGCTTTGGCGGCCGGATGAAGGCCATGGTGTCCGGGGGCGCACCGCTGAACCCCGACATTGGGGTGTTCTTCCAATCCTTGGGGATTACGCTGTTGCAAGGCTATGGCCAGACCGAGTCCGGTCCAGTCATCAGCTGCAACCGGCCAAGCGCAGGTGTCAAAATGGACACCGTTGGTCCGCCGTTGAAAAACACGGAGGTCAAAATCGCCGAGGATGGCGAAATATTGGTTCGTGGACCTTTGGTGATGAAGGGATATTGGCGCAACAAGGCCGAAACCGACCGCGTTCTCGTTAATGGCTGGCTGCACACGGGCGATATCGGCCATATTGATGACGGTGGCCGGATTGCCATTACGGACCGCAAGAAGGACCTGATCGTCAACGACAAGGGCGACAATATCGCGCCGCAAAAGATCGAAGGCATGCTCACGCTTCAGCCCGAGATATTGCAGGCGATGGTGTCAGGCGACAAAAGGCCCTATATTGTCGGGCTGATCGTACCAGATCCCGAATGGGCGTTGGAATGGGCGCAGGCGCAGGACATGAAATACGACTTTGCCGACCTGCAAGCCAACCCCCAATTCCGGGCCGCTGTGCGCGCTGCGGTGGACCGCGTGAATGCGGATGTTTCGGTCACCGAAAAAGTGCGCCAGTTCGAATTTGCGGATGAGTCCTTTTCTATCGAAAATGGCGAGATGACACCCAGCATGAAAATCCGCCGCCATGTCATTCGTGAACGGTACGCGCCGCGAGTCAACGGCATGTACAAGACTTAGGCCGTGGGCGCCGTCTTGTGCATATCGTCGCTAGGGTCAGGACCACTTAAATCCACCTTCGCGGCGTCAAAATGGCAAAGATATCGAAGCCATTTTGACGTCCTTCGGATTTGACCCATACTGTCCATTGCTGCGTTGGCAAAGCTTGACTTAGAACCACTAAGCCTGCGCTTTGCCGCCTTGCACTGAACAAAATGGCCTCAAACCGCGAAGGTGGATTTAAGTGGTCCTGACCCTAAGCATTTTGCGCCCATATTAGAAATTCGACATTGCCTTGCGGCCCGGTGATAGGGCTGGTTGTCAGGCCGTGCACTGTCCAGTTTTTTTCGACCAACCACATTTTAATCTCGTTGCAAACGCGTGTGTGCACGCCTGCGTCCCGCACAACGCCGCCTTTGCCCACTTCTTCGCGGCCTGCTTCAAATTGTGGTTTAATGAGCGCGATAAGCTGCGCCTTGCTTTTGGCGAAGGATAATGGCCGCTCAAGCACCTTGGCTAAGCCAATAAAGCTGGCGTCGCAGACGATGAGGTCGACGGGTTCGGTTATGTGTGCGTCGGTCAAGATGCGCGCGCTGGTTTGTTCATGGACAATGACGCGCGGGTCCTGGCGTAGTTTCCAAGCGAGCTGGTTTGTGCCGCTGTCGACGGCGTAGACGCGTGCTGCGCCATGCGTGAGCAGCACATCGGTAAAGCCCCCCGTCGATGACCCCACATCCATGGCAATGTTGTGGGTGACATCAATGGCGAACGCCTCAAGCGCATGTGCAAGTTTAATGCCGCCGCGCGACACCCATGGATGGTCGCTGCCCCGCACGCTGATGTCGGCATCCTCGGCGACTTGCTGTCCAGGCTTTTGCGCCTTGGCATCGCCAATATAGACAACGCCCGCCATGACGAGCGCCTGTGCGCGAGTCTTGCTTTCGGCAAGGCCGCGATCAAGGATGATTTGATCTAATCGCATTTTTTTGGTCGACATGCCGCAACGCGCTAGCGCAGCATGGACGATTTGGCCATAAGACAAAATGATGCAAACTCGTCTCCTCACTCTCTTCGCCGTTCTCGGCCTCGCCGCTTGCGTTGCGCCACCCCCTCCAATTCCCCCAAAGACGGTGTCGGCACCGCCAATGGTTGCTGCTGCACCGCCGCCGCCGCCGCGATTGACTGGTGATTGGAATGACTGGCCCTTCACGCCCGGCATTTGGACCTACCGCCGCGATGGCCGATATTCGGTTGCGCAGTTCGGCGCGCCGGGACGCAACGCGACCATCAACTTTCGCTGCGATGCACAGAACCGCCGCGTCACATTATCGCGTGAAGCATCTGTTCCGGGTGCGCGCATGGTCATTCGCACCTCGTCAATGACAAAAACGATGGCAGTGACAACAAGCGATGCAAACCCGGCCTATTTGTCTGCCGACATCGCGACCACCGATCCCATCTTGGATGCCATGGCCTTTAGCCGTGGCCGCGTGTTGGTTGAAATGGAGGGGCAGCAGCCCGTCATTCTGCCGACATGGGCGGAAATCGCACGAATAGTTGAAGATTGCCGATGATAATCGCGGCGCGATTTGTCGCAGCGCAGACCTATAAGTTTAGCCAGAATAAAATCTATTACAAGACTTGTTTGTAAGTGCAGTTTGATTCACTTTCGAACCTGCGGAGGGCAGGTAAATGTTTGATGCAAGCAATTTCATTCAACGAAAGGAGGTGATCCGATGTCTCATGGTTCAGTTAAGAGGTCGGGCAATTCCGTTCGGGAGATCGGCCGCTGAATAAGTCGGCTATGCCGGTCACGGCATGAAAGTAACTTCCGGCAGCGGGCGTCCGACCGCTGACCCATGTTTAAGGGCCGCTGGATCATTTCAGTGGCCCTTTTCTGTTGTCCGCGTCGCTTCTGCGCCCTTTGCCGACCCAATTTCAGGCGTTTCCGGTCCGCATGATTTTTCCATGGGAAAACTTTTTGTCGAACATTGGTGGAAATTGCTGCTGAAATGCTTACATTCGACGTAAGATTCTGAAGGATATCAAAAAATGCAGTTTATGCGCGTTAGCTGGAAAATTTTGGTCGGTGTGAAAGACCTGCTTGTGCTGGTGTTTCTGGCGCTTTTCTTTGCTGCCATTTTCGCGCTGTTGAATGCAAACCCGAACCCAGCGATGGTTCGCGATGGTGCATTGCTGCTCAAGCTTGATGGCGTGGTTGCCGAACAGCCGGCCGAAATCGACCCGCTGATGGCACTGACCTCATCGGCGTCCCCTGTAGGTGAAATCCGTCAACGCGACATCATTCGCGCGTTGAAGCTTGCCCAAAGCGACGAGCGCATAAAAGTGGTCGTATTGGACATGGAACGCTTCATGGGCGGCGGACAAGCGAGCCTTACCGCAATTGGTGATAGCATCGATGCGGTCAAAAAGGCGGGCAAGCCCGTTTATGCCTTTGCAACCGCATATACCGATGACAGCTATCAATTGGCTGCCCACGCAACGCAGATCTGGATGGACCCGCTTGGCGGTGCATTATTGGCAGGCCCAGGGGGATCGCAGCCTTATTATAAGGGATTGCTCGACCAATTGGGGGTAAAGGCCAATATCTATCGCGTGGGCACGTTCAAAAGCGCCGTCGAACCCTTTATGCGGTCTGACCAGTCGCCTGAATCGAAAATGGCGATCAAGGGCGTGTATGATGAGGTGTGGGGCCAATGGAAAGCTGACGTCGCCAAAGCCCGCCCGCAAGCGCAATTGGATCAATTGCTGACCAATCCCGCTAATGCGGTTGAGGGGGCAAAGGGCGACCTTGGCCAGTTGGCGCTGTCGACAAAATTGGTCGATACATTGGGCGACAAAATCGCCTTTGGAAAATTCATCGCCAGCAAGGTTGGCGCCGATGAAAAAAAGACGACCGGCGGCTTTGCGCATACGCCTATGGATGCGTTGTTGGCCAGTTATGGCCCGCCATCGGCTGGAGAGCAGATTGGTGTTGTGACAGTCGCGGGAACCATCGTTGATGGTGAGGGCGGCCCCGGCTCAGCGGCTGGCGATACCATCAGCGCGCTAATTTATGAGGCACTTGATACCAAGGATTTGAAGGCACTTGTTGTGCGCGTGGATTCGCCCGGTGGATCAGTGACGGCGTCGGAAAAAATCCGCCTCGCGATTGCCGCGGCTAAGGCCAAGGATATTCCGGTTATCGTGTCCATGGCCAATCTGGCGGCAAGCGGCGGGTACTGGATTTCGTTGCCCGCCGATGTGATATTTGCCGACCCTTCAACGATCACGGGCTCTATCGGTATCTTCGGGGTGCTCCCCAGCGCCGAGGCGGGCCTTGCGAAAATCGGTGTGAATGCCGACGGGGTCAAGACGACGCCCTTGTCTGGTGAGCCCGATGTGCTGAACGGCTTCAGCCCCGAATTTGACCGCGTGGCACAAAGCGCGATTGAAAATGGCTATCGCCAGTTTCTGACCCGTGTTGCCACAGCGCGCAAAAAGACAGCAGAGCAAGTGGACGCCGTGGCACAAGGGCGCGTGTGGGCGGGTGGCACAGCGCGTCAGCTTGGGTTGGTAGACCGGTCAGGTAATATGAACGATGCTCTGGCGGAGGCGGCAAAGCGGGCGGGGTTAAAACCAGATGGTTGGCATGCGGTGTATATCGAACCGCCTACCAGCTTTACCGACACGCTGCTTCAGGGGTTGATGCCGAAGCAGGCGCAATCGAACGCACCGATGGATATATTTGCCCATGCCGCATGGCAGCAAAGCCTGTTCATGCAACGCGTCGCGGCTGATCTCGACATGCTGACGGGCGTAAAGGGCGTGCAGGCAAGATGTCTTGAATGCGGTGACTTCGCGCCGCCTGCGCCTGCCGCAGCGGAAAAAACCTGGCTGTCGGTTCTACTGAAGGCATTCAGCTAAACGGGCGGTGCGGGCTAAGTCCTGACCCTAAGCCTTCACCGCGCAGATTAATCCGGAGGACGTTGCAACACCCAAGATTTCAGGGTCTTGTAACGCACGGGTGCGCCGAAGAAATTGCTCGACGGTCACCTTGCGCATATCTTGCCCGCGCAGTTTTTTCAGGCCGTTCAGCTTGTTCAGTTGGATCAGCGAAAGGCGGTCAACCATCCGGTCGGCCATGCACGCGGCAATCGGTTGCGAAAGCCCCGCATCCATCAATGCCGTGCGGACGCGGGTTTCCGGGGTGGCACAAGCCGAAAGCGCCAGTGAAGCTGCCCCAATCATCGCAATCCGTTTCATACACCTTGTTCCTTCGCACGTTCAACGCATTCGATAATAATGCGTTTTGCGTCCGTTTCATCACCCCAACCATTCAGCTTGGCCCATTTTCCCGGTTCCAGGTCTTTGTAATGGGTGAAAAAATGCTCGATCTGTTGAAGGACGATAGGTGGCATGTCTCTGTACGTCACGACGCCGGAATAATAAGGGAAGGTTTCGTTCACCGGAACGCATAGCAATTTTTCGTCGCCGCCCTTGTCGTCTTCCATCATGAGCACACCAATCGGACGGCATTTTACAACCGCGCCCGCGATGATGGGGGAGCGGGCTACGACCAAGGCGTCCAAGGGATCGCCATCTTCGCCCAAGGTGTGCGGCACAAAGCCATAATTGGCTGGATAGCGCATCGGCGTGTGCAGGAAGCGGTCGACGAATAACGCGCCCGATGCCTTGTCGAATTCATATTTAACGGGCTCGCCGCCAATAGGCACCTCGATCAGGACGTTGAGGCTTTCGGGTACATTGTCGCCCGCAGGGATGAGGTCAATACGCATGGGAGAATGCTTTCACGTTGTTATTACTTGGTCCGTCGCGGGCTGAGTAGACGATCAATCGCTGTCTTACCTTGGCCTGTGGTTTCGAGGTGCGGATAGCGCAAACCACCCGAATAGGCGATGTCTATTTGTTCAAAACGTTTGTTGCGCTCGACGATTAGCCGGACTGGTGCTTTTGCGTCCTTCGCTGCGTTGATTGCGGAGGTCAGACCGTCTTTTGAATAGGCATAGCCATTAACCGCAATGATTTTTGCGCCATTGACGATATTCGCCTTAAACGCCGGGCTGTTCCAAAATACGGACGTCACGACCGCATCCTTGTTCAAGTTTATCCCAAGCGAGTGGGTAAGGTTGAGGACATTGCCTTCTTTCATCAATTCCTTGTCGAATATATTGGGCTCTTCTTTCCAAACGAGCTTATATCCTCCCTTTTCGATGCCTGCCAGCGGCGCTGGTTGGCCGGGTTGGCGCAATTTTGTGTCGAGAAACTTCGCCCAATCATAAGGCTGCACCGCGTTCAAGGTGCGGACGACCTCGTCAAAATCATAGGTCAGCACACCCCAATCGGCATCGCGCACCCCGAAAAAGGCTTTGGCAAAGTCATCGAGCGACTTGGTCCCTTTGGACAATTCGCGAATGGTCATGTCGGCGTCGAGCCAGATAAGCGAGCTTTCGTTATAATAATCCTCGCCCCGCGCGTGGCTGGCAAAGGGTTTTGGTTTGCGTGCACCAAAGATCGGGTCGTGCGTGGTGTCTTCAACCGAACGCCAAGCACGGCCGGGCTGTTCCGCATAAAATCCGGCATATTTGGCCCATTCGGCAAGCACCATTTCCTTGGACTGTAGCCCGGAGCGCGCGCCCAGCACCAAGTCCCAAAAACTCGTCTGCCCTTCATATACCCACAGCAAGTTATCGCGCATCGGCGTGGCATAATCGGGTGTCCACATCGTTTCTGGACGGCGGAACTTGCCGTTCCAACTATGCGTGAATTCGTGCGGCAAAAGGCCGCGTTCGGACATATTGTCATCCCATTCGATGAAATAGTCAGTCTCGCGCGTGTTTTCGGAACTGCGGTGATGCTCAAGGCCAATGCCGCCCAGCTCCTCGGTCAGGCCAAGCAGGAATTCATATCGGTCAAAATGCTTTGCGCCGAACAGCAACAAAGATTCATCAACCAAGGCGCGGTGCGCCGCAATCTGTTCCGGTTTTGCCGCAAGAAACTTCGCGTCATCTGCCCAGACGTTCAGCGTGACATTATGCCCCAGGTCCCATTTCTTATAATGTGGCCCCGCGAACATCGGGCTGTCGACCAAGGTTTCAAAGCTGGTGACGCCATAATCGATGCGGTTACCCTTTATACTGGCGCCATCAAGCGCGGCAACGCCAGTCCAGCCCTCGGGCAAAATAATCGATGGTTTCACTTGAATGGCGCGGGTGAAATGTCCTGCGGGATACAAGGCGACCTGTTCCCATTGCACATTCATCATATTGCGTGTGACGTTGATGCGACCTTCGCTTTCGCGGACGGGTGACGTGAATTGAAAGTCCACATCAACCGAGGTGGCTCCTTCAGGCAGGTCGACGTGAAACGCGTATACCTGCACCGGATCGCGCGTCCAACGCAGCGTCTTGCCGCCGGCGCGGATCATTAGGCCAGTCATTTCGGCCAAGGCACCGCGCGGGCCATGCTTACCGGGCAGCCATTGCGGATAAAGCAAAATGAGCGGCTTGCCCGCTTCAACCGGAATTGTCTGGCGCACTTGGAAAATGGCGCGATCAACGTCCGTTGCGTCCACCTGCAATATCATCGGCGCAGTCAACGGGCGGTCCTGCGGTTCGGGAATCGTTGAGACAATCGGGACTGGCTGCGGCGCGCTATTCTGCGCGGATGCGGCGGAAATGAGGCTGGCGGAAAGGGCGAATGCGGCAAGTGCGCGCGACAATATACGTGGATTCATGACGCTAACTTTGGCGAATGCGTCGCGCCGCGTCCAGCCCTATTCCACTAACAAGAATTAGCCGCTAGGGCGCTTCATTATGGCAAAGATACAGACACCCCAAGCCGTGCGCGGCACACAAGACATGTTCGGTGAGACCGAGGAACGCTTTGCGCATGTTGTCGCGACCTTTGAACGCGTGCGCAGGCTGTATGGATTTAAGGGCCTGCAACTGCCAGTCATTGAACCCACAGCGGTATTTTCGCGCAGCCTGGGTGAGGCGACCGATGTTGTGTCGAAGGAAATGTATACGTTCGAAGACCGCGGCGGCGATTCCATCACGCTTCGGCCCGAATTTACGGCGGGCATCGCACGCGCTTATTTGACCAATGGCTGGCAGCAATATGCGCCGATGAAGCTGTCGGTGCACGGGCCATTGTTCCGCTATGAGCGCCCGCAACAGGGCCGCTATCGCCAGTTTCACCAGATTGACGCCGAAATCATTGGCGCGGCGGAGCCAGCGGCGGATGTTGAGTTGCTCGTCATGGCGGATCAGTTGCTCAAGGAACTGGGCATAGATGACGGCGTAACATTGCAGTTAAACACGCTGGGTGACACGCCCAGCCGTGACGCATGGCGCACGGCGCTTGTTGGCTATTTCAACGACCATAAGGGCGTGTTGTCCGAAGACAGCCTAGCGCGGCTGGAGAAAAACCCGCTGCGTATCTTGGACAGTAAAGACCCCAAGGACCGCCCAGTCGCCGATGCGGCGCCTGTTATCGACGATTATCTATCGGGCGAAGCGCAGGATTTCTTCGGCGCGGTGACGGCGGGCCTTGATGCCGCCGGTGTCGCGTGGACCCGCAACGCCGCGTTGGTGCGCGGCCTCGATTACTACCGCCACACCGCGTTTGAATTTGTGACCGACCGTCTTGGCGCGCAGGGGACCGTGCTGGGTGGCGGGCGCTATGACGGGTTGATCGAGACTCTCGGTGGGCCGGCGACTCCAGCGGTCGGCTGGGCTGCTGGGATTGAGCGGTTGGCGATGTTGGTGGAGTCCATTGCCGCCGACCGTGTCGACGTCATCGTATTTACCGAACAAACCGAATTGGATAGATTGGCGCTACAAGTCTCTGAGGCGGTGCGGCACGGTCCACGACCGCTAAGAACAGAGTATCTTTACACTGGCTCCCCGAAAAAGCGCTATCTCAAAGCGAAGGCGTCTGGGGCTTGGCGAGCACTGTCTGTCGAGCGGCACGAAAATGCAATCGGAGTCGTACGCTTACGTGACCTAAACGTTACGAGCGAAAGGCCTATGCGTAACAAGATTAGCGAAGCACTTGGGGTGCAATTCGAATTTCAAGAAACGGAAATTGACAACGCATACTCATGGATTTTGATCGGTAAAAAATGAAAATTACTGTCCCTCAAATCCGTCACCCTGAACTTGTTTCAGGGTCCATTTCGCCTCTCGCCCCGTCGGTCTCTGTGGCACGATGGATGCTGAAACGAGTTCAGCATGACGTTGGGGGGAATGTTTCTCTGCGTCCTCTGCGCCTCTGCGTGAATCCAAATTCCCGTCGCCCCAGCGCAGGCTGGGGCCTATCACGTCTATCGGCAAAATGGTTCGCACAAAGGCACGAAGGCATAAAGAAGTTGCTCCTTGTCTTCGTGTCTTCGTGCGAACCAAAAACGTATCGCGTGCGGCAATATGAGACCATGGGTTCCCGCTTTCGCGGGAATGACAATTTTGGGGTTTGGGGGGCGTGAATTGAAAATCTCCCCGCACCGCATCGCGATGATTGAATCGCGTTTTTCCGAACTTGAGGCGCGGATGGCTTCGGGGCAGTTGGAGGGCGACGCTTTTGTCGCCGCCTCGCGCGAATATGCCGAGTTGGAGCCTGTGGCCAAGGCTGCAGCCGAAGTCCGGCGCTTGCGCACGGAAATCGAAACGCTTGGCGCTATGGCGCAGGATAATTCCGACCCTGATTTGCATGCGATGGCGGTTGAGGAGCTGGACGTTGTAACGCAGCAGTTGTCGAACGCGGAGACGTCGCTCGCTATTTCGTTGCTGCCACGCGATTCTGCCGATGACCGCCCTGCGATGCTGGAAATTCGTGCGGGCACGGGCGGCGATGAAGCGGCTTTGTTCGCTGGCGACCTGTACCGCATGTATGAACGCTATGCCGCCGGACAGGGGTGGAAGATTGAACCGATTTCGGTCAGCGCCTCCGATGTGGGTGGCTATAAAGAAGTGGTCGTCGCGATCAAAGGCACAGGCGTGTTTGCCAAGCTGAAATATGAAAGCGGCGTCCACCGTGTGCAGCGCGTGCCCGTGACGGAGAGCGGCGGGCGGATTCACACCAGCGCGGCGACCGTCGCGGTCCTGCCTGAGCCGACGGAAGTGGATATCCAGATCGAGGCCCGCGACCTGAAAATCGACGTCTACCGTGCGTCGGGTGCGGGCGGACAGCATGTGAACACGACGGATTCTGCCGTACGCATTACCCACCTGCCGACCGGAATAGTCGTCACCTGTCAGGATGGACGCAGCCAGCACAAGAACAAGGAACAGGCGATGCAGGTCTTGCGCGCCCGGATGTATGAAAAAGAGCGTGAGGAGGCGCAGGGGGCCGAAGCAGAGGCACGCAAGGCGATGGTTGGCTCAGGCGACCGATCCGAGCGCATCCGCACCTATAACTTTCCCCAAGGCCGCGTGACGGACCACCGGATCAACCTGACGTTGCATAAGCTGCCCGAAATATTGGAAGGCGGTGGATTAAGTGAATTGATCGCCGCGTTAATTGCCGAGGATCAGGCCGAACGTATGGCGGGATTGGGGGAGTAAGTACTTCTCCCCTCCCGCAGGCGGGAGGGGCCGGGGGTGGGGCGAGCCGAAGGCGAGGATGCGACGGTGTTTTTGGGGAGTGGGTTTTACCTCCTTATCGTCACCCTGAACTTGTTTGTGCAAGCACGCCTGCGGCTCCAGGGTCCATTTCGCCTCTGCACCCTTTGGTTGATGTGGCACGATGGATGCTGAAACAAGTTCAGCATGACCAAGTGAGAAAAGAGGGAAGGTCCGACTAAACCGCCAACCGTCCATGTTCCAACCGGGGCAACACATAGCGCGCGAACATGTCGCATTCGTTGATATGTGGGTAGCCGGACAGAATGAATGCCTC
This sequence comes from Sphingorhabdus sp., assembly GCF_050921905.1. Classification (NCBI taxonomy): domain Bacteria; kingdom Pseudomonadati; phylum Pseudomonadota; class Alphaproteobacteria; order Sphingomonadales; family Sphingorhabdaceae; genus Sphingorhabdus; species Sphingorhabdus sp. The sequence goes on along the minus strand of NZ_CP050888.1, from coordinate 1,333,393 downwards.
GATACCCACCGCGCGGTAGGCGTTGATTTTGGCGAGCACCTGGTCTGGGTCGCCAACGATTGCCGCACCGCAGCCTGAACGGGCCCGGCCAATGCCGGTCCACAGATTATCCTCCAGATAACCATCATTCGCCGCAGCTTGTGCGCGCAGTTCGGCCTGATGCGCAACGCCGAAGGTTTGGGTGTCGAGCGATTTGTTGCGGATGGCCTCGCCCTGATCGGCATCAAGCTTGGACAGCAAGCGGTTGGCGTAAGCGCGCGCCTCTGCCTCGGTTTCGCGGACGATGACATGCGCGCGGAAACCATATTTCAGCGTGCGACCGAATTTGGCTGCGCGTGCGGTCATGTCGTCGACCAAGTCCTTGGCACCCTGCACCGTTTCGGGCCACATGAGATATACGTCGCAACCTTCGGCAGCAGCGTCCTTGGCGGCTGGTGACAGGCCGCCAAAATAGAGCGGCGGGCATTTACCGCTGACTGTTTTCATGCGCGGCGGGTCGATGTCGATCTTGTAATGCTCGCCGTCAATCGACAGATGGTCGCCGTTCAGCAGCGTCTTCAATATGTGCATTGCCTCAACCGTGCGGCGATAGCGCGGTTCGGAATCCATCTTGTCGCCGGGCAAGTCCGACGAGATGACATTCACATTCAAACGCCCGCCTGAAATCTGATCCAGCGTCGCTATCTGCCGCGCAAGCTGGGGTGGCCAGCTTTCGCCGATACGCACAGCCATCAGCAATTTGATCCGCGTGGTTAGCGCCGCAATCGCGCTGGCAAAGGCGGTGGTGTCCAGGCCAAGGGTATAGCCCGACGGCAGCAAGATGTTGTCAAACCCGCCTTTTTCGGCGGCCAAAACGATATTGCGGCAATGTTCCCAGCTGGAGGCCAAATTGGGGTCGGGGACGCCTAGAAATTCATAGTCGTCATCGCAAAGCGCGGAGAACCAGCTTACTTCGACAGGCGTGTTCATGGCAGCGGCACTCCCCTTGCGGCAACAAGGACGCTGTACCAATCCGCGCGTGTCCATTGAATTTTGAACGCATCAGCAGCTTCGGTTATGCGCGCCGGGTTTTGCGAGCCGACAATCGGGATGGGCCGGGCAGGGTGCGCCATAATCCAGCTATAGGCCGCCGCCGTGCGCGATACACCATGCGCCGTCGCAACCGCCGAAAGGGCCGTAGCGACATTTTGCTCCCGTATATTTTGCGGGTCGCCAATGCGTCCCCCACCCAATGGCGACCATGCCATCACCGCAAGGTCCATCGCTATCGATTGATCCAGCTCGCCATTTTCGACGGTGTCAATCCGCAAGGGCGACAATTCGGGTTGTGTCGAAACGATGGGAACCGGGCTAAATTGCGCCAGTGTCGAAATCTGCGCTTGCGTAAAGTTGGACACGCCGAATGCTCGGATCTTGCCTGCTTTATATGCATCCTCAATGGCGCGGGCGATTTCCTGGGGATGCGTTAACACGTCTGGCCGGTGAATTTGCCACAGGTCGATGCGGTCAGTGCGCAAACGCGTCAGGCTGTCATTGATCGCTTTGGTCAGATATTCCGCGCTGCTGTCATAAGGCGTTGGCGGGGTGATGCCGCCTTTGGTCGCCAGTATCATGCGGTCGCGATATTCAGGGGCTTGGGCAAATATGTCGCCAAGCAGTTCTTCGGCCTTGCCAAAACCTTGTTCGCCAAAACCGTAGATATCGGCGGTGTCAAACAGGGTGATGCCAGCTTCAAACGCGGCGTCAATGGCGGCTCTAGCAGCGGACAATTCAAGCCCGGCAAAGCGCCACATGCCCCATGCTAGGGACGAGATTTCTATGCCACTTTTGCCCAACGGGCGCGTGTGCGGAGGGAGGGGAAGCGTCATGATTTTTTGCTCTTTTTTGGATAAGGGGAATAGGGCGGGGCCACGGATTCGCGGCTTATAAGTTCGTGAGGCAGACGACGATGCTCAATCCCGCCTTCGCCAAACAACAGGTCGGCGGCGGTCGAAGCGAGGTCGCGAACCGGCTGGCGCACGGTCGTCAAGGGTGGCCAGACAACACGCGCCAGCGTGGTATCGTCAAAGCCCACAACCGAAAGCTGCTCTGGGATTTGAATGCCGCGCCGATGCGCGACCGCAAGCACGCCCGATGCCATGTCGTCGTTCGATGCGAAAATCGCGGTTGGCGGGTGCTTGAGCGACAAGAATTGCTCGGTGGCAGATACGCCGCTTTCAAAGTCAAACCGTCCCTCGGCAATCAGGTCAGAATCAACCGATATGCCGACGCGTCCCAATGCACGTTCATAACCCGCTTGTCGCTCCGTACTCGCCTTATGGTTTGGGTGGCCCTTGATAAAGCCGATCCGCCGATGCCCGATGTTGATGAGCTTCGTCGTCATGTCGTCGGCGGCTTGCATGTCATCCATGAAGACGGAACTGGTCAACGCATGGTTGGTGCCTGGCGAGATGCGCACAAAGGGAATGTTGAGCGCTTCAAGCGCGTTCAGCACAGGCACGCAATCGGTAACGGGGGAGGAGAGTATCGCACCGTCCACATGCGTTTGCCGCACCATGCCGCGCACCTGTTCACCAACGTCTGGGTCTGCAACATCGACAGGCTGCGCGATTAAACGCATGCCCTCTTGATGGCATCGGTCCCAGCATCCTTGCATGATCTGATGCATATAATAAGGGCTGTGATTGTCGTAGATCAAGGCGATCTGTCCGGATTTGGTGCCCGCCAATATGCGCGCGGCGATGCTTGGGCTGAAGCCAAGCTCCGACATGGCGGCGTCCACTTTGGCCTTGGTGGACGCACTCACATAAGGATGGTCGTTGAGCACGCGGCTGACGGTTTTTACCGCCACGCCAGCGAGCTTTGCGACATCACGTATGTTGGCGCGCGGGTTCATGCAGAAAACGCCGTGCGAATAGACGCAAATAGGTCAGCATAATTGCTGTCGATGCGGGTGAAGACCGGTGGTTGGCCGTTCGGCGCGGCAATGTCGTGCGTGCCTTTGCCATAGGTCTTGCCCGACCACAGATGGACCCATGCGCCATCGGGTATCACCACCGAGCGGCTGTCTTGGCCCTCCGCAACGACGGGTGCGACGATCATGTCTGCACCATAAAGATATTGGTCCTGAATATCGTAATATGCAGGGTTGTCATAATGCAGGAATAGGGGCCGTTGCAGCGGCAGGCCAGTTGCCGCCGCTTCGTCGCAAAGCGCACGAACATAAGGCGCAAGCTGCGCATGGACTTGGCTCATCCGTGCAAAATGGCTGAGGATTTCCGGGCTGCTGTCGAGTTGCAGATTGTCCGCCGGGCGGTTGCCTTCATGGCTGCGCATCACTGGGGCAAATGCGGCAAGGTCGATCCAGCGGTGCATGAGCTCTGCAGTCCGCACCACGCCGTGCAGGCTGGTGTAGCCGCCCAAGTCGCTATGGTGATAGGCATTGCCCAACAAGCCGGACGACAAGGCTGCTGTTATGACCGTGTTGATGCCGTCATGCCGCGTGAAATCGACACATTGGTCGCCCGCCCATAATAAGGGGCAAGAGGCCTGAACGCCGGAAAAACCCGCACGCATGAAGAAGGTCGCATCATGCGTTTTGCCGCGCGAGGCGATGGCATCGGCGTTCACCTTCGCCCATAAGACGGGCCAGCGATTATGCGCCTCCATCGGGTCGGATCCGTCGAACAAGCGCACATCGGTTGGCAGATATTCGCCAAAATCGGCCATCCATCCTGACAATCCGAAATCGAGCATTTCTTGGCCAATGATGCGATCGGCAAACCAGTTTGCGGCGTCGGGATTGGTGAAATCCACTATGCCTGCGTCAAATTCTCCGAAGTCGACGGCATAGGCTGTGTCGCTGTCCTGCCGTAATGCGAGATAATTGTTGGCCAGCGCCTCTTGATACAGCGCGCCATCCACCGCCAGATAGGGGTTCACATAGCCCAAAAAGCGAATGCCCCGTTTGGCGAGCGAAGCGATGTGGGCGGGCAGGTTGGGATAGCGCGCGGCGTTCCATTTCCAATCCCAGAACAAGCGCTTACCAAAACTTGTTTGGCGGATGCCAACCCAATCCTCGCACCACAGCCCCGTAATCGCCGCGCCAGAGGTAGCTATAGTCTCGAAGCGGTCAAATGTATCTGCGCCGTCCTTAAGGCCGACAATTGCCCCAGAAATCGCCCAGTCGGGCAAGGGCGGTTGACGCCCGAAGCGGTTGGACAACTTTGTCACCAGATCGGGTAGTGATGGCGCGTCGAATAGCTCCAAATCCATATTGGCCGACCAGCATTCGACACCAACCCGGCCCGCTTCGGTCAGATCGAGGACGCAATAGGCTGCCGTTTCGAGGTGCACCGCATGCAGCGCACTGCTCACCCATGTCGGCTGCGGATAATTGGTCGTCCAATAATCACCGCCCGCCAAGCCATTGGCATCCATGGTCTGCGTAAGCGCAGTCGACTTATCGCGGCCAACCCCAGGCTCCGACGTCCAGAACGGAAAGCGACGTCCGTTAAGCCGCAAATACGACATTTGCTCCCCGCCGCCCCAAAATGCTTCGGACGCTTCGGATTGCATATTTATCCAAAGACGGTTGAACGCGGGATCACTGCAACGCAGTTCAAGTGCCGATTGCTGGGCCCGCTGTGTCAGCTTGAGAGTAACCACCACATCAGGGCGCACCGCATTCCAAAGGCGGACGATGCCATCTGCCTCGGCACAGCAATCCAGCGTTAATCGTGTTTCAACGATATCGTCGATGCGAAAATTGCCACGAACCATTTCAAGGTCCGGTGATCCAATTCCCACTTCAACCGCAGGCGCCTTATTGCGATGGGACATCATGCAGACGTCATCGCGCAGTAGGTCAAAACCCTCTGATCGCATCATGACCGTGAATGGCAATGTTTGCTCCTTTAATCTTGTCAGGGCGACCGCTATGGCAACATTGCAACAGTCCCGACTTAAAAATCGTCGCCATATGACACCGCTAGACATATTGAGTCAATCTGGTAACAACCCGGCCATTGATAAGGTATATCCCAATATAGCTTTTATTGCTTGAACAAACTCAAGTGATTTAGTTGAGAAAAGGATGGCCATTTTTAGGGAGCTATATGATGTTCAGTTCTGAATTTAAGAAAACGTCTTTCATCCGCGCTTCGTTGTTCGCGAGCGCCGCAATTATGGCCGGTGTCAGCCTGCCCGTAATGGCACAAACCGCCCCGGCAGAAGATGATACGGCCAATGCAGAAATCATCGTAACCGCGCAGAAGCGTGAAGAGCGTTTGCAGGACATTCCGCTCGCCGTATCCGTGGTTGGCGGAGAGGCTGTTGCCAATAATGGCGGCATTACGCTCGAAAATGCGCAATATCTTGTTCCAAGCCTGAACTTCCGTAAGGCGGGTACTTCGCTAAATCAGGCATTGTTCCTGCGCGGCGTTGGCACCATCAACTTCTCGATTGCCGCTGAACCTTCGGTCGCTGCCGTTCTCGATGGCGTTGTTTTGAGCCGCGCGGGCGAAGGCTTTACAGATTTGTTCGACGTTGAGCGTATCGAAGTGTTGCGCGGACCGCAGGGCACGTTGTTCGGAAAGAACGCATCTGCCGGTGTTGTAAGCATCGTGACGAAGCGTCCAACGGCTGAATATGGCGCGACGGTTGAAGGTTCATTCTTCACCAAATCCGAATATCGCGGTCGTGCGACGGTGAACTTGCCACTTGGTGCTAATGTGCGTTCGCGCTTCACCGGATTTTACGGAAGCTATGATGGCAACATTAACAATCTGACCACCGGCAAAAAGGTCAATGGCTATGAACATTACAGTGTTCGTGGCGCGATTGAGGCCGATGTCGGCGAAAATGTCATGCTGACGTTGCGCGCCGATTACCGCAAAGCCGATGATGATTGCTGTGCCGAAATTATTGGTAACACGCCAACCAATGCTGCTGCTCTGGCGCTGGTTGGAACTGGCTTTGATGGTTCGGATTCACGCAACATTCGGCAGAACCTCGTCACCGCGACGAAGGAAGAAAGCTGGGGCATTGCGCTGCAAGCAGACGCTGAATTGGGCGAACATAGCCTGACTTCGATCACCAGCTATCGTGGTTGGGATAATACTGAAATCCGCGATGGTGACTGGCTCGACCGGCCCTATGTTGGTTTGAACCAGTTGCACGATAATGGTCCGCAAACATCGAACACCTTTAGCCAGGAAATTCGGATTGCCTCGCCGACCGGCCAATTCCTCGAATATGTTGTCGGGGCCTATTATTCGAGGGCGGAATCGGACCGTACATTTACGCGCAATGTGATTACCTGTTCGGCATCAACGCTCGCTGCGGTTGTGCCGGGTCTCGTGCCTTGTTCAACCACTGCGGGTGCATCGACGATCACAACTCCTGCTGGAACGGCAGACTTTGGTTCGATATTCAAAAATATGTCGGTATTTGGTCAGGCGACGTTCAACCTATCGGACAGCCTGCGTTTGATTGGTGGCTTGCGCTACACACATGACGAGTTGGACGTAAACCATATCCGCCGTACCTCGCTCGCAGGTCCAGGTGTGCAAGGAAACTTCGACGCTGGCGTTTACAATAATGGTCTTGTGGCAACAGCGCCAGCGACAGGCTTTGTGGCCGGCACGTCAAACGGCGTTCCCTTTACCACCAGCACTAGTAACAATAACCTCTCGGGTAAGGCAGCCGTGCAAGCGGATCTCACTGAGAATAATATGGCTTATGCAAGCTATACCCGCGGTTACAAGGGACCAGCCTATAACATCTTCTACAACCTAACGACGCTGGGCGCGGGTGTTATCGCACCAGAAACGGTCAACGCCTATGAAGTGGGTTTGAAAAATACGTTCCTTGACGGCGATCTGATTGTTAACCTCGCGGCATATTATGCAAAATATAACAATTATCAGGCAAACGGCCCCGATTTCGTGGCCGGTGTGCGTACCACGCGCCTGACAAATGCAGGTTCGGTCTCCACCAAGGGCTTCGAACTCGACTTTGTCGCTACCCCCTCGCGTAACTTCACCCTTTCGGGGGGCGTTGCGTACAACAAGGCACAGGTTGAGAATTTCCGCTTGCCGCCCGGCGCGGATGCATCACAATTGGTTGCCAAGGGCACGCCGTTGGCGAATGCACCAAAATGGAAAATGTCGCTTGGCGCGCAATATGACATTGAAACTTCGGGCTTTGCGAATATCGAATTGGGAAGCCAGATTGCGATGCAGTCAGACCAGATTTACGAAGCAAGTGCGAACCCGGCGGTTCGCCTTGGTTCAACCGTTGATGGCTACGCGATTGTCGATTTGTCCGCAGCTTTGGTAGATCCCAACGATGGCTGGCGACTTGCGTTTCAGGTTAAGAACCTGTTCGATAAAAGCTTTGCCTCCTCGATTGTATCGGGTGGCCCTGGCGGTGCATATCGCTTCATCATCCCCCGCGAGGCCGATCGTTACTTTGGCGTAACTGCGAAGATCAACTTCGGCGCGAATTAATCTGAACGCGACACATTAAAATGAAAGGGCTGGAATCCACATCGGGTTCCGGCCTTTTTTTGCGATTTTTTTTGCGGACGAAAAAATGTGGGGGCGCGAGATAATCGGACAAGTCCGCATCTTCGCAGCGATGGTTTTCAAGCGACATGTCGCAACCAGTTCGGCGATTATCCCACGCATGTTGACTAAGGACGTTTACATCTGTAATCGAATCAATTACAGATGTAGTCGGAGGATGAAGCATGTCATCAGAACGTATCAGCGACGCTGAATTAACGATCATGGAAATATTGTGGGAATGTGCACCGCTGACTGCGACCGACGTAGCCGCGCGGCTGCCGGATGACCGCGAATGGTCCTTACCCACGGTCAAAACCTTGCTGTCTCGACTGCTCGGTAAAGCAGCGGTCGAGCACCATGTCGACGGACGACGCTTTCTATATTCGCCGCTCATCGATCGTGAGGATTATGTGACGCATGAATCGAAGCGGCTGGTGAACCGACTTTTTGGCGGCAAGTTCATGCCATTGTTCGCGCATCTGGCGGAGCAAGAAAATCTCAGCGCTGCCGACATATCCGAAATGGAGAGATTGTTGCAGGAGATGAAATCATGAGCACGGACTTCATGGGGACATGGCTGTTCGACACCTTTGTGGTGACCAGTATGCTGATGCTGCTGGTTTTGCTCCTGCGGCGGCCTGTGGCGCGGCATTTTGGCCCAAGCGTCGCCTATGCGCTGTGGCTTATTCCGGCTGCCCGCGTTTTGATGCCTTCGCTGGAGGGCGCGCCTGCGCCCAATTTGGAGAGCGGAACGGCATTACAGGACAATGTGCGGGACGCGATACTTGCGGATATAGTTACGCCGGAAAATACGGCCTCCGCAACGAGCCAAATGGCGAGCACGCCATCGGTCGATTATATTGTGCTTGGCTTGACATTATGGCTTGGCGGCGCAACGTTATTTTTTATCATACAGATGATCCGCTACGCCTCTATGCGCGACGAACTTTTGTCTGAGGCGACCGAAATCGCAAATATCAATGGCGTCAGCGTTGTTGCCTCGGATCAGGTGGCCGGACCGCTCGCCTTCGGCCTGTTCAAACGCTATATTGCGGTGCCGCAGGATTTTACCAAAAGCTATTCTGCGGAGGAGCGCGAACTCACTATTGCGCACGAAATGGCGCATCACCGTTCGGGCGACCTGTTCGCCAATTTGGCGGCGTTCATCTTATTGTGCCTTTCTTGGTTCAACCCGGTCGCATGGATGAGCTGGAACGCCTTCCGTATTGACCAAGAAGCGGCGTGCGACGCGCGCGTCTTGGCGGGGAAGGATACGCAGGACCGCGTCATATATGGACGGGTTTTGGCGCGCACGGCGTTTGATGGCGTGCCGGCCTTTGCCACTGCGCTGAATTCCCCAAAAACCATTATCGAACGATTGCGGCGGCTCAATATGAAGAATGCCAGCACAAAAAGGCGCTTATTTGGTAAAATCGGCATAATTTTCACCGCTGCTTTGGTCCTGCCACTAACCGCAACGGTCGTGCCTGCGGTGGTCGCGCAGGATGAAACTGTTGCCGATGGCAAAGCCGAAACGGTCAAGCGCGACGGCAAAACCGTTAACATCGTCGGCCATGATGGCGATGGCAAAAAGGTCACCAGGGTCGAACGTGACGGAACGGTCTTCATCTTCCTGACCGACAAGAAGCCGACGCGGGGCGAAGTCGAAAAGATGATCGAAGAGGCTGAAACGAATGCCAAAGAGGCTGAAACGAGCGCCAAAGAGGCTGAAACCTATGCCAAAGAGGCGGATGAAGCCATGCGCGAAGCCGATATTGCACAAATTGAGGCCGATACGGCCATGGCATCCGCCGAGTTCGGACGCGGAATGGCACAGGCCAATCGAGTCATCGTAAATGCCGCCGTCGATATAGCGAAGATCGACATTCAGGACATGACCCAAAACTGCACCGCCGGGCAATACCTATCCACCGATGTTAAAAGCTTTGATGGCACGAGCAAGGCGCGCGTTCGCCGTGTGACGTGCGGCGAGCCGTGTGATGTGTGCGGGAAGCGGCAGGCCAAGATTGCCATGGTCAAAGCTCTAACGGACTTGCGCGCGGCACGCCGTGACATTGTTTCGGCAACAGAAATGCCCAAAGCCGTGCGCAAAGATGTGATGGAAAAGCTTGATAACGAGATCCGCAAGCTCGAAACGCAAACGGACAATATCAACTAATAGGGAAACTATAGCAGAACCCCCAGCATCCCTTTTCGGTTCTGCCGCGGCGGTTTTTACGGGCCGCCCCTTTTTCTTTTGTCCTTCATGCGCCATATTGCCGGGATGAAATGGCCCGACACCATCACAGCAGGCGAGATTGAGCAGCATGAGCCGCTCGTGCGGCGCGTTCTGGCGCCAAATGCTTCGCCTTATACCTATACGGGCACGCAGACGTGGATTGTCGGCAATAAGACTGACGTCGCCGTCATCGACCCGGGCCCAGTCGGGAGCGGGCAAAGCATGGGTGACCCCGCAGACATTCATGGCGAGGGCCATGTGGAGGCGATCTTGCGCGCAGTGGGCGATGCCAAGGTAACTGCCATCCTATGTACGCACACCCATCGCGACCATTCGCCCGCCGCCGCGCCATTGAAAGCCGAAACGGGCGCGCCGATCATTGGCTGTGCGCCGTTGGTGCTGCGCGATGATGGTCCGCGCGCCGATAGCGCCTTTGACCCAGATTACCACCCAGATCGCATCCTGAAGGACGCAGAGGCCATTTCAGGCGATGGTTGGACGCTTCAGGCTGTGGCGACGCCGGGACACACCAGTAACCATCTCTGCTTTGCTTTACGTGAAAGCGGCGCTTTGTTCACCGGCGACCATGTGATGAAATGGTCGACAAGCGTTGTCAGCCCGCCAGACGGCGATATGCGCGATTATCTGGCGAGTTTGCAAAAGCTATATGAACGCGACGACCGCATTTATTACCCGGCCCATGGCCCGGCGGTAAACAACCCGCGTCAATTGGTGCGCGGGATGATCGGTCATCGTCGCCAGCGCGAACGCCAGATTGTGACCTTGCTGGAGGGCGGCGAGGGGCACATTCCCAATATGGTAGCCGCGATGTATAAAGGCTTAGACCCACGCCTTATTGGTGCCGCAGGTCGCTCGGTTCTTGCGCACCTTATCGATTTGCAAAATCAGGGGCGTGTGGCGGCGCAAGGCGATGGCTGGCATCTCGTAACGGAAAATTGAAGCCATCATAATGATATGGCATGGCCTTGCGCACCCAACGCGAAAAAACCGATAAGAGCCCGAAGCTAGCCTTGTTTCGCGAACCCAAATCGACCACATAGGCGTTCAGTAAAGCTGCCGGAACAGGTTCGGCATGGCAAAGGTAGTACCGCATGAACGCCCCAACGCCCCGCGAAAACTTGCAAGGCCTTGATCTGCTCGCAGAAATCACACGGCTGAAAAAAGAACGTAATGCCGTCATTCTCGCGCATTATTATCAAAAGCCCGAGATTCAAGACTTGGCAGACTTTGTGGGCGATAGCCTTGAGTTGAGCAAGCGCGCGGCAGAGACCGATGCCGACGTAATCGCCTTTTGCGGCGTGAAATTCATGGCGGAAACTGCAAAGATTTTAAGTCCGCAAAAAACCGTCATACTGCCGGACATGGCCGCTGGCTGTTCATTGGAAGATGCGTGCCCGCCCGGTAAGTTCAAGGCGTTTCGGGAGGCCCACCCTGACCATATCGCGCTGACCTACATCAATTGTTCAGCCGAAGTGAAGGCGCTGTCCGATATAATCGTGACCAGCAGCAGCGCCGAAACGATCCTGAACCAAATTCCGCCAGAGCAGAAAATCATTTTTGGTCCTGACCGGCATTTGGGCGGCTATCTTGCCCGCAAGTTCAACCGCGACATGCTCTTGTGGCCGGGCGTATGTATTGTGCATGAGGCATTTTCGGAAACCGAGCTGTTGAAGTTGAAGACCCAATATCCGGGTGTTCCCGTTGCCGCCCACCCCGAATGTCCGCCGCATATTATCGACCATGCGGATTATGTCGGCAGCACGAGTGGCATATTGCAATATGCGCAGACGATGGAGGGCGATACCTTGATCGTCGCCACTGAGCCGCACATCATCCACCAGATGGAAAAGGCGGAGCCGAGCAAGACATTTATCGGCGCGCCCGGTGCAGACGGCAACTGCGCGTGCAATATCTGCCCGTATATGGCGCTCAATACGATGGAGAAACTCTACCTCGCTTTGCGCGATTTGACGCCGCAGATTGAGCTTGATGAAACAGTACGTTTGGCCGCGAAAAAAAGCCTCGATCGGATGTTGGAGATGGCGAGCGGAACCGTCGGCAAGGGTGATTTAGGTCGGGCATGATTGGCTGATGACGAGGTCTAACAAATATATACTCGCCTTCACCGTTACATCGATATAATACAGCCACGCGATGCTTTTCCGGCGCTCTTCTTCTGATAAAAATACGGATATCGACAGTCGGTCTGCCGCTTTCGATGATAGCTATGCGCAGCGTTTTCCCGGCGATCCGCAGCCAGGGAATGAAGCTACCCCCGCCTCAGCCAAGCGACTGTTTTTAGGCAAGACGCGCTGGTGGTGGTTCGGGCGCACAATTGCGGGCATGATCGCAATGTTCGTTCTCCTGTTGCTTTGGCTAGCGGTCACCGCACCATTGTCAAAATCGCTTCAGCCGATTGCGCCGCCGCGCATTACATTGCTTGCGTCAGACGGCACACCCATCGCGCGCAACGGGGCAATCGTTGATAGACCCGTCGACGTCACCCAATTGCCCCCGCATGTGGTGCAGGCTTTTTTGTCGATCGAGGATCGCCGTTTCTATTCGCATTGGGGAATCGATCCGCGCGGCCTAGCGCGGGCCGCATGGTCGAACGCCTTCGGCAGCGGCATGACCCAAGGCGGCAGCACGATTACGCAGCAGCTTGCCAAATTCACCTTTCTCACGCCCGAACGTAGCCTCACCCGCAAGGCGCGTGAAATGCTCATTGCCTTTTGGCTTGAGGGGCGCCTTACAAAGGACGAAATCCTCGGACGGTATCTGTCGAACGTCTATTTTGGGGACAATGTCTACGGTTTGCGCGCCGCATCCCTGCATTATTTTTATCGCCAGCCGGAGCGTTTAACGCTTAGCCAATCGGTCATGCTGGCTGGCCTTGTGCAGGCACCGTCACGTCTGGCCCCGACCAAGAACCCCGAACGTGCCGCAAAGCGCGCTGGGCTCGTGCTCAGGGCCATGGTGGCCAATAAGGCCATTACCCAAGCCAAAGCTGATGCCACCCCGGTAGCTCGGTTGGACGTGCGTGTCCGCGAGACATTGCCAACCGGTACGTATTTCGCCGACTGGGCCATTCCGCAGGCACGGCTTCTGACCGAAAGCGGATATTCCGACGTGCGGATAACCACGACCCTCGACGCCCGCTTGCAGAACATTGCCCGAAAGGTTGTCGCCCGTGCGGGCGTTGGTGATGCGCAAATCGCGTTGGTTGCGATGCGTCCAAATGGTGAGGTCGTCGCCATGGTTGGTGGCAAAAGCTACAAACAATCGGCGTTTAACCGTGCAACGCAGGCCAAACGGCAGCCCGGATCGACATTCAAACTGTTTGTGTATCTGGCGGCACTTCGTTCGGGCATGACGCCGCAGTCGATGATTGCCGATACGCCCATTAATGAAGGCAGCTATCGCCCGAAAAACGCCGGGTTGCGCTACTGGGGCGATATCACGTTGGAGCAAGCCTTTGCCCAATCGAGCAACGTCGCTGCCGTGCGGCTGTACCAAAAAGTAGACGGCAAAGAGGTGGAGAAAGCTGCGCAAGACCTTGGTATCCTTAGTCCGCTCACTTTGGACCCCAGCCTTGCGCTTGGCAGTTCAGGCGTTACCTTGTTGGAATTGACGGCGGCTTATGCGGGCGTGGCGGGCAACCAATGGCCTGTTGAACCGCACGCCTTTAAACAAGAGGAACAAGGCTGGATTGAGTGGTTGTTCTCCGGGCCGCGTTCTTTCAATGGGCGAATGCACAGGATGTTGCTGGATTTATTGGAGGCATCGGTGAAGCAAGGCACGGGACGGGCCGCGCGGCTTTCAATTCCGGCCTATGGGAAAACCGGTACCAGTCAGGATAATCGCGATGCCTTATTTGTGGGCTTTGCTGGCGATTTGGTGGTTGGGGTGTGGATCGGTAATGACGACAACAGGCCACTAAAGGGCATTAACGGCGGCGGCTTGCCAGCGCGGATCTGGCGGGATTTTATGTCGCAGTCTATCCGCAATGCAGCGCCGGTGAACAGACAAAAAGCCCCTCAGACGCCAGACCCAGAAGGTCCGATTGAACCACTTGACCTGCCTGAATTGCAGGAATTGCCGATCGACATCGGCAATTCGGACATTCGCATTGACCAAAAGCAGGGGGTCACCGTGAACACTGATGTCAACGGCGTTCCGTTTGAAATTACACTTGATCGCGATGGTGCCAATATTCAGACTGCCCCATCTGCGGAACGCCCCGCGCCGGAACCCAGGTAATGCACATATTTTTTTCCATGGTTAGCTTCATGCGATATCTTGCGGCGTTGTGCCTGTTTCTGTCTCCGTTATTGGTTGCACCCGCACTTGCCGATGCAAGTGACATCAGCGCCGCATCACGCAGCGTGGTGCGGGTCATCGTATACAGTTCTGCCGAAGGACAGCAGAGCATCGTCAGCATCGGGTCTGGCGTGGTTGTTGCGCGCGACAAAATCGTTACCAATGCCCATGTCGTTGAAATGGCCGGCGTGGACGACAGCGTGCAGATCGTCATCGTACCCTCCGATGGCACGCAAAGCTATCGCGCAAGAGTGTCGGCCAGCCTGCCGGGTAAAGACCTTGCCCTGTTGCAACTGACATCTGGCGCGCTTGTCCCTGCAAGCATTTTCGCAGGAACGCCAGAGGATGGCGCGGACGTCTTTGCCATTGGTTATCCCGCTAGCGTCGATGTGGCCTTGGAGCAGAGCGAAGCCGATGCGCTCCGCCCGCAGCAACCCGTCAAAACGCGGGGAACGGTCTCATCCGGACGGACGTCGAAGTCCGTAGAATCGCTTTTGCATACTGCGCCCATTGCTCCGGGTAATAGCGGCGGGCCCATCGTTGATGCCTGCGGACGGGTGCTGGGTATCAACAGTTTCGGTTCCGTGCCCACCGACGGCGGCGCTGAATTTTACTTCGCCATATCGGCGCGCGAATTGTCGGCATTTCTTGCCAATCGCGGTGTCACGTTCCGTTCTGTGCGGGGCGATTGCCGGTCCGTCGCCGAATTGACGCGCGCCGAGGCGGAGCTTGAGGCATCCACACGCGCCAAGATGGAGCAAGAGGCGCGTGTTGCCTCTGAACTGCAACGCAGCCGTGAAGGCAAAGTTCGCAGCGACGCCGAACATGCCGTCATTGGCGAGCGGGAAAACCATCTGGCACTGGCCGGGCTTTTGTTTGTGTTGAGCGCTGTCGCAGGTGGCGCTGCGTGGCAGTTTTCCGAACGTAGCCAGCGCGACCGCTTTAAAGGCGCAACCGCCGCCGGCGCCGTGCTTTTTGTAATGGCGGTAGGGATTTTTGCGGCCCGCCCGTCTTTCGACGAAGTCGATGATCGGGTCCGGGCTGCATTGACTGCCGATATGCCAGACGATGCGATTACCGAAAAGGGGGTCGCTGCTGACGAACCGCGGTCGAAAATCTGCGTATTGCAACCCGAACGTAGCCGCGTCACGATGTCTGATACTGCGGACGTTGAATTTACGTGGCAACCCAATGGTTGCATCAACGGGCGCACGCAATATGTCGAAAGCGGCGGCCGGTGGGTCCGAAGCTTTGTGCCCAACAATGACGCGCAAATTTCCGTCATAAGCTACACACCGGAAACCGACATTTACCGCATTGAACGTTTCTTGCCGGGCAATGCCGCGATGCAATCTGCACGTGAGGCACGGCAACTCTACGACGTGAAAACCTGCACTGCGGACCAGAGCCAGCTAACCAACATTGAGAATATGAATAACACGATTGCCATGCAATTACCGCCCGCGCCGAACGAGATATTGCTGTTCTTGTGCTCTGACCGCTGAATCTTGGATTGTGCGTCGGGACTTAGGGCTTATGGTGGCGGCATGATCCGTTTGCTGTCGATGTTGTTGTTGCTATTGTCCGCAACACTTGCCGGATGCTCCGAAGGCGTCGACAATGAACGCGTCCGGGTTGACGTTATCGAAGATCGTCCCCGGCCTTTGAATGTATCCGCAACACCGCTGCCGTTGGCGTCTGCTTATCTGCGCGCTGCCACGGCCCAAGGACTAGTCACTTTCGATGAAAAAGGACGCGTTGCGCCTGGCCTTGCCAATCGCTGGATCGTTACCGAAGACGGCATGAGTTATATCTTTCGCCTGAATAAAGCGCTCTGGAATGACGGGCGTGAGGTCGAGTCAAGGGAGGTTGCACGTCTTCTGACTGCCCGCATCCGGGAATTGCGCAAGGGGCACCTTGGTGCCGAACTGGGTGTCATTGACCGTGTCGTCGCGATGACGGGTAAGGTGGTGGAAATCAGGCTGAAGGCCCCTATGCCCTATCTTTTGGAATTGCTCGCTTTGCCGGAGTTCGGGTTACTCAGCAAAGGCGCCGGATCGGGTCCGATGCAGGCCAAGAAATTTGGACCGGTTATGCAGTTGCGGCGCAATGAAATCGACGATGAAGGCGCGCAATTCCAGGGCAGTGCAATGGTAACATTACACCGCGGTGCGGCATCAACGGTGCTTGCCCGTTATGCACTTGGACAAAGCGACCTTGTCGAAGGCGGACGGTTTGACAGCTTTCCCTTGCTCGATGCGGCAAACATACGGGCTGATCAAATCCAATTTGACGCGGTCCCGGGATTATTCGGTTTGCAGGTGGTTAATGACGGACCCTTTCTGTCCGACACGGCAAATCGAACGGCGATTGCTATGGCTATTGATCGCCCCAAATTGTTGACGGCATTTGACATTGTGGCGTGGCAGGAAACGGTCACCTTAGTTCCCGAAAGCTTACCAAATCGTGCGCGTATAGCCCGGCCTGCTTGGTCAGCGCCATCAATGGAAGAACGCAGGGCGATGGCCGCTGCGACGGTCGCCAATTGGAAAAATGCGAATGGCGCGCTCCGCGCATTACGGGTTGCTTTGCCGCGTGGTTATGGCAGCCGGATATTCTTTGCGCGTTTGCGGGCTGATCTTGCAACAATCGGCATTGATATTGAACGGGTGACGATAGACCGACCGCATGACTTGCTGCTCGTTGACCGTACCGCGCAACAATCGAGTCCGGCATGGTATCTGGATCAGCTATCGTGCAAATTTGCGACGATCTGTAGCGCGCGGGCGGACGAGATTGTGGCCGAAGCGCGCCGAACGACCGATAGCGCGAAGCGCGCGCAGTTATTGGGTGAGGCAGAGGCCGAGTTGCAGACCACCGTTGCCTTCATCCCCATTGCAAATCCTTTGCGTTGGTCGGTCGTCCGGCCCGGCCTACTGGGGCATTTTGCCAATGGTCGTGGGTGGCACCTGTTGCAATATCTTGGACGTGACCCGACATAGGCACAAAGGAGTAACTTCAGTGCCGATCTCGCAGGAAGAATTTGCGCGTATTGCCAAGGATTTGCCGGGCTTGGGTAATGACCCGCATGCCGTGCGCGCCCGGGTCGAAGCGCTTGAGAAGATATTGGAGCGCGCCTTCTTTATTCCAGGCACGAAAATTCCATTTGGGCTGGATAGTGTGATTGGCCTTGTGCCTGTGTTGGGTGACCTCGTGACCGCGGCCATGGGCGCTTATATGGTATGGGAAGCCCGCAATCTGGGCATGTCCAAATGGCAGTTAATTCGCATGACTGCCAATATCGGTATTGATACTGCCGTTGGCGCAATTCCTTTTGTCGGCGACGCGTTCGACCTTGTCTGGCGTTCCAACAGCAAAAATTTGCGGATTATCAAGAAACATCTCGACAAACATCACCCTGCGACGCGAATCATTGAGGGCTAGGCTTAACGCCCGCGCCAGATTTTTATCTGCGCTGTGGCCGGCGCGCGGCGCGTAAATGCCGGACACTGCCGGGGCTTGAAATCCTTGCCAAGGCAGATACGCAATTCTTGAAGCCAGCCTTTGCTGTTGGTCTGCACGGTAATGGCATATGCGGGCAGGCCATCATTGAGATCAGCAAATCTTTCGGCCAGTGTTGCTGCCGTCAAAGGCGTCCCGCGTTCGGGCTCGCGGGACAGTCGCGCCATGTCGGGAAATTCAATCGCTTCGAACAGCAACCGAGCTGCCGCGAAATAGGCGTCGGGCGTTGTCGCCATGCAACTGCCATGCTTTGCCCATTGATGCTGCAGCAATTGGGGGGACGGGCTGAGGCAGATATTGTCTGAGACCGACCGCCGGGGCAGAACGCCAACCGCGCGGCAATATTGCGGGTAATTGGCCGCTTTGGCCTCAGGCCACAGTCCATGTAGGATAAAACCGAAGTCCCCAATTTCACCCGAACATTGGAACCGCGCCGCAGGATCGCGCATCCGCCCGCGGCAATATTCCGGGCTCCAACTAAGTGCGAGCACATAGCCATCTATGGCCGTACGCCTTATTTGGCCGGACGGCGGCAATTCCAAGGCCGGGCGCGGAAGAAATCGTGGTGGTTGGCATTGCCAAGCTTGCGCTATGGTCGGTGCAGGCTGGAAAGCTGCCACGACACCTAAACATATGAAAAGCTTAAGCCTGCGCAAAGTCCAGCCCGATGTCGGCAGCAGGCGCGCTTTGGGTCAGGCGGCCAACCGAGATATAGGTGACGCCCGTTTCCGCTTTGGCGCGGATCGTTTCCAACGTCACCCCGCCCGATGCCTCAGTCGGCACCCGGCCAGCGATCAGCTTTACCGCCGCGCGCAACATATCTGCGTCCATATTGTCGAGCAGCAAATGGCTTGCCCCGGCCGCCAGGCCGGGTTCAATCTGCGCAATGCTGTCAACCTCAAGGATGATGCGCTCAACCCCTGCATTTTTCGCGCGGGCAACAGCTTCAGCTACGCCGCCTGCAACGGCAACATGATTGTCCTTGATCATGGCTGCGTCCCAAAGGCCCATGCGATGGTTTGTAGCACCGCCTATGCGCGTCGCGTATTTTTCAAGCAGCCGAAGGCCGGGGATCGTTTTTCTTGTGTCCAAAAGGATGCAACCCGTTCCTGCGATGGCATCGACATATTGCCGTGTCATTGTCGCAATGCCCGACAGATGCTGCACAGTATTCAGCGCCGAGCGTTCCGCAGTGAGCATGGCCCGTGCATGGCCCTTTAAGCGCATCAGGTCAGTTTCAGCGGGCACTTGCGCGCCCTCCTCGACTAACAGTTCTATCTCCATCGACGGATCGAGCGCATGAAAAAACGCGACTGCGATGGGTAAGCCAGCCACGGTTATGGCATCGCGACTGTCCATGACCCCGTCGAAACGGACATCAACTGGAATGACGCTTTCAGACGTGACATCTTTGCCAGTCGGACCCAAATCTTCGGCAAGCGTCGCACGGACGAAAGCGTCGATATCAAATGAGGGAATGTGAAAAGGCATATTGCTGTTATCCGGCCTGAACATGATTGGCGACTATGCCCCAAATATGGGTAAGTTCGCTATCGCCAACAATAACTGAAAACCTTTTATCGAGAGGTCAATAGCCCATCAGGCTCATGACTTCCTTGCGGCTCGATTGATCGTCCAGGAAACAGCCAATGAGTTTTGACGTTACCATGCCAACGCCGTGCACCTTCACACCGCGCCCAGTCATGCAACCATGCTGCGCTTCAATAACAACCGCAACGCCCTCTGGCTTGAGATTTTCCCAGATGCAGTTCGCAACTTCGGCCGTCAGGCGTTCCTGCACCTGAAGCCGTTGGGCAAAGCCGTGCAAAACGCGCGCAAGTTTCGAAATGCCCACAACCTTGTCGGTTGGCATATAGGCAATTGACGCCTTGCCGATGATGGGTGCCATGTGATGCTCGCAATGCGACTGGAACGGAATGTCCTTGAGCAAGACGAGCTCATGATAACCGCCAACCTCCTGAAAGGTGCGCGACAAATGCGCCGCGGGATTTTCGGCATAGCCAGCGCAATATTCGCGCCATGCGCGGCCAACGCGCGCGGGCGTATCGAGCAGGCCCTCCCGCTCCGGATTATCGCCTGACCAACGGATGAGTGTGCGAATGGCGTCTTGAACGTCGTCAGGAACGACAATTTTGCCGTTCTCACCAATTTCGTCTTCATAATGGATATGGGCCATGGGAAATACCTTGTCGGGCTTGTTCATCTTTAGGCTCCGGCAGGCGAAGTGCCCGCATCTTCAAATGTAAAGATATGTCCACCCGTCTTTAAAAACTATACGGACAATAGCCCATAGGGACTGCATCACAAACTATGATGATATAGCCCCCGAAGCTGAAATGCTATTCTGTTGCTCAAAAAATTAGCCGATTGCCTGACCAGTTTTGGCCCAATCGGCCAAAAAGCCCTCAATGCCCTTGTCCGTCAGGATATGCTTGAATAGGCCCTTGATGACCGACGGCGGTGCAGTCATCACGTCAGCACCAATTTTCGCGGCTTCAAGGACATGGATGCCATGACGGACGCTGGCGACAAGGATTTCGGTACCAAAAGCGTAATTGTCATAGATCAGGCGAATGTCGCTGATAAGCTGCATACCATCAAAGCCATTGTCGTCATGGCGGCCAACAAAGGGCGATATGAATGTCGCACCAGCCTTTGCGGCCAATAGCGCCTGATTCGCAGAGAAACATAAGGTCACATTGACCAAACTGCCTTCAGACGTAAGGGCCTTGCACGTCTTTAGGCCGTCGATGGTCAATGGCACCTTGATGCAGACATTGTCGGCAATCTTCCGCAGGATTTCGGCTTCCTTCATCATTGTCGCATGATCGAGCGCAACGACTTCTGCCGACACCGGACCATCGGTCAAGGCGCAGATCTCACGCGTGACTTCAATGAAATCCCGGCCGGATTTGGCGATCAACGATGGGTTGGTGGTCACGCCGTCGAGCAAACCAGTCGCCGCCAGATCCTTAATATCGGCAATGTCAGCGGTATCGGCAAAGAATTTCATGGGACTGTTTCCTGATTGGAGATTCGGTTTCATATCTCTTGGCAAAATATCGGCCAAAACAACAGACCTATTGGAACCAGAACTGCGATAGTGCGAGATGATCATCCAGATGGTGACGTTTGCCGCATCATTGCCTATACGCGCGTCATGATCTTGCCCACCAACCGCGTCCGTGTTGTCTTGTTGACGCAAGCGATTGGTCCGCTCGATTACCGGCTGCCCGATGATATGATCGCGGGGCCGGGCTGCGTTGTGATGGTGCCACTTGGCCCTCGCAAATTGCCCGGCGTGATCTGGGATGATGATGTTTTCGGCGATGCTGCGGTAGATGCCAGCAGACTTCGCGCGGTACTTGAAATTGTTGATTGTCCGCCGGTTGCGCTGGGCTTGCGTCGCCTGGTCAACTGGGTAGCGGATTATTATCTCACGAGCCATGCGGCGGTCTTGCGCATGGTATTGTCGTCTTCGGCTGCGTTCACGGCGACGGGAACCATTACCGAATATCGCCGTACCGGGTTTGAGCCAGCGCGGCTGACACCACAACGCGCGGCCGCGCTCGACGCTTTGGAGGGCGCGCAAGGTCTTGTGCGCGAGCTAGCGGCAGAAGCTGGCGTCAGCGACGCCGTCATTCGCGGGCTGATAAAAGCCGGCGCGTTTGAACCGGTTACCATCAGCGTCGATTCGCCGCTGCCCGAACCACTGGCAGACTTTGACACGCCAAAATTGAACGACGCGCAGCAATTGGCAGCAAACAGCATGGTCGATGCGGTGCGCAAAGGCGGCTTTGACACATTCGTCCTGGATGGCGTCACAGGATCAGGCAAAACCGAAACCTATTTTGAGGCGGTGGCCGAGGCGTTACGGCTAGGCAAACAGGTTCTGGTGCTTCTTCCCGAAATCGCGCTGACCGCGCCATTCCTTGCCCGCTTCGAAGCCCGCTTTGGCGTCGAGCCAGCGGTTTGGCACAGCAATCTGCGATCCACCCAGCGCCGCCGTGTCTGGCGTGCTGTCGCCGATGGCAGCGCAAAGGTGCTGGTCGGCGCCCGCTCGGCGCTTTTCCTTCCCTTTGCCAATTTGCGCCTGATTATCGTTGATGAGGCGCATGAGACAAGTTTTAAACAGGAAGATGGCGTGCGCTATCATGCCCGCGACGTTGCCGTCATGCGTGGCCATTTTGAAGAATTTCCGGTGGTGCTGGCATCGGCAACGCCAGCGCTGGAATCGCGGCATATGGTGGCCATGGGTCGCTACAAAGCCCTCGAAATTCCGTCGCGCTTTGGCGCGGCCAAGATGCCTGAGATCAAGGCCATCGACCTGACGCTCGACGCGCCCGAATCACAGCATTGGATCGCACCGACATTGCTGAAGGCATTGGAAGAACGCGTCGAACGCGGCGAACAGAGCCTGTTGTTCCTGAACCGTCGTGGCTATGCGCCTTTGACCTTGTGCAGGACCTGTGGGCACCGGTTCCAATGCCCGAACTGCACAAGCTGGATGGTCGAACACCGACTCGTGCGGCGGCTTGCCTGCCACCATTGCGGCCATGTCATGCCGCCGCCGGAGGAATGTCCTGAATGCGGCGAAAGCGATACTCTGGTTGCCTGTGGCCCGGGCGTTGAACGCATCAGTGACGAGGTGAACCGCCTGCTGCCCAATGCGCGGACCATCGTTGCGACATCGGACACTCTATGGTCGCCGGAGAAGGCGGCGGAGTTTGTGTCACGTGTCGAGAATAAGGCGGTGGACATCATCATCGGCACGCAATTGGTGACGAAGGGTTATCATTTTCCCGAACTGACTTTGGTCGGGGTGATCGACGCCGATCTGGGGCTTGAGGGCGGGGATTTGCGCGCCGCAGAACGCACCTTCCAGCAAATTGCGCAGGCGGCTGGCCGGGCAGGGCGCGGCGAAAAGCCGGGCGAGGTGTTCATCCAGACACGCAATCCCAATCATCCCGTCATCGCCGCCTTGGTCGCCGGTGACCGCGATGCATTTTATGATGCCGAGACACAGCAACGCAAATCCGCTGGTGCGCCACCGTTCGGGCGTTTTGCGGCCATCATTATCTCGTCCGAAGATGAACGCGAAGCCATTGAGGCGGCGCGCGCCGTGGGAGGCGCTGCACCGCAGGTGGACGGAATGCATGTCTACGGCCCTGCGCCAGCACCGCTCGCCATGTTGCGTGGCCGTTATCGACAGCGCCTTTTGGTGCATGCCCAGCGCTCGGTCGAGGTGCAGAATATCATCCGTGAATGGCTTGGCGGCTTACAATTCCCACGCGGCGTTCGGGTTGGGGTCGATGTCGACCCTTATAGTTTCTTGTGACCCTAGACGCTCAAATAGCGGATTTACCTCATGCGTTTAATGCTGCATCGTGCCGTCAAAATATGGGGAGAGAACAAGATGCACAAAATTTTATGGGCAGCGTTATTGAGCACGGCGTCGGCAACAGGCGCGTGGGCACAAGACGCAAAGCCAGCATCTGATGCGACAATCGCCGCGCAACGCAGCGTCGCGGCGCAGCTTCCCACCGAAGATGGCCGTGACCTCGATTTTGCGGACAGGGGTTTTATCGGCACTTTGTCCGACCCCGTCATCACCAACAAAGACGGCAAGCCTGTCTGGAACCTTGGCGCTTATGACTGGATGGTGGATGGCCAATCACCCAATACGGTGAACCCAAGCCTGTGGCGGCATATGGGCCTGTTGCGTAAACATGGGTTGTATGCGCTGACGGACAATGTGTGGCAAGTGCGCGGCTTTGACGTGTCGAACATGACGGTGATTAAAGGCCAAACGGGTTGGATCATCATTGACCCGCTGACCAGCCGGGATACTGCGGCGGCGGCGCTGAAACTGGTGAATGAAAAGCTGGGGACTCGGCCAGTCACTGCGGTCATTTACAGTCACAGCCATGGCGACCATTTCGGCGGTGTGCGCGGGATTATCAATGAGGGCGACGTAAAGGCGGGTACGGTTGCGATCCTTGCGCCCGAGCATTTCCTGGCCGAGACGGCGTCTGAAAATGTCATGGCCGGTCCTGCAATGGGCAGGCGCGCGACGTTTCAATTTGGCAGTAACCTGACGCCTGGTCCGCAAGGGCAAATGGGCAGTGGCATCGGCAAAGGCATTGGCGGGGGCGATATCACGCTGATCCCGCCCACAATCGACATTCGCAAAACTGGCGAACAACGCGAAGTAGACGGCGTGACGTTGGAGTTCCAAATGGTGCCGAACACGGAAGCACCGGCCGAAATGAACGTCTATCTGCCGGCGGCACGTACGTTTCTGGCCGCCGAAATCGCAACATGCAGCCTGCACAATATCCTGACCCCACGCGGCGCGAAAGTGCGAGATGCGTTGAGCTGGTCCGGGTTTCTGAACGAAGCTGTCAATCTATATGGCGAGCGGAGCGACGTTATCGCCTCAAGCCACTGCTGGCCGCGCTTTGGCCAGTCGGAGGTCAAGGGCTGGCTAGCGGGGCAGCGCGACAATTATCGCTATTTGCACGACCAAACATTGCGCATGATGAACAAGGGCATGACTCAAGCCGAGATCGCAGAAGTTTTGAAGGCTCCGCCAGCGATTGGCGACCAATGGTTTAACAAGGGCTATTACGGCACCTACAGCCATAATTCGAAGGCAATCTATCAATATTATCTGGGTTGGTATGATGCCGTCCCCGCCAATCTGAACCCGCATCCGCCGGAGGTTCGCGCGGGCAAAATGGTCGCGGCGATGGGCGGCGCGAAGAAGGTTTTGGCAGAGGCGAAAAAGGCGATGAAAGCGGGGGACTATCGCTGGTCATCCGACCTGTTGAACCAACTCGTCTTTGCCGAACCCAAAAATGTCGAGGGGCGGGCCTTGCTTGCCGACAGCTATGAACAGCAAGGCTATCAGTCGGAATCCGCGATCTGGCGCAACATGTTCCTGACGGGCGCGCGCGAACTGCGTGCAGGCATGAAGGCGGGCATTAACGCGCAAAGCATCGACATGATTTCGGCGATACCAACTGGGTTGTTGTTGGATTCGGTGTCGACCCGGCTGGACCCGAATGTCATTGGCAATGCCGCGCTGGCCCTGAATTTCGTGATTTCGGACCGAAAAGAGACCGCGAAAGTCACCATTGGCAATTCGGTGATGTTCAGTGAAATGGGTAAGGTCCACGCTGCGCCTAATGTGACGGTCACTGGCCCGCGCCAATTGTTTCTGGCCTTATTGTTCCTGAAAATGCCGGCAGCGCAGTTGCAGGCCGCTGGACTGAAAATCGACGGCGACAGGGCGGCGATTGAACAGCTTCAAGCCGCGCTTGACCCGATGCCGGGTGCATTCAACATTGTGGAGCCGTAATCTAGGCAGTGAAGGCAACAAGGGCAGCGCCAAAAGTCACACTAAGGTCTCACCTAAAACGCATGCAAAAGCAGGCTAAAGTGGCTGATTGCATGCCCTTGCAGCCTCTGGGCGAATAACGATTTCTGTGGGATAAGGTGACTCGTCAAATCCTACATTGCAAGTCAAAATGCGCGGAGCGTTTCGTCATATTGGGGTAAAGCGCGGTCAAAGACGAAATATTTTGCCTTTCAATTGAAGCTTTACATTTCCCCACGCTGGCGACGGATGGCATACCATTTTGCCACGTTGGCGTTGTGTTCTTGCAAGGTGTCGGCAAAAATATGGCCGCCCTTGCCGTCGGCAACGAAATAATAAGCGCTGGTTTGTTGCGGGTTCAGCACGGCGGCAATGGCGGCGCGTGACGGGTTGGCGATTGGCCCTTTTGGCAGGCCAGCCATAGCGTAGGTATTATAATCGTTCACGTCGGCAATCTCGGATTTGCGAATCCTCCGGCCAAGCGACTTGCCCTTTGTGATGGGGTAAATGATCGTCGGGTCGGCCTGCAGCCGCATGCCCGTGCGCAAGCGATTGGAATACACACCGGAGACAATGCGCAATTCGGATTTGAGCGCCGTTTCCTTTTCGACAATCGACGCAAGCGTAAGCGCCTCTAATGGTGTTTTGACCATCGCGTTCGGGCTGCGCGTTGCCCACAACTCGGCCATTGTTTTTGTCATGGCGTCCTGCATGCGTTTCAGGACTGCAGCGCGCGGTTCGTTTTTGTCAAACGCGTAACTGTCAGGCAAAACCGAACCCTCGGCTGGTATGGAAATGCTCCCGGTGAGCTGGTCATTGGCCATAAGGCGTTCGTACACCATGATCGAAGGCATGCCTTCAGGAATGGTGACCATGCGTTGCACGGTTTTCCCATCTGTCAGGATGGACAATATGTCGGAATTGGAGGCCTTTGCCGGAATGACAAATTCGCCTGCCTTGATGGTGTTAGACGCGCCAAATATCTTTGCCCGGCGCACAAATGCGTCGGCGGATTTGACCGCACCGCTTTTCTCAAGCTGCCGTGCAGCCGACATCATGCTTGACCCCGGCTTAATGATTACAGTCGCCGCGCGCTCCAGCGGCCCGGGCGCCGTCCATCCGTAAATAAAGTTACCAGCGATTACCGCCAGTAGCAGCGCCGCCGCAACGACCGCCCATTTGGCGAGGCGGCGGCTTGCCTGTTTCCCATAATGTTTCGCCACAATTAACCCTTCTCATTCCCGCCGTCAGTGCCCGCGTGCGCGGGAATGACAAAATGAGAGATATGCGATACTGCTATCACGTTCGTTTATTCAGCCAATTTCATGATGAGGCTGGCGTTCGTCCCGCCAAAGCCGAAGCTGTTGTTCAAAACCGCCTTCACTTCGCGTTTCCTGGCGGCATGCGGGACAAGGTCAACGCCTTCTGTGCCTTCATCTGGGTTGTCGAGATTGAGCGTCGGCGGCACAATCTGGTCACGCAACGCGAGGATGCAGAAAATGCTCTCCACTGCGCCAGCGCCGCCCAGCAAATGGCCGATGGCCGATTTGGTCGAGCTCATCGACACATTTGCCATGGCATCACCAAATAAGCGCTTTACCGCGCCCAGCTCGATTGTATCGGCCATGGTCGATGTGCCATGCGCGTTGATATAATCAATATCGGCGGGCGTCATGCCGGCCTTTTTCAACGCCATCTGCATGGATCGAAACGCGCCGTCACCTTCGGGATGCGGCGCAGTGACGTGATAGGCATCGCCCGACAAGCCATAGCCGACGACTTCGGCGTAGATCTTCGCGCCGCGCGCCTTGGCATGTTCATATTCTTCCAAAACAACGACGCCTGCGCCTTCACCCATCACGAAACCGTCGCGGTCCTTGTCATAAGGGCGGCTGGCAGCCTCTGGACGGTCGTTATAGCTCATATTGAGCGCGCGAGCCTGTGCAAAGCCTGCGATACCCAACGGGTTGATGGTGCCTTCTGAACCGCCAGCGACCATGATGTCGGCATCATCATCGCGGATCATGCGGGCGGCATCACCAAGTGAGTGCGCGCCTGTGGAGCAAGCGGTGACGACGGCGTGATTGGGTCCTTTTAGGCCATATTTGATGCTGACTTGGCCCGAGATCAGGTTGATCAAGCGGCCATGCACGAAATGCGGGCTAACGCGGCCAGGGCCTTTCTCCGCCAGTAGCAATGCTTCGCTTTCAATGCCGGGTAGACCGCCGATCCCGGACCCGATGGAGCAGCCAGCGCGCACTTTTTGCTCTTCGGTCAATTCGGTGAGGCCAGCATCTTCCAATGCTTGGCCCGCGGCATCAATGCCATAAATGATAAAGGGGTCGACCTGACGTTGGACCTTGTGGTCCACGCGCTTATCGGGGTCAAAGCCCCATGGATGGTCCTTGCCCTTCACCTCGCATGCGATCAGGCATTTCTGGTTGCTGGCGTCGAAATGCGTAATCATGCCAGCACCGGATTTTCCGGCAATCAGGTTGGACCAAGTGGTTTCAACATCTGCACCCAAGGGTGTAACCAGACCTAATCCAGTGACCACGACACGACGCATTGCCTTATCTCCAAAAGCTAATCTTTACGGCCCATTACTGCGAACAGGGACCAAAAAGCAAACGGCTTTCCGACAGAAGCGCACTTAACGCCGGTCGGAAAGCCGTTTGAATTTGTATCTGACCGCGCATCATCGCGCGTAACGGCTTAGCCGTTGCTGTTGATGAAATCGATCGCGTCCTTGACGGTCGCAATCTTTTCAGCGGCATCGTCGGGGATTTCGACGTTGAATTCTTCTTCAAACGCCATAACCAATTCAACGATATCAAGGCTATCTGCGCCCAGGTCATCAATGAAGCTTGCAGCTTCCGTGACCTTGTCGGCTTCAACGCCCAGATGTTCAACTACGATCTTTTTGACCCGTTCCGCGGTATCGCTCATTTTTTGTGCCCCTTATTGGTTGGGAGGATGAATTTCAGATATCGCCCTAATGTGCAGAATAGCCGCTGGCAAGTGGCAAGCGACGCTTATGCATCAAAGCATGGCCATGCCGCCATTTACATGGATTGTCTGGCCCGTAACATAACCCGCTTCTCTTGAGGCGAGATAGGCAACGGCGGCACCAATGTCCCCGCCTTCGCCCATGCGGCCCATCGGAATACGCGCATTCAACGCCTCTTTTTGCGCTTCAGGCAGGCTTTCGGTCATCGCGGTGGCGATGAAGCCTGGTGCGACGCAATTGGCCGTCACATTGCGGCTGGCGAGTTCCTGCGCGATTGCTTTTGTCATCGCCGTAAGGCCACCTTTGGACGCGGCGTAATTGGCTTGGCCCGGGTTGCCCGTGGTGCCGACGACGCTGGTGATGGTGATGATACGGCCAAAGCGCGCCTTCATCATGGGTTTCGTGGCGGCGCGCATCAGGCGAAATGTTGCCTCAAGGTTGATACGGATGACGTCATCCCATTCCTCATCCTTCATACGCATCGTCAAATTGTCGCGCGTAACGCCTGCGTTGTTCACAAGAATGTCGATCTGGCCCAGTTTCTCCAGCGCAGCGGGAACCAACGCCTCAACGCTGTCTTTGTCGCCCAGATTGCAGGGAACCGCAACATGGTCGCCACCTAAGGATGCCCGGAATGCGTCGAGCTTTTCCACGTTGGAGCCCGACACCGCAAGCCGGGCGCCTTGCGCCGCCAGCGCGTGACAGATGGCACTGCCAATCCCGCCCGAAGCGCCAGTAACAAGCGCAGTCATGCCGGTTAGATCAAACATATCATTCTCCCTTAAATTCGGGTGCGCGCTTTTCCAGAAACGCGGTGATCGCTTCGTCATTGTCCGCGGTGGCGTGGGCAAGGCTTTGCATCGCGGCGGACATTTCGAGGATATTTTTAAGGTCAGCCGTCTGCCCTTCGCGCAGCAGGCGCTTCGTCATGCGGACGGCATGTGGCGGGTTTGCGGCAATTTTGTCCGCAATGGCGCGCGTGGCGGTCATCAGGTCGGCATCATCCACCACTTGCGTAACCAGCCCGATACGCAACGCTTCGGCAGCGTCGATGGTTTCGCCGGTCAAGGCAAGTTCGGTCGCTTTTGAAAAACCGACGATGCGCGGCAACAGCCATGCGCCACCGTCGCCCGGCGTAATGCCCAACCGCACGAAGCTTTCGGCAAATTTGGCCGAAGACGCGGCAATCCGGATGTCGCACATTGTGCTAAGGTCAAGCCCTGCACCAATGGCCGCGCCGTTGACCGCCGCGATGACCGGAACCTCAAGCGCTTGGAGCATCAGCGGCAGACGCTGGATGCCATATTTGTAGTTACGCCGGGTTTCTGCGGGCAATCCTGCACGCAAGCCACCGCTATCCGGACGCATTTGTTTTAAGTCACCGCCGGAGGAAAACACCGTCCCTGCGCCTGTCAGGATGACGCAGCGCACGGACATGTCCTGATCGGCTGCCATGAATGCGTCGCACAACTGTTCGACGACAGACACATCCGAAATCGGGTTACGCTTTTCGGGCATATTCAGCGTGATGGTCAGTATGCCACCATCACGCGACTGGAGAATTTGGTCGTTCATTAAATCGCTTTCAAAAAGGCTTCGATGTCATCCATGCTGATGACGCTTGATGTGGTGATGTCTTCGCCCGCGCTGCGCTTTACCATGGGCGACAATATCTTCCCGCCAAACTCTGCAAAATGGGTAACGCCGGCCTCCGCCATGGCAATCGCCGACTCGCGCCAGCGGACCCGGCCAGTGACCTGCTGCACCAATTGCCGGGATATGGTGTCGGGGTCGGATACCGGCGCAGCGGTGACGTTAGCGAATAACGGCACCAATGGCGCGTGGATGGTCGTCGTCGCAAGGGCGCTTGCCATGTCATCGGCGGCGGGTTGCATCAACGGACAGTGAAAGGGTGCAGATACGGGCAACAATATGCCGCGTTTGATGCCATGGTCCTTCGCCAATGCAATCGCCCGGTCAATCGCGCCTTTATGGCCGGAAATAACGACTTGCGACGGGTCATTGTCATTGGCAACGGTGCAGCTTTCCCCTTCGGCAGCCGCAACAGCCAGGCTTTCGGCTTTTTGTATATCCGCGCCGAGCAAAGCGGCCATCGCGCCGACGCCGACGGGCACAGCCGCCTGCATCGCGCGCCCGCGCAGCTTCAGCAATGCCGCCGTCACCGACAAAGGCAACGCGCCAGCGGCGCACAGTGCGGTATATTCGCCCAAGGAATGGCCAGCGACGAAATTACATTTTTCCGATAGGCGAACGCCGCCTTCCTTTTCCAAAACGCGCAAGGTGGCGATGGCATTGGCCATGATCGCAGGCTGCGCATTTTCGGTCAGTATGAGGTCGCTCTCTGGTCCTTCGCACATCAGGCGGAAAAGATGCTGGCCCAACGCCTCATCGACTTCCTCAAACACTGCGCGCGCAATGGGGCTGGCTTCGGCGAGCGCTTTGCCCATGCCAACGGCTTGGCTGCCTTGTCCGGGGAAAATAAATGCGCGCATAACTGCTCCTGTTCGTCCGTGTTCTGGCAATTCGCCTATGGCGCGGCGTTGAATGTTGCAAGCCCGAACGGCACGATGCGATTGTCAGCATCATGACCAATATCCGCGCGGCCCAGATAATTGATCCCCGTTTTTGCGCACCAGCGCCTGGCAATCTCCTCGGTATCTTCGCCAAAGGGGCGGTCATTGACAGGTACATCACTGACGCGGCCAAGCCGCAATCCGGCCAATCCTGCGCTTTGCAAATGGCTGGTGACGTGGAAAAAGGCGCGATCATAGCCATAGAGATATTCGCTGATTTCCTCGACCATCAACACATGGTCTTTCAGGTCGGGCATTAACGGCGTGCCGACCATCATCGCCAAGGTCATTAGATTGAAAGCCGCATATTTTGTGCCTGCTTGCAGTTGCGGTTCAAGCGCCTGCGGCGACGCGTGCAGCATCCAGTCGAGTGCACGCAGGACGGCGGCCTCACCGCCATCGCGCTTGATATCGGCTGGCATCGGCCCATGGCAGACATGGCCTATTTTTGCGGCGTACAATGCGCCAAGCAGATTGCCCGCGTCGCTATAGCCCATATAGATTTTGTCCGCCGCCGCCGATGTTAGCGCCGCGACGGCGTCTTGGGCGATTCGGCAAGCCCCATAGCCACCGCGCGCGAACCAGACCGCATCAAAGCTGGTGTCATTGGCAAGGTCCACAAACGCGGCGCAGCGCATATCGTCTGGACCGGCGAAATGGCCAGCCTCGGCAAAACTTTGGTCGTGAAAGTTGAGTTCAGCGGTCGGGTGCGTGGTTGCGGCAAGCGCAATAACCCGCGCCGCGTCCGCCCGCGTAAATGGCGTCGATGGCGCGCAGATAGCTATCCGCATAAATTACGTGCCTCTCCAATACGCGTCATTCCCGCGCAGGCGGGAATCCAACGCCGGGCCGTGATGTTTCGACAGAGCGAGAGTTGGCCCCCCGCCTTCGCGGGGGTGACGCAGTTTTGTATATACGGGACCATTGCCAAAATCATCTTCCGGCCATAACCGCCACTGATGCACAAAAACAAATCCTATTTCTTCTGCGGCATTGGTGGTTCGGGCATGTTGCCCTTGGCCAATATCGTGCGTGATGCAGGCGCAAGTGTCGCCGGCTCCGATCGCGCGCTGGACCAAGGCCGATTGGGAACGAAGTTCAGTTGGTTACAAAGCTTGGGCATTGACCTATTTCCGCAAGACGGCAGCGGCCTTGTTGGCGGCGACCAGATCCTCATTGCCTCCGCGGCCATTGAGGATAGCGTGCCGGATATCGCCAAAGCTAAGGCGCTTGGTTGCACCCGTATGACGCGCGCGGAATTGCTCGCCGAGATGTTCAACGCCGCCCCGCGCAGCGTTGCGGTCGGTGGAACCAGCGGCAAATCGACGGTGACGGGCATGATCGGCTGGATATTGACCGATGCTGGACGTGACCCGACGATCATGAACGGCGCGGTGATGAAAAATTTCGTCGCCGATGAAGCGCCCTTCGCCAGCGCGCGTGTGGGGCAGGGCGGTGTCTTTGTTTCGGAAGTCGACGAAAGCGATGGCTCCATCGCCCTGTTCACGCCCGAAGTCGCGGTGCTCAACAATGTCAGCCTTGATCACAAAAGCCTACAAGAATTGCGGCAGTTGTTCGGCGACTTTGCGCGCAAGGCGAAAGCCTGTGTCTGGAATGCCGATGATGCGGAGACTGCGGCGCTCGTGGAACCCTTGGCGCTGGCAGGGGCCATCAGCTTCGGCTTCGCAGCGCAGGCTGATTTCCGCGCGACCGATATCGTTGACCTGCCACTGGGCAGCCGTTTCACGCTGCACGCAATGGGCGAAGCTTACCCCGTCACCTTGATCGTCCCCGGTCGCCACAATATTGCCAACGCGCTTGCTGCGATCGCCGCAAGTGTTGCGCTCGGCGTGTCCGTGGCGCAAGCCGTGCGCAGTGTAGAAAGCTTTAGTGGCCTTGCCCGCCGTTTCGACATTGTCGGCACGGCCAATGACATCACCGTCATCGACGATTTTGGCCATAACCCGGACAAGATCGCCGCAACGCTTGCGACGTTGAGGGCGTTTCCCGGCCGCATCATCGCTTTCTTCCAACCCCATGGCTACGGCCCCATCCGCGTCATGGGCGCTGAACTTGCGGACGTGTTCGCGGACATGCTTGGCGCGGATGACCATCTGCTCCTTTGCGACCCCGTCTATTTCGGTGGCACCGTGGACAAAAGCATCGGCAGCCAAAGCATCACCGACGCAGTGGCCAAAGCTGGCCGCAACGCCGAATATATCCCCAGCCGGGAAGACTGCGGCAACCGTATTGCCGAATTGGCCAGGCCCGGCGACCGGATCGTCATCATGGGCGCGAGGGATGATACTTTGAGCGGGTTTGCTGCGGATGTGTTAGGGCGGCTGAAGTGATCGAACGCTAATCGGCAGGAGGTAAGCGCCTTCTAATAGGAATGTTATCGCTACCTGAGCCGCCACCGGGATGTCGTCTGATGGCCCAAACCAAGCCAGCAAAAGCAGTAATAACTGCAGCTATTCCGGCGCAAGCGCCAGCAAAGCCTAAACCGTCGAAGGCAATCTGGACCATTATGCTGCCTCCGCATTTGTTAAATTCAACGGACGATCAAAATTGCCTTGTTCGATGTCTAACAACAGCTTTTGGTAGCCAACGGTGAACTTTTCGATGGCCGTTCGTCTTTTATACCAAGCAAGCCGCCGACCTGGAGTGTCGGCTTCAACTCTCAAGCGGAGAACTTCGCGATAAGCAGGTGCTTGTCGGTGAGCAGTTAGTGGCAGATAGTAATCGCACGATGCATTATCAAAAATGTATCCACGGTCCTCGCTAACCAATGCTCGGCATGTATTATATGCCAATGCTGTCAATTTCGCTTCGCCTTCCGGTTCGGCGAGCTGATAAAAGCCAGATGAATCCAGTGGAAACAACGGTTCTGCATCAATTTCTTGGCTATCAAAAACCCACGGCTCAAACCAAACTGCCCCGATTTGTTTTAACAAGTTGAGCCTGCTCCAAAACGGTTCCCACGCGACTTCGGCATCTTTGGAATTGATCCGATGAACGGACGTCCAATTACCTCCTGCCGATCGATATGTGCCTTGATTCAAGCCCCAAACTGTATGAGCCCCGACTTCCGCAAGTTTCCGCGCATTTGCTTCGCCGCCGGTTTTTAAACCACCGCGAAAGCAATTAAGTGACACGCCATAAGTAGGGTCTAAAACTGTCAGTTTATAAAGGTCGACAACCATACGGAGTGCTAGCGCATCTCCGGTTTCTCTAATTCGTCGGAGAATTGACGCTTCACCAGACAAACCGGTTACGAAAGCTACCGGTAGAAAAATAGGCTCTTCGGCTAGTGGAAGGGCAGGCATTTCATATTGAGGTTTAAGGCGCTCGGACTCGTTCATTCGCTTCACCAATCCAGCGGCAATTAACTCCTCTATCGCAACCTTCGCCCTAGGTTTTCCAATGCCAACGTATTGTTCGCATGCTTTTGCTGACCATTTTGTAAGCCGATGGTCGCTACCGGTTCCAGCTAACAATACCAAATAACAGGCCACCAAGTTTAATCTGTTAGCCGTAGGAATTTTCCACAACTGATCCCAAACGCCTTCGGAAGCGGCAAAAAAGTTACTGCCACGGCCTTTGCCGCGCGTTTTTTTCTGGTGTTCATCCTGTGTCATGGGCGCATTTCTCGATTTCATCCGATAGTGTCCTAACACATCATTTTGTCCCTATCAAGGTAATTAAGGAAATTAAGGTAATGAAGGACATCAAGAACAATAGACCTTATCAAGGAAATTAAGAACAGAGTATCGGGCGAGAATGGTTGGCGTATCAGGGGCTTGAATACGTGCCAAGCATCAAAATAATGCTTGCCAACAGTAGAGCCGTTCTCTAAGCGCGCTACTTCGCTCAGGTCCGCCTGACTGAAATCGAAGAAGGCCGGAGGGGCGTATGCATGGTGCTGCGTCAGCGATCGGTAGGAACAAGGAAACGCCCATGTCTCTGTACGAGCATGTATTTTTGGCGCGTCAGGACCTTTCACAGGCCCAGGTTGATGCGCTGGCTGAAAACGCCACCAAGATTGTAGAAGACAATAAAGGCAAGGTCGTAAAGACCGAAACCTGGGGTCTTCGTACATTGACCTACAAAATTCAAAAGAACCGCAAAGCGCATTTCGTGATGCTCGACATCGATGCTTCGGGCGATACGATCGCCGAGCTTGAGCGTCAGACACGTATGAATGAAGATATCATTCGTTACATGACTGTCCGCGTTGACAAGCATGAAGTCGGCCCGTCGGTCATGATGCGCAAAAGCGACCGTCCAGAGCGCAGCGAACGCAGTGAGCGTGGCGGCTTTGGCGGTGGCGACCGTGATCGCGGTGCCCCTCGTCCAGATCGTGGCGACCGTCCAGACCGCGCACCGCGCGCAGAGCAGGAGGCTTAAATCATGGCACGTCCGTTTTTCCGTCGCCGCAAGTCCTGCCCATTTCAGGGTAAGGATGCGCCGCAAATCGATTATAAAGATGTACGCCTGCTTCAGGGGTATATTTCAGAGCGCGGCAAGATTGTCCCATCGCGTATCACCGCCGTTTCGGCAAAGAAGCAGCGTGAGCTGGGCCAAGCTATCAAGCGCGCCCGTCACATCGGCCTTCTGCCGTATATCGTGAAGTAAGGAGCCGAAACATGGATATCATACTTCTCGAACGCGTTGAAAAGCTGGGTGCAATTGGTGACGTTGTCACCGTGAAGGACGGCTATGCCCGTAACTTCTTGCTGCCAAACAAAAAAGCGCTCCGTGCAAACGAAGCCAATCGCAAGGTTTTCGAAGCCAACCGCGCGAAAATCGAAAGCGATAACGCCAGCCGCCGTGATGAAGCGCAAAAAGCTTCGGGCAGTGTCGAAGGCAAGCAGATCGTTCTGATCCGTGCGGCTTCGCAAACTGGCCAGCTTTACGGTTCGGTATCGGTCAAGGATATCGTTGACGGTCTGGTCGCCCAGGACGCCAAGGTTTCCAAGAACATGATCGTGCTTGAACGCCCAATCAAAACGCTTGGCGTATTTGGCGTCAAGGTTGTTCTGCACCCCGAAGTTACCGTCAATGTTCAGGTCAATGTGGCCCGTTCGGACGACGAAGCCGAGTTGCAGAAGGACGGTGTTAACGTTCTTGACCAGATGTTCGAAGCCGAACAGGCCGAGATCGCTGCTGAAGCTATCGAAGCACAGGTTGAAGCCGAAGTTGCCTCTGACGCAGCCGATGCTGCCGAAGCGGCTGCCAACGCAAAGCGCCGCGAAGAGCAAGCGGCTGCCAAGGCTGCTGCAGAAGCCGCTGGCCTTTCGGCTGAGGCAAGCGACGACGCATAAGGCGTCATATTGCTACATACAAAACGCCGCCTTGTTGCAAAACAGGGCGGCTTTTTTGTGCCTCCACTGCACGTCATTCTGAACTTGGTTCAGGACCACGCAATAGGTTCGCAATTAATCTCACTCTTTGTCATTCCCGCGCACGCGGGGAACGCAGTGACCGTAAGGTCAATCCATGGCCCTGACCACTCGAAAAAAAAACTACAAATTTGACCATGGATCCCCAATCAAGTTGGGGATGACACAGTGAGAGGTAGCGGCGAGACATTCGCTCCTCTAAACCCACCCCATGACCGCACCCATCATCATCACCGCCGACATGGGCAAGGCGGACCAGGCATGGGCAAATGGCCTACGCCGCGCGCATTTTCCCGCCGCGCGCAATTTCGTTGATGCGCACATCACCTTGTTCCACCATTTGCCGCCAAGCCATCTGCCCGAAATCAGATCGCGCTTGGCGTGGCTTGTTGCGGATTATCCAGCGCCTGTGGCCTTTCTGGGCGATATCATGCTGCTGGGTAAGGCGGTCGCATTTCGTGTCGATAGTCCTGAATTGCTCTCGATGCGGGCGGCGTTGGCCGACAGTTTTCGCGGGCTGCTGATCCCGCAAGATCAGGCGCAGCCCAGATTGCACATCACGGTCCAGAACAAGGTGGAGCCGCCCGTCGCCAAGGCACTCCACGCGCATCTGTTGGACAACTTCCGTCCGCGTCCGCTGGCCATTTCGGGCCTATCCGCGCATTATTATCGCGGCGGGCCGTGGGAGCATATCGGCAGATGGTCATTTCGCGGCTGACAATGCTTGACCCATATACCCCCCGCGCTTATAGCGCCGCGTGCTTCCCCGCAAATGCTGGGAATCACGCTAGGATGGCGAAGTAGCTCAGCTGGTTAGAGCGGTGGAATCATAATCCATAGGTCGGGGGTTCAAGTCCCTCCTTCGCTACCATATTTCTTGTGCGTAATTGGGGGCAACCCCGACAGCAGAGCGATCTGTAAAAGAGCAACAGACTGACATTATGCAGACGTGCTTTGAGCAGTTGCCGCGCTTTGCAGCCTTGGCTATGATAAGGGCATGGAAGATTGTTCCCAATGTATTGTAAGGAACCGCGCAATTTGCGCCGGGCTCGAAACAGCCGAGCTTGAGCTATTGGGTCGACTGGGCCGCAAGCAAAAAGTTTCCAAGGGGCAAACCATATTTTGGGAGGGTGATGACGCCGTCGTCGTCGCCAATGTCATCGAAGGCGTGCTGAAGGTTTCGATGAGCATGTCCAATGGCCGCGAGCAGATTGTAGGGATTGTTTTTTCATCGGACTTTATTGGTCGGCCCTTTGGCCAGCAAAGCCCGTATAG
This sequence comes from Sphingorhabdus sp., assembly GCF_050921905.1. Classification (NCBI taxonomy): domain Bacteria; kingdom Pseudomonadati; phylum Pseudomonadota; class Alphaproteobacteria; order Sphingomonadales; family Sphingorhabdaceae; genus Sphingorhabdus; species Sphingorhabdus sp. The sequence continues at coordinate 1,296,037 of NZ_CP050888.1, read as the reverse complement.
CGTGACCGCGCTAACCGATGCCGAATTGTGCATTTTCTCGCGGTCTACCTTTGACAGCTTCGCGCGCCAGCATCCCGAGCTGGAACATAAGTTGCTGCGCCGGACGTTGAATGAACTTGATCGTGCGCATGCATGGATGCTGCTGCTCGGCAAGAAAACCGCGACGGAACGGATCGCGACTTTGTTGCTCGAAATGTCTGTTCGGCTCGGCGAAACGGGCTGCAAGGTTGACAAAGGTGCATTGGACGCATTTGAATTGCCGCTTGATCGTCGGCAAATTGGCGACGTTTTGGGGCTAACGATTGAAACCGTAAGTCGTCAGTTTTCCAGATTAAAAGCCGATGGTGTTATCCATCTGCCAGACCGCCGGACCGTTTCCATACGCGACCGTGCGCGGCTTCAGGATCTTTCGGATGCTGCCTGAGCGGCGGTTTAAGAACGCTTTGCGTGGGGTTTAGCCGGGAATATCATCCGCCGGACCGCCGATAAGCACAAAATGCCGGTCGCAATAGCCGCAATCGACATAGCCTTTTTCATCAATTTGAAGCCAGACTCGGGGGTGGCCCAATGCGGCGGGAATATCTCCACTGCCGTCGCAAGCGACGCGCGATTCGCGGACTCGGATTATTTCGGGGGCGTAAATGTTCATGTGCGCCGCTTAGCAAAGCCGCAACGTGGCTGCAACGGGTGAGAAATAGAGACGTAACGATATTCGCGCGGTCACGAAATTCCAGCGGACGGAGTCCATGTGATTGCGCTGTCACCATGCGTTCGCTATCGAACAGACATGTCTGAACAAGCTATCTCAATCCATAACCTCTCCAAAAAATATGCAGGGGGAAAACAAGCGTTAAGCGATGTCAGTTTTGACGTGGCGCAAGGGTCGATTTTCGGCCTTCTTGGGCCCAATGGTGCTGGCAAATCCACGTTGATCAACATCTTGGCCGGGCTGGTGATGAAGACATCGGGCAGCGCATCGATATGGGGGTTTGACATCGACGCCCATCCGCGCAACGCGAAGGCGTCCATTGGTATTGTGCCACAGGAAATTATGTTCGACCCATTCTTTACACCCAAAGAAGCGCTTGAGTTGCAAGCGGGTCTTTATGGTGTGCCCAAGTCAAAGCGGCGGACGATGGAATTGTTGAAAGCCGTCAGGTTGGAGGACAAAGCCGATGCTTATGCGCGGACCCTGTCGGGCGGCATGAAGCGTCGCTTGCTGGTCGCCAAAGCCATGGTTCATGCGCCGCCCGTCATCGTGCTTGATGAACCAACGGCGGGTGTCGATATCGAGCTGCGTCAGCAATTATGGGATTATGTGCAGGAACTGAACCGCCAAGGCGTAACGGTTGTGCTCACCACCCATTATCTCGAAGAAGCCGAGCAATTGTGCGACCGCATTGCGATCATCAACCATGGGCAGTTGATTGCCAACAAGCCGACGCGCGAACTGGTCGGCATGGCGCGTGAGAAGGCAGTATTATTAACGCTGGACCGCGATGTAACCAGTGCGCCAACGCATGAGGCCTTTGAAAAAACGGAACTGCTTGGCGAGCGCACAATTGAGATTACCTACAACAAAGACCGCATGAATGCAGGCGAAGTGCTTTTAGTGATCCAAGGCCTTGGCTTGGGCATCGTCGACGTAACCACCAAGGAGGCTGACCTAGAAGACGTCTTCCTCCGCCTGACAAGCGCCGCTTGATGGAAGCGGATGTACTGATCATTGGGTCGGGCGCGGCGGGGTTGACGGCGGCGTTGCAACTGGCGGCAACGCGCAAGGTTGCGGTGCTGGCCAAGGGTTCCATTTCCGATGGCGCAACTGCTTGGGCGCAGGGTGGGATTGCCGCCGTGCTGGAGCCTGGCGATAATTTTGCCAACCATATCGAGGATACGATGGTCGCAGGCGCGGGGCTGAATAACCGCGCCACGGTTGAATTTGTCGTGGAGAATGCGCCGCTCGCGATTGAACGACTGGCAAAGCTTGGCGTGCCATTCAATCTGGAGGGCAATGACTGGCACTTGACCCGCGAGGGCGGACATAGCCACCGGCGTATCGTCCATGTGGACGACGCCACCGGTTGGGCCGTCCAGCAAGCGTTGGAAGCGGCGGCCAGAGCGCATCCCAATATCAGTTTGGTTCCGGACATGGTCGCCGTTGACCTGATTTTGGGTAGGAACCAGGAACGCTTTTCAACCTCAGGCCGCATCCACGGCGTTTATGCGCTGAACCGCAAAACGGGCCAGGTCGAGACCTTCACTGCGCGTGCGACCATTCTCGCGAGCGGCGGCGCTGGCCGCACTTATCTATACTCCACGGCTCCGCGCGGTGCGACTGGTGACGGCATTGCCATGGCGTGGCGCGCCGGATGCCGCGTGTCGAATATGGAATTCATGCAATTCCACCCGACCTGCCTTTACAATCTTGAGGTCAAGAATTTCCTGATAACAGAGGCGGTGCGCGGCGAGGGCGGAATCCTGAAAAATCCGAAAACGGGGCATCGTTACATGCCCGATTATGATGATCGCGCAGAGCTAGCGCCACGTGACATTGTTGCCCGCGCCAATGACGCCGAAATCAAGCGCGACGGTCTGGATTATGTTCATCTGGACATCAGCCACAAGCCACCGGAATTTGTAAAAAGCCATTTCCCGAACATTTATGAAAAGCTGCTCGGCCTTGGTATCGACATCACGCGCGAGCCGATCCCGGTGGTGCCAGCGCAGCATTATACTTGCGGCGGCGTCATTGTGGATCTGGACGGCCGAACCGACGCGCCAGGCCTATATGCCGCAGGCGAAGTGACGCAAAGCGGCCTGCATGGTGCCAACCGTCTGGCATCTAACTCCTTACTTGAATGCTTCGTCTTCGGTGATGCTTGCGCCCGCCATATCGACGCCAATTGGGACAGCCTGCCGCCCCCGCCGCCGATTCGGCAGTGGGACGAAAGCCGCGTGACCGACAGCGACGAAGAGGTCGTGATTGCACAATGCTGGCGCGAAATCCGGCAGTTCATGTGGAACTTTGTGGGCATCGTCCGAACGACAAAAAGGTTGGAGCGCGCGCAGCACCGCATTGATTTGCTGCGCAGTGAGGTTGAGGATTATTACAGCCATTTCCGCGTCACGCCGGACCTTATAGAACTGCGCAACTTGGTCGAGGTTGCCGCCTTGATTATCCGGTCTGCGCTGGCACGGCATGAGAGCCGGGGGCTGCACTTTACGCTCGATTATCCCAAAATGGCAAAAGAAGCGGTCGACACGATTTTAATGCCATAGGCACAAAACACTTTCCTGCAGATAGAAACTTCAGGCAGTGTCTCATCTGGTTATTTGGAGGCTATTATGATCGTTCGAAATCAAGTCGCAGCTTTTCACCTGCGTAAAGTCTGGCATGTGTCTGCCCTGGCGCTGCTGGCGGCAATGGCGGTCCCTGTCGCCGCCGCAACGCCCGAGGAAACCGCGCGCGAAGTGCTGGCCAAATCGCCCATCATCGACGGCCATAATGACACACCGCACCAGATTGCAGCGTTGTTTGACAGGGATTTTTCGAAATTCGACCTGACTGCATTGCCGGCGGACATGCTCGCCAAAACCCACACCGACATAAAAAATGCGCGCGCCGGATATTTGGGGGGGCAATATTGGTCGGTCTACGTTGATGCCGCTTTGCCCAAGCATGAGGCGGTGACACGTACTATTCAGCAGATCGATGTCGTCCGGCAAATGATGGCGCGATATCCCGAAACATTTACCTATGCCGCAACAGCGGCAGAGGTTGAGGCGGCGATGAAAAAGGGCAAAATCGCCTCGCTTATTGGCATGGAGGGTGGGCATTCCATTGGCGGTTCTCTGGAAATCCTGCGGCAGACCTATGCGCTTGGTGCGCGTTACATGACCCTCACACACAGCCTGACCAACGATTGGGCAGACAGCGCAACCGACGCGCCAAAGCATAACGGATTGTCGCCCTTTGGCTTTGAAGTGCTCGCGGAAATGAACCATCTGGGGATGATTGCCGACATCAGCCATGTGTCAGAGGCAACGATGCACGATGTGTTGGATAAGAGCACTGCGCCGGTCTTGTTCACGCACAGTAACGCCCGCGCGGTCACACCGCACCCGCGCAACGTGCCCGATTCGGTCCTGAAGCGCCTGCCGCAAAATGGCGGCGTGGTGATGGTCACCTTCGTGCCGGGCTTCACCTCGGCCGCGCGGCGTCAGTGGGAATATGAACGCTCCGCCGTTGCAGGGCGCGCTAAGACCGAATTTTCCGGCAATCCCGTCGGCGAAAAGGCGGCTGTTGACGCATGGATTGCCGCCAACCCGCAGCCAAAGGCAACGCTGGCGCAAGTGGCCGACCATATCGACCATATCCGCAAGGTGGCAGGCATCGACCATATCGGCATTGGCGGTGACTTTGGCGGCGTGGACGAACTGCCGGTTGGCCTAGAAAATGTCTCAACCTATCCCGCCTTATTCGCCGAACTCGTCCGCCGTGGTTATTCGAAGGCCGACCTCGCTAAAATCGCACAAGGCAATGTCCTTCGCGTGATGCGCGGCGTGGAGAAAGCGGCGGGTAAGTAATTTAGGGTCAGGACCTATTAAATCCACCTTCGCGGTTTGAGGCCATTTTGTTCAGTGCAAGGCGGCAAAGCGCAGGCTTAGTGGTTCTAAGTCTAGCTTTGCCAACGTGGCAATGGACAAAATGGGTCAAATCCTTCGGACGTTAAAATGGCTTCGATCTCAAAGCGAAATGCCCTTGCAGGCAGAACGACTGCCTGCGGCGGACATTTTCCTTCGATATCTTTGCCATTTTGACGCCGCGAAGGTGGATTTAATAGGTCCTGACCCTAGGCAGCAAACCCGTCGGCCAGGTACCGCTCCGCGATGGCGGCGTGCAGGGCGGCGCCTTTGGCCATGACGCTGTCGTCGAGGACCATGCGGTTGGAGTGCAGGCCGCAGCAGGTGCGCCAGTCGTCGCCTTCGTGTGACGCGCCTAAGAAGAACATCGCGCCGGGGACTTTTTCAAGGACATAGGCAAAATCCTCTGCACCCATGATGGGCGTGTCGAGTGTGATCCAGCTTTCGGGGCCGAACATATCCTCGACCACCGATTTGCCAAGCTGAACGGCGCGGTCGTCGCAGACGGTGACGGGGAAGCCCTGTTCAATATGCACCTCCGCGCTGCAACCATGGGCGGCGGCGATGCCGGGGGCAAGGCGGTGCAATTCCTCGGCCACGCGTGCGCGAGATTGTGCCGACAATGTGCGGATGGTGCCCAGCAAAACTGCGGTTTCGGGAATGATATTGTCGGTGGTGCCCGCCGATATTTTGGCGATGGTGACAACGGCAGGATTGAATACCGAAATCTTGCGCGTCACCATTGTCTGGATGGCCGAAACGATCTCGCAAGCGACGGGGATGGGGTCGATGGCGTCATGCGGCATGGAGGCGTGGCCGCCAGCGCCCTTGACGGCTATAGTCAGCACATCGGAAGATGCCAGTAACGGACCACTGCGCCCACTAAACACCCCGCGGGGCGCGTTGGGCATGATGTGCAAGGCAAAGGCGGCATCGGGTAGGGGGTCAATCAGGCCATCATCCAGCATGAAGCGTGCGCCATGATGGCCTTCTTCGCCCGGTTGGAACATGAACTGCACCGTACCCGACAATTGATCGCGTTTGGCACATAGCATTTTGGCTGCACCCACCAGCATCGCGACATGGGTATCATGCCCGCACGCATGCATCGCGCCTTCGGTCAGCGAGCTATATGCAAGGCTGGTATCCTCATGCAGCGGCAGTGCATCCATATCGCCGCGCAGCAACACCGTGCGGCCATTTGCAGGGCCTTTCAGGGTCGCAATGAGCCCAGTGGTTGATGGCCCTTCCCGCAGCTCCAGCGGGAGGCCAGCAAGCGCGGCCTTTATTTTTGCCAATGTCTTGGGATTTTGCAGACCCAATTCCGGCTCGGCATGAATGGCCCGGCGCAGGTCGATAAGGTCGGGAAGTATATGTTCGGCGTCGGCGCGCCAGTCGGTGCTGATTAAGTCCATAGCTTAACTAGCACCAGCCTGGCGCGCCCGACAACAGTCTTTAGTCTTCCAAACGGACCGCCACATATTGCGTCGCCGCACCGCGCCGTTTGACGCCCAGCAAGATCGCAGTGCGACCGGCTGCCTTTGCATCCTTAACGGCAGCGGCGAGTCCGGCGGCTGTATTCAAGTCGCGATAATTTGCGGACACGATGACGTCACCGCGCCGCAAACCAACCTGCGCGCCAGTGCCAGCACCCGGAACGTCGATGACAACGCCCTTTACGTCGGCTGTCATGCCAAGCGCACGTCCGATTTCGGCGTCCAATGGAATGACGCTAAGGCCAAGAGCATCACGAATGACCTTGGAATCAGGCGTATCGGTTTGCTTGTCGAAGTCTTTATTTTCCTCTGGGTTGAAGTTGCGTTGCGCCAGCTTCTCTTCCGGTGGACGAACGCCAACCGTGGCGGTCAGCTTCATAGGCTTGCCTTCGCGCAAGATGTCGAGCGGAATTCGCGTGCCGGGTTTGATGTTGGCGACGATGTAGGACAATGTCGCCTCAGGCGTCACTTCACGGTCATTAACGCGCAGCACAATGTCGCCTTCTTTCAGGCCAGCCTTGTCCGCTGCCTCACCCGCAACAATACGTGCAACAAACTCGCCACGGTTCTTTTCAAGACCAAGGGCGTCGGCAACCTCTTCGCTAACCGGCTGGATGCTGATGCCCAAATAGCCACGCTCTGGCCGAACGCCTTTTTTCAAGGACTCAATCACTGGTATTGCCTCGTCTGCTGGGATTGCAAACCCGACACCAATATTTGCGCCGACAGGCGAGATCAGGCGGTTGTTGATGCCAATGACTTCACCCTTCAGGTTAAACAAAGGGCCACCGGAATTGCCTGGGTTAATTGCGGTGTCGGTTTGAATGAAGCGGTCATAGGCGCCGCCAGCGCCGATGTTACGCTGAAGCGCGGAGATGATCCCTGCGGTTACCGTGTTGCCAAGGCCAAGCGGGTTGCCGATTGCGATGACCCAATCACCCACGCGGCTTTTCTTGGAATCTGCCATTTTGACAAAGGGCAGGTCGGAAGCGCGGATCTTGAGCAAAGCAATATCCGATGATGGATCGCGGCCAACGATTTCGGCTTGATATTCTTTGCCGTCGAAAAGCGTCACCGTCACACGGTCAACGGCGTCGCCAGCCGGGCCACCGGCCACAACATGATTGTTCGTCACGATGTAACCATCGCTTGAAATAAGAAAGCCTGAACCGCCACTGGCTTGTTCCTGCGTGACGGGGCGGCGTTCGCCCGTCAGCGGGTTCAGGCTGGTGGCTACCTGCACCTTTTGACGTGTCGCGATGTTGACGACCGCTGGCTGCAATTGCGCGGCAAGATCCGCAAAGCTCGATGGCGCGCCACCGGGGGCGAGATTGACCTGTTCGGAAACCGCCAGTCCGGTTTGCGCGGTAACTGGGTTGCCATTGACTAAAGCAACTGCGCCGCCAGCCATCAAAAGCGCGGTGGTAACTGCATAAGCGTAACGCACGGATAACATTCCTCTCGTCTATTCAACTGGGCAAGCGCCCTAAAAATCTGTTCATCGTTGGCGTGGCAAAGCTGAACGCCGATTGAATGGAGGCGATCCAACTGACCAACATCATATCTCCGTCGATTAAATGCCTTTACGGAATTTTTCCAGATAGGCGTTTTGCGGCGACAGGATGATATTGGTTGCGCCTTCACCATTCTGGAACGTCTGACGATAGCTTTGCATCGCACGGTAGAAATCGTAGAAGTCCGGATCCTTGCCATAGCTTATAGCGTAGATGCGGGCGGCTTCGGCCTCAGCGTCAGCGCGGATAATTTGCGCTTCCTTTTGGCCTTCGGCGTCGATGGCGATAGCTTCCTGATTTCGGGCGCTGCGCATGCGGTTATACGCCGATTGCAACGTTGCGGCTGGCAAGTCGGCACGCTTAATGCGCACGTCAATGACTTCTGCGCCATATTTTTTGGCTTCGCGATTAAGCGCTGTCTGGATATTCTCCATGACTTCGCCGCGTTCCGCGCTCAGCAACGCGACAAAGGTCCGCTTACCAAGTTCGTTGCGCAGCGATGAACCCAAAATCGTCCGCAATTGGTCACGCAGACGATCTTCGGTGCGGATTGTGCGGTACATCACGGCGGGCTTGGTGATACGGAAACGGGCAAAGGCATCAACCTGAAGGCGCAATTGGTCCGTCGAGAGCACTTCTTGTTGCTCCATCTGAACGCTCAAGACGCGCTTGTCGATCATCTGGATCTGTTCGACAAGGGGTATGCGGAAGGTAAGCCCAGCACGTGTTTCGCCGAATTTTTCGCCCGGTTTATAGGGGTTTACGATCCGGTCGACCTTACCATAGCTGCTGATAATGGCCTGTTGCGTTTCGGGAACGACGTTCACCGACATGCTCATCAATATGAGCGCACCGATCGCGCCAATCGCGAGATACATCGGATTGCGAAGAAGGCTGCTGGTCATTGCTTGGTCCCTGTCACGGTCACGGGCTCGGCCTTTGGAGCCGTTCTTTTCTGAAATTCGGGAATGGGAAGGTAAGGCGTGACACCGCCGGTTTCGACAACGGTCTTGTCAACCTTGCCCAGCACTTGCTCCATGGTTTCATAATATAGCCGGCGTTTGGTGACCTCTGGTGCCTCACGATATTGCACATAAATTTTGTCAAATTCGGCGGTTTCACCCAATGCAAGCTCGGTCACGCGGCTGGCATAAGCGCGGGCATCGTTCAGATAGCTTTCGCGCCGTTGTTGCGCCGCGTTCACTTCACGGAAGGCGTCATTAACCTCGGCTGGTGGGTCCGATTGGCGAATCGAAATGCTCTGGATTAGCACACCAGCCCGATATTCATCGAGCACCTGCTGCATCCGGCGACGCACCTCGATCTCGATTGCGCCACGGCCCGGGCCAATGGCCTGCGTCAGATCATAATTGGCGACCGCAGCGCGCATCGCGCTCTCGGCGACTTCTTTGACCGTTTCCTGCGGGCTGTCGAGTTGGAACAGGTACAACTCCGGCTCTTTAATTGACCAGCGGACGTCATAAGCCATGTCGATGATGCTTTGGTCCTTCGTCAGAACCAGGTTCTCGCTGCTTGCCTTTGGCGAGCCTACGGATGTTGTCTGAATCTGCTGCGTGTCAATTTTCGTCACGCTTTGCAGTGGCGCAGGTAAAGTGAACCGGATTCCAGGCTGCAATATACGCGAATATTTACCCAATTGCGTCACGACGCCTTCTTGTTCGGGGCCAATCCGATGCACGCTCGTCCACACCAGCCACAACGCCACCAAGCCGCCAATGATAAGCGGGAACCAGCTTTTGCCATCGGGGCGTTGCGGCAAGCCACTAAATCCACTGCCTTTTCTGCGCAGCAGATCCTCAAGCGATGGGCCGCGCGAACGGGTGCGTCCGGCGGGTTCGGGTGTTGGGTCCCACGGGTTAACGGGATCGGGCTTCGATCCGCCTCCGCGTCCTGTTGGGTTGCTTGTGCCGCTTGTTTCCCCGGTATCGGGCGAATCCCACGGTCCTTTGCCATCTGCTGCCAAAATTACGGGTCCCTGCTTGTCAAATTTGGTGCTCATAAAACCTTTATAGGAACGGTTTCTCAGAAAAACAGTGTCAATCCCGCAATTCTGAATCTATTCGACAATTCATGTCCGATTTTGCTATAATTTATGATGCCATTTTTGCTGTCGTAGGAAGCCGCGCAAGCGGTTTGAAGGTCGCAGATAAAGCGGCTTCGCTGATGCTTGACGTGTCCGGCCTAAACGCAGAGCAGCGCGTGGAGATCGAAGCGGATGTCCGCACGGCAGCCACGCAGGCCGGTGCGCAATCGGTGCGCATCATGCTAACCGCCGAACGCATCACCCCGCGCCTGATTGCGGTGGCGAGCGGCAAAGGCGGCGTGGGCAAATCTACGCTGTCGACAAACCTTGCCATTGCCATGGCACGCTCTGGCCGCTCGGTTGGCCTGGTGGACGCAGATATCTATGGCCCGTCGCAGCCGAGATTGATGGGTGTGGAGGGCGTGAAGCCCGAAGCGGAAGGCAAGATGATGATCCCTGTCATGGGCGCAGGCGGCGTGCCGTTTCTGTCGATGGGGCAATTGGTTAATCCGGGGCAAGCAATTGCGTGGCGCGGGCCAATGGCGGGTAATGCGCTGTCGCAACTTGTCGATGCCAAATGGGGCAATGTCCGCGACATCGTGGTCGATATGCCGCCCGGCACAGGCGACATTCAATTGTCGATGATCCAAAAGCACAAGCCCATCGGTGCCGTGATTATCTCCACGCCGCAGGACCTTGCCCTGATTGATGCGATGCGCGCCATCAGCTTTTTCGACACCGCAAAAGTGCCCATCATTGGACTTGTTGAAAACATGGCCGGATATCTGTGTCCACATTGCGGGGAAATGAGCGATCCTTTCGGTTCCGGTGGGGCAGAGGCGGCGGCGAAGGAATTGGGCATTCCGTTCTTGGGGCGGATACCACTCGACATCAAAATTCGCGTCGAAAGCGACGCTGGCACGCCGCCTGCATTGGGTAAAGGCCCGATCAGCGACGCTTATGCTGCGATAGCGCGGCAGGTCGCCACTTGGATCGACTCGCCGAAAGAGACCGCTGCATGAATGAAGCGCTTGCAGCAAAGGATGGCATAAGCCGCCGGAAACTGCTGATTGGCGGCGGCGCAGGTGTAGGACTTTTGGTGGCATGGGGCCTGTGGCCGCGTCGCTATGCGCCAAACATGCGTGCGGCGGATGGTGAGCATCTTTTCGGCCCATGGCTGAAAATTGCGGAGGATGGCAAAGTCATTATCGCCATCCCGCAGAGCGAGTCTGGCCAAGGGGTATACACCGCGCTGGCGCAGATCGTGGCTGGTGAATTGGGGGCGGACTGGCGCTCGGTCGCGGTGCAGCCTGTTTCTGCTAGCCCGATCTTTGCCAACACACTTTTGGCGCGCGCGTGGGCGACTGCATTCTTGCCAGAAAATATCGCGCTCGATGTGGATGTTGGTCCCGTTGCAAGCAGCATAAACGAAATCGCCCGTCGCGACACCTTCGTGGTGACTGGCGGGTCGTCGTCGATCCGGCAGTTCGAAAGACCGTGCCGCGAAGCTGGCGCTGCGGCGCGGACTATATTGTGTCAGGCAGCAGCAGCCCGCTGGGGCATTGCATGGGAGCAATGCCGAACCGAACGTGGCTTTGTCATTGCAGGCAAACGGCGCTTGCCCTTTGCAGAATTGGTGGTTGAGGCATCGGCGCTTGATGCGCCGTCGCCCATTCCACTCAACCCGTCGGCGCGCAACCGCCTTTCCGGACGCGATGCACCGCGCCTTGACCTTTCGGCCAAGGTTGACGGCAGTGTGAGTTTTGCAGGCGATGTCCGTTTGCCCGACATGTTGTTTGCGTCGGTTCGCGCCGGTCCAGCCGGTAACACCAGCCTGTTGTCTGCGGATGAGAAGGCTGCGCTGAACATGCGTGGCGTCGTTCAGGTGGTGAAGACCGATAACTGGGTCGCGGCGGTCGCAAGCAATTGGTGGGCGGCAAACAATGCCCTCGATGCCATGGCACCCGTGTTCCGCACCAAGGGCCAGATGGCAGACAGCACCGAAATTGCGCAGTCTTTGTCCAACGCAATTGCCGAAGGCCCCGGTTTTCGCGCGACCAAATTGGGGGATGTTGATGCCGCCATGGCACCGGAAGCGGGCGCGCGCATATTCAAAGCGGAATATACCGTCGGCGCTGCCGTGCACGCGCCGATTGAGACACGCTCGGCAACCGCATATTTTCGCGATCAGCGCTTACAATTATGGCTCGCGACCCAAGCGCCAGCGGCCGCGCGACTGGCTGCTGCGCAGGCCATTGGGATTAGTGCGGATGATGTTGTTCACTATCCCGTGATGGCCGGTGGCAGCTTTGACCGCAATTTCGACAACAGCATATCTGCGCAAGTGGCGGTGATTGCCAAGGCAGTGGGCAGACCCGTCCAATTGACGTGGTCCCGGCCAGAAGATTTCGTCCGCGATCACGTCCGTAGCCCAGCTTTGGGCAGGCTTTCGGCGGCCATGAATGCGGATGGCGCGGTGACGGGCCTTGCGGTTCGTGTCGCCGCAGCGTCCAGTATGCGTGAGTTGGCCTATCGGATTGATGGACAGAAGACCGACAAGGCGCGTAAATCGGCATCCGGCCAATATGATGTGCTTGCGCTGGAAGGCGCGCAAATTCCTTATGCCATACCAAATATCAGTATCGACCATTTCCCAGTGTCCATGCCCATGCCGACGGGCCCATGGCGCGGCCTTGCCAACAGCTATAACTGCTTCTTCGTTGAAGGATTTATCGATGAACTGGCGCATAAGGCAGGGGTTGAACCATTGTCGTTCCGTATGCAGATGCTGGTTGGGCAGACACGCTTGGCGCGATGCCTAACAGGTGTGGCGACCATGGCTGGCTGGGATGGCGGCGTGTCGGGCAGCGGGCGTGGCATCGCTTGCCATAGCATGCGCGGCAGCCATATTGCCGTCATTGTGACGGCTCGCAATAGCGAGACTGGCGTGCGTGTTGACCGCATTCACGCGATGGCCGATTGTGGCCGCTTGATTAACCCAGACCTTGCGCGTCAGCAGATTGAAGGCGGCATACTGTTTGGATTGGCGCAAGCCTTGGGATCTGCTACCGACTTTGAAAGCGGGCTTCCCACCGCACGGCGGTTGCGCGATATCGACCTGCCTAAATTGGCTGATGTGCCCGAAATAACGGTGGAACTTGCGCGCAATGATGAAGCGCCGGGCGGCGTTTCCGAATTGGGCGTTCCCGCCGTGGCGCCCGCGATTGCCAATGCCCTTTTCTCCGCAGCCGGTATCAGGCTGCGTGAATTACCCTTATTGTCCAGAGGACTATGATGACATTACCGATTGATCACTCCCCTGTGGCAACGCCAAAAATTGGGGTGTTGCTTGTAAATTTGGGGACACCGGACGCGCCGACGACGTCTGCTGTGAAACGCTACCTTAAGCAGTTTCTATCCGACCGCCGCGTCGTCGAAATTCCGCCGATCATCTGGCAGCCGATCTTGCGCGGCATCATTTTGAATACGCGTCCCCAGAAATCTGCCAAGGCCTATGCAAAGGTGTGGACTGACAAGGGTTCGCCTCTGGCGTTTTTTACCGCTGGACAGGCTGATGCGCTTCAGGCGCGCATGGGCGATAGTGCTGATGTCCGCTACGCTATGCGCTATGGCAACCCGTCGGTTGCTGATCAGCTTGCCGCCATGAAGGCAGCCGGTTGCAACCGCATCTTGATCGCGCCGATGTATCCGCAATATTCCGGCGCAACGACGGGGACTGTTTTGGATGAGGCCTATGCTGCGCTGACCGCTATGCGCTGGCACCCGGCGATACGGACTTTGCCGGCCTATCATGATGACGCGGCCTATATCATTGCACTGAAAACGTCGATTGAGGCTTCGCTCGCCGGGCTTGATTTCGAACCCGACGCTATCGTTATCAGCTTCCACGGAATGCCCGAACGCACGTTGCAATTGGGGGACCCCTATCATTGCCATTGCCAGAAAACGGCGCGTTTGCTGTCTGAGGCGATGGGGCGCGCATTGGTCGTCAGTTTCCAGTCACGTTTCGGTCGTGCAAAATGGCTTGAACCCGCAACCGACGACACGCTGATGCGTTTGGCGCGTGAAGGGACCAAAAAGGTTGCAATTTTCGCGCCCGGTTTTTCCGTCGATTGCCTCGAAACGCTCGAAGAATTAGCCATGCAGGGCCATGAGCAGTTCGAAGAAGCAGGCGGCACGCATTACGCTTACCTACCATGCCTGAACGACAGTGATGTCGGCATGGACATGGTAGAACGCATCATCCGTCGTGAACTGGCTGGCTGGATTTAAGTGGTCCTGACCCTGACATCTGATCCAGCGCCTAATGAATTCTTTTGACTAACGTTAACGGCAACTTGCGCTTGCGGACATGAGCGGTAATCATCGTCAAAAATATTGAACGAGGAGAGCGGTACATGACAAGAGTGGCAGTGGTTACAGGGGGGACCAGAGGCATTGGGGAGGCGATTAGCCTAAAGTTGAAAGAAAAAGGCCGCTTGGTCATCGCCAATTACGGCGGCAATGATGCCGCAGCCCAGGCCTTTGCAGAGCGTAATGGTATCGCCGTTCGAAAATGGGACGTAGGCGATCATAAAAGTTGCATTGATGCCTGCGCCGCTATTGAGGCCGAATATGGCCAGATTGACATCATGGTCAACAATGCGGGTATTACGCGGGACGCGACAATGGTTAAAATGACGTTTGAACAATGGGACGAGGTTATCCGCGTTGACCTTACTGGTTGCTTCAACATGGCCAAGGCAGTGTTTGCGGGCATGCGTGAGCGCAAATGGGGACGCATCGTCAACATCGGCTCCGTCAACGGCCAAGGAGGGCAAATCGGCCAGGTGAACTATGCCGCGGCCAAATCGGGCATTCATGGCTTTACAAAATCCCTTGCGGCGGAGGGCGCACGACATGGCGTGACCGCGAATGCCATCGCGCCGGGATATATTGGCACGGAAATGCTGTCGACCATTCCTGAAAATGTGATGGAGAAGATTGTCGCGCAAATTCCCGTTGGCCGTCTCGGGCAGCCCGAAGAAATTGCGCGTGGCGTCGAATTTCTCACCAGCGACAATGCAGGGTTTATCACCGGATCGACCTTGTCGATCAATGGTGGCCAGCACATGTATTGATGGCCATTCGAGCTTGAGCGAGTTGTATCACCCACCTGTCAAACGCAGCATGACCGTAGCCGGGCATCAGACGTCAATCAGTCTTGAGCCCTTATTTTGGGACCGGCTTCGGACGGTTGCGGAGGCCGATGGCCTGCCGGTCAATGCTTTGGTCGCGCAGATTGATGTCGCGCGACTTGAATCGCGAACGCCCTGTGGTCTTGCAAGCGCCATCCGCCTCTGGCTTATGGCGCGGGCATAAAGAACCGCCACATGTGAGATGTGGCGGGTTGAAACAGACTGCGTCTTAGGGCCTGCGCAGTTATCGCAAATATGGCTGGTAGCTTGCACCAATAAGGCCGGATCAAAGACCCGCTTCGACAGCAATTCTCACCGCGTCGGCGGCGTTTGAAGTTGCAAGCTTCTTAAACATCAACATGCGGTGCATTTGAACCGTTTTTTCACTGAGTGAAAGACGGTAGGCTATTTGCTTTGTGCGGAAACCGCGCGCCATTTGCTGCAATATTTCGCGCTGGCGTGGCGAAAGACGATCAACAATTTGTGCCGCATTCTGCTGCCGCACGAGGCCAATGCTCTCTTCTTCCGGCAGAACCTCAATTTGCGATCCGACGAAAAGCTCCAGCTTTCCGTCTGCATCAAATAATGGCGCAATAATTACCGCGTTGCGAAAGGGTGACCCGTCTTTGCGGTAGTTGATAAGCTCAGCCAAGGCAGGGCGTTGTTCATAGACCGCCGAGCGCAATTTCTCGGTCTGACCATTTTCCGTGTCGAGACCTCGCAAAAACCGGCAGTTTCGCCCAATCACTTCTGACTCACTATATCCCGTAAGTGCGCAGAACGCAGCGTTAACAGCAATCAGGGGATTGTCCGTTTGAGTGGGGTCGCTGACGACTGTTGCAATCGGGCTAAAACGAATCGAATCCAAAACGCGATGGTTGCTGGCTTTGTGTGCCTTCGAGAAAAGTTCAGATTTCACTGGGCTTTAAGATGTCGCACAAATCGACAGTTGGCAACTGTTCCAGCGTTACATGCGCCAATATATGCCGATTATATCTCATTCGGTTCCGACGCGTTCGACGTCCGCGCCGACCAACTGAAGCTTCTCCTCAAGCCGTTCATAGCCACGGTCAAGGTGATAGAGACGGCTGACATGCGTTTCGCCCTCTGCTACCAATCCAGCGATCACAAGGCTCATCGACGCGCGCAGGTCGGTTGCCATGACAGGCGCACCAGTCAGCTTTTTGACGCCATGGACAATTGCCGTGCGGCCCTTGGTTTCGATATGCGCGCCCATCCGATTAAGTTCGGGCACATGCATATAGCGGTTTTCAAATATGGTCTCGGTAAGCACGCTGGCGCCATCTGCCATGCAGAGCATTGCCATGAACTGCGCCTGCATATCGGTGGCAAAGCCGGGATAAGGCGCGGTGGAAATGGTAAGCGGCTTAAGCTTGCCGTCTGAAGATACGCGAATACCGGTTCCGGTATCTTCGACCTTCACGCCCGCCTGACGCAATGCATCCAACGTCGCGTCCATCTCGCTGGCCTTTGCGCCGACCAGCTCGACATCACCGCCAGTGATAGCGGCGGCACAGGCGTAGCTGCCCGCTTCGATTCGGTCGCTCATCACGCGGTAAGTCGCGCCATGCAAGCGGTCCTTACCCTGAATGATGATATCCGATGTGCCGATGCCTTCGATCTGAGCGCCCATGGCCACGAGCATATTACACAGATCAACAATTTCCGGCTCCCGCGCTGCATTGTGCAATACGCACGTGCCTTTCGCGAGACTGGCCGCCATCAGGGCGTTTTCGGTCGCGCCGACGGAAACGACAGGAAAGGTATATGTGCCGCCCGGAATACCCTTTTTGGCAATAGCTTTGACATAGCCGGCCGCCACTTCAATCTCGACACCAAAAGCCTCCAGCGCCTTGAGGTGAAGGTCAATCGGCCGGTTGCCGATCGCGCATCCGCCCGGCAGCGAAACGGTTGCTTCACCAGCGCGCGCCAGCATCGGGCCAAGTACCAGGATGGAGGCGCGCATTTTACGCACAAGGTCATAAGGCGCGACGTTGCTGGTAATCCGCGTAGCTTCTAACGTCATAACGCGGCCGAAATCTTCGGGGCGGGACCCTGCAACCGTTGTCGAAATGCCGAACTGGTTCATCAGATGCTGAAACCCGTCAATGTCGGCCAAGCGGGGTAAATTACGCAACGTCAGCGGTTCATCCGTCAACAGCGCGCAGGGGATCAGCGTCAATGCGCTGTTCTTCGCACCTGAAATCGGAATTTTGCCTTTGAGCGCGTTGCCGCCACGTACGATTATCTTATCCATCGCAGCGTATTTAGCGGGAATTGGATACGGCGCAACTTAGGATTTGGTGAGCGCCGCCTCAACCTGCCCAAGCCGTTCCTGTCCCCACAACATCTCTTCACCCACAAAGAAGGTCGGTACGCCAAATGCGCCCCGTTTTGCGGCGGCTTCGGTATTGGCTATCAACTCTGCCTTTCGATTGCACGAGTGCGTCCATCTGATCCGCGTGGCGCGGGCGGCGATTGAAATGCCCACGATCAAGGCAGCCTTACTCAATCCTTCTCAAGCGTGCATTGCAGCGGATGCTGATTCTTCCGCGCGAAGTCCATGACTTGTGTGACCTTGGTCTCAGCCACTTCATAGGTGAAAATGCCACAAACGCCGACGCCTTTTTGATGAACATGAATCATAACCCGCGTAGCCTGATCCGTATCCATTTGAAAAAACGCCTTGAGGACATGCACGACAAATTCCATCGGCGTGTAATCGTCGTTCAGCAATAGCACCTTATACAGGCTTGGTTTTTGGGTTTTCGGGCGCGTGCGCGTGGCGAGGCCGACACCAGGTCTGCCGCCATTTTTATCGTCATCATCTTGCGCCATGGAAATCTGCATGCGCCTAAAATAGGGTAGAGGAGGGGGACTCTGCAAGCCCCGTTCGTCATCTATTCTCTTGCACCAAAAAGAAACCGCCCTCTCCTTAACGGAAAGGACGGCTCCTTTGTGGAATTGCACCGGTTGATCGCGTCGTCCTGCCACCAAAAGGAGGAGAGAGAAAGTGGCAGGTGCATGACCCACCGATGCAATGTCGTTCGAAAGCTTATGCAGCTTTCTTGAAGAGTTCAGTCGTCGCCGCGATGCGGTTCGAGATTGGCTGAAACATTTCGCTGACCAGCTTGACCATCGCTTCAGTGTTCTTCGAACCTTGTGCAACGGCAGTGTCGAAACCCTTACGGGCCAGTTCACCCTGAAGCTTGACGAAATCCGTTGGAGACTTGACCGAAGTCAGTTCCTTCACGGCAACCTGGACTTCTTCGAAATTCTTCTTGGCGAATTCCATGTTGGTCTTGCCGATTTCCTGAGTACCCTTGGCAACAATCTTGCCTGCTTCAACGACGGCTTCAACATTTGCCTTGTTGAATTCGACGGCTTCAGCAGCAAACTTTTTGCCCTTTTCGGCGGCCTCGGTTGCCTTTTCACGGATGTCAGCGAAAAACTCAGTCGCCTTTTCAGCGGTTTTTTCTGCGGTGGCTTTAACAGTGTCAGTCATGATGGATACTCCTTGAGCAAAGGGTGTTGTTTCAACAGACATGCTATCGGGGGCCGACGAAGCCACAGGTGTTTCAACCTTTGTCTTCGCAACGATGCTCTGAGCAGCTTTCACAGCCACATCCTTTGGCGCTGCAACTTTTGCAGCTTTCACCCGGACATTGATTTCTGTTTTGCGCGTCATGTGTAAGCACCATTTCTGTTGTGTTGCACTGCACAATAAAGCAAATACAAACTATGTCAACAAAAAATGGTGCAGTGCACAATAGCTATCTTCGGGCGGCTTAATCCGCCAGTGTCAGCCGTTCAAAGCGATCATAATGGTGATCCGCGGACCCAAATTGGTTTTCGATCATCGTTGCCCGCTTAAAGAAATGGCCAATGGCCAGTTCTTGGGTGATGCCAATACCGCCATGCGTTTGAATGGCGTTCTGCCCGACAAACTTTGCGGAACGCGACACCTTCGCCTTGCATGCCGATACTGCGGCCATACGTTCCGCCGCTGGCAGATCGAGCTTTAGCGTCGCCATCGTGGTCATGGACTTTGATTGCTCAACTTCCATGAACATGTCGACCATGCGATGCTGAAGCACTTGGAAGCGCGAGATCGGCTGGCCGAACTGGTTGCGTTGACGGGCATATTCCAACGTGCCCTGATGCAGCTTGGCCGTCACGCCGCAGGATTCTGCGCAAACTGCAACGGTTGCTTCATCAACGATGCGTTCAATAAGCGGTAGGCCCGCGCCTTCGTCACCCAATAACGCGTCCGCAGGGATTGCCGCGTTCTCGAAATAGATTTCGGATGCTTGAAACCCGTCAACAGTCGGGTAATCGCGGCGCACAATGCCCTTTGCGTTGGCGTCAATCAGGAACAAGGACACGCCGTTGACATCGCTGGTCGCGCCGCCCGTGCGCGCGGTGACGAGCAAATGCGTTGCCCATGGCGCGGCGTATACGACGCTTTTATGGCCGTTCAACACATAGCCTGCGCCGTCCTTCTTTGCGGCCGTGCGGATATTGGCGAGGTTGTAGCGGCCCTGTGGTTCAGCATAGGCAAAGGCGATGATGACATTGCCATTGATAATTTCTGGGATGACGGCATCCGCAACTGCGCCGCCGACCGCCTTCAACGCGCCACCGCCCAGAACGACGGTCTGGAGATAAGGCTCAATCGCGATGACCTTGCCAAGCTCTTCCATGATCAAAGCATTTTCGAGATGACCACCACCCAGGCCGCCCTGGTCTTCGCTGAACGAGGCACCCAGCATGCCGAGATCTTGCGCCAAAGCTTTCCATATGCCGGGGTCACGTCCCGTGCTGCTGGAAATCATCTTGCTGCGGCTATCGAAATCATACGTGTCCGCCAAAAAACGGCTTAGGGTTTCGCGGATCATGTCCTGCGTTTCGGTGTAGCTGAAATCCATTATAGGCCTCTCTCAATTTTTTTGTCATTCCCGCGAAAGCGGGAATCCATGGCCTGACCATCATGTTTGGACAAAGGTTCAGACCATGGACCCCGAGCGGGTCGGGGTGACACAGTTATTGTTTCCAAGCGGGATTAAATTCCCAATACCATCTTGGCGATGATGTTGCGCTGGATCTCATTCGATCCACCGTAAATCGTCGTCTTGCGGGTGTTGAAATAGGTCGGTGCAGCGCGGTGTGCATAATCTGGACCGATCGGGTGTTCATTGTCGCCTTCGCCAAAGCCACGGAAATATGGCGCGCCATAATGGCCGACCGCTTCGAGCGCGAGTTCGGTAATGCGTTGCTGGATTTCCGAACCCTTGATTTTCAACAAGCTCGATTCAGGGCCGGGACCCTTGCCAGATGCTTCGCCGGCAAGGCTGCGCAATTCGGTGAATTCAAGAGCAGTGAGGTCAATTTCAAGTTCAGAAATCTTGCGCTTGAAGAATGGATTGGCAATCAACGGGCGGTCGCCGTCTTGTTCAGTGCGGGCAATCGCCTTGATCTTTTCAACGCCGCGCTTTGAACGGGCAACGGCAGCAATGCCGGTGCGTTCGTGCGCCAATAGGAACTTGGCACAGGTCCAGCCTTTATTTTCTTCATAAACGCGGTTTGCAACGGGTACGCGCACGTCTTCCAACCATACTTCGTTGACTTCATGCTCGCCGCCCAAGGTGATGATTGGGCGGACGGTCACGCCGGGAGACTTCATGTCAATTAACAAAAAGCTGATGCCTTCTTGTGCCTTGGCATCGGAATCGGTGCGGACAAGGAAGAAGCCCCAGTCGGCATGTTGCGCCATTGTGGTCCAAGTTTTCTGGCCATTCACGACATAATCGTCGCCGTCACGAACGGCCTTTGTGCGCAAAGATGCAAGGTCGGAACCAGCGCCGGGTTCGGAATATCCCTGACACCACCAGTCATCGCCCGACAAAATACCGGGAAGGAACTTGGCTTTCTGCTCAGGCGTGCCAAATGTGTAGATGACTGGGCCGACCATCGACAGGCCGAAGGGCATTGTGCCCACGCAGTCTGCTGCAGCGAGTTCCTCGGACCAGATGAAACGCTCGGTCGCGGTCCAGCCAGTGCCGCCATATTCTACGGGCCAAGCAGGCGCGATCCAGCCCTTTTTGGCGAGAATGCGATGCCATGACAGGAAATCTTCCTTCGAAAGATCATGCCCTTCGTCCTGCACCGAACGGAGATTCTCGGGATAATTTTCGGCGATGAAACTACGCACTTCCTTCTGAAAGGCGATTTCTGCGGGGCTGAATTCGAGTTGCATCACGATTCTCCTAAAAAGCTAAATCTGAAGTAGTCGACGTTTACGTAAACGTCAATTGAATCTCATCGCGCCTTCACATAGCTGCCTGGAGCCGATTCAAGCGCCTTCAGAGCGCCTTGGCCGGGTAGGCGCGGCCCGGTTGCCGGAACGCGTGCGTCGTCCTTGTCTGTTAGCCAGACGAGCCAATCGGGCCACCAGCTTCCCTTGGTCTCCGTGGCACCTTCAATGAATGCCTCAAGCGAGGTCGGCGCGGCATCATTGGTCCAATATTGGTATTTCATTTGCGCAGGCGGATTGACCACACCCGCAATATGGCCACTGCCCGCCAACACGAATTTGGTCGGACCAGTGAAATGCTCCTGCAATTTCCAGACGCTCTGGGCTGGCGCAATATGATCCTCGCGGCCGGCCTGGATATATATCGGCGTTTTCACACGGCGCAGGTCAATTGGGGTGCCGAGTGCCGACAAATCATTTGGCTTCACGAGCCGGTTATCGCGATAGAGGTCGACGAGATAGTTGCGGTGCCACTTGGCCGGCAGGTTGGTGACGTCACCATTCCAATGCAGCAAATCGAACGCAGGATAGTCTTCACCCAGCAGATAATTTTTGACGACGGTGGACCATATCAAATCCTTACCGCGCAGCATGTTGAAGGTCAGTGCAAGGAAACGGCCATCCAAATAACCCTGCGGTGCACTTAGCGCCTCCATCATCGCAATTTGTTGATCGTCAATAAAATGCAGCAGTTCGCCACCTGTGCTGAAATCTACCTGCGCGGTGAAAAATGTCGCGCTGCGCACCTTGTCGGCGGCGTCGGTTGCCGCGAGGATCGCAAGCGTTGCCGCCAAGGTCGTGCCTGCAACACAATAGCCAATCGTATGGACATCTGGCACATCAAGGGCGCTGCGCACGGTATCAATCGCGTCGATCTGCGCCGCGATATAATCGTCCCAGATGACGTTCTTCATCGAAGCGTCTGCAGATTTCCAAGATACGACAAAAACCGTGATGCCTTGGTCCACGCAGTATTTGATGAAGCTTTTTTCCGTCGTCAGATCGAGAATATAAAAGCGGTTGATCCACGGCGGAAAAATGATGAGCGGCGTTTCCAGCACATTTTCGGTTGTCGGGTCATATTGGATGAGCTGGTACAAAGGCGTTTGGTGCACAACCTTGCCCGGCGTTGCCGCGATGTTTTCGCCAAGGGTAAACGCGCTTGAATCGGTATGGGTCAACTGCCCGCGCTGCATGTCCTGCATCAGGTGCTGCATACCGGACATCAGGCTCGCGCCCTTGGACTCCAAGGCGCGTTCCAATGCAACCGGATTGGTAAAGGGCGAATTTGCCGGGCTCATGGCCTCAATGACGCTGCGCAGGGCAAATCCCATTTTTGCTTTATCATGTTCGGGTAAGCCGTCCAATTGATCCGCTGCTGCCAACATATATTCGGACATGACCTGATAGCTTTGACGGACCAAGTCGAATACCGGATGTTCCCATTGCGGCGCGGCAAAACGGCGGTCTGTCGTATCGATCTTGTCCCGGCCAGCTTTGGCCAGCGGTTCCAATACCGTGCCCCAGGCATCCAACGCCGCGCGATAGGCCTTTAACGGGTCGGTCGTTGCAACGGCGTTTTGCTCAAACAACTTCATAAACTGTGTGGGGTCCATAAAGGGCGGGATTTCGGATGAGTCGGTCATATGGACAGGCATATCAAAGCAAATGAAATTGTCGAAGATTGTTTTGTTGTGCGGCGCAGCATGGACATTACGTAAAAAAGAGCGCAATGGCGCGCTATAATGACATTTGAAAATATTCCCCCGCTTCTCGATGAAGCGCTCACCGCGCGTGGATATACTACGCTCACCCCTGTTCAGGACGCTGTTATTGCAGAGGAAGCCGTAGGACGCGATTTGGTCGTGTCGGCACAAACCGGCTCGGGCAAGACCGTGGCCTTTGGCCTTGCTATGGCACCCCAAATCCTTGATGGCGGGTTAGTTAGCCTCGCACGTGAGCCTGCTGCGCTCATCATCGCCCCGACCCGCGAGCTTGCTTTGCAGGTGAGTCGTGAATTGATGTGGCTTTATGGTAAAGCAGGCGTGCGTATTGCGACCTGCGTTGGCGGCATGGATGCCTCGAAAGAACGGCGCACTTTAAACCAAGGCGCGCAGATCGTTGTCGGCACCCCCGGACGGCTGCGCGACCATTTGGAGCGCGGCGCGCTTGACCTGTCGGCGTTGAAAGTCGCGATCTTGGATGAAGCGGACGAAATGCTCGACATGGGCTTTCGCGAAGAGCTTGAGGAAATATTGAACGCTACGCCAGAGGGGCGGCGGACATTGCTGTTCTCTGCCACCATGCCGAAACCGATTGTTTCGCTGGCAAAACGGTATCAGCGCGATGCTTTGCGGATCTCGACCGTTGGCGAAGATCGCGGCCATGGTGACATCAGCTATCAAGTGGTCACGGTCGCCCCACCGGACATCGAAAACGCCGTCGTTAACCTGCTGCGTTTGCATGAGGCGGAAACGGCTATCCTGTTCTGCGCGACGCGCGAAAATGTTCGCCGCTTGCACGCCAGTCTGACCGAACGCGGCTTTAACGTCGTTGCCTTGTCGGGCGAGCATTCGCAGTCCGAGCGGAACCAGGCGCTTCAGGCCTTGCGTGACCAGCGGGCGCGCGTTTGCGTAGCAACCGATGTTGCCGCACGCGGGATCGATTTGCCGAACCTATCGTTGGTTGTGCATGTCGAACTGCCACGGGATGCAGAAGGGCTTCAGCATAGGTCGGGACGGACTGGTCGTGCTGGTCGCAAGGGTACCGCCGTTTTGATCGTGCCGTATCAGCGCCGCAAGCGCGTTGAATCCATGCTGCGCGGTGCAAAGATCGAGGCGGATTGGATAAA
Source organism: Sphingorhabdus sp. (assembly GCF_050921905.1). Lineage (NCBI taxonomy): Bacteria > Pseudomonadati > Pseudomonadota > Alphaproteobacteria > Sphingomonadales > Sphingorhabdaceae > Sphingorhabdus > Sphingorhabdus sp. The sequence goes on along the minus strand of NZ_CP050888.1, from coordinate 1,271,956 downwards.
GGTGCCAACCGCAGCAGATATCCGCGCCAAGGACCATGATCGTCTGCTTGAAACGCTTTTGACCCCAGTTGAGGTTGAGGACGAAGATCGCGCTCTGGGTGCAAAATTACTTGAGACCATGTCTGCAGAAGACATCGCGGCCGCTTTGGTGCGCGTGCATCGTGCCAAGATGCCGCAAGCCGAAGACCTGCTGGATGACGGCAGCCGTGAACGGCCACGCGACGACCATCGTGCAGGATTCGACGATTCCGTCTGGTTCAAACTGAATGTTGGTCGCCGCAACAATGCTGACCCCAAATGGATATTGCCATTATTGTGCCGTCGTGGCGGCGTGACCAAGAACGACATTGGCGCCATTCGTATTGCCGCGAATGAAACCCATGTCGGCATTGCGGCGGCTGCTGTGGCCAAGTTCACCAAAGCCATTGCGCAACCGGGGCACGACGAAGACAATGACGTCGAAATCGTGCAGGCCAATGGCCCGCCGCGGGAAGCGGCGCGCGAAAACAAGCGAATGGGCCGCGATGGCAACCGTCCACAGCGTGCACAACTGGGCGTCAGCCCGCGCGGCGACGGTCCGCCACGTGGCGGTAACTTCCGCGGAGACGGGCCACGTGGCGGTGGTGCAAACCGCGATGGCGCACGTCCGTTCCGCAAGGATGGTCCACCTCCATCGAAGCATGGTGTAAAGCACAAGGCAAAGGGCAATCGGCCGCGTTAATCTGCGCGCCAATAGCTTTTTCTGGAAATGCACGAAAAGTTCGCGCATGAGGGCGGTTCTGTAATTAACTAACCGGAAACGGGAGCCAATGTCCGAAGAATTCTACCGCATGAAGCGCCTGCCGCCTTATGTCATCGCTGAAGTCAATGCGATGCGTGCGGCGGCGCGTGGCGCGGGCGAGGATATAATCGATCTCGGTATGGGCAATCCAGACTTGCCGCCACCGCAGCATGTGATCGAAAAACTGTGCGAAGTGGCGCAAAAGCCCGATGCGCACGGCTATTCCGCGTCCAAGGGTATTCCAGGGCTTCGCAAAGCACAGGCGAATTATTATGGGCGGCGTTTCGGGGTAGAACTTGATCCCGAGCATGAAGTTGTCGTGACGATGGGTTCTAAAGAAGGCCTGGCAAGCCTAGCCACCGCTATCACTGCGCCGGGCGACGTTGTTCTGGCACCGAACCCAAGCTACCCCATACACACTTTTGGGTTCATCATTGCCGGCGCGACGATCCGTTCGGTGCCAACCACGCCCGACGAAAATTACTTCCGCTCGCTTGAGCGTGCCATGGCCTTCACCGTGCCGCGTCCGTCGATATTGGTGGTAAACTATCCGTCAAATCCGACCGCTGAGACCGTTGATCTGGCGTTTTACGAACGGCTGGTCGCATGGGCGAAGGAGAATAAGGTCTGGATATTGTCCGATCTTGCCTATTCCGAACTGTATTTTGACGGCAACCCGACACCGTCGATTTTGCAGGTCAAGGGCGGTAAGGATGTTGCCGTTGAATTTACGTCCTTGTCCAAAACTTATTCCATGGCCGGATGGCGCGTTGGTTTTGCCGTGGGCAATCGCGATTTGATTGCGGCGATGACCCGCGTGAAAAGCTATCTGGATTATGGTGCCTTCACACCGATTCAGGCAGCAGCCTGCGCCGCGCTCAATGGTCCGCAGGACATTGTTGCGCAGAACCGTCAGTTGTACCACAAGCGCCGCGATATCCTTGTCGAGGCGTTCGGGCGCGCAGGTTGGGATATTCCGCCGCCTAAGGCGTCAATGTTTGCATGGGCACCCTTGCCGCCCGCGCTCGCGCATTTGGGCAGCCTTGAATTTTCCAAGCAGTTGCTGACCGAGGCGAAGGTCGCGGTCGCGCCCGGCGTTGGCTATGGTGAAGATGGCGAAGGCTATGTCCGCATTGCGATGGTCGAAAACGAACATCGGTTGCGACAGGCTGCGCGCAATGTGAAACGCTATTTGCAATCCATGGGTGTGAACACCCCGGCGCAGTCCAAGGCGATTTGACATGGCGCGCGGGGACTTTGCTTTCCATCATAGCTTGCGCGTGCGCTGGTCGGAAACCGATGCGCAAGGCGTTGTTTTCAACGCCCGCTATCTCGATTATGCCGATGTCGCGATCACCGAATATTGGCGCGCGGTGAAGTTTCGGGACTATGCCGATAATGCGCCGATGGAATTTCATGTGAAGAAAGCCACCGTGACATGGTTTGCACCGATCAAGCCCGATGAGATGATTGAAGTCATGGCGCGGACCATCGCCACGGGGCGCACAAGCATGACGCAGATGGTTGAAATTCATGGCCTCACCGAAGATGGTACCGATGATTTGCGTGCAACGGTGGATTTAGTGAGCGTGCATGTGGACCTTGATGTGCATCGTCCCATCCCTCTGCCCGATTGGGTGAAGGACGTTTTCACCATCTTTGATAGCCAAGCGGCTCTAGCGCCGCCTGCATTGGCCGAAGCCTGAGGCGCGGCAGCGATGCGACGGAACGTCATACCCCATAAGTTAGCAGCCCTCATGCTTGGGCTGTCGCTGTTGGGCGGCTGCACCGAAAGCGCAGGTGGCGGACAAAGCGCAACTGCACCGGAATTCCCCCGCCCTGACCGCACGGTATCTGCCATTGGCGACACCGAATTTTCGACCGAAGCAGCGCGGGACGAAGCGGGCGAAGCCAGTTATGTCATGGATTGGGCAGGCATTCAGTTGGGGACCACCGTCGCCGACATTGGCGCAGGCGAAGGCTATTACACCATCCGCCTTGCCGAGCGCGTGGGCCGCAACGGCCGCGTCTTGGCGCAGGATATTAACCGCGGCGCGCTGGATCGTTTAGGCGAACGCGTGACCCGCGAGCAACTCGACAATGTCGCGATCAAGGAAGGCGCGGTCGACGACCCCCGCCTGCCACAGAACAGTTTTGACCGGATTTTCATGGTGCATATGTATCATGAGATTGAACAGCCTTACGCCTTCCTCTGGCGGATGCGGCCGGCGCTGGCAAAGGGCGGGCAAGTGATTGTTGTCGACCGTGACCGGGCTACGGACCGGCACGGCATACCGCCAAAGCTGTTATTCTGTGAATTTGACGCGGTTGGCTACCGCCTGACTGGCTTTACCGAGCAGTTGAAACTTGGCGGCTATATCGCCCGGTTTGAAGTCAGCGGTGCGCGGCCCGAACCATCGGCGATACGGACCTGCGCCAGCCGCTATCCGCAATCATAAGTTCACGGCCTAATCGCCGTCAAAGCCGATGAGTGCGTCCACGCGGATATTTTGCGCCCGCAATTTTTGTGCGCCGCCAAGGTCTGGTAAATCGACGATGAACAAGGCTTGTTCGACCTTGCCCCCGCCTTGCCTGATAAGGTCAACGCCGGCCAAGGCCGTGCCGCCTGTGGCAATCAGATCATCGACCAACAGCACTTTTTGGTCCGGCTGGACATGGCCGACATGCATTTCGATGCGGTCGGTGCCATATTCCAACGTATAATCGGTGCCGATTTTGTCACCGGGCAACTTACCCGGCTTACGCAGCATCAATTGCCCTAAGCCAAGGATATAAGCCAGCGCCGACGCGACGATGAACCCGCGCGCCTCAATCCCGGCAACCAGCTTAGTATCCGGATCGACCAAGGCCGCGAGCCGGTCCATCGTCATGCGATATCCGCCAGCATCAAGCAGCAAGCTCGACACGTCGCGGAACATGATCCCCGGCTTCGGGTAATCCGGAATGTTGCGGATCAGTGCCGCGAGGTCTGCGTTATCGTTCATCTCGCATGACTGCCTGTTGTGGGCCATGTTTTCAAGGAAATCCGGTGAAGTGATGATGTGCGCCTTTGGCAACAAAAAAGGGCGGCCCATATCTAGGCCGCCCATTTTTTCCATGGCATGGATCCTGAACCAAGTTCAGGATGCCGCCGTTGGCGTCACTTCAGTTCGACGGTTCCACCAGCAGCAAGGATCTTCGCCTTGATGTCTTCGGCTTCTGCCTTGTTCACGCCTTCCTTGATCGCCTTTGGCGCGGACTCAACAAGAGCCTTTGCTTCAGTCAGACCGAGGTTGGTGATCGCGCGGACTTCCTTGATGACGGCAATCTTGTTTCCGCCGTCGCCGGTCAGGATAACGTCAAATTCAGTCTGCTCTTCAGCAGCAGGTGCAGCAGCGGCAGCAGGGCCAGCAACAGCAACAGCAGCAGCGGCGCTTACGCCCCACTTTTCTTCCAAAGCCTTTGCAAGGTCAGCCGCTTCAAGAACGGTCAACGCCGAAAGTTGGTCTACAAGCTTTTCAATATCAGCCATTTAAATAACACTCCGATTTTCTGTCATATCTGTAGGGCTCGCCCAAATGGACGCAGCCGGTTTCATGTAAAAAGTTACGCTGCCTTTTGGTCAGCATAGGCACCAAAAACGCGTGCCAATTTCGCAGCCGGTGCGGTCGTCAATTGCGCGATCTTCGTTGCCGGTGCTTGTACAAGCCCGACAATCGTCGCACGCAGTTGATCGAGCGATGGCAAGGAAGCCAGCGCCTTTACACCGTTTACATCGAGGAAAGTGTCACCAATCGCACCGCCGACAATTTCTAATTTGTCATTGGTCTTGGCGAACTCGACCGCAATCTTTGCAGCGGCGACCGGGTCCGACGATGTGGCGAGCGCCGTAGGTCCGGTTAGCAATTCTGCTAACGCACCATAAGACGTTCCCTCAAGGGCGATTTTGGCAAGACGGTTCTTGGCAACCTTATAGCTTGCGCCCGCATCACGCATCTTCAAACGAAGGTCGGTCGATTGTGCAACTGTCAACCCGAGGTTACGGGTAACAACAACAACCGCCGCTGCATTAAAAGTGGCGTTCAGCGATGCAACTGTTTCGGTCTTTTCAGAACGGTTCATGCATTACTCCTTATTCGGGCCGTCCCGGCGAACCGGGCAAGCCCAACACGAAAAGCGAAGTACCCGGATGGGCACTTTCGCTGACTTGGTCCGTGGGGAAGTTTCATGCCGAACGCACACGACAGAGTGTCGGAGCAATGGCGAAGGATGGCAAAGCCAATCCTGAAATCTCTATCCCCGTCTAGGCTGGACATTAAGATGGGCAAATTCCCATCACCAACTGTCTCGGACGGTTGCCGGTGAAGCCGTCGCTCCACCGAACACGGGTGCCACTAGCAGGGTTGGGGGCGGAGTCAAGGGGTCGTGCGGCTGTATCCTCCCCATCGACTTGCGATGGGGAGGGGGACCGTTCGCGCAGCGAAGGGTGGAGGGGCCTTTGACGTCCGAGGCCCGGCCCTGTCATTAATTTCGTGTGTGGGCGGGCATAATGGGTAAGAAGGAGACCTACTATGTCACGACGCAAAGAGCCTGTGATCCCGGCTGAGTTATTGGATCGTCTTTTGGCTGGCACGGATGCTGCTTCTGCATTGGATCAGGGCGGATTGCTTGATTCTTTGAAGAAGGCGTTGGCCGAACGTGCGCTGGGTGCTGAGATGGATTATCATCTGGGCAGCGACGATCAGGCAGGCAACAGCCGCAATGGCTATGGCCGCAAGACCGTGATTACCGATACCGGCAAGATCGATATCGACGTGCCGCGGGACCGTTCCGGCAGCTTCGATCCGCAGCTGATCGCCAAGTATCAGCGCCGCTTTCCCGGCTTTGACGATAAGATTATCTCAATGTATGCGCGCGGCATGAGCACGCGCGAGATCACCGGGCATCTGCGCGAGCTTTATGCCATAGACGTATCGCCTGACCTGATATCGACCGTCACCGACGCGATATTGGATGAGGTTGCCGCCTGGCAGCAGCGCCCGCTTGATCCGGCCTATCCGCTGGTGTTCTTCGACGCCATCCGTGTCAAAATCCGCGACGAAGGCATGGTCCGCAGCAAGGCGATCCACATTGCCCTTGGCGTCCGCGCTGACGGTCGCAAGGAGGTTCTGGGGCTGTGGATCGAGCAGAATGAAGGGGCCAAGTTCTGGCTTCGCGTCATGAACGAACTCAAGAACCGGGGCGTCGATGATATCATGCTGGCCGTGGTCGACGGCCTCAAAGGCTTCCCCGACGCCATCACCGCCGTGTTCCCCGAAGCTGTGGTTCAGACCTGTATCGTGCATCTGCTGCGCAACTCTATGGACTTTGTGTCCTGGAAAGACCGAAAGCCGCTGGCAACCGCACTGAAGAGCATTTACCGCGCCGTCGATGCCAAAGCCGCCGAAGAGGCACTCACCGCCTTCGAGACCAGCGAATGGGGCATGCGTTACCCCGCCATCGGCCAAAGTTGGCGGCGGGCATGGGCTGAGGTCATTCCGTTCTTCGCCTTCCCCGAGGAAGTGCGCCGGATCATCTACATCACCAATGCCATCGAAGCGCTGAACTCAAAGCTGCGGCGGGCGGTCAGAGCCAGAGGGCACTTCCCCAGCGACGAGGCTGCAACCAAACTGCTTTATCTGATCTTGAACCGATCGGAAAAAGAGTGGAAGATGCCACCACGTGAGTGGACCATGGCAAAGGCCCAGTTCGCCGTAATATTCGGCGAACGGTTCATCAAAGCCATGGCGGCATAATGTTCAACCGCCCGCCCACACACGAAATTAATGACAGGGCCCCGAGGCCCCTCCGTCACACTTCCGCTTCGCTCCAGCGCGCCACCTCCCCATCGCAAGTCGATGGGGAGGGAGAGCGAAGGGCACCCTCACGCCGCCATCTTCTCGCCGAACCAGGCATCGCGCGCCGTGATGGCCGCGTCGATCCAGGGCTGTCGCTTGCGCTGCAACGCCTCCAGATGCGCGGCCTCTTCGGTCAAGGTGAGCGTGCGTTCATAATCCACATCGCCAAAAAAGCCGATTTCGGTCACCAAATGGGCGTCTCGTCCATCGGGCCTGGGATAATTGGTCCGCCATGCACATGCATCGTCGTCAAACCACACGCCCAGCCGGCCGACGGCGACCGCAGGTTCTTCGTCCAGAATGTCTGGCACGGCCCTGTCACTGGCGGAAATCCTGACAAGTTCACACCCATTTGCAGGTTTGGGCGCGCCCGAGACGTCTGCGGCGCGGCCATCGTCACGCGCGGCGCAAAACAATGCGGCCTGCGCCCCCGTGCCGCCATTTTCGATCAGGTCGAGGAAGCTTTCAAAATCCTGCACGACACATTGTATATGCGCGTTCCGGCTGCCCCGCACCGCCTGCGCGTCGGCCAAACGGTCCAGCCGGTCAAGCAGGCCCTTGCTCAACCGGTTGTCAAACCGCCCGCGCAATGTTGTGCCATCGTCTTGCTTGGTCGAAATTTCCTCATAGCCGTTCACCGCACGGTCCATGAGCATGTCCTGCAAGGCATAACGCGACACCAAAATCGCCGCGTCCCAGCCCAAAGCAAAAGCCGCGCCGTCCCGCCGAAAGCGCAAACCATAGGCCGAGCGCGGCGACTTACCCACGTGCTTCGCCGCGCGCAGGACGCTACCGCCAAAGGCCAGCGCCTCCAAAAAAGCGCGCTGGCACTGCGGGGTCCAGCGATAATCATTGCGGATTTCGATCATATGCGCGTCGTGCTCCACCTGATCTCCAATCTCACACACGCCGTTGTTCGCCTGTATTTGCAGCCATTCGTTGTTCATGATCTTTCCTTTATTGGATAAAATATGAATTATAAATCACCATATAGGTTGTAGGAAAGGGGTTTTTAGGGATGGGGGGTGGGTGGGGTGGGGGAGCGATTGGGCGGCGCATGCTTCGAAAAAGCCTGGCGTGAACCTAGCGCGATGTTAAGAAAGCCGGATTCGGAATTATGACGAAACTCTCGAAAGCTCTATGACTGGGAGGTAATAGTTGGTTGTCATGACATCCGTTGGGTTAGCCAATCTTCAAACAGATCTAACCGGTGCGACCAAAACACTGCTACATTTCCATCGAGCAGCCGTTTTACGTCGCCGAACTTTATTACCCCTTCCAGCAATGCGGCAGGTTGGACAAAATTGCCCCAATGGCTTCTCCATGCCTCGGCTTTTTTAAGCACATCATTGATGCGTTTAACCGAGTTCGTTTCGTCGTTCGTTACCTTGCATTCCATGGCGAGAACAACACCCTCCTTCAAACCCAACGCGATATCGACTTCGGCACGGCCTGTTAGTCCGCTGGCAAACCGAGCTTTGTGCATGAATTGGTGCGGCAATAGAGCTCCTTGCTGATCGATTGTCCGTGTCGGCAAAAGCTGCCACCCATTTGACTCCAATTTTTCGATAAGTGAGACCTCTTGAATATGTGCAAGTCGGTTGCGACGCGCGGTTGCCACCCTTTGGGACGCGATCAGCGGAGCGACAGCCTTCAACAGTGAATTTAGTTCCCGCATCGCTGGTCGCCGCTTGGTTCGAAGCCATGGTGCGAGCCGCAGCGCCAGCCAGCTTTGAAATGTCGAAGTGACAATATCCGCCTTTTCAGCCTTGACTGCAGCGCCGGTTTTTTCGGTGCTCTTTGGCCAGTCACTGCAGATTAGCTTAAACTGGTCCTGACTAACGGGCGGAGCCATAAGGAACCGGAACACCAGCATGTGCCGACCGGATTGTTGTAGCGCACCGGATACATCAAAAAGAAAATCAGACGCCCGAAGCGCTTCTGATATCATCATCCGTGCCTCTGTGAGCGCCTGACGCCAATCGGCGTTTTGATCAACGGGGTTTAGACCATCTTCGTAGAGCCGACGTGCCTCTATTCTTAGTTTGTCGTGCAATTCTAGCAATTGGGTTGGGCTAAGCGTTGGCAAGCAAATTTTCCGATATTGGCAACAGACGCCTATTTGGCGCTGCCCGTCTTGAAGGGCCGTTCCGCCTTTCCTCTTTCGCGGTATATTGAATGGCGGCTTGAAGTTTCGGCGCTAGCGGCACAAGCACATCTAACGAAGCACGGCCTTGGTCCCAAGAATTTAGGATGTGACTATGCAATGCCGTGCCAATTTTCTGCGCCAATAACGGCGGAACAGCGTTTCCGATCAACCGATACTGGTCCGCACGTTTGCCCGCCAACACCCAATCTGACGGAAATGTCTGTAAAGCTGAACATTCGCGTGGACACAGACGTCTAATTCCGTTGACCGGATCAATAACCCAATCCTGCTGCTGATTGGCGGTAACCGTTCGTGCTGGAAGAGCAGTGTCTGCAATGAACGCACCTTGCTTATAGCCCCAATGCCCGCCCGGACGTGTCGCCTCGGCCTTACCGGGACTTTTGACACCTGTCCCCGGATGTAACTGGCTTAGCTGTTCGAACAGATTGTCATTTGGACGGATTATCTCATCGGGCGAGAGCTTCCCAACCGAGGCCAATGCTTCTGCCATCGGTACCCAAGGTGTTAGGCAACCTTGCTTGTTATGACTAGGGTCAGGGAATGCCAAATGATCACCAAACCTATATCCAAAAACTACAAGCCTAACTCTGCGCTGAGGAATTCCGAAATCGGCTGAGTTCAATAATGCTACCTGCGTTTGAAAGCCAGCTTTCAATAGTTTGTTGCGAATGAGTGCGAGGGCCGATCCCGGCACGCCATCAGGGCCCCGTGCGGTTAAAAGGCCTCGGACGTTTTCGAACATCAGCCAGCGGACATCTAATTCGCCAGCGAGCCTCACAAAATCATCAAACAAGCGGCCACGAGGATCAAGCCAGCCCTTTTGGTGACCGGCGCTGCTCCAAGATTGGCAAGGTGGGCCGCCAACCAGCAGTGGGATTTGGCCTCGTTTCACGCCGATTACATCAAGAATGTGCGCTCCGGTCGTTTCGGAAACATCTGCATTCTCAATCACCGCGTTCGCAAGATGTCCCGTCTGCCGCTGTTTATTCAACAATAATGTTTGATATGCTGCTTGGTCGATATCTGCGGCGTAACGACAGGACAATCCTGCGGATTCCAAGCCGATGTCAAGGCCACCCGCGCCTGAAAACAGTGAAACAAAGCCGATTTTTCGCACAGTTTTCTGCCCCTTATCGAAATTCGAATAAAGCTAAATGGCCGCTAGGGCAATCCTATGATTTTGGTTCGCAACCTTTTAGCCGAAGCAGCAATTCTATTATATATAGGAACAAAAAAAGAACATCAAGAAAAAAGGGCTGGAGCCTATCGCGCCTTGCAGGCTAACACTGCGCTTGGCTGATAGACGGGATAGGCCCAGCCTACGCTGGGGCGACGGGAACAAGTGCGCATGTTTCCCCCAACGTCATGCTGGAGCCGAAGGCGTGCAGAGCACAACTTGGTTCAGCATCCATCGTGCCACGCAGACCGAAGTTTTAGGCTGATAAATGGACCCTGAACCAAGTTCAGGGTGACGGTCGGGGGTGACGGTCAGGGGGTGACGCAAGGGAGGGCATCGACGTCGCGGCGATATCTGGTGCAGTGGGTGGCGTGTGTGCTGCCCAAACAAAAAGGGCCGAAGGTTTCCCTCCAGCCCCTTTTTGTGCATATTGCGCAGCGCGTTACGCGCCGGCGACGTCTGTCAGATCGATCTTGAGGCCTGGGCCCATGGACGAGCTGATCGCCACGCGGCGGACATATTTGCCCTTTGATCCGCTTGGCTTGCTCTTGACGACTGCGTCGACCAAAGCGTCGAAATTCTTGCGCAGGTCGGAATCGGAGAAGCTTTTCTTGCCGATGCCGCTGTGGATGATGCCTTGCTTTTCAACGCGGAATTCAACCTGACCGGCCTTTGCCGCCTTCACGGCTTCGGCAACGTCCATCGTAACCGTGCCCAGCTTTGGGTTTGGCATCAGGCCCTTTGGACCCAAGGTCTTACCCAAGCGGCCAACGATGCCCATCATGTCCGGCGTTGCGATAACGCGGTCATAATCGAGATTGCCAGCCAGCATATCTTCCATCAGGTCTTCCGCGCCGACCTTGTCCGCACCAGCAGCGGTCGCCGCTGTCGCCTTGTCGCCACGTGCGAACACGGCAACCTTCATGTCCTTACCGGTGCCAGCAGGCAAGGAAACCATGCCGCGGACCATTTGGTCGGCATGACGCGGGTCAACGCCCAAGTTCAACGCGACTTCAATCGTTTCGTCGAACTTGGCGGTCGCCAGTTCCTTGATGGTCTTCAACGCTTCATCCACGCCGTATAACTTGTCCGCATCGAGATGCGCGAGCGACTTTGCTTTTTTGGTTAGCTTGGCCATGTTCTTAACCCTCCACGACTTCGAGACCCATGGCGATAGCCGAGCCTGCGATGATTTTTACGGCCGCGTCCATGTCGTTCGCGTTGAGGTCGGCCATTTTCAGGGTCGCGACTTCTTCCAGTTGCTTGCGGGTAATTTTACCAGCCGACAGCTTGCCTGGCTCTTTCGAACCGGCCTTCAAACCCAAAACCTTTTTAATCAAAAAGGTCGCAGGCGGTGCCTTCATGATGAAGGTAAAGCTTTTGTCGGCAAAAACGGTGATTTTGGTTGGAATCGGCGTGCCTTTTTCGATGTCGGCGGTCGCCGCATTGAACTGCTTGCAGAATTCCATGATGTTCACGCCGCGCTGACCCAAAGCAGGGCCGATTGGCGGGGATGGTGTGGCCGAACCTGCAGCGACTTGCAGGCCGATATAGCCGTCAATTTTCTTTGCCATATATGGCGTCCTTTCATTCTTTCCCCGCCAAAGCTTTAGCGACAGCGGGTCAAATTAAGCGGTCAAACGGTCGTCCCCAAATTGCATTGGCGACTTCCTCCCGCACGGGTTCTTCTGATTCTCATCAGGAGAGGAGGGCAATTAGTCTAAGTCGACACGTAAATCAACACGCTCGTCACCCTGGGACGACGGGAATAAAACGGCGCGCTTTTCCTAACGTCATGCTGAACTTGGTTCAGCATCCATCGTGCCACGCAGACCGAAGTTTTAGGTTGATAAATGGACCCTGGAGCCGCAGGCGTGCAGAGCACAAACAAGTTCAGGGTGACGGTTGGGGGGCGACGGTCGGGGAGGGTGACGGTCGGGGGACCGTCACTTCATCAATTCGACTTCTTCGAAATCCAGCTCGACCGGGGTTGCGCGGCCGAAGATGCTGACCGATACCTTCACGCGGTTTTTGTCGAAGTCGAGTTCTTCGACCAAGCCGTTGAAGCTTGCAAATGGTCCGCCAAGCACCTTGACCTGATCGCCAATTTCATAGTCGACCGAAACGCGCTTCTTGGGCGCAGCTTCAAGTTCTTGCTTGGTGTTGAGGATGCGGGCGGCTTCGGCCTCGGTGATCGGCTGCGGCTTGCTACCCGCGCCCAAAAATCCGGTGACCTTTGGCGTGTTCTTGACCAAGTGATAGACGTCGTCATTCATGTTCAGCTTTGCCAGAACATAGCCGGGGAAGAATTTGCGCTCGGCCTTGATCTTCTTGCCGCGCCGCACTTCGGTGATCTGTTCGGTGGGAACCTCTATGGCTTCGACCAATTGCGTGAGGCCAATGCGCTCTGCCTCGGCCAGAATCTGGTCGCGGACCTTGTTTTCAAAGCCCGAATAAGCGTGAATGATGTACCAGCGTGCCATAATATCATTACTTCCCCAAAACTCTATCGCCCCAAAACTCCAACGAGAGTCTGCGCTTAGCCTTCGGCCAGCGCCAGCAGCCCCTTTACGATTGCGGCAAACACCGCGTCGACGCCTAAAAAGAAGATGGCAAGGATGATCGTCATGATCAACACCATGATCGCGGTCTGCACGGTTTCCTGGCGCGAGGGCCATACGACCTTGCCGATTTCGGTCCGTACCTGACGGATGAATTCACCGGGGCTATTCTTTGCCATATCGTTTCTTCCTGTTCGATCCCGAGGATAGCCGCCAGCGCTCCGACCGGCGGGTCGAGAGCGATATAGGTTCCTATTTCGGAAAGACCAAGTCTGTAGCGATGGATTCGCCGCAACGCAAGATGGCAAACAAAACTGGGCAAGGGGGCATGGGAAAGCGCATTGGCAGCATGTGCGATATGGAACAGCCTTGAATTATCGCAGGTTTTGGTTATCCCCTCATGCTTACCCTTGCCAAGGAACCACCTCACATGCCCTCCGGTCTTGCTGCTTTACTCGACGATATCGCCACAATTACAAAAGTGGCGGCGGCGTCCGTTGATGATGTTGCGGCCGCAGCGGGTAAGGCAGGCAGCAAGGCGGCGGGGGTTGTTATCGACGATACGGCGGTGACGCCGCAATATGTCACTGGATTTACCCCTGACCGCGAATTGCCGATCATCTGGCGCATTGCCAAGGGGTCGTTTTTCAACAAGCTGGTGATCATCTTGCCCGTCGCTTTGTTGCTAAGCCTGTTTTTGCCATCCGCGATAACGCCGATATTGATGCTGGGCGGGGCCTATTTATGTTTCGAAGGCGCAGAGAAGGTGTGGGAAAAAATCTCCCCGCATGAAGAGGTGAGCCTAATCGAGGAGCTTGCGGAGCTGACCAGCACCGAACATGAAGCCGCGATGGTCAAGGGCGCGGTCCGCACCGATTTCATCCTGTCCGCCGAAATCATGGCGATTGCCCTTAATGAAGTGAAAGGCCTTGCCGAAACATCGATCTGGCTGGAGGCAGGGACATTGGCCTTTGTCGCCATCGTCGTCACCATCGGGGTCTATGGCGTCGTTGGCCTGATCGTGAAAATGGACGATATCGGATTGAAGTTGGCCGGGCGCGAAAACGCCGGTTCGCAAGCCATTGGCCGCGCGCTTGTAAAAGGCATGCCCAAATTGCTCGCTGCCCTGTCGACCATCGGCACCGCGGCAATGCTGTGGGTAGGTGGGCAGATCATCGTCCACGGCTTTGGCATCCACCCCGCAGAGTTTTTGGGCCTATATGAAGGGGCGCTGGCCTGGGTCGCCGATGCGGCGATGAGCGGCGTCGTCGGCCTCGCCATCGGCGCGGTGATTGTGTTGGTGTACCATCAGGTTGCCAAGCGCAAGGCGGGTTGAGGGTGTAGCCAGATTGCGGTGGGCGTGGGGGGCTGCGTTGCGCTCATGTTTTTATCACGCAAAGATGCAAAGGCGCGAAGGAAAGGAAAAAGACAATTTCCTTCTCTTCTTCTTTGCGGCTTTGCGGCTTTGTGTGATAAAAAAATTGCCTGAGCGCGCCTTTGGTCCAGCGTTAAAGGAGTTTGATAGTCTGCTTGCGGGCGGAGATCCAATCGACAACCAGTAAGCCGCGTTATAAGAAATTTGACAAATGTCGTTTAAGATATCACATTAAGGCCACTATTTGTATATATTTCACATATTCTGTGTTTAATTTAGATATCAACCTATGTCAGGACGTATCATGCTGCTTCGTTTTTCCGTAAGCAACCATCTCTCCATCAAGGACACACAAGAACTTTCCTTCATTAAATCTTCGTTGAAGGGTCCTGAAGACGGTCTCCTGTCAACGCCGTCTTTGCCAAAGGAAAAGGTGTTGCCTGCGGCGATTATCTATGGTCCGAATGCATCGGGAAAAAGTAATTTGTTGGATGCACTCATGTTCATGCGTCGTGCAGTGTTGTCCTCCCAACGGCAGTGGGCACCGGACACTGGAATTTCTCAGCAGCCGTTTTTGCTAAATGCGGCCAGCCTTACCAAGCCAAGTCGTTTCGAAATGGACTTCGACATTGACGGGGTTCGTTATAATTACGGTTTCGCTTGCACTTCCTCGGAGTTTGTCGAGGAGTGGCTTTACTCAGCGCCGGTTGGCCACCAACGTATGATTTTCGAGCGAAGTGGACCATCCCCCGACCAAGTTAAGTTTGGAGCGTCATACACCGGGCAGAAACAGGCAATTGCTCAATTAATGCGTCCCAATAGCCTTTTTCTATCGGCAGCATTTCAAAATAATCATCAGATGGCCAAATCGGTTGTTTCAGCATTCCAAAAAATTCGCGGTCGAAACAGTTTAACCACAGCCCCTGCTGCGCTTGGCAGACTTATGCACAATAGCGAACTTGATGGGCGGATCATTCCTTTTCTGACAGAAATTGGTACTGGAATTACAACACACCAACGGGTTGTAAACGCTCGATCAGATGAAGAAATCCGAACAATGCGTGGCATGATGGAAGCTATATGGAGTGAATCGGACGTAAAGCCGACGGAAGATGAACGCAAATCGTTCCTCGAAGAACTTGGTAAAGATGTTAAAATTGAGTTTGGACATAAGTCGGAAGATGGGGGGCATAAATTTTTTGAAGCGTCTCGCGAAAGTGCTGGCACACGTCGACTAATTCCTTTGCTTCAAGAGGTTATGAGAGCCCTTGACCAAGGAAACGTCTGCGTAATCGATGAAATTGATGCCAGCCTGCATACACAAATATGTGACGCGATTATTGCGCTGTTTACAAACCCCGCAAGCAATCCCAACGGTGCCCAGATCATCGCGACGACCCACGATACCAACTTGCTTAATGCCTCCAACTTGAGGCGTGATGAACTTTGGTTAGTCGAAAAAACACCCGGCGGTGCAAGCGAACTTTACTCGCTAGCCGATGTTAAAACACGCGATACTGAAAACTTTGAACGTGGCTATCTGCATGGTCGCTATGGGGCTGTACCCTACGCTGGTTCAGCCGCTGATCTGATTAAGAGCCTCTAAGCTATGGCCCGCAAGCTTCCAGAACTGAAGCGGCGCAAGCCATCCATAGCTGAGCAGCAGCGCTTCATTCTGATTTGTGAAGGCGAAAAGACAGAAATTGCTTACTTCAAAGCCTTGAAAGCCCAGTATCGCAGCGCGCAGATTTCAATTGAATATGTTGCTCCCGCTGGAGTGCCGATCACCATCATGGATAAGGTAAAGGCCCGCATGGCGGAGCTTCGGCGCGAACAACGCAGCAATCCATCAGTAAAGGCCGACACGGTTTGGGCCGTCTTTGATCGAGACGAGCATCACAAAGTGACCGAAGCCATTGCGGGGCGTCAAGTTTCTGGAGCCCAGGTGGCTTATTCAAACCCTTGTTTCGAAGTCTGGTTGGTTCTTCATCACGAAGACTATCACGCTTCTGATGACCATCACCAAGTACAAAAGCGTTATCAGAAGCTTGATCGCGCTTATGATCCAGATGGAAGTAAAACACCCGATTGTGGGTTTCTAATGAACCGAGTTGAGGAAGCAGAGAACCGAGGCGAGCGTCAGTGCAAGAGCCGTGAGGATGAAGGAATGCCATTCGGTAGGCCATCAACCACAGTGTATAATCTCACCCGGGCCATTCGTGCGGCGGCGGAAGCTTCAAGGCCCAAGCGTTCCTGAATTTTGCATAAATCCCAAGAAAGCAACTTTCAGCATGGGTAGCTCATTTAATTTCGCGTACAATTGCCAAAGACATAGGACCGAAAAAACTGAGTGAAATCGATAACACCAGCCACGCCATACAAAAAATGGCAGGAGTTGGGGGACTCGAACCCACGACCCTCGGTTTTGGAGACCGATGCTCTACCAACTGAGCTAAACTCCTGCACTCCGCTTTTCAGCGGAGAAGGGTGCCCTTAACGCCGATATGCGAAGGGGGCAAGTCTGCTTTCGACAATATCACGCCGTTCCAAAGATTGTCACCCCCGACTTGTTCGGGGGGCCATGGCCTGACGGGCTGGTTTACACCGCGCGTTCGGACCATGGATCCCCGCTTTCGCGGGGATGACACGGATTTTTGGACTGCTGGCCTTTAGCGTTTAGCCTTTAGAATTTGAACCCGGCCTCAACGCCCCAGACGCGCGGTTCGTTGACGAAGCCGGTCAGGTTGTTGAAGTCGATGCCGCCGACGGCGGACGTATCCTTGGTGATGTTACGGACGAAGGCCGAAATATCGAATGCGTCGGTTTTATAGCCAATGCGCACGCCGCCTTCGAGCATGCGTTTGTCCTGGAATTCAACCGATTCATACAAGAAGAAGTTGATTTTCGACCGATATGCCCAATCGGTGAAGGCATAGACTTCGCCGTCACCTACAGGCACGCCATAACGTGCGGTCCAGTTGGCGATCCATTTGGGGCTCTGCGGCAGGCTGTTGCCGTCGATGTTGACGATGGCGGCGGAGAAGGGTGCTGCGGCAACGACGATGGGGTCAAGCGGGGTGCACAAGGACACGTTCGGGAACGTATCCACGCGCGTTGCGCCGCATGCTGCGGTGGTCAGGCCGGTATCTTGAATGCTGGTGTTGTTATAGCTTAGGCCAGCGGTCAACAACAGTTGCGGCAGGGGCTTGAATTCAATGTCGGCTTCAAAACCATAGCCACGGACCATATCGGCGTTGATCAGGCGGTTGGCGTTTACGCCGCCGCCCACTGCGGTCAATTGCGCATCTTTCAGCTCATAATAAAAACCGTTGATGTTCAAACGCGCACGGCCGTCGAGCAAGGTCGATTTGATGCCGCTTTCATAGGATGTGATCGTTTCCGATTTGCCCACGGTCACGCCGCTTTCCAACGGCGTTGCGGTTGCGGGTGGGAACAGGATGCGGCCCTGAATCGACGGCGCGCGATAGCCACGGGCAACGCGGGCATAAAGGTTCACGTCATCGGTGGCTGCATAGGTGCCGCTGATATCCCAGGTCAGGTTATTGTCGCTGACATCACGGCGCACCGTGCCAAGCGGGTTTCGCAGGAAGCCGGGGAACTGGCTATCCTTGCTGCGCACCGCGACAAAGTCCCGCTTGTCATCATTATACCGCAAGCCGCCGGTGACACTGAACTGATCAGTCAACTGATAGGTCATCGAACCGAACAGGCCATAAGCCTTGCTGTCCTGAACCTGCGAGACAAGGATGTTGACGCCATCGACGGCGTTGCTCGCATCACCCAAGGTTGAGTAATTTTCCGAAACAATCTCAAGCTCTTCGTCAAAATAGAAGACGCCAGCCTGATAGCTTAACGGGCCGTCATTGTTGCTGGCGATGCGGAATTCCTGCGTGAACTGCGTCAGATTGGGCACGCTGTCGCGGGTTTCGGCGGTGAAGGGAATTTCGCCGGGGCCATAGAGATTGCGCGGCAAGAAGTTGGCGCCAAAGCCGCCATCGACATCGCCGACCGAGGTTGCATCACCCTTCCAATAGCTGGTGACCGAAATCAAAGAGACAGGGCCAACATCATAGGTCATGCGCGCGGTCATATTCTGTGTATCGACGCGCTGTTCGTTCTTGCCGTCGGTTGACACGCGATAGCGGTTGAAGTTTGCGTTCAGGCCCTCTTGCCCGCGCGTGAACACATTGGCGCGGAACACGCGTGCGGTGCCGTCCAACGAACGGAACTGGCCGGTGAGCAAAATGTCGAAATCATCGCTTGGCTTGATCAGGAACTGCACGCGCGCGGCATATTCCTTATACCCTTCAAACGCGTCCTTCGTGGTCTTGGCGGGAAGGGCATTGTCGATATAATCGTCTTGGGTTTGGTACATGCCCGACACCCGGACGCTGACCTTTTCGCCCAAGGGACCGCCAAAGCCGCCTTCGACATTGACGGCGTTAAAACGGCCATAAGAGATTTTGCCATAGCCACCAGCGACATCGCTTGGTTTGACGCTGTCGAACTTGACGATACCAGCGGTGGTGTTGCGACCAAACAAGGTGCCTTGCGGCCCGCGCAACACTTCAACGCGCTCCATATCGAAAATCGGGAAGCCCTTAAGGATTGGGTTTTCCAAAACGACATCATCATAAATCAAGCTGACCGGTTGTGATGCGTTAAAGTCAAAGTCGGTGTTGCCAAGGCCGCGAATATAGAAACGCGGAAAGGTGCGACCAAAGGAGGATTCGACCAACAGGCTTGGCACGCGCCCCGACATGCCGCGAATATCGACGCCACCTGCGGTCAGCGCATTCAACTGATCGCCGCTGACGGCGGTGACGGACAATGGCACATCCTGCAGATTTTCTTCACGCCGTTGTGCGGTGACGACGATTTCGTCCAAAGCCGCGCTATTTTGCGGGGTTTCGTCCTGCGCAAAAGCGGCAGGTGCAATGAAAAGGCCGGTAGTGGCAACCGCGATAGCGGCGCTGGATGCCATGATTGAGCGGATGGAACGCATAAACTTCTCCCTGTGGTCACGAAATTAGGAGGCGGAATCATGGTCGCGCTCCGGATACTCAATTATGGATTTACGGTGCCCTGTCACAGAATCAACAAGGCTTTGCAATAAAAGTGAAATTTTGCGCGGACTGTGGCAGTTTGGCACTAAGGGTTTGGGGTCAGGTCAACCAACTGCACAAAACCATCGAATTGCCCTTGGAAAGCTCGCAGTCAAACCCAGGGAACATGTCCGGTGATTTTGGGGCACGCAGAGGCGCGGAGACGGCCAGAGGTGTTTTGGGGGATGACGCCAAGTTACCGGAATTCCCCTCTCCCCTTGCGGGAGTTTGTAATGGTCAGGCATCACGCTCGGCTATCGCCCTTCGGCCCGTACATTTTTTTATCACGCAAAGGCGCAAAGGCGCAAAGAAGTGCTAGCCCAACCGGTCATCCTGAACTTGTTTCAGGATCTTACTTAAGCACCGCCGCGAAGAAATAATAAGATGCTGAAACAAGTTCAGCATGACGGGTTGTTCCGGGGATGACGCACCTGTACCGTAATTCCCACCGCGATTACGGTGATACGCGATTACTGTGACAGTGCACTAAATTATTATGCGAAGCATATTGGCGGCGCGCGCTCTGGCTATCCTGACCATCTGGCGTGGTGATACCCTGAACGTGCCCCTCCACCGTCTGCGACGGTCCCCCTCCCCCGGTGGGGGAGGAAATATTTCGAATTACGGTGGGAATCACCGTGACAATTGCGTCATCCCCGAAATAGCTTTGTCCTATGACGGGTCGGGCCAACACCTTCTTTGCGCCTTTGCGGCTTTGCGTGATAAAAACTCTATCCGGTGTCCTGACCCTAAAAGCTCATCTCGTCATAGACGCGCGAGACATCGCCGTTCCATTCGCCGTGATATTTCTCCAACAATATTTCTGCGACGGTTTTGCCGCTGGCGACGATTTCGCGCAGCGGGTCGAGATAGCCGGTTTCATTGTCACCGCTGCTGTTCAGGCAATTGCGCGCGGCCAAGCCGGATGACGATATGTCGAGAATGCGCCCCGCCAAGTCCAACAACTTGCCGCCGCCGGGTATTGCGGCGTTCAGGCCTTGGGCGGGCACCGCGCTGCGCAGCGTCTCGCGTTCTTCCATCGTCCAATGCTTGACCTCGTCCCATGCGGCATCCAACGCAGCTTGGTCATAGAGCAAGCCGACCCAGAAAGCGGGGAGCGCGCAGATGCGGTTCCACGGGCCGCCATCGGCACCGCGCATTTCCAGAAAGCTTTTCAACCGCACTTCAGGAAAGGCGGTGGACATATGGTCTTCCCAGTCGCTGACCGTGGGTTTTTCACCCGGTAGCACCGACAGCTCACCCTTTAGGAAATCGCGGAAATCTAACCCCGCCGCATCGATATATTTGCCGTCGCGATAAACGAAATACATCGGCACTTTGAGCATATAATCAACATATTGTTCATAGCCGAAATTGGCATCGAACACGAAAGGCAACATGCCCGTGCGCTGCGGATCGGTGTCGGACCAGATATGGCTGCGATAGGACAGATACCCGTTTGGCTTGCCCTCTAGGAATGGCGAATTGGCGAACAACGCGGTGGCAAGCGGTTGCAGCGCAAGCGATGTGCGGAATTTATGCGCCATGTCGGCTTCGCTCGCATAATCAAGATTGACCTGAATCGTGCAGGTGCGCAGCATCATGTCGAGGCCCATGCTGCCGACGCGCGGCATATGGCGTAGCATGATGTCATACCGCCCCTTGGGCATGATCGGCAGTTCAGCGCGCGTCTTATCAGGCCAAAGCCCCAATCCTAAAAAGCTGGTGTTCGTCTTGTCGCCAATGGCCTTTACCTGTTTCAAATGCCGCCCGGTTTCAGCGCAGGTTTGATGCAGGTTTTCCAGCGGCGCGCCCGATAGTTCAAGTTGGCCCGCAGGTTCAAGACTGATGGCACCGTCGCTACCGCTCATGGCGATAACCTTGCCGTTTTCGTACACAGGTTCCCAACCAAATTCGGCCATCGCCATTAACAAATCGCGAATGCCGCCCGGTTCGTCATAAGACGGGGCATGGTGATCGTTACGATTATACACGAATTTTTCATGCTCGGTGCCAATGCGCCAGCGGTCCTTGGGCTTTTCACCCTTGGATATTGCGGCAACCAATTGATCGCGCGTTTCGATGACGGGACCGACGCTGTTGGAAACGGTTTTTGTGCTCATGGCGGCGGTTTAGAAATGTCGCGACGATATTGCCAGTAGATTAATGTTATCGCGTTATGCACTGTTGAGGTCCTGACCCTAAGCCGACCAGTCGCCGTTTTTTGCCATCCAAACGGATATTGCGGCAACCGCAGCCGTGTCCGCGCGTAATATGCGCGGGCCAAGCGACACGGGCCGCGCATACGGATGCGCACGAATACAGGCATTTTCGCTATCGGTGAAGCCGCCCTCTGGCCCGATCAACAGGGCCGCTGGGCCAGCGCTTATGGCGTCCAGAAACGGTGCGCCACCGCGTTCGTCGCAGAAATATAGTATCCGGTCGGCTGGCCAATCCTTCAACAAAGCATCCAATTTCGTCAGCGGCGCAATCTGCGGCAAGGCGGTGCGTTCGCATTGTTCGGCGGCCTCAACCATATGCGCGCGCAGGCGGTCATCCTTCACCTTATCGACCACGCAACGCGCGGTCAGCACGGGCACAAAGCGCGCCACACCCAATTCGCACGCTTTTTCGGCGATCCAGTCAAACCGGTCCTTTTTGATCAAAGCTTGGGCGATCCAAAGATCGGGCGTTGTTTCGCGGCCGCGCAGTTTTGCTTCAACCGTAAGATCAAGGTCGCGTTTGCCGATGTGCGTGACGATGCCGAGATATTCGCCCGAAATATCGTCGAACAATTTGACCGGCGCACCCTCTTTCAAGCGCATCACACCGATGAGATAATGCGCGCTATTGCCGGATATGTTGAGCGACGCGCCCAGCGCCAGCGGTTGTTCGACAAACAAGCGCGGCGTTGATTTTGGCGGCCAGGCGGGTGTTGCGGGCATGGCCTTGTGCCTAGCTGCAAAAGCGGGCGGCGTCATCTATCAACTTATGCGGCAATAACTTCGCAGATGACGCGCGCCATAATTTTTGGCAGGGCCGTCTTTATGACGCCTAAACTTGTCCCCGACAGCGAATATACCGGCGTTATTGCCCTGTTGCCGGTGAAGCTGCGCGCTTTGGCGCTATTGGCGCGGTTGGACCGTCCGATTGGCTGGTGGCTGTTGTTCTGGCCATGTATATTCGGGCTGGCGCTATCGGGTGGGCTGATTGCGCGCTGGGACCTTGCATTATGGATGCTGCTCGGCGCGATTGTGATGCGCGGGGCAGGGTGCGTGTATAATGACATTGTCGACCGCGATCTCGACGCGCAAGTCGCGCGCACGGCGTCGCGGCCCTTGCCCAGCGGCGATATTGGCCTGCGCGGCGCTTGGGCGTTCCTGCTTAGTTTATGCGCTTTTGGCCTGCTGGTGCTGTTGCAGCTTCGGTGGGAGGCGCAGATTGTTGCGGTCAGCAGCCTCCTGCTTGTGGCCGCTTACCCGTTTATGAAACGCATTACATATTGGCCGCAAATCTGGCTTGGGCTGGTGTTTAGCTGGGGCGCATTGGTCGGCTGGATGGCGATCATGGGGCAGTCCAATGCGGCGATGTTCTGGTTGTATGCGGGCACGATATTTTGGGTTGTCGGCTATGACACCATCTATGCCATGCAGGACCGCGAAGATGACGCCTTGGTCGGGATTAAATCGAGCGCCCTGCGGCTGGGCGGCAGCGTCCGGTTGGGCGTGGCGGCGTTCTACGTCTTGACGATTCTGGGATGGGGCATGGCGATTTGGAGCGTTCGGCCCGAAAAGCAGGCGCTTATTGCCTTGCTTCCGGTCGCCTTTCATCTGTGTATGCAGGTCGCATCGCTGAAATCCGATGGCAGCAACGCGCTCGGCCATTTCCGCTCAAACCGCGTGGCAGGGTTGCTGGCCGCGCTTGCCTTTTTGGTCGTTGGCGCGGCTGGACAATCATAAACCACCGCTGAGGGAGAGCGCATGGAACATCGTCATTCCTTACAAAAACTACG
Source organism: Sphingorhabdus sp. (assembly GCF_050921905.1). Lineage (NCBI taxonomy): Bacteria > Pseudomonadati > Pseudomonadota > Alphaproteobacteria > Sphingomonadales > Sphingorhabdaceae > Sphingorhabdus > Sphingorhabdus sp. The sequence continues at coordinate 1,248,857 of NZ_CP050888.1, read as the reverse complement.
TCATTCCCGCGCAGGCGGGAGCCCAACTCCCATTCTATTGGCACCAACTACCGTTGCTGCGAAAGTGGAGGTCAGGAGTTGGATTCCCGCCTACGCGGGAATGACGAGGCATGTTTGTGAACAACGGCGATAGGTGGAAGCTATTTAGGGGATGATGCATATTTTACCGCAATTCCCTAAATCACCCCTCCCCTTCAGGGGAGGGGAAGGGGGTGGGGCCTGTCGGCGTTGCGTAAACCTATATGCCCCACCCCAACCCCGTGGAGGGGGACTGGTCCCTCCACGCCTAAAGGGGAGGGGCTTATTTCCCCCTACACTTGGTTTCGATGACCGGTGCGTTATCCCACTAAGTAATTTCACTTCGAGTCAGGCTTGCTCAAGACGATGAAGAGCCGCATTTACGCTTCCCCCCTCAACCCAAAATCTCCGCCTGCGCGTAGCCAAGCGCTTCGCCCAAAGCCTGCAAACGGCGCAGCACGCTGTTCGACTGTAACCGCACCGCTGAGCCGCTTAAGTGCAGCCGTAACGTCGCGCCGTCGCCGTCGATGCGGCTGTTGGGTAATGCGCCGCCGGTGCCGCCGTCGAGGCGGTGGGCCAAGCGGATGGCTAGGCCCCAGATGACGGCTTGCGCCAGCGCGCTAGCCGTGGCCAAGGCGAGCAGCATTTCGGGTAAGGTCCGCTTTCCGGCATGCACCGTCCATAATGCCGCGGCGATCACCGCGCGGTCGCTGGCGCTGACGCCGGGCCAACTGCCGTCGAGCGCAAGGTCGAGCGCGTGGTCGGCGCGATATTCGGGGTTCACGTTCCACACGCTGTCGGACAGCAAGCACGCCGCGCGGCACAATCTTGCGTCATGCGCGCTTTGCCCCGCAAAGACCGGCGCAATCCATTGGGCCAGCGTATCGCCGTGAAAGGGAAAGCGCCCCAGCCGTTCGCCTTCAAACCGGGCCGCCGCGATCAACGGGTCTTGGCTGCGCTCCTCTGCGGTCAGTTGTTCGTACAACAACCCCTCCCGCAGGCCGTAGATGCTCGTCACAAGCTTGCGGGGCTTTAACAGCCCGATTATGCCACCCAACAAAGCGGTCGCCCCCGGTAGCGCCGACATACGGCCCGCAGCGACGACGTTTGACCGCGTCAGCGCGTCGCGATCTTGCGCAAGTGGCGCGAGCAATTCGGGGGCCTCAGGCGGCATTTCATAATTGGATAATATGGTCAGCGGATAGCCGGTTTCATGCATATACAAACGCGCAAAAGTCCGCCACGAACCGCCGATCATGTAAAAGGGCAGGCCGGTTTCTATCGGAAAGGTGCTTTTACCCATCGTTCTGGCAATATCATCGCGCAGCATTTGCGTGATTTGCTTGGCCGATTTGCCCGTCAAAATGTCATGCCGTAATGTGCCAAGCGGCAGCGACACCCGCGCGCCCAATTTGCCGTCGGCGATGCGGATAAGTTCAAGGCTGCCGCCGCCCAGATCGCCGACATAGCCATTGGCGAAGGGATTGTCGCTGAGCACACCATAGCCCGCCGCCGTTGCCTCGGCATCGCCGTCCAACACATCGACGCGAATGCCCAAGGCAGCGGCCTTATCGACCAACTCCTGACCGTTTTTTGCTTCACGCGTTGCGGCGGTGGCGACGACGCGCATGCTGTCGACCTTCATCGTGCGCGCAAGTGTTTCAAAGCGGGCCAATGCGGCCAGCGCCTTTTTCATCGTCGCCTTGTCAATTTCGCCGTCGCCTGCAAGGCACGCGCCCAGCTTTACGCGGCTTTTTTCATTGTAAATGGGCATAGGCGCGCGCGGCGATCCGGCATATACCATGAGCCGGACCGTGTTGGAGCCAATATCTATTACGGCCTGACGCACCGCCTTCATCTTTGTCGGACGAGGCTCAAAGTTGGAACCTGCTTGTCATCCGCGAGCGCGCCTCCGCGTCCCGAAAGCGACGCATTGGTCATGAAATAATGATGCAGATTAAATGGCATACTTCCGGCTTTCACCCTTTCATAACGCCCGTCCGGACGGAGCATCCAGCTTTGCTGATTGTCGAGCAGGTTTGCAACCATAACCTGATCAAGTATCTGGTCATGGACGGTAGGGTTTTCAATTGGCAGCATATATTCGACGCGGCGGTCGAAATTGCGCGACATCCAGTCCGCAGAGGAGATGAAGACCTTGGCATCGGGATTGGGCAGATCCGCGCCATTGCCCATCGCCCAGATGCGGCTATGTTCCAAAAAGCGGCCGACGACCGACTTTACGCGGATGCGCGACGACATGCCCTTTACACCGGGCCGCAGGCAACAAATGCCGCGCACCACAAGGTCGATTTCAACCCCGGCTTCGCTCGCCTGATATAATTTGTCGATGACCGCCTTATCGACCAGCGAGTTGAGCTTTGCCCAAATTGCGCCGGGCCGGCCGGCGGCGACATGGGCGATTTCATCGTCAATCAACGACATGATCTTTTCCCGCAAGCCAAGCGGGCTCATGGTCAACAGCTTCAGCTCCGTTGGCGGGATATAGCCGGTGATATAATTGAATATCTGCCCGGCATCATGGCCGACGCGCGGGTCGGCGGTAAAGAAGCTGATGTCGGTATATACTTTGGCGGTGATCGGGTGATAATTGCCCGTGCCCAAATGGCAATACGTGCGGAAACCATCCGCCTCACGCCGGACGACCAGAGAAATTTTGGCGTGGGTTTTCATATCGACAAAGCCGTAGACGACCTGAACGCCCGAATTTTCCAACTGCGATGCCCAATGCAGGTTTTGCTCTTCGTCAAACCGGGCCTTTAGCTCGACAATTGCGGTAACCGATTTGCCAGCCTCGGCAGCTTCACACAGCGCACGGATGACGGCGGATTGTTTTCCGGCGCGATACAATGTTTGCTTTATGGCCACGACGTCCGGGTCCACTGCGGCCTGTTGCAGGAACGCGAGCACGACGTCGAAGCTTTCATAAGGGTGGTGGATGACGATGTCTTTTTGGCTGATCGCCGAAAAACAGTCGCCATCATGTTCCAATATGCGTTCGGGAAAACGCGGGAAATATGGCGGGAATTTCAGCGTCGGGCGGTCTTCGTCGACCAACTGGCTCAAATCGCCAATGCCTAAGAATCCGACGGTTTCGACAACAATCGACGCGCCTGCGCCAAGTTCGGAACGGATCAACGTCGCCAATTCGCTTGGCAGGCCTTTTTCCAGCTTCAGCCGGATAATCCGCCCGCGACGGCGGCGCTTGATAGCGCTGCGGAAATACCGCACGAGGTCTTCGGCCTCTTCCTCCACTTCGATATCGCTGTCGCGGATAATGCGGAATGCGCCAGCGGCGATCAAGCGATAATCTGGGAACATCTGGCCTACGAAATGCTTGATCAACGCCTCAATGGTGACGAACCGTGTGCCAAGGCCGGGCAGCCGGACAAAGCGGGCGAGCGATTGCGGGATCATCACCAATTGCCGCACAACCTCTCCATCATCCTTGCGGCGCATATCGAAAATGAGGCTCAGGCCTTGGTTGGGAATGAAGGGAAACGGATGCGCAGGGTCCAGCGCCTGCGGTGTAAGCACCGGCAAAATTTGTTCGCGGAAATATTTGCCCACTTGCGTTTGCAGCGTCTTGCCCATCGCGGATGGTTGAACGATCTTAATGCCTTCGCCGGCCAGTTCCTTCATCAATTTGCGCCAAAGCTTTTGCTGCTGGATCATCAACCGGTCGGCGGCGGCAACGGTGTCGGCGAGTTGTTCGGAAGGCGTGCGGCCATCGATCGACAGCTCTTCGATCTTTCGTTGCTGCTGCCCGCGCAAGCCAGCCACGCGGACCATGAAAAACTCATCAAGGTTGCTACCGGAAATCGACAGGAAACGGAGCCGCTCCAGCAAGGGGTGCGCTGGGTTCGACGCTTCTTCCAACACGCGTTCATTAAATTTCAGCCACGACAGTTCGCGGTTAAAATAGCGCGCATCGGCAGGCGTTTTTTGGGCTTTCAATCTGCTCGGACCTGGCACGGACTTCACGAAAAATTTCCTTCTTCAACTGCTAAGGCGCGGTGCCATGGAAACATTGCATATTTACGGCACCAGAAATGTAAAATGTAACAATATTGTCATCAAATTGTCATTGCTGATAAGCTGAGGAGTCACAACCCCTACCTAATGGCAATTTTTTTAAAATTGGCATTTTTAGGGACTAGATTTATGCAAATGCGTTCTACTCAATCACGCAAACTCTCACGCAATGCGATGCTTTGCGGCGCGGCTTTGCTGGCGATATTGCCTTCATCGCTGATGGCGCAGACTGCGCCAGCGGATGCAGCAGAAGACGACGCCATCATTGTGACAGGTTCGCGGCCAATCGCTGAATCCGAAGCAGCAGCCCTGCAAGTTCAAAAAAATTCGGATTCGTTGGTAACCGTTGTGGCGTCGGATTCGGTCGGCCGTTTGCCTGATCAGAACATTGCACAGGCAACTGGCCGCCTTCCCGGCGTTGCTGTGGAACGTGATCAGGGACAAGCGCGCTATATCAGCATCCGTGGTGCACCAAATTATTGGACAACCCTTTCATTCGACGGCATAAATGTTGTTAGCCCAGAGGGCCGCGATGCACGTTTTGACTCTATCCCATCGGCTATCGCTGCACAGATCATTGTGTCCAAGGCCGTAACGCCGGACATGCCGGGTGAAACGGTATCGGGCAATGTTAACGTCATTACCCGCTCTGCGTTTGATTATAGCGGTCTGCACTTTGCCGGTAAGGCGGGCTATGGCGTTGCCGAACTCGGCAACCAACCACAATATGAAGGGTCGGCTGTCGTCTCGACCCGCGTTCCTGCTGGGGAAGGCGAAATCGGCATTCTTGTTTCAGGCAGCTATTACCAGCGCGACATGATCACCGACAATTTCGAGACTGATTATGAGCGGGTCTCACAGGACCAACGGCCCGGTGCTCTCACGCGCTTTTGGGCGCATGAAACCGAGAATAAGCTGTACCGTTTAACGCGCCGTAACTGGTCGGTTTCAGGACGTCTGGATTGGAAACCCAATGCCGACAACATGGTCTCGCTACGCTCAATTTACACGACGTTCACCGATTACGAAATGCGCGACAATTATCGCTTTGACCTTGATGATCGTCAGAGTGATCTGGTTGCCAATACGGCGGCGTGCGGAACTGCGGTAAACCCAACGCCAGCCACAACAGGCTATGCCGATGTCTGCATCGGGAATACCCCGCTTCAAGGAACCGTTTACGGCATCGATATTCGCCAGCGTTCGACGCTTCGTTCTTTTGAACAGTCGATTTTTACCAACACCCTCGAAGGTACGCATGAATTTGGTGATGGCTGGAAATTGAACTGGCTTGGCAACTACACGGAATCGAAAGATGATCGTTCCGTGGTTGGCGAAACAACGTGGGACAGCCCAAGCACACGCAATTTGCGCCCAACGGTAGCCTATGATTTTAGGGATCCAAATGCCGCACGTTTAGCTTTGTTCAACACAGTCCAGCTCAGCAGCCCGACACGTTATCAGGCTGGTACGTCGGTTACGGCTATCGACAGCTTCACCAAGCCACTCACGTCGCTCAACGTGCTTGACGCCGTTGATACAACGAAAGCGTATACCGCAAAATTTGTTGTCTCACGCGAAACGGAACTCTTGGGCGGAGATGCGGTCTTAAAAGCGGGTTTCCAATATGATCAGCGCACCAAGACGGTTGATGAAAGCAGTATTTCCCTCAACACTGCCGCGCAATTTGCGACGATCGGTATCTCAACCACCTATAATGGTTTAAGCCTTGATACTCCCTTCAAGGGCGAGATACCGATGGGGTACACGTTCCGTTATTTTGATGCCGATAAAATGCGCGCGGCGAGCGACGCTGCACGCAAGAATTTCTCCTTCACCCCTGTGCTTGGAAATATCTACGACGTTGAGGAAGAGGTGATCGCGGGCTATCTGATGGGGACAGTGCGTTATGACTGGGGTTCTGCCATCGGCGGTGCGCGGATCGAACGCGTGCGGAACAGTGGAACGGCGGTGGCAACGATTGGCAGCGTTACTGCACCTGTGACTGCAGAAAGCTCCGGAACCCTTGTATTCCCCAGCATGCACCTCAATTTCGACGTCGATACCGACAAGAAATTGCGCATTGGCTTTACCAGCGGTGCCGCGCGTGCCGATTACGACCAACTGCGCCCGAATGTTGTTGTCGATGACAGCAATCAACGGATTTCTGGCGGAAATCCGGCTGTAAAGCCGGAGCGGTCTTATGGTTTGGACGCTTATTATGAATATTATGTCCAACCGCAGGGGTACTTCATGCTGGGTGCATTCTACAAAAAGGTGGAGGACGTGCTATACACGTCGCGCAGCACATTTGGTTCCAACGCGCTTGACACCAATGGCGTTGACCGTTCGGGTTATGCCTTTAGCGGCATTACAAACGGCGGCTCGGGCCGGGTGTTTGGCGTTGAAACGGCTGCACAGATGCAGTTAGACCCCTATATCTCCGACCTTGGTTTGCCCGATTGGATGGGCGGCTTTGGCATTACTGCCAATGCCACCTACAATGACAGTGAAGTTACCAAGCCCGCGATACGTGATACCGCAGGGGCTATTGTCTCACCGGAGCGTAAGGTGCCGTTGCCCGGCACATCAGAGGTCGTTTACAATGTCGGCGCTTATTACGAAAAATATGGCTTGTCGCTGCGGCTGCAGTATCAAAACCGTACAAGCTGGGCCGACGGCTTTGCAGACAATCTCGACAGCGCCGGTGATACATATTGGGCAGAGGATGACGAGCTCGATTTTTCGGTACGGTATGAAATATCAAATGGCATAGAAATCTATTTTGATGCCGCGAACTTGCTCAACAATCCTGGCCGTCGTTACTCCGATCCTTCGAACATTTTGAATGCACAAGGCAACGCGACGCCATTCACCAGCAGGTATACTATTGAATATGAGCGTTTTGGCCGCCGTTACTCCGGCGGTATCCGCGTGAACTTCTGATGGGTAAGCCGCTCCTCCTTTTGCCATTGTTCCTCGCCGGTTGCGCTTCGACGCAGCCGGTGATGAGCCCTCTGCCCACGGCGTCGGTCACGGCCAAATTGGAGACGCAGCCTGTTGCGACGATGGAGGATGCGGCGGATGATCCTGCGATTTGGCGTAACGCGGCGTATCCGGCCCAAAGCCTGATCATCGGCACCGACAAGCGTGCGGGCATTCATGTCTATGATTTGCAGGGCCGTCAGGTCAGTTTCACGCCGTCGCCACGCCTCAATAATGTGGATCTGCGCGATGTCGGGGGTGGCATCGGTGTCCTCGTCGCCGCCAGCGACCGTCAGGACCTTGCGCAGGCACAGATGGCGTTGTTCCGGCTGGATACTGCGGCTCGGAAGTTATTGCCTCTGGCGACGCTCCCTGTCGGGCGTGGAGAGGCCTATGGCATGTGTCTGTGGCAACGCGCGCGCGACAAGGCATTGTTCGGCTTTGTCGTGTTGAAAGATGGCCGCATTGATCAGGTCGCGATTGATCTTAACAATGCCGTTCCGACGGGCAAAGTTGTGCGCAGCATGAAATTGGGCACGCAGTCCGAAGGTTGCGTCGTCGATGACCGCACCGGAATATTATATGTGGCCGAAGAAGATGTCGGCCTTTGGAAATTCGATGCTTCACCCGATGGCTCGACTGTCCCCACGGCTATTGCCAAGGCTGATGGCAAGGAAATCGTCATGGATGCCGAAGGCGTGGCCTTAGCACCTTCCGGCACCGATGGCGGATATGTTATCGTATCGAGCCAAGGCGACAATGCTTATGCCGTCTATAAATTGCCCGAGGCCAATTATGTTGGCCGTTTTCGCATCAATGACGGGGTAATTGACGGCGTTCAGGAAACCGATGGTATTGAATTGATGCTTGGTGATTTTGGCGCAGATTTTCCTGAAGGGCTTTTTGCCGTGCAGGATGGCGATAACCGCCCTGCGACCCAGAATTTCAAGCTCGTCGATTGGGCCGGAATCAAACGCGCACTCGGTTTATAAAGGCAAGTTGCCTTAGGGGCAGGACCACTTAAATCCCACCTTCGGGGTTTGAGGCCATTTTGTTCAGTGCAGGCAGAACGACTGCCTGCGGCGGCCATTTTTCTTCGATATCTTTGCCATTTTGACGCCGCGAAGGTGGATTTAAGTGATCCTGGCCCTAGACAGTTTCTGTTGCTTCGCGCATGGAGATTGTATGACGATATGGTTTCACGAAAAGCTTGATCTTGCGGCGTTAACTGCCAGCGGCGCGCATTGCATGCCCGGTTTTGTTGGCATAGAATTTATCGATTATGGGGACAATTGGATCAAGGCGCGCATGCCCGTCGATGCACGCACGAAGCAGCCTTATGGCCGGCTCCATGGCGGCGCATCGGTCGTCTTGGCCGAAACGGTGGGCTCGACTGCGGCGGCCATGACGGTTGACCCAAGCAAGTTTGCGACCGTGGGCATGGAAATCAACGCCAACCATATTCGCCCGGTGAAGGATGGCTTTGTCTTTGCCACGGCAACATCGGAATCGATTGGCCGCACGACGCAAATCTGGTCAATCCGGATAGAGGATGAAGCGGGCAAGCTGGTCTGCATTTCGCGCATTACGATGGCGGTTATTTCCACCGAGCGCGCATAAATTATTGCGTAAAATACAGTAAGTGTGCACGGACGGTTAGAATATGACACCGTTAGACAGAATTTGGGGTTTGGACGAATGTCGCTTCGTTATGTAAGAGAATTTAAGGGCTTTGCAGGCATAAGGCTTGAGGCCGATGATATTGGTTCTGCCGACGACCCGTCCATTGTCCTGCTGCATGGCTTTGGCCAAACGCGCAAAGTGTGGGAAGATGTGGCCATTGGTTTGGAACAGGCTGGACGCCATGTCATCAATGTCGACCTTCGCGGCCATGGCGGGAGCGAATGGCCGTCCGACGGTCGGTATGACTTTAATGCTTATGTCGAAGATTTGCGCGCAGTGCTGGGCCAAATGCGGACGCGCCCCGTTGTTGTTGCGGCGTCCCACAGTGCGTGGATTGCAACCATGGCCTTGGCCGAAGACGCTGCGACGCTGGCATCGGGCTTGATTTTCGTCGACCCGCCTGTGGGTCATGACACAAAGGCGGTGCGCGCGGCGGCAGACCGGAACTCGGCGGCGCTTGGGCAGGGTTTGAACCCGGCAGATTATGACAAAGCCATATTTGCGGCATTCGACATTCATGGCGTGGGTGATACACTGTGCGCGGCAGCGGCGCACATTGGTTTGCCGTCGCTGATCATTCGTGGTGCCTTGGGCCAAGTCGACCCTGATGCCGTGCGGCCCGAATTTGTTGACCGGCTTCCCAATGTTGAGGCGATTGACGTGGATGGCGGCGGCCTGCTGATCGTGGCGGAACGGGCAGAGGCGTTTAACGGGCTACTCATCGACTTTTTGGAGCGCAAGCAACCGCGCTTCATTCCCGAATATCGTTCCGGATCGGATGCGCGGACATTGCGCGATGCGATGGGGTGTTTCGCGACAGGCGTGACGATCATCACCGCGCATGACTCGGATGGGAAGCCCGTGGGCTTGACCGCCAACAGCTTTACCAGCGTGTCGCTCGACCCGCCTTTGTTGCTGGTGTGCATCGCCAATAATTCCGGAAGCGCAGAGGTTTTGCGCGGCATTGACGATTTCGCCGTCAACGTTCTGCAAATCGGGCAGCAACCCGTTTCCAACCTGTTCGCAGGGAAAAGCGAAGATCGCTTTGCCGGAACGCGGTGGGAAGTGGGCGAATATGGCGCGCCGATCTTGCCAAGCTCGCTTGGCATATTCGAATGCAAACGCCATGCCTTGCATGCGGCTGGCGACCATTTCATCTTGGTCGGCCGCGTAGAAAAAGCAAGCTTTGAGCCACGCCGTGACCCATTGCTCTACTTCCGGGGCAAATACCGCCGCTTGCACTTTACCTGAACCGTCACGCGCATTGACTCATGTCTGACGATTGCCTAAACTGGTTTCAAATGTAACCAGTTTAGGCAGGAGCGCGTATATGGCCGATTTGTTCGAAAACCCTTTGGGACTCGATGGGTTCGAATTCATCGAATTTTCCGCGCCGGAAAAGGGCCTTCTGGAACCGGTGTTTGAACGCATGGGTTTCAGCCGGATTGCGCGGCATCGGTCGAAGGATGTTGACCTGTGGCGGCAAGGCGAAATCAACCTGATCGCCAATTACGAACCCAAAAGCCCTGCGGCGTATTTCGCAGCGGAGCATGGCCCGTCGGCGTGCGGCATGGCGTTTCGCGTAAAGAACGCGCGCCTTGCGTATGACGAAGCGATTGTGCGCGGTGCCGAGCCGGTTGAAACGCGCACGGGTCCGATGGAGCTGCGCCTGCCCGCCATTCGCGGCATTGGTGGCGCGATGATCTACCTTGTGGATCGCTACGGCGATGCCTTGTCCATTTATGACATTGATTTCGACTATCTGCCCGGTGTGGATCGCAATCCGGTGGGCGCTGGTTTCAAGATCATCGATCACCTAACGCACAATGTCTATGGCGGGCGCATGGCGCATTGGGGCAGTTTTTACGAACGCGTTTTTAACTTCCGCGAAATCCGCTATTTCGACATTAAGGGCGAATATACCGGCCTCACCAGCCGCGCGATGACCGCGCCGGACGGCAAAATCCGCATTCCGTTGAATGAAGAGGGCAAGGCCGGCGGCGGGCAGATTGAGGAATATTTGCGCGCCTATAATGGCGAAGGGATTCAACATATCGCCTTTTCCTGCGATGATTTACCGGCCTGCTGGGACCGGCTAAAGGCGCTGGGCACGCCATTCGCGCCGCCACCGCCCAAGGCTTATTATGATATGTTGGAGGAACGCTTGCCGGGCCATGGCGAGCCGGTTGACGCGTTGCAATCGCGTGGCATCTTGCTCGACGGGTCGACGCAAGATGGCGATCCGCGTTTGTTGTTGCAGATATTCTCGCAAACCATGATCGGCCCTGTGTTTTTCGAATTCATTCAGCGCAAAAAAGACGAAGGCTTTGGCGAAGGCAATTTCACCGCCTTGTTCAAAAGCATCGAGCGCGACCAGATTGAACGCGGCGCGCTTCAGGTGGAGCCAGTGGCATGACCGCGCCCGTAAAGCTGAGCCGCATTCACCATGTCGCCTATCGGTGTAAGGACGCAAAGGCGACGGCGGATTGGTATGCGCATGTGCTGGGCATGGAATTCACCACCGCCTTTGCCGAGGATCATGTGCCGTCGACGGGCGAATATGACCCATATATGCACATCTTCTTGGATTGCGGCGGCGGGAATGTCATCGCTTTCTTCGAACTGCCGAACCAGCCCGAAATGGGCAAAGACCCCAATACCCCGGCCTGGGTGCAACATATCGCGTTTGAGGTTGCGGATATGGACGCATTGCTGGCCGCCAAGGCGCATATTGAGGGCCAAGGCATTGATGTGATCGGCCCGACCTTTCACGGCATATTCCGGTCGATCTATTTCTTTGACCCCAATGGCCACCGATTGGAGCTTGCCTGCAACATCGGCACGGCGCAGCAATATGCGGAGCTGAAACGCGTCGCGCCGTTGATGCTTCAGGAATGGAGCGAGACCAAAAAAGCCCCGCGCCATGCCGATTGGCTCCACGTCGATCCGGATAAGCGGGCTTAACCCAAAGCGAAGCTATTTTGGGGGTATCAGCAAAAGATAGCAATATTGGAAACTTCGCGGCGCAGATACTGCAAATGTTGCTATCTCATCGCGGCCAAAATCTCGTGGATCGCTACAAATGCGAAGCACACAGAGCTATCGGCGACGCCGTAGGGCAGGAAGAGATCATCGCCAACGCGGATCGCTCCGCACGTGTAGACGACGTTCGGAACATAGCCTTCACGGTCTTCATCAGCAGCAGATAGGATGGGGTTGGGCGTGCGGCCAATGACCTTTGATGGATCGGATTTATCCAGCAACGCGGCACCTATCGCATATTTCCGCATCGCGCCAACGCCATGGGTCAGCACAAGCCAACCTTCGTCGAGTTCTATCGGTGCGCCGCAATTACCAATCTGCACCAGTTCCCACGGGAAGCACGGCTCTAGTAAAAGTTCACCGCCATCCCAGCAATCAATCGAGTCTGACCGAAGCAGATACAGATTTTTCCCGTCCTGACGCCCTATCATGCAATATTTGCCATCAATCTTCCGCGGGAAAAGGGCCATGCCCTTATTGCGGCCTGCGCCCCCCTTTATCGGTGTCAGGGTGAAAGTTCGGAAATTACGCGTCCGAAGGAGTTCAGAACGAATATCATGCCCGCTATAGGCGGTATATGTACCCATCCATTCACGCTCGCCGCCGTCATGCTGAAATTCGACGAGCCGTAAATCTTCGAGCCCGTTTCGCTGCGCTTCCGTCACTGGAAAAATCACGGTGCCAGAGATATTGCTATCGCGAAAGCAATCTAGCGTAGACACGTCGTCGGGCGTGCCGGGCTTGTGCTTACCCAAGGTTGCCGCTGTCGCAAAAGACGGTTGGGCCATCAGAACCAGTTGCCTGCCGGCCGAAATGATTCCTTCGCGAAAAGCGATGGTTGAAATATGGCCCTCACCAACAGCGCGGAGCGACAGCAGAATTCTAACGCTGCCGGGTTGCAACCCTGTTTGGTCTGGATGCGCGACGACGCTGGGATTCATCAGAGCTGCTGCGGCAAAACTATACTCATGACAAAAATATGCGCCGATGAGTTGCCGCATTTCTTTTTTGAACGGCCCTGATAACCCTAAGCGCGGTTCAATTTCGCGAAACCGGTCGTCAAATACCTTTTCTATCTGCGAATGCCTGTCAGCAAAATCGCGCAACACCACGCTGAGTTCAGCGCGCACTGTTCTTGTGTCCAAAGCATAAATGTCACGGGCCAACTTTTGCACCCGTTCAAGGTCGGGCCCAGACGCTTGCCACGCCAGATGGAACGGTCGCACGACCACCCGTGCGGGGTCGGCATGGAGCCGTAATTCATGTTGAGCGACGTCTACCATGGCATCGCCCTATCTAACCTTAGCAATGAATTCTCTTATGGCGATTGTCGCATGTTGATACGCCAGAACCGACTCGGCACCTTCGTTGAGATTAAGTCCACGATGATTTAGCCCGTCATGGCTTGTGCCCGTTTGTGGATCTGCAACCGCAAGGCCACGGTCATTGGCCCCTGAAAACCAGTCATAGGCGCGCGTCGCCTCTTTAAGCCAGCTTTCGTCTCCCGTTAAGTCATATGCAGCAGAGGCGGCGTCTATGGCCGCCCAGACTTCGACCGGCTGCTGATCGAAAGGATGGGGCTTTAGATATGGCTTGCCGAAGGTGCGAGATCCTATAGGACGAAAATATCCGCCAGGCGCTTTTTGTAAGGCGGTCATCCAACGCAAAGTCTCGATCCCGCACTGCTGGACGTCAACGCGGCCTAACCGCACCCCGGCCCTGATCATGGCTTCGGAAAGGCGGCAATTGTCGTAAGCTAAAACATCTTCGAACCATGTCCAGCCTTCCCTTTTGGAATGGCCAAAAAGTGTCAGCAGATGATCTGCACCCGCAGCCAATATCGACGATGCCGCTTTATGCTTATTGTCTACTTCCAAAACATGATCTGCTCCCAACATCGCAAAGCCGATGGCGCGCGGAGACCCGAATGTTTCGGCAGATGATGCCGTCCGGTCGAACAACCCCTGTGCCCAATGCCGAAGGCCCGCAGACGGCGCCCAACGCACGGTTGAGCCTAAGGCCCATAATGTCCTGCCGCAGCTATCCTCTGATCCGATTTCTTCGAGCCAATTTCGTCCAAACCCCATGAAATTTCGAAACTCGCGACGTTCTTCGTTCCACGAACTTTCAACAAATGCGGCAAATCTAGTGCTCAATTGACATACCGTCGCAATATGGCCTTTCATCTTGTGGGTAAGCATCAACGCCCGGGCGTTATCATCAACACAATATCCATGTGCTCTGTCGGGAACGTTGCCAATGCTGTGCTGTAATATTCCAGTATCATCACAGATTCTGAGCAAGCCATCTATCCCGATAGCCGCAGCTATCGGTGCAGATTTAATAGAAATTCGAACTTCATCCAAAACATCGAGACAGCGAACGGCAAAAGCCGGCCAGATCATATCCCGGCTTCTATCATAAGCGCGCCTCTGCAAAGCAGACAGCCTGCCCTTATCGTGCAAAAGACCAATCACTTCTGTTGCGATTGCGGCGCTATCATTGAAGGGAACGATAATGCCGTGATCATCGGAAAGCAGTTCGATGGCGTGAACATAAGGTGTAGACACCACCGCTTTACCGAGCGCTAACGCGTAGGATAAAGTGCCCGAGGTCGATTGGTCCGCCCCGGTGTAAGGGGTAACATAGATATCGGTTGCCTCAATCAAGTCGAGCAGCAGTTCTGTTTCAAGGAACGTGTCAAGCCAATATATGTGGTGCGCAACGCCCAGCGTGGCCGCCAGCGTTTTGAGCTTTTCCCGATAAGTTTCACCCTCGACCGTCAGTAAATTGGGGTGGGTGGCGCCCGCAATGCAGTAAAGCAGATTGGGATGCTCCGATATTATAGCTGGCATGGCCGCGATGACGGCTTCAATTCCCTTGCCCGGAGAAAGCAGTCCAAAGGTCAGGAGGACGTCCCTGCCTTCAAATCCAAGTTTGGACTTGAATTGTGTTGACCGGCCAAATGGCCGATCCGGAACCCCGTGGGGGATAAGGACGATCTGGTCGCTATCTGCCCCGTAAACGCTGCCCAGCAAGTCTCGCGAACGTTCCGACATGATCACTAGCTTGCTCGCTTGCGCAATCAGTCTGCGCATCACGCGCATTTGGTCGGGGTTGGGTTTTGCCAAAACGGTATGTAATGTAATGACTAACGGGGCCGCAATCCGGTCAGTTAGTTCTAGCACCATATCCCCGGCTGGTCCGCCGAATAACCCAAATTCATGTTGGAGCCATACGACATCTGCTCTGCTGATATCGATGTGCTGCGCGGCATCAATATAACTCTGCGGATCGCCTTGCGTAATCGTAGATATGACTGAAGCGTCGAACGTGATAGCGGATAAAGCTGGCGTCATTGCATAAACGTCGATCTGCAGATCCGGTTGCGCGGCTTTTAAGGATGCGCACACATCTGCGGTGAATGTCGCGATACCGCATCTGCGCGGGGTAAAACCACCAATCAGCGCGACGATGTTCGACCGAACCTTCGGTGTCGATCCGCCAACAGGCACGATGTCATCTTTAAAGCTATTGCGTTCGATAAATTCAAGCACACGAAATCCTTAAAAATTTTGATAACGATGGGATGACGGAAGCGCTGCGATTTCAACATAGAGGTCAAAAGTTGTCGAGCGCTCGCTCGGTCAAATAACAGGCAGTGGGGACGTTTGTTCCCACGCATGGAGCAACTCAAGCGCAGCGAACCCTCAGACTGGCCCTCCTGTCAGTAATCCTTTACGGGGAACATATTTAGTCGAGCCCGTTTTAGTAATCATTGTGGACGGCTGATGCTTTTCAAGTAAAAAGGCATCTGCTGGCTTTTCGCCTGGCAAAAGGCATGTGACTATGAAAATCCTCAAAGATCCAAACCTTGATGATATTTTCTTTTCTTCCGTATTCGAACTGCTGAAATGGTTTCGTCAGTTTGGTATATTTTCGCTTGCGCTGTCTCTTATTGCAATCGCGTTGATCGTTGTGTTGCGGCTTACGGCAGGCACAGGAACCAAATCAGCCAGTTTGCCTAAGATGTACAATTCCGTCGGCATAGCTGTTGCGCACTCGCCATTTGACGCCAAATACCTTCGCGCAGCGGTGCCAGCAAGCGGCGCGCAATGGTCATCTATCGTGCGACAGGCCCAGCGCATCGAGAATCCTAAGCAGCGGATAGCGTTCATTCACACGTTCGTTATCTCCTACATTCAATATGCTGAGGATATCGACGTGTATGGGACCAGGGATTACTGGGCAACTCCAGCGGAAACGCTTGCCCGCCGACGCGGGGATTGCGAAGACTTCGCCATTCTCGAACTTATGCTGTTAAAGGGATCCGGCATACCCGCGACCGATATATATTTGACAGTGGGGGCTGACCTCATAGCGCGCCGTGACCACGCGTTGCTCTCGGTTCTTATCGGAAATAGCATGTGGGCATTAGACCAGCGAGCGCCTTCTCCGTTTCTGACAACGTCAATGACGGACTTTCGTCCGATTTTGACACTACAAGGTAGGCAGGTTTGGCTGCACGGCTTTACAATAAAATCGAGTGGGTAAGTTGAATATCAGATTTGGCTGATGATAGGAGGCCGCATGTTTTTCGAAAATGAAATAATGAATTATTATAAATACAAATTTGAAATTATTGATGTTAATCAATACACATTTAAAATAATTTTGATATGGACATTATTTAAAATAATTTTTTACGTATATCCAATTTACAGACTATTTAGAAATAATGAAAAAGAGCAATTTATAAATAGAGGCATAAAAACATCAAATATTAAAAAATTATCTGTGACAATAATATTATTTTCTATCTTGATACCTTTATTGGACTGTTTTGTATTTTTTTATATAGTAGTTGGGCTAATACCTCGTGTAAAAGGCTTATATAATAAAACAGAAGTGAGTTGTAAGATATATGGTATTTCTGCTGGTGTATTGAATCTCATTATCATTTCTAATTTTCAAGATTTGATTATGTTTTCATCTGGAATAATTTTGGTTGATCAAAGTCAATTTTTTATAGCTTTTAATCTTTCTGTATTTTCTGCGTGGGCTCTCCTTTCGGCACATCACCTTTTCTACATATATAGCCTGAATGATGAAATTCTTCAGAAGCTGCGGAATCCTGACCTGTTTTCAGATTACCAACGCGGGCGTCCTTTTACGGGGGATCATTTATGAAAAGTTCACATCAGCACAATGCGGTAAACAGCCACCTCAATGCGCGCCACTTTAACGGCCCAATCGAAGATAGGCTTGCTATCCGAGAGCTTCTCGACAGCTATAGCGATGCGGTCATACGCCGTGATCAGATTCTGTGGTCAAGTTGTTGGGCAATGAACGCTAGCTGGCACCTCGGAAGCCAAATAATCGTGGGACGAGATGCAATCCTAAGCCACTGGATTGACATGAAGGCAAACAGTCGGGGCATCAAAGGTTGTTATACCCGGGCGTTTTTCAATTTTCCTGGAGCCGTAAACATTGATGGTGATAAAGCTCAAGGTTGGTCCTACACAAATGAATTGTTAGTCGATGATGAAAACATGACCTATCATCTGAATGGCATGTATTCCGATCTATATGTCCGGGAAAACGGACAATGGGTGTTTGAAGAGCGTGTATTTGCAAAGCTGCACATTGATCACCCTTACTGAAGGTTCCTGGAGCGCCGGTTCACCCCGAAATACAGGGCAAGATCGAGCACAGACGGGGCAGATCAAGATTGCAGAATGGCGGCTCTTGGGAAACAAATCTCGAACCGCTGCTATTCATAGCCAGGGCCTGCTGCCGCTTGTCGATAACCGATGGCTCTTTGTCGAAAGCGGCGATCGCGGCAATCCGCACTTATGTCATCACGTGTGCGAATGAGGATAAGGCGCTGGAGTTGAGCAGGAAAATAGCCCGCTGCTAGCGCCGCAAAACAGGAGGTCACACGATATGAAGGCTCAGTTCGCCGCGGCGCTCGCCGCTCTTATGATTGGCGCGCCGGTTATTGCGGAGGAGCCCGCTCCCGCTCCTGTTGCTGCCAGCACTGCGGGCGAATGGCGCACCTTTGTCACCGAAGCCTATCGCGGCAAGCGTGACAGCGTCAACTTCGTCGATGCCGACCATGGCTGGTATGGCACCGGTGCGGGCGATCTGTTCGCCACGAAGAATGGCGGGGCGAGCTGGGAGAAGGTCGCCAGCCGCCCCGGCACCTTCGTGCGCGCGGTCGGCTTCGTTGACCGCGATAACGGCTTCATCGGCAATGTCGGCACCGACTATTACCCCGGCGTCACCGACGAAACCCCGCTCTACCGCACCCGCGACGGGGGCCGGACGTGGGTAGCGGTCGATACCGGAGCTGCGACGATAAAGGGCGTATGCGCAATCGATATCCTCACCGTGAAGCGCATCTATCAGGGCAAGCTGCAGCCACGCACGGTGATCCACGCCGCAGGCCGGGTCGGAGGACCGACAGGTATGCTGCGCTCCACCGACGGGGGCGAAAGCTGGCAGGTGATCGACATGAGCGCGCACGCGGGGATGATCCTCGACGTGAAGTTCTTCGACGAGAATACCGGCCTTGTGTTCGCCGCCACCCATCCCGATCCTGCCCAGGCCGAGGGGCTGGTGCTGCGCACCACCGACGGCGGCAAGACGTGGAGCGAGGTCTATCGCTCGGGCCGCACGCTAGAGCTGATCTGGAAGGCGAGCTTCCCCGAGGGCGGCGACACTGGCTACGCCACGGTGCAGTCCTACGATCCCGAACGCACCACGCAGCTCGTCATCCGCAGCGACGATAAGGGCAGGACGTGGCGCGAGATCGAGATGGCGCAGGACAAGACCGCGCGCCAGTTCGGCATCGGCTTCGTCAGCAAGGATGTCGGCTTCGTCGGTACCGCGGCGGGCGGATTTGCCACGACGGACGGCGGCAAGACCTGGGCACGCGCGCCGATCGCACCGGCCGCCAACAAGTTCCAGGCGTTGCCGCTGGGCAAGGGCATGCGCCTTTACGCCATCGGCACCGCGGTGCAGGCGATCGACCTGGCAGCTCCCCCGAAAGGATGAGCATGGCGCGCGATTTCATCGATCCCGATGCGCAGAAGCGGAACCGTTCTTTTTCCTGGCTCCCATAAAATTCAGGCGCAACTCCGCCCCTCGTCATCCGCAACCCCGCCCTTCGTCATCCTGAACTCCGGCCTATCATCCCGAACTCCGCCCTGTCATCCTGAACCCCGCCCTGTTATCCGCAACTCTGCCCCTCGTAATCCTGAACCCCGCCCCTCGTCATCCTGAACTTGTTTCAGGATAACAAACAACGGTCGCATGTTATCCTGAAACAAGTTCAGGATGACGAAAGGGAGTGTGATGACCGCTGCTTACCTCCCCCAAACGCCGAATCAAAGCGAAGCTATTTCGGGGCTGATGCACCTGTTAGGGTAATTCGTAATTCCCTATTCCGGCGGTGCAGGCTTTGGCGTTTGAAGTGTAAGGTAATTGTGGAACATGATTTATAGATGCAGAACAACCAAACTCGGCGCGAGAGCTCCGAGTAGTTCAGCAAAAGGAATAAGCATATGACCCGCACGATCACTGACCTGCTTGCCGAAGTGCCCGAGGGGCAGTCGCGTTTGTTCAAGGCGAAGCACCCTTCCGCCGATGAAGATCGTTTCGTCGAGGTGTGTAATAACTGGAATTATGACCAAGGCATCTCGTGGAAGAACAGCCCAGAGTTTGAGCAAGCGCTCTGGACGGGTGCCCGAGTTAGGCCGCGTATTGGATTGGACACGCTTGTCGAGCAGCCAGACTTCAGATTTAGGGGAAAACTTCGAAAGATCGTCGATTTTTATCGATTGGCGGGGGCTGCCTATCTTGCTTCACCGGCGTTATTGGAGGTAATCGAGCGCCTTGATCGAGGATCGCTGGAAGTAAAACCTGTAGTGATCAAGGCGTTGGATGGCGAAATTCCATTTAATCTTGTAATGCCAAATCGGCTGCTCGAAGCAGTCGATCCAGACCGTTGCGATGTCCGAATTGAAACAGAATGGTTTAGTGAGCACTGGTTCACAAGCGTTCGTTTCCCAAACGGTGCGGCTTTTCAGTCTGAACTGACCAAGGAAATTCATAATTTTTCCGACATAGACGCACTGAACAAATGGTTCTGGTCGAAAGAATTGCTGGCTGCGGCCAAAGAGGCAGGGGTTCGGGGTATTTATGCCACGGTGCCTGCGACGCTGCCAACAAGAGATGTTGATTGGTTTTAATAAATATCTTGGAAGTGGGGAATTTCATGGCAAACGATACTCCAAAGGGTTCTGCCTCACGGAAGCCGCGTTCATCGGGCACGCCCGACGCCGTCACTATATCCGTGTATATTGAAATAAATGGTAGACGCTGAGGGGTTCGAACCCACGACCCGCTGATTAAGAGTCAGCTGCTCTACCAACTGAGCTAAGCGTCCCCATTTCGGGATGGCCAGATGCGCAGTCCCGTTTGGAGCGCCGCCTTTGATGGGTTTAGCTGGCTTTGTCAAGCGCGCCTTACCCGATTTATTGGAATTGGCCGCGCTTTGCGCCGGGGTGGCGTTCGATGGACATGATGATGCCGACGCACAGCATCATCGTGAGCATGGACGATCCGCCGTGACTGACAAAGGGCAATGGAATGCCGGCAACAGGGGCAAGGCCCACGACCATCAACAGGTTGATCATGATGTAAAAGAAAATCGTGCAGGTCAGGCCAGCGGCGACCAATTGGCCATAGCGGGTCTTGCTTTGCATCGCGACGGTCAAGCCCCAGCGCATGAGCAGGAAATAGAGAAACAGGATGAAGAAGCCGCCGACGATGCCCCATTCTTCGGCCATGGTGGCAAAGACGAAATCGGTATGGCCTTCGGGGAGATAATTCAAATGGCTTTGCGTGCCATTGCCAAAGCCTTTGCCAAAGATACCGCCCGAGCCAATGGCGATTTTCGACTGGGTGATATGATAGCCAGCGCCCAAAGGGTCATTTTGCGGATTGAGGAAAATGAGCACGCGGTCTTGCTGATAGGGTTTGAGGCCAAAGAAATAGACCAAGGGCGCAAATATCGCGACGCCCGCGCCAGCGCCCCAAAAATAGATCAGCGGCAAACCGGCCATAAAGCCCACGACGCCCAAGCCAAAGGCATAAGCAATGGCCGCGTCAAAATCGGGCTGGATAATCACCAGCGCGCTTGGCAGCAACAATAATACGCCCAGCGGCCAAACGGCCTCAATGCCAAATATGCGGTTCGGCGGAAGCCGGTCGAAAAACCACGCGGCGGCAAGAACCATCACCGGTTTCATCAGCTCCGACGGTTGCAGCGTGATGATGCCCAAGTTGATCCAGCGCTGGCTACCGCCGCCTACAAATCCCAACAGTTCGACCACTATCAGCAGAAAAAGCAAAAGCAGATAGAGCGGGAAGGTGATGGATTTCCAAAATTCCAGCTTCATCCGCGACATGATGATGACCATGCCAAGCAAGACGCCAAAGCGCATGATATGCTTGCCCGCCCATGGGTCAAAATGCCCACCCGCAGCGGAATAGAGCACCGCCGCGCCAAAGCCCACCAACGCCATCAGGATGAAAATGACACGCCATGGCAGCGCAGCAATGGGGGCTGGAACGATGCCGTTCATGTGGTTGGGTCCAATGGCGGAGGTGGCGCTGGCTGATTTTGGAACATGGCATATTTGGCCGCCATGCGTTGTTCGATATTGCCGCCCCAGCCAGCCTCCAACGCCTCCAGCGACGCCATCGCCTGTTCACGGTCATAGATGAAGGTCAGCACATCCTTGGCAATCGGGGCTGCTGCGCGTGCGCCGCCCATGCCATGTTCGATCACGACCGCTGCGCCGTAACGCGGCTGATCCACCGGGGCAAAGCACACGAACAGGCCATGATCGCGATATTTCCATGCGCCGGACTGTCCACGTTGCGACCCTGATATGCGACGGACCTGCGCTGTTCCGGTTTTGCCCGCCATCGCGATATTGTCGAGCATTAGCCTGCTGCGCACCGCGGTCCCATCGCCGTTGACGACCAAATTCATGCCTTCACGCACGACATCGAGATGCGCCTTGGGAAAGGACAAAGGCTTGGCCGCGGCGCGTTTCTGCAACAGAATTTCCGGCTGTATGTTCAAGCCAGAGGCTATGCGCGCCGCCATCAGACCCAGTTGGAACGGGCTGGCGATAATATAACCCTGACCAATGACGGCATTGAGCGTGTCGGACTCGGTCCATTTCTGGTTATATTTGTGCATTTTCCATGCGCTATCGGGAACAGTGCCATAACGTTGCGACGGAAAGGGCAAAGAAAATTCCTGCCCCAGCCCAAGCTCGCGCGCGACAGGTGCGATATTGTCATAGCCAATCCGCCGCCCCATGGAATAAAAATAGGTGTTGCAGCTTTTCATGATCGCGGTGGACATATTGACTGGGCCATGCCGCCCAAGGCATTTGAAGACGCGATTGCCGAGCCGGTATCCGCCATTGCAGATGACTATTTCTTCAGGGTCGATCCCGTGGCGCAGCATGGCAAGACCTGCGACGGGTTTCAACGTCGAACCCGGTGGATACAGCCCCTGAAGCGCCTTGTTCAGCATGGGGATATGGTCGTCACTATTCAGCATCTTCCATTCGACGCGGCCGATGCCGTCGGAAAAGCTGTTGGGGTCGTAACAGGGTATGGATGCCATGGTAATGATGTCGCCCGTCAGGCAATCGAATATGACCACGGACCCTGATTCAAGGCCAAGCCGTCGTGCGGCGTAATTGTGCAGGTCAATATCTATGGTCAATTGGACGGGCTTGCCGGGCGTATCGGGCCGTGTGGTCAGTTCACGCACGATCTTGCCGCGTGCGGTGACTTCGGTCCGCTTGGCACCAGGTTCGCCCTGTAGCCTGTCCTCAAGCGTTTTTTCGAGGCCATCCTTGCCAACCTTAAACCCCGGCGTAATCAGCAGCGGTTTTTTGTTCTTCTGATATTCCTCAGCGGACACCGTGCCGACATAGCCGATCAGATGGCCGACCGCTGCGCCGCTGGGGTAGAAGCGCGAATAGCCTTGGCGTGGGCTGACGCCGGGTAGGTCTGGTAAGCGCACGCTGACCGCTGCGAACTTGTCATAATCAAGGCCGTCGGCGACTTGCACCGGTTGAAACCCTTGTGCATTTTTCAACTCGCGATGGATGCGGTCGACATCGTCTGTTGAAAGCGCCAGCAATTCGGCCAAAGTCTGAACAGTCTCGTCTTTTTTTGCCAGCCGGTCGGGAATGATGTCGACGCGAAAGTCGGCGCGGTTGGTTGCAATGGGCTTACCAAAACGATCAATGAACCAGCCCCGGCGCGGCGGGATGATGGTCAGGTTGACGCGGTTACTTTCGGCGAGCAGCTTGTATTTTTCATTATCCGCAACGGCGATATAGGACATGCGCGCGGCAACGGTCAGGCCAATTGCGGCCTGCACGCCGCCCACAAAAGCCGCGCGGCGGGTGAAGGTGAAGTCAAGCTGTCCTGATGTTACCTGTTTTTCGACTTTCATGTTGCCAATCGCCAGCTGTCGAGACGCGCACATATGCGCACGACGAGCGGATATAGCAATATGGACAAGATGATCTGCGGGAATAAAACCATCGGGTCAGGCGCGGCGTGGCCGAGACCTGCAATCCACCAACCGCCCAGCAGCACGGCCGTGATGAGCAATGCGGCAATCAACCAATCCTGCAGATAATCGCGCCATATGGCCCGAGAATCGATAATCTCGACAAGGAGCATCGCGAGCGACCAGAGCAGGCCAGCGCTGCCAAAAGGTTGGCCACTGAAGAGGTCATCCATCAATCCAAATGGAACGCCAGACCACACGGGCAATAATCCGGGCCGCATCAGACGCCAGCTTAAAAAAATCAATAGCCCGAATGGCGGCAAAAGCGGTCCGGAGCTAAAAATGGGCAGGGTGGTGACCATTGACGCCAAAATTACCGAGGCAATCGGAATCGCCAACATTTTGAGCATCGACTGTTCGCGGTCAAAACGACTTTCATATTCCCGTCCTGGCCGTGTCGGCAATCGAATGGCGCTGACCGGAATTTTCACTCCACAACCTCTTTGGTTTTGCCATCAGGCGCTATAGCTTGCTGTTCGGCTCTCGCTGCACCCATATAAGGTTTCATCACAACGGCATATGGCGTGTTGGCTGGATCTGCAAAGGGCAGGCCAAGCGCACCGTCACTGGTTTTGCGGATGACCCGCGCAAACGGAATATTCGCGTTATACAGCCCCCCATTGCCAGAGGTAATAATGATGTCGCCGACCTTGAAAGGGCTTTCGCCAAGGTTTAGCGGCTTGATAAGGACGAGCCCGTTGCCAAGGCCCGCCGAAAATGCCGGAAGACCATCGCTGGCCCGCATGACCGGAACCAGGTTTTCGCTGTCCGTTACCAACAGCACGCGCGCGGTCGTTGGCCCTGTTTCTATCACGCGGCCGATCAGTCCGGCCGGCCCACGCACAGGTTGTGCGCGTTCAACCCCGAAGTTACGCCCAATGGATAAGGTGGCGACCCGCCTTGTGCTTGATGCGGTGGAACTGATCAGGCGACCAACGGCCACTTGCTGCGGATCGTCAGCAGATATTTTGAGCAAACCGCGCAGCCGGGCATTTTCCAAACGCAGGGCCCGTGCCTCGATTAATGCGCTGCGGTTCGTTTTCAGTTCTTTTTCGAGCGTTGCATTTTTCGATCCTGCGTCGATATAGGCTGAAAAATTGCGCGTCAGGGCTTGGGTGGATTGCCGTGCAACACTGACCGCGCGCGCAACCGGAGCGGTAATTTCCGAACCAAAGGTTCGCAACGCAGAAAATCCAGCCGGATCGACCACTGAAATCATCAGAAGCAGCGCAGCCACTATCGTCCCTGCAATTGCAACCACATAGGTCACGAACAGGCCATATTGCGCCTTCCGGGAAAATCCGGGGCGCCGATGTGGCGGCGGCGCCATCCTAACCTCGCCTTAGGCGGTGAGCAGGACGCCGCGGAAGATCGGGTCTTCCATGGCCCTGCCGGTGCCAATGGCAACGCAGGTCAGCGGGTCTTCGGCAACGGTGACAGGAAGGCCGGTTTCATCGCGCAGAAATTCGTCAAGGCCAGACATCAACGCGCCGCCACCGGTCAGAACGATACCTTGATCGACGATATCGGCCGCAAGTTCGGGTGCGGTATTTTCTAGCGCAACGCGCACACCTTCGAGGATGGTGCCGATCGGTTCGGACAAAGCTTCGGCAATCTGGCCCTGATTGATCAAAATTTCCTTTGGCACGCCGTTCACAAGGTCGCGGCCTTTAATGTGCAAGGTCTGGCCAATGCCGTCGGCTGGCGGACGAGCGGTACCGAAATCTTTCTTGATCCGCTCCGCCGTGGCTTCACCGATCAGCAGGTTATGATGTCGCCGAACATAGGACACAATCGCCTCGTCCATCTTATCACCACCGGTGCGAACGGAGGTTGTGTAAGCAAGGCCGCGCAAGGACAGGATAGCAACTTCAGTCGTGCCACCGCCAATATCGACAACCATTGATCCAATGGGTTCCGTTACCGGCATATCTGCGCCAATCGCGGCCGCCATCGGCTCTTCGATCAAGAACACTTCCGATGCGCCCGCGTTCGATGCGGCATCGCGAATCGCGCGCCGTTCTACCGAGGTTGATCCCGACGGAACGCAGATAACGATTTCGGGGTAGCTAAACATGCGGCGCTTGCCGTGCACTTTGTGGATGAAGTGCTTGATCATCTGTTCGGCAACATCAATGTCGGCAATCACGCCATCGCGTAACGGGCGTATGGCCTCAATGCTGTCTGGTGTCTTGCCCATCATCAGCTTTGCGTCATCGCCAACGGCCTTTACGCGCTTGATACCATTTATGGTTTCAATCGCCACGACAGACGGTTCGTTCAAGACGATGCCCTGGCCACGCACATAGACGACCGTGTTGGCGGTGCCGAGGTCAATAGCCATGTCTTGTGATGCGAAACGGAAAAACTTGCCAAATACCATGTAATATCCACCCAATCCGGTTTGGTGAGAGTCCTTTGGAGCGCGCCCAAATAATCGCGCGGTCCTAGCGGAATTTGCTGTTTTACAAAACAGATATTTGGCTGGATTGCAAACGATTAAGGAGTCGCCTGAACTGTGCGCTTGGGCTAGGAACCTTCGGATGTCAATAAGAAGGCTCCCTGAAAATCTGGTCAACCGGATTGCCGCCGGTGAAGTGGTGGAAAGACCAGCCAGCGCGTTGAAGGAATTGGTGGAAAACGCCATCGATTCGGGTGCGCGCAATATATCGGTGCGCTTGGGTGCAGGCGGCATTGATCTGGTCGAAGTCACCGATGATGGCTGCGGCATGTCGCCATCGGACATGGCATTGGCGCTTGAACGCCATGCGACATCGAAATTGCCTGATGAAGATATTGAAATGGTATCGACTTTGGGTTTCCGTGGGGAGGCTTTGCCGTCAATCGCCAGCGTCTCCAAAATGACGATGGAAAGCAGGCCCGCAGGTGCCGAGGGCTGGACGCGAACGGTGGACCATGGCGTGGTAACGGGTGAAGGGCCAGCCGCCTTGCCGCAGGGCACACGGGTGCGCGTTGAAAACCTGTTCGGCAATGTGCCCGCACGGCGCAAATTCCTGCGCAGTGCGCGCGCCGAATATGCCGCAGCGCTCGACACGATGAAGCGGCTTGCGATGGCACGGCCCGACATTGGCTTTGTGGTCGAACATGACGGGCGGCGTGTGTTGGCGGTGCAGCCAACCTCTGCGCGGCCTGAACGTGTTGCCGCGCTGACCAGTTATGAGTTGATTGACAACAGCGTGGCGTTAGATTTTGAACGCGAGGGCGTGCGACTTGGCGGCGTGGCCAGCCTGCCGACCTATAATCGCGGCGTTGCCGACCATCAATTCTTGTTCGTCAATGGCCGTCCGGTGAAGGACCGGCTGCTCATCGGCGCGGTGCGCGGCGCTTATGCCGAAATGCTGGCGCGGGACCGGCATGCTGTAGTGGCCTTGTTTCTGGACCTGCCGCCGACTTTAGTTGACGTAAATGTCCATCCCGCCAAGACCGAAGTGCGCTTTCGTGACCCAGCGCTCATTCGCGGAATGATCGTATCGGGTCTGCGCCATGCGTTGGATCAATCCGGCTTTCGCAGCGTGCAAAGGCCAAGCGCCGATGCGCTCGCCGCGTGGCAGCAAGAGCCGATGCAAACCGCGCAAGGCGACATTTTTGCGCGGCCTGCCACTTTGGGGGCACCTGCGTATCAGGGGAATTATGGGCAGCGTCCCGCTTATCCATCGACCCATGAAAGCCGCAGCAGCTTTGCCGACATGGGCGCAATCCCCGGCGAAGACCTCGCGCCCTTATGGGGCAGGGCCGCCGAAGCGCATGAACCCGTGCCTGACCGCGCGCGCAACCCGCTCGGCATCGCGCGCGGGCAGGTCGCCAACACCTATATCGTGGCCGAGGCGGAAGACGGCCTTGTCATCGTCGATCAACACGCCGCGCATGAACGGCTGGTGCTCGAACGCATGCGCAAGGCGATGGCGGCAGCGGGCGGCTTTGTGCCGTCACAGGCCTTGTTGTTGCCTATAGTGGTGGAATTGGAAGAACCCGCCTGCGACCGGCTTGAGGCGCGGGCGGAGGAACTTTCGGCCTTCGGGCTGGGCGTCGAACGCTTTGGCCCGGGCGCAATGCTCGTGCGTGCCACACCCGCAGTGCTGGGGGATGGCGATGCCAAGGGGTTGTTGGAGGACTTGGCCGACGACCTCGCCGCCTATGACGACGCGCTATCGCTCAAGGAACGCATCGACCATGTCGCCGCCACCATGGCCTGCCACGGTTCCGTCCGCGCCGGCCGCGTGCTGTCCGTCACCGAAATGAACGCCTTACTCCGCGAAATGGAAGTCACCCCGCATAGCGGCCAGTGCAACCATGGCAGGCCAACTTGGGTGAAGCTGGCATTAGGCGATGTGGAGAGGTTGTTTGGGCGGAAGTGAATGGCTTAGCTTTGTAGTTTTGAGGTGGGGCTACAATGATTGTTGAGCGTTGGCTTACGACCCAATTACGGACGTTAAAAAACGCTGACGGAATTCTGAAAGCAGACCTTGAAGAATCAGGCAGTGCCAAAGTATCAGGCTTAGAAAACGTGAATTTTCTCGCTGTCCAACCAATCTGGTACATCTATCCCTCTAGCTTTTCGATGACGCGCCAACACCACACGGCAGCATGAAAGCGAGCCCAGCACGTCTTCCAACACTTCGCGCCGCCTCCTGTGAAATTCCAAGGAAAATTGATTCTCCTGAAATTTATGCGCAGGCTCCTGACGTAGCTGGCGAATTTTCCTGATAGGGCTAACAATTGCGTCGATAATTTTTGCTTTGCCATTCCCCGTAATGACTTTTTCTAGCCATTCTTGCAGCAAAGTGATTGTGCCTTTGGGGTGGACTGAAACTCGCCCGTCAGGAAGGGTTTGCTCGAAATTCGAACCAACTCTTCCTTTGAAAAATTCCTTATTGAGGTTGTCAGACAAGAGCTTGTCCCACGAATGTATGAAAGTCCCAAAATTCTCGCTACTCGGCACGAGAAAGGCAGATAGATCAAATGGCAATTCATCCGTCATTTCATGACGAAACAGCTTTTTGCCGAATACGGCTTTCGTCATCTCATTTACAAGCCGCATTTCCTCTTGAATTGCAAAGCGGATCGAGCGGTTTTCCCACCAATCGCCTAATATCGAAGATTTGAAATACTCCTCGCACATTGGCACATGGGGAGCCTGAAAACTGTTCCAATATTGCTGATGCTCGGACGTCAGGTCGGCCAGATATCGATAAAACACGACTATATGTGGAATTTGATCAGCATCGACAGCAAGTCCAAAAGAGTCGACTCCGATCTTGTCTCGCTCTGGCACTTCGGCACTGCTGTAATAAGCATCCGATATGAACATGTCGCCCATGTAGTCGTGAAACTTTACGATGAAGCGCGGATCACTGCGATAACGGCCAAGCACCCCTAGATCAAATGTGACGTAGGAGAGTTGAGCCTCACCTAACAGCATGGCTCTTGAGAATGGCCGATCTGAAAACTCGGATTGCGTTACATTCTCCGCCAAAACTTTAGAACTTGGATAAAGGCAAAAACTGTTGAGTTCCGCTGACTGAACCAACTCAACCTGCTTCTCCTTCGGCAAAACAGGAAGCCGCTTGATATGCGGATTTGTGTCTCGACAGGCAAATACACCGTCTATGCGATCCGCTTCGATGAGTTGAGCGATAACAGCTAGCGGACATTCCGTCGGAAGATGTGCTTTTACGGCAATCGACGCTAGCACACCATTGAAAGAACCCTTCCTGGCGGACGCCAGAAAGAAATCTAAAATGTGTTTTTCGAGTTCAAGTGCTTCTTCAGCCATGGGCTGTCAGTTAATTCCTTTGCGTCTGAATGCCAATTCGTCATCCTGAACTCGTTTCAGGATAACATGCAACGGTGGTATGTTATCCCGAAACAAGTTGTGCTCTGCACGCCTTTGGCTCCGGGATGATGATGGACGAGCGCCCCCACCTCAAACATTAAACCTAAACAACATGATATCCCCGTCTTTGACGAGATATTCCTTGCCTTCCGAACGCCATTTGCCGGCTTCTTTCGCGCCGGCTTCGCCGTTATACTGGACATAATCGTCATAGGCCATGGTTTCGGCGCGGATGAAGCCTTTTTCGAAATCGCTGTGGATCGCGCCTGCCGCATTGGGCCCAGTTGCACCCTTGGTGACGGTCCAAGCGCGGGCTTCTTTGGGGCCGACGGTGAAGAAGGTGATGAGGTCAAGCAATTCATATCCTGCGCGGATGACGCGGGCGAGGCCGGTTTCGGTGAGGCCTAAGTCGTCGAGGAACACTTCGCGGTCTTCGGTCGGCATCGTTGAAATTTCGGCCTCAATCGCAGCGGACACGACCACGGCTTCGGCGCCCTCTGCCTTTGCCTTTTCAAAAACGCGGGCGGACAAAGCATTGCCATTGGCCGCGCTCGCCTCTTCGACGTTGCAGACATAGAGCACGGGTTTTGCGGTCAAAAGTTGCGCCATCTGGAAATGCCGTTCTTCCTCGGCATCGTCGCGCTTGGTCAGGCGCGCTGGTTTGCCGTCGCGCAGCAGGTCGAGCGCACGGCCAAGCACAAGTGCGCTGATCTTCGCTTCCTTGTCGCCCTGCGTGCCTTTTTTGACGAGGTTGGGGACGCGCTTTTCAAGGCTTTCAAGGTCGGACAGCATCAATTCGGTTTCGACGGTTTCTGCGTCTGAAATCGGGTCAATCTTGTTGTCGACATGCTGGATGTCGTCATCTTCGAAACAGCGAAGCACGTGGACGATGGCGTCGACTTCGCGAATGTTACCAAGGAATTGGTTGCCAAGGCCTTCGCCCTTCGACGCGCCGCGCACAAGGCCCGCAATGTCGACAAAGCCCAATTGCGTTTCGATAATCTTCTGACTGCCACCGATTTTGGCGATGGTTTGCAAGCGTGGGTCGGGGACGGCGACATTGCCGATATTGGGTTCAATCGTGCAGAATGGATAGTTCGCCGCCTGCGCCGCCGCCGTTTGCGTCAACGCATTGAACAAGGTGGACTTGCCCACATTGGGAAGGCCCACAATACCGCATTTGAAACCCATAATATCCTCGTCAATAATGATATGCAGCGGCCCTAGGCGACGTTCGGCAGCAAGTCCATCCAATGCGATGACACAGTGGGCGTTAAACGGCCTTAGTCCTGCTGCAACCGCATGGCGACATCATTCATGAAGCGGACGTCATCGCCCTTGGCCAGCCAATCGGCTTCGGCTGAGACTGCGCCGAGCAAATCCGCCAGATCGTCAATTTCGCTTTTGTGGAAATTGCCGAGCACATAGCCGGTGACGCGGTCTTTGTTGCCCGGATGGCCAATGCCCAAACGGACGCGGCGGAATTCTGCGCCGATATGGTCGGTGATCGAACGGATGCCATTATGGCCCGCCGCGCCGCCGCCAAATTTCACCTTCACCTTGAATGGGGCAAGGTCGAGCTCGTCGTAAAAGACGGTGACGTCCTTGGGTTCAAGCTTATAGAAATCCATCGCCGCGCGCACACTGCGCCCGCTTTCGTTCATGAACGTTGCGGGTTTTAAGAGGATGATTTTGTCGGAACCAAGCCGCAATTCCTGCACCCAGCCCAAGAATTTCTTGGCAGGTAGCGGCAGTTCGTGAATTTCGGCCAGCGCATCAAGCGCCATGAAGCCGATATTGTGCCGGTGCATCGCATAGGTGGCGCCTGGATTTCCGAGACCTACCCATAATTGCATATGCACCCCTCCCCTTCAGGGGAGGGGAGGGGGTGGGGTCGTTCGACACCGCACTACCCCATAGACACCCCACCCCAACCCCTCCCCTGAAGGGGAGGGGCTAGTGTAGATTTAAGCTTCGCCTTCGACGGTCGTGTCGCCATCGCTCGACTTAAGCGCCGATGGTGCAACGATGGTCGCAATGGTGAAGTCGCGATCGGTGATCTTGCTTTCCGAACCCTTGGGCAGCTTTACGTTGCTGATGTGGATCGAATCACCAATGTCAAAGCCGGAGACATCGATCTGGATGTCGTCAGGAATCTTGTCATTTTCGCAGATGAGTTCGAGTTCATGACGCACGATGTTCAAAACACCGCCACGCTTCAGGCCGGGTGACGCGCCTTCGTTGACGAACATCACGGGAACCTCAACATCGACCTTTGCGCCCTTGACGATGCGCAGGAAGTCAACATGCATGGGACGATCGCTGACAGGATGAAAGGCAACATCCTTTGGAATCGTAATCTGTTTTTTGCCACCAAGTTCGATCTCGACGACGCTGTTGGAAAAATGACCAGTCATCAACAATTTGACGAGAGCTTTTTCCTCAACGTGGATAAGTTCGGGTTCTTGTTTGTTGCCGTATATTACGGCGGGCACTCGGTTTTGACGACGCAATTCGCGGGAGGCTCCCTTGCCTGCCCCATTGCGCGTCTCTGCCGACAATGTCAGCTGATCGCTCATGGTGATTCTCCAAAAAAGTTACTTTGCCGCCACGCCTCCAGGGATGACCATGGACGACAAGCGCGGGCCTATATGTGGGTTGCCCGCAAAAAGCAAGCTTACAGCGGAATCAGATGAGCGCTTTGTAGAGGCTGAATAGGCTCGTCGCGATAAGGACGATGCTGACCGCGAACAGCAATATGCGCGGTTGAATGCGTTTTGCGACCATTGCCCCAAAGGGCGCGGCGAGCAATCCGCCGATCAACAGGCCGCCAGTTACGACGGTAAAGGCTTCTAACCCGATGGTCAGAATGAAGGTGAGCGATACGGCAACGGTCAGGAAAAATTCCGCCGTATTGACCGTGCCGATGGTTTTGCGCGGGTCTGCGCCTTGGATCAGCAGGTTGGACGTGACCACTGGTCCCCAGCCACCGCCGCCAGAGGCGTCGAGAAAGCCACCGATCAGACCAAGTGGCATGGTGACCTTGGGATCACGCGGCTTATGTGCATGAGTAAAGTCCCAAGCCTTATACAAAAGGTAGAAGCCGATAAGCGTCAGATATCCCATAACGAACGGACGCGCCGCTTCGGTGTGAATGCTGGCGAGCACATACGCGCCGGTGCAGCCGCCGATGACGCCGGGAATCGCAATGCGGGCAAACAGTTTCCAGTCCACATTCTTGTGCAGGACATGGCTGATGCCGGATGCGCCGGTCGTAAACATCTCAACGAAATGGACACCCGCCGATGCGCGGGCAGGGGCGACGCCCATCACGCTGACGAGCAACGTGCTGCAAATCACGCCAAAGGCCATGCCAAGCGCGCCATCGACCAATTGTGCTGCAAAGCCAACGGCGATGTAAGGCGCAACCGCCGCCCAATCGATATTGGCAATATATTCAATCATCCAAATCTCGCACTGACGGGGGCCATGACACATAAGGCATAATGCGAACTTACGCGATTAGCCATAGCCATGCACATTGGTATTTTATTGGCAGTCCCAAAGAAGCTGTTTGCGCGCCAGCCGGATTATGGGCGTGTTATTCCGCCACCTGAAGGTAAGTGTCGGCGTCCACGACATCCGTCAGATTGATGCCGTCGAGCAGATTGGCCGTCTTGTCGCGCACCTGAAGCATGAGCGCACGTGTGCGGCAATTTTCTTCCTCCACGCAATTTTTGCACGTTTCGTGGGCATAGCGGCTGGCACAAGGAACTAAGGCCAATGAACCCCGCATAATGCGGATGAGGTCGCCATAACTGATGTCAATGGGTGAAACGCCCAACCAGTAACCGCCGTCTTTGCCGCGTTGCGACGCCACCAAGCCGGAACGCGACAGTTCGGACAATATGACGGTCAGAAATTTCGGCGGAATTTTCTGCGACTGGGCGATATCGGCGAGCTGAACCGGGCCTTTGCCATAATGGTCGGCAAGATGCTGCATGGCGCGAATGGCGTAGCGGGTTTTTTGAGACAGCATAGGTTTCCTTTGCGCCTCATAGGACCAATTTTCAACCCGCCAAGTAGACAAAGTGCTGAACAAGGCGCAATCTCATCAGGTTTCTTTGTCCTTTAGGCTTAAATGCAGTTGCATTGCCCGATGGGCCGGAATAACTTGCAATCATAAACAGGTTCAGGGGCGAGCCGAAATTACGAGGGGAAAGTGTATGAAAACTTCAAAAACAGCGATATTGTTATTGGCCAGTTGCTTGACCGCGCCAGCATTTGCGCAGGATTCATCCTTGCCCGCTGCTGCCGAAACGGCCGAGGATGAAGGTGCCGCGATCATCGTGACCGGATCGCGGATTAAGCAGGATCCGACGAAGAGCGCCTTGCCGTTGCAGGTCATCACAACGGATGACCTCACGCGTGAAGGGATTAACAGCCCTGAACAGCTTATCTCGTTCCTGTCCACCAACGGCAATGGTGCCGATAATTTGGCGTCGAATGCCGACGTGACTTCCGGCGCGCAGCGCGGCACCAATGGTTTGTCGGCGGCCAATTTGCGCGGACAGGGTGCTGCCTCGACATTGGTGCTGCTCAACGGACGCCGTGTCGCGGCGCACGGCCTGACCGGTTCTGCCGTCGATGTGAACCAAATTCCTATTGCCGCACTTGAGCGGGTCGAAATCCTGAAGGATGGCGCATCGGCCATTTACGGCACCGATGCAATCGGTGGGGTTATCAACTTCATCACCAAAACCAATTTTCAGGGCCTTGCTCTCAACGCCTTCACCGATGTAACCGAAGCGGGCGGTGGCAATATTTACCGTTTGTCGGCGACTGGTGGCTATGGCGACTTGGACGAAGATGGCTTCAACATCATGGGTGCGGTCAGTCGCAGCATCAGCCAGTCGCTGAACGGTTCGGAGCGCAGCTTCGTCAACGGCAATCAGCCCAATCGTGGATTGTCGGTGGATACACGCGGAACGCCAATCGCGACCGCATTTCCCGCTAACGCCAACACAACGTTTGCTCCAAGCGGATCGTTACTTGGCGACACTAATGTTTGTTCTAGCGGTTCTATAGCCAATAACAATTGTGTTAGAAATGCCAGATATCTGGGTAATGGAACAGGGTTCTTTCTGCCTGGTTCGACCCAACCTGCCGATGGCGGGATCAATATTCTCGACTTACCAGGCGGCGCAGGGTGCGATACTGTTGAAGGAGGCTTAGCTTACGACGAGCAGTTATGGAACACGGCGTCAGCGCGATTCGCCTGTGCGTGGGACACAGGTCGTGCAGCGGTGCTCCAACAGCCGCTTAACACGTTGACTTATTATGGACGCGGGACTCTTGCACTTGGAGATCATCGAGTATTTGCTGAAATTACTGGCTCAGACGCCGATTCCGTTAAGCGTTTCTCGAACAATCAATACTCAATTAATGTTACCAGCCTACCATTGTATTACCCGTTAAATGCAATCACAGCAGCGACCTATAATGATGTATACGATCGCATTGCTGGAATATTTCCTGCAATCGGAGCACCTGGAACCCGTACTGTAGGAGTTGGCCGTTACGGACTGCCTATCGCGTATCGCTGGCGCAACATTGCCGGTGGTCAGCGCGAATATCGAACCAATACTAATACGCTTCGTGGTGCCATTGGCGCAGAAGGGCCGCTGTTTGGTAGCTTTGACTACCGCGCAGGCGCTTCCTATGCTCGAAGTGAGTCGAATAGCGTACTGGGTGAAGGCTATCATTACCGTGGCGTTTTCGTAAACGGGGCATCGGCAACAGCATCAGGTGTGGCAGGGGCGGTCGCTGGTGGAATCGATCCGCGTGCGCCAACTGCTCCGGGCGCAACTCGTCCTGGTATAGTCGGC
The DNA here is from genome assembly GCF_050921905.1 of Sphingorhabdus sp. Lineage (NCBI taxonomy): Bacteria > Pseudomonadati > Pseudomonadota > Alphaproteobacteria > Sphingomonadales > Sphingorhabdaceae > Sphingorhabdus > Sphingorhabdus sp. Next base: position 1,213,654 of record NZ_CP050888.1, on the reverse strand, counting down.
CTTTTAAACAGCGGTATTCTTAATCCCTTTTCAGTCAGTCAGTCTCCTGCCGCTCTAGCTGGGCTGGATGCGATCTCGGCACGCGGGGTTACACTTTACGGCGGGTTGTATGAAGTGCGCCAGTTCGATGCCTCAATTGCCGGGTCGCTTTTCGATTTGCCTGGCGGTGCTGTAAAAATCGCATTCGGCGTCGATTACCGAAAGGAAAGTTATACATTTAATGGCTCTCCCGCTGCGATTTCGGGAACTCCCGACATTTTCAATGTCGCTTTCGACAATATCAATGCACTGGCGGGCGTCAGCCGTGATGTTAAAGCCGCTTATGGCGAAATCCTGATCCCGCTATTTGACTCACTCGAAGTGACAGCCGCTGCGCGGATTGACGAATATGAAGGCTTCGGATCAACAGTAAATCCGAAGATTAGCGCAAAATTTCAACCTTTGGATTGGGTAATGTTCCGCGGATCGTACAATACCGGATTCCGAGTACCTACGTTCAACCAAATCTTTAACGGGGTAACGCAATCTCAGACATCGGGAACAAGCATTTACGACCCATCCACCTGTGCCGGCCCTGCCAGCCCATCGGTGCCTGGTTGCGCGTCTATTACGCCGGATACAATCAACGGTGGTAACCGAAATCTTGGCCCTGAAACGTCGGAACAGTATAGTGTGGGCATTGTCCTGCAACCTTCGTCACAATTCAGCGCGTCGGTAGACTACTGGTCGATCGCTGTAGATGACGTTATCGGGTCGCTGATTGTCAACGATTTGTTGCGTAATGCTGCATTTTTTCCTGAACGGTTTGCTCGCAATAGCGCGGGCCAGCTAACTGCTTTGGATTTACGCACCGCGAATTTGGGATCGCGCCGTACAGAAGGCCTTGAAGTTGCGCTGCGTGGCGGTTTTGATGCTCTGGGCGGCGTCGTGACAGCCGGACTCGATGGTACCTATTTACTAAAGAAGAAATCTAAAGTGCTGCCGCTTGCGCCTTATCTGAACGATCGGGGCCGCTTCACCTTTGCGGGTGATTTGGGTCTGAAGTGGAAGCACAGCGCATTTGTAAGCTTTACCAATGATGATTTCACGTTCAACTTCTCGCAAATCTATCGGGACGGCTATACGAACCAAGCGCTGCCTGGCATCGCCAATGGATCGGTTGTCCGTCCGGATTTCAACCCGAAGGTGAAGGCGTATATGATCTATAACACATCGGTGAGTGTGGATGTGTTGGATCAATTCCGCTTGACCGCAGGCGTGCGTAACCTGTTCGACAAGGATCCACCCTTTGCGATCACTTATGACAGCAACACTGGTGCGGGTTCAAGCTGGGAACCTCGCGTGGCTGACCCACGTGGGCGGTCGTTCACGCTGTCGGTGGAAGCGAAGTTCTAAGCTAAGGGATCGCCGGGTATGGATATCAATGCAACTCGGCGTCAGATTATGGCGGGGCTGGCGGTTATGCTGTCAGCCCCGCCGATTTTGGCCGCAAGCGTGCCTGCGGCCAACGCCGCGCGGAAGCCATCGCGGTTGCGTATCGGCGATACCGTTGGCCTGATTGAGCCAGCATCCGCCAGCGATGAACCATTTCAGATTCAGTTGGTCGAAGAAGCGATTGTCGCCATGGGCCTAAAGCCCAAACGTGCCGCCCATTTGCTGGACCGCTACGGCTATCTGGCTGGCCAAGATAAGGACCGTGCATCGGACATCAACGCAATGTTCGCGGACACAGATGTGAAGGCCATTTTTGCCGTGCGGGGCGGGTGGGGCAGCGCGCGGCTTTTGCCGTATCTCGACTGGAACATCATTCGCGCCAATCCCAAATTATTGACGGGTTTCAGCGACATCACGGCCTTGCATATGGCGATTGCGGCAAAGGGCGGATTTGTGACCTTGCATGGCCCGAACGCGGGCAGCGCATGGGGCAAGGCGTCTTGGGACATATATCGCGATATCGCTTTTGACGCAGGGACGCCCTTGTTCACGAACCCTGTTGGCGTCGAAGACCGGATGGCGCAACGCCGATGGCGCACGCGGGTGTTGGGCACGGGCAAGGGGAAGGCGCAAGGCAAGTTGCTCGGCGGGAACCTGACGGTACTGACCGCGCTTGTCGGCACGCCTTATCTACCCAGTTTCGACGGCGCGATCCTGTTCCTCGAAGATGTGGATGAGGCGGAGTATCGCATTGACCGCATGCTCACGCAATTGGGGCAGGCGGGCGTATTGAAGAACCTGAAAGGCGTCGTGTTTGGGCAGTGCACAGACTGCGTGAACAAGGGGAGCAGCTATGGCGCATTTACACTGAACGACGTGCTGACGCAGCATCTGGGCGGCTTGGGCATCCCTGCCTATCAAGGTGCCTTTTTCGGGCATATCACCGACCAGTTTACGTTGCCTGTGGGCGGCATGGCGGAAATCGATGCCGACGCCGGAACGCTCCGCTTGTTGGAGCCTGTTGTCGTTTAGGTCGCGAACTTAATTCACGAACTGCGTCATCACCAATGCAAAGACATTATTGGCGATGTGCAGGATGATGTTGGTGCGCAGTGACCCGGTGCGGTGATACAGATAGCCAAAGGCAATGCTGAGCGACATGAGGGCGGGGATTGCATATAGTTGCAAATGCACCAATGCGAACAGGAATGACGACAAAAGAATCGCGCCCCAAACGGGCATATATTTCGCCAGCGCATTTTGTAACAACCCGCGAAACAGAAGTTCCTCCACGACGGGCGCGGCAATCATTATGGCAAAGAACATGACCGCCATGTTCAGCGGCGTCCGCGCGATGCTAGCCAGCATTTTCGCCACTTCGTCTTGCATGCCGACGCCTGGAATAACGTAGGTTGCGTAAACAAAATTGAACGCCATGGCGGCGATGACCAATAATATGGCAAGCCCTGTTGCCTTGGGCAGCGGGATCCTGCCGAAATCATAAAGGCCCAATGCCTCCGCCCGTCCGTCTTTGCGCAGATACAGCCACATCAACATCAGTTGGACGATGGCGGATGCCACTAATCCAGAGATGATAGACATTGGCGCTGGCGTGGTGACGTCGCCTTGCGTTGCGGCGATGATGATGGCTGTGCACACCCCTTGCAGGGCGAAATACGATATGATGAAACCAATGGTGGGTAGCAGGCCGGGATAAAAGGATCGCGCGGATATTATTGTAGGGGCAGGTTCGCCAAGTTGCATTTCGTCCCGATCTATCCCGCGTATAAGTGAAGGCCGGGCGTTCTTGGCCCGACCTTCCCCTGTTTACACATTATAAGTCCTGACCCTAGCTTAATAGGCCACCCGTGTTGCGGTCAGGCCATAGGCCGGAAGCAAAGCCTGAACGCTTGTCGAGCCGGCCAGATGCCCTGCGCCAACCGCCATGAACGTCACGCCCGGCTTTTTCATTTGCGCGGAAATCCATTTCGCCCAATTGGCATTCCGCTTGGTCAGCAATGCGTCGTATAACGTCCGGCTGGTCATCCCTTCGTTCAAAAGTTGGGCAAGGCTTTCGGTATCCGCCGATCCCCACATGTTGACCATTTTATCCATCATGCTGTTGGTATCATCAATCGTTTTTGCCGTTTCGACCAAGAAGGCGATTTGATCGGCCTCTGGCAGGGTATCAAAAATACCAAGCTGAAACTCCGCAGTTTCAAGTCCAGCGATGGGCTTGTTACTGACCTTCGCCGCCGCCGTCAGTTGTTTTTCAACACCGCTATTGGGGTCAAAGCCGGCTTTCTGGATGGCCATCAAGGACAAGGTCATTCCCGCCGCCCATGGCTCAAACGGGTCGAAAGCGGGTGCAGGAAGGCCAAGCTTGCCCATCGCCGCATCGTAAACTGCACGGTCCGCATCATTCATTTTGGAACGCAGGGTCTTGCCCTGCTGATCCATCGCCAGCTTGCCGAACAAGGCTTGAACTTCGGCTGCGGGCGGCTCGACGAGTTCCAGCACCAATTGGTCCGAGCTGTCAAAAGCGGTCTTTACGCCATCGTCAAACCAGCCAAGACCTGGCTTTAAGACATGGATGCTCCCGAACAGGTACATGGTGGTGTCTTCGTCCTTGATCACCCACAAAGCGGGGTCGACGTCCTTGACCGCAGGGGCCGCCTTGACGGGGTCAAGTGCGGTGACCGATGCGGGCGCCTCCGTCGGCGCGTTTTGCGCCGCAACTGGCGTTGCCCATGCCAATGCGCATGTCGCAGTGGCGGCCAATAATGACTTCAAACTCATACGCATTCTCATTCTCCTTTAATGAAAGATAGAAAATTATTTCTACGAAATTATACCAGTAGTTATAGGTATTTCTTCCAGAACCAGACTATTGTCCAGACCATTGAAAATGTGAGGTAAATGGCAACACCATTAGGTTCGGGTAAAAGTCCCCCGCGCCATAACAGCCACCACAATGGTGTGAGGAATAAAAAGGCATAAGCCGCGTAATAGCTGCCGTCGCGATAGGCGTTCGCTTCTTGTTCGTCGATGGCGCGCGTGTGCCAAAACCATGCAATCACGGGCATGATTACGCCCCAAAAAACGACCAGTGGAATAACAATAGTTAAGGGTATTGGCCTTGTAAGTAAGGCAGAAAACGGGTCTGTTATCTTCCCCGATGTGTTGGAAATACCGGACACAATGATGACCAATCCGGTGACAAAACCCAGTCCGGTGCAGGCCATCATAATGTTTCGATTTAACTTTTCGCGACGGGTTGCCCTTTCGTCGCTCCGCTTCACCTGCTGAAACAATTTCCATATTGCGAACGCAAGCGCGAGGGTGACACTCATGAGCGCCGCTAAAATAGCGTAGCCAGCAGTATTTAGCGGACCGCCACCTTCGGACATATGTGCGGACAGGTGACCAGCAATATACGCCAAGATCATAATCATGCCAAAGCCGCACACTGTCATCCACAATATGCGGCGGCCATTTTGATCCTCATTTTCATCTACATCAAACATCGCCCCCTCCGTCAAATCCATCATCGAAAATCTCCTCGATGGGTAAGTCAAACAGCCGTGAAATCTTGAACGCCAGCGGCAGCGAGGGGTCATATTTCCCCGTTTCAATCGCATTCACCGCTTGGCGCGAGACATCGAGATGCTCGCCCAAATCGGCCTGACTCCAGTTGCGCATCGCCCGCAGCACTTTGAGCTGATTTTTCATGTCAGGTTCCGGTGTCTGTATGTCATGGAAGCCTGACTAAATTGATTCGCAGATAATGTCAATAACACCTTACATAATGCCATGCACCACTGACAAAAACCCGTGCGCTTATTCATAACCTTGATTTAGCCGCCTATCTCCGCCAATGGCTGGCCATGTCCGACGACGCTCCATTAAGTTTTCAGGATCTGATCCTCACGCTCCATGCTTATTGGGGCAAGCAGGGTTGCGCCATTTTGCAGCCTTATGACATGGAAATGGGCGCTGGCACGTTCCACACGGCCACGACCCTGCGCGCGCTGGGGCCTGACCCGTGGAACGCCGCCTTTGTGCAGCCATCGCGCCGTCCGACCGATGGCCGCTATGGCGAAAACCCCAACCGGCTGGGCGCTTATTATCAATATCAGGTGATCCTGAAACCTAGCCCGCCTAATTTGCAGGAGCTATATCTCGGCTCGTTGAAGGCCATTGGCATTGACCCGTTGTTGCACGACATCCGCTTTGTCGAAGATGACTGGGAAAGCCCGACGCTGGGCGCATGGGGCCTTGGCTGGGAAATATGGTGCGACGGTATGGAGGTGACGCAGTTCACTTACTTTCAGCAAATGGGCGGCTTTGACTGCAAACCTGTTTCGGGCGAGCTGACTTATGGTCTGGAACGGCTGGCGATGTATATCCAGAACAAGGACAGCATTTTCGACCTTGTGTATAACAACGCAACGGCAGATCGCCCGGCGGTGACCTATGGCGACGTCTTCCGCGAAAATGAGCGGCAAATGAGCACCTATCATTTCGAAGTCGCCGACACCGACATGTTGTTTGATGCGTTCAAAAAAGCGACGGCAGAATGCGAAAGCTGCCTGCAACACGGCTTGCCCATTCCCGCCTATGAGCAAGCGATCAAGGCGAGCCATATCTTCAACATATTGCAGGCACGCGGCGTGATTTCCGTGCAGGAACGCGCCAGCTACATGGGCCGCGTCCGCGACCTTGCCAAAGGCAGTTGCCAGGCATGGATGGAAAAGAACGCCCCCGACTGGAACAGTCGTCATCCAAATTGGCGCGCGGCGTGATGGCCCGCATGTCAAATCCTCCCCGGAGCCGTCACCCTGAACTTGGTTCAGGGTCCATTTCTCGTCTCTACCCTTCGGCCTGTGTGGCACGATGGATGCTGAAACGAGTTCAGCATGACGGGGACGCTGCATGACCGAATTCCTGCTTGAACTGCGCTCCGAAGAAATCCCTGCGCGGATGCAATTGAAGGCCAAGGAAGACTTGGCGCGGCTGTTTAACGATGCATTGGCAAAGGCCGGGCTTGCGGCGGCGTCGGTGGAAACCTTCGCCACGCCGCGCCGTCTTGCGTTGATCGCGAACGGATTGCCGTTGGCGACCGAGGCAGTTTCCGAAGAAACCAAAGGGCCAAAGGTCGGCGCGCCGCCGCAGGCGATGGAGGGTTTCTTGCGCAAAACTGGCCTTTCGCAAGACCAGTTGGTCGAACGCGATGGCGTCTATTATGCGGTAGTTGAAAAGGCCGGGCGTCAGACGGTGGATGTTTTGGCAGAGGCGATCCCCGCGATCATCCGTGCCTTCCCCTGGCCGAAATCGCAACGCTGGGGCGCGGCGTCGGCCTCGACCGAGAGCCTGCGCTGGGTCCGCCCATTGCAGGGCATTGTCGCTTTGTTGGGTGACGCGGTCGTGCATTGTGAAATCGAAGGCATCGTTAGCGGTGCGGAGACGATGGGCCATCGCTTCCATCACAGCGGGCCTATCATTATCGGAAATGCGGGCGATTATATCGAAAAGCTGCGCGACGCCCATGTCCTCGTCCATTTTTCCGAACGCTGCCGCATAATCCGTGACGGCGCGAAGGCGGCGGCAGAGGCGGCTGGCCTGACTTTGGTGGAGGATGAAGGTCTGGTCATCGAAAATGCCGGCCTGACCGAATGGCCAGTGCCGATGCTTGGCCGCTTCGACCCCGCATTTCTGGACGTGCCGCAAGAGGTCATTCAGTTGACGGCGCGCGTGAACCAGAAATATTTTGTCTGCCATGATGCAGCGGGCAGACTGGCCAACGCCTTTGTCTGCACAGCGAATATTGACGCGCATGACAAAGGGGCGGCGATTGTTGCGGGTAATGAAAAAGTATTGGCCGCGCGCCTGTCCGATGCGAAATTCTTCTGGGAACAGGACCTAAAGGTCGCGCTGGATGACCAAGCGCAGAAATTGGCGCAGATAACATTCCATGAAAAATTGGGTAGCGTTGCCGACAAGGTGAAACGCGTGGCGAAGCTTGCCCGTTGGTTGGTGGAGCAAGGTATTGTTGGGCCGCGCTCCCCGGCGCAGGCCGGGGCCCAGACCGCAACGAATGAGTCATCTGATGCGGTTCTGGACCCCGGCCTTCGCCGGGACACACAGGATTTGGATGGGGCTCCAAACCCCAACGTCACCCCCGCGAAGGCGGGGGGCCAACTCCGGAGTGAGCAGCTAGAATCAACAGGGCAGGAGATGGATTCCCGCCTTCGCGGGAATGACGAAGATATTTCTGTGCGTGCGCTAGCCGACCAAGCCGAGCGCGCGGCGCGTTTGTGCAAGGCGGATCTTGTCACCGGCATGGTCGGTGAATTCCCCGAATTGCAAGGCATCATGGGCGGCTATTACGCCCGCGCGCAAGGCGAGAGCGACGCCGTCGCCGACGCCATCCGCGATCACTACAAGCCAGTCGGGCAGGGCGATGATGTGCCCACCGCGCCGGTCACTGTGGCGGTGAGTTTGGCGGATAAGTTGGATACGCTGGTTGGGTTTTTCTATGAAGACATGTCTCCAACCGGATCACGAGATCCGTTTGCCTTGAGACGAGCAGCACTTTCAACCATCCAAATCATTATACAGAACCAAGTCCGACTGAATCTAGCGAGAGCGCTTGGTTCTAACATGGCGTACCTGTCGGGATATCTACAAGGACAGCTAGACAGGACAGCGGTGCGCGAAATGCTTCGAGCTAGAGAAGAAGCAGGTTATGTTGTGTCCGAACAGGATCGGAAGGACGCTCATGCAATTGCAAGACAACGCGCTTACGATCAAAAGCAAGCTCAAGCATTTGAAAGTAGACTTAAGCCTGCGATATCTTCAATTCTAACATTCTTCGCCGACCGCCTTAAAGTCCAACAACGTGAGGCGGGCGTCCGGCATGACCTGATCGATGCGGTGTTTAGCCTTGGTGGCGAGGATGATCTTGTCCGGCTGCTGGCGCGGGTGAAGGCTTTGCAGGCCTATATCACGACCGCCGAGGGCGCGAACCTGTTGGCGGCGTATAAGCGTGCGGCGAATATATTGAAGCAGGCTGAATCTTCCTCCCCATCGACTCGCGATGGGGAGGGGGACCGCTCGGCGCAGCCGAGGGGTGGAGGGGCCTCTCCGTCAGTTGCCGGCGCAACTGCCACCTCCCCATCTTTAGTCGATGGGGAGGAGCTTGCCCTGCGCACCGCGCTCGACGCCGCCGAACCCAAGGCCGCAGCCGCCTTGTCGGTCGAAGATTTCGAAGGTGCAATGGCCGCATTGGCGACTTTGCGCGCCCCGATTGATGCCTTTTTTGAAGCTGTGATGGTCAATGATCCCGACCAAGACAAGCGCGCGTTTCGTTTGGGCTTACTCGCACGGTTCCGCGATGCGGTTCATCAGGTGGCCGATTTTTCGAAGATTGAGGGGTAGGTAAAACCCCTCTCCCCTTGCGGGAGAGGGAGGGGCCCGCTGCGCAGCAGTGGGAGGGTGAGGGGGTTCCTCACAACCTGCACCCCTCACCGTTGCGACTAGGCAACTAGTTGCCAAGTCTCGCTCCTTTCCCGCAAGGGGAGAGGGGCAGGTTGGAGTAATGAATGACCCAATATGTATATCGGTTCGGTGGCGGTGTTTCGGATGGTGACGAAACCGTTCGCGGCAATAAAAATATCTTGGGCGGCAAGGGCGCGAACCTGGATGGCATGGCGTCGATTGGCCTGCCTGTCCCGCCCGGCTTCACGATCACGACCGAAATGTGCACGGCTTATTACGCCAATGGCCAAAGCTTCCCCGACAGCGTCCGGGCCGAAGTCACCAATGGCCTTGCACATATTGAGCAGGTAACGGGTAAATCCTTTGGCGATTCCACCAATCCGTTGCTGGTGTCGGTGCGTTCGGGCGCGCGGGTGTCGATGCCGGGGATGATGGATACGGTGTTAAACCTCGGGCTGAATGACCAGACGGTCGAAGGCCTGGCGGCTTCGTCGGGCGATGCCCGCTTTGCATGGGACAGCTATCGCCGCTTCATTCAAATGTATGCCGATGTGGTGTTGGAACTGGATCATGGCGCGTTTGAAGAGGCGCTAGAGATCGCCAAGGAAGATCGCGGTTTCTACCTCGATACAGAGCTTTCTGCCGATGATTTGAAGGCGCTCGTGGCCGAATATAAGCGCCTTGTGGCCGCCGAATGGGGCAAGCCGTTTCCGCAAGATGTGCACGACCAATTATGGGGCGCGGTGGGCGCGGTGTTTGGATCATGGGAAAGCGACCGGGCAAAGGTCTATCGCCGCCTGAACAATATTCCGGGCGACTGGGGCACTGCGGTCAATGTGCAGGCGATGGTCTTTGGCAATATGGGCGAAACGTCGGCGACGGGCGTTGCCTTCACCCGCGACCCGGCAACGGGCGAAAATGCGTATTATGGCGAATATCTGATCAACGCGCAGGGTGAGGATGTTGTCGCTGGCATCCGCACCCCGCAATATCTGACCAAGGCGGCCCGTGAGCGCGCAGGCGCAAAGCCGCTGTCGATGGAAGAAGCGATGCCGCAGGTCTATGATGAACTGGCGCGCGTGTTCGACATCCTCGAAACGCATTATCGCGATATGCAGGATATTGAATTCACCGTTGAGCGGGAGAAATTGTGGATGCTGCAAACCCGTTCGGGCAAGCGCACCGCCAAGGCCGCCTTGAAAATCGCCGTCGATATGGCGCAAGCGGGCATGATTACAACCGATGAGGCTGTGCTGCGCGTTGACCCAATGGCGCTGGACCAGTTGCTGCACCCAACGCTTGATCCGCAAGCGCCGCGCGATGTGCTGACCTCTGGCCTGCCTGCGTCACCGGGCGCGGCATCGGGCGAAATTGTCTTTGATGCCGACACCGCCGAACGGTTCAGCGAATTGGGCAAGGCGGTTGTCTTGGTCCGCATCGAAACCAGCCCTGAGGACATTCACGGCATGCACGCCGCCAAGGGCATATTGACCGCGCGTGGCGGGATGACCAGCCATGCGGCCGTCGTCGCACGTGGCATGGGCCGGCCTTGTGTGTCAGGCGCAGGCAGCTTGCAAATCGACGCCACGGCCAAAGTATTGCGTATCGCCGGGCGCACCTTGAAAGAAGGCGATATCATCACGCTGGATGGTTCGACCGGCGAAGTGATGGCCGGCGAAGTGCCGACAATTCAGCCCGAATTGGTGGGCGATTTCGGGACGTTGATGGTCTGGGCCGACGCGGGGCGCCGGATGAAGGTCCGCGCCAATGCCGAAACCCCGTCCGACGCCCAAACCGCACGCGATTTTGGTGCAGAAGGCATTGGCCTGTGCCGAACGGAGCATATGTTCTTTGACGCCGCCCGCATTACTGCCGTGCGCCAAATGATACTCGCGGACGATGAAAAGGGCCGCCGCGTTGCGCTCGACAAATTATTGCCCGAACAACGTAACGATTTTGCCGCGATTTTCGAAGTTATGGCGGGCCTTCCCGTTACCATCCGCTTGCTGGACCCGCCCTTGCATGAATTCCTCCCGCATCAGGAAAGCGAATTTGCCGAGGTTGCGGCCGCAGCGGGCGTTGGCGTTGAAGTGCTGAAACAACGCGCGTCCGAATTGCACGAATTTAACCCCATGCTTGGCCATCGTGGATGCCGCTTGGGCGTCACCTATCCCGAAATCTACGAGATGCAGGCACGGGCGATATTTGAAGCCGCGTGCAGCCTTGCCGTTGCACCTGTGCCGGAAATCATGATCCCGCTCGTCGGCACGCGCCGCGAACTGGAATTGATGAAGGATGTCGTCGACAAGGCCGCCGAAGACGTCTTTGCCGAACAGGGTAAGCGTATCGAATATCTTGTCGGGACGATGATCGAGCTGCCCCGCGCGGCGTTGATGGCCGATGAAATTGCCGAAGTGGGCAGCTTCTTTAGCTTTGGCACCAATGACCTGACGCAGACAACCTTGGGCGTCAGCCGCGATGACGCCGCCCGCTTCCTGACGCATTATGTCGACAAGGGCATTTACGCCCGCGATCCTTTCGTTAGCCTCGATGTCGAAGGCGTTGGCCAATTGATCGAGATCGCCGTCCATAAGGGCCGCGCCACGCGTCCAGACATAAAGCTTGGCATTTGCGGCGAACATGGCGGCGACCCGGCATCGATCACTTTTTGCGAAAAGGTCGGCCTCGATTATGTCAGCGCCTCACCCTATCGCGTGCCGATTGCGCGTCTGGCGGCGGCGCAGGCGGCGTTGGCAAAAAGCTAAGCCGTGAACGCACAGGGCACGGAGAAAGCGGCGCACATTAATTTGCGCATTCTATGAGACCGCCGCGTGCAATATTTGGGTTGGAAGTGCAAAAATTGCGGTTGCCAATTGCACATCACCACCCTAATAGCGGCGTTCCAGTGCACCCGTAGCTCAGCTGGATAGAGCATCAGACTACGAATCTGAGGGCCGGGCGTTCGAATCGCTCCGGGTGCACCATTTTCCCCTCTTTACTAATGTCCGCGTTATGCGCGGTGTCTTAGCAATTTTGTGCACGCAGAGGCGCAGAGGGCAATTCCGGTGACAGGCGCGTCATTCCCGAAATTGACATTTATCGGCTTTTCGCTAACCTGTTATGAACGCATGTGTTTTCGTCACGAATTGTGCAGAGAGGCCAAGATCATCCCCCCGACCTCTCTCCTTATCGGCGGGGCTTTAGCGATATGCGTGTTGGTAAACTAACTGACCTTGGTCGCCACGAAAGACACGCTTCTTGTCTCGCCCGTAACCCCTTTTAATTACCATGACAGGTGCGTCATTCCCGAAATAATCTTGCTGCGGTGCATATTGCGAAATTAAGCCCCTCCCCTTCAGGGGAGGGGTTGGGGTGGGGCATATAGGTTTGCGCAACGCCGACAGGCCCCACCCCCTTCCCCTCCCCTGAAGGGGAGGGGTGATCTAGGGAATTCCGGTAACTTGTGCGTCATCTCCTAAATGGCTGTTGATCCAACTCCCTCACCCCATAGCTCGTCATCCTGAACTTGTTTCAGGATAACATGCGACCGTGGTTCGTTATCCTGAAACAAGTTCAGGATGACGAAAGAGTGGGCAATTCCGGTAACAATTGCGATAAGCCCTAAATAGGTTTCGCTTGCAATGTAGGATTTGTTTTGAGATTCTGTGCGCTACGCCCGCAATTGTGGCGCGACCGGCTCTTTGAATGTGTTGAACCCCACCCCGGCTTTCGTGCCCGGTAAGCCAACCTCGCAAAGTCGAGGTAAGTTTACAGAAATACCGCGTTTTGGGTATATGTTTGTAAACTTAGGCACCAGAATTAACGATTTACCGTGAAAGCTGCATAACCCCACCACCCCACTAACGCAGTCTCGACTTTGCCCATGCCGAACGGCTATGGGGGCGGCATGAGCATAGAGAATAAATCCGCAATCGTCCTTTTGTCGGGCGGCCTTGATTCCATGGTTGTGGCCGGGTTGGCGCAGGAGGCGGGGTATGATCTGATTGCGTTGACCATTGATTATAACCAGCGCCACCGTATTGAACTGGACAGTGCGGCGCGCATTGCCACGCATTTGGGGGCGAAGGAGCATATTCTATTGCCGTTGGACCTGACGCGTTTTGGCGGGTCGGCGTTGACGGCGGATATTGATGTGCCGAAGCAGGGCGTGGAGTCTGGCTTTATTCCGGTGACCTATGTCCCGGCGCGCAACACGATATTTTTGTCCTTGTGCCTTGGCCTGGCCGAAGCGCGCGATGCCCGTGATCTTTGGATTGGGGTCAATGCACTGGATTATTCGGGCTACCCCGATTGCCGCCCCGATTTCATCCGGGCGTTTGAGGCGACGGCCAATTTGGCGACCAAGGCAGGCGTCGAGGGCGACCATTTCACCGTCCACACGCCGTTGCAGCATATGACCAAGGCGGACATTGCGCGGGAGGCTGCGCGGCTTGGGCTCGATGCGGGGATGAGCTGGTCCTGCTATGACCCAAGCCCCGATAATAAGGCCTGCGGTCAATGCGATGCCTGCCGCCTGCGTGCGAAGGGCTTTGCCGATGCGGGGCTACCTGACCCGACCATGTACGCATGAGCTATGCGGTTAAAGAGATTTTCCTGACGTTGCAGGGGGAGGGCGTGCATGCGGGCCGCCGTGCGGTGTTCTTGCGCTTTTCGGGCTGCAATTTGTGGATCGGGCGAGAGGCTGACCGCGCAAGCGCCATTTGCCAGTTTTGCGACACCGATTTTGTCGGCATCGATGGCGAAAATGGCGGGCGTTATGATGCCGACGCGCTGGCGGCCAAGGTTGCCGAGCTGTGGGGCGATGGCACCGACAATCGTTATGTCGTGATCACTGGCGGCGAACCCATGTTGCAGGTGGATGACGGCATCGTCGACGCGCTCCACGCGCAAGCTTTCCAGATCGCGATTGAAAGCAACGGCACGATAAAGGTGCATCCCGGCATTGATTGGGTGTGTATCAGCCCAAAGGCGGGATCGGACGTCATTCACCGCACTGGCGACGAATTGAAACTGGTGTGGCCGCAACCGACCAGTGACCTTGATGCGATGGAGCAATGGCAATTTGCCCATTTCCTTATTCAGCCCATGGATACAGGTGACGCGGGCTTGAATGCAGCCAATGTCGCAGCGGCCACGCGTTTCGTCATGGAGCGACCAAAATGGCGCTTATCCTTGCAAAATCATAAGATTCTGGGCCTTCCCTAGCTACTTGAAAATTTGCTTGAAACCTCTTCGTGAAAGTGACAGTCTTGTGACGGGAAGAGGAGAGAGAAAATGGCAAAAGCCCAAGAATCCCATCTGCGCGCGTATAAAAGCTATGCGAAACGCATGTCTGACCATGTCGCCATTGCTTTGGTCGTGTACACATTAATGCTGATTTTTTTGGTGACGCCGACGATTGAGTCTAGCGGAATGTCGATTTTTCCCTATTTTGTCTTGGTCCTTTTGGTCGCGGCCGTCATTCCGTTGTGCCGGAATTTGGAGCGGCGTTGGCAGGCACAATGTGCGACTGCCCATCCAGACGACGGACTGGAAACGCAATATTTTGCCGACCGGTTGAAACTGTGGGTCGCTGCGATTGCTATTCCGGCTGTGTTGGCGGTGCTATTCACGGTTTTTTGAAGGCCGCTTGATTGACGCTGTAACGGCCCGCGCCTAAGCGGGAATCATGCTGACACCACAACATGCGCTTGATCGCGCGCAAAATCTCGTTTCCCAAGCCATGAAGGCAGGCGCTGACGCGGCGGATGCCGTCTATGTCTGCGATGCCTCGACGGAGGTGCAGGTGCGGCTTGGCCAGTTGGAAGATGTCGCCCGCTCCGAAGGCGAAGATATCGGCCTGCGTGTGTTTGTCGGCCAACGCTCCGCCACCATTTCATCATCCAACATGAACCCGGACATTCTTGCAGGGCTCGTCACCCGCGCTATCGATATGGCAAAGGAAGCGCCGGAGGACCAATATGCTGGCCTTGCGCCGCAGGATCGTTTGTTGACGGGCTCTGTTCCGGATTTTGATAGCGATGACGGCCTTGACCCGGACCCAGCCCATCTGCGTGCGGCTGCGTTGGAATGCGAAGACGCGGCGCGCGCTGTGCCCGGCGTCACCAACAGCGAAGGCGCAGGCGCCAGCGCCGGACGCAGTATCTTTGCGCTGGCCACCAGCCATGGCTTTGCGGGCGTCAAGTCAGCATCCGGCTATGGCATGTCGGCCAGCGTGCTTTCGGGCGATGGCGATGCCAAGGAACGCGATTATGACTGGCGGTCGGCGCGTCATCTTGCAGACCTCGACAGTCCATCCAACATTGGCACCCGGGCGGGGGAACGCGCGGTCAAACGGTTGAACCCCGGCATGGTAAAAAGCGGCCAGATGCCAGTCGTGTTTGACCCACGGGTTGGTGGATCATTCGTTGGCCATTTGCTCGGCGGCATCAGCGGGTCGGCGATTGCGCGTAAAACAAGCTTCCTGCTGGAATCACTTGGCGCGCAATTATTCGACAGCAGCATTTCCATTATCGATGACCCGCACCGGATGCGCGGCCTTGGTTCACGCGCCTTTGATGGTGAAGGCCTGCCCACGACGCGCCGTTATATCATCGAAAAGGGCGCATTGACGGGTTGGTTGATGGAAAGCGCGTCGGCGCGGCAATTGGGGCTGGAACCCACGGGTCACGCCAGTCGCGGGATCAGCGGTGCGCCCAGCGTCAGCCCATCCAATGTGCATCTGGAGGGTGGCAGCGTAAGCGTCACGGAACTGATCGCCGATATCAAACATGGCGTGTATATCCATGAGCTCGCAGGCCAAGGCGTCAACCCGGTTACGGGCGATTACAGCCGGGGTGCCGCAGGGTTCCTCATCATCAACGGCGAAATTGCGGGGCCAGTGAGCGAATTCACCATTGCGGGCAATTTGAAGGACATGTTTGCGGCCATGACTGCGGCCAATGACTTAGAATTCACACGCAGCATGAACGTGCCAACATTGCGTATCGACGGCATGATGATCGCAGGTGCCTGAACGGCAGCTTGACCGCGCCGCCGTTGTAGCCGCCACGCAAGAGGCCGCGGCACTGGCCTTTGCCAGTTGGCGCGAGGGCGCGGCGGCCGACACGAAGGTGTGGGACAAGGGCAAGAATAACCCCGTCAGCGACATCGACATGGCGGTTGACGCCTTTCTCACCACAAGGTTGCGGGCCATTTTGCCGGAGGCCGCGTGGTTGTCGGAAGAAACCGTGGATGACCCGTCACGGCTGGACGCACGATTATTGTGGCTCGTCGACCCTATCGACGGCACCCGCGATTATGTGCGCGGGCGCAGCGGATGGTGCGTGTCGGTGGCTTTGGTGGCAGATGGCCTGCCGGTCTTCGCTGTGATGGCCGCGCCTGCGCAGGGCAAAGTCTGGGTGGCGGCGCACAATGAAGGCGTGACCTGCAATGGAGAGCAGCTTGCGGGCAGCACCCGATTTGACTTCGCCGGATCACGCGTGCCTGCGGATGATTTGCCAAAACTGGATGCTGATCTGGTGACCGTTACCAAGCCCAACAGCATTGCCATGCGCATGACGATGGTCGCTTGCGACCGTGCGGATCTTGTCGCGACATTGCGATGGGGCAATGAATGGGACATCGCGGCGGCGCATTTGGTTGCGCAGGAGGCAGGCGGGATTGTTACCGATGCCTTGGGGCGACCTATACGCTATAACAAACGCGAACCGTTGGATTTCGGCCTGATCTGTTGCGCGCCGGGGATTCATCAAGCGGCAGTGGAGCGTTTGTCGGGCAGAGCGGCGCAACTGCTCGCGTCGTCCTAACCCGATAGCTCCAGGATGATGGACAGGTGAGGTTGCTGTCAGAGTGCTGCTTTCGAAAGCTCTAACGCGCCCGCGTCCACAAAGCATCGCGGTTCATATATCGTGGATTGTTCGCGACCGCATCGACAAACGCCCTGCGCACCCACCGGAATTTTTCTGGCCGGCTTGTGAAAATCCGTTGGTCCCAAGCCTGCGCATCGGCAGCGCGGACCTTGCGTGCGATTTCGCCGTAAATCCCGGCCGCAGACAAGACCGCCCAGCGGGCGCGCAAGGGCAAATGCTTGGCGCCAACGCGTGCCGATGCCTCATATTGTTCGGCCTCATCGGCAAGCCAGCGGCCCATCAGCGCCAGTTTTTTGCGGTTATGCGGCTTCATATGTTCGCCAGGCCCGATATCGAGCATAGCGAGCCAGTCATCGGGCAAATAGCACCGGCCAGCAGCGTCATCCTCCGATATGTCGCGGGCGATATTGGCGAGCTGAAACGCAAGGCCAAGGTCGCAGGCCCTATCGAGCGTGGCGTCATCATCGGCCGGCACGCCCATAACCACCGCCATCATCACGCCAACCGCGCCTGCGACATGGTAACAATATTGATACAGGTCACTTTCGCGGCGCGGGTGCCAGTCGGCGGCGTCGAGGGCAAAACCTTCGATCACATCCTCTGCCATGCGCGGGGTAAGGCCACATTCGCGTGCGACCACGCCCAAGCAGTCAAAGGCTGGGTCGCCCGTGGGCGTTCCGGCGAATGCCATCGCGGTCAATTCGCGTATCGCCTGCAATCGCGCCTGCGGGTCCGAGACAGCCTCCATAGCGCCGCCATGGTCTTGCCCATCGGCCATGTCATCGCATTTGCGGCACCATGCGTAGAGCAACCACACGCGCTCGCGCGTCGTCCGGTTGAACAGGCGGCTGGCGAAGCGAAAGGATTTCGACCCGCGCGAGATACTCTCTTGCGCAAAGGCGATGAGTGCAGGGCGGTTGAACATCATTCCTCCCCGTATCGGGGAGGAGTCACAGGTCATCCGCCTTCATCTGGAAAATCGTTTTGTGCGGCACATAGGCGGCCATTTGGGCCAACAACCCGTCCAGATTATCATCCACAAGCATAATCCCGGTATGTTGTGGCCGGATGAAGCCAACATCGATCATATTCTTGTTAAATGCGATCAACTGGTCGTAAAACCCGGCGACGTTCAACAGGCCAACAGGTTTTTGATGATAGCCAAGCTGTGACCAGCTAATCGCTTCCCACAATTCATCCATCGTGCCCACGCCGCCGGGAATGGTTATAAAACCGTCGGACAAGTCGGTGAAGCGTTGCTTACGCTCGTGCATACCCGATACCACATGCAGCTCGGTACAGCCCTTGTGCGCGACTTCTGCCCCGACCAAAGCCTCTGGGATGATGCCAATCACTTCGCCACCTGCCTCCAGCGCGCTATCTGCCACTGCGCCCATCAGGCCCAGCCGTCCGCCGCCATAGACAACACCAATGCCGCGTTTGGCCAACGCCTTTCCAATGCTGCGCGCAGCTTCGATATAGACCGGGTTTTCAGGGGTTGCTGACCCGCAGTAGACCGCAAGGCGTTTCATATTAGCTCGGCATTTCTTTGATGTTCACATCAATTGGATGTCTTTGAATCATGTTAAATAATTCATCCAATGTTGTCGAAATTTTTTCTAAGTTGTGGGCAACTTTAAGTGTGGCGAGGACCTGAGCTTCTTCAACTGATAGTTTTTCACCAAAGGTAAACTCATTCGAAACCGAATCTTCAGACTCCCAATAAGAAAACTTACTCATAAATTATCCTTTCATAGCCTCTAACATTAATGCGGCTGTTGCTTTTGCGCTGCCCACAACACCGGGGATGCCAGCGCCGGGGTGCGTACCTGCGCCGACAAAATACAGGTTCGATATCGCGTCATCGCGGTTGTGCGCGCGCAAATAGGCCGATTGCCAGAGGACGGGTTCAAGGCTGAACGCGCTGCCCAAATGCGCTGACAAGTCGCGGCTAAAATCTGCGGGTGTATAATGGAACTGGGTGATGATGCGGCTTCGGATATCGGGGATCAGGCGGCGTTCCAGCTCGTCCAATATCCGTTCCTTCATCGCCTCACCCACATCGCCATCCCAATCATGCGGGGCCTTACCCAAATGGGCGACGGGTGCGAGGGCATAAAAGGTGGAGCAGCCTTCGGGCGCAAGGCTGGGGTCGGTGATGGTCGGGTGATGCAAATAGAGCGAGAAGTCCTTTGGCACGACACCATATTTGAAGATGTCGTCCAGCAACCCCTTATAGCGCGGGCCGAACAATATCATGTGGTGCGGGATACCTGGCCATGTGCCCTTTATGCCCAAATGCAGCACGAACAAAGAAGGCGACCAGCTTTTACGATGAAGGGCGTTGCTTGCCCGTTCGCCTCGCTTGTTACCGGTCAACAAATCTTTGTACGTGTGCATCACATCGCCATTTGATGCTGCCATGTCGCAATCCATGCGCCAACCCGATTTTGTCCGCACGCCTATGACCTTGTCACCGCGTGTTTCAATTTCTGCGACGGCATCGTCCAAACGAACGGCCCCGCCAAGCCGTTCGAAATGCGTTACCATGGCATTGACGAGGCGGTTTGTGCCGCCCTTGGCAAACCATACGCCGCCTTCTTTTTCGATGGTGTGGATGAGCGCATAAATTGCGCTGGTACTCATCGGATTGCCGCCAACGAGCAAGGTGTGAAACGACAGCGCTTCGCGTAATTTTTCATCTTTGACGTAAGAAGAGACAATCGAATAAACCGAGCGCCATGCCTGATATTTCGTCAGCGCTGGCGCGGCCTTTATCATGGAGGCAAAGTCGAGAAACGCAACCGAACCAAGCTTTTGATAGCCCTGTTCATATACGCCCTTTGAATATTCGAGAAACTTGCGATAGCCCTCAACATCTTCGGGGTTTAACTTCTCGATCTCCGTTTTCAGCCCCGGCGCATCGTTGGAGTAATCGAAATTCGTACCATCCGGCCAGTTGAGGCGGTAAAACGGGAACACAGGCATCAATTCAACATCGTCCGCCATCTTGTGACCAGACAGCGCCCATAATTCTTCCAGGCATGGCGGATCAGTGATAACGGTCGGGCCACCATCAAAGGTAAAGCCATCCTTCTCCCAATAATAAGCACGGC
Organism: Sphingorhabdus sp.; assembly: GCF_050921905.1. Lineage (NCBI taxonomy): Bacteria > Pseudomonadati > Pseudomonadota > Alphaproteobacteria > Sphingomonadales > Sphingorhabdaceae > Sphingorhabdus > Sphingorhabdus sp. The sequence continues at coordinate 1,193,712 of NZ_CP050888.1, read as the reverse complement.
CACCGGGCTTGTCCCGCGCTTCGATTATTGTGGTCGATATACCTGCGGACTGCAGGCGGATGGCGAGGGCGAGGCCGCCAAAACCGGCACCGATAATGGCGGCTGTCTTGGTCACCTTTTTTTGCTCCGGATCGCTTTTATCGCCCGTCCTATGGAAATGGGTGGCTTACCGGAGAGGATCCGCGCCTTATCCCCAAGCGTCGTATTTCCAGCGTAAAAGCGCTCGATCAATCCGGGCGTTAGCCGGTAAAATCGTTCCAATATCTTATACCGGTCCGCACCATCTGCGCCGCGGAAGAGCATGCGGTTCAATATGCGGAAGAATTTGCCCTTACGCCAATGCTCCTCCGCCCGTTGACGCAGCGCGAGGTTCAATTTGTCACCGTCAAGTTCCGGCTGCTCTGCAATGAAAATCGCGTTGCGCACGGCGTCAGGCAGGGAGTAGCTGGTGACGGGTTGAAAAAAGGCACCCCGCGCGCCGGCCTTGGCGGTCCGACCGCTGCCACTATTCCAATAACTTTCCAGATCGCCGCCCATGACAACCGGTAAAACGCCATTTTCCTCTCGCAAGATGCGTTCGACTTTCCAGCCTTTTTCGTCAGCATAAGCCGCCAGCCGTTGCCGCAAAATGCGCGGGTCATGGTCGGGCTTGTCGCTATAATAAGTGTCTTCGACAAACAGCTTATCCATCGCAAAGGGCAGGACGTAAACGAAACGATAGCCGTCATGTTGGTCCACCGTGGCGTCCATGACGATTGGCTTGGTGATGTTGTGCGGCTCGGACAATTGCATCAACTGACCCGTGAATTTTTGCCAACCGCAGTCGAGATGATACAAATCGCCAGCGCCGCGCACATCGATAACACCGCCTGCGTTGATCCGCTGCGCGCCGTCGAGCACCACGAGACGCGGTGAAACCGCTTTCACTTCTCGGCCAAGCATTAAGGAAGATGCCGGCAGATTATGCCGCAAAACCCAATCGAGGCGTTCAGATTCGATGGTGTAATAAATGTTATCAAGCGACCGGCTGTGCGCGGGAAATTTCACGTCATAACCCGACCAGCCATAAGTGACCAAAGGCGCGGTCAGCCAGCGATGCTCAGGCAAAATGTCGCTCGCAAAGTAGCTCCAGATATGATTGCCGCCAAAGCTTTGACCTTGTTCGATCAGTACAACATGTAACTCGGGCCGCGTCTCTGCAAGTGCCAGCGCGATCAGCCCGCCAGCTAGACCACCACCAACAATGGCAACGTCGCATTTGATGTTTTCGAAAGTCACGCCAATGTCCTAGCGCAGGCATTTTGCAAGGGAAAGGCCCCTGCCACTGTAATGCACAGCTTTCTAGGGTCAGGACCACTTAAATCCACCTTCGCGGTTTGAGGCCATATTGTTCAGTGCAAGGCGGCAAGCGCAGGGCTTAGTGGTTCTAAGTCCAAGCTTGCCAACGTGGCAATGGACAGTGTGGGTCAAATCCGAAGGACGTCTTGACGCCGCGAAGGTGGATTTAAGTGGTCCTGACCCTAAGCCATCATTTTCAACAGCGGCGCGATGGCGCAATATTTTCTACATGCTATTCAGACGCAAGATAGGTAGGAGTCGCGCACGGTTCGCAGCGAAAGCTGCTGCATATGGGGGGTGAACATGCGTAAAAAATGGCTTTTGGGGGTGCTTGGGCTAATCGGGCTCGTGTGCGCGGTTGCTTATACGCAGCGCGACACAATCGCGATGGCGCTTGTTAGTCGCGCCGCAGATGGCGCTATGGCGCGCAACGTGATGGCGGATTTGCCGGCTGACCAACTGCATGTCGGTTTCTGTGGCACGGGTTCCCCCTTACCAAGTCGCGATCGCGCCGCCGCCTGTACTGTGGTTATCGCCAGTGGTAGGCTGTTCGTATTCGACATGGGTGAAGGTTCTGGCGAAACATTGTCCCTGATGGGGATGCCTCTGGATAAAGTGCAAGGCGTGTGGCTGACGCATTTACACAGCGACCATTTCGAAGGCCTTGGCCCATTTACCTTGCAACGCTGGGCAGGGACGAGCGCCAAAACGCCTTTGAAGGTGTCCGGCCCCAGTGGCGTCTCCGAAATCACTGACGGGTTGAACGCGGCCTATCGCATTGATTCCACTTACCGTGTTGCGCATCATGGCGAAGCCGTTGTGCCGCCGTCCGGCTTTGGTATGACAGGCGCGGCTATCCAGCCGGGGATAGTGTATGCGGGCAACGGCGTCCGTATCACGGCGTTTGCCGTCGACCATGACCCAATCACTCCCGCATTTGGCTATCGCGTCGATTATAATGGCAAGAGCGTCACGATCACAGGCGACACGGCGTTTACGCCGAAACTTGCGGTTGCGGCCAAGGGTTCGGATCTGTTGTTGAGCGAGCTGCTTTCCCCGCGGATCGTCGCTACGCTCGCCAACAGCGCGCAAAAGGCTGGCATGGCCAACCGCGCCAAAATTTTTGACGACATCCAAAATTACCATATCAGCCCCGAACTGGCCGCCGATGTTGCCACGTCGGCCGATGTGGGCATGATCGCCTTCACGCATATCGTGCCGTCTGTACCCAAATTGCTCGAGTTTGCGTTATTAGGTGAAGCGGGCACCCGTTATGACGGGCCAATATCGGTCATGCATGATGGTGATGTTATCAGTATATCCGGCCCGAAAACGTTCAAAACGCGCAATTTGCTAAAGTAATCGCAAAAAGGCTAAGGCCACGATATGGATAGCTTGCTTGTCTTGATTTTGTCTGCTGCGGCGATGACGGCGATTGTGGGAACGCGCTATTTGCTTGTCAGCGGCGCGTTCGCTTGGGCAACCAAGATCCGGGAACCCGGGCTATATGCTGGCCTTGATATCCAGATTAAGCGCGAAATCGGTTGGAGCCTTGCCAGCGCTGCCATCTATGGCATTCCTGCCGGTATTGTTGCCTGGGGCTGGGATAGCTTTGGCTGGACGCAGATCTACACCGACGTGAACGCGTTTCCTGCGTGGTATCTTCCGGTTTCGGTTTTCCTGTATTTAGGGGCGCATGATACGTGGTTTTATTGGACGCACCGCCTGATGCATCGACCATTTTGGTTCAAGGCTGCACATGCGGTTCACCATGAAAGCCGCCCGCCGACCGCTTGGGCCGCGATGGCCTTTCATCCATGGGAGGCGTTGTCCGGCGCGTTCGTCATACCCGTGCTGGTTTTTCTAATACCCGTTCATGTTGGGGCATTGGGCGCTGTGTTAGCGATCATGACGATCATGGGCGTGACCAACCATATGGGGTGGGAATGCTTTCCCAAATTCATAGTTAATGGCAGGTTGGGGCGCTGGCTGATAACGGCGACGCACCACCAGAAGCACCATGACGCATATAGGGGGAATTATGGTTTATATTTCAGGTTTTGGGACAAAATGTGCGGCACTGATCTTGGCCTCGGCGATTGGAGCCGCCGCCCTCACGAGCGCGGCTGAGGCAACAGCATCCCCGGCAACGCTTGAGGTCAATATTTACGGCCTGCGCAGTATGAAGGGCAATATTCTGGTCTGCGTTACCGCAAATCCCCGCTTTTTCCCCGACTGCGGTAAAGATCCGAAAAGCTTTCGCGCCACTGTGCCAGCGCGCGATTCTGCGCAGGTTTCCTTCCGCGGCATTACCCAAGGCACCTATGCCGTAGCCTTGGTCCATGATGAAAATGGCAATAGCAAAATGGACATGGCCATATTCGTTCCGAAAGAAGGCTTTGGTTTTTCGCGCAACCCCGCGATCGTCACTGGGCCGCCGAAGTTCAAAGCTGCCGCTTTTGCCATTGATGCCCCTGAAGTCAGCCAGCGGGTTAAAATGAAATATATGCTCTAATGCGCATAGCTTTAGTGTAAGAGGAACTAAGTGAACATTTGGGTCGTTCCCATATCTGGTTCAACGGGAGCATTTCATGACGATCTTTAAATACTGCGCCGCCGCCTTGTTTGCTAGCGTCGCGCTTTGCGCACCTGCCTTTGCTCAAGAAGATCAAGCGCCCGCAGACGAACGCCCCAATCGCAGCGTATTTGCCGGTGACTGGGTGACGGTTGGCCTTGGTGCAGGCTTAAGTCCCAGCTACGATGGGTCCGACCAATATGAACTTTTTCCGGCACCGCTTGTTCAAGGTAGCGTCAAAGGCATTGACTTTGGCGCACGTGGCCCGGGGCTGTATGTTGACCTCATCGCCGATGGAAACAGTGGCAAGGATGTGAAATTCCTCGCAGGCCCTTTGTTACGTTTCCGCATGGACCGCAATGGCGATATCAAGGACCCCGTGGTCCGTTTGCTGGGCAAGGAAGATGTCGCTATCGAGGTCGGTGCCACCGCTGGGGTGTCATTCTCCAAAATACTGCATCGCTTCGATGTCGTAACCATTTCCAGCGACATTCAGTGGGATGTGGCCGGCGCACATAAGGGCCGCATCATCAGCCCAAGCATCAGCTATGCTACGCCATTGTCGACCGCGATATTTACTATGTTCAGCCTGTCGGCAACGCATGTAGACGGTAACTACGCCGATACCTATTTCAGCATCGATCAAGCCGGTAGCATCGCAAGCGGACTGCCGCTATTCGACGCGAAGGGCGGCTGGAAAAGCTATGGCGCAAGCCTGCTCGGCGCGGTCGATTTATCAGGCGACGCGCGCGATGGCGGATGGGGAATCTATGGTCTCATCAATTATTCCCGGTTAACCAACGATGCCGCACGATCACCCGTCACATCGCTGCGCGGCGACGCGGACCAATGGTTTATGGCGGGCGGGATCAGCTACACCTTTTGACGAGGGAGCCGCGCTAGAGCGCGTTTATCGGCAATCTTAGATAGACATGCCCGCCCGGTGATGCCGGTGGTAGCGCGCCAGCTCTGATATTCACCTGAAGCGCTGGCAGGATGAGTTGCGGCGCCTCCAATGTTTTGTCGCGCGCGGTCCGCATTGCAATGAACTCTGCTTCGCTGATGCCGTCATGCATGTGGACATTGTGCGCGCGCTGGTCGGCAACGGTCGTTTCCCAGACATATTCGCTTCGCCCTTTGGGCAAATAATCATGGCCGACAAAAATGCGCGTTTCAGGCGGCAGGTCGAGTATCTTGCGTATGGACCCGTAAAGCGCGTGCGCGCTTCCGCCAGGGAAATCGGCGCGCGCGGTGCCATAATCCGGCATGAACATGGTGTCTCCGACAAATGCCGCATCACCGATGACATAAGTTACACAAGCGGGCGTGTGGCCGGGCGTGTGCAGAACGTTGATTGAGAGGTTACCAAGTTGCAAACTATCGCCGTCCTGTACCAAGCGGTCGAAAGCTGCCCCGTCATGGGTGACATCGTCGGCTTCAAACAATGCGCCGAATATTGTTTGAACCTGCGTAATCTGCGCGCCAATGACAACAGGGGCACCCGTGACTTGGCGTAGATGATGCGCGGCCGAAAGATGGTCGGCATGAGCGTGCGTTTCCAACACATAGATGATGTCGAGACCCTGACCTGCCGCCGCCTTGAGCAGCGCATCAGCGGAAGTTGTTGCTATGCGACCATTGCGCGGCGTGAAATCGAGGACGGGGTCAATGATCGCGGCTTTTTTCGTGGCGGGGTCGTAGACAATATAGCTGACGGTATTGGTCGCATGATCGAAAAAAGCTTGGATGGACGGATGCATGAGTCGTCTCCTTCTTCATTTATATTAGCAATTGCTAAATTAGATTAAAAGCATATAATCACATCATGTTTGATATGACCCGTTTTGACCTCAGCCTGTTTGAGGAAAGTGCTGGCCGCGCCGCGGCGTTGTTGCGTCTGCTGAGCAATGAAAAACGGCTGATGGTCTTGTGCCAGCTTGCCGATGGCGAACTATCGGTGAGTGAAATCCAATCGCGTATTGGCCTGTCGCAATCCGCCTTGTCGCAGCATTTGGCACTTTTACGTGACGAAGGCGTTGTGGCGACACGGCGTGAACGCCAAACAATCTATTACCGTGTCGCCGACCAGGCCGCGATGCGCATCATGCAGACGCTGGCCGAACTCTTCTGTCCACCCGAAATGAGGACGCATATATGACCGCTTTACTCCACCCACTTACACCGCAACAGGTGCGTGAACGTCTCGATGCCGGACGCGCCATCTTGGTCGACATTCGGGAGGCAGATGAATTTGTCCGCAGCCATATCACTGGCCCCCAGTCACAACCGCTGTCGACATGGGAAAAGGCGCATCTGTCGGTTGATCCCGACGCCGATGTAATTTTCACCTGCAGGTCGGGCATGCGCACCGCTGGTGCCTGTGATCGCCTTGCCGCGCGGGTGAACGGCGATGCCTTTGTAATGCAGGGCGGGCTGGATGCATGGACCAAGGCTGGCTTGCCCGTGGCAACCAATGCCGACGCGCCGATGGAGATTATGCGTCAGGTTCAGATTGCCGCAGGTTCGCTTGTGCTCATCGGCGTTCTGCTTGGCTTTCTTGTTTCTCCTGCATGGTTTGGTCTATCTGGGTTCGTCGGGGCAGGGTTGACCTTTGCTGGCATCAGCGGATTTTGCGGCATGGCACGATTGTTGATGCTTGCCCCGTGGAACCGTGTGAAGTCCATCTGACATGGCGATGGAGACACTGTTGCTTGCCGGACTTGGCGGCGCCTTAATTGGGCTGCTTCTGACTTTGTTTGGCGGCGGCGGGTCGGTGTTGGCAACGCCGTGGCTGATTTATGTTGTTGGCCTGACGGACACACACGCCGCGATTGGCACATCCGCAGCGGCGGTCGCGGTGAATGCGTCCATCGGCCTTGCCGCCCAATCACGGGCAGGGCGAGTCAAATGGCCTTGCGCGATTACCTTCGGGATAGCCGGGCTCGCAGGCGCGCTTGTGGGCGCACAATTGGCAAAGCAAGTGGATGGTGACGCATTGCTGATGTGGTTTGCAATTGCGATGATCGCCATTGCAGGTTCCATGCTCATTCCAAAGAAAAGCGATGGCGACCCTGCTGTGCGTCTTACGCCTCCGATGGTGCTGAAACTTGCGCCGATCGGCTTGATTGCGGGCCTTGCCGCAGGGTTTTTCGGCATTGGCGGTGGGTTCCTCATTGCGCCGGGGCTGATGGCGTCTACCGGCATGACGCTCGCCAACGCTGGCGCATCGTCTTTGGTGTCGGTCAGCTTGTTTGGCGGAGCAACCAGCCTGTCTTATGCCGCGTCAGGACAGCTGATCTGGCCACTGTTCGGTGCGTTAGTTGTCGGCGGTGCAGGCGGAACATTGGCCGCATTGCCATTGGCGAAGCTGCTGGAAAAACGCACCGCAATTGCCCGCACGATATTTGCGTTGATGGTCATCACCGTCGCGATATTTATCTTGCTGGACTGACTGCGCCACCTCGGCTATCTCATTTTATCCCCGGGGAGTCGAACGACTGAGAGGCGGTGCTGATATGCCCGCGACCCGCTGAACCTGATCCCGTTTGCACGGGCGTAGGGAGGTGAGACCGCAGTCAGTCCGGGGGACTGGCGAGGACCGAGCCCGGTCTTCACGCTTACTCGCTTTCCTTATGACATTTTGGAGAGAGATAATGGCAGACGTTCCCGCACGCACTGAGATCGGCGTCACCACTGGCCCTATTCGGGGTAGCAAGAAAATCCATGTTGGCCCGTTGAACGTCGCGATGCGCGAAATCCATTTGGAACCTAGCTCCGGCGAGCCACCTGTGCGCGTGTATGACACCAGCGGCCCCTATACCGACAGCAACGCCCGCATCGACATTAGCGTTGGCCTTCCCGAACTGCGCCGCCCGTGGATCATGACGCGCAACGATGTGACTGAAGTCACCCAGCGCGAGGTAAAACCCGAAGACAATGGTCAGCTTGGCCCCGACCGCAGCGGCGGCGTCGCGCCATTCCCCAATGTCCGCAAACAAGTGCTCCGTGCAAAGCCCGGCATGAACGTCAGCCAAATGCATTATGCGCGTAAGGGCATCATCACGCCTGAAATGGAATATGTCGCCGAGCGCGAAAATCTGGGCCGCGCGCGGCTGGCCGAATATAAGCGCGATGGTGAAAGCTTTGGCGCGTCGATCCCCGATTATGTCACGCCCGAATTTGTCCGCGACGAAATCGCCCGTGGCCGCGCGATCATTCCCAACAATATCAACCACCCTGAATCCGAACCGATGGCGATCGGCCGCAATTTCCTTGTGAAGATCAACGCCAATATCGGCAACAGCGCGGTTGCGTCCGATGTCGCGACTGAGGTCGACAAGATGGTCTGGTCGATCCGTTGGGGTGCTGACACCGTTATGGATCTGTCCACTGGCCGTAACATCCACGACACCCGCGAATGGATCATCCGCAATTCGCCTGTTCCCATCGGCACTGTGCCGATTTATCAGGCGCTGGAAAAGGTCGGCGGCGTGGCAGAAGACCTGACATGGGAAATCTTCGCCGATACGTTGATTGAGCAAGCTGAACAGGGCGTCGATTATTTCACCATCCACGCGGGCGTCCGCCTGCCTTATGTTCCATTGGCGGCAAAGCGCATGACGGGCATCGTGTCACGCGGCGGCAGCATCATGGCGAAATGGTGCTTGGCGCATCATAAGGAAAGCTTCCTCTACGAACGCTTTGACGAAATCACCGAGATTATGAAGGCCTATGACGTCGCCTACAGCCTTGGTGACGGCCTGCGCCCCGGCAGCATTTACGACGCCAATGACGAAGCGCAATTTGCCGAGCTCTATACGCTGGGTGAGCTGACGAAGCGCGCATGGGCGCAGGATGTTCAGGTCATGATCGAAGGGCCAGGGCATGTCCCGATGCACAAGATCAAAGAGAATATGGAAAAGCAGTTGGAGGCGTGTGGCGAGGCACCATTCTACACGCTTGGACCGCTCACCACCGACATCGCGCCGGGATATGACCATATCACCAGCGGCATCGGCGCGGCGCAGATCGGTTGGTACGGCACCGCGATGCTCTGCTACGTCACGCCAAAAGAGCATTTGGGCCTGCCTGACCGTGACGATGTGAAGGTCGGCGTGATCACCTATAAGCTTGCCGCGCATGCCGCCGACTTGGCCAAGGGCCACCCCGCCGCGCAAGTCCGCGACGATGCACTAAGCAAGGCACGCTTCGAATTCCGCTGGCGCGACCAGTTCAACCTGAGCCTCGACCCCGACACCGCGGAGCAATATCACGACCAGACGCTGCCAGCCGAAGGCGCCAAAACCGCGCATTTCTGTAGCATGTGCGGGCCTAAGTTTTGTTCGATGAAGATCAGCCAGGAAGTGCGGGAGTTTGCGCGGTTGCAGAACCAGTCAGCGGACAATTTCGTCGCCGCCGAAGAAGCAGAGGCCGGCATGGCGCAAATGAGCAAGGTCTATGACGAAACCGGGCGGGAGTTGTATATGGGTGTTGGTGATCGGGAGCATGATTGATATTTAGCCAAATAAGGAGGGTGCTGTCGACACTATGAAAAAACCAACCCTGCCTCACAAACGAACAAAGAGTGCCGAGCACCATTATTTTCCAAAAAGTCTGCAGCGATACTGGAGAAATCCTGAAGGACTAGTCCATAGAAGGAATAGCAGGGGTGAAATTAAAACTTCAAAGAACGGCACGTTTGGTCAAATAAGGAATGCGCATCGAATTCAAATAGCTGACGTGCCTACGGTGTGGGACGAGAGTTTTGAGTATATATTTGGTCGAGCTGATACCGGTTTTCGTGAACTGATCGAGTTATTCGAAAATAGCGTTAGGCTCTCATCCGCCAACGTTGGTGACATCTCCGCTCGGTTTTTACCCGTCTGGCAGTTCGAGCAAGATTCCAGTTTGTTAAGCGAATGCATTGCTTCGTTGGTAGTTCGGAGCCCCGGATTTCGAAATTCAATCCGAGTTGGCGTTCAACCATTTCACGATGGACCAGTGCCAGACCATCTCATTTCGGGCAACCAACGGCACGTGCTGACAGACTACGCTAAAGCTATGAGTCAAAGAGGCAAATATATATTCATGACTGCTGGCGAAGGTGAGTTCATCTTCGGGGACGGAATGCTGAATAATTTTCGATCTGGCGGACCGCCGTCACCTTTCAATCCGAGATGCCTGGTCCCACTCACTCCGCAGCTTGCTATCGGATATGATTGCCCTTCAAGCTATTCTGTGCCGGGGCGCTTTATGTCGATCCAATTGTCAAAACAAGAGGTTGATGAAATCAACTTTTACACCATGGTTTACAGTAAAGAACATATTTATTATCGAAGTCAATGTCCTCAAGATTTAACTGAATTAGAGCGTTTTTCGAGCCGTCTGAATCGAAAGGGGATTCCCATCGGCCGTGATTTCTGATTCAGTATCGGTGCCGGTGAAGGAGGCTGGCATGGATGGGTCAACCACTATCGATGGATTTGCGTTCGCGGCTTTTGGCGGCGGTTGATGATGGTATGAGTTGTCGCGGGGCAGCTGCCCGCTTTGGCGTTGCGCCATCGACGGCGATCCGCTGGCACGCGCAGCGGCGCGAGACCGGCAGCTTTGCACCGAGGCCTCAAGGTGGTGATATGCGTTCGCGGCGGGTTGAAGAGCGCAGTGACGATATTTTGGCTCTTTGGGCGGCACGAAAGGATATCACCCTTGAAGAGTTACGCACGGGCTTGGCCGAGATGGGCCTGACCGTCTCTGTGGCCGGGCTTCACCGCTTCTTTGTGCGCCGTGGCATGACGCGTAAAAAAAGACTGGCCATGCCATCGAGCAGGACCGGCCCGATGTCCTGAAGCAACGGCACGACTGGTTCGACGGCCAGATCGATCTGGACCCGGAGCGCCTCGTCTTCATCGACGAAACATGGACTGCGACCAACATGACCCGCAGCCATGGCCGCTGCCCCAAAGGCGAACGCCTGCGCATGGGCTTGCCGCATGGCCACCGCAAAACGACCACACTGGTGGCGGGCCTTCGCATGACCGGCATGGTCGCGCCGATGGTGCTGGATGGTCCGATCAACGGAGACTGGTTCGAAGCCTATGTCACCCAGGTGCTCGTACCGGAACTGAGGCCCGGTGACGTCGTCGTCATGGACAACCTGTCCAGCCACAAACGGGTATCAGTGCGCGAACGGATCGAGGCCGCGGGCGCAATACTACGGTTCTTGCCGCCATACAGCCCCGACTTCAATCCAATCGAAAAGGCCTTTTCCAAACTCAAAGCAATGCTGCGAAAGGCAGAAGAACGAACCGTGAGTGGCCTTTGGACCCGGATCGGCAACCTCGTCGATATCTTCCAGCCCCACGAATGCGCCAATTACTTCAGCTCATGCGGATATGACCCAGAATGATCGACAAACGCTCTAGAACGAAGCGCATTTCAGCAATTTCAGTATCATGATCCTGAATGGCTTGTGGATATATTTACGGCGGCATCTAACTCTAGGTTCCAAAGGCCAGCCTAGGTCGCATTTTCTACTCAGGAGAGGGAAATGGAAAACTGCATTTGGTGCGGTTCAGCTGGGGCAAAATCTTTGGAGCATATCGTCCCAGAAGCATTAGGCTGTCCGGATGATTTCATGCTCCGGGAAGGTGTTTGCGCGAAATGCAACCATAAGAACGGTCGATTGGATCGAGCTTTGCTGACACCCTACGAAATCATCACAGTAATGAAAGGGATTCTGACCTGATCCCTTCAAATTGGTCCATTTTTTGTGAGAAAAATCTCGGTTAGGTTTGGCATTTGTCAGCCAGGAGATTTTGGCATGAAGAAGAGTAGGTTCAGCGAGCAGCAGATGGCGTTCATATTGAAGCAGGCAGAGGATGGAACGACGGTTGAGGAAGTTTGTCGCAAGGCTGGCATATCGATCCAGACCTATTATCGATGGCGAAGCAAATATGGTGGGTTGATGCCGTCTGAGATGAAGCGGCTAAAGCAGCTTGAGGAAGAGAATGTTCGCCTCAAACGATTGGTGGCGAATCTCAGTCTGGACAAGGAGATGCTGCAGGATGTCATCAAACGAAAGCTTTAAGGCCTGATCGGGCCCGTGAACTGGTTGGCTATTTGCAGGCCAGTTACGGGGTCAGTGAGCGACGGGCTTGTGATGCGTTCCCTTCAAGCAGGGCGACCATTCGTTACAAGTCCCGCCGTCCCGATCAGGCCAGTCTTCAACTGCGGATCAAGGAGTTGGCGGCAACGCGGGTACGCTATGGCTATCGGCGTATCCATGTGTTGCTGCAGCGGGAGGGTTGGCAGATCAATCACAAGCGCACCCGGCGGATATACCGGGAGTTGGGCCTGCAACTTCGCAACAAGACGCCGAAGCGGAAAGTGAAAGCGAAACTGCGCGAAGATCGGGTGCAGGCAGCAGCACCCAATGAATGCTGGTCAACGGTCTTAATCTGCCCGTGCTTTTGCTGCGTGACATTCTGGCTGGGCGGGTTAGGGTTGGGCATGACCACAACACCGAAAAACCCCAATTGGTTCGACATCGGCATGGATGCCTGGGCGCTTGCCGCCGAATCCAATATAGTAATCGCGATGCGGATCGGCAGTCTGGCGCAAGGCGGGCCGGCGGCTGTGCAAGAGGCGGGGCGGATGGTGTCTGAGAAGGTCGCGGCGAACATAAAGCTTGGCTGCGACCTGATGACCGGAAAGCTGGGTAGCACCCCCGAGGCGATCGTTAGCGGCAGCATCGCGCATTATTCCAAAAGTGTGGTCGCCAACCGGAAAAGACTAAGTGATACGCCTGCGACGCAAATGATCGAAAATGGCGCTGAGCAGGAATAAGCCGCTATTTTCGCTTCTAGTTTGCACATTATGTAAATCAGGCGTATAAGGGTAGCACGCTATCGTCGACCGCGACGGATTTTTGAGGCGCGTCTCCGGTCACAAAATCGGAACGGGCAACGTTTTTCCTACCACGACTTGGCTACCCACTTGGCGCTGTTGTCAGGTGGTCACCTGTTTCGTGAAAGGAACATATTATGCCAGTAGGCACCGTAAAATTTTTCAATGCAGACAAAGGCTATGGCTTTATCGCGCCTGATGGCGGCGGTGATGACAGCTTCGTGCACATCTCGGCTGTTCAGGCAGCCGGCATGCACACGCTGGATAAAGAACAGCGCGTGAATTTCGAAGTCGAAATTGGCCGCAACGGTAAGGCTTCGGCCATCAACCTATCCGCAGCTGATTAATCAGCCGCAAAAGCAAAAAAAAGGGCTGCCGAAAGGCGGCCCTTTTTTTGTGTTCTAGTCGAAAAGCTCTTCGAGAAACGATTTCTTTCGCTTCTTATAGGGGTAGCCATGGCCATAGCCTTGATGCGGCATAGGATAGCCCTGTGGGGCAAAGCCGCCTTGGGGTGGCGGTGGTGCCTGCGGGGCAGGGGCAGGTTGCGGCGGCATGTCGGCAGCGGCGCTGCGTTCGATAATCTTATCCAGCTCACCACGATCCAGCCATACGCCGCGACATTGTGGGCAATAATCAATTTCGACACCTTGGCGATCACTCATGACAAGTGGCACCTTGCAAACAGGGCACGGCATTCCAACGGCTGCATTCATTTCGGGTCTCCTCCTCAATCGATGAAGCGGTCCGACATCGCCGTCACCTGACGACCAGAGGGGCCCGGCCCGCATTTCCCGAACTAGGCGTTGCGTGACCGGATTTCAAGAAGGGTGGGCGCTAATTCAGCGCGGCCCCCGTCATCCACATGGCCGATAAAATAATGATTGCCAGTAAAAGCGATATGGCCAGGACATAACGCAGGCCGACATTTTTGACTCCGCCGCTCGCTTCAACCTCAGTCACATCGATTTTGTCGCCGTTCTTATGCATGTTCTCATTCCTTTTCTCATGAGCGGACAAGGTTAGAACGCTGGACGAGGAAAGAAGGTGCCAAATGTTACCGCGATTTAACAAATGGCCTCAATCCGCGAAGGTGGATTTAAGTGGTCCTGACCCTAATTTCCTTTATGTTCAGCACTGCCGTAGCGGCATTTCCCCTCACACGAAAGCGAGTTGCAATTTGCAACGATGTCAGTAAGATTTTTAGCACAAAATGGAGAGGCATATGGCGCAGGCTGAGACGACTATAGATGTTTTGATTGTGGGTGCCGGGCTGTCCGGTATTGGCGCTGCGGCGCATTTGACGATGCAATGCCCGAACAAAAGCTATGCGATTGTGGAACAACGCGCCGATATGGGCGGGACTTGGGATTTGTTTCGCTATCCCGGTATACGGTCAGACTCCGACATGCACACGCTGGGCTATCGTTTCAAACCATGGTTGCATGAAAAAACGATCGCGGATGGCCCCTCTATTCACGAATATGTTCATGAAACCGCTGACGAATATGGTATTTCTCCGCACATTCATTTTGGTCACAAGGTTGTCTCGGCCAATTGGTCGAGCCCCGATGCCCGCTGGCACGTAACGGCCAAGGCTGTCGATGGCGGTGCCGAACGGCATTTTGCGGCGCGGTTCTTGTTTATGTGCGCTGGTTATTACGACTATGATCAGGGCTATAAGCCCGATTTTGCGGGCGAAGCCGACTTTGGCGGTCAAATCATCCATCCGCAGCATTGGCCCAAGGATTTGGATTATAAGGGTAAGAAGGTTACAGTAATTGGCTCGGGCGCGACGGCGGTGACGATTGTCCCTGTGATGGCGCAACAAGGCGCGCAAGTTACCATGCTGCAACGTTCGCCAACCTATATGGTATCGCGGCCTGCCATTGACCCGTTTTCGAAGTTTGTGCGCAAGATCATGCCCGAGCGGCTGGCCTATGCGCTGACGCGGTGGCGCAATATCAATATGCAGCGTTTCACTTATTGGTATGCGCGACGGAACCCTGCAAAGCTGGGGGAGAAGTTGGTCAATATGGCGCGTGAGGCTTTGCCTGCGTCGGTTGATGTCGACACCCATTTTGTCCCGAAATACGGCCCATGGGAACAACGCCTGTGCCTCATTCCGGATAGCGACATGTTCACGGCGATTACCGAGGGCAAGGCGGAGGTTGTCACAGACCATATCGACCATTTCACCAAAACGGGCATCCAATTGAAATCGGGCAAGCATATCGAATCCGATATCGTCATCACGGCAACGGGGCTGAACCTTGTCACCATGGGCAAGACCGCCATCAGCGTCGACGGCAAAGCCGTCAATTTCGGTGCGCATTTCAATTACAAGGGCGTGATGTTCAACGACATCCCGAACTTTGCCAGCGTATTTGGATATATCAACGCATCTTGGACGCTAAAGACCGATATTGTGGCGGATTATGTTTGCCGCTTGCTATGGAAAATGGATGACAAAAATGCACTGGTGGCGACGCCGGTGCTGGATGATCCCGACATGCCCAAATTGCCATTTGTGACGGACTTTAGCTCCGGCTATTTCGCGCGCAGTTTCGATAAGCTACCAAAGAATGGCGATCGTCACCCATGGCGTGTTTTGCAAAATTACGCGGCAGAGAAGAAAATCCTGACTCAAGACCCTATTGATGACGGTGTCATGGTGTTTTCGGCACCGCATTTTGCGGGCGTGCATAATGAGAATGCGGAAACGCTTATCGCTGCGGAATGAACTTGATACGACGGGCGTCGAGTGCGCCCGGCAGCTTTTGCGAATTTTGGATTGTCGCGGCTACGCGGTGTGCGGGGCGGCGGTGCGATTGCATGAGCAAAAGAAAAATACGCGACATTTCTAAATTATCTCCCGTTCACGTTCCATTCCGGCTATCATAGCCGTTATGCGTTACGACAATCTGATCCAGCCTGACAATGAACAGGCCGCCACCCTGATTCATATCACCGACAAAGGCCGTTTTGAAACCTGGCTTGCGCTTCAATCCGATGCGGCCCGAACCGCCATTAAGGCGCATAAGTTTGAAGGCAATGCGAACGATATCGCCATCTTGCCCGGAGATAAGCCCGGGGAATGGTCTGTCGTCGCTGGCGTTTCGGATGCCGCTGTACCTGGTGTGTGGCATCTTGCTAAAGCAGCAGACAGCCTTCCCGAAGGGACCTATCGGCTTGCCGATTATGATGCGGGCGATGCTATGCTCGGCTGGATACTTGGGCAATATCGTTATCATGAATATCTGACCGAGCCGAAGCTTATGGGACCGCGGGTCTTGTTGGTGCGCGAGCCCGCCCGCATTCCCTTGGCCAATTTACAGGCCGCCGCAACCGCTTTGGTGCGCGATCTCGTCAATCGGCCAGCGGGCGACCTTGGGCCAAATGCGTTGGAGGCTGAGGCAAAGCGTATCGCAAAATCGCATAAGGCAGAGGTCATAGTCACCGCTGGCGAGGCATTGGAAACGGGCTATCCGCTCATCCACGCCGTTGGCAAGGCCGCGATGCGAGCGCATGCGCCGCGCCTGATTGAATTGGAATGGGGCGACCCGCGCCACCCGCGTATCGCGATTGTGGGCAAGGGCATTACGTTCGACACTGGTGGTCTGGATATCAAACCAGCCTCCGGCATGCGGCTGATGAAGAAAGATATGGGCGGCGCGGCGCATGCTTTGGCACTGGCGGAGCTGATTATGGCGGCGCATTTACCCGTGCGGTTACACATGCTCGTGGCAGCGGCAGAAAACAGCATAGCGGGCAACGCGATGCGTCCGGGCGACATTATCAAAAGCCGTAAGGGCATCAGCGTAGAAATCGACAATACCGATGCCGAAGGACGATTGGTGTTGGCCGATGCGCTCACCAAAGCGATACAGGACAAGGCGGAGTTGATTATTGATTTTGCCACATTGACTGGTGCGGCACGCGTTGCGCTTGGCCCCGATTTGCCAGCGATGTTCAGCAACGACGAAAGCGTCGCAAGTGCCATATTAGCGGCATCACAGGCAGCGTCGGACCCGCTCTGGCGCATGCCGCTTTGGGCGCCCTATATGGAGATGCTCGACAGCGACATTGCCGACACGTCCAATAGCGGCGGTGCCTTTGCCGGCGCGGTCACGGCGGCGTTATTCTTGCAGAAATTCGTACCCGACGATGTGCCTTGGGTGCATCTGGACACCTTCGCCTGGCGGCCCACCAGCAAGCCCGGCCGGCCAAAGGGCGGAGAGGCGCTTGGATTGCGTGCAGTTTTTCGCTATTTGACGGAAACTTATCCCGTCGGCTAAGGGCTGTACCATCATTCGACGTGTTCCCCGGCGCAGGCCGGGGTCCGGCCCAAGCAGGGAATTTTTTGTTTCGGTACTGGGCCCCGGCCTGCGCCGGGGAACGCGTCACTAGATCAGGGGCATAAACAGTTGGCAGACGGTCAGATACAGGCGGGGGCACGGCCTATCTACACATTAAGTGGGCATAGCCTTGTCGGTGACAAAAGGACAACGCCGATCCGTGGCGACCTTGCCGATATTAGCCTAGCTGGAAAGCTCTTTGCGCCGCATTATGCCGTGCCGATGCTGCGCACGGGTATCGCGCCCGTCACCGAAATCCATGCGGAGGCGCATGCGACATCGATGCCCGTTAGTGCGTTGATGCATGGCGAAGAATTTGCCGTGTTGGATGTCGCGGGCGAATGGGCATGGGGATATTGTCTGCACGACAATTATTTGGGCTATCTGCGCTTTGCCGAATTGGGGGATGATTTTGCCGCCACGCATATCGTCAGTGCGTCGGCAACCTTGCTGGTGGCTGCACCCATGACGAAGGCACCAGTGCTGGCGCGTTACCCAATGGGTGCGCGTTTGCTCTGCGGCGAGCTTAGCGATTGTGGCAAATATCTGGCCTGCGAAAATGGATTTGTGCCGTTAGCGCATTTGTCTGAAATTGGACGCGTTGCTGCGTCACCGGCAGATTTGGCAGAGCAGCTTATCGGCACACCCTATAGCTGGGGTGGACGCAGCGGGGATTCGGTTGATTGCTCCGGCCTTGTCCAATTGGTCTTTGGCCTAAAAGGCATCATGGCCCCCCGCGACGCCGATATGCAAATGGCCGATTTTGGTGCAGAATTGCCCGAAGACGCGACGCTGGAACGCGGCGATTTGGTTTTCTTCCCCGGCCATGTCGGCATCATGGCGGATGCCGAAAACATCATCCACGCCAATGGAGCCGCGATGGCAGTGAGCGTGGAGCCGCTGGCGGACGCGGCGGCACGTTTTGCCGAGCATGAGGTCGCGATTTTGGGGCGGAAAAGGGTGCGGTGGTGATCTATTGCCCCTCCTCTTCAGGGGAGGGGCAGCGAGACTTGCGAGCTTGCTCGCTAGTCGCAGCCGGGTGGGGCCTCTCCGCCCATGTGCCAGGCTTACAGGCCCCACCCCAACCCCGTGGAGCCTCTCGGACCAGTCCGGGGGACTGGTCCCTCCACGCCTGAAGGGGAGGGGCTTCAAGTTCTCGACTCAGCTTCGAATCTTTGGCTATAGGGCGGTAATGACCAAATCCATCTTCATCGACGGCGCTGCGGGCACCACTGGGCTTGAGATTGCCGATAGGCTGTCGGGCCGCGATGAGTTCACGCTGATCGCCCTGGATGATGCCAAGCGTAAAGACGTGGCCGCGAAGCGTGCGGCGTTGAACGACGCCGACTTTGTCATCCTGTGCTTGCCGGATGACGCCGCAAAAGAGGCGGTGGCGATGACGACCTCAAGCCACACCCGCATCATTGATGCGTCCACGGCCTACCGTATTGACCCCGATTGGGCCTATGGCTTTGCCGAATTTCGCAAGGGCCAGCGAGAACGCATTGCGTCAGCGCGATTGGTCAGCAACCCCGGTTGTTACCCCACGGGATTTTTGGGCCTAATCGCGCCATTAGTGGCCGCTGGCTTGATCCCCGCCGATTGGCCTTACACGGTCAACGCGGTGTCGGGATATTCGGGCGGCGGCAAGGCGTTGATTGCCCGTTTCGAAGGCGAGGGCGCGGATATCGGCTATCGCAGCTACGGCCTTGATCTGGCGCATAAGCATGTGCCCGAAATGCAGGTCCATGCAGGCCTCATCCACCCGCCCATATTCGCGCCCGCCGTCGTCCGCGCCTTTCGCGGGATGCTGGTTGAGGTGCCCTTGCCGCTGTCGGCGATGACGGGGGCAGGCAGCGCGGATGCGTTGCGCGACGCACTCGCCGCGCATTATGCAGGGTCAAAGGTTGTAACGTTGCACGCCGAAGCTGCGCCAAGCGAATTATTGATGCACGCCAACCAAGCCCCGTCAGACCGGCTTGACCTCTATGTGCTGGCGTCGCCCGACGGGTCGCAAGTGCGCCTGCTGGCGATGCTGGATAACCTCGGCAAAGGTGCGAGCGGAGCAGCGGTGCAGAACCTAAACATCATGGCCGGATTGGATGAGACGGCTGGGTTGCGGTTGTAACGGCTATCCAAACCTAGACACGCCGTCACCCTGAACTCGTTTGTGCTCTGCACGCCTGCGGCTCCAGGGTCCATTTCGCCTCTAAACCCTCCGGCCCGCGTGGCACGATGGATGCTGAACCAAGTTCAGCATGACGCTGTTTTGTCAAACCCCTCAATAAGGCGGCTTATCAAACGCCTTTAGGCTGCGCGTAAATATCTCGCAACCATCTTCGGTAATGCCAATGCTATGTTCGAACTGTGCGCTCAACGAACGGTCGCGTGTTACCGCCGTCCAGCCATCGTCGAGCACTTTACCTGCGGCCTTGCCGATGTTGATCATCGGTTCAATCGTGAAGATCATGCCGGGGCGCAGTTCGGGGCCAGTGCCGGGGCGGCCGACATGGACGATTTCGGGGGCGTCGTGGAATAATTGGCCCAAGCCATGGCCGCAGAAATCGCGGACCACGCCATAGCGATGCTTTTCCGCGTGGGTTTGGATGGCATAGCCAATGTCGCCGACCCGGTTGCCGGGTTTCGCGGCCTCGATACCGAGCATCAGGCATTCATAGGTCACGTCGACCAAACGCTTGGCCTTTACCGGCACGTCGCCGACCAGGAACATGCGGCTGGTGTCGCCGTGCCAGCCATCCAGTTGCGGCGTCACGTCGATGTTGACGATGTCGCCGTCCTTCAACTTCTTGTCCGACGGAATGCCGTGGCAGATTACGTGGTTGATCGAGATGCAGCAGCTATGCGTGTAACCGCGATAGCCCAAGGTGGCAGGAACCGCGCCGCCGCGCATCGTCATGGCGCGGACAATGTCATCGAGTTCTTCCGTGCTTACGCCGGGCACGACATGCGGCACCAAGGCGTCGAGTATTTCGGCAGCAAGGCGTCCGGCCTTGCGCATGCCGTCAAAGCCTTCTGCCCCGTGCAATTTGATCGTCCCGTCGCGGGCCTGCATCGCCTCTTGGGGCGTCACGCTTACATATTGTTCCATGCAAGCGATATAAGGCAATAATCCGCACTTTGCGAGGGGGTGATTTATGCTATCGCGTGCGGATGACAGAATCTCGCATCTACACCGCCGCCCTTGTAATTATCGGCGATGAAATCCTTTCTGGCCGCACACAGGATAAAAATGTCGCCCAAATTGCCCTTTGGCTCAATATTCAGGGCATTCGCCTAAAAGAGGTGCGCGTTGTTGCTGATGTTCAGGAATCAATTGTCGAGGCCGTGAACGCCCTTCGTGCGCGCAATGATTATTTGTTTACGACAGGCGGCATAGGGCCGACACATGATGACATTACGGTGGACGCAATTGCGGCTGCGCTGGGTGTAGAGGTTGTTATTCATCCAGAGGCAAGCGCAGCGTTGCATGCCTATTATGAAACGCGCGGCGGGATCAATCCGGGTCGCTTGCGCATGGCAAGGGTGCCCGAGGGCGCTGACCTCATCCCCAACAAAATGTCGGGTGCGCCGGGTATCCGGCTTGGCAATATTTTCATCATGGCGGGCGTTCCGCACATCACCGCCGGCATGTTGGACGCGTTGACGGGCACGCTTGAGGGCGGCGTGCCCTTATTGTCGCACCAAATCGGTTGCTGGGTCGCCGAAAGCGAAGTGGCCAAGCTGCTTGGTGATACTGAAAAGCACCATGAGGGGTGCCAAATCGGCAGCTACCCGTTTTTCCGTGAGGGCAAGGTCGGTGCAAATTTCGTCGTGCGCACCACTGATGCGCATAAATTGGCGGAATGTGTTGAGGCGTTGCAACTTGGTCTGCGCGGTTTGGGTTATGACACCGTTGACGGTGGAATTTAAGCAGGGGTTCGTCGGCTCGTTCATCTGCGGTCAAGCCTTAGTGCGGTTATGAGGACATTAATGCGCAAATTTTCCCACGCTCTCGCCTTGGCAGCCTTGCTGCTTTCCGCTTCCGCTTATGCGCAAGCCACACCCGCCGCACCGGCGGCAACCCAGGCGGTTGCGCAGCCATGGTTGTATGAAGGCAGCGACGTTCCTGTCGATGACACATGGACATTTGGTGTTCTGCCCAACGGTCTTCGCTATGCGGTCAAGAAAAACGATGTGCCAGCGGGGCAAGTTTCCATTCGGGTGCGGATCGACGCGGGCGCATTGCATGAAAACAATGACGAGCAAGGCTTTGCCCATTTAATCGAGCATTTGTCCTTCCGCGGATCAACCTTTGTCCCTGATGGCGAGGCAAAGCGCATTTGGCAGCGGTTCGGCGTAACATTCGGCAGTGATAGCAACGCGCAAACCACGCCGACGCAGACCGTCTACAAGCTCGATTTGCCCAATGCGACCACGGAAAAGCTGGATGAGTCTGTGAAAATCATTTCAGGCATGATCCGCAATCCACGGATTTCGCCAACCGCGCTGAATGCCGAACGGGCGATTGTTTTGGCCGAATTGCGCGAGAATAGCGGCGCGCAGATGATCTATAGCGATGCTTTGCGTCAACATGCGTTTCAGGGGCAGCGCCTTGGGAACCGGTCCACCATTGGGACACCCGAAACGCTACAGGCGGCAGATGCCGACCGCCTCAGCGCCTTTCATGACCGCTGGTATCGCCCCGAAAACGCCGTTGTCGTCATGGCTGGTGATATGGAGCCAGCCATGCTTGCCAATCTGGTGCAGAAATATTTCAACGATTGGAAGGGCAAAGGCGCGCGTGCGCCGGAGCCAGATTTTGGCGACCCCAGCCCACAAGGAACGCCTGCGCGTGTGCTGATTGAACCGACATTGCCAAATACGGTCAGCCTTGCCTATCTGCGGCCCTGGCGCAAAGTGAACGACACGATACTCTATAATGAACAATTGCTGATCGACGCCTTGGCGCTTCAAATCATTAACCGCAGGCTTGAGGTGCAGGCGCGCAATGGCGGCAGTTATCTATTTGCCCAGGTCGCGCAGGAAGATATTTCGCGCACCGCCGATGCGACATTGGTTTCCCTAACGCCCGTCGGCGACCAATGGGAGGCCGCGACGCGTGACGTCCGTGCGATCATTGCCGATGCAGTTGCGAAACCGCCGTCGGTTGCGGATATTGACCGGGAAAAGACATTGTTCGGTAATGCCCTGCGCACGATGCTGGACAGCTATCCGTTCGAAGCCGCTGCCAAGCAGGCCGATGATATCGTCAGCGCCGTGGATATACGTGAAACGGTGGCTGCCCCGAAAACCGTCATCATGGTGTATGAGGGCATGAAGGACAAGTTCACACCCGAACGGCTTTTGGAGTCCACGCAGAAGCTTTTCAGCGCCGATGTGACACGGTTGATGGTCTCTTCGCCCGTCACGATAGCCGACGCCGATAATCGCGCCCTAGCGGCCTTGAATACATCGGTGGCGGCAAACACTTCGGCGCGCCTGACCGAAACCAATATTGGCTTTGCCGCGCTGCCCAAATTGGGTGCACCTGGAAAGCTGGTGGCCGAGGACACATTGTCGCGATGGGATGTTACGCGGCTCACGCTTTCCAATGGTGTGCGCGCATTGCTGTATCCGAACAAAGCCGAAAGCGGCCAGATTCGTGTGCTGGTCCGTTTTGGGCGCGGGTATCAGGCGGTACATCCGGACAAAGGCGACCTGTTATGGGCAGGGCCGTTGGTTCTGCCGGAAAATGGCATTGGCAATATCAAGCGCACCGAAATTGACCAGATGGTCAACGGTCGGCGGATTGAGCTCAATTTCTCTGTCGATGACGACGCCTTCCAATTTGGTGCAAACACACGGCCAGATGATCTTGCTGACCAGCTTATCTTAATTGCAACGAAGCTGGAGCACCCCGGTTGGGATGCTGCGCCCGTTGAACGCGCCAAGGCGCTTGCTACGTCGGGTTATGCGAGCTTTGAAATGTCGGCGACGTCGGTCTTGCAACGTGATCTGGAATATCTGCTGCGCAATAAGGACGCGCGTTGGAAGGCGGCGACGCCTGCAGAAGTGGCAAAAATTGATGCAGCGAAGTTTGAATCCTATTGGCAGCCTTTGATGGCGCAAGGTCCTGTCGAAGTTCTGCTTTTCGGTGATTTCGACAAAGCAGTAGCGGTAGCGGCGCTGGAAAAAAGCTTCGGAGCGATGGCGCCGCGCGCGCCTTTGCCCCTATCAGCAGCGGCAACCGAACTGCGTTTCCCCGCGCCAACGGCTGCGCCTGTGCGCCTGATGCATCGCGGGGCCAGCGATCAATCAGCAGCCGTCATGGCCTGGCCAACGGGCGGCGGCATTAGCGGCATTACCGAGGGGCGGCAGTTGGAAACATTGGCGGCAATTTTCCGCGACCGTTTGTTCGAAAAATTCCGCGCTGAACAAGCCGCGAGCTACAGCCCCGACATGGCCGCCAACTGGCCGCTCGATTTTAACAGCGGCGGGTATTTAATGGCTTATACGCAGGTTAAGCCTGCGGATGTGGACCGTTTCTTTGCCTTCGCAGATTCTGTTGCGGCTGACTTGATTGCCAATCCCGTTAGCGCCGACGAATTGCAACGCGCCGTGGAACCGGTCAAGCAAGCCATTGAGCGCGCGGCGTCGGGTAACACATTTTGGCTGAACCAGTTGAAAGGGGCGACCTATGACCCAGAGCGCTTTGTCGCACTGGGCAAGCTGTACAGCGACTATAAAGATGTCACGCCGACCATTTTGCAGTCATTGGCAAAACGCTATTTTGTTAAGGACAAGGCGTGGAAGCTTGTCGTTGATCCGCAATCAAGCGACGGCGCGGGTGCGGTTGCCGCGCGTTAACGCGGCAAGTGCTACAAAACATATTTGGACAGGTCTGTGTCCTTGGCGATGCCCGAAAGCTGCTTGCTGACATAGGCAGCATCAATCTTCAACGTTTCGCCTTTGCGGTCCTCGGCGTCGTAGCTAATGTCTTCAAGCAGCTTTTCCATGACGGTCTGCAAGCGCCGTGCGCCGATATTTTCAACTGACGAATTCACGTCTACCGCAATGCGCGCAATGGCGTCGATGGCGTCATCGCTGAATTCCAGTGTTACTTCTTCGGTCGCCAATAATGCGGTATATTGTATTGGCAGGTTGGCCCGGGTTTCGGAAAGGATCCGGACAAAGTCTTTATGCTCCAGTGCGCGCAATTCCACGCGAATGGGCAAGCGGCCCTGTAATTCGGGCAACATATCGCTTGGCTTGGAAATGTGGAAGGCGCCCGACGCGATGAACAATATATGGTCGGTTTTCATCGGCCCATATTTGGTCGCGACGGTGGTTCCTTCAATCAACGGCAGCAGGTCGCGCTGAACACCTTCGCGGCTGACCGATCCGCCGCCCCGTGCATCGGACACCGCAATCTTGTCGATTTCGTCGAGGAACACGATGCCATTAGCCTCGGCATCGGCAAGCGCGACCCGGTTCACATCGTCTTGGTCAAGGCGCTTTTCGGATTCTTCCTCGACCAGTTTCTTCCACGCATCGGGAACCTTCATCTTGCGCCGTTTCAGATTGTCCTTGCCAAAGGCCTTGCCCATCATTTCGCCAAGATTGATCATCCCGACATTGCCACCCATGCCCGGTATTTCCATCGGCATCGTCGGACTGTCAGACACCTCGATTTCAATTTCGACCTCGTCCATGTGCCGGTCGCGAATGCGTTGGCGGAATGCTTCGCGTGTCGCCTCGCTTGCCGTGTCGCCGGCCAGCGTTTTCAGTATGCGCTCCATCGCGGCTGTCTCGGCGGCTTCGCGCACATGTTCGCGGCGGCGCTCTTTTTCCAGACGCACGGCCTCTTCAGCCAAATCGCGGGCAATTTGTTCGACGTCGCGGCCGACATAGCCGACTTCGGTGAATTTGGTGGCCTCGACCTTGATGAATGGCGCATCGGCCAGCTTGGCCAAGCGGCGGGAAATCTCGGTCTTGCCGCACCCCGTAGGGCCAATCATCAGGATGTTTTTGGGCGTAACCTCGTCGCGCAAATCGGCACCGAGACGCTGACGGCGCCAGCGATTGCGCAGCGCAACGGCAACTGCCCGCTTCGCGTCCTCTTGGCCAATGATATGTTCGTCGAGTGCAGCCACAATGGCTTTTGGGGTCAGTGCGTTTTTCATTACAACCTAAATGGGAAGTTGCGAACGGCGTTCAAGTGAAGTGCGCCTATTGGGCGCTATCCAATGTTTCAACCGTCAGATGGTCATTTGTATAGACGCAGATTTCGGCTGCAATTTTCATGGCATGTCGTGCCATTTTTTCCGCGTCCGTCTCATAATCGGCGAGCGCACGAGCCGCCGACAAGGCGTAATTCCCACCGGATCCGATTGCCGCGATGCCGTCATTCGGCTCAAGCACATCCCCATTGCCCGTCAGGATCAAGGTCACATCCTTGTCGGCGACAATCATCATCGCTTCTAAATTGCGCAGATATTTGTCGGTCCGCCAATCCTTGGCCAATTCGACCGCCGCACGCATCAATTGCCCGCGATGCTGTTCAAGCTTGCGCTCCAGCCTTTCAAAAAGGGTGAATGCATCGGCAGTCGCCCCTGCGAACCCGCCAATGACGGAGCCATCATGCAATTGCCGCACCTTCTTGGCATTTGGCTTCATCACCGTCTGGCCCATCGACACTTGGCCATCGCCAGCGATTACCACTTTGCCATTTTTGCGGACGGATAATATGGTGGTGCCATACCATGTCACCGGATTTGCGTGAGAATGTGTTTCCATAAGCCGAGATATGGGAAACATCCGCCCAAAGCGCAAGTGAGCGATTATGTACCCTGAATATCGGTCAGCCGCCGTTCCCACGCGAGTGCGTGTTGGACGATTTGGTCCAAATCATCATATTGCGGTTGCCAACCAAAACGTTCCTTAATCGCTATATTGTCGGAAATGAGTGCGTCAGGATCGCCCGCGCGGCGGCCTTCGAATTTGCGGTCCAATCTATTGTTGGTCACGCGGTCAACGGCATCGAGCACTTGTAGAACCGAATAGCCATGACCGTATCCGCAATTCAGCGTATGGCTGCGTTCTGGGTCGGCCACAAGCGCCTCCAAAGCGATGACATGCGCCGATGCAAGGTCGCTGACATGAATATAGTCACGCACGCCCGTTCCATCCTCCGTCGCATAGTCCGTGCCGAACACACTGACGCTGGCGCGCTTGCCTAAAGCCGCCTCCACCGCGATTTTTAGCAAATGGGTGGCGCCAATAGTGGATTGGCCGGTCCTGCACAAAGGGTCCGCCCCGGCAACATTGAAGTAACGCAAGGCGCAATAATTGAAATCATGCGCAGCGGCGACGTCGCGTAGCATCATCTCCGTCATCAATTTCGACGTCCCATATGGGTTGATGGGTATCGTCGGCATGTCTTCCCGCACGGGGCTTGATTCGGGGATGCCGTATGTCGCTGCGGTGGAGGAAAATATCATGTGCCGAACGCCGCCGGAGACAGCGGATTCGATCAGGCTTCGGCTCTTGGCTGTGTTGTTATTGTAATATTTTAGCGGATTTTCGACCGACTCGGGGACCACGACCGATCCTGCGAAATGCATGATGGCGTCGATGGCCTGCTCACTGATGATTTTTCGCACAAGTTCCGAATCGCTGACATCACCTTCATAAAAGGTCGCTTCATCAGCTATTGCCCAGCGAAATCCGGTGACAAGATTATCGATGACTATGGGGCGATGGCCAGCGTCAATGAGAGCCAAGACCGCGTGGCTGCCAATATATCCCGCACCGCCGGTCACAAGAACGTTGAGCATTTTTGTCATCTTTTTTTTTCCATACCCAGGCAGCCCTGTCGACCAACTTCGCTTTATCAACGTTCGAGAACAAAAAAAAGGCGACCCAAAGGCCGCCTTTTAACGCTTTATCCTGAAGAAATCAGGGGCTGGTTGGCGAGTTGTCGTCGTTGCCTGAAGCAATAACGATACCACCGATAACAGCCGCCGCAGCCAGAACAGCAACGATTACGCCGCTTCCGCCGCCAAGCTTGCTTTCTTCCTTGGTGTTAGCGCCGACGCGCTTTACCTTGGAAGCGCCAACTGCCTTCGCAGCTGGCGAAAGGGATTCAGCCATTACTGGCGCGCTTACAAGTGAAGCGGCCGCAATAGCAGCGAGAGAAATCTTACCGAAACGCATTATAGAGCTCCTTATTGTTGAAGTGCGTTACACTCCGGTGCCGCTGTTACACTCTTCTGCTGCGAATTCAACCCATGAATCTTGTAAAATTTCGACTCTATCAATATTTCCCGTAGTGTTGCATGTTTTCTACAATGCTGCTTACTCAGCAAAAAAAGTGACGTAAAGAAATATCATTTTACATTTTATATAATCCAACAGAGTTTTCATGCAGATAGCCTTGCATCAGATGACGAGCACTATTGATCCGATGCGCAACGCTTCGGATATGGCAGATGCTATTGCCAGCGCCGCCGAAAATGGGGCGGCTATGTATTTTGCGCCAGAGATGGCGATTATGGTCGACCGTGACCGTGCGCGGGCCCGAAAATATATGGCAAACGAATCACATAATATGGCACTGCAAAGTCTGCTCGCGGCGGCTGCCCGACATCGGATATGGGTCCATATTGGTTCCATGCCCATTTTAGACGGCGGCACGGAGAAGTTAGCCAATCGCAGCATAATAATCTCGCCAGACGGGACAATTGCGGGCCGTTATGACAAAATGCATCTATTTGATGTTGATCTGGCGTCGGGCGAAAGTTGGCGTGAGTCATCCGCTTATGTCGGCGGAGAAAAACCCGTGATGGTTCAAACGCCACTTGGCCTCATGGGGCTCGCGATCTGCTATGACATGCGCTTTCCCGATCTGTTTAGCGCTTATGCCAAATCGGGCGTTGATATCATGACGCTACCGTCTGCCTTTACTGTCCCTACGGGTGAGGCGCATTGGCATACGCTTTTGCGCGCACGGGCCATTGAAAGCGCGGCATTCATTATCGCGGCGGCACAATGCGGTGTTCATGAAGATGGCCGCCAAACTTATGGGCATTCGCTTGTGGTCGACCCCTGGGGCACGATATTACTCGATATGGGTAGTTCGCCCGGCCTGGCGTATGTCGATCTGGACCTCGACACTATAAAGCGGGTGCGCAAGCAGATTCCTGTCCATGCAAACCGGCGAGTCATTCCTTCGCCCTATATTGCCGGATGAAGCCGCGTTAAGAGCGTGCGCATGGAATGGTTTGAACAACTGAATTGGCAAGATCATATCTGGACGGTGTCATCCGTGATGTCTGCTTCAGTGGTGCTGGTCAGCAGTATGGCTGATCGCCGCCGTCATAATCGAGCCAGTATCGACGATGTGGGGTTCATGCCATGGACGGCCATTACCGTGTTTTCGGTGCTGGCAACTGTGCTGTCGGCGGCGCTGGCCATTAAGGGCCTTTAACCCAAGCAGGCCTCCAAAAACGGTTGGTCAAAGCCAAATTGACGCGCCTTTTCCAGCGTATAGGGGCGAACGCCGCCTGCCACCCATTCGCCGTGGATTTTGCCGTCGGCGTCTTCATCCCGATATTCGAACTTGAAAAGATCCTGCGTGATGATGATGTCGCCTTCCATTCCGATGACTTCGGTTATCTGCGTGGTCCGGCGCGAACCGTCGCGTAGACGTTTTACCTGAACGATAAGGTCCACAGACTCGGCGATCTGGCGCGAAATGGCTTCTTTTGGGATTTTGATGTCACCCATGAGGATCATGTTTTCCATACGCCCAAGACATTCGCGCGGGTTGTTGGCGTGCAGCGTGCACATGGAGCCATCATGGCCCGTGTTCATTGCCGCGAGCAGGTCGAAACATTCAGCACCACGAATTTCGCCCAAAATAATCCGGTCGGGACGCATACGCAGGGCATTTTTCACAAGGTCGCCAATAGTGATGGCACCATCGCCTTCAAGGTTTGGCGGGCGGGTTTCCAGCGGCAACCAATGTGGCTGCTGAAGCCGCAGTTCGGCGGCGTCTTCAATCGTCAAAACGCGTTCGCCCGGGTCAATCATCTTTGACAAGGCGTTGAGCATCGTGGTTTTGCCTGAACCCGTTCCGCCCGAAATGACGATATTCATCCGGCTTGCGCCTGCGATTTTCAATGCCGTGGCCATGGCCTCGCTCATCGAACCAAATCCTTTGAGCATATCAATGGTAATCGGCTTTTCGGAGAATTTACGAATCGAGATTGCTGTACCGCGCAGTGACAAAGGCGGCACAATCACGTTGACGCGGCTGCCGTCTTTTAAACGGGCATCGGCCAGCGGCGTTGTCTGGTCTACGCGGCGGCCGACTTGGTTCACGATTCGCTGGGCGATTTGAAACAGATGTTCCTCATCGCGAAACTGGATGGGCGCAATCTGCAGCTTGCCCTTTTTCTCAATGTAGGTCTGCAGAGGGCCATTGACCATGATATCGGTGATGTCCGGATCGCTTAGCAATTCTTCAAGCGGACCAAAGCCAAGCAATTCGTCGATGAGGACCTTTTCCAGCGCAAATTGTTCGCGCCGATTAAGCGTCAGTTTGAGTTCAGCCAGCACCTCCAAGATGATTGGGCGAAACTCTTCTGTCAGCTCTTCTTTGTTGAGCGATGCCGCCGCTTCGGGGTCAACGCGTTCGAGCAAGCGGGGCAGCACTTGTTCCTTGATCTTATGCACCGAGGCTCCAAATCCCTGCGGACCTTCGTCCACCGGGGCGGCATTGTTTGCGCGGTCGGACAGGCGGGTCATCGCCTCTTCCATGGCGGTTTGCGGAACGAGCCCGCCAACGGGAAGCGCGACAGTTTCAAGTGATGGGAATTGCGCGCCGCCATCTACCGACTCCAAATAATCCGGCCGCCCTTGCAAGATGGTAGGGTGTTTTGCAGCGGGCAAAGCGCCGCCGGTCATGGGGCGAGCGACGCCGAATGATGGACGTCCCGCGGTT
Source organism: Sphingorhabdus sp. (assembly GCF_050921905.1). Taxonomy (NCBI): domain Bacteria; kingdom Pseudomonadati; phylum Pseudomonadota; class Alphaproteobacteria; order Sphingomonadales; family Sphingorhabdaceae; genus Sphingorhabdus; species Sphingorhabdus sp. Next base: position 1,163,534 of record NZ_CP050888.1, on the reverse strand, counting down.
AAGCCAGATTTTTTCCCAAATGCGTTCACGCTAAGCTACTCCAGTGGACCATTTTTGTTAATCATGGCGTGCTAAACAAAAATGGTGAACAAATTGGTAATGCAGGCCGTGACTCTTATGTTTGGTTCAAACTGTGTGCTGCTTTCTATTCTGCCCAAAGCCGATTAAGGCAGCGCAGCTTTTAGGGAAAATTACGTGACATCATCGTCGGCTCGGTCGGGCTTATTATACGCGCTATGCGGCTTTGCGCTTTTGTCGATTGGCGATGCGGTCATCAAATCTATCGCGGGGGCGTGGCCGGGTACCGCGGTCGCGGCGCTGCGCTATTCGATTGGTGCGATTGGACTTGGCACTTTGCTTTTCCTGAAAGAAGGGCGGCAGGGTTTTGCCATGCCCATGCCCAAAGTGCAGTTTTTGCGCGGGTTTTCGGTGGCGTTGGCAACGATCTGCTTCTTTTGCTCCATATTTCTGATGCCTTTGGCAGATGCGACAGCCATTGGGTTTACCAGCCCCATGATTACGGCGATTTTCAGCGCCATCTTCTTGCATGAACGCACCCATGCGACCAAATGGGTGGCCATCTTGCTTGCCTTTGGCGGCGTGCTGCTGATCATGCGGCCCAATGTGGCAGAGCTGGGATGGGTGGCGTTGCTTCCGCTGGTGGCTGCCATGAGCATGGCATTGGTCATGATTGGCAACCGCGCCGTGGCGGGGGCAGGTTCGCCATTGCTGATGCAGTTTCTGGTTGCGTCGGTCGCGATGCCCTTCGTCTTCAGCGCCGCCTTTATTGGCCATTTTTCTGGCGTTGAGGCGTTGCACGTCGGAATGCCCGATTGGACGATCATCGCCCGCTGCACATTGGTTGCCGTCACCGCAAGCTTTGCGCATTGGTTGATATTCATGGGAACGACGCGCGCCTCTGCCGCAGACATTGCGCCCATGACCTATGTCCAACTGTTAATCGCTATCGGGCTTGGGATACTGTTATTTGGCGATTGGCCTGACCTGACGTCACTTGCAGGTGCGGGCATCATCATCGCCAGCGGGTTAATCTTGTGGCGCGGGTCGCGCTAAAATTTTGCACAATGCCAAAGAGGTAAATTAGCAAAAGACTTGGCTAAAACGGGCTGCTATCGCAGCTTTATGTCTGACCAAAAGCATCTCTACCTCGTTGACGGCTCCGCGTATATTTTCCGCGCCTATCACCGGCTGCCACCGCTGACCAACAAGCATGGGGAGCCGGTGGGTGCAGTCTATGGCTATACGACGATGCTGTGGAAGCTGGCGGATGATTTGAACCAGGCCGATGGCCCGACGCATATGGCGGTGGTGTTGGATAAATCCAGCCAGACATTCCGCAACCGGATTTATGACCAATATAAGGCGCATCGCCCCGACCCGCCCGAAGACCTAAAGCCCCAATTTCCGATGATCCGCGACGCGACCCGCGCATTTTCCCTGCCATTGATTGAAGAAGAAGATGTCGAAGCCGATGACATGATCGCAAGCTATGCCAAAGCGGCCTGCGCGGCTGGCTGGCATGTCACGATTGTCAGCAGCGACAAGGACCTGATGCAGCTTGTCCAACCGTGCATCGACATGTTCGACACCATGAAAAACGAACGCATCCGTTCGGAGGAAGTGTTCGAGAAATTCGGCGTGGGTCCGGACAAGGTCGGCGATGTGCTCGCGTTGATGGGGGATAGCGTGGACAATGTGCCCGGCGTCCCGGGCGTTGGCCCAAAGACCGCGACCAAGCTGATCCAGGAATTTGGCGACCTTGAAAGCGTCTTGGCCGCCGCACCCGATATGAAGCCATCCAAAATGCGTGACAATTTAATCGCGCATGCGGACAAGGCACGATTGTCAAAGATTTTGGTGACGTTAAAGGAAGATTGCCCGCTGCCCATCGCGATTGAGGACATGGTTCTGGGTGCCATCCCCGAAGAACCTTTGGCCGAATTTTTGCAGCATCACGGGTTTAATTCGCTGTTGAAGCGCATTGGGCATGTCGCGGATACGGCGGCTGCAAATAAGGCGATTGCCGGCAACCCCAAGGCAACGAACGCAGGCGACGGCGCGGAACGCGCGCCGGTAACAGGGGCATCCGCCGTCCCTGCGCCCATGCCGAAAATTGATTTAGCCGCCTATGAGTGCGTCACCGATATAAAACGGCTGGACCATTGGATCACCCGTGCGCGCGAAACCGGCACGCTTGGTTTTGACACCGAAACCGACAGCCTGCAGGCGGCAAGTGCGAACCTTGTGGGGCTAAGCCTTGCGGTTGCGCCGGGTGAGGCATGCTATGTCCCGCTGACGCATGGCGGCACCGATATGTTCGCCGAACGGCCAGAGCAGATTCCGATGGCGACCGCGCTAGAAAAGCTACGCCCTCTGCTTTGCGATCCGGAAGTCTTAAAAATCGGCCAGAATTTGAAATATGATATGTCGGTGCTGGCGCGGCACAATGTTCATATCACGCCTTATGACGACACTATGGTGATGAGCTTTGCCTTGGATGCCGGGCGTCAGGCGCATGGCATGGATGAGCTTTCCAAGGCGCATCTGGGCCATGAATGCATTTCATACAAAAGCGTGACGGGCACGGGCAAAAGCCAAATTGGTTTTGCCGCCGTGCCGCTGTCCGACGCGACACGTTATGCGGCGGAGGACGCCGATGTGACGTTGCGCCTATGGCACCATCTCAAATTGCGCCTGAGCCCCGAAAAGGCGACCAGCGTCTATGAACTGGTTGATCGCCCATTGGTGCCCGTTTTGTCCAAAATGGAATGCCTGGGCATCAAGGTTGACCGCGCCGCTTTGGCGCGGCTGTCGTCCGAATTCGCCGCGCAAATGGAATTGCTCGAAAAGGAAATTCACGACCTTGCAGGGCAACCCTTCACCATTGGCAGCCCGCAGCAATTGGGCGAAATCCTGTTTGGCAAAATGGGCTATAAGGGCGCAAAAAAAGGTAAGTCCGGGCAATATTCCACCGACGTGACCGTGTTGGAGGATCTTGCAGGGCAGGGCATAGAGATCGCGCGCAAAGTGCTCGACTGGCGGCAATTGGCGAAGCTGAAATCGACCTATACCGACAGCCTGCAACAACAGATTGACCCCAAAACCGGCCGCGTGCACACAAGCTATAGCCTTGTTGGCGCGCAGACCGGGCGTTTGTCGTCGACCGACCCCAATTTGCAGAATATCCCGATCCGCACCGAAACGGGGCGTCAGATCAGGGACGCATTTATCGCAGAAGCGGGCAACGTCATTTTGTCCGCAGACTATAGCCAGATCGAACTGCGTTTGGCGGCGCATTTTGCCGATGTCGAACCCTTGCGTGACGCCTTTGAAAAAGGTGAGGATATCCACGCCCGCACCGCGCTTGAGCTGTTTGGCGAAGTCAACCGCGACACAAGAGGGCGCGCCAAAACGATCAACTTCTCCATCCTCTATGGCATTTCGCGCTGGGGCCTTTCAAAGCGTCTGGAGTCCTCGCCAGAAGAGGCGCAGGCACTCATCGACGCTTATTTCAAACGCTTCCCCGGCATTTCCAATTATATTCAGGAAACGATGGCCACGGTCCGCGAATGCGGTCATTCGACCACCCTTTTCGGGCGCAAAACATGGTTCCCGCGCATCACCTCGCCCAATCAAGCCGAACGGCAGGGCAGCGAACGCGCCGCGATCAACGCGCCGATCCAAGGGACGAGCGCCGACATCATCAAACGCGCGATGGTGCGCATGGGCCCCGCATTGCAGGCCGCCGGGCTTGGGCATGTCAAAATGCTGCTTCAGGTGCATGACGAACTGGTGTTCGAATTGCCGCAAGCCGACGTCGCCGCCGCAAGCGAGATCATCCGCAACGTCATGGCCAATGCCGCCGAACCTTTGGTGAAGCTTACGGTTCCGTTGGGCATTGAAATCGGTACTGGACCAAGCTGGGGGGCGGCGCACTAAGCCGGAGACGAAAGACGCCGCCCAACGCGTTTAGGGTCAGGAGCACTTAAATCCACCTTCGCGGTTTGAGGCCATATTGTTCAGTGCCAGGCGGCAAGCGCAGGACTTAGTGGTTCTAAGTCCAAGCCTGCCAACGTGGCAATCGACAGTATGGGTCAAATCCGAAGGACGCCAAAATGGCTTCGATCTCAAAGCAAAATGCCCTTGCAGGCAGAATGATTGCCTGCGGCGGACATTTTACTTCGATATCTTTGCCATTTTGACGCCGCGAAGGTGGATTTAAGTGGTCCTGACCCTAGCTTTTGGCGTCTTCTTCTTGTTCAAAGGTGACGGCAACGTCGGCATTGGCCGACAGGCGGACGGTGTCGTCGTGCACCGTGGCGACCAGCCCGCCGTCAATATAATGGTGATGCCCTTCATGGCCGCCTTGCCCTGAATCTGACTTGGTCAATTTGATACGGTTGCCCTCAACGCCATCGACAGTGCCAACATGCACCCCGTCCGCGCCAATGACTTCGGCATGTTCTTTAATCTGCGATAGGTCAGCCATAATATGCTCCTCTGATATGGAACATAGCTAACGCCCGAAACCCGTTCTGGGTCCGACCCGAGTAACGCCCCTCCCAAAAGTGGGAGCGTTGAGACCAACCAACTCCCCTCCCGCAGGCGGGAGGGGTCGGGGGAGGGGCAAGCCGCAGGCGCGTGCGAAAACCCTTGTTCCACCAACAACTGCGTCATCCCCTAAACAACCCGTCCATCAAAAAACGCCGCCGCACCAGTGCGCCCTGTCGCAAATATTTCTTATTTTCATATTCAAACTGTCGCACGGCGGTCGCCATAATGACGCGACCATTGCGCATAGGGCCAGCGTCCCCGGTTCACTGGAGTTTCCTATCATGCGTCGTCCCTATATTGCTCTTGCACTGTCAATGCTGTCTGCATCCACCGCCATGCCCGTATATGCGCAGACGGCTGAGGCTGATGACCAGGCGTTTGAAGGTGAGATCATCGTCACCGCGCAAAAACGTGAAGAGCGGTTGGTCGATGTTCCTGTGACGCTCAGCGCGGTCAGCGGCGCGCGTCTGAACGAGTTGGGCGTTAGCGATTTGGACGAGCTCGCCAATTATATCCCTGGCCTCAACATTCAGGAGCAGAGCGCGAACAACCCCGGTGTTGTCATTCGCGGCATTACGTCCGATTCCGGATCAGCGCAGCAGGCGGCGCGCGTTACATTATATTATAATGGCGTCGATATCTCGCGGTCACGTGGGTCCTATCAAGACATTTACGACATTGAACGGATTGAGGTCATCAAGGGGCCACAGGCGACCTTGTTCGGCACGGCGTCTGCGGTAGGTGCGATCAGCATCATTTCGGCGCGGCCAGAGGCTGGCTTTTCGGGCGCGCTGACCGGTGGCATTGGTAACTTTAATCAGCGCCAGCTCGGCGGTTTTGTGAACGTCGGATCGGACACGCTGGCCGGTCGCGTCGCGTTTCAATTCAAAAAGCGTGATGGCTATGTCAACAACCTTGCGCCAAATCAGGATGACCTGAATGGCCAAAATCAGCTTGGTGCGCGCGGGTCGCTGCGCTTTACGCCCAATGACGCGCTGACCGCTGATCTCATTTTGACTTATGACCGTCAACGCAACCCCGGAACGGCATTTGTTTCCAAAGCATTGCCGACGGCTTCGGGCCCGGGCAATCCGTTCGGTGACGCATATCTGGGTGGTTCGCCAACTTCATTGCAGGATTTATATGCGGAGAAGCTTGGCCTGACGCGCGATGTGTATGACGCAAACTTCACGGTGAAGTATGACCTTGAGGATAATTGGGCGCTGAATATGGTCAATGGCTATCGCAAATTTGACTCGCTTGAGGTGTTTGACGCCGATGGTTCGGCTGCGCCTTATCTGGAATTTACCGAATTTGCCAAGGGCGACCAGTTCAACCACGAAACCCGCTTTGCGTATACCGATGATAGTTTTCGTGGATCATTCGGGTTCAATTTCTTCCACGAAAACAGCATTCAAAATGTTCCGTTTTCCGGCAATGAGCGTGTATTCTTGGCCTGTTTAACCAGCACCGCCACAACCCGTGGAAATTGCGTCGCGGCCAATGGCACTGTCCCTGCGCTTGCGTTGACACCCGTTCCATATAGCTCGGTGTTTGAAAATCAGGGCCGCAATGACAGCTATTCTATGTTTGCCGACGGCACATGGATCCCGACACCCAGCCTCGAGCTGACCGCTGGCGCACGCGTCTTGATCGAAAAGCGGCGGTCAGGTTTCTTTGCCCGCGTCCCGCGCTCGGCACTTACCGGAGGGGCTTCATTGGTCCCGGGCCAAGTCGATACAGCAGGTCAGACGTTCCGCACGGAGGATAGCTTTCAGGCCGTCCTGCCACGCTTCAACCTGTTGTATCGTTTCTCTGATAAATTTAACGGCTATGCCACCGTGTCCAAGGGCCGTCGCTCCGCGACTGTGCAATTGGGCGCGCGTCCGACCTCTTCGGGCCCTGTTGCAAATTTCACACCCGTATTGGCCGAAAACATCTGGAACTACGAAGTCGGTTTGAAAGGCGCGTTGGGCATTTTCTCCGGTTCAATCGGCGCATATTATCTGACCTACGATAACTTCCAAGTCAGCGTTGTATTGCCCAATGGCACCACGCAGACGCAAAGCGCCGGTTCAGCGACCAACAAGGGCGTTGAAGCCGAATTGACCATGAAGCCGACAAGCTGGCTGAGCGTGTTTGGCAATATCGGTTATATCGATGGCGGCATTGACGACAAACCAACCATTGCGGCCAATTTCCGAGGTGCAAAGTTCCGTTTGCAACCCGAAGTGCAGGCATCGGGCGGCTTTACGATTGACGCAGATTTGGGTGGCATGACATTCTTTGCCACGCCGTCGGTGACCTATCGCAGCAAGATGTTTTTCGAAGTGCCCAATAACCCGCTCATCGCGCAAGAGGGCGTGACGCTGGTCAATGTGAACGCAGGGTTCCGCTTTGGCGAAGACCGTTTCGAAATCTCCGCCTTTGCCCGAAACCTTCTGGACGAAGATTATCTGCTCGATGCAGGCAACACGGGCGGGGCCTTTGGCATCCCAAGCTACATTCCCGCTGAGCCACGTTTATATGGCGTCAAGGTCGGCATGAAGTTCTGAACGGGGACGGCTGGTACATTGCATCAATATCCTCCCCACACCGGGGAGGAATTAGTAAAGGCTGGTGCGCATCACGGGTGTTTGGCCATACCGACAGGCGCGATAGGCACCAGCCTGCGCTGGGGCGACGGGGAAAGTTGGTGGGCGGAGACAAGCCTTGACGCTATTCCCGCCAGCCTCAACCCCGCTCGCGGGTTCGCATATAGGTGCCGAGCAAGCGGACCGAGTTGCAGTGGAAACGCAGCTCCTCCAATGCGCGGTCGACCGCTGGGTCGCCGGGTGCGCCTTCGATATCGGCGAAGAATTCGGTTGCGGCAAAGCTTGCGCCGTTTTGATAGCTTTCCAGTTTCGTCATGTTGACGCCGTTGGTCGCAAAGCCGCCCATCGCCTTGTACAAAGCGGCGGGGATGTTCTTCACCTCAAAAATCAGCGTGGTCATTAACGTGCCCGTCAGGGTGCTCCGGTCGGCTGGCGTGCGTGAAAGCACCACGAAGCGGGTGGTGTTGCTGTCATCGTCTTGCACCGCGTCGTTAATGGCGACGAGGCCGTAGAGGTCTGCGGCAATCGGGGGCGCAATGGCCGCTGCCGACGGGTCGTCATTGGCAGCGACAAACGCGGCGGCGGCGGCGGTATCCGCATAGGCCACAGGGATAATGCCATTGGCGCGTAAAAAATGTCGGCATTGGCCGAGCGCTTGCGGATGGCTCATGGCGGTTTTGAGAATGGCATCTGCCGATTTTGCCATGAGGCAATGGCGGATCGACATAAAATGCTCGGATATGATACTGAGGCCCGATTCTGGCAGCAGAAAGTGGATGTCGGCCACGCGGCCATGCAGCGAATTTTCGATAGGTATAATCGCGCAGGCGGCGGTTCCGTCTTTGACCGCATCAATGGCGTCTTCGAACGAAAAACAGGGCAGGGGGAGGCAATCGGCGTCATATTCCAACGCTGCCAAATGCGAGTTTGCCCCTGGCGCGCCTTGAAAGGCAATCGCTTTTGCGGGATGTTGTTGTGCAGCAAGCGTCATGTCTTTGACGATTGCCAGTGCGGGTGCGGGATAACTGTTCATGCTGCGCAGGCGTTAGGATAGGCAGACTTATCGGGCAAGTGTGGATTTGGGCACTTGCACCCGCCAACGCGCGCCATTAGAGGGACCCCTAGAACCGGCCATCATTCTGCGCCGGTGTTTTAACGCACTTTCAAGGCTGATAAACAATGGATGATCGTAGTAACACAATTGCAGGCTGGGTTTTGGCAGGCGGCATCGTCGCGCTTGGACTAAGCATCGTCACGGGCATGTACTTCCACCCAGAGGCGCCCGAGAAAGAGGGCTTTGCCGTTGTGGCTGAGGCGGCGGGCGAAGCGGGCGGCGCTGCGGTTGTGCCAATCGCAACGTTGCTTGCAACCGCAGATATCGCCAAGGGCGAAGCTGCGTTCAAGAAGTGCGCGGCTTGCCATACCATTGCACCAGGTGGCGCAAACGGCATTGGTCCGAATCTTTGGGCAGCCATGGGTAAGGCGCATGGTCATGTTGCCGGTTTTGCGTATTCCGACGCGTTGAAAAGCGTTCCAGGTAACTGGGATTGGGAAGGCATGGACAAATGGTTGGCCAACCCTAAAAAATATGCGCCGGGTACCAAAATGACCTTCGCTGGTCTGGGCAATCCGGAAGAACGCGCGAACCTGATCTTGTATATGAACGCGCAAGGTTCAAACTTGCCATTGCCAACGCCCCCTGTGGCAGAAGCCCCTGCCGATGATGCAGCCGCCGCTCCTGCCGCAACGGGTGATGCTGCCGCCGCACCAGCAGCCGGAGCAGCACCAGCACCTGCCGCGAAATAATCCGGTTAAATCAATGTGAAACTTCGTAGAAATCGCAGATGGCATCCCATGCCTCTTCTGCGGTTTCGACGAATTGGAATAAATCCAGATCAGGCGGGCTGATAACGCCCTCGAGCATAAGCTCCTCAAAATTCACAACGCGGTTCCAAAATTCGCGCCCGAACAACAGGATCGGCATCTTCTTGATCTTGCCGGTCTGAACCAGTGTCAGCAGCTCAAAAAATTCATCAAAAGTGCCAAAGCCGCCGGGGAAAACCGCAACGGCGCGTGCGCGCAGCAGGAAGTGCATTTTGCGCAAAGCGAAATAATGGAATTGAAAACTTAAACGGGGCGTTACGAACAGGTTCGGCGCTTGCTCATGCGGCAGAACGATATTCAGGCCAACCGATTCTGCGCCGACATCATGCGCGCCGCGATTGGCGGCTTCCATGATCGATGGACCACCGCCTGAACATACCACGAAATGGCGCCGGCCTTCTTCATCGGTAACATTGGCTTTTCCGGCCAATTGTGCCAAATGGCGCGCTTGTTCGTAAAAGCGGGATTTTTCCTTCATCCGTTCGGCGATGATGGTTGCGCGCTCCCCTTGCGCAGCGGCGAGCAAAGCGTCGGCGACGGCGGGTTCGGGAATGCGCGCCGAACCGTAGATGACCAGCATCGAACCGATATTCGCCTCATCGAGCAACATTTCGGTTTTGAGCAGTTCCAATTGAAAACGCACAGGGCGCAGGTCTTCGCGCAGCAGGAAGTCTGTATCCTGAAAGGCCAGTCGATATGACTTGCTTTGCGTTTGCGGCGTAGAGAGTTGCTGTTCGGCAAAATCCGCTTCTTGTTGTGCTTTGTAGAAGCGGCGATCGTTAATTTTTGTGTCTGTCATTACCCTGCATGTAGGGCGAACAAGTTTCTTTTGCCAGCCCTTATCGGCAATAAGCGGTGCCGTTGCTCATCGATTTGGCCATATCAAAATGGAAATGGTTTGCATGCGCGGCGTCGAAGTCCGGGCCAAGAACGGTGCCAAATCTCTTGCAGGCAGATTGGTGTAAGCGGCGCAGGAATGCCCGTTCTTCGGATGATCCGCGCCAACCGTTCAGCACGGATATCCGCCGTCCATCGCGCAGGACAAAGGCGGATACATCAACGGCATTCGCAAATGCATGTTGAGATAGTCTGCCAGATCGACTGCCATTAACAACGCGGCAGTTAAATGTGCCCATGGTCTCAATCTTGATCACCGGACTGCCAAGATATTGCTTGGCCGCAGGTGCCACGGCATAGCGCGCCCAATCGGTAAAGCTTGACGCAAGTGGGCATGTCATCGCCCCCAAATTTGTTGTCTGCGTGCCAAAGTCCATCAGCTTGATAGTGTCGATCATGCGGCACCCGCCGTCGAAACTTTTGTTAGGCAGCCCTGCAAAGCGCACCGATTTGGACTTAAGGCCAGCTAGGCATTGGCGGGCACTGTCCGACGTCATGTTTTCGCTGGATCGCGGCGATTGCGGCTTTTCCCGTCCACTGCACGACGCCAGCGCAAAGACGCCAGCGATCAGCAGAAATCTCTGAAACAGCCCCAATGTCATGAAAGCGTCTTAACGCATAAATTCGTCTGCGCAGCCAAAAAATGACGACCGATGTTGCAATTTGCCCGTTGCATAGCGCGCGACAGGCGATTATCGCGAATGCATGTTGCGAATCATTCTTAATAAGAAGCCGACATTCTGGGCATTATTGTGTTTGCCCGCTATGTTGATGATGCGCCCTTATGTTTTCGGCGATGTAATCGCGATGGATATGCTGCAACCAACGGGTGAATGGTCGGCACGCTTCATGATTGCCGCGATGGTGCTTAGTCCCTTATTGTCGCTGATTGGGCCTCGGCCATGGCTGAGTTGGCTCATTCAGCGCCGCCGGGCATTGGGCGTTGCGGCTTTTGGCTATGCGATTTTACATCTGATTTTCTATATCATCGATATGGGGAATCTCGACGATATTCTTGCCGAATTTTGGGCGCTTGGTATCTGGACCGGTTGGGCCGCGATGTTATTGTTTGTGCCCTTGGCGGTGACGAGCAATGATGCGTCCATGCGTGCGCTCAAGGCTGGCTGGAAACGTCTTCAACGCCTTGTCTATCCTGCCGCTGTGCTCGTTCTTGTCCATTGGATATTCATCCACAATAATTTAGGACCAGCGCTCGTGCACTTCATCCCGCTTGTGCTGCTCGTGGCGGCACGATATTTCCTCGCCAACAGATCCATTTTTAAAGGAGCATGAATATGCGTTTTTGGACACCTCTTTCACTGGCTGCTGTGGCCACTATCGCTTTTGCGTCGGTCCCCGCATCGGCAACCGGCGCAATCACCTGCAAATCAGGGCCAGTTTCCGGATGGAAAAGCCAAAAGGCGCTGACCGACAAGCTGACTAAAGAAGGCTGGACTGTGCGTAAGTCGAAAGTCGATGGCGGCTGCTATGAAGTTTATGGCACTACCCCTGAAGGCGACCGTGTCGAGGCCTATTTTCACCCCGTAACTTTGGAAAAATTATATGTTAGCCGCCGTGGCGAAATATTGTTTCGCAAGGCGGGTTATTGATAGCTTTTTGTAATAGTCATTGACAAAGCCGGGGCCGCGCCTAGATGCGGCTCCGGGCCACGCGGTCCCAACGCCGCGCTGCTCTCTGCAAGGAGACGCTTACATGACTATAGTAAAACCCGCCGTTAAACCGGCGCGTCCGTTCTTTTCCTCCGGACCCTGTGCGAAGCCGCCAGGCTGGAGCCCGGAAAAACTTCAAACCGAATCTATTGGCCGATCGCATCGCGCGAAAATCGGCAAATCACGGCTGCAACGCGCTATCGATCTGATGCGCGAAGTGTTGCAGGTTCCCGATACGCATCGCATTGGCATCGTCCCGGGGTCCGACACCGGCGCGATTGAAATGGCGATGTGGACCATGTTGGGCGGGCGCCCCGTCACGATGATGGCGTGGGAAAGTTTTGGCGAGGGCTGGGTCACTGACGTGAACAAGCAGTTGAAGCTGAACGCCAATGTCATGAACGCGCCTTATGGCGAAATTCCGGATGTCGGCGCAGTCGATTTTACCCATGATGTGGTATTCACATGGAATGGCACGACATCGGGCGCGCGGGTGCCCAATGGCGACTGGATAGCCGATGACCGTGAAGGCCTAACCTTCAACGACGCAACCTCGGCGGTGTTTGCTTATGACATGCCTTGGGACAAGCTCGATGTAACAACATTTAGCTGGCAGAAGGTGTTGGGCGGCGAAGGCGCGCATGGCGTTCTTATTCTCGGGCCCCGCGCTGTCGAGCGGTTGGAAAGCTATACGCCATCATGGCCGCTTCCTAAACTATTCCGCTTGATGTCGAAAGGCGCGCTCGCCGAAGGAATCTTCAAGGGTGAGACGATCAACACACCATCCATGCTCGCCGTTGAGGACGTGATCTTTGCGCTGGAATGGGCGCAGACCGTTGGCGGATTGCAGGGCCTAATGGCGCGCAGCAACGCCAATGCGGCGGCACTCGATGACATTGTTGCGGCAAGCGACTTTCTTGGCTTCCTCGCCGCTGATCCCGCTATTCGTTCGAAAACCTCCGTGTGCTTAACCGTCAAGGGTGCGGACGAAGCGATGATCAAGAAAATGGCGTCTTTGCTTGAGGCAGAGCATGCAGCCTATGACATCGCCGGATATCGCGACGCCCCGCCGGGCTTGCGCATTTGGTGCGGTGCGACCGTTGATACCGCCGATATTCAGGCGCTCGGGCCATGGCTCGATTGGGCGTACCACAGCGCAAATTCTCAATCCTAAACAGTCGTCCTGAACTTGTTTCAGGACCTTACTTTCGACTGTGAAATTAAGATGCTGAAACAAGTTCAGCATGACGATATTTGAAATGGAACTCCACATGACCAAACCACGCGTACTCATCTCCGACAAAATGGATCCAAACGCCGCCAAGATTTTGGCTGAACGCGGCTGCGACGTTGATGTCATCACGGACCAAACGCCCGACGAACTTGCCGCGATCATTGGCGATTATGATGGCTTGGCCATTCGTTCGTCGACGAAGGTGACGAAGCAGATACTGGACGCGGCTAAGAACCTGAAGGTTATTGGTCGCGCCGGCATTGGCGTCGATAACGTCGATATCCCGTATGCGTCGGCCAAAGGTGTGGTCGTCATGAACACGCCTTTTGGCAATTCCATAACCACGGCCGAACATGCCATCGCCTTGATGTTCGCCCTCGCGCGTCAATTGCCAGAGGCGAATGCGCAAACGCAAGCGGGTCAATGGCCGAAAAACGGTTTCATGGGCGTTGAGGTTACGGGCAAGACGCTTGGCCTTATTGGGGCTGGCAATATCGGATCGATTGTCGCGAGCCGTGCGCTGGGATTGCGGATGAAGGTCGTGGCCTTTGACCCGTTCCTCACCGCCGATCGCGCGATTGAAATGGGCGTTGAAAAGGCCGACCTCGATACCTTGCTCGCCAAGGCAGACTTCATTACCTTGCACACGCCGCTAACCGACCAAACCCGCAATATATTGTCGCGGGAAAATCTTGCGAAGACCAAAAAGGGTGTTCGCATCATTAACTGTGCACGTGGCGGGTTGATCGATGAAGAGGCGCTGAAAGAGGCGTTGGACAGCGGCCAAGTCGGCGGCGCAGCTTTGGACGTTTTTGCGACCGAGCCAGCGAAGGAATCGCCCCTGTTTGGCACGCCAAACTTCATCTGCACCCCGCATCTGGGTGCATCGACCAATGAGGCACAGGTCAATGTCGCGCTTCAGGTCGCCGAACAAATGGCGGATTATCTCGTCAATGGCGGCGTTACCAATGCGCTGAACATGCCAAGCCTGTCTGCTGAAGAAGCGCCGAAGTTGAAGCCATATACGACCCTTGCACTAAAATTGGGTTCGCTGGTTGGCCAATTGGCGCACGACAATCTCGACAATATCGCGATTGAGGTTGAGGGCGCTGCGGCGGAACTGAATATTAAACCAATTACTGCGGCGGTTCTTGCCGGTTTCATGCGGCGTTTTTCCGACGCAGTGAACATGGTCAACGCGCCGTTCTTAGCCAAAGAGCGTGGTTTCGACATTCGCGAAGTCCGCCATGACAAGACTGGCGCCTATCACACATTGGTGCGCGTCACCGTCAACACGGCGCAAGGCCCACGCTCGGTTGCAGGTACATTGTTCGCCAATAGCGAAGCACGGCTTGTCGAGATTTTCGGCATCAGCCTTGAGGCGGAGCTGGAAGGCAACATGCTCTACATCGTCAACGAAGATGCCCCTGGTTTCATTGGCCGTGTCGGCACGACCTTGGGTGAGGCCGGATTGAACATCGGCACATTCCATCTGGGCCGTCGCAGCGCGGGCGGTGAGGCAGTTTTGCTGCTCTCGATGGACGCGGCGATCCCTGAATCTGTCCTTAAACAGCTTGGTACGCTTCCCGGCGTGAAAACCGTGAAGGCGCTGAAGTTTTAGGCGGGGCTTCCCCGCTACGACTTTTGCGGTAAAGAGTGCGCATGAATATTCCTCCTGATTTGCTGCCCGAAGGGTATCGCGACCGCCTTCCGCCTCAAGCGGAGGTTGCTGCGCGGGTATCTCGGTCGATGATCGACGTGCTGGCAAGCTACGGCTATGCGCGCGTAGCACCGGCCATGGCGGAATTTGAATCGGTGCTCGCCAAACATAGCGGCGATGCCAACCGTAATCAGCATTTGCGCTTTACCGACCCTGTGTCGGGCCACACGCTGGCGCTGCGCGGTGATATCACCGTGCAGGTCGGGCGCATCGCCACGACCCGGATGAAGGACGCGCCGCGACCGCTGCGCTTGGCCTATCATGGTCAGGTGCTGCGTTTGCGCGCCAAGCAATTGCGACCCGAACGGGAACTGACGCAATTGGGTGCGGAATTGGTTGGCAATGACAGCGTTGCGGCCGCTTGCGAAATTGTTGGCGTTGCCATTGATGCGCTTGAGGCGGCGGGCGTCAAAGACATCACCATTGATTTCACATTGCCTGATCTTGTGGAACGGCTGGCGGAAAAGGCGCTGCCTTTGGCGAAGGACAAGATTGATGCCGTTCGCTCCGAGCTGGATATGAAGGATGCAGGCGGACTGAGTGCGCTGGGTGCCGACGCCTATTTGCCGCTGCTTGCGGCGACCGGCCCATTTGCAGACGCGGTTCAGAAGCTGCGGGCGATTGATGCTGGCGGGGCGCTCGCGTCGCGAATCCGTGCCTTGGAAGCCATTGCTAGCAATATTGCGGGCCGCGCCAATGTGACGCTTGATCCGACCGAGCGGCATGGCTTTGAATATCAAAGCTGGTTCGGTTTCACGATCTTCGCCAAAGGGTATAGCGCTGCACTTGGTCGCGGGGGCACTTATTATATTGATCGTGCCGATGGACCATCGGAACCGGCAACGGGCTTCTCGCTCTATCCCGACCCGTTGATTGATCTGGCTGACGAAGGCGTCATCCGGCGTCTTTTCCTGCCACTTGGCACCGACGCCGTGACCGGCGCAAAAATGCGCCATGAAGGTTGGGTGACGGTATCGGCATTGGATGAGGAAGACAGCGCCGCTGTGCTGGGCTGCACCCATATTTGGATAAACGGTCAGGCCATTCCCGTCTGAAATCGTCTCTCACGCAGCTTTAGGGTGGACGCCAGCCTCGCATAATCATAACGGAGCCCATGGCGAATCCCTTCGCAGGAAAAATCTCCTGCGCAGAAAAAGGCCCCAGAGCTATCTGGCTTTGACAGGGAATATCTGATGGCGAATGTAACCGTAATTGGCGCGCAATGGGGCGACGAGGGTAAAGGCAAGATTGTAGACTGGCTGGCGGAACGCGCCGATGCCGTTGTCCGCTTTCAAGGCGGGCATAATGCCGGCCACACTTTGGTCGTGGGTGACAATGTCTATAAATTATCGTTGCTGCCGTCGGGGATCGTAACCGGCACGCTGTCGATTATCGGCAATGGCGTGGTTCTTGACCCATGGGCGTTGCGCGATGAAATGACGAAGCTGCGCGGGCAGGGCGTTTTAATCACGACCGAGAATTTTGCGCTGGCGGATAACTGCGCATTGATCTTGCCAATCCACCGCGACTTGGATGGTTTGCGGGAAACCGCAGCGGGTTCGGGCAAGATCGGGACCACAGGTCGCGGCATTGGCCCTGCTTATGAAGACAAGGTGGGCCGCCGTGCGATCCGCGTGTGTGACCTGGCGCATCTCGATGCTTTGGATACCCAGCTTGACCGGCTTTGCGCGCATCATGATGCCTTACGCGCCGGATTTGGCGAACCGCCGGTGGATCGCGCGCGCTTGATCGCTGACCTGAAAGAAATCGCCCCCTTTGTTCTGGAATATGCCGAGCCGGTGTGGAGGCGATTGAATAAGGTGCGCAAGGCAGGCGCACGGATATTGTTCGAAGGCGCGCAGGGCGTCTTGCTTGACGTTGACCATGGCACCTATCCGTTCGTCACGTCGTCCAACACTGTGTCGGGCACCGCCGCGTCCGGCTCCGGCCTTGGGCCAAGTGCGGCGGGCTTTGTGCTGGGTATCGTCAAGGCCTACACCACGCGGGTCGGGTCAGGACCATTCCCGACCGAGCTTGAGGATGAAACGGGCCAAAGGCTGGGTGAGCGCGGCCATGAATTTGGCACCGTCACGGGGCGCAAGCGCCGCTGTGGTTGGTTTGATGCCGTTATTGTGCGTCAAAGCTGCGCCGTATCTGGTGTGACCGGCATTGCGCTGACTAAGCTCGATGTGCTCGACGGGTTTGATACGATCAAGATCTGCACCGGCTATCGCCTGCACGGTAAGGTCTATGACTATTTGCCAGCGCATGCCGCAGAGCAAGCCGCCGTGGAGCCCATTTACGAAGAAATGCCGGGTTGGCAGGAAACCACCGCAGGCGCGCGCAGTTGGGCCGACCTTCCGGCACAAGCGATCAAATATATCACGCGTGTGCAGGAATTGATCGAAACACCCGTTGCCTTGGTATCCACTTCGCCGCAGCGCGAAGATACGATCTTGGTGCGTGATCCTTTTGCCGATTAACCGCTTTTAAGCTCAGCATTTAACCGCAAGCTTGCCCGCCAGAAGAAAAAGGCGGGGATGAGGCCAAGCCATGCTGCGCCATATAGCACCCAACGGACGCTTTCATCGCCGGCCAGCGGCTTGAACGCGTCCGACATCATGCCGAACAACAAGGGGCCCAACCCAAGGCCGATCAGGTTTTGCGCGAACAGCATGAGGGCGGCGGCGACAGCGCGGGCCTCCGGCTTTACCAACCCTTGCACAGTGGCATAGGTCGGGCCGTAATACGCCGCGTTCAATGCCGTTGGCACAAATAACAAGAGTATCGCCACGCGCCAGTCGGTTGCGAAATAGCCCAAGAACAATATGGGTGTTGCAATGACCATGCCGATGGCGGGCGTGGTCAACAAATGACGTTTATCGATCTTGCCAAATTTGTCGGCCATCATGCCGCCCAGCCAGGTACCGATCATGCCCGCCACGCCCAAGCCAAGGCCAAGCAAAAGGCCGGTTTCCCCTGGGCTAAGGCCATGCGAGCGAATGAACAAGATCACCGCCCAAACGCTTTTGCCGTAAGACAGAAACGCCGTGAATGAGGCCGCGATCGCCAACATCACAAAGGCGCGCGAGCTGAACACTTCTTTGAGCGCTTCTTTGGTGGACAGAACCGTGCGAGCCTTTTCGCCCGATAATGCGCGGGCAGCCGCCTCGGCCTTGCGTGGTTCGCGCAATATGAATGGCAAAAACGCGGCCAATATCAAACCGGGAATGGCGACCGCCATGAATGCCACGCGCCAGCCATAGGCATCGTTCAATGCGCCGCCAACGACAAGGCCCAATAAGCTGCCAATCGGAATGCCAAGGCCGTAAAACGCGATGGCTGATGATCTTTTTTCCGGCGGGACGCTGTCGGTAATGAGCGAGTGGGCGGCAGGGGTGCACCCTGCCTCACCTACGCCAACGCCCACGCGGGCGAGCGCAAGTTGTGCGAAATTCTGCGCCAACCCGCATAAGGCCGTCATCGCGGACCAGACCGCCAAGGATATGGAGATCAGACCAACGCGATTGGTACTGCTATTGTCCGCATAACGGGCGATGGGGATGCCCAACAATGTATAGAAAAGCGCAAAGGCAAGACCAGTTAACAAACCAATTTGGGTATCGGAAAGGTCGAGATCCCGACTGATCGGTTCGGCCAAAATGTTGACAATCTGCCGGTCGAGGAAATTAAGCACATAAACAACCATCAATATCCAAAGCAGCAATTTCGGATTTGTAATCGTCGGTTTTGCCGCAGGCGCGGTCCGGCTGTCTTCCATGAATATCTCCTCTTCCTTCCTGTGTTATGGAATAAATTTTGACATTGTCAAAGCCTTGAAACGTTTGTTGCGCGCGCCTTATCAACGGCGGGCTGTGCCATGACTGCGTAAAATCAGTCGGGCCGATAACTCTTTGATTGACTGTTGTCCGCTTCACGGCTTTGGGGTGAAAATGACTACACGCGAAACGACGGCGTACATGCCTCTGCATGATTTGGACCTTAGCCAGTCATTGGGGGATCGTTGCATGGTCATGGCCTATGGCGCGATTCAATGGCCATGGCTGTTGCGTAGCCTCGATGGCGGGCGCAAGAAAGATAAGGCGGCATTGCTCGCTTATCTCGACTTGCCTCTCGATGCACTGCCCAATTTGGGAAGCTGGAAAGCCGACACAAATTTTTTGTGGCATATCGTTTCCGCAATCGAAGACATGCGACCGGCGCAGGTTGTCGAACTGGGCTGCGGCGCGTCCACCTTTGTTGCGGCGCGCGCTCTGCAGCTTTTTGGCGGCGGAAAGATTGTCAGCTTTGACCAACATGCGGCGTTCGCGCAAACGACTCAAGACTGGATACGCGACAACAACATGGATGTGGAAATTCGGCGCGCCCCGTTAGGCGCGCCGCCCGCTGGCTGGCCTGGGCACTGGTACCAACTGTCCGATGTTCCCAACGAGATCGACTTGCTCATCGTCGATGGCCCGCCTTGGGCCATCCATCCGCATGTGCGCGGCGCTGCGGCAACCCTGTTCCCGCGCATCACTCCCGGCGGCAGGGTGCTGCTGGATGACGCCGCGCGTCCCGGTGAGCGCATGGTTGCGCGGCGCTGGCGCAAAGAACATCGCAACATGGAATTCACGCTCGACAGCCAAGGTGCCAAGGGCACCTTGCTTGGACACAAACACCCCGCTTAAAGCTTCGTCTTTCGCGCGTCAGTGACCATATCTTCGGCTAGGTCGAGCCCCGCTTTTCCGTCCGCTATAGTGTGCGCGGGTGCATGTGGCGGTTCAACATAATCGGGTTCCTCAACCTCCAACATGCCTTCCCATTTGGTGATGACGGACGTTGCGACGGCGTTGCCGACGACATTGGTCGCGGTCCGGCCCATATCGAGGAATTGGTCAATCGCAAGGATGAGCGCGACGCCTTCCACCGGAAGGTCGAACATCGCCAGCGTGCCGGTAATCACCACCAACGAAGCGCGCGGCACGGCGGCGACGCCCTTGGACGAAATCATGAGCGTGAGCAGGATAAGGATCTGCGTGCCGATGGATAGGTCAATGCCATAAGCTTGCGCGATGAAGATTGTCGCGAAGCTCATATACATCATCGAACCATCAAGGTTGAAGCTGTAACCCAATGGCAGCATGAAGCCCGAAATCCGGCGCGGGACACCAAAACGGTCAAGCTGTTCAAACAGCTTGGGCAGCGCCGCTTCGCTGGATGCGGTCGAAAATGCGATCAACATGGGTTCGCGGATGTAGCGGATGAGCGTCCATATACGCCGGCCCAGGAAAATTGCGCCGATCGACAGCAGAATCGCCCACAATAACGCCAGCGACAGATAGAATTCCGTCACCAGCTCTAAATAGGTCGCAAGGATTGCAAGGCCGCTTTTTGATACAACAGCGGCCAATGCACCAAACACCGCTACTGGGGCATAGCGCATGACATAATGCGTAATCTGCAGCATCATTTCCGCAAGTGACTCTGCACCCCGCACCAAAGGTGCGCCCTTTTCACCTAAGGCCGAAAGCGCGATGCCTGCGAACAATGAAAATACCAAAATCTGCAAGATATTGTTTGTCGCCATCGCCTCGAACGCGTTTTTCGGGAAAATCGAAAGAATGAATTCCCAAAAGTCGAGTTTTTTGACCTCGCCAATGGTTGCCGCAGCATTTCCAATACTGTCCACTGGCGCACCGATTCCTGGCTGAAACAGGTTCACCATCAATAGGCCAAGGCCAATCGAGATAAAGCTGGCGATAATAAACCATGTAATGGCGCGAAAACCGATGCGACCGAGCGCCGAGCTGTCGCCCATATGTGCGATACCCACGACTATCGTGGATAGGATCAGGGGCGCAACCAACAATTTGATTAGGTTCAGAAATATATCAGAGAGGAGTTTGAATGTTTTGGTTAAATATTCAAACTGCGTGCTATCCTGCGCGAAACTGACGTGGACCGCGTAACCAACTGCTACGCCCAGGATCATTCCTGCCAATATCCACAATGTAAGCCGTTTATCCACGCAACCCTCCTAACATTCGTTGTTCCGAACGACGCTACACAGGAGCAATGGCCGTCGCAACAAGTTACAGACGCGACTTGTTTAAGCTTGAGAAGCGCGTCATAAGTATTGTAATAAAATTACAACGAAATTTATCGTTGAACATGGCACATAACCAGATGCTTGCGGGCTGAGGAGATCATTTCATGGCGGTCGCCAAAATTGCTAAAAATGCTGAAAAAATCGACAAAATCCTTTTGAAGGATATGGTTTGCGCCTTTGCCGAGACGGCTTTGCCGGGCGAGAATGAAGGTTTTGACGCCAAAGCGGCGGAGGATGCTGCGCGTTTCACCATCGAAACCGGCCTAGTTCGCAAGGCGGGCAGCGCGGCCATTGCACTGGATAGCTTTACTGATGCGCATGGCCGTTTGATGATGCGCATATCGCTGAATAATGACGACATGCCCTTTTTGGTGGATTCGGTGTCTGCAGCAGTCGCGGCTTATGGCATAGCTGTGAATCGCATCATTCATCCGGTGTTGAGCGTTACCCGCGATGAAGCCAATACACTTTCATCAATCAGCCGGAAACGCATCGATGGGCAGCCGCGCGAATCCTTCATTTACCTCGAAACAGCGCGCGTCGATGCCAAGGAACGCCGTCAGCTTGAAACGCATTTGGCGGCTGTTCTCGCCGACGTTCGCGGTGCGGTGACGGATTGGCGCGACATGCTCGCGGCCTTGTCCGCCGACGCCGACAGCCTGCCGGATAGCGAAGGCACCGCGCTTATCCGGTGGTTCCATGATAATAACATGACCATATTGGCGCATGAGCGGATCGGCAGCGACGGTACGCGTTCCAACCGCCTTGGATTGTCGCGCGTGAGCGACGCGCCCGTGCTTTCGGAAGATAGCGTCAGCCTTGCTATCAATTGGTTTGAATCCGGGGGCATCGCGCCCTTGGTGCTGAAGTCCAACCGTGTTTCCAATGTCCACCGCAGTGTTCAATTGGACCTAATCGTTATGCCGGTGCACACGGGAGATCGGGTAACAGGCTTAGCCGTCGCAGCAGGGCTTTGGACCAGCGCGGCGCTTGCAACTGCTCCGGAAACCATACCTGTGCTCAGAACGCATCTGGCGTCGCTGATGGCGCGTTATGGCTTCGACCCTTCGGGCCATGCTGGCAAGGCGATGGCCCATGCGCTAACGGCGCTGCCGCACGACCTTTTGGTCGCGCTCAAGCTGGATGATCTGGAACGCGTAACGCTGACCGCCATGTCGCTAACCGACCGACCGCGTCCCAAGCTGATTGCGCTGCGGTCGCCACTTGGACGTCATTTGTATATCTTTGTATGGTTGCCACGCGATGACGTATCCACGGGCATCCGTAAGCAGATCCAGGCGATGTTGATGGATGCCACGGGTGGGTCTTTGTTAGGCTGGACAATCGGTTTGGAAGATGGCGGCGTAGCTTTGCTGCGGTATACGCTAGATCTGCCGGACCGTGGACAGACAGTGGACGAAGCTAGCCTGGATGCAAAGCTTGAGCTGATGGTGCGTGGGTGGGAGCCAGCGGTTGAGGCGGCATTGGCACAGTTGACCGATGAAAAGCGCGCAGCCGCCATGTTTGTGCGCTACGGTGCCGGGTTCCCGGCCAATTATCGCAGCACCTATTCGACCGACGAAGCTGCGCGGGACATGATTGGCTTGCTCGCCATGGAACGCGACCACAGCAAGATTACCCGGTTGTTCGTTGAAGATGGCAAGCTCCGCCTAAAAATTTACAGCAATGGCGGTGCTTTGCCGTTGAGCGATGTCGTGCCAGCGCTGGAGAATTTCGGTTTTGATGTTTTGGAGGAATTGCCGACCGCATTGGGCGATGGTCATTATATCCATGACTTCCGTCTTGCCTTGCGTGGCGGTGATATTTCAACCGTCGTCGAAAAGCCGCAGGTCCTTGAAGCTGCGCTGAGCCAAGTTTTGGACGGCACATTTGAAAATGACGTTTTCAACCAACTCGTTACTATTGCTGGGCTTGCGCCGCAATCGGTCATCTGGCTGCGCGCATGGTACCGCTATTTACGCCAAACAGGTGTAACATATGGGATGCCAACGGTGGTGACCGCCTTGGCCAAAAACGCCAATGTGACGCGGTCCATCATATCGTTGTTTGATGTCTTGCATAATCCTGCAACCAACGGCAGCCGCGACAAGGAAGCGGCAAAATATCAAAAATTAATCAACGCTGATTTGGCGGCGGTTGCGGCGATTGACGAAGATCGAATCCTGCGGCGGTTTTTGGCGGTGGTGCTGGCAACATTGCGCACTAATGCGTTTTCCGCAGCAGCGGCCGAAGCCTTGGCGTTCAAACTGGATTGCGCAAAAGTGCCTGGCCTGCCTGCGCCGCTGCCTTGGCGTGAGGTGTTTGTTTATTCGCCCCGCGTGGAGGGCATTCACTTGCGTGCTGGCCCGGTGGCGCGCGGTGGCTTGCGCTGGTCCGACAGGCGTGATGACTTCCGCACCGAGGTTTTGGGCCTGATGAAGGCGCAGCGCGTTAAAAACGCCGTTATCGTGCCGACGGGCGCAAAAGGCGGTTTCTACCCCAAGCGACTTCCCGACATGCGCGTCGACCGCGATGCATGGTTTGCCGAAGGCACAGAGGCCTATAAAATCTTCATCCGGACCTTGCTGTCGATTACCGACAACATCGTGAACGACCGGGTCGTCCATCCCGATAATGTGGTGATCCATGACGGCGACGATCCCTATTTCGTCGTTGCGGCCGACAAGGGCACGGCGACATTCTCCGACACCGCCAACGCCATCGCGCTGGAACGCAATTTCTGGCTTGGCGATGCGTTTGCGAGCGGTGGATCGGTCGGTTACGACCATAAGGCGATGGGCATTACCGCAAAGGGTGGCTGGCTATCGGTGCAGCGCCATTTTGCCGAGATGGGTATTGATGTCCAAAAGGAACCGGTCACGGTTGCGGGCGTCGGCGATATGTCCGGTGACGTCTTTGGCAACGGCATGTTGCTTTCAAAGATGTTGAAAGTTGTCGCCGCGTTCGACCATCGCCACATTTTCCTTGATCCCGATCCTGACCCCGCGACCAGTTGGAAAGAACGTGAAAGGTTGTTCAACCTGCCGCGTTCAAGCTGGCTCGATTATGACGCAAAGCTGATCTCCAAGGGCGGCGGCGTGTTCGCGCGTACCGATAAGATCATCAAAACAACGTCTGAAATCAGAAGCTTGTTGGGCATTGATGCGAAAGAAATTGAACCATCGGTATTGATGACCGCGATACTAAAAGCACCGGTTCAATTGATGTGGTTTGGCGGCATAGGAACCTATATTAAGGACCGGAGCGAAAGCCATTTGGACGTCGGCGACCCTGGCAATGACTTTATTCGTGTGAATGGCGCAGACGTGCAGGCACAAGTCATTGGCGAGGGCGCGAACCTTGGCGTGACGCAGGCTGGACGCATTGGTTATGCCTTGCGCGGTGGCCGTATCAATACAGACTTCATCGACAACAGCGCTGGTGTCGATTGTTCCGACAATGAAGTGAACATCAAAATCGCGCTGAATGCGCAGATGCGCGCAGGCAAGTTGAAGGAGCCTGCACGCAACGTCTTACTTGCGGAGATGACCGATGCGGTGGCGCATTTGGTGTTGGAGGATAACCGTCTTCAGACGCTTGCCTTGTCCATCGCGGAAACCGGCGGCGCGGGTGATTTGCCAGCCTATGTACGGCTTATTGAAATTTTTGAAGGCGCTGGCCGACTGGACCGTGTGGTCGAGGGGCTTGCGCCCAATGAAGAACTGTTCCGGCGTGCTAGCGAAGGGCGAGGTCTAACGCGGCCAGAATTGGCGATATTGCTCTCCACAGCGAAGCTTGCGGCGCAGGATGGGGTTGAGGAAGCACCTTTGGCGCAGGACAAGTCGATGGACGGCGAACTTCTGGCAGCATTCCCGGACTTGATGGTCAAATCGCATAAGTCGGCGATTTTGGGACACCGGCTACGCAAGGAAATCATCGCCACGAAATTGGCCAACCGCATGATCAACCGGCTTGGCATGTTGCACCCATTTGAATTGGCGGAAGAGGAAGGCTGTAGTCTTGGCGATGTTGCTGCGGCCTTTGCCATTGCCGAAAGCATTTATGATCTGCCTTCCTTGTGGAATGCCATTGATACGACAGCGATGCCGGAATCCACGAGGCTGATGCTGTTCCATCAAGCGGCCTTAGAAGTGCGCGCGCAAATGGCGGATATCATCCGCAATGCCCATGAAGGTCGCGATGTCGCTGCGGCCACGGGGCTGTATGCGCCCGTGGTGCAAAAGCTAACGACTTCATTAGACGGGCTATTGCCCCATGATGTCCGGCTTCAGACCGAACGCTTTGGCGCGCGGTTGACCGAAAATGGCGCGCCACGCAAAATCGCGGACCGTCTGGTGCAATTGGCGCAGTTGGATGGCGCAATTGGTCTGGCTGCGCTTTCATTCACGCAAAAGGGCGATGTGACCGCATTGACGCGCGCCTTCACCGCCCTTGGTGATGCGCTGGGTTTAAGTTGGGCGCAGGGAGCCGCAATGCAGGTCGACCCGCACGATCCGTGGGAGCGCCTGTTGGTTGCTGGCCTCGCACGAGATTTCCAAACCATGCGTCTGGACTTTCTGCGGCGTCGTGCGGCAAAGAAACCGCTTGAGGATACGCAAGACTGGTTGGGGACCAACGCGGTGCGCGTGCGGGCGTTCAAGGCGATGGTGGACCGCGCCCAGATGACGGGTGCGCCGACCCCCGCAATGTTGGCACAAGTCGCGGGGCAGGCGCGGGTATTGCTCGGGCGTTAAAGCGCTGGGGCGCAAAGATCGCAGAGCGGCATCGCAATACTAACCACCGTCGCTCCAGCGCAGGCTGGAGCCTATCGCGCCTGTCCGGATAGCGCTGTGCTTAGCCGATAGACGTGATAGGCCCCAGCCTACGCTGGGGCGACGGTGATAAGAGAGCATGTTTCCCCCAACGTCATGCTGGAGCCGAAGGCGTGTAGAGCATAACTCGGGTCAGCATCCATCATGCCACTCCGCTTTACCCATATAGCGGTCAGCATCTAAGCGTTAACGCTTCAGCTTTTCTCGCCTAAGCCCGCTGGATTGCCCTTTGTCGACGGGTTCGACGCGTTTTGCTTCTTGGGCTTTTCGGCCTTTGGCTTGCGGACTTCGCGGCTCGATTTCTTTTGGCTCTTCGCCATGATATTTTCCTTCGGAGGCGGCGTGCAGGTTTTTGGCTGGGTCAGGATGCGCCGACCCAGATGGTGAAAAGATAGGCATTAACGACGCTCTTTATAAGGGCGCTGGCGAACTGTCTGGTTTAAGCGACTGCCTCTGCCGCGCGCTTGTAGATGCTATTGAGCGGGCTACGGAAAAGCTTCATCACCATCGGTTCAAAAAATGAAAGCGGGAGCGTGTCATAATCTGGATCAAAGGATGGGCAGTCATATTTGTCGATAAACTCTTCGGTATCGGCAAACCACTCATGCCCTCGAAACTGCTCACGCATGTCGCGGTCAAGGCCCAGATGGTGGAAGAAATTATGTCCCTGAAAAATGCCGTGATTCTGCACAATCCAAAGGAGCTTTTCCGAAACGAACGGCTTTAATATGGCGGCGGCGATGTCCGGATGGTTGGCCGCGCCCAGCGTATCACCAATGTCGTGGAGCAAAGCCATCACGACATAATCCTCATCCCGGCCATCACGATGCGCGCGCGTCGCGGTTTGTAAAGAATGCGTCAGCCGGTCGACCGCGAACCCACCGAAATCCCCATCAAGCAATTTGAGATGGTCCAAAATCCGGCGACCGCCATCTTGCGAAAACGGGATATTGTGCCGCATGATGATCTGCCAATCCTCTTGCGTGCTCTGCGACATATCATGAAAATGCGCGCGGTCTTCTTGGCTGTCCATTTTGCTATCCTCTCACCTTTGACGTCTAACATCGTTGACAGACGAAACAAGGGCTTCATGCGCGCGCGAAATGCGGCTAGACTGACTATATGGCGGTATTAGAGCTTACAGATAAACCCTTTTTCTCGGACAAGAACCGCGCTTTTTGGAACTTGCACTCCGCTGGTTGGGCCGGCGCGGTCATTCTGCGTGCTGCGTCGGGTATCGCGCAGGGGCAGCCCGTCAGCTTCTTGGTGCCCATCCTGATTTCTGCGGTGACGGGCTATTCGATCACGCTGCTTCTTTCGGTGATATACCGGTTCTTGATTGGGCAGCGGCCGTTTATCACATGGAGTCTGACCTTCGTGTCCGTCTCACTCGCGACTCTTGGCTA
This sequence comes from Sphingorhabdus sp., assembly GCF_050921905.1. Taxonomy (NCBI): domain Bacteria; kingdom Pseudomonadati; phylum Pseudomonadota; class Alphaproteobacteria; order Sphingomonadales; family Sphingorhabdaceae; genus Sphingorhabdus; species Sphingorhabdus sp. Next base: position 1,136,610 of record NZ_CP050888.1, on the reverse strand, counting down.
TGCCTATTTGGACGTGTGGGTGCTTCAAACCATTCGTGATGGAGTTGATGAAACGCCTTTTGCCCAGTTATGGCTGGCGGCGATTTACATTAACTCGGTGCTGCTGGCGGCATGGTCCGCATTATACTACGCGATCAATTATTTTGTGCGCGCGGAAGAACAAGCCGACCAGATGATGCGGTTGGAGGCGCAGGCGACTAGCGCGCAGCTTACGATGCTGCGTTATCAACTGAACCCCCATTTCCTGTTCAATACATTGAATAGCATTTCGACCTTAGTGCTGTTGAAACAGACGGATCAAGCCAACGCCATGCTGTCGCGGCTGTCGTCATTTTTGCGGTTTACGTTGATCAACGAGGCTGCGGCGAAAGTGCCGCTGACTCAGGAAATTGAGACGCTAAAGCTGTATCTCGATATTGAAAAAATGCGGTTTGAAGAACGCTTGCGGACATATTTCATCATCGAACCTGCGGTTGAGAATGCATTGGTCCCTTCGCTGTTGCTGCAACCACTTGTGGAAAATGCCATCAAATATGCCGTGACGCCGAAGGAAGAGGGCGCTGATATTTCTGTGACCGCTCAACTCGTCGGCCAAAGGGTGCGGATCACCGTTTCGGACACTGGCTTGGGCTTGCAGTCGGGGCAACAAGATAACAGCCTATCCACAGGCGTCGGCATGGCGAACACGCGTGAGCGTCTTTTGCAAGCTTATGGTGAGGACCAACGCTTTGAACATTATGTCAAAGCCGGGGGAGGGTTTGAGGTTTTGTTGGAACTCCCTTATCAAAGCAGGATTACAGCAGGGGAAGACAATCAAGCGGGGGCGCAACGGCAAGGAAAAATATCCGCATGAGCATTCGTACAATATTGGTCGACGATGAAAAGCTGGCCATTCAGGGTCTCGAATTACGGCTTCAACCTTTTGATGATATCGAAATTGTGGCCACTTGCCACAATGGTCGCGAGGCCATTCGCAAGATCAAGACGTTAAAGCCGGACTTGGTCTTCCTCGATATTCAAATGCCGGGATTTGACGGCTTTTCGGTTGTGCAAGGCGTGATGGACATCGACCCGCCCTTGTTCGTGTTTGTGACCGCATATTCCGAACATGCCATTAAGGCGTTTGAGGCGCAGGCCATCGATTATTTGATGAAACCGGTGGAACCCGAACGGCTGGCCGATACCATGGACCGCGTGCGCGCCAGGCTGTCCGACAAGCGGACATCGGAAGAGCTTGACAGACTGCGGACGGTTATCAACGAAGTCGCGCCAAATGCGGCGGACAATTTGGGGTCATTGGATGACGATGTGGCATCCACCCGCTTTGAAAAGCTCATCAATATCAAGGATCGCGGCCAGATTTTCCGCGTCGATGTCGCGAGCATTGAACGGATCGATGCGGCCGGCGATTATATGTGCATTTACACTGCCGACAACTCACTGATCCTGCGCGAGACTATGAAGGATTTGGAAAAACGGTTGGACCCGCGCACCTTCCAACGTGTGCACCGTTCCACGATCGTCAATTTGGATCAGGTCCGTCAGGTTAAGCCGCATACCAATGGCGAATGCTTTTTGGTGCTGGAATCGGGCGCTCAGGTGAAGGTCAGCCGGTCCTATCGCGATGTCGTCGCCCGGTTCGTCCATTAAGGAAATAGGCATGAAGCAATCCGATCCGCCAACCCGCATGAAGGCCAGCGATTAACGCGCCGTTGCTGATCCATTATGCTGAGGTGGATGAACGGATCAACGCCGTTCCGCAAAGAAATTTTTGAGCAAGACGGCGCATTCATCTGCGGCGATGCCGGCATACACCTCCGGCCTGTGGTGCAGCGTCGCTTGTTCAAACAAACGGGGGCCATGGGCAACCGCGCCGCCCTTGGGATCGTCAGCGCCATAATAGAGCCGCGCGATGCGGGCATGGGCAATCGCGCCTGCACACATCGCGCAGGGTTCCAGCGTCACCCATAATTCGCATCCAGTGAGGCGGTCGTTGCCGAGATAGGCTGCCGCCGCGCGGATTGCGATGATTTCGGCGTGCGCGGTGGGGTCATGGCTTTCCAGCGGGCGGTTCGACCCGCGCCCGATAATGACCCCGTCCTTGACGATGATTGCGCCAACGGGCACTTCGCCTTGCGCAGCCGCAGCGCGGGCAAGATTGAGCGCTTCATGCATCATTTCGCGGGCTTTGGTCAGGGACATGAGATTTTGCTAGCGCAGATTCCCGCTTTTGGCCACACATCGGCTTGACCTTTTCGGTGTGGAAGGTTAGGGGCAGCGACTTTCGCGGGTCAGTGATTCCGCATACACTCATTTTATACAGGACATATATCATGGCGCGCATCTGCGAACTCACCGGTAAGGGCCGTCTGGTCGGCAACAATGTGAGCCACGCCAACAACAAGACGAAGCGTACATTCCTGCCAAATCTGCAGAATGTGACGTTGTTGTCGGACGCATTGGAGCAAGGCTACAAGTTCCGCGTGTCGACCCACGGTCTGCGTTCGGTTGAGCATGTTGGTGGTCTCGACAATTGGTTGTTGAAGACTTCGGATGAGAAGCTTTCGACCAATGCGCGCAAAGTGAAAAAAGAAATCGCCAAGAAGCACAAAGCTGCGGCGTGAAGCTTTAGGCTGCTGACGCGGCCTTTTACAAAAGCGAATCATAAGCCGGGGGCAGTCTATGCCTCCGGCTTTTTGCTGTCTGGTTGATCGGGCAGACGGAACTTCATCAATATCGTCCGCTGGAACAGGGTGAAATTATTGTCCGAGATCAACCAGAGGAACATGCTGTTCCCATCGCTGGTGACGGCAATCCCTTCCATATTGTCGACGAGTAATGGGGCCGCAAGCGACGCAATGACGTCCGCCGAAAGCACGCGGTCGCGACCTATGCTATCGGGGTTGAGCAGCGACACCTTCGCAGTGAAGCCTTGCATAAACCCGATGGCGCGGTTGAGAATGGCAATTCGCCCGTCGGGTAATTGCACCGCATCGGTCACGCGGTAGCCGGCGGGCGGACGGAATGTGAACGGCGTTGTGGTGGTCGTGCTTTCAATTGGGTCGCTAGAAAATATCCATGCGCTGTGCATGTCATCGTCAAGGCTCTCGGCGATGATGATAAACCGACCATCTTGCAGGCGGACGATGCTCTCCGCGCCTTTATTGCGGGGCAATTTTTGCAATATTGCGGGCCGTATCATGCCCGTTTGTTGGGCAAAGGATTTTGAATAGCGCCGGATCGCGTGATTGCTCTCAAAACTGACCCAATACTGGCCGCTATCGGGATCATAAGCCAGTCCCTCACTATCGCGGTCTTTGTAATGCACCTTCGGACCGTGCACATTTGGCAGCGGCGCAATGAAAGAACCATTTATCCGTCCATCCTCGGTCAATCTGAAGCCAATCACAGTCCCTGCATCGCCAATCCCGACAAAACGGCTATTTCCCAAAGAAACAAGTCCGGAAATCCCGCCAAAATCCTCGTTGCGGCTGCGTAATTCCCACGCCGCGATAAATTCCAGAGCGCCCACCTGCCGTTGGGTGGCGTTATCGGGATTGAGGGCCAGTCGTCGCACAATAATGTCTTGGCTGTCGCTCGGATAAATAGTGCGAACGCCGCCAACGGTGAGCACCGCCAAGATGATACCAAGCGCGAGACGTTTTATCTTTGCCGTCATGACACTCCCAACCGTTCATTGTTTTGCGCCTAAAGATGAATGAACGATAACAATCGCATTCAGCTTCGGTGCAATAGCGGCTGTCCATAAGGCAATTGTTAGCAAAACAAATCACCGATTTGCTGCACGCGGGCCGAACCTGAAAAAACATGGAGTATCGAAAATGAGAAATTTGAACAAAAGCATCGGTGCACTGGTCCTTGCAGCAACGGCACTGACCGGATTTTCGGCAGCGCCAGCCATGGCGCGCGAACAATATGAATATAATGACGGCTATTACAGCCGTGATGATCGTCAGGGAAGCTATGACCGCCGTGAATATCGCCGTGGAGACCGTTATGACCGTAACAATAATTATCGCAATAACGCGCGTTGCGACAAGGGCACAGGCGGCACGATAATCGGTGCGGTTGCAGGTGGCCTTGTTGGTAATGAAGTCGCACGTCGCGGTAAAAAGACCGAAGGCAGCATCATCGGCGCAGCAGTCGGTGCCTTGGCGGGGCGTGCCATCGATAAGTCGGACAGCAACTGCCGTCGCTATCGCTAAAAAAGCTTAGGGTCAGGACCTGACGCGTGCGGCCAGTCTTCTCCCGAAGGCTGGCCTTTTCGTTACAACTGAAACTTGTCTGCTTTCGCTTTATCCGGCAAAGCACGTGCATGAATGCATCGCTAGAAACCGCTCGCTTGTCCATCCGGCCTTATCACCGCAAGTCAGAGACTGAAGTGTTGGCACCTCTCGTGGTGACGGCGACGGTCGAGGCGGCCATGCGGGACGAAATCGTGCGCACTGCGCGCAGCCTGCTGGACGATTTGCGGGCCGTGCAGGCCGATGGCTGGGTAAACTCGTTTCTGCAACAATACCGGCTTGGCACGGAAGAGGGCACGGCGCTCTTGTCGCTGGCCGAAGCGTTCTTGCGGGTTCCAGACCCGCAGACGGCGGACATGTTGATTGCGGACAAGCTGACAGACGCCGATTGGAGTGATCACACAGGGCAATCGTCCAGCATGCTGGTCAACAGTGCCACTTGGGGTTTAGTGCTGGGTAAGGCCGTCTTGGGCGACAGCACGAGCACATTGAAGCGCCTGATTGCAAAGGCAGGCGAACCCTTTGTGCGTCAGGCAGTGGGCGCAGCGATGCGCTTGATGGGGCAAGTATTTGTCATGGGCCGTGACATTGACGAAGCCATGAAACGCATGGAGTCGAAGGATAATCGCGGCTTTACCGCGAGTTTCGACATGCTTGGCGAAGCGGCGCGGACCACATCGGATGCCGAACGTTATTTCCAATCCTATGCCGCCGCGGTCGCTGCGGTCGGCCGCAACCCCGCACGCGGCCATAGCGTTTCGGTCAAATTATCCGCGCTCCACCCGCGCTATGAAACCGCGCAAAGCGCAAAATGCGTGCCGGAACTTGCCGAGATGGTGCGCGAACTGGCGCGTTCTGCGTCCGCGCTGGGTGTCCAACTCACCGTCGATGCCGAAGAGGCGGCGCGGCTGGAGATGAGCCTCGACATCATTGAAACGGTCGCGCGCGATCCGGCCTTATCCGGCTGGGACGGATTTGGCATGGCGGTGCAAGCCTATTCTAAACGCGCCCGTCCCGTCCTCGCCTGGGCCGACGCGTTGGGCCGGGACACGTCGCGCATCCTACAAGTGCGCCTTGTGAAGGGCGCGTATTGGGACAGCGAAATCAAACATGCGCAGGAACGCGGCCTGAGCGACTTTCCCTTGTTCACGCGGAAAGCTGCGACCGATGTGTCCTATCTTGCCTGCGCGAAGGACATGCTCGCCGCGCGCAATATCCGTCCGGCGTTTGCGACGCACAATGCCTTGACGGTCGCAACCATCCTCCAATGGACGGGCAAACAGCGCGATTTTGAATTCCAGCGGCTCCACGGCATGGGGGAGGGGCTGTTTGACCGCCTTGTGCGTGAGGACGGCTATAACTGCCGCACATATGCGCCGGTCGGCGGACATCGCGACTTGCTGGCCTACCTGGTCCGCCGCTTGTTGGAAAATGGCGCGAACAGCAGTTTCGTCCACCAATTGGCAGATCAATCGATCAGCGAAGACGAATTATTGGCGGACCCGGTGGAAAAAATCATGGCCGTTGGCGGCACACGCCACCCCGCGATTGCCGCGCCTGCCGACCTTTTTCAGCCGGAGCGCGTGAACAGCAACGGCCTTGATCTGGATGACGCGGTTATATTGAAAGAAACCGCTGCCGAAATCGCAATGCCATTAAAGCTGGACGATGACGTGCGCATTAATCCAACCGACGCCGTGACGGCGGCGCTTGCGGCCTATCCTGAATGGTCCGGCACACCCGTCGAAGTGCGCGCCGATTGCCTTGATCGTCTGGCAGACTTATTGGAGGAAAACCGCAGCCGGTTGATGGCCATTGCGGTGCAAGAGGCCCGCAAAACAATTCCCGACGCGCTTTCCGAAGTCCGCGAGGCGATTGATTTTTGTCGTTATTACGCCGCACGCGCACGCACCGACTTGGTCCCTGTTGAATTGCCCGGGCCAACGGGTGAACGCAACGTCCTGCGCCATGAAGGCCGGGGCGTGTGGATCGCGATTGCCCCGTGGAATTTTCCGCTGGCGATTTTCTTGGGCCAGGTTGCTGCAGCCTTGGTTGCTGGCAACACGGTGGTCGCAAAACCAGCGCCGCAGACTCCCGACATCGGCAGGTTCGCAGTGGCACTGGCGCATAAGGCTGGCGTGCCCAAGGGCGCGTTGCAGATCGTGACGGGCGCAGGCGATGTGGGCGCGGCGCTTACGGCGGACACACGTATCGCTGGTGTGGTGTTTACCGGCTCGGTTCCGACCGCCAAGGCGATTGCGCGCAATTTGCTCGCCGATGACGACCGGCCCTTGGTCCCTTTGATCGCCGAAACGGGCGGTTTGAACGCAATGATTGTCGATTCCACCGCTTTGTCCGAACAAGTTGTGCGCGATGTCATCGTATCGGGCTTCCAATCCGCTGGCCAACGCTGTTCGGCGCTGCGGCTGTTGCTGTTGCAAGAAGATATTGCCGAACACACGCTCGAAATGCTGCGCGGCGCGATGGATACGCTGAATATGGGCGATCCTGCCGACCCAGCCACGGATATTGGGCCAGTGATTGATCAGGCGGCCTATGATTCATTGATGGCCTATCGTGCCAGCGTGAAAGACCGGATCATCCATGAAATAATTGTTCCAAAAGATGGCCTGTTCGTGCCGCCGACGGTCATCCGGCTGGACGACATAAACGACCTGAACCGAGAATTTTTCGGCCCATTGGTGCATGTAGCGACTTGGAAAGCGGGCACATTGGAAGCGACCATTGCCAAGATCAATGCAAAGGGCTTTGGCCTAACAATGGGGCTACACAGCCGGATTGCAGGCAGCGGCATATTGGTCGAACAATTGGCGCGCATCGGTAACTTGTATATCAATCGATCCATGATTGGCGCGGTGGTCGGCAGCCAACCTTTTGGTGGCGAAGGCCTATCCGGCACCGGACCCAAGGCGGGCGGGCCACATTATCTCTATCGCTTTTGCGCAGAACGCACGACGAGCACCGACACCACCAGTGCAGGCGGCAATGCGTCGTTGCTGTCATTGGATGACGGTTAAACAAGGCGCTTGCTTGAACATCGCTGTTGGTGGCAAAGGGGGCTTATGTCCGAAACACAAAACAGTCAGCCCCGCCTTGCCGGTGGCATCTTCATCGCCTTTGGGCTATTAATCGGGGCCATAATTGGCGTCGCTATGGACCAAGCCTCTGCCGGGACAGTCATCGGCATGGCAATCGGCACCGTTATTGCGGTGGTGATCTGGATCATGGATCGCAAGCGTCGTTAAGGGAGCAGGTAAAATGTGGAAGCATGTGCGCAACATCATTTTGATCGTCATTGTTCTGGCGCTTGCGGGCATTTGGTACATTACCCGGCCCGATGTTGCCAAACTTCCGCTGGATGCCGTTACCGGCACTTCGCCCCAAATTACTGCGCCGCGCCCGCAGACTTTCCCGACCATAAAGGTGGCGGAGGTTGACCGCTGGCAAGCTGGTGAGGCACCGATTGCCGCGCCGGGCCTTATCGTCGAACGCTTTGCCGAAGGCTTGGACCATCCGCGCAACCTATATATGCTGCCCAATGGCGATATCTTGGTCGCCGAGACAAATTCGCCACCCCGCGAAGCTGGCGGCATTGAAGGTTTTGTGATGAAATGGCTGATGGGCAAGGCGGGTGCTGGTGTCCCCTCTGCCAACCGCATCATCTTGTTGCGGGACGCCGATGGCGATGGCAAGGCTGAACTGAAAACGCCGTTCCTGACGGGGCTGAATTCGCCGTTCGGTATGGTCCTGATTGGTGAGAAGCTATATGTTGCCAACACCGATGGCTTGGTCGTTTTTCCCTATAAGCAAGGCGACACAAAAATTACGGCTAAGGGTAAGGAGCTGACAAAGTTCAACGCCCTTGCGCCAAACAATCATTGGACGCGCAACCTTGCAGCGTCCCCCGATGGCAAAAAAATCTATATCGCGGTGGGGTCGAACAGCAATATTGGCGAGAATGGCATCGAAACCGAAAATGGCCGTGCTATGGTGTTGGAATATGACATCGCGAAGGACAAGAAAATTCCGTTTGCGATTGGTATGCGTAACCCCGTTGGTCTTGATTGGGACAAATCGGGCCGCTTGTGGAGCGTGGTAAACGAACGCGACATGCTGGGCTCCGATATGGTGCCTGATTATCTGGCGCTCGTCGAATTTGGTGCCGATTATGGTTGGCCGCAACATTATTGGGGCGGATTTACCGATGCCCGCGTGTCGCCGCCAAAGCCGGCAAAGCGCGAATATGAAAGGCGTCCGGATTATGCCCTTGGCGCGCATACAGCGCCGCTTGGGTTGGCTTTTGGCTATAATGGCAAGCTTGGTGCGGGCCTGACCGAAGGGGCATTTATTGCCCGCCATGGTTCGTGGAACCGCAAGCCCGTATCGGGCTATGACGTGATCTTCGTTCCCTTTGCCAAGGGCGAACCCTCTGGCAAGCCAATCAATGTCCTAACAGGCTTTTTGGACAAGGATGGCAATGCGCAAGGCCGCCCGACGATGCTTGCGATGGCAAAGGATGGGTCCTTGTTGGTCAGCGATGACGTTGGCAATATCATCTGGCGCGTGCGGGCAAAGAATTAGATTTTACGCCCCGCGCGGCCCGCCAGTTCGACGGTATAATGCCACGCGATCCGGCCTGAACGACCGCCGCGTCCTTGGGCAAAACTCAACGCGTCGGATTCGTCCCAGTCCAGATCAAAATGGCTGGCGTAGCTGCTGACCATCTGCAGATAGGCATCTTGGTCGGGATATTGAAAGCCCAGTTTTAGGCCAAAACGGTCGGCCAAGGCCAGGCTGTCATCCATGGAATCGCGCGCGTTCATGGCGTCTGCTTGGTCAGTGCTGTCGCGCTCAACGATGTTTCGGCGGTTGGATGTGACGCACAGCCGGACATTGTTTGGACGCGCCTCAACGCCGCCCTCCAGCAATGACCGCAATAGCCGCGCATTTTGGTCGTGCGGTTCGAACGAGATGTCGTCGACGAACAACAGATAGCGCCGTCCCGATGCGCCAAGCTCTTCAAACAAGGCTGGCAGGCTCGTCAAATGACTTGACGATGCTTCGACCAAGGCGATGAAGAAGCCATCTTCCTGCAGTGCAGCCACCACCGATTTGACCAAGGCGGATTTGCCCATGCCGCGTGCGCCCCACAGCAGGACATCATGCGCCGCCGCGCCAGAGGCGTGTCGTCGGCAATTTTCATACAGATCGGACTTTTGCCGGTTGACCCCGACGATTAGGTCAATCGGCAGTGGCTTAAAACCTTGCACCGCTGCCAAGGTTGTTCCGTTCCAATGGTAAGCGGGCGACGACGACAGATCGGTCGGCGGCGCTGGCGGGGGCGACAGCCGTTCCAGCGCTTCGGCGATCCGTTTCAGCGTCTGCTCGTTCAAGCAGCCATCTCCTCTGCATCAAGCGCGTAGAGCAACTCCGCCCCCGATATTGCGGTCCCTTTATATGCCACAGCCTCTGGCACCATGACGTCCAGATAATAACGGCAGGCCGCAACCTTGCTGCGCAAAAATGCGCTGCTGCCGCCATTGGCGATGTCGGCTTGCGCGGCGCGATATTGCCTCAACATCAACCAACCCGCCGTGACGACCGCCATCATATTGGTATAAGCATAGCTGCCCGCCAAACGGTCATCGACTTCCGCACCGAGCATATATTCGGTGACTTCAGCAGTTGCCGCAGCAAGCGCCGACAGGCCAATATGATCCGCCGCATCCGCCGCAATGGCCGAAAGATGATCGCGGATAACATCGCCGCCTTGCATCGCGAGCTTGCGACCAACCAAGTCCGCCGCCTGAATGCCATTGGTGCCTTCGTAAATCGCCGCAATACGAATATCGCGGTAATATTGGGCTGCACCCGTTTCCTCTACAAAGCCCATGCCGCCATGCACTTGAATGCCAAGCGAGGCGATTTCGCTGCCCATGTCGGTGCCATAGGTTTTGGCCAGCGGCGTTAGTAGATCGACCATCTCCTGCGCGCCTGCTTCGCCAAGCGTGGCGCGATCAACATAGCCGGAGGCGAGATATAACAAGGCGCGGATTGCCTGTGTCCCTGCCTTCATCCGCATCAACATACGGCGCACATCGGGATGTTCGACAATCGCCACCGATTCACGCGATGGTCCGCTCGCCTTGGCCGATTGCACGCGTTCGCGCGCGAACCAGATTGCCTTTTGCGTGGCGGCTTCGGCAACTTGCACACCTTGCAGGCCGACATTCAGGCGGGCGTTGTTCATCATCGTGAACATCGCGCGCATGCCGCCAAATTCGGGACCGATAAGTTCGCCGACGCAATCACCTTCTTCGCCAAAAGCGAGAACGCATGTGGGCGAGGCGTTAATGCCCATCTTATGTTCGATCGATACGACCTTGATATCATTGGCCTTGCCGATGCTGCCGTCTGCATGGACTTGATATTTGGGGACCAGAAACAAGGAAATGCCTTTCGTCCCGGCGGGCCCATCGGGCGTGCGGGCGAGGACCAAATGGACGATATTCTCCGCCATGTCATGGTCGCCAAAGCTGATATAAATCTTCGTGCCTTTAATCTGGTAAGTGCCATCACCGCGGGGGGTCGCGGTCGACTTCAGCGCGCCGACGTCGGAACCGGCCTGCGGCTCGGTCAGATTCATCGTGCCTGAATAGGTGCCCGTTGACAGCTTGGGCAGAAACAATATTTTCTGCCGGTCGGTGCCATGATGGTTGATCGCTTCAATCGCGCCCACCGAGAGGATCGGGCACAAGGCAAAGGCCATGTTGGCGCCGCCAAGCGAATCGAGCGCGACGGTCGCTAGCGAGAAAGGCAGACCCTGACCGCCAAATTCCGCAGGCGCGTTGATCGCGCCCCAGCCATTGGCGACATAAGATTTATACGCCGCAACAAAACCGTCGGGCATCACGACTTTGCCATCGATTAACCGCGCGCCAACGGTGTCGCCAATGCGGTTCAGCGGGGCAAATTCACCTTCGGCAAAGGCACCAATGCCCTCGAGTATGGCCTGCACCATATCGGGCGTCGCATCGGCAAAACGTGCATGCTGCGCCAATGCGTCAATGCCGACGATATGCTTGAGGACGAAATTTTGCTCTGCGACGGGTGCTGAAAACGCCATGGTTGATAAAATTTCCTGTTAAATCGGATATGCATCCGCCTATAGCCGCTTATGATGTTTGGCTCAAATACCTTGGGGAATGGCTGGGTTGTGCCCGCTGACGACGCTGCGATTACCGCTGCGGCGCAGCTTCTTCGCGCCGGACAGATTGTAGCGATTCCCACGGAGACGGTTTATGGCCTTGCGGCAGACGCGCAAAATCCAGAGGCGGTTGCGCATATTTATGCGGCAAAGGGGCGTCCCGATTTTAATCCCCTTATCGTGCATGTTCGTGATCGGAAAGCCGCAGAAAAGCTGGGTGTGTTTAACGCTACTGCGCAGGCACTGGCCGACGCATTCTGGCCCGGGCCGTTGACGCTGGTTTTGCCGTTGCAACCCGGCGCTCCGGTTGCCCGCGCGGTAACCGCAGGGCTGCCGACAATCGCCATTCGGTGCCCCGCCCATCCCGTGATGCAGGCATTGCTCCTAAAGAGCGATTTAAGCCTCGCTGCGCCCTCTGCAAACCGGAGTGGGGCAATCAGCCCGACGCGGGCGGATCATGTCTTAAAAGGGCTGCGCGGGGCCGTACCGATGATTTTGGATGGGGGTCCATGTTCGGCAGGGTTGGAGTCGACCATCGTTGCCGTGCGCGATGACGGTTGGCAGGTGTTAAGACCGGGGCCGGTCAGCTCAATGGAAATTGAACAGATGCTGGGATTCCCGCCTTTGTCCTTGCCCATTAGCGCGATTGAGGCTCCCGGCCAAATGGCCAGCCATTATGCGCCGTCAAAACCTGTCCGCTTGAACGCCACGGTCCCAGAAAAGGGCGAATATCTAATTGGTTTTGGCGCAATAATGGGCGACGAAAACTTGTCCTCAACTGGCGATCTGGCGCAGGCCGCGGCGCATTTGTTTGACGCGCTGCACAATGCGGATGCGAGCTTGGCCAATACTATCGCGGTCGCGCCAATTCCGCATGAGGGTATAGGCATCGCCATGAACGATAGGCTGGCAAGAGCAGCCGTCAGGTAATGAAATTGCTGGCCGCCATCATGATTTTGGTGGCGCTGGTGCCCGTGCAGGCGCAGGCAGTATCGGTGTCCGCGCCGGACATCGCCAACTACCAAGCATTGGCCGAACAGGATTTGCGACTGGCGATGGTGGGCCATCGTTTGGCCCTGGCAAATGCGCCATTTTGCGCGCGCAAGAGCCGCAACCCCGGCTGGGTGCTGCACGACAAGGCGCAATATCCCGACCCCGCTACGGCGCAGGCCGCGTTCGGATTTCGCCTGCCGGTTGCTGTATCTGCGGTCGTTCCGGGCGGCGCGGCGGAAGCGATGGGGATCAAGCCGGGTGATGCCATAATCGCTGTAAATGAAGTTGATTTTACCAGCCCAAATTTGGTCAAAGAAAAACGCGCCAGCGCGCGATTGGAAAAACTTCAAAATATGCTGGGGGAGGCGCTGGACACAATCGGCACTGCCGACGTCACGTTCATGACTGCAGAAGGCGTCAGGAGGGTGAAACTTGCCCCGCTGGCTATCTGCGCATCCCGTTTTTGGATGGATACCAAATCCAAACTGGACGCAGGCGCGGACGGGGTGTCAGTCCGCGTGACTGGCGGGTTGATGGCGTTTACCGCCGACGATGAGGCGCAGCTTGCCGCCGTCGTCGCACATGAAATGTCGCATAACCTGCTCGGACATCGCCAAAGGCTCGCCGCCACTGGCAACAGCAATAAGCAGATATTAGAGACCGAAATCGAGGCGGACAGGCTTTCGGTCTGGTTGATGGCGAACGCAGGCTATGATACCCAGGCTGCATTGCATTTTATGGAACGATATGGCCGGAGAACCGACCTTGGGATATTTTCCGCCGGAACGCATTTACGGTGGAAGAATAGACGAAAGGTGATGCAGCGTGAAATTACCGCGATACAGCAGACAGTTACTGAAAATCGTCCTGTGCCGCCCCCATTGCTAGCGCCGGGCAAAATGTAAAATACGTTGCATATCAAAACGCTATTTCATCCTGACGAATATTCAACTATCACATGCGTTAAAGCCGCGCAGGGGAGGACCGTTTGCCAGTATCTTCGAAATTTTTGACGGGCTTATTGCTGCTGATTTCCCTTTCTGGGTGCAGCGACAGCGCGCGCGAAAGCAAGCGCGCGCCCAAGGCCGCCTTTCCCGTCGAGATATTCACTTTAGGAAATCAGACGGCAGATCGGGAGATCAACGCCGTTGGCACGGTACGTTATCGCCGCGAAACGCCTCTGGGTTTTACAACCGCAGGCAAGGTCGCTGTTGTGCGTTTCGAAGAAGGTGACGTTGTAAAGCGCGGCGCATTGTTGGCTGCGCTCGACACGACGAATGTTGGCGCGGACATGAGTGTCGCGACAGCCGAGCGTGATCGCGCCCGGGCAGAGTTTGACCGTGTCCGCGCGCTTTACGCCGATGGCTGGATAACCAAGGCGCGGTTTGAGGCCGCTGAAGCGACGTTAAAGGGCGCAGACGCGCGTGTGCGGCAGGCAAGTTTTGCGCGCAACACGGCGCAGCTATACGCCCCTTCAAACGGCGTTGTGCTGATGCGCAATGTGCAGGCCGGGCAAGTCATCGCCGCTGGAACGCCAGCGCTTATTTTGGGGGAGGCCGACGACGGCTTTGTCTTCCGCGTTCCAATCGTTGATCGTGACGCGTCGAAACTGCGCGTTGGTATGGCGGCAGATATATTGATTGAATCCGCAGGTGATTCACCGCTGACGGCGACGATATCGGAGATTGACGGTCGCGCAAACGCGGCCACCGGGGCGTTCTCCGTCCAATTTCGGCTGCCCAATCGGCCAACATTGCGGTCGGGGCAGATAGGAACAGCAATCATAAGGTTGCCAGCGTCGGACGATGGGACAATATTACAAATTCCGGCAAGCGCTTTGTTTGGCGTCCGCGCGGGCGAAGGCTTGGTTTATGTGGTGGATGCCAAGAACCGCGTTGAAACGCGCAATGTCATCATACAACGGGTAGCTGATGACTTCGTTAATGTGTCGGGTGGGGTACAGCCGGGCGACAAGATCGTGACGTCCGGTTTGGAAAAACTGCGCACCGGGTCTGCCGTGCGTATCGTCAAGGGACTGCCATAGTCCATGCATATCGCGGAGTTTGCAATTCGTCGATGGCAGCTGACCCTTGTGCTGTTCACGCTGCTGTGCGCGTTGGGCTTTTCTGCATTTCAGCAAGTTCCCCGCGCGGTTGACCCGCATTTTTCGATGCCTGTCGTGTCAATTGTGGCATTGCAGCCTGGGGCCGACGCGGCAGAGATTGAGCAAACCATTACCAAGCCGATTGAGGAACTGGTTCAGGGGCTTGAGGATGTCCAAAGCGTTGTATCCGCAAGCAGCGACGGTAATGCGGTTATTCGGGCGGAGTTCGATTGGGCGGGTAATCCGGACCAGTATTTCAACGACACGGTGCGTGAGGTCACAGCGATCCGGAACCAACTACCTGCGGATCTTCAGGGCCTGCAATTCGAAAAAATCCGCACGACAAATGCGTCAATTCTCCAAATTGCGCTGCTGAGCGATAGTGCAAGCTGGTACCGGATGGAAAAATATGCCCGCGATGTCAGCGAGGCCTTGGGGCGGGATAAAGAGGTCCGTCAGGCAGAAATTTACGGCCTACCCCAACCGGAAATCAGCGTTGCGATAAATACCGGCAGGCTTGCCGAGCTGCGGTTGCCAGCAAGCGTTGTGGTCGATGCGATCCGCGTTGGCGGTGCCGATGTGCCCGCTGGCGCGGTCATCAGCGGTGCACGCAGATTCAATGTGGAGACAGGCGGCGCATTTCGTGAACTCGAAAAAATTCGTAATCTTCCGATTCGGTCGAACGACGGGTCGATAATCCGTGTCGGAGATGTCGCTGACGTAAAAATCAGCGCCGCGGAACAGCGCGTGAAAGTCAGCCATAATGGCAAGCGCGCCGTCTTCATTACCGCCAATCAAAAACAGGGTACCGATGCCACGAAGTTACGCAATCGGTTGGTTGAAGAACTTGCAAGACAACAGGCGTTGTTGCCGCCCGATATACAGGCCGTCATCCAGTTTGACCAAAGCAAGGATATTCGTAAACGCTTGAACGAGCTCGCCCGCGACTTCGTAATCGCCTTATTTCTTGTGCTGATCACTCTGCTGCCCTTGGGCTGGCGGGCGTCGGTCATCGTGATGATATCGATTCCGCTGTCTATTGCATCGGGTCTGCTGGCGATATCGGCTTATGGTTTTAACCTTAGCCAATTGGTGGTCGCGGGTTTCATCCTGACATTGGGATTATTGGTCGATGACTCGATTGTTGTGGTCGAGAATATCGCCCGGCACCTGCGCATGGGGAAAAGCCGAAGCGAAGCGGCGATTGACGGCACCAAAGAAATTACGATGGCGGTTTTGGGGTCGACCGGCGTTTTGGTCTTTGCCTTTTTGCCCTTGTTCTTTTTGCCGGAAGGGGCAGGCAAATTCATCCAGAGCTTCATCGGCACCATCGTTGTAACGATTACGGCATCGATGATTGTTTCTCTCACGATCGTCCCGTTTCTTGCAAGCCGAATCCTGAAAGGCGATGAGCCGGAGGCAGGTAGCCCGCTTCTGCAATGGCTGATGCGCAAAATTGACCGCTTTTACCACCCGATGCTCCATTGGGCGCTCGACCGGCCTCGCCGCTCCGTTTGGGGTGCATTAATTGGCACATGCGCGGCATTTTCGCTTGTGCCAATACTGGGTTTCAGCCTGTTTCCAAACGCCGATACATCTTATTTCCGCGTTACGGTGGAAGCGCAGCAAGGCGCGAGTGTCGCCGAAACGGGCCGCATTGTCGCCCAGGTATCCGCCGTTCTGAAAACCGAACCCGCGATCAAAGTACGGGCCGAAAATGTTGGCGCCTATAATCCGCCCATTTTCTACAATGTATTTCAGCGTGGCGAAAACCCGACCCATGGCGAAGTTATTGCAATCATGGATAAGTGGGAAGGCACCAAGTCCAGAGCGATGGTCGATAGGTTGCGTAAGCAATTGGATCAAATATCAGGTGCGCGGATCAAGCTGATGTTGTTTCAGAACGGGGCCCCAATCAATGCCCCTGTCGAGTTTCGCGTCTATGGCCCTGATCAGGACGAGCTAAAACGTCTCGCGGGGCAAATGGAGCAAGTCTTGCGCGACACCCCCGGTACCAGAGACATTAACAACCCAGTTGCGTTTGATAAGGTCGATTTGGATATACGCGTTGACGATGCCAAAGCGGCGTTGCTCGATGTGCCTGCGGGTGCCGCGCGGCGGGCGATACGGCTTGCGCTTAGTGGCGAACGAGCTGGCACCTATCGTGACACCGAAGGGGACAGCTACCCCGTTGTTGTTCGCTTGCCATTGGCAGAGACGCAGCCGGTTTCGGCGTTGGAATCGATCTATGTTTCGAACCGAAGCGGACAGGCCGTTCAATTGGCGGAGATTTCAAACCCGACACTGGAATCAACGCCTGCCGCCATTTATCGTTATAATCTGCAGCGCTATGTTGGCGTCACGGCCCAGATCACCGACGGTGTCGTCGTGTCCAAAGTGAATGTCGATGCGAAAAAGCAGATGGACCAGATTCCGCTCAAGCCCGGCTACGCCATCGCGGTGGGGGGTGAGGCAGAGAAAATCAATGATACCTTTGCAGGCTTCGGCCCGGTGGTGGTGGTGGCCTTGTTCAGCATATTCGCCATATTGGTGGCCGAATTTGGTAGGTTTAAGGAAGCTTTGGTCGTCGCCGGCGTCATTCCCTTGGGCACCTTTGGCGGCCTAATCGCATTGCTGATCACCGGTAACAACCTGTCCTTTCTTGCGATCATCGGATTTATCGCTTTGGTCGGGATCGAGATTAAAAACTCCATATTGCTAGTCGACTTCACCACGCAGTTGCGGCAGCGCGGCCTTGGCTTGCGCGAAGCGATTGAAAAGGCGGGTGAAGTGCGATTCTTACCTGTCCTGCTCACGTCCGTGACCGCGATAGGTGGCCTGATGCCGCTCGCTTTGTTTGGCGGCAGCCTGTATTCACCGTTGGCAATCGTGTTAATCGGGGGGTTGATTTCTTCTACTTTGCTATCACGTATTGTCACGCCAGCCATGTACCTTCTGGTGGTGCGCGGGGACGCGGCAAAGGCTGAAAACGCCGCCCAAGTTCAAGGATAGATTATGCCGCAAGAAGAAGCCATTTTTGCCGGAGGCTGTTTTTGGTGCACCGAAGCCGTGTTTGGACAACTGCAGGGCGTTAGCGGTGTCGTAAGCGGATATATTGGCGGCCACACGGTCGATCCGACTTACAAAGACATATGTGGCGGAAATACGGGCCATGCCGAGGCAATTCGCATCGCATTCGATGCCGATGTCATAAGCTATGCCGATTTGCTCGAAATATTCTTTGCAACACATGATCCGACGCAGCTTAATCGGCAGGGCAATGACATCGGCACTCAATATCGTTCGGCCATTTTCCCATTGTCCGACGAACAGCGCGCAGAGGCCGAAGCGGGTATACAAAAGGCCGCGGGCGATTGGCCCACACCCATTGTGACGACCATTGAGGGCCCCGCCATGTGGTATCCTGCCGAAGATTATCACCAGGAATATTGGGACGGCGAAGGACAGCGCAACCCATATTGCCTCGCAGTCATTCCGCCAAAATTGGCAAAGTTGAAAAAAGGATTTGCCGCACGGATTGCTAAGTCTGCGTAGACTTTGTTGTTTCAGGCGTTAAGCGGAGTTTATGACACATAAACCTGTTCGAAAGGCTGTTTTTCCTGTTGCTGGATTGGGAACGCGCTTCCTGCCCGCGACGAAAGCCATTCCTAAAGAAATGCTTCCGATTGTTGACAGCCCGCTCATTCAATATGCGGTGGATGAAGCGCGCGAGGCTGGCATAGAGCAGATGATTTTTGTCACTGGTCGGGGCAAAAGCGTCATTGAGGATCATTTCGACATCGCGTTTGAGCTTGAACACACAATGACAGCACGCGGTAAAGACGTGTCGGTTTTGGCAAACACGCGGCTTAGTCCCGGTAATTGCGTATATGTCCGGCAGCAAGAGCCCTTGGGCCTTGGCCATGCGATATGGTGCGCGCGTGATATTATTGGCGATGAGCCATTTGCCATCTTCCTACCCGATGAGTTTATGCACGGATCGCCGGGATGTATGAAGCAGATGGTCGATGCGTATCACCAGATTGGCGGGAACATTATCAGCGTGCTTGAAGTGCCGCGAAATGCTGTTTCCAGCTATGGTGTGATTGCACCGGGTGTGGCGAATGGCGCGGTGACCGAAATATTGGGCTTAGTTGAAAAGCCAAAGGTTGAGGATGCGCCTTCGAACTTGATCGTGTCTGGGCGTTACATCCTTCAGCCGGAGGTCATGCGCATACTTGAAGGTCAGGAAAAAGGCGCAGGCGGCGAAATACAGCTTACCGACGCCATGGCACAGATGATCGGCCGGCAACCCTTTCACGCCGTCACATTTAACGGCAACCGCTATGACTGTGGATCAAAAGTGGGATATATCGAAGCCAATTTAGCACTAGCGCTGCAACGCCCAGATATGGCAGAGCAGATTAGAGCAATTGCATTGAATTTGCTGAAGTAAAATTTCCGGGAGAATTATTTTGGGACGGAATGTGCGTTTGGTGTTGGCGATAGCGCCCATGATTTTGTTGCAAGGATGCGTTGCGTCCGTGGTCTCCAGTGTTGTCACAGCGCCGGGCAAGATTGTGTCCAAAACTGCTGATGTGCTGACCACCAGCCAGTCGGAATCCGATGAAAAACGTGGGCGCGAAATGCGTAAGCGCGAAGAGAGTTTGGGTAAGCTGTCCCGGCAGTTGAAAAAAGTCCAAGAACGCTGCGCCGATGGTGACAGAGATGCCTGCGAAAAAGCGCAGGACATTCGCGATCAAATTGAGGACGAGCGGGACGGTCGGTAACGACACTTACTGTCTACCAAATGGCTACGCACATCGACAAACGACTGAAGCTTATCCCTTTTGCTGTTTGTCGACCCAATAGTCCGTTTGTCGAAGGTGGCTGGCGGATGATCATCCCGCACTGCTAACCCGTGATGACTTCACAATAGATGAAGATATTATGGGTCTTGCGGGAGGATTTTAGATGTTTGGTTTGAAAATTCAGCGGGCGTTGCTGACCACAGCAGCGGTTATCTTGTCTGTGCCCGGCGTTGCCAATGCGAATGTCGATAGCGCCAACGCCGATATGTCCGTGACGCCAACGGGTAGCCGGAAATTCGACCCTGATTTTTTTGCGGCTTATGCGCCAGTGACCGCGCTCGATATGGTGCGGCGCATTCCCGGCTTTTCCATTGATCAAGGTGATGGTCGCCGAGGTTTCGGTGAAAATGCCGGCAATGTTCTGATTGACGGTGATCGTCCCGCAACCAAATCCGATGACATTTTTAAGATCCTATCACGGATACCCGCGAGCCAAGTCGCCTTCATATCGCTTTCGGAGCAAGCGGGTGCAGACACCGAAACACAGGGGCAAGGTCAAGTGGTCAATGTCGTCCGCAAGCGTTCCGCAAAGATCAACGGGACATATGAGGCCACCATATCGGCGGGAACGCGTTATGGGTTCCAGCCGTCAATCAATACATCGGCGACAATGCGCCGCGGCGACACCAGCTATGAATTAAATTTTTCGTCTTCTTCGCAGCGCTGGCTGAGTTTTGGTCCTGAAGATTTTAAGACAGCTTCCGCCGCGCTTATCGAACGGCGCTTTTACAATGGTAAAGACGGAAATGACCGGGCTGCGCTCGGTGGCGCGATTAAAACCAGCTTTGGCGGTGCGAAGGTTAACCTTAATGGCCAATTGCGCTGGAGCGACGGTTTCGGCATGCGCGAGGCGGAATATTTCAACAGTAATGGCGCGGATATAGGTGATGAGCTACTGCTCCGCAGCGGGCCAATCAGCGATCTGAGTTATGAATTGGGCGGCGACATCGAATTTTCCATTTTGCCCAAGACCAATACCAAGATCGTCCTGCTGTATCGTTCAGCGCAGGAGAGCAACGACAGCAGCATCGAAACTGCCCGAATTGCACAGCCAGTGTCGCTGTTCGAAACACGAAGCCGAAACACCCCCACAGAAGCCGTTATACGCATGCAGAATGATTTAGGCGGTTTAGGCAGGCATGCGGTCCAATTTGGCGCTGAGATGGCTTACAATCGCTTGGCCGCACGCTTCAGTGCTGCGAACTCCGTAGCAGGCGCCGTCACAAACTTCCCGGCGTCAAATGTCTTGGTCGAAGAAACGCGGTTTGAACCTTTTATCAGCGATATATGGACGCTTGGGCCAGCGTGGAAGATTGAAGCTGGCGCAATCGCCGAGTTTTCGAAGCTGACGCTGTCCGGTGACAGCACCGCAGAACGCAGCTTTACCTTTATCAAGCCACGCGCAATCGCCACTTGGACGATCAGTCCCCAGACCACGTTAGAACTGCGGGCGGAGCGGCAGGTGGCGCAATTGGACTTCAACGAATTTGCGACATCGGTGGACGTGTCCGCCGGAAATCAGGTGGATGCAGGTAATGCCGATCTGGTGCCGGAGAAGACCACGACATTATCGGCATTGATCCGGCACAAATTCCTAGATCGCGGCAGTATACAGTTTCTGGGCGATTATCGGCTTGTCAGCGATACACAGGATCTGGTTCCGATTACCGTTCGCGACGCTGGCGGCAATATTACCGCGCAATTTGATGGCGCGGGCAATATTGGTAAAAGCACAAAGTGGAATGGCGAGTTAGAAATCACGCTGCCGCTGGATTGGCTGACCAAGCCTATCGGCTTTGCGGGTTTAGAGGTCCGATATGTTGGCCATTATCATGGCAGCCGTGTTACAGACCCCGTGACGGGCCTTAACCGACGTGTATCATATCGGCCATTATGGCATCAGCAATGGGACATTCGTTATGATATGGCCGATTTAGGCCTCGTCTATGGCGCGTCGTTCGGCGTTCAGGACGCTACTTTTGCTTATTTCTTCAACGAAAAGCGCCAACAGCAAGAGGGCACTCGGACCACGATTTTCATCGAATATAGCAAGTTTAAACTGGGAACGATCCGCTTTCAAGTGACGGACATGGCAGGGTCCCGACGGGACCGCTTCATCTATGCAGGGACACGGGCATCGGGCAGCCTTGGGCAGATTGTGAGCCGTGAGCGTAGCTTGGACCCGTTGTTGCAACTGTCGTTGTCGGGTAAATTCTAGGCATTTACGCCCATATTGTTGGGGGCAAAGCGGGCCAACAAAAAACCCGCCGGAATTACCTCCGGCGGGTTTTTGTTTGCCTTGAAAGCGAAGGTTATTCCGCGTTGCTCGTATCAACGACATCGTCGATAGCTGCGTCGGTGGTGGTCAGGTCATCTGAAATAACCTTTGCCAACACATCGTCGCCTATCGCGGCTTCAGGACCCTGTGCCAGTTCGGCAGCATGCTCTTCCGCTGCTGTCTCTGGCGCAATCAGGCTTTCCTGCAGCTTCTTGTAGCTGGCACGAAGCGCAACATCGCGGCTCGTCGCTGCAATCCGCATCCGGTTCATGGCAGAGCCCGTACCCGCAGGGATCAGGCGACCAACAATGACGTTTTCCTTCAGGCCGGTCAGAATGTCCTTCTTACCTTCCACAGCAGCCTGCGTCAGGACGCGCGTGGTTTCTTGGAAGGATGCTGCTGAGATGAACGAACGTGTCTGCAACGATGCCTTAGTGATGCCGAGCAATACGGGGTTACCCGTTGCTGGCGCCTGACCCTTGGTCAGCTTTGCGTTGATCGCGTCCATTTCTTCGCGGTCGACCTGTTCGCCCGGAAGCAAAGTCGTGTCGCCACCGAAGGTGATTTCAACCTTTTGCAGCATCTGACGAACAATCGTTTCGATGTGCTTATCGTTGATCTTCACGCCCTGCAGACGGTATACTTCCTGAATTTCGGCAACCAGATATTCCGCCAGTGCTTCAATGCCCATGACTTCAAGAATGTCATGCGGGTTCGGCGAACCCGCAATCAGGTTGTCGCCCTTACGAACGAAATCGCCTTCCTGAACGTCGAGCACCTTGGACTTTTGGATCAGATATTCAATACGATCGCCTTCTTCTGGCACAATCGCAATCTTGCGCTTCGCCTTGTAATCCCGGACGAACTCAACGCGGCCTGAGATTTTGGCGATGATCGCATTGTCCTTTGGAATACGCGCTTCGAACAATTCGGCAACGCGAGGCAGACCGCCGGTGATGTCGCGGGTCTTGGCAGATTCGCGGGTCACACGGGCGATAACATCGCCTGCCTGCACCACTGCACCATCTTCAACCGAAAGCATCGTGCCAATGCCAAGCAGATAACGCGCAGCTTCGCCGCTATCGTCATCCAACAAGGTAATGCGCGGACGCAGGTCTTCCTTCTTGGTGCGGCTGCCGGCACGATCTTCGATAACGACGCGCTGGGCAATACCCGTTGCTTCGTCGGTCTGTTCGGTCAGCGTCTTGCCGTCGATCAGGTCCTGATATTTCACAATACCCGACTTTTCGGTGATGATCGGCATGGTGAATGGATCCCATTCCGCCAGACGGTCACCCACATTGACGTCGGCGCCATCCGGGAATGCCAAAGTCGCACCATAAGGCAGACGGTGGATTTCCATTTCACGGCCATCCTTGTCAACGATGATCAATTCGCCGTTACGTGCCATCGCTAAACGCTTCTTCCGCTTATCGACGATGCTAGGCAGGTCGCGATACATGACCTTACCCGATGCCGTGGCATCAAGGTTGGACTGCTCGTTCAACTGCGCTGCACCACCGATGTGGAACGTACGCATGGTCAACTGTGTACCAGGCTCACCAATGGACTGGGCGGCGATAACGCCGACAGCTTCACCGATGTTCACAGGCGTACCGCGTGCAAGGTCACGGCCATAGCAGGTAGCGCAAACACCGACCTTGGATTCGCACACCAATGGCGAGCGGATCTTCAGCGCCTGAATGCCGGTTTCTTCCATCGCGACAACCATTGGCTCGTCGAGCAAGGTTCCCGATGGGATCAACACCTTGCCATCAAGGCCCATAATGTCTTCGGCCGTGGTGCGGCCAAGGACACGTTCACCGAGCGAGGCGATAGTCGAACCACCCTGAACGATCGAACGCATTTCCAAGGCACGCTCGGTTCCGCAATCGACTTCAACGATGGTGCAATCTTGCGATACATCGACCAGACGGCGTGTCAGATACCCTGAGTTCGCCGTCTTCAATGCCGTATCGGCCAGACCCTTACGGGCACCGTGGGTCGAGTTGAAATACTCGAGAACGGTCAGACCTTCCTTAAAGTTCGAGATGATCGGCGTTTCGATGATCTCGCCCGAAGGCTTGGCCATTAGCCCGCGCATACCGGCAAGCTGCTTCATCTGCGCTGGCGAACCACGCGCACCGGAGTGGCTCATCATATAGACCGAGTTGACCGGCAATTCGCGGCCATGTTCGTCCAGTGGTGATGCCTTCAGCTTGTCCATCATGGCATTGGCGACCTTGTCACCGCATGTGGACCAGGCGTCGATCACCTTGTTATACTTTTCCTGCTGCGTGATCAGGCCGTCTTGATATTGCTGCTCAAAATCGGCAACAATCGCCTTGGTTTCGGCAACCATTTCGGTCTTTTCTTCCGGAATGATCATGTCGTCCTTACCGAACGAAATACCGGCCTTGAACGCATATTTGAAGCCAAGCGACATGATCGCGTCGGCGAACAATACCGTGTCTTTCTGACCTGTGTGGACGGTAAACCTGATCGATAACGTCGCCGATTTCCTTCTTGGTGAGAAGGCGGTTGACGGTTTCGAAGGGCACGCGGTGGCTCTTGGGTAGCGTTTCCGCCAGCAACATGCGGCCAGGCGTGGTGTCAAAGCGCACCATACGCTCAACACCATCTTCACTGGTCTGCGGGACGCGGGCGATGATTTTGGAGTGGAGCGTGACCGCACCCACTTCAAGCGCCTGATGCACTTCGGCCATGTCGGACAGCATCATGCCTTCGCCTGGCTCGCCGCGGCGATCCATCGAAAGATAATATAGACCCAAGACCATGTCCTGCGAAGGAACGATGATGGGCTTACCATTGGCTGGCGACAGGATGTTGTTTGTGGACATCATCAATACGCGCGCTTCCAATTGCGCCTCAAGGCTCAATGGAACGTGGACGGCCATCTGGTCCCCATCAAAGTCGGCGTTGAATGCCGAACAGACCAATGGGTGAAGCTGGATAGCCTTGCCTTCAATCAGGACAGGCTCGAACGCCTGAATGCCCAAACGGTGCAGTGTTGGCGCACGGTTCAGCAAGACGGGATGTTCGCGGATAACCTCATCAAGGATGTCCCAAACTTCCTTACGCTCCTTTTCGACCCACTTCTTGGCTTGCTTCAGGGTCATCGAAAGACCCTTGGCATCCAGACGCGAGTAAATGAACGGCTTGAACAGTTCGAGCGCCATCTTCTTTGGCAGGCCGCACTGGTGCAATTTCAATTCTGGACCGGTCACAATAACCGAGCGACCCGAATAATCGACGCGCTTGCCCAAAAGGTTCTGGCGGAAACGGCCCTGCTTGCCCTTGAGCATGTCGGATAGCGACTTCAACGGACGCTTGTTAGCGCCCGTGATCGTGCGACCGCGACGGCCATTGTCGAACAATGCGTCCACAGCTTCCTGCAACATACGCTTTTCGTTGCGGACGATGATGTCCGGCGCGCGCAGTTCGATCAGGCGCTTCAAACGGTTGTTACGGTTGATGACGCGGCGATAGAGATCGTTCAGATCGGACGTCGCAAAACGGCCACCATCGAGCGGCACCAGCGGGCGCAATTCTGGTGGAATGACGGGAATGACGTCCAAGATCATCCACTCGGGCTTGTTGCCGGAATCGATGAAGCTTTCGACGACCTTCAAACGCTTGATGATCTTCTTTGGCTTGAGTTCGGACTTGGTAACGGCCAACTCGTCGAGCAGGTCGGTGCGCTCTTGTTCAAGGTCAAGGTCCATCAACATGGTCTTGACGGCTTCGGCACCAATGCTGGCGGTGAAAGCGTCTTCGCCATATTCGTCCTGCGCGTCGAGCAATTCGTCTTCGCTCAGCAACTGGAACTTCTCCAGTGCGGTCAGGCCAGGCTCAGTCACGATGTAGTTTTCGAAGTATAATACGCGCTCAAGCTGCTTCAACTGCATGTCGAGCAACAGGCCAATGCGCGAAGGCAGCGACTTTAAGAACCAGATATGCGCAACCGGCGCAGCAAGCTCGATATGGCCCATGCGCTCACGGCGCACCTTGGTGACCGTAACTTCAACGCCGCATTTCTCGCAGACGACGCCCTTATACTTCATGCGCTTATACTTGCCGCACAAGCATTCATAATCCTTTACCGGACCAAAAATGCGCGCGCAGAATAGGCCGTCACGCTCTGGCTTGAACGTGCGATAGTTGATGGTTTCCGGCTTTTTAATTTCGCCAAAAGACCAGCTACGGATTTTCTCCGGCGACGCGATCCCGATCTGGATCTGGTCAAAGGTTTCGATCTTGGCGATGGGATTGTTGAATTTGCTCAGTTCGTTCATAATCTTTTCCTCATTGGGCTTTTGCCCATGAAAACCTAAGGGCAGGGGCAGGGGGCGGACCTAAGCCCGCCCATCTCTGCTTATTCCGCTGCCTCTGCAAAGCCTTCGTCGCCTTCGATCAAGTCGTGCGCCTTCAGCTCTACATTGAGACCCAATGACCGCATTTCCTTAACCAGAACGTTAAAGCTTTCGGGGATACCGGCTTCAAAGCTGTCGTCACCCTTGACGATGGCTTCATAAACCTTGGTACGGCCGATCACGTCATCCGATTTGACCGTCAGCATTTCCTGCAAGGTGTATGCAGCGCCATAAGCTTGCAGCGCCCAGCATTCCATTTCCCCGAAACGCTGACCACCAAACTGCGCCTTACCACCCAATGGCTGCTGCGTGACAAGGCTGTACGGTCCGATCGAACGGGCGTGGATCTTGTCATCAACAAGGTGATGCAGTTTCAACATGTAGATGATGCCGACCGTGACCTTGCGGTCAAACTTGTCGCCCGTGCGTCCGTCGAACAGGTCGGATTGACCCGAACCATCAAGCCCGGCAAGCTTAAGCATGGTTGTTACGTCGGCTTCACGCGCACCGTCGAACACAGGTGTGCCCATGGGAACGCCCGTGGTGACATTGCTGGCAAGCTCAATAATGTCCGCATCGCTGCGGTTCTTGATCTCGTCCGCATATTCCGCGCCATAAGCCTTAGCCAGACGTTCACGCACTACCGCTGGCGGGGCTGCTGCTTCGGGGTTCGGGTTTGCATGGCGCCACTCTTCCAGAGCCTCACCAATTTGCATGCCCAGACCACGCGCGGCCCAACCAAGATGGGTTTCGAAAATCTGACCCACGTTCATACGTGACGGCACACCCAATGGGTTGAGCACGATGTCAACTGGCGTACCGTCGGCGAGGAACGGCATGTCTTCTTGCGGAAGGATCCGCGAGATGACACCCTTGTTCCCGTGACGCCCGGCCATCTTGTCGCCCGGTTGCAGCTTACGCTTCACCGCGACGAAGACCTTGACCATCTTCAGCACGCCCGGCGCAAGCTCATCGCCCCGCTCCAGCTTCTCACGACGATCTTCGAACTTCTCGACGATCAACTTGACGGCATCGTCATATTGCACCTTGACCGCTTCAAGATCGCCTTGGACCTTGTCGTCGGCAACGCCGATTTTCCACCATTCGTAACGCTCGACTTCACCAAGATTTTCCTCAGTGATGACGTCGCCCTTCTTGATGCCCTTTGGCGCTGCGGCTGCAGTTTGGCCGATGAGCATATCTTTCAGGCGGTTGTAGGTCGCACGGTTCAAAATCGAACGTTCGTCCTCACGGTCCTTCGCAAGACGCTCGATTTCTTCACGTTCAATCGCCATGGCGCGTTCGTCTTTGTCGATACCGTGACGGTTAAAGACGCGGACTTCAACGACCGTACCGGCAACACCCGGCGACAGACGCAGCGAGGTGTCGCGCACGTCGCTGGCCTTTTCACCGAAGATGGCGCGCAGCAGTTTTTCTTCTGGCGTCATCGGGCTTTCGCCCTTTGGCGTGATCTTGCCGACGAGAATGTCGCCTGGGTGCACCTCTGCGCCAATATACACAATGCCGGCCTCATCGAGGCTGCGCAGCGCTTCTTCACCTACGTTTGGAATGTCGCGGGTGATATCTTCTGGTCCAAGCTTGGTATCGCGGGCCATGACTTCGAATTCTTCGATATGGACCGATGTAAACACATCGTCCTTCACGATACGTTCGGAGATCAGAATCGAATCTTCGTAATTATACCCGTTCCAAGGCATAAACGCGACGAGGCTGTTCTTGCCCAATGCGAGTTCGCCCAGTTCAGTCGAAGGACCGTCGGCGATGATGTCGCCGGCCTCAATCACGTCACCGACCTTCACCAATGGCTTTTGGTTGATGCAGGTGTTCTGGTTCGAACGCTGGAACTTTTGCAGCGTATAGATGTCGACGCCCGATTTGCCGGGTTCCACATCACCAGTGACACGCACAACGATACGCGTTGCATCGACTTGGTCGACAATGCCTGTGCGGCGTGCGCCAATGGCAGCGCCGGAGTCACGGGCAACGGTTTCTTCCATGCCCGTGCCGACAAACGGCGCTTCTGCACGTAGCAGAGGCACGGCCTGACGTTGCATGTTTGACCCCATCAATGCGCGGTTGGCGTCATCATTTTCGAGGAATGGGATGAGCGATGCCGCAACCGAAACCAACTGCTTTGGCGATACGTCCATCAAGGTAATCTGGTCACGCGGTGCCATCAGGAATTCACCCGCTTCACGCGACGAAATCAGGTCCTCGGCAAAGCTGCCATCGGCGTTCAGTTCGGCGTTCGCCTGCGCGATGGTGTTCTTTTGTTCTTCCATGGCGGAGAGATAGACCACGTCGTCGGTGACTTTATTGTCGATGACCTTGCGATAAGGCGTTTCGATAAAGCCATATTTGTTGACGCGGCTAAAGCTGGCGAGCGAGTTGATCAGGCCGATGTTCGGGCCTTCTGGCGTTTCAATCGGGCAGATACGGCCATAATGCGTCGGGTGCACGTCGCGGACTTCAAAGCCGGCACGCTCGCGCGTCAAACCACCTGGTCCAAGGGCCGAAACGCGGCGCTTATGGGTGACTTCCGAAAGCGGGTTGGTCTGATCCATAAACTGCGACAATTGCGACGAGCCAAAGAATTCACGAACCGCAGCAACAGCAGGTTTTGCGTTGATCAGGTCGTTTGGCATTACGGTCGATACATCCACCGAGCTCATCCGCTCCTTCACCGCGCGCTCCATGCGCAGCAAGCCAACGCGATACTGGTTTTCCAGCAATTCGCCGACCGAACGGACACGACGGTTGCCAAGGTTATCGATATCGTCGATTTCGCCCTTACCGTCCTTCAGATTTACCAGCTCCTTGACCACCGCAAGAATATCTTCGGTGCGCAAGGTCGTCAGCGTGTCTTCGACGTCCAAGTTCAAACGCATGTTCAACTTCACGCGGCCAACTGCGCTGAGGTCATAGCGGTCCGCATCGAAGAACAAGCCAGCGAACAAGGCTTCTGCGGTTTCGCGCGTTGGCGGTTCGCCAGGACGCATGACGCGGTAAATGGCGTCGAGCGCCATGTCGCGGTTTTCGGCCTTGTCCGCCTTCAACGTATTACGCATCCACGCGCCGGTGATGACATGGTCGATGTCGAGCAGCTCAAGGCTGTCAATCCCGGCCTTGTCCAAAGCTTCGAGGTTTTCGGCGGTGATTTCGTCGCCTGCTTCGACATAGATACGGCCCGTCTTTTCGTCGATCAGGTCGTACGCGGAGTAACGGCCAAAGATTTCTTCGGTCGGAATAAGCAAGCTGGTCAGGCCATCCTTCACGGCCTTATTGGCGGCGCGTGGAGTTACCTTGGTGCCCGCAGGGAACACAACTTCGCCCGTCTTGGCATCGACAATGTCGAACATCGGTTTCGACGCACGCCATTGCTCTGCATTGAACGGGATCTTCCATCCGCCCTTGCCACGCTCAAACGTTACGCGGTCATAGAAATGGCCCAAGATTTCTTCGTCGTTCAGACCCAGTGCGTAGAGCAAGGTCGTGACCGGCAATTTGCGCTTACGGTCGATACGGACGTTGACAATATCCTTGGCATCAAATTCAAAGTCGAGCCACGAACCACGGTAAGGGATAACGCGCGCTGCAAACAGATATTTGCCGCTGCTGTGCGTTTTGCCACGGTCATGGTCGAACAAGACGCCCGGCGAACGGTGCATCTGCGATACGATAACGCGCTCTGTACCGTTGATGAAGAACGTGCCGTTGTGCGTCATGAGCGGCATGTCGCCCATATACACGTCTTGTTCTTTAATATCGAGGACCGAGCGCGCTTCGGTGTCGGGGTCAACCTCAAACACGATCAGGCGCAACGTCACCTTCATCTGCGCCGCATAGGTAATCCCGCGCTGACGGCATTCTTCGACGTCAAATTTGGGATCTTCAAGCTCGTAATGCACGAAGTCGAGTTCCGAGGTGCCGGCAAAATCCTTAACCGGAAACACGCTGCGTAGCGTCTTTTCAAGGCCGGAGACATAACCAATTGACGGGTCAGAACGCAGGAACTGTTCATAGCTCTCGCGCTGAACCTCAATGAGGTTGGGCATGTCGATAACTTCATGGATGTTACCGAAGATTTTGCGGATACGCTTTTGACGCGACAGGGTCGCAGGAGCGGGACGGGATGCCATAAGGTGCTTTGCCTCAGTTAGAAATGTCAGTCGCGGCGTGCCATTCCACAGACAAGAAAAGGCCGCATAGCAATGCCCCGAAGAATCGAGCCCTGCCGTGCAGCCGTTTCGCGTATGTGAAAACCCATATCCATCAATACGTTAGCCAAGTTGCGCGACGACAAGGCCATTCCCGATGGGTTGGATGTTGAGGGCGGTATAGGCGGGCAGGGGGCGGGGGTCAAGGGCGAGCTGCGCCAGAAAACGCCACGTCTTATCCGCGAATTATCCGCGAAAAGTCACACTAAGTTCTCACCTAAATCAATGTGCAGAGACGTGCAGGACGGCTGTTGTCGACGCCCCGTTCAGCCAGAGGGGCAGTTGGCGATGTCGTCAGCGATGGTGGCAGGGCAAATCCTACATTTCAAGGGGGGTGTGGCGGTTCAGAGATGGGCGGAGCCTGTCATCCTCGGCTGCTTTCCTCCCAGCGCGTCATCGTGAACTTGTTTCAGGATCTTACTTTACACTTGGAGGACTCGTTTGGGTCTCCAAAAAGGATGGCAAGCTAGCAATGTTCTAACCCTCGTTGCCGGTTCCAATTTAGTTTAGTGCTCTTTAATCAACCGCATCGCGGTCGACCGAATGATCGCGATCATATTTGGAATGCCTTGCGTCCGGTTTGAGCTAAGCTGACTTTCTAGTTTAAATGGGAGAAGGCAATTATCAATGTCTGTGCCGAGGATTTGTGAAGCATCCTTTCCCTCTATCGTTTTTAATATTAACGCGATAATACCTTTTGTGATTGCGGTATTGCTGTCAGCTAAAAAGTTGATGTGTCCTTTTTCGAAAGCAGGATATACCCACACGCTGGCTGAGCACCCACGCACCAAAGTTGCAGATGTTTTGAGCGCGCTCGGCATTTCTGGTAATTGCCTTCCCAAGTCGATCAGCAGACGATATCGATCGTCGGCTTCTAAAAGTCCAAACTCTTCTTGTATGTTTTCTAGTGTTGTCATTGAAATACACTTTTTCTGAAAATTGCCTGATCAAATTCTGTGCCGAGTAATTATTGTTCCTGTGATCGCATGCTGAAAATCCGGAATATTGAACTCACTATAGCTTGGTTAGCTTCTTTGTAGTTTTCAATAAGATTTGAAAATTTACCGTCGCACTGCAAAGGCCATGGCAGAAGAATTTTTCTTATTTCATCCGGACGCACACGACTGTGTGACGCCGAGGTGCCGGCGGTCAAGGTCGCAATTTGCGCCTGCACGGGGCCAGACAGCATCAAAAATGCGATGGCGTATGGCGAAATTCCCTCTACCGGCTCCAATATTTCAAATTCTGACGAGCACAGTAACGGGCGACCTAAGTCTGGCACCACCATCACGCGCGGAATCCGGGGGTTCAATCGAGAAAAAATAACACTGCCGGGAGTAACCGGGATGCCGGGCGTTATCGGGCGGTACCCTATCATGGTAGGGATATCCAAAATCCCTTCACCAATTACGTGAAGAATGCTTATAAAATACGTATCCGGTGAATAAGGTTTGGGTTTCCTTTTTTCGCGTACTTTTACCAAATCGTATAGTGGTATAGTTTTAAATTCGATATCTTCTGGCAGCCCTGAACTGCTGTTATTTAAACTACGAAAACGCCGAGGAGTCCAGGCATCTAAAGATGTTGGGCTTATGATTCTCCAATCCGCAAAAGTGCCATTATCCGAATCAAAATTTTGTCGATTTTGAAAAGAATTAAGAATTGGAATCAGTTCATTTTTACCTTCTAATCGCTTTAGGGATACACCTTTTCTTTTCGAAACTTCGAAACCTAGGCTGTGCGCTTCAGCAAAAAATACGTTTTGATCTTTGCACGGTTCCAAGCATTTGCGGAATGCAATGATAGTTGTCTTTGTCCGGGTTCCGGCTTGCGCAAAGGTAACGGGTGGAAGCTCGATGACGGCTATGAGTTCTGCCGATCGCGCAAGAAGCTGGCGGACTAACGAGGATGGACCTTTTGCCGATATCACGCTGTCAGGTACAACGACTATACATAAACCTCCTGGACGCAACAAAGTTAAGTAGCGCTCTATGAATAGGTCCTCAGAATCAATTGTCTTAGCAGATGTATTCCCACTTGAAAAAAATGGAACAGAATTACACGATGTGTAACTAAGTTCTTCAATATTAAATCTCGCGCCAAACGGAGGGTTTGTTAAAATTAAATCCACCTGTCCATCAAATTGCGAAATTGGTGTTCCATCTTCAATAGAACTTCCAACGTATATTTTATCACTTTCAAATCCGGAAAAAATATGATTAGCTTTACCAAGGCGGGCCATTCTATCAACTTTATCTTGCCCGATAATCATAGGCTCCGGGATTTCAGGATAATTGATTAGTTCACGCTCATAAAGTCTATGCCAAGAAACTAGAAAAGAACCAACTCCACAGGATGGATCGCAAACAACTAAATGCTCATTGCATTTATATCGTTCAACATCTTTCAAGAGTTCGTGTTTTGCAATTTGTATCATGAACTCAACCACTTCGGGTGGAGTCATATACTGAGCGTCTTCAGTATTACTGCGAAAATTATCTCGCACATGATGACCAAACGCCTCATTAACTACATCAAGGGGGTCGGTGGAGCTAGCTTGTGCCGTGATGGCGATGCCCGCCAATTTGAACAGTTCAAAGGCAAGATCTTCCTCTCCCTTCTCAAATGCGACAGCAGGTGTTGGCCCGAATATGGAGTGACCTAAACCATCCGTGAATGGCGGTGCGTGAGCAATCGCCCTAAGAGCATCATTTACACCTTGAAGTGAAAAACTGTCCCTACGTGATAATGGTCTATACAATGCTTCCGATAATCGCTCAGTGACGTGCGCATAATGGACGGCCATCAACTTGATCGTCTCATCGAGTTTGGCGTTCGCGTCTGCAATACGGCCTTTGCGATGGAATAACTCTCTTACTTCGCCTAGCGACCGGTTAATGGTTATGTATGGGCTTTCTAGAACGTCTAAAAGGTCAGTCATTCATTTTCTCGATTACAATCGTTTTTGATGTCCTTGGCATGTAGAACTAAGCTCATATGAAAGACAAGGTGAATTGTGTCCCGCGAACTGGCAACACTTGGAGCCGTTATCCGTCAAGAACGAAAGCAGCGAGGTCTTTCGCAAGAGAGCTTCGCGGCGCTTTGTGAGCTTAGCCGAGCCTATGTTGGTGAAGTGGAGCGTGGAGAAGCCAATGTTTCGTTTTCGACGCTTCTTGCGCTGTCAAAGGGATTGAACATCTCACTGACCGAAATGACCGAAAATTATGAGCGCCAAGCAAAACAATGTTGAAGAAGCTATTAAACTTTTGGACATGCATTACGATCAATTTTACCAGCTCGTACCCATCTCCAGAGCGACGGGACACCCGGTTCCGATGGATACTAGGGGTTGGTCACAAATACTGGCTAGCGTGATCACCGGTCTAAGCGGGTTAGCTCGAAAAAAAGGAGCTGATTTAGAGGATGGTTCAGACGTTAAGGCTGCAAACACGTGGGAAGCTATAGACACTCCCCGTTTCAATGGGGTAGTAAAAGCTGGGACGAAGTCATCCACGTCGGACTCTCTCGCTTCACTAGATGAGATGCCATATCTTTTTTTGGTTATGTGGGACCAAACTGTTCAGAAAGAAGCCCGGTGCCGTATCTGGTGCGTCCGAACACAAAAAGATTCCGAATTTAGAAAAATGTGTGAGGCGTGGTATGCTGCTCGAGAGAGCGGTGCCATATCCAGTTCGAATTTCCAGTTACATCCTCCGCGCGGCTTGGATTCGAATTCCATCAGAAACACTTTTGGTAACCTTCATTACCCCTTACTTTTCTGTGCTGTCCGAGGGGAATCGGGATATGAGGCTAATGTTTACGAGCCAGAGGTACTGAACTCTGGGTTATGCACCACTGGTGACGGAAGCGTACCTGCTGAGATACTGATTTCCGATACTTTGGATGGGTAAATCCTTACTCGTCTCGATGTAGGTCCGGCTCCCGCTACGCAGATTGGAAAGAGAGCTAAATCGGATTGCGCTGCAATATCGTGAAACTTCACGCAGGTATCGTGGCAATCATGAATGCCAACGGCGCGTTCGATTTGCTCGAGGGAAATTTGTAGAAGCGCTTGTTTTCGATGGCGGCACGGCAAAAACCACTTTCCTACACACATCCCCATCCATTATCCCGATTCACATAGCGTGATACAGGCGTTCCGCCATGCTTGAAGGGGCGGGGCGGCCCTGCTAGGGGCGGCTGCATGACTGAACTCTCTCTCATCCGCAACTTTTCGATAATCGCCCACATAGATCATGGGAAGTCGACCCTTGCCGACCGGTTGATCCAACAAACCGGCGGGCTCACTGCGCGGGAAATGACGAGCCAAGTCCTTGATAATATGGACATTGAGAAAGAACGCGGCATCACGATCAAGGCGCAGACGGTGCGGCTGGATTACACCGCGAACGACGGCCTTACCTATCAGCTCAACCTGATGGACACCCCCGGCCATGTCGACTTTGCCTATGAAGTCAGCCGCAGCCTCGCCGCATGCGAAGGCGCGTTGCTCGTGGTGGACGCCGCGCAAGGGGTGGAGGCGCAAACGCTCGCCAATGTCTACCAATCCATCGAGCATGACCATGAAATCGTCCCCGTCATCAACAAGATCGATTTGCCCGCGGCAGAGGTGGACAAGGTCAAGGCCGAGATTGAGGAAATCATCGGTCTGCCCGCCGACAACGCCGTCCTGACCAGCGCCAAATCGGGCATCGGCATAGCCGAAGTGCTTGAGGCGGTCGTCACCCGCATTCCCCCGCCAAAGGGCGACCGCAACGCGCCGTTAAAGGCCATGCTCGTCGATAGTTGGTACGACCCCTATCTCGGCGTCGTCATCCTGATCCGCGTCATTGATGGCGTCATCAAAAAAGGCCAGGAAATTCAGTTCATGGCCGCCGGCACAAAGCATTTGGTCGACCGCGTCGGATGTATGCGGCCAAAGCTGGAGATACTCCCCGAAATCGCGGCGGGCGAGGTTGGCATCATCACCGCGCAGATTAAGGAAGTCGCCCAAACCCGCGTCGGCGACACCATTACCGATGCCAAGCGCCCCGCCACAGAAGCGCTCCCCGGCTTTAAGGAAGTGCAGCCCGTCGTGTTCTGCGGCCTGTTCCCGACCGACGCTGCCGACTTTGAAAAGCTGCGCGAAAGCATCAGCAAGCTGCGCCTGAACGACGCATCGTTCAGCTTTGAAACCGAAAGCAGCGCCGCCTTGGGCTTTGGCTTTCGCTGCGGATTCCTTGGGTTGCTCCACTTGGAGATCATTCAGGAACGCCTGACTCGCGAATTTGACCTCGACCTCATCACCACCGCGCCCAGCGTTGTGTATAAGCTGCAACTCAGCCGCAGCAAAACCGAAGACGCGTGCGAGATGGAACTGCACAACCCGTCCGACATGCCCGACGTCAACCGCATCGACGAAATTCAGGAGCCGTGGATACAGGCGACGATTTACTGCCCCGATGAATATCTCGGCTCTATCCTGAAACTATGCCAAGACCGGCGCGGTATTCAAAAGCAGCTTACCTATGTCGGTGGCCGGGCGCAGATCGTCTATGAATTGCCGTTGAATGAGGTTGTGTTCGACTTTTACGACCGCCTAAAAAGCATCAGCCGTGGCTATGCCTCGTTCGATTATCACCAGATCGGCCATCGCGAAGGCGACCTTGTGAAGATGAGCATCATGGTCAATGGCGACCCGGTCGACGCGTTGAGCATGATCGTCCACCGTGGCACCGCGGAATCGCGCGGCCGCGGCATGTGCGAACGCCTAAAAGACCTGATCCCGCGCCATTTGTTCAAAATCCCCGTGCAAGCGGCCATCGGCGGCAAAGTCATCGCCCGCGAAACCATCGCCGCCATGCGCAAGGACGTAACCGCCAAATGCTATGGCGGCGACATCAGCCGCAAGAAAAAGCTGCTGGAAAAGCAGAAAAAGGGCAAAGCACGGATGCGGGAATATGGCAATGTGAGCATCCCGCAGGAAGCGTTTATTGCGGCGTTGCGGATGGGGGAGGAATAAGCTTTCCCGCGTCCATCACTACAATGCGGTTGGCGGCTGCGATAGTTTCTTGTCGGTGTGCAATGATAATGCGAGTAATGCCCATTGCCCCGATTGCTGCATTCACAGCTTGCTCATGCGCGGAGTCCAAATGCGCCGTGCCTTCGTCCATCACCAATATTTTCGGTTGGCGGTAAAGCGCGCGTGCGAGCAGCACGCGTTGCTTTTGCCCGCCAGATAGCGTCGAGCCCATGTCGCCAACCAGCGTTTCATATTGCATTGGCATCCGCGATATATCTTCATGGATGGACGCTGCGACCGCCGCACCGACGACGCGCTCCATATCAACCGATTCATCGAACAATGCGATATTGTCTGATAGGCTGCCCGCAAAAAGGCTATCCTCTTGCAGCACCGCCGCAATCTGCCCGTGAAAGCTTTTATAACCGAACCGTGCCAGCGGCAGCCCATCGACGAGCACATCGCCGGCTTCCGGTTCGACAAGGCCGAGCAGCAGCTTGACCAGTGTGGATTTGCCGCCGCCCGATGGTCCAGTGATTGCAACATGCTCGCCGGGTTCCACAATCAAATTGACACCCTGAAGCACCAATGGATCGCTGGGGCTATAACGATAGAACACATCGCGTAGCTCGATCCGGCCTTTGAGCGTGGTTTCGGTGTCGGCGCTCTGGCCAAAGCTTCTATCCTCCTCCGACAGCGCAATGTCGGATAAGCGTTCAAGATGAAGCCCAAGCATTCGAAATGCGATCACTTGGTCAATCAGCGCGGCAGCTTTGCCGATAAATTGGCCCTTATAGGCCATATAGGCAAAGACCATGCCGACGCTGAACCCAGCCCCTTCGATCACAAATCCCACCGCCAGCCAGATCGTGACGATATTCTCAATCCCGAAAATCAGCGTATTGGCCGTGCCTTGCCAAATGCCAATCCGCGCCACACGGACATCGGCATTAACGGCATCGGTTAGCCGCGTTTGCCACAACGCATGGCGCAAGGTTTCGCGTCCGAACAAGCGCAACGTCGTCATGCCGCGTAAGGTTTCGATAAGCGTGCTTTGCTCTTTGCCGCCGGTAACAATCGACGCCTCAATGGCTTCGCGTTCAAACGAGAAGGAGACAAGCCGAACAACGGTGTAAAGCGCAAAAGCGATCAGCGCGACACCCGCCAGCTGCGCGCTATACCACAGCATCAACGCCAGTGTCAGGATCGCCATGATGCCATCGACAAGCGCCGCGACGGCACCGGTGGTCAGCATTGACTGGATTGGACTGATGGATTGAAACCGCGAAAGAATGTCGCCCGTATGCCGTTTTTCAAACCAGTCGATAGGTAAGCGAAACAGCCTGCGCGCAATGTTGGAGGCAAGGCTAAACCCGATGCTTGTCCCGGCAACCAAAAGCACAAATGAACGCAACAACGCCGCGCCCGCATTAATGATCGTGAACAGCCCGAACCCCAACGCCAACACCGTCATCAGGTCATTGTCGAGCGCGGGTATGGCTTGGTCAATCGCCAACTGCATATAATAAGGCGAGGCAAGGACAAAGGCTTGCAACACCAATGTCAGCACCAGCACCTGAAGCAACGCCCGCTTGATACCCGTCATACGTTGCCAGAGCTGCGACAGGCGCAACCGCTCGCGCTGTTTGCCGGTCTGAAAATCATTGCTTGGGCGTAATTCCAAGGCAACGCCGGTAAAATGGTCCGACACCTCTGCCATCGGCATCCAGGTCGAGCGGCCATCGGGATTATGGATGAGCGCCTTCTCGCCTTTTACCCGTTCCAGCACCACATAATGGTTCATGTCCCAATGCAGCACCGCTGGCACATGCAGGTTGCCAAGCTGTTCAAGCGGCAGCTTGACCGCGCGCGGCGTCAACCCAATCCGGTCGGCAAGGCCGATCAGCGTTTTGAGCGCGGCCCCGCGCAAGGACGGCGCAAAGCGGCGGCGCATGGTGCCAAGGTCAATATCCAACCCATGAAAATTGGCAACCATCGTGAGCGAGGCCAACCCGCATTCCGCAATTTCGGTCTGCCGGACAAGGCGCACACGCGCGCGAGTGAAAAAACCAAGGTCAAGCATAAACGCCTACCGTTGCCGCACAGCGAATAACGGTTCGAACAAATATTCAAGCAATGATTGCTTATCGGTGACAATTCGCGCGCTCAGGGTCATTCCGGATACCAAGGGTTCATTGCGGCCATAAGCAGCAACGCGCGCATTATCGATGGCGACGGTGACCGGATACACCGCAATCGGCGCACCGTTCGGTCCTTGCGCGTTAACCGCACTTGCCGACACGGTTTGCACTTTGCCGGTGACGGTGCCGAAGCGTTGATAGGGGA
The DNA here is from genome assembly GCF_050921905.1 of Sphingorhabdus sp. Taxonomy (NCBI): domain Bacteria; kingdom Pseudomonadati; phylum Pseudomonadota; class Alphaproteobacteria; order Sphingomonadales; family Sphingorhabdaceae; genus Sphingorhabdus; species Sphingorhabdus sp. Next base: position 1,097,871 of record NZ_CP050888.1, on the reverse strand, counting down.
AGGCGTCGATGGCAAGACGGACCTGTTGGCCCGGCTTTACAAAACCAATGGCGGCGCTCGGCACGGCCAATTCGGCATGCAGCTTCGCGCCAGCGGGCACGATAGCCATCAACTGCCCTTGCGGGCTGGCTGGTTGGCCGACACGGGCCGTCAGCGCGGTCACGCGTCCCGCCACGGGTGCGCGCAAAACATAGGATCGTGCACCCGTTGCACTCGCCGCTTGTTGTGCGACTTGCGCGCGTGTGGCCGAAAGGCTGGCGGTCTGGGCGCGGGCTTGGGCCATTATCTGTCCCTTGCTGCGCTCATTTTCGGCCAAGGCTGAACGTTTGGCGGCAAGCGCCTGTTCTATTTGCGACAACCCCTGTTGCCGTGCGAGCAGGGTTTCTTCGCGCATCTGCAAATCACGCCCGCTGATAAAACCACGGTCGGCAATTGATCGGGCGCGATCAAGGTCCTTTTGTGCCGAAGCGATTAAAGCTTCCTGCGTTGTTATTTGCGACTGCAACTGCACCATTTCGGCAACCAAGCCGGAGCGTTGCGCCGCAAGCTGTGCGCCTTGCGCTTGGGCAGCGGCAAGTGCGGCATCGGACTGTGCCGCGAGGCTGGCGTCCTGTCTGTCTATGGCGGATTGCACGAGCGCGGCGGGCGACTGCGCCGCTGCGCCATCTTCCTCGGCGCGGATCGTGGCCAATGCTGCGCCAGCAGGAACATTCTGACCATCGCGCACGGCCAACGACGCGATCATGCCCGCACGGGTGGGGACAATATTCGAAACGCCTGTATTGGGGGTGATGATGCCAGTGACTGTCTCGACGCGGGAGTAGCTGGCGAGCGATAGGAAGAGCACGCTTAGTGCGACACCGCCGAAGATAAGAAAGCCGATGCTTTGCCAAGGTAGAGGCACCGCAATCGCTACGTCACCAGACAAGCGATCGCCCCGATACAAGATGGCTTCTGACCTAAACAAAAGCAAAAATCTTACCAGAATCAAAAACGGATCAGCCAACCAATACAAATATGGCTATTCCACCGCCTATGATTAAAGAAATCGCGGGAATAATCTCGTCATTTTTTGACCATTGATCGTAAAATCCTTCCAAAAAGCTTCTCATAAGCCGTCCTTTCGTTAACAGACAACATGACCATCGGCTGATGCCGATGGCCCTGTTGCGTTCAAGTCGTTAATCGTCGTTTTCTAACGCTGCAATTGCAGATGCGCCGCCAACACCAAAAGCAGCCGCAGCAAGGGTCACCCCTACTTTTGCTGCCTTGAACCCTGCTATAAATCCAAGAAAGAAAGGACCTCCAGCAACATTTTCAATTTCAACGTTCGTTAAATCTACGATTTGCATATCGTTTCTCCAAAATTAAGATTAGTCTATAAAAACTCAGTCGATCGCATCAATTGCCACATATGCGAGGGTAGCAACTGCCGCGCCAGCGAGACCCCAAACCCCTAATCTTACTCCAACGCCGACTGCCCGACCGGCAAATTTGCCTACTGCCGTCCAATTCACGCCACCGCCATCAACCTGATCAATCTCATCAAAGCTCAATTCCTTAATTCCGCCAGCGGGTGCAAAGGCGGCATGTGTATCCATATAAGACATAAATAATCCTCTCTTCATTCCAACCAGAGTTGGGTTTATGATATGGATCAGAGGAAGACGCAGAACAAAAAACGACAATATTGACGCTTAATCGCACCGAGACTTCCCCCGATGCGGTCCGACATTACGTTTGCATATCGCAAAGCGCAAAGAGGACCCGGTCCGCAAGGTGATACCATCATATTTTTTAATAGAGAAAAATACAGTATTTTAACTGTATCCGTTACGCAACGGCTTGGGCCATTATCTGTCCCTTGCTGCGTCCATTTTCGGCCAAGGCTGCGCGCTTGGCGGCAAGCGATTGTTCTATCTGCGATAAGCCTTGTTGCCGCGCAAGCAAGGTTTCTTCGCGCACCTGCAAATCGCGCCCGCTGATAAAACCACGGTCGGCAATTGATCGGGCACGATCAAGGTCCTTTTGTGCCATAGCTTAAGGGCGTGGGTGCTTTGGGTGCGGTTAAACTGCCGCCTTCTCAATCAAAGCCAGCGTCGCCTTAGGATCGGCATCCACCATACCCAGCAACGTCCGCGCTGGTGCATCGGGGGAGCGGCGGTGCTGTTCCCAATCGCGCACGGTGCCGACGGGCACGCGAAGCTTGCTGGCGAATTTCACTTGACTCAATTTGGTTTTGGCGCGGATGGCCTTTACGTCGGGTCCTGCAACAACGCGACCCTTGGTCGCATCGCCCTGTGCAAAGGCGATGGCATCCTTCAGCCCGGCAACGATGCCTTTGAAATCTTCATCCTTCATGTTCGCAATTCCTTCTTCAATATCATCGTCAGTGTCTTGAACGTCTTTTCTTGCTCGTCGGTCAGCGTATCCTCGTCGGTCTTGTCTAGCAGCCAGAACAGGAACGCCGGGTTGTTGCGGTCGGCAAAAAAGCTGAACACACGGTATCCACCGCTTTTCCCGCCATAGTCCTTCGCGACCCGCCCTTTGCGCAGGCCGCCAGTATTGCGTATGACCTTCCCATAATCCGGGGTCGTGGCATAGGTGTCATAAATCAATGCCAGTTCGTCGGTGGATAGACCAAGCTTCTTTGCCCGTGCCGTAAAAGCCTTGGTTTCGACCACCGTGTGGATTGGCGCATCATCCATAGACATATTTATACGGCAATGCCGTAAGAATAGTCAATGTTAAAATACGGCAATGCCGTATTATTTGAGATTTGGAAACGCACCCAACTTTTCTCCGCCGCAATGGCCTCCCGCCATTTGCGTTCAGCCTGGACGCTTGTTACGAACTCCACGCATCGAACGACCGCCGCGACAGGCCCCATCCTGCGCTGTGGCGACGTGGGTTTCTCTCATCTGCATTGGCCGCGCATAAACCCCAATTCTCTGACTGACAGCGGGCGCTTGGTCTGCTACGCGCCGCTCCATGCTTAATCTGAACGGTATCACCGTGCGCCTTGGCGGACGCACTATCCTTGACCGCGCCACGGCGGCTTTGCCGCCTTATGGGCGCATCGGCCTGATCGGGCGCAATGGTGCGGGTAAATCGACGTTGATGAAGGTGATGATTGGCTCGCTCGAGGCCGATGACGGGTCGCTGGAGATGCCCAAGGGCACGCGCATTGGCTATATCGCGCAAGAGGCGCCTGCGGGCGATTCCACGCCGTTTGACACGGTGCTGGCGGCGGATACCGAGCGCGCGGCGTTGATGGCCGAAAGCGAGCAAGAGGGGCTTGACCCCGACCGCATGGCCGAAGTGCATGAACGCCTGATCGCGATTGACGCCTACACCGCGCCTGCGCGGGCCTCGCGGATTTTGGTCGGCCTTGGCTTTGACGAGGAAAATCAGGGGCAGCCGCTCGACAGCTTCTCGGGTGGGTGGAAAATGCGCGTGGCGCTGGCGTCGTTGCTGTTTTCGCAGCCGGATTTGCTGTTGCTTGATGAACCGTCGAACCATTTGGATTTGGAAGCGACCTTGTGGCTGGAAAATTTCCTCAAAGGCTATCCGGCGATGATGGTGGTGATCAGCCATGAACGCGATTTGTTGAACAATGTCGTCGACCATATCCTGCATTTGGATAATGGTCAGGTGACGTTATATTCGGGCGGCTATGACTCGTTTGAGCGGCAACGCGCCGAACGTGCCGCGCAATTGGCGGCGGCCAAGGCAAGCCAAGACGCGCAACGCGCCAAGTTGCAGGAATATGTCGCGCGTAACTCGGCGCGGGCGTCGACCGCAAAGCAGGCGCAGAGCCGAGCCAAGGCGCTGGCGCGGATGCAACCGATTGCCGCAATGGCCGAAGACCCGACGTTAAGCTTTGACTTTCCAAGTCCCGATGAATTGAAACCGCCCTTGGTGACGCTGGACCTCGCGAGTGTTGGCTATACCGAGGGTAAGCCGATATTGCAGCGGTTGAACCTGCGGATTGACCCCGATGACCGGATCGCGTTGCTGGGGCGCAACGGCAATGGCAAGACGACGCTGGCGCGATTGCTCGCGGCGCAATTGACCCCGATGGAGGGGCAAATGAGCGCGTCGGGCAAGATGCGCGTCGGCTATTTCACGCAATATCAGGTCGAGGAACTGGACGGCGACGACACCCCGCTGGAACATATGACGCAGCAGATGAAGGGCGCGAGCCCCGGCGCGGTGCGCGCGCAACTGGGGCGGTTCGGCTTTTCCGGGGCCAAGGCGACGACGAAGGTCGGCAAGCTGTCGGGCGGGGAACGGGCGCGGCTGGCGCTGGCGCTGATTACGCGCGATGCGCCGCACATGCTGATCCTCGATGAACCAACAAACCATTTGGACGTCGATGCGCGTGAGGCGTTGGTGCAGGCGTTGAATGAATATGAAGGCACGGTGGTTCTGGTCAGCCATGACCGCCATATGCTGGAGCTGACGGCGGACCGGCTGGTGCTGGTTGACGGCGGGACAGCGACCGAATTTTCGGGCACGATTGAGGATTATACCGACTTCATCTTGGGCAAGGGGCCAGCCAAGGAGAAAATGTCCAAGGCCGACCGCAAGGAAGACAAGAAAGCCGCCGCTGCATCGCGTGAGGCGCAAGCGAAGCTGAAGCGCGATGTGAGCGATGCCGAGGCGGACCTTGCAAAGCTTGAGGTCGTGTTGAGCGCGATTGACCGGGCGATGTTAGACCCTGTGTCGGCGGCGAATGAATATAAGAACCTGACGATGGGCGAATTGTCGCAACGCCGGGGCAAGATTGTCGCGGCCCAAGAGGCGGCAGAAGCCCGCTGGGTTGCCGCCAGCGAGGCGTTGGAGAGAGGCTGAGGCCGGTCCTTCCGGTCACCCCCACCCTTGCGCCCTAATGCGGCGGGGTGAGGCTGAATTCGCCAAATGCCGGGCCTTGGCCATAAGTTGCCCCTGACCCCAGCATCGTCGATGGAAAGGCCGCCGTCCAATAGGATGCGCGACACATCCATCGCCGCCACGAGATTGACCAGCTTTTGCGCGGGCAGAGCCGGGGTGGCATTGGCGCGCACCATGCCAATCAAGCGCGGGTCAAAGCTACGACATCGACATTGTGGACCAACGGCCGCAGGGCAGGGGCGACAATGTGCCCGTTTCCAGAATATATTGCAGATCAACCACCGACAAAATAGTCGGGCTGGGCAAAAAGCTATAATGGTCGCAGGCCATATATACATAAGCCGTAATTTGGCTGTTGCGAAGGTCGAAGACTGGCCGCGATGCTATGATCGACGCGGCCGATGACGCAACGTCATCTGCTGCGTCGAGCAAAGACAGTTGCCCTGGTAGATTCGGATTAAGGGTTTGATTTTAAAAAACTAGTTTGTTTAAAATTATCCGAATTATGCCGACATAGCAAGCGGCTCTTTTGCAGCTTTCATGGAGTGCGCATCGGCCTGCAAGGTATAGCCAAAGCCGTATAGGGCATTCAAGCTAATGCCGAATGCCGGATCAAGTTTCAGGTTCTTGCGTAGCCGTGCGACATGCGTATCAATGGTCCGCGATTGATAGTCGACGACCTTGCCCCATAATGTTGCCGCAAGATATTGGCGCGACAATAATCGGTTGGGGTTGGTGAAAAACAGCATCGCCATATCAAATTCCCGCTTCGGCAAGATGATGGCTTCGTTGTTGAAATACACTGTCGATGTCGATGGACGTAAGAGATATGGGCCAAGCACCAGCGATTCCGGCCGCGAACGCACATCGCCATTATAGCGGCGCAAAACAGACTTAATCCGCAGGGACAATACTTCTGGGTCAACCGGCTTTGACACGAAATCGTCAGCACCTGCCTCAAGCGCGCGGATGATGTCGCGGCGATCATTGCGGGCGGTGAGCATGATTGATGGCACATCAGGATGGAATTTCCGGATATATTCTATCACTTCGATACCGGAAAGGTCGGGAATGGACCAATCGACAATCAAGAGATCGCATTCTTTTTGGCGCACGGCTGTCAGGAATGTCTGCGCCGAATTGTAGCTCTTTACGGTATAGCCCAAGCCGCTCAAAAACTCTTTGAGTTCGGCTACAAATATGGTGTCGTCCTCGACGACGGCGATATTATAGTTGCTCATAAAATGTCCTTTATTGGACCGGCCCCGTGTGAACGTTTTACGCCATAGTTTTACATTTGTAACATTTTTTATGTGAACTAATGTGAACTAATATTTACTGTTGCAACAAACGGGACACTGTTGGCGTTACCACTGGGGCGAAAACTCCCCAAAGGAACGACGGGAGCGGGCGTATTATGCCTATAATCGTCAGTTTTTCGTCGCCTTGGCGACCGGTTTTGGCTTTGAAATTGCCTCTGCTGCTTTCGCCTTGGGGTGAATAAGCGCGTGGTGTTGCGTCACGGCGCGGGCGACATTTTGCATAAAAGCATTTGCCGCTTCCCTACCGGCACGCGTTTCCGCAATCATCACCGCCACAGAATAAACGCAGCCATCGGGGGCCGTCATCACGCCAACATCATTGATTGCCGTGGCCATTGACCCCAACACTTGCCCCGTCCCCGTTTTGTGCGCGAGCCGCCAGCCCGGCGCGAGGCCGGACCGCAAACGGGATCGCCCCGTATAGGTGCCAGCCATCAACTTCAGCAATTTGGCCCCTGGGTCATTGGCATCGCGTTCGCTAAAACGTTTCAGCACCAGCGCGATTGTGCCGGGGGCCGCGCCGTCGAGCGGCGTTTCCAGATAAGCGTCCAGCGCGGCCTTTCTCTTCGCCATCGGGATGTTTGAACGTTGTGCTTTGAATGCGTTGCCTTTGCGATATTCTGGTTGCCATTCCAAACCGGCAATCGCGCTTTGCAGCAGGACTTCGCCGGGGCCAAAGCGAATGGATTGCACTTTGCGGCGGTCCAGCATTTGGTTGATCGCTTTCGGGCCCCCAGCAACGCGCAAAAGGACGTTATTGGCGAGATTGTCGCTGGCATTGATCGAATGCGCGAGCAGTTCGCGTAACGCCATGTCGAACGTGTCCCGCCCGTTGAGATAATTTTTCAGCGGCTGGCTGAAAACGACGACGTCATCGCGGCTGACGCGAATGCGTTTATCCAACGACAATTTGCCCGCAGCCTCTTGTTCCAAAATCGTTAGCGCGACCCACATTTTGGAAACGCTTTGTTGCGGAAAACGCTCGGTCTGGCGCTTGCCGATAATCTCGTCGGAAAAGGGTGTGTAGATGGCGATGCCCGCGCGACCGGGGAATTTCTTCCAATAGCTATCAATTTCCGTCTTCAGCTTTTCGTCGGCTGTCGCAATCGGATCGGTCGCACGTGTCTTTTCCGCGACGCGTGCTGACGCCGTGGCCGCAATTGTCGTGATGCCGAGGGCCGAAGCGAGAGCGAGGGTGATGGCGAATATGTTGAAAAAGCTACGCATGATCCGACTTTTGTTTGTCCAAGGGCCGCCAACTTTGCGCACGCCCCAAAAGATATTTTGGCGCTTTAGGTGCAGAACCCAATTCCGGCAAGAGGATGTCATTGGCGGACCTCCGTCATCCGAATTGAAATGTGACAACGCCATGTGACCCGTCAAATATGCTTGTTACGCGTTGCAGTGGCTTGTTCGCAGTTCTGATATGTTTATTTGCAATTGTTCACATTGCGCGGAGTGTTTGACGCAGGTCGCATGCCGTGCAATCTTTGCGATTGGGAAAGAGGAGGGGACTATGGCGAGCAAGGCGGACACAGGCAGCAGCGCGAAGGCTGGCAAAAAGAAATCGCAAAAGAAAGGCGCACCATTTTCAAGCATTGCAGGTGCCTTTGACGCCGCCAATGATGCCACCATGGCGCTTGGCCCGCTGGCCGGATTGGCGCGGGAGGATTTTATTGGCGCGATTGGCCTGATGCTGCGCCAGACCGCGACGAACCCTGATAAGGCATGGAAGGCAACGACCAGCTTTTCTGAAGATGTGGTCAAGATTATTACCGGAAAATCCGAACTGGCACCCGACCCGAAGGACAAGCGTTTCATGGACCCGGCATGGACGTTCAACCCGTTTTTCAAGGCGGGCGCGCAATATTATCTCGCGGTGCAAAAGGGCGTCAAAAGCTATATTGAGGATTTGGAGCTCGACGCGCTCGAACGCGACCGTGCGAATTTCATTTCGCAGATCATCATCGACGCGATGTCTCCGACCAACACGCTGATTGGGAACCCGACCGCGCAAAAGCGGTTGGTGGATTCGGGGGGGATCAGCCTCGTAAAGGGCCTGAAAAACGCCTATAACGACATGGTTCACAACGATATGATGGTGAGCCAGGTTAACAAAAAGCCGTTCAAACTTGGCGAGAATGTCGCAACCGCAAAGGGCGCGGTCGTCTATCGCGACGAACGCTTTGAACTCATCCAATATGCGCCCACGAGCGACAAGGTGTTCGCAACGCCGCAACTGACCATCCCGCCGCAGATCAACAAAATGTACATCAACGATCTGTCCCCTGAAAAATCGATCGTCAAATGGCAGACCGACCACGGGATTCAGCCATTCATGATTTCCTGGCGCAACCCGACTGATGACATGGGCGTGTGGGGCATGGCCGAATATATCGAAAGCTGCATTAAGGCGTTGGATGTGGTGTGCGAGATTACCGGCAGCGACAAGGTCAACATTTCGGGCGGCTGTTCAGGCGGCCAGACGATGTCGGTCCTGCTGTCCAAACTCGCGTCAATGGGCGACACCCGCGCCAATGCCATCACCATGATGGTATGCGTGCTGGAACCCAAGCCCGGTGATACCGAGGCGTCGAGCCTTGTGTCGCATAATGGCATCGCACTGGCGCGGCAACGCGCCGCGAAGAAAGGCGTGATTGAGGGCAGCAGCCTTGCCCGCGGCTTTGCATGGTTGCGGCCCAATGACCTGATCTGGAACTATGTCATCAACAATTATCTGATGGGCGATGACCCCCCGGCGTTCGACATCCTGTTCTGGAATGCCGATGCGACCAACCTGTCATCGGCATTGATGGGCGATTTCTTGGAGCTGTTTGAGGCCAATGCTTATGCCGCGCCCGGCACGTTCGACATAGCGGGGCACACGCTTGACCTGACCAAGGTGACGGGCGACCTGTTCGTTCTGGGCGGGACAACCGACCACATCACGCCATGGCGGGCATGCTATCGCTCCACGCAATTGTTCGGCAGCAAAAATGTCGAATTCATCCTAAGCCAGGCAGGGCATATGCAAGCGATCCTGAACCCGCCGGGCAACCCCAAGGCGAAATATTGGAAGCACAGCGACGGCAAAGCGCCCGCCGATGTCACCGAATGGATGAAAGGCAGCGAAGAAGTCGCCGGAAGCTGGTGGCCCTATTGGATGGAGTGGCTCCACGCCCGGTCAGGCGCCGAGATTGCCGCGCCGAAAACGTTGGGGAGCAAGGCCAATCCAGCCATGGAAGCCGCGCCGGGGCTGTATGTTTTGGAGTGAGGGGAGGGATTAACTAATTCACTCTGAAATGAATTAGACTGCCGCCGCAATGTTTCTAGAAAGACACACGAGCATGAACCTCTCAACGTTTCTTCGCCGGCCAGCTGACACTGTAGCTCGCGAAAAACTGCTTCATGCCAAAGCAAGTTATGAAATGCGGCTTCATGCCGCAAGGCTCGGTGCTCAAATTCAGATGACCGAACCAGAGATTGATAATCGAGGTTATGACTTCACCTTAATCCTCGACCACTATAATTTTCCTGTTCAAAATAAGGCGGCAATCCGGCCTGGCGGTTCACGAAATTGGAAAATTCGAGCATCTTTATTACAGCCATGTTTTGCTGATCGCGATCTTGTGCCAGAGTTAGATGGCTTCAAAGTCGGAGGCTATTCTGGGGGTGCATCTGGCGGGGTTCTTTTACATTTAATCGATACTCGCGCTTCTGATGAGGACAACAAGCTTACCGTTGCTTACAAATATCTCGACATATTCTATATTGTGGCTGTTGCGGCGCGAATTTTTACGACCAGTTGTTTTACTGCCGATGCCGCAATTGAATTTCTGAGACTGCTGAGAAATAGCGAACAACATGCTATGCTCTCTGTTCCCGAGAAATATTTTCTGCCCATTTCATCTCCGGCAGCTATTCTTGCCTTTCGATTACACCTGCCGATCAGCAATTATGTATCTTGCTCAAAGCCCAATTTCGACTTGAGCAACAACAATCAGCCAAATTCAGTCATGGCCGACCTTTGGAACAGAAGCATCGCTCCGTGGGTCGAACGATCATAGTTTCCTAATCAAGAACATAGAAATTGGACGCTAAGTTGGAAAACCTTGAACCAGCAACAATTTCCGCCCACAATCCGTTCGATCCTTAATCAAGCCAAAACCTGCAACCCATGCTTTTCTACCAGCGAGAGCAATTTCAATGCCATGCCGCTGGGCCGCTTTGCACCGCTTTCCCATTTTTCGATGGTGGATTCACTGGTGCCGAGATAGCGTGCGAAGACCGGCTGGCTGACTTTGTTGGCTTTGCGCAGGCGACGTATGTCCTTTGGCGCAAGTTCGGGGACAGGTGACAGGCAGTCCTTGTCGAATTCGCGCATCGTGGTTTTGTCGATTATGCCATGACGGAACAGTGCTTGCGCTGATGAATGGATGGCTTCCATCGCATCGCTTTTATATTTCGGCGAACCCATCGATTTTACTCCAACTGCCCTACGCAAATTTCGATTAAACTTCCATCACCGACTTCGAGTGCCAAACCTTCATCCGACATTGCCTGATAAACTTTGGCCAGATTGCGAAAACTCTTTAATTCAAAGTCCTCAAGGTTGGCTTTGTTCTGTTTCGAAAACAGAAATTCGTAAATCCAAAAATTTCCAGCCCGCGCCAATATGATTGAGCGATACTGGTTGTTTGACAGCCGCTTTTTGTAAACACCGCCGCCCAGATCGTCAGCTTGCCCAGCAATCACTTGTGCAATAACTTTGCATAACATTTTATCCGAAATTTTCACTTTCCTCGCCGCTTTTGCAAACCATGCCGATTTGAAAGCGCGTGGACGGGACGGTTCGGACATGATTTTAGGTAGCACTAAGTGCTACCTAAAACAAGACAAGAATTTGGCTTGCACCACCCCGTCGTTCGGTTAAACCTAATGCTACACCCAAAATTCAGGGCCAAAGGAACATCTATGACCAAATCCCGCGCGCCAACTTTCAGCATGGAGACCGTGGACGGGCGGACATTGCGGGTGGCGGTTTGGCGGGCTTTGAAGGCGACGACGAAGCTGCCTATATTGTTCTTCAACGGCATTGGCGCGAATATTGAGGCTATGGCGCCGATGGCCGAATTGCTCGATGATCGCGACTTTATCACTTTTGACATGCCCGGCATTGGCGGGTCGCCCGACCCCGTTGTGCCCTATAACGCGATCCTGATGTCGCGGATTGCCGCATTGCTGTTGGACCGGTTTGACATGCTTATTGTCGACGTCATGGGCGTTAGTTGGGGCGGGGCGATGGCGCAGCAATTTGCGTTGCAGAACACTGCGCGCACCAACAAGCTTATCTTGGTCGCGACCAGCGCGGGCATGTTGATGGTGCCGGGCAACCCGGCTTCGCTCGTAAAAATGGCCGACCCGCGCCGCTATATCGACCCAGAATTCATGGCGAAGCATTTCAAGACGCTGTACGGCGGTATGGTGGGCAACAAGTCGGAGCATATTGGCCGCATTACGCCGCCGTCGAAAACCGGATATTTCTACCAATTGATGGCGATGATGGGATGGACGAGCGCGCCGTTCCTGCCGTTTATGAAAACTGAAACGCTCATCATGATGGGTGATGATGACCAGATTGTCCCGCTGGCCAATGGCAAGTTTTTGAATTTCCTGATCCCGAACAGCGAATTGTTCGTGGTGGCAAATGGCGGGCATTTGTTCCTGTTAAGCCATGTTGAGGAAAGCATCGCCAAGATCCGTGCGTTTCTGGATCGCGATGCGGACGGGGCACGAAAGGCCGCCTAACTCTCTGGCTGTTACAAACAACGCCGGGTTTTTCTGCGACCCGGCAATAACTGTCATCATTATTACGCTATTTTCGCGTTATAGTTACGCAATTAACGCGTTAGACGCACGTTTGTGTCTGCATAAAGAGGTTGAGTGCCTATGTTCAATACTGTTGGGATCATCACCGGCGTAGATGCCGAGGCAGCAGCGTTATTTCCCGGCCAAAGCGCCAATAGCGAGGCGCTGCATGGCTTCATGGTGCGGCAGGTGCCCTTTGCCGACCGTAACATCGTGATTACCTGCAGCGGCATTGGCAAAGTGAACGCCGCGATGGCCGCAATGATGTTGGTCGAACATTATCATGCTGACTTGCTGCTGGTTGTCGGCACGGCTGGAAAGCTGGATGGCAGGGACGGGCATTGCTTCCAGATCGTCGAAGCCGTGCAGGGCGACTATGGCGCCTCGCGCGCCGACGGCTTTGTGCATTACAGGGCCGGGTCCTGGCCGATCGGGGAGGCACATACCGAGCCTTTCCACGCCGCCCCCATGCCCGAAACTGGCCTGCCCAAGGTGCGTATCATCACCAGCGATTGTTTTGTCGAAAGCGCGGATCATGGCCAAAGGCTGCATCAGGCGCTCAGCGGCGATATCGTCGACATGGAAACCGCCGCCGTCGCACAAGCCGCCGCGCGCATGGACGTGCCATGGGCCGCGATTAAAGCGACCAGCGATGATGCCAATGGCGACAGCGCGGGCGATTTCCAGGCCAATCTAAAACGCGCCGCCCGCTTGGCGGCAGAGGCCACCGAGCGGATGATATCGGAATTGCCGCGCGGTTAAATCATCAAGCCGATGGCGTGGATGATAATACCCGCCAGACCGCCGACCAAGGTGCCGTTGATGCGGATGAATTGCAAGTCGCTGCCGACGGCATTTTCGACGCGGTCGGTGATGGTGGATGCGTCCCAGCGGGCGACGGTGTCGGAGACAAGCCGGACGATATTGTCGCCGTAATTTTCGGTCGTGCCGACAATGGCGCGGCGGGCGAAGCGGTTGATTTGGTGTTTCAGCCGCGCGTCGTCTTGTAAAGTGCCGCCAAGCTTGATGAGTGCATCGCCAAAGCTGCCGGCCAATGCGGCATCGGGGTTGCGTGCCGCCTTTAGAAGGCCATCGCGGCCTTGCTCCCATAGGCTGTTGATCCATTTGCCCATTGCGGGGTTTTCCAACAATTGCCCCTTCCAATGCGCGACCTTGGCTTGCAGTTCTGTATCATGACGTAGGTCATGGGCCAGCTTGGCGAGCCCCTCTTCGCCCTTTTCGCGTAAAGGATGGTCGGGGTCCTCGGCCATGTCGTGCAGCAACTTATTGAGGCCGTTGACAATCGCATTGGCCAATTTGTCATCAAGGCCAGTCCAGCGCATGATCGTATTGGCGCGTTCCTCCACCATTTCGCGGATCAGATGTTCATTGGCCTCCAATGTTGCCGACGCCCATTTGATGATGCTGTCGAGCACAGGGATATGCCGTCTCTCGCGGATCATCGCGGTCAGCAACTGGCCCAGCAAAGGCGCGATGTCTAGCTTGTCGAGTTGCTTGCGAATGGCACCCTTGGCGATGCCGCCCAATCGTTCATCGTCGAGCGCGGCGATGATATCCCCCATCAAGCGCGATGCCCCCATGCGCATCCGGCCTTCGCCGCCCGATGGCGCGCTTAGAAACTTGCCCATTGCGCCTGCGACATCCATGCGCTGCACGCGGCGGGCAACGACCTTTGTTGTCAGGAAATTGGTGCGCAGGAAACTGGCCAAAGTGCGGCCAAGCCGTTCCTTGTTATTCGGAATGATCGCGGTGTGCGGAATGGGTATGCCTAAAGGGTGCCTGAAGAGCGCTGTGACGGCAAACCAGTCGGCCAAGCCTCCTACCATCCCAGCCTCGGCAAAGGCCCTTAAAAAGCCCCAATAGCCGTCGTAACGCGTTTCCATATATCTGCCGAATACGAACAAAGCGGCCATACACAGCAACAAGGCCGTTGCGATGATCCGCATCTGGCGCAGTTCGGCATCGCGCTCCGCATAACGCGCTTTTTCCGACAGGCCGAGTTGGTTTATAGCTTTCACACGGCTGACCTTAAAGGAGTGTGTAAAAAACGCCACCCGTCGTCATCCTGAAACGCGTTCAGGATGACGACGATAAGTGGCGGCGCTGCCACCATTTCACTCGGCTGGCTGAAGTCCGCCCAGGTCGCCTTTGCCCGGGGGGGTGTCCGTCGGCTTAGCGGGCTCTGCAACATTCTCTTTATGCTTTGTGGGGTCATAGGTCAGCAATCGCGTGCGCAGCCATGGCCCAACGCGCTTTTCAAACCCGTCGGCCAGGCTGAAACCCGCAGGGACGATTAGCAAGGTCAGCAAGGTCGACACGATCAAGCCACCGATGACGACTGTGCCCATGGGCGAGCGCCATTGGCCGTCACCGCCCAACGAAAGCGCGGTGGGGACCATACCGGCGGTCATGGCAACGGTGGTCATGACAATCGGCTGCGCGCGTTTATGCCCAGCCTCCATAATCGCTTGGAATTTGGGCACGCCGCGTGCCATTTCCTCAATCGCAAAGTCGATTAACAAAATCGAGTTTTTCGCGACGATGCCAAAGAGCATCAAAACGCCGATGAACACCGGCATAGATATTGGTTGGCCAACCAAGGCAAGCGCCAGCAAGCCGCCCAATGGTGCGAGCAGCAACGAACCCATGTTGACCAAAGGCGACATGAAACGATGGTACAAAAGCACCAGCACCGCAAACACCAACAATGTTCCGGACACCAAGGCGACCATGAAGTCTTTTTGCATTTCCGCCTCCCATTCCTGCGCCCCGAAAGGTGCGCGGGACACGCCGGTGGGCAGATTTTTCATGATAGGAAGCTTGTTGATTTTCTTGTCCGCCTCCGACGAAACGATACCGGGCGCAAAATCCGCGCCAATGAAGACACGGAAATTCTGGTTTCGACGTTGAACCGAGGTTGGGCCAGCGCCAAAGCTGATATCCGCCACGCGGGACAGCGGCACAGACCCGCCGCTCGCCAATGGCACGGGCAGGTTGCGGATAACATCCAAGTCCTGACGCGATTCCTTAGCGAGCATGACGCGGATCGGGATTTGACGATCCGACAGCGAGAATTTTGCGCTATTCTGATCAATATCGCCAAGCGTCGCAACGCGGATTGTCTGGCTGAGCGCCGCGGTCGATACGCCAAGCTGCGACGCAAGGTCATTACGCGGCGTTATGATCAATTCGGGACGCTGCAAATCAGCGGAGATTCGCGGCGCGCGCAATTCGGGCAGCGTCTTCATCTGCTCGACAAGCGTTGCCGCCGTCCGGTCAAGCATACTGGGGTCTGATCCTGACAACATGACTGAAACGTCACGGCCAGAACCGCCACCGCCGCCGTCCGGGCCATTGGCCTGAAACGTCACGCGTGCGTCGGCGATTCTCGTGAGCAAAGGCGTTAGATCTTCTTCGAATTCCTGACTGGTCCGGGCCCGGTCCTCATGCAAGGTGATGAAAATGCTGGCGCCGCCTTCGCGCACGCTTTGCAATGCCGTTTTGACTTCAGGCTGCCGCTCGACGATTGCCGCGGCTTCGCTGCTGATCTCACGCGTGCGCTCCAACGTGGTTCCGGGCACCATTTCGATGCGAATACGGCTGAAATCGGAATCTCCATCGGGGAAGAACTGCTTTGGCAGGACGACAAGCAAGACGACCGTCAGCGCGAGCGCCAGTGCACCAATGCCCATCATCCAACGGCGGTGACCAAGCGACCAGCGCAAAATTTTCATATATCGGTTGATCCAACTGGCTTCGCCATGTTCGGCCATGCCGTCGGCTTTCAGGAAATAGGCCGCGATCATTGGCGTAATCATCCGCGCCACGGCAAGGCTCATCAGAACCGAAGCGACCACCGTCAGACCGAAATTCTTGAAGAATTGTCCAGCAACGCCGGGCATGAGGCCAACGGGCAGGAACACCGCGACAATCGAAAATGTCGTCGCAACCACCGCAAGGCCGATTTCGTCGGCGGCATCAATCGACGCCTGATAGGCCGATTTGCCCATCCGCATATGCCGGACGATGTTTTCAATCTCGACAATGGCGTCATCGACCAATACCCCGGCCACAAGACCAAGCGCCAAGAGCGACATGGTGTTCAGCGTGAAGCCCAAAAGGTCCAAAAACCAGAAAGTTGGAATGGCCGACAACGGAATGGCAATCGCCGAAATAATCGTTGCCCGCCAATCGCGCAGGAACAGGAAAACGACGACGATGGCAAGCAACGCGCCTTCGATCATCGCGGCCATGGAGCTTTTATACTGGCCCTTGGTGTAATCTACGCTGTTGAACAAAGTAACGAATTTGATGCCGGGATTTTCTTTTTCGATTTCCGCGATTTTGACCATCGCATCATCGAAGACGGTGACGTCGGACGCGCCCTTGGCGCGCGACATGGCGAAGGTGACGACCTGTTTGCCGCCCGCAAAGGCCATGGCTTTCTGTTCGCTGAAGCCGTCCGTAACTTCGGCGACATCGGCCAATTTGATCGAGCGCCCGCCGCCAAGGCTAATCTGCGTCTGGCTCAGCGCGAAGGCGTCGGTGGCGTTGCCAAGCACGCGGACCGATTGGCGTGATCCGGCAATTTGCGACTGACCACCCGATGCGTTGATATTTTGTTGTCGCAGGACCGCGTTAATCGCGCTCGCGCTTACGCCCAGTGACTGCATTTTCGCAGGGTCAAGGACGACGCGGATTTCACGGTTTACGCCGCCATTGCGGCTGACCGAGGCCATGCCTTCGACAGCGAGCAAGCGGCGTGCAACGCTATCGTCCACGAACCAACTGAGCTGCTCCAGCGTCATGTCGCTGGCTTCGACCGCGAAATAGGCGATTGGTTCGCTGGATGTAGCAACCTTGAAAATCTGCGGCTCCAATATGCCATCGGGCAGGTCGCTGCGGATTTGGTCGACGGCGTTTTTGACTTCGCTGACGGCGGCATTGATGTCGTCGCCAATTTCGAATTCGGCGCTGACCGTCGTGTTACCTTCGCTTGAGCTGGCATCAATGTTGCGAACGCCCTGCACACTGCGGATCGCGGATTCGACCTTTTGCGTTATCTGTGTGGTGATTTCGGTTGGCGCAGCGCCGGGTTGCGAAATCGAGACAACAACAACCGGGAATTCAATATCAGGTTCATTCTGCACTTCCATATTCCGGAACGACATGATTCCGGCAAGGGTGAGTGCGAGGAACAAGACGATCGGCACCACCGGATTGCGGATGGACCATGCAGAAATGTTATTAAAATTCATGATTTATATCCCGAATGGCCCAACGACTTACTGTTTTTTCAACAGTTTGGGATTGATCGTTTCGTCCGGGTTGAGGAAGCCGCCCGCGTACAGAACGACGCGTTCGCTACCGTCCAAGCCTTCTTCAATAATCAAGCCATTGGCGGTCACTGGGCCAAGCTTCACCAGGCGCTGCTGCACCTTGTTATTTTTGCCGACGATATACACAAAGCTGCCTTCGCGGCCGGTTTGAACGGCGGATTCAGGCAGAACCGGCGCTGTCATTGCGCCCGATTTGATTTCTACCGAGGCAAATCCACCGGGGCGCAATGCCTTGTCAAATGGCAAGGCAACACGCGCCAAGCCCTGACGACTCTGTGCGTCAATCATCGGCGAAATTTGCCAGATATTGCCTTCAAACACCCGATCAACGCCAACAGGCGTCACCGAAGCAGGAATGCCGACGGCGATCTGCGCCAGATCATCTTCGCTCAGCTTTGCCTGAAGCTCCAACTGGCCATCCTTGGCGATGCGGAACAATATGCCGCTGCCTGCGGACACCGTCTGCCCGGTCTCCACATTGCGTTCCAGCACATAGCCCGAAACCGGGGCACGGACATCAAGCCGCGCATTGCGGGCCCGGGTTTCGGCCAGTTGCGCGTTGGCGACACTCACGCGCGCGCGGGCGGCGTCGCGGGTTGCGGTCTTGCGATCAACATCTGCCTTGGAAACAAAACCACGCTCAACCAACTGCGCCGCGCGGTCGAGTTCGTTTTGGGCAAGCTGCAGGTCTGCGCGAGCGACGCCGATCTGCGCCTCAAGCGCGGCGGCCTGTTGCGTTTGCACCGAACGGTCAACGCTCACTAAGACTTCGCCTTGTGTCACCCAGTCGCCTGCATCGACATACACCTGTAGCACGCGTCCGCCTTCACCAACGACGCCGACGGGAATTTCGCGGCGTGCGGCCAATGTGCCGGTCGCGTTAATCGCGCGCACCACGCTATCACGGCCCGGAGCTACCACGGTCACGGTCTGCGCTTGGCCAGCCTTATCGGCATCAACGGGCGCAGTGGAGCCGCTACCGAAGAAATAATAAGCGGCCCCCGCTATAATCAGTATTGCCACGATGATGGTTGCAATGCGGACCCGACGCTGGTTCCGATCGCGGTTGTCCTGCATAATCTCACCATTTAGCGTAGCGCTCATCGTCGTTTCGTAATTCATACCGGGGTTCCAAATAATAAATGCGGGGAAAGCATACGCCCCCAATTTGTTCATATTATGGCTGTATTACCCCAATAAGTCACTGTCCGCAAGCCGCAGAACGCCACAGGATAAACGCTTTAACAGCGCATGGAATATCGCAAATGCCCATGCGTAACAATAGCTCCTAACCCTAAGTTTCGACAAACAACATCAAGAAGAACCACGCAGAGCCGACTGCGGGGCGTTATACGCATGTGCAAGGAGAATAGTTTACCGCATAAGGCAGCGTTAAATGGCCGTAGTAATTGCCGATTTTACCCATGCGACGTTTCAGTTCAGTATTTTTGCTGCCGTTCATATAGGCAGCGATAATGTTGAATGCGGGTTACCCGCAGACCGGGCATTCCCGACCGGTCGACCGCACGCTGCCACGATGCGAATTCCTCAAGCGTTAGGCAATAGCGTTCACAGACGTCGTTGATGGACAACAGACCACCATTGACAGCAGCCACGACCTCCGCCTTGCGGCGGACAACCCATCGGGTCGTGCCCGGAGGCGGCAGGCTGTCGAGGGTGAGTGGTTCACCCAAGGGGCCAATGACTTGCGACGGACGGAATTTTTGATTTTCAATCATGACTTTTTTCTGCTCCGTGCCCGACAAGGTTGGATGTTTTTCCTGTTCCGGCAGGAAATAGCATTCGATTTTTGATATTGAATGAAGCGGATTGGTAAACGGGTTGTTCATTCATTTTTGTTGCTCCGCTTTTTGCCAAAAGGAACCCCTTACTGCTATTCCCGTGTCTGGCTCTGCGGCGAAACAGTGAATGCGCGCGGCCAGATTGTCGCCATCGGCAATGTTGCCATGTTCTGCACGACGCAAACTACGCACGGTCGGACTTTTTGCCTGCCGCGCACGCACCGCGTCGAGCACGCCTTCGGCCTTGTCCACATTGGTCTGCGCATATTTACGCAGCGCGTGATGGGGAAAATTTATTTTCATGCGACGGGCTTACCCGCATAAAGTCTAACAGGTGGTAAAGGCGCCGATCAATCGTTGTTAAGACAGATTAACGCCCTTCAGCTTTTGATCCGGGGTGACAATGATATGGTCCTTGGAAACCCTTCAGAAAACTGGCAATTCGCCGACGAAGCTTCTAGGGAGGCAATCCCATGACCGATGACATATATCATTCTGATTTCCAACTTGGCCCTGACCTTACAGGTAAGCGGATCGTCGTTGCCATGTCGGGCGGCGTTGATTCCTCGGTTGTGGCGGCGCTCGCAGCGCGCACGGGCGCGGAAACTATTGGCGTCACATTACAACTCTATGATCATGGGAGCGCCGTAAAACGGGCAGGGGCATGCTGCGCCGGACAGGACATACGCGACGCACGCGCCGTCGCCGATAAGCTTGGCATTGCGCATTATGTTTTTGACCATGAAAGCCGCTTTCGCGAATCGGTGATCGACCATTTCGCCGATGAATATATGGCGGGCCGGACGCCGATTCCGTGCGTGCGATGCAATATGGGCGTGAAATTCACCGATCTTTTCCGCCTCGCGCGGGAATTGGGTGCAGATTGCCTTAGTACCGGCCATTATGTCCGCCGCGTCGAAGGGCCAAATGGAGCCGAACTGCACCGCGCCGCCGACCCGGCACGCGACCAAAGCTATTTTCTGTTTGCGACCACGCAAGACCAATTGGATTATCTCCGCTTTCCCTTGGGCGGCATGCCTAAACCGCACGTTCGGGCCATTGCGCAGGAAATGGGGTTAATCGTGGCGATGAAGCCCGATAGTCAGGACATCTGTTTTGTACCCGATGGTGATTATGCCAGCGTTGTCCGAAAAATTCGGCCTGATGCCGAAGTCGGCGGGGATATTGTCCATCTGGATGGCCGCATTCTGGGCCAACACAAGGGCCTCATCCATTACACCGTTGGGCAGCGCAAAGGACTTGAGGTTGGCGGGCAGCCGGTGCCCTTATATGTCATCCGCCTTGATGCCGCGACGCAGCGTGTGATTGTCGGGCCGCGTGCGGCGCTTGCCGTTCAAGCCGCGCGTATCATTGATGCCAACTGGCTCTCCGATATCGGCAACCGGCCGGTCATGGCAAAGGTGCGGTCTATGTCCCGCCCTGTGCCTGCGCGTCTGGATGGCGAATGGCTTCGTTTTGACGCGCCCGAATATGGCGTTGCGCCGGGACAGGCGGCCGTATTATATGACGGCGACCGCGTGCTTGGTGGCGGCTGGATCAAAGAGACACTGGCGGTGGAGATGGCCTCTGCCGCTTAAAAATGTCCGCGTTACTGAAAGGGGGGGTCAGGATGCATTTGAGGGAAGCACAACGCGACATGCGCCGGGCTTATGTCAACGGCGGGGTCGGTATTTTCGTATCCGGGCTGGTATGGGTGATCGCAGGGGCGGTCACTTTCTATGTCGACCTGTTTTCCGGTATGGCCGCTTTGTTTTTTGGCGGCATGTTAATCCATCCATTGTCGCTGTTACTTGCCCGGCGGGTATATCATCGCGGCCGCGCGCGCGCGCCGAACCCTTTGGAGATGCTCGCGCTGCAATCTGCGGCGTTCCTCATCATTGGCCTTGCCATCGCCTATCTGGTCAGCGGGACTTATTCTGATTGGTTCTTCGCCATTGCCCTCTTGACCGTGGGGGCACGCTATCTGGTGTTCCAGACGGTCTACGGCATGCGCTTTTATCTTATACTCGGCGCGGGCCTAATTGCTATCGCCGCCGCCGCCTTATGGTTCGGAATGGCTCCGGCATTTGTCGCCCTCGCCGGGGGCGCGACCGAATTATTATGTTCGGCGTTCATTCTTGTGCCGGCAAAACGGTAGCTCAAAGCGCCTCGATTTCCGCCGCGTTCAATTGGATGCAACCAAAGGCACCGCGCCGTTCCGCCACAGCCTCGGCCAGAAACGGCACTGATGCATAGACGCGTTTGTTTTCGGGATCATCGCTCAAGCGCACTATCTCCATGCCTTTTTCCTTGTCGGTTTCACACGATGCCATATCGCGACCTTGGATATAGCGGCACGAGCAGGTGACATGTGCACCATAAGCTGCGCCAACCCGCGCCTGTCCCTCGATGCTGCTCCAGTTCCACAACAGCCACAGGGCCGCGCACAAAACGATGACTGCAACGACAATCTTCAACGTCTTAAACCGCGGATGCGGCGCTTTTGGTCTTTGGGTCGAAGTTGCGGTTGCCATAAGCTCTCCATTTGGTAAATCGAAACAACCTATGCCTAGAAACAAAATCCACCTCGCCGCAACCGCTTTTTGTGCCATCGCTGCACTCAGCCTATCTGGATGCGCCGCTGAGCCACCCGCAAAGCCTGCTGGACCGGGCTTTAGCATGGCTGTCGATGATGCGGTGATTAGCCAAGCTAAGCTTGCCGCTGCTATGGCCCCCTTTTTTGAAGATCCACTGGTTGGTGAAACCCGCGCGTTGGTCGTCATGCATGGCGGGCGTGTTGTCGCCGAACGCTATGCGCCGGGATATGGACCGGAATCCAGGCTCATTAGCTGGTCCATGGCCAAAAGCGTGACTGGCGTCTTGGTTGGCATGATGGTGGCGGACGGTCGGCTGGCCTTAGATGAACCCGCAATCGTACCCGAATGGCAAGCGCCCCGCGATGGTCGTGCGGCGATAACATTGCGCCACTTGCTGCATATGTCGTCGGGTCTGGACCATACCGAAATGGCGGAAGGCAGTGTCGAGATTTTTGATGCAGACACGCCGCGCATGCTGTTTCTCGATGGCCGCGAAGATGTTGCACGCTATGCTGAAACGCGCCCCTTGGAGGCCGTTCCGGGCGAGAAGTACGAATATAGCACGGCTACCAGCCATATTCTTGCCGACATCATGACGCGGTCGTTGACGGACAGCAAAAATCCCGTTGTGCGCCGGGATGCGATGTTGGAATATGCGCGTGGCCGTTTGTTTGAACCGTTGGGCATGACAAGCGCCCTACCTGAATTTGACCGCAACGGCACAATGCTCGGCGGAAGCTTGATCCACGCCACCGCGCGTGATTGGGCAAAATTTGGCGAATTTTTGCGGAACAATGGCTCGGTGCGCTCCGCACAATTGATGCCGACAAGCTGGATGCGCTTTATGAAGACGCCAAGCAAAACCGATGCAAGCTATGGCGCGCATATATGGTTGAACCGGACACGCAAGGAAGGTCGCGATCAAGTGCTGTTTCCCGGCAAGGCGCCATCGGACGTCTTCGCCGCATTGGGACATTTGGGGCAATTTGTGGTGGTGTCACCGCAGCATCGACTAACGATTGTGCGGCTCGGCAACACGCCCGATGATCAGCTTGATCCTGTCAACGACCAACTGGCCAAGCTGATTTCGGCTTTTCCGAAGCGGTAAAGCGAGGGGCAGGATTTAATAGATACTGACCCTAAAGCTTCGCCACGGGCGCGTCGTCGCCAAGGTCTTCAAACCATGCTTCAACTGGACCGCTGAGCTTGATCAGCAACGGATTGCCTTTGCGGTCGCGCGCTTTGCCAGCCTGAACCTTGATCCAGCCTTCGGAAATGCAATATTCCTCAACGGTAGTGCGGACTTCGCCTTTGAAGCGAATGCCAATACCACGCGACAGCAAGTCACCGTCGAAATGCGGGCTCATCGGATTAATCGACAGGTGATCGGGCGGGGTGTTGGGGCCCGCGGATTTCGTTTCTTCAGTCATGTTGCGCCATGTGCCGCAAAGCATCGCACTTGGCAATATAGCGCGGGCAGTGCAGGGGGACGAAATGGTACATTCAAACAACTATGACGCGATTATCCTTGGTGCCGGTGGCGCAGGCCTGATGTGCGCTTTGACCGCCGGGCAACGTGCAAAGCGCGTGCTGGTGATTGACCACGCCACGGGACCGGGCAAGAAAATCCTTATTTCCGGCGGCGGACGATGTAATTTCACCAATGTGAATGCGACCACCACGCACGCGCAAGAACGCTATTTATCGTCCAACCCGCATTTCGCAAAGTCAGCTTTGGGTCGATATACCCCGCAGGATTTCATTGATCTGGTGACCGCGCACAATATCGCTTTCCATGAAAAGACGCTTGGGCAATTATTCTGCGACGGTTCCGCGCGGCAGATTGTCGCCATGCTGATGGCGGAATGTGACAAATCGGCGGGCTTTGGTGGCCGGGTCGATTTCGTGTTCGATGCACCTTTGGGTGAAGTGACCCATGATGGCAGCAACTATCATGTGACCTACAACAATGTGCACGCGCAAGGCGCGGCATTGGTGATTGCGACCGGCGGCCCAAGCATTCCGAAAATGGGTGCTACCGCCTTTGCCTATGATCTTGCGCGACAGTTCGGGTTGAAAATTGTTGAGCCACGACCCGCCTTGGTCCCGCTAACGCTTGGTGGTGATGATGTGTTGTTCCGGGAACTGTCGGGCGTATCGTCTGAAGTGGTTGCCAAGCATGGAAAGGCTGCATTCCGCGAGGCGGCATTGTTCACCCATCGGGGACTCAGCGGCCCCGCAGTGCTTCAAATCAGCAGCTATTGGCGGCCGGGGGACCAAGTCGAGATTGATTTTCTGCCATCACTGGATGCCACCGAATTGTTATTATCCGAAAAACGCGCACGGCCACGCGCGACTTTGCGGTCAACATTGGACCGCGTCTTGCCTGCGCGGTTGGCCGAAGCGCTCGCCGCCAAAATTGGTCTACTCGGCAACCTCGCCGACCAAAACGACCGGAAATTGGTGGGTGCGGGTGCGCTACTTGGCAACTGGCCATTCGTGCCTAATGGCAGTGAGGGCTATGCCAAGGCAGAGGTAACATTGGGCGGGATCAGCACCGACGGCCTGTCGCAAAAGACGATGGAGGCAAAGAAAATGCCAGGATTATATTGCATAGGCGAGGCGGTGGACGTCACGGGTTGGCTCGGCGGTTATAATTTTCAATGGGCGTGGGCCAGCGGCGTCGCGGCAGGGGAAGCCATTTAGGGCCGGAACCGAGGGCCGTTGCCCAAAGAAAAAGGGCGCCGAAATCGACGCCCTTTTCATTATGCCGCCTGTTTGGCGCGCGATGCTTTTTTCCGCTCATTGGGGTCCAACAAACGCTTGCGCAGGCGGATATTTTTCGGCGTGACCTCAACCATTTCATCGTCATCAATATAGGCAATGGCTTGCTCAAGCGTCAGGCGCTTGGGCGGTGTGAGGCGGATGGCGTCGTCCTTGCCAGTCGAACGAAAGTTCGTCAGCTGCTTCGACTTCATCGGGTTTACTTCCAGGTCATCTGGCTTGGCATTTTCGCCGATGATCATGCCTTCATACAAGGCTTCGCCTGGCGAGACCATCAGGATGCCGCGCTCTTCCAATGGGCCAAGGGCGTAAGCAACTGCTTCGCCCGCGCCGTTGGAAATCAGCACGCCGTTTTTGCGGCCTTCAATATGGCCACGATGCGGGCCATATTTTTCAAACAGGCGGTTCATGATGCCCGTACCGCGCGTGTCGGACAGGAATTCGCCATGATAACCAATCAGACCGCGTGATGGCGCGCTGAAGGTGATGCGGGTCTTGCCGCCGCCCGATGGCCGCATATCGGTCATGTCGCCCTTACGCACCGCCATTTTTTCGACGACAGTGCCCGAATATTCATCATCCACGTCGATGACGACGGTTTCATAAGGCTCAGTCCGCTGACCCCGTTCGTCTTCGCGGAACAGCACGCGTGGGCGGCTGATACCAAGCTCAAAGCCTTCGCGGCGCATGGTTTCGATAAGAACGCCCAATTGAAGCTCGCCACGACCAGCAACTTCAAAGCTATCCTTGTCTTCGGCCTCAGTGATGCGCACGGCGACGTTGCTTTCGGCTTCGCGCATCAGGCGGTCGCGGATCATGCGGCTCGTAACCTTCGTGCCTTCACGGCCAGCCATGGGGCTATCGTTCACGGAAAAACGCATCGACAAGGTGGGCGGGTCGATTGGCTGCGCCTGCAATGGCTCGGTCACTGTCGGCTCTGCAATCGTATCGGCAACGGTCGCGGTTGTCATACCAGCGATGGAGATAATGTCGCCAGCCTTGGCTTCGTCCACAGGAACGCGCTCAAGGCCACGGAATGACATGATCTTGGAAGCGCGGCCGGTTTCGACAATCTTGCCGTCCGGGTTCAATGCGTGAATCTGCTGGTTCACCTTGACGGTACCCGACAGCACGAGGCCGGTTAGGATACGGCCAAGGAAGTTGTCGCGGTCAAGCAAGGTGACAAGCATTTTGAATTCGCCGTCAACATCTGCCTTTGGCTCTGGAACATGGCTGACGATGGTTTCAAACATCGGCGTGAGCGTGCCTTCACGCGCGCTCGGGTCAATCGAGGCATAGCCATTACGACCCGAGGCATAAAGCACAGGGAAATCAAGTTGCTCGTCCGTTGCATCGAGCGATACGAACAGATCGAACACTTCGTCCAACACTTCCTGAATACGTTCGTCAGGACGGTCGACCTTGTTGACGACGACGATGGGGCGAAGGCCCAAAGCCAGCGCCTTGCCCGTTACGAACTTCGTCTGGGGCATCGCGCCTTCGGATGAGTCAACCAATAGGATGACGCCGTCAACCATCGACAAGATGCGTTCAACTTCGCCGCCAAAGTCGGCATGGCCCGGTGTATCGACGATGTTGATGCGGGTTTTTTCGCCTTTATGATCGTCCCACTCAACCGAGGTGCACTTGGCAAGAATGGTGATGCCGCGTTCTTTTTCGAGATCGTTCGAATCCATCGCGCGCTCTTCGATACGCTGATTGTCGCGGAAGGTGCCCGACTGCCGAAACAGTTGGTCAACAAGAGTGGTTTTGCCGTGATCGACGTGCGCGATGATGGCGATGTTACGCAATGACATTTGGAAATGGGCCTTTTGGAAGGTCTTCATAGCGGCCACATGCCACCAGATTCTCGCGGGCCATTAACGCAATATGCGCTGCAGCGCAACATCGCTGGTGTTGCAATACGCGATTGCAAGCGTCAAAGCGCTTGGATGTTCGCTCGTATCTTCGCTGATCGCTTTGTCATGCTCCTGCTCGCCACGATATTGTTGGCGAGCGTCTTACCCGTTCGGGGCGCAGCGGCAGTGGTCGCGTCATTGATTTCATTGGCGGCGATATTTCTGCTGTTTTTCCTGAACGGCGTGCGCTTGCCCCGACATGAAGTGATCAATGGCGTGCGCAATTGGCGGTTGCAGGGGGCGATTTTCTTTTTCGTATTTGGCGTGATGTCGGCCACCGGATTGGCTCTGTCGCATGTTTTCGACAATATCTTACCGCCGACACTTGCCTTGGGGTTGCTGTTTACAGGCATCCTGCCTTCCACTGTGCAGTCGGCTGCGGCCTATTGCGCCTTGGCCAAAGGCAATGTGGCGGCATCGGTTGTCGCGGCAGCTTTGGTCAATCTGATCGGTGTACTTTTGTCACCTTTGCTCTTGGCGGTATTGGCGCATGTGGGGGAGGCGGACATTTCAGGCGCGGCGATTGGCCGCATAACGCTCATTCTGCTCCTGCCCTTTGCGCTCGGCCAGATGGCGCAGAGTTGGTGCAAACCATGGGTAGACCGCAACAAGGAGTTGGCGACTTGGATGGACCGCATCTCGATTGCCATCGCGGTCTATGTGGCGTTTTCAGGCGCGGTTGTGGCGGGGATATGGAGCATCGTGCGCGGTGATGAGCTTGCGTGGTTGGCATTGGCTTTGTCGGTCATGCTGCTGGTTGGCTTTGGCGGGGCTTGGGTCTTAAGCGGGGCCATGAAGCTACCGCGCGGCGACCGGATTACCATGCTGTTTTCGGGTGGGCAGAAAAGCATCGCCATTGGCGCGCCGTTGGCTGCGACGATATTCCCGCCCGCAATCGCGGGAATGGTCCTGCTGCCGACGCTGATTTATCATATGGCGCAGTTGATATTGTCTGCGCCGTTGGCCACGCATTTGGCGAAAGATGCGTAACGTGCCTCCCCATCGACTTGCGATGGGGAGGTGGCAGCCGAAGCGATAGCTTCGGATGACGGAGGGGCCAGCAACGTACGCGGCCCCTCCGTCTTGCCCGTGCTGACGCTCGGTCAATCCACCTCCCCATCGCAAGTCGATGGGGAGATTAGAGGCTCCGCAGCGCTTCCGATGGCCGCGCCGCTAAGATCGGGAGCGATCCGACGATACCCAGCACAAAGGTCGCACCAGCGCCGCCAATGAGCGTCAACGCCAGTATCGAATAATCCGGCGTAAAGCTGAAATCGAATATTTCGACCACGACATAATATGCCGCCGACATGCCAAGCAGCAGCGATACCAACCCGAGCAGCACCGCCAATATCCCATATTCTAACGCCTGCGCGCCCAATATCTGCCGCCTTGTGCTACCCAGCATTTTCATGATGACGCTGTCATAGATGCGCGACTGGCGGGCAGCGGCAATCGCGCCAACGAGTACGGCGATTCCGGCCAAGATGGCGATGGATGCAGCAGCGGCAATGGCCTGCGCCATTTGCGTGAGCAATATTGTGATCTGCGACGTCACTTCGCCGACCTCAATCAGCGACGAGGACGGGAATGCGGGTGGGATAGATTTTGCCAATATGCGCTCGGCAGGCTTCGACACGGTCAAAGTCGCAACCATATTATGTGGCGCGGCGTCCAAGCTTCCCGGCGAAAACACCATCACATAATTTAAGCCGAAATTATCCCATTTGACGGTGCGTAAGGATGCGATCTTGGCGGGAACCTCAACGCCGAGCAAGCTGATGGTCAGGGTATCACCCACCCCAACGCCCAAGCTTTCGGCGGCTTCTGCCTCAAGGCTGACCAAGGCAGGACCATCATAATCCGCTGGCCAAAATGTGCCCGCGACAATCTCACTACCCCTCGGCAGGACGCTGCTGTAGGTGAGTCCGCGATCTCCGTTAAGGATCCATGCGCCTTCGGGCAGTTCTTCCAATTGATCCACACGCTGGCCGCCAAATTCAACGATAGTGCCGCGCAAGGCAGGAATCATATTGATGGTAGCTTTGGGGTCGGCGTCCTTCACCATTTGCGTGAATATCGCTGCGCCCTCACGCGGGATATCCAATGCAAAGAAGCTTGGCGCACGATCGGGGACGCTGTTTTTGATTTCATTGTTGATGCTGGTTTGAATGGCCGCGAGCGTCACGAACAAGGTGAGGCCAAGGCCAAGCGCCACAACCAATGCCTGCGTCTGCGCACCGGGGCGATGTAGATTGGCAAGCGCGAGGCGCGGCAAGGGTGCCTTTGGCCGTGGGACGCGTAAGGCTATAAAGCGCAGCAACCACGCAATACCCGTGAGCAGCAAAAGCAGGCCAAAGGCCGCGCCGATAAAGGCGAGCGAGAATAAAGGCTCTCGTGCCGTCACCACCGCAAGCGCGATGATTGCGAGGATAGCCGAGACCACCCACACCGCGCTGCGCCGGTCGATGCGGGCATTGCCTTCCACAATCGCGCGGAATAGGCCAGCGGCCGGCACCGTGCGCGCACGGGCGAGAGGCGGCAGGGCAAAGGCAATGGCGATTAACAGCCCATAGATCGCGCTGACGAGCAACGGCAAGGGATGCAGGTTAAAGCCCGGTGCGACCGGCAATATGTCGCCAGCAACCCAGCCAATGACCATAGGCATAACACTACCTACCGCAAGGCCGGCGATAACCGCACCTGCGGCAACGGTCAGGATTTGAAGCATATAGATGCGGAATATCGTCCCGCTGTCTGCGCCCGTAACCTTCAATGTCGCAATGCTGGCGCGCTTGCTGGCGAGATAGCTGCTGACGCCGTTGCCGACGCCAATGCCCGCGATGACCAAGGCGGCAAGGCCGACAAGCGTCAAGAACTGGCCCATACGCTCAATGAAGCGCCTTGTGCCGGGTGCACCGTTGGAACGATCCGTAATGTCCCAACCCGCCGACGGGAACTGCGCCTCAAGTGCCTTTGCTACGGCGGGTGCGTCTTCGTTCGCGGATAGTTTGATGCGGTATTTTGCCTCATACATGCTGCCCGGCTGGATTAGGCCCGTATCTGGCAAAGATTTCATGTTGATGATGGCTACTGGACCAAGCGTGAAGCCCTCGCCCAAGCGGTCGGGTTCTTCGGCGATGACACCTGCGACTTTAAACCGCGCCTCCCCAAAGCGGACGGTTCCACCTGTTTGAATGTCGAGCCGTTCGGACAAGGTTTGCCCAATGTAGATTTCGCCCTCGGCCGGTGCCTTAACATTGCCGCCATCGCGCAGGGTCAACGCGCCATAATGCGGGTAGATATTGTCGATGGCTTTCAACTCGGCGAGCAGGCTGTCGCTGCCAACTTGTGCGCCTATGGCCATTGCCCGCAAACGGATGGTTTCGGACACTATGCCGGCTTTGCGCATGGCTGCCATTTCCGACTGCGTTGCGGCGCGTTGCGCGATCCCGATTTCGACATCGCCGCCAAGGATCGTCTGGCCACGCCGTGATAGTTCATCGGCTATGCCAGCGGTCAAGCTGCCGATAGCCGCAAGCGTCGCGACGCCCAGGAATAGGCAAATCGCCAACAACCGGAGCCCACGGATACGCGCGGACAGGTCACGGCGCGAAATGCGCCAAATGGCGGCGAGGGAGAGGCTCATCTAAATCCTCCTCGGAACGGGGAGGGGGGCCGCGCGAAGCGGGGTGGAGGGGGCAATTGGCTCAGCGCGCGGCGCAGCCCACCCTCCGTCAGTGCTCCGCACTGCCACCTCCCCGAAACGGGGAGGATCTGTTGTTCGCCAATCAAGCCCCGCTCTCCACCACATGGCCGTCCTGCATGGAAATCACGCGGTCACATTTGCGCGCAAGTTCGGGGTCGTGGGTGATAATTAACAAAGTCGCGCCCAATGCGGCGCGGCGGGCGAATAAGAGGTCGATAATGGCCGTGCCTGTGGACCCATCCAAATTGCCTGTTGGTTCATCGGCAAAGATGATCTTTGGCCCTGCGGCCATGGCGCGGGCTATGGCAACACGTTGCTGTTCGCCGCCGGACAATTGGGATGGATAATGGGTGAGCCGATGGCCAAGGCCGACGGCTTCAAGCTCACTTTGCGCGCGGCCAAACGGGTCCTTCAGACCAGCCAACTCCAACGGGATAGCGACATTCTCAAGTGCGGTCATGGTCGGCAACAGGTGAAACGCCTGCAACACAATGCCGATGCGCCCACGCCGCGCACGCGCGAGTTCGTCTTCATCCAGCTTAGTGAAATCCAGGCCATCGACAAGCACAGTGCCACCGCTGGCTTGCTCCAACCCGGCCAGCACCGCCATCAAAGAAGATTTACCTGATCCCGACGGCCCAAGCAACGCGACGCTGCTGTCATAGGGCACTTCAAGGTCTACGCCGCGTAAAATCGACACGGATGCGTCGTTGCTGCCAAGGCTGAGGGTGACATTTGCCGCGCGGATTGCCATATCCGTTTGGTGAGTGATAGGAGCGTGCAAGGAAAATCCTTATGAGAAGTTTTTTGCTATATGGGGCGTTATGCGTCACAATCCAAGTGTTGTCGGGATGCGGGTCAAATCCTGTAGCCGAAAATAAGACTGACGTTCAGGAAACGGCAAAGGTCGCGCAGTATGACCAATTGGTCGTTGCCTTCGGCGACAGCCTCTATGCCGGGTACCGGCTTGCGCCACAGGAAGGGCTTGCCCCGCAATTGCAGGCGGCATTGCAAGCGGGAGGCATTAACGCGCGGGTTCATAATGCCGGGGTGTCGGGGGACACCACAGCAGCAGGTAAAACGCGGCTGGCCTTCGTGCTCGATAATCTTGACCGAAAGCCTGACCTGGTCGTGCTTGGCCTTGGCGGCAATGATATGTTGCGCGGCATCAAACCTGCAGAAACCAAAGCGAACATGCGCGCGATGATGGACGAATTGAAACGCCGAGACATTCCAGTGGTGCTGACGGGCATGTTGGCCGCGCCAAATCTAGGTGCAGATTATGTAAATTCTTTCAACGGGATTTTCCCGGATCTGGCCAATACATATGGTGCTTCGCTTTACCCTTTTTTCCTCGATGGCGTAGTGACGGATGCGGCCTTAATGCTGCCGGATAACATCCATCCCAATGCCAAGGGCGTGTCGCGGGTTGTCGAAGGATTATCCCCGCTGGTCGAAGCCGCCTTGAAGCGACAAGATGAAGCTGTATTAGAAAAATAATACAGCCAGGGACGGAAGTGCTTGAAATGGTCGCGCACTCGTTCCATTTGATGTCATATCCAATGACAGAGGGATTTTTGGCCATGTCGACTGAAACCGCAACCCAGACCGTGCAAGAGCTGAAGCTTACACCGCCGGACCCTGTGCCGACCGTGACCCCGCAACAGGCGATGGGGCTGGTCCCTGTAACCGATGAGCAGCAAAGCAAGCTGGCACAGCGGGTTGATGCCTATGTCGCTGACCTGATTGCGCAGGACGTTAACAGTCCTGAATTCGGCAAGCGGGTTGACCAGATCACCAATATGGGCCGCAAGGAAATCATGGAGGCATCGGCGCAGTCGAACCGCTTTCTTGATAAACCCATCCGCCGCATGGACGCCGAGTCTGGCGTTGGGGCGGATTTGGCCGAATTGCGCCGCGTTGTAGAAGATTTAGACCCTTCCAAAAAGGGCAATCTGATGACCAAGCAGAAGCTGTTTGGAATCATCCCCTTTGGCAGTAAATTACGCAATTATTTCGACAGCTATCAAAGTTCGCAAACGCATATCAGCTCGATCCTCGGGCGGCTTGGCAACGGCAAGGACGAGCTATTGATGGACAATGCCGCCATTGATGTAGAACGTCAAAATCTGTGGGTTGCCATGGGCAAGCTTGAGCAGATGATCGTCATGTCAAAGCAGCTTGATGCCAAGCTTGAGGAAAAATCTGCGGAGTTGGAATTGTCCGACCCAGCCAAGTCACGCGCGATCAAGGAAAGTGCGTTATTCTATGTGCGCCAGCGGACGCAGGACTTGCTAACGCAAATGGCCGTGACGGTGCAGGGCTATCTTGCGCTTGATCTGGTGAAAAAGAACAATGTCGAGTTGGTAAAGGGCGTTGACCGCGCATCGACAACCACCGTTGGCGCGCTGCGTACGGCGGTCACGGTGGCGCAGGCAATGACGAACCAGAAACTGGTATTGGACCAAATCACATCGTTGAACACCACAACGGCGAATATAATCGACAGCACTGGCAAATTGCTACGCGACAATACCGCGCGTATTCATGAACAAGCTGCGGGTGCGACTATTCCGCTGGAAACATTAAGCCGCGCGTTTCAGAATATTTACGACACGATGGATGCCATCGACACCTTTAAGCTGAAGGCGCTCGACAGCATGAAGCAGACGTCGGACGCGCTTGAGAAAGAGGTCGAAAAGTCTAAGGGCTATATCGCCCGCGCCGAAGGTCAGGCGCAGGCGGTGAAGGCTACCCAGGACAGCGGTTTGCTCTCGGCTTTGGAGGGGTAAGTGTTGACCAACATATCTTCGTCATTCCCGCGAAAGCGGGAATCTATGGTCGGAACTTGCAGCACTGACCGACCAGCGCTGCGCACATTTATATCTCAGGCCATGGGTTCCCGTTTTCGCGGGAATGACAAAGTTTAGGGAAGCCAGTGAATAGCCCAGCATCCAACTCAAACGAGACCCTGAACGCGGCTGCGCGGTCGTTGCGCAATGTGCGGATGAAACCGATTGGTTCCAAGTCGCAGGCGCTGCGCAGTGCGCATTTTTGGGGTAAGCTGAGTAAGGCTGTGGTCGCGGTAGGGGTGGTGTTGATCGGCGCGGGCATAGTTGGCGCGATTATCGACGGCATCGGCTTTTGGGGCGTTATGATTACCGGCATAGTTGGCGCGGCGGCGGCCTATGTGTTGATGCGCTATCCCGAAATGCCTATGCCTACGACCGAAAGCCTTCGTGTCACTGATCTCGCGACGTTGGCTGGCAAAACCGAAATCTGGTTGGAGGCGCAACGTCCGGCTCTGCCAGCGCCAGCAGTAACGTTGATGCAGGATATCGGCTTGCGGCTGGACCAGCTTGCGCCGCAATTGCAGACATTGGATGAAAACGACCCGGCGGCGCGCGAAGTGCGCAAGCTGGTGGGCGAACATCTGCCCGAACTTATTAACGGCTATAAGAAAATCCCGGACAGCCTGAAACATAAAGAACATGCAGGGAAAACGCCTGCGCAGCAGCTTGTTGACGGGTTGAAAACTATTGATCGCGAGATTGAAACCATGACCGGGCAAATCTCACGCGGGGAGCTGGATAAGCTGGCAGTGCGTGGGCGTTACCTTGAAATGCGCTACGATAACGCCGAAACACCGGGCTAGGCTGTCTAACGGGTTTCAAATAGCCAAAGACGCGGCGCGTCTTACAAAATCAGGGTC
The DNA here is from genome assembly GCF_050921905.1 of Sphingorhabdus sp. Taxonomy (NCBI): domain Bacteria; kingdom Pseudomonadati; phylum Pseudomonadota; class Alphaproteobacteria; order Sphingomonadales; family Sphingorhabdaceae; genus Sphingorhabdus; species Sphingorhabdus sp. Next base: position 1,063,902 of record NZ_CP050888.1, on the reverse strand, counting down.
TTTCGCGGCGCATAAAGGCGCCTGGATGAAAAGGAATGAGTTTTGACGCGCGCGAAGCTGAGTAGAGAATTTTTCGGGACGCTGCCCAACGGAGAAGTGGTTGAAGCGATAACACTCATCAACGCAAACGGCATGCGGGTGCGTATCATCGGCTATGGTGCGGCAATACAGTCGGTCTACGTGCCCGATGCGCAAGGGCAATTTGCCGATGTTACGACAGGGTATGATAGGCTGGACGCATATGTGGCTCAGCCGCAATATTTCGGTTCAACAATAGGGCGCGTCGCCAACCGCATTGCAGGCGCGCGCTTTACGTTGGAGGGCAAAGAATATCTGGTTCCTGCCAATGATGCCGCCAACTCCCTGCATGGTGGCGAACAGGGGTTTGACAAGGTCAACTGGACCGTTACCGCCTGCGATGAAGAGGCGATGTCCGTGACGCTTTCGCATGTCAGTCCCGATGGTGACCAAGGCTATCCCGGAAACTTATCCGTAACTGCAACCTACCAACTGCATGCGGACAACGCTCTGTCGGTGCGATACCAAGCGACCACGGATGCACCAACTATCGTCAACCTGTCGAACCATGCATATTGGAATTTAGCCGGCGAAGGTGCGCCCCACGACGCCATGGACCATCTGTTAACTATCAATGCTGCGCAGTATTTACCAGTCGATGCCACCCTCATCCCGACCGGCGAGCGCCGCCATGTGGCGGGCACCGCGTTTGATTTCCGCACAGCTAAAACAATCCGTGCGCATGTCCGCGATGTTTCCGATGAACAATTACGGCATGGGCGCGGTTACGACCATAATTGGGTCATTGATGAGGTAGTGGCGCGCGCGCCACGCTTGCACGCAGTATTGAAAGATCCACATTCGGGACGGACAATGCGGTTGCTTTCTAATCAACCTGGCTTGCAATTCTACGCTGGCAATTTTTTCGATGGTTCTACCGCAGGTAAGGCTGGCAAACGCTATCATATGGGCGACGCCATCGCCTTGGAACCGCAGATGTTTCCAGATGCACCTCACCAAGCTTCCTTTGCGTCGGTCGCGCTGCATCCTGACCAGACTTATGAAAATATCATCATTTGGCAGTTCGGTGTGACTGCGGGTAATGCAGATGAGCACGCGCCCCAATAGCACGCATGCGGCACCATTTTTTGTTGAGTGCCGTCTAGGCCGCGGACTCAGACATTGCCGTGAGCAATGGTTCATTACCCCGATCGCTCATTAGGCATGGCAGTCACGGGGGTAAAAGGTTTGTAGTGTAAAGTCGTATAAAATAGGTTATGTGACCGTAAATTAAATTAGAAACTCCGTACAGGTCATCGCATGGATTTAACGAGTGACAGTGAAGGAACATCTCCGGAGGTGCCTGGGTCACATATCCTTTTAATTGATGATGAACAGGATGTTCTCCCTGAGTATAAAGAGTTTCTTGAGTTTGCCGGATTTAAAGCCTTCACATCGGCTTACCCCGTCGAAGCGCACGAACTCGTCTTAAACACGCCGGAGATCGGCGTCGTTATTACCGATCTGCGTATGGCGCAGGTTGATGGCGCTAGCATAATACGGAACTTGCGCGCTGCGCTTCCCGCCGGACGCCATGTCGCGTTTATCATCCTGACGGGTGACGCAAGTACACAATTAGGGTCCGACATCGCGGATGTACCTGTGTTCCTGAAGCCAGCCGATACCGATGCGCTTATTGCCGCTATCCGTGTTGCGCTGTCACGTCTGTGAAATTGGCGATCAAGAAGCTGGCGTTGCCACAAATGCGTCGGCACGAGTTGCTTGCGGTTATCCTGCTAGGGTTGACTGGTTTTCTTTGTAATAGCCTTGAGTTGCAGCTCGGCTGGGGCATGCAGTTCGTGTTTGGTAACGCGATTATCTTTGCATTTATACGCGTACTTGCGCCGCAATCGTTGGTGCTGGCTATATCCATTTCGAGCCTGTGGACCCTATTTCTGTGGAATCATCCCTGGGCATGGCTCGTCTGGATATTTGAGGCCATTTTCATCGCGGTCCTTGGTCGGCGAAACGCACCGGTTCGAAGCGATGTGATTTTCTGGGTCGTTCTCGGCGCGCCATTGCTCTTTCTGACCTACGGCGGCGTGATCAAGATGGACGAACTCTCGCTCTCGCTGGAGGTGCTTAAACAGGCCGCAAATGGCATATTAAATGTTGTTATCGGAGAACTTATTTACGTCGCCCTGATCGCAATTAATCCGATGCGGAAATTTGTAAATTGGCCAAGGGTGAAGGCGGAAAGCGCAGTTATCACGCTGCTAATGGCCATTATTTTGATCCCTGCAGCTTTTTATCTGGCACTCGAGGCCCCCGACCGCGAACAGGCGGCGCGCCAAAATGTTAGCCGGACCCTCGATAACCGGCTTCTGGTCAGTGGTGTTGCGCTGAATAGCTGGGTGCAGTCGCGCAGCCTCATTCTGCGGATGCATGCGGAAGAGCAATTTCATAAGGGGCGCGAGCCGGAGCAGGCATTGTTGGATGAGCTTTCGCCTGAATTCGATCACATCACGATCATTGGTAATGGCCGCAAAATTCAATGGTCTGCCGAATCGAGCGGCGAAAAGATGCGCTTGGTTGCCAAGAGTTCAAGCCAAAGTACCATATTGGCAAGATACGGTGTGCGCCTTGTAACATTGTCGCCGCAACGGACAAAGCAGAGCCCGCAATTCGCAATGATTGTGCCATTCAGCGCCGATGGCAAGGCCGGGATTATTGTTGCCCAATTGCGTAACAATTTATTGTACAAGCTGGTGGCCACGCGCGGGCAGCAATCGGACTATGGTATTTTTTTGGTCAGTCCACTGCAGGGGACATTCCCACTAACGCAAGTCACAAATGTGCTGAACAAGCAGGTCAAATCGCTGTCGCAGGTGCAACGTGTGACCTCTTTGCAATCGCCTGTTCTTTTAAGCGGGACCGGATATGGCAGTTCCTTTATGCAGGATTGGCGCAATGCCCATATCCTGCGGTCAGCTATGGTGGCCGAGCTACCTGAATGGCAAGTGTTTGCAGTGGCCCCATTGGCACCTGCCGTTTCCAAAGCGCGCAGCGCGCAACTGCAGCAGTTAACTGTCCTGATATGTTTCGTATTTTTAATAACCCTCATCGCCTCTGTGCTCAGTAAAAAAATGTCGCAGACGCTGGGTCGGCTCTCGCAATCCGCTGCCGATCTTACTGCCGCTGGTGTGCCGCAAGCGCCCATGGTTGGTCTGGTCATCAAGGAAGTGAACGACATTTCAGGGACGATTGCTTCTGCTGGTACGACATTCGGTCGAGAGCGCGGTGCGCTCGCCAGTTATCAGCGTCGCTTAAACAACATTGCACAGCATGCGCCCGTCATATTTTACGCGCTGGACGTTGTGGATGGCGGGAAAGTATCATTTGGATATATCAGCGGGTCGCTGGAAAAAATTCTAGGGTACACGTCCACGGATGCAATGGAGCCTGGCTGGTGGAGCCATGCGATCCATCCGGAGGACTATCCAAGGTGCGCCGAGGCGTTTGCGGGACTTGAAGCCGGCAAAGTCGTAAGTGAGGAATATCGGTTGCGGCACAAGGACGGACATTATGTCTGGATTTATGACACCCTGTCTTTCGAGGCCAATCCACATTCAGACGCGATTGAAGCGGTTGGTGTCATCATGGACATATCCGAACGCAAGGCTGCTGCAGAGCAGCTTTTGCAGACCGATAAAATGGCAAGCCTGGGACGGATGATTTCGGGCACGGCGCATGAATTGAACCAACCATTGAATTTCATCAAAATGGCGGCGTCCAATTTGCGCGAAAATGCGGTGCGCGGCCGAACGGAGGCCGAGCGTTTTCTGCCGAAGCTTGAAAACATATTGGCACAGGTTGAGCGGGCATCGGCGATTTTGCTGCAAATGCGGATATTTGGACGCATACCCAAAGAATCGCCTTACCCCATAAATGTTAAGGCAACTGTTGATGAGGTTGTTGTGATGGTGGCCCCACAGTTTGAACTCGACGGCACGCAAGTTGAGGTCGTCGAAAAGGGCGGGCCAGTCCATGTGCAAGCACTGCCGGTGTTGTTGGAGCAAGTGTTGCTGAACCTGCTTCTCAACGCGAATGACGCGATCAGGACACGCTATGGAAACAGCAGTGCTGCCGAAGGCCGGGTTAAAATCACAGTCACACGCCGCAACCAGCTTGCAGTCATCACCGTAGAGGATAATGGCGCCGGAATTCCTTCCGGTGTCCTTCGAAAAATATTTGATCCGTTCTACACCACAAAGGCTCCGAAAGACGGAACGGGTCTTGGCCTATCGATCAGTTACGGCATCGTGTCCGATTTGGGCGGCGTCATCCGCGCGAGATCGAGCCGCAACGGCGCGCGTTTCACAATTGAACTGCCCTTAGCTGAAGCGGTGGTTACGTAAGCACCCCTGCCAAAAGTCAACCAACAAAGGCGCGTTCCAGCACATAAGTGCCGGGGTGCGATTGTGCGCCTTCGATGAAACCAAGGCTTTCCAGCAACGCCCCTGTCTCCTTAATCATGGCCATGCTGCCACACAGCATGACGCGGTCAAATTCCGGGTCGAGCGGATAATCCCCGATTTCAATTCGCTTCGTGATGCGGCGATTTTCGCCCGTCCATGTCGGACATTTGGTGACTGACGCGTCATAAATGAGCTGCAACTTTGCCTCGGCCGCCACCAGAGGGTCATCCGCCAGTTGCGATTCCAATATCTCCCGATAGGCCAGATCCTCAACCCGCCGCACGGTGTGCTGCACGGTTATTTTTTCATAACGCTCATATACTTCGGGATCGCGAATGATCGACATCCATGGGGCAAGGCCCGTTCCGGTTCCAATCAAATGCAGCCGCTTGCCCGGCAACAACGCGTCCAGCGTCAGCGTACCCGTTGGCTTTGCACCCAACAGGATTTCGTCGCCGGGCTGGATTTTGCACAATAGGCTGGTCAGCGGACCATCTGGAACAATGATGCTTAAAAATTCAAGCGATTCATCCCAAAAGGGCGAGGCCATGGAATAAGCACGCATCAACGGCTTATCATTGACCATAAGGCCAAGCATGACAAATTGACCGCTGACAAAGCGAAATGAGGCGGGCCGTGACACCGAAAAGGTAAACAGTCCCTCGTTCCAATGATGCGTGGTCAAAACCGTAACAGTCGAAAATGCCATTATTCACTCCATTATTCAGGGCGCTCTTTGACGGCAATGGAGCAATTTACAATAGGGTCATTTCTTTTATCGTCAAAAGCCTGCCTTCTTTTTGGGCATGGTTTCCCAATGAAGGCAAAATATGGCTGATCATTGAAGTTGAAAAGTCACATTAAGGTCTCACCTAAACGCATATGGTATCAAGCGCGGGTGGGAGATGCATTACGGGCCGATTGCATACCCCTGCGGCCATTGGGCGGTTCGCGATATGATGAGGGCAACGCTGACAGGTAAAGTCCTACATTACAAGGGAACGATTGTCGCCCCAGCGCAGGCTGGGGCCTATCTCGCCTGTCGGCCTATCCGGACAGACGTCATGGGCACCAGCCTTCGCTGGTGCGACGATGTTTTTTGATGGAATTGGGAATTGCTGCCACCGCAATTCCCTAAATCACCCCTCCCCTTCAGGGGAGGGGAAGGGGGTGGGGTCCATCGGCGTTGCGTAAACCTATATACCCCACCCCAACCCCGTGGAGCCTCTCGGACCAGTCCGGGGGACTGGTCCCTCCACGCCTAAAGGGGAGGGGCTTAATTTCGCAATATGCACCGCAGCAAGATTATTTCGGGGATGACGCACAAGTTACAGGAATTCCGTTTGGCAGGTCATTATCGTTTGCGAAAAGCGTATCATAACCCCGCCGCCCCACATAACCGCTAGCCAGCTTCCATAACGCAAGATACAGCGGGTGCGAACCAAAGGCACTGGGCGGGGTAATATGCTAACTACCTTCATTTCATGGACAAAACGCCATCCAATATGGTCGGTGTTGATTGCGCTGCTGCTGCTTTTTGTTGTGTACCGGACCGTTCGTCCGACGCCGCCGGATTATGCATATATCAGCGAGGCGGTCACGCGCGGCGATGTTATTCGCAAGGTTTCGGCCAGCGGTAAAGTGCGCGCCTTGAACACGATCAAGGTCGGTGCCGAAGTTTCGGGGCAGATCACCAAAGTCTATGTCGATTTCAATTCACGCGTGCGCAAGGGCCAAATATTGGCCGAAATTGACCCGACGCGGGTCCGCGCGCGGGTCGAACAGTCCGAGGCGCAGGTTGCCGTGGCGCGGGCCAATCTGCAACAGACCGCCGCCAATGTGGCGCGTGCGCGGGCCGATCTGGAAATTCAAGAACGCGATTTTGATAGGCAAAAGGCGCTGGCGGAACGCGGCTTTGTGTCAAAGGCGGGCCTTGATATCGCGCAAAGCAAGTTGAATAGCGCGCGCAACGCCGTGCAGGTCGCCCTGGCGCAAACGCAAAGCGGCGGTGCGCAGATCCGGCAGGGCAATGCCGAGCTGTCGTCGGCGACGCTTGACCTTAACCGCACACTCATCGTCGCGCCAGCGAGCGGGGTGATCATCAACAAATTGGTCGAACCGGGCACAACGGTTGCGGCAAGTTTTCAGACGCCGAACCTGTTCGAAATCGCGGCAGATACGACGAAGATGCAGGTGGAGGCATCGGTCGATGAAGCGGATATTGGGCAAATTCGCGCAGGGCAGATGGTCAGCTTCACCGTCGATAGCTATCCCGATGATGTGTTCAAGGCCAAGGTCCGGCAAGTGCGGCAAGCGCCCGTAGAGGCGCAAAATGTCGTCAGCTACCTCGTGATTATTGACGTGGATAATGTGAATGGAAAGCTGCTTCCCGGTATGACCGCCAATGTTGAAATCATCACCGATGTCCGAACCAATGTCACGCGGGTTCCCTCTAACGCGATGCGGTTTCGCCCGCGCTTGGCCGACCGGCCAACATCTGCGGCAGAAAAGGCGGCTGCGTCGACTGGCAAAAAGGCAATCGTCCCTCCCAAAGTATATCTGGTTGGCGACGATGCGTACCGGCCTGTGCGCAGAGTTATCCGGACGGGGTTGCAGGGTGAGGAATATACCGAGGTTATTTCGGGCATAAAGGCCGGTGACAAGGTGCTGGTGCGGACAAAATCGCTGAAACCAAAGAAAGAGAGCGACGAAAGCGCGGATGAAGATGACAACGCCGCTAATTGAAACGCATGATTTGGTGAAGGATTATGCGATTGGCGGCGAAATTGTCCATGCGGTGAACAATGTCTCGCTGTCCATTTCGCGTGGCGAATTCGTTGCGATCATGGGCGCAAGCGGGTCAGGCAAATCGACGTTCATGAACATGATCGGGTGCCTGGATATTCCGACATCAGGCACGTTGTTGTTGGACGGCATCGACACCAAAACGCTGAATAGCGACGCGCTGGCCGAAATACGCAACCGCAAGATAGGCTTCGTGTTTCAGCAATTCAATCTGCTCGCGCGGACCAGCGCGCTCGATAATGTTGCGGTGCCGCTTATCTATGCGGGGGTTGGCTATGCCGAGCGGCGCGCGCGCGCGCAGGACAGGCTGGAGGCCATGGGCCTTGCCAACCGCCTACAGAATACGCCTGCGAAGCTTTCGGGTGGGCAGCAACAGCGTGTGGCCATCGCGCGGGCTTTGGTCACAGACCCGCTGATGCTGCTGGCCGACGAGCCGACGGGCGCATTGGATACCCAAACATCCTTGGACATTATGGGCATTTTCCAGAAGTTGAATGATGAAGGCATTACTGTTGTGGTTGTCACGCACGAACCCGATATCGCCGAATATGCCGCGCGTCGGATTGTCTTTCGCGACGGACAGGTGATACAGGATGCGGCGGTGAAGTCGCGACGCAGGGCCAGCGCGGCATGAGGGACTTGATCGGGTCGCTTGCCGGTTGGGGCGTGAATGTCGCGATTGCGCTGACGGCGCTGCGTACCAATTTGATGCGTTCAATTTTGACCACTTTGGGCGTGATGATTGGCGTATTCTCGGTCATATTGGCCGTTGCAGTCGGGAACGGCGCGCAGGTTTCGGTGTCGCAGCAAATTGCGACCCTGGGGTCGAACATGGCGATCGTGGTGCCGCAACCCGATAGCGGCAGTGGCCCCCCACGGCCAAGTGATCGCGGCAGATTGACCGAGCGGGATGGCCAGGCCATCCTGCGCGAGGTATCGGGCGTCAGCACGGTGGCCCCACAAATCCGCAACAGTGTGCAGATTGTTGCGCCGGGACGCAGCGCAACGACGCAAGCGACCGGCGCGACCCCACAATATGGCGTCGTGTCCAACATCACGGCATCCGAAGGCCGGTTTCTGACGCAAAGCGACATTGGTTCGGCGGCGCGCGTTGCCGTTATCGGCGAAACCGTGGCGAACAAGCTGTTCCCCGAAACAAATCCGATTGGTGAAACTGTTCGCATTAACCGGGTGCCCTTTACGGTCATCGGTCTTCTCGAAAGCAAGGGCAGCAATTTGGGTAATGATAATGACGACCAAATCGTCGTGCCGATAACGACGTTGCGCCAACGTTTATTGACCACCGCGTCACAGGGCCCCGACGATGTGACGTTGATCTTCGTCGGGTTTGAGGATGAAGATTCGCTGCTTGCGGGGCAAAAGGAAATAGAACGTTTGTTGCGCGACCGGTACCGCGTAGCGAAAGGCAAGATCAACCCGTTTACCGTCCGCACGACGACCGAAATTGCCGAAACCACAGGCGAAGTAACGCAGATATTTCAGGCTGTGCTTGTCGCCATTGCATCGATTTCGCTGCTGGTCGGCGGAATTGGTATCATGAACATCATGTTGGTCAGTGTGACGGAACGCACCCGTGAAATTGGGCTGCGCATGGCATTGGGTGCAAAGCGCAGTGATATTCGCAACCAGTTTCTGGTGGAGGCGGCTGTGTTGTGCGTGATCGGCGGCGCAATTGGGCTGTCGCTAGCGATATTGGCCGCCTCGATTTTCGAACGCGTGGCCGAATTCCCCGCGCCAATTGGCCTTGATACGGCGATCATGGCGGTCGCGTTTTCCGCCATTATCGGCCTAGTTTTCGGCGGCTATCCCGCCATCCGGGCATCGCGGCTCTCGCCGATTGAGGCGTTGAGAAGCGAATAGCGGGCACCACAAGCCTCATGCTTGTCCTCAAGTCATAAGGTCAGCGCGTCGGCAGATACACAGGAGCCGACGGACCCAACGGAACTTCTGCCGCAACCCAAACCCCCACAAGCGCCATGCCAATCAGCAACAATCCGACCGAGTAAGGGATCATCGTGGCGGCGAGGCTTCCGATGCCGAAGTCCTTTACCCAGCGTTGGCAAAACACAAGAATGAGCGGGAAATAGACCATTAACGGCGTGATGATATTCGTCGCCCCGTCGCCGACCCGATAGGCCGCCGTCGTCATTTCGGCGCTGACGCCCAACAGCATCAACATGGGGACAAGAACGGGTGCCAATAGCGCCCATTTGGCACTGGCCGACCCGATAAACAGGTTTAGCGCAGCCGTGAATAATACCACAAGAATGAGCAAAAGCGGGGCAGGCAATGCCAATGCGCTAAGCCCGTCCGCCCCATGGACAGCGGTGATAAGGCCAAGATTTGACCAACCAAACATGGCTACGAAATGCGAAATTGCGAAAGCAAGAACCAGGAAATAGGCCATATCCGCCATCGAGTCTGACATCATGCGGACAAGGTCGCGGTGGTTTTTGATGATACCTGTGGCGCGGCCATAAGCCCAACCAGCCAGCAGAAAAAGTATCATGAATCCAGCGACAAGCGATTGATAAAATGGCGTAAGCTGCGCCTCTGGTGTTGCGGTTTCATCGATCAATGGCGTATCTGGGCCAAGCGTCATAAGTAGCCACAGCGCAACGACCCCTAAGCTTGCCAGACCTGCATGACGCAGCCCCTTTCGTTGGTCAGAAGAAAGTGGCTGGCTAATCTCGGCTTCAGAAACGCCCTCGGCATCGACTGTTGCTGTTGTTGTCATGCCCGCCGCAATGGCTTGCGTGCCTTCGGGCCGATATGCGCCAAGGCGTGGCTCGACCATTTTGTCGGTGACATACCAAATCACAGGTAAGAAAACGACCGTCATGCCGATAATGAAATACCAATTTCCGGCGATATTCGCCTGCCAATCGGGAAACACCGTATTGGCCGCCGACTGCGTTATCCCGAACAATAACGCGTCGAGTTGTCCCGGAAACAGATTTGCGGAAAAGCCCCCTGAAACACCCGCAAAGGCGGCTGCTATCCCGGCAATGGGGTGACGCCCGGCGGCGGCGTAGATGACCCCGGCCAAGGGAATGAGAACCACATAGGCCGCGTCTGCCGCCAAATTGCCCATCATCGCGACCAAGGCGACGATCGGTGTCAACAGATATGTCGGAGCATTTGCAACACCAGCCCGCATCGCTGCGCCGAACAGTCCCGATTTTTCGGCCACACCAGCGCCCAACATGACGACCAAGACATATCCGAGCGGATGAAATCCCGTAAAGGTCTTGGGCATTTCAACCCATAATTTGCGAATATTTTCGGCCGACAGCAGGCTGGTTGCGGCTACGATCCGGTTCGCGCCGGTCTCCGGGTCGATTTCCGTTGGATGTACCGCCGACCAATTCATCGCAGCGCCGAACACCGATAGCAATATGAGGCCAGCGACCAGATACAGAAACAGGAATACAGGATCGGGCAACTTGTTGCCGCCCCGTTCGATCCAGCTCAGAAATTTACTGTTTTTTAATAGGTTCCCTGCATCCGCATGCATAACATCGGCTCCCTCAATGCTACCCCCAGCATAGATGTAACATTATTACGCCGACTGACAAGGGGCTTATGGCGGTCGAACGGTAGGTATCTGTTTGGGCTGGGGGCGTGACTGATTGCTGGATGCCCCCTTGCGGTATTTGGCCGCGCCCAGCTTGATGAAAAGCATATAAACGTGAATTTAGCGGCAATGGGCCTATCAACGTAATCAAAGATGGAATTTCTGGGATAACGCGCCTGACGCTGTGATTCCCTTTTCCTCCGGTGTCGCTAAGCGGGAACCGCACGCTAACACGCATATATAAATGCTTTAACATGGTTCCCCGGTAAGGATTCGAACCTCAATAGACGGAGTCAGAGTCCGTAGTCTTACCGTTAGACGACCGGGGAAGAATGAAGGCCCTTAAACGTCGGATTTTTGCGGGTCAACAGCGTAATGTGCGACGCCGTGCGACGATTTCGCCGTCGCACGTGCGACGATCGACCCAAAACGCTCAAAAGTCACACGGCGGTGGATTAAACAAATGTTTTTCCCATCTAATATTTAAATGTCGTCTAATCGGTGTCGATTAAACCTCAAAGGACGTGCATCCCCGAAGTCATGTGCGGTTACGTTTAGATTCATGATATGTTCTATTATGAACATATGACCCCACAACAGTCCGTATTTGTCCATGTTGCGCTTGAATTTCGCAGAGGCGTAAAATTGACATTTCGATAGCGCGTCCTTATTACGGCTCTGAGACGCGACCCTGGTCATACCAAGAAGCCCTTCCATGCCACGTAAGACCTTACCCGAATATCCGAACCGTGTGCGCTTTTGGCGTGACCAGGCCCGATTGAAACAAGAAGACCTTGGAAAGCTCGTTGGCCTAAGCAAGGTGCAGATTTCTCGCATCGAAATTGGACAGCGCGACCTTAACTTTGGTTATGCGCGGCGGATTGCGGCGGCTTTGGGCGTTACAACCGCTGAACTATTGAACGAATTGGATAATCCAGTTGCAGCCGATCCGACTCTGCACGAGATAAATAAGAATTACCGACTGGCGACAGACGAAGGCCGCTACACGATTTCTGTCGTCGCCGAGAGCAGCGCTAAATACCAAGCTGAAAGACAAATCCATGACGCTATATCGCGCGTTACGCTGTGCGACGAAGAGCTTAATTAGCCGCAAACTCGCGTAAGTTTTGCGCTATAAGTCATTGATATATATAACACAACGAATAATGCACCGTTAGACGACCGGGGAGCAGGGGGTGGGCGTATATGCCCGTGGCCATGTCCGGTCAACCCGCTGAATCGGGCGGTTGCGGGGGGCGTTCAAAAATCTTGAATCTTTGTCTCTCTGCGCGTAGCATTGGCGTCAGGTAACGGCGGCACATCCGCCCGGATAGAAAATAAGAAGTGAGTTATCGGCCATGGGCGAAAATGTCGCGCCATCGCCGCAAAAAGGACGCGGACGAAAACGTAAGAAACCGTCCCGTCACAAAAATGCGGCACCCAAGGCTGCAACGCTGCAGCAGGCTTCGGCCCATGGCGCAGCGCGTCCCGACACCCCGAAGATTGCGACTTCGGCCAGCAACAGCAGGCCGCAGGGTGACAAGGTTGCGTTGCGCCGAAATTGGCTTGAACGCACAGCCTATGCGGCGCTTGACCTTGGCACCAACAATTGCCGGTTGCTGATCGCGCGGGCTGGTGGCGACGATTTTACGGTTGTGGATGCGTTTTCGCGTGTTGTGAGGCTGGGCGAGGGGATGACCGCCACTGGTCGCATGAGCGAGGAGGCCATGGACCGTGCGGTTGAAGCGCTAACCGTTTGTGCCGAAAAGCTGAAAAAACGCAACGTGGTGCTTGCCCGCTCTGTTGCGACAGAGGCCTGCCGTCAAGCGGAGAACGGGGTACAGTTTATCGAACGGGTGAAGCGAGAGACTGGCATCCACCTCGACATCATCAGTCCAAAGGAAGAAGCGCGGCTGGCGGTTATGGGCTGCTACGCTCTTTTGGAAGATGGCGACGGACCAGCGTTGATTTTTGATATTGGCGGTGGGTCAACCGAGCTGGTGCTTGTGTCGACAAGCAATGTGATTCCTGAAATTCTCGATTGGGTGAGCGTGCCTTGGGGCGTCGTCTCGCTTACCGAAAGTGAACGCAGTGTGGGCGACAGTCCGGAACAATTAAGGGCGAGCTACCAATCCATGCGCGACAAAGTCAGAACCAGCTTTGCCGACTTTGCAGCCCGCTTGCCCGAAGAAGGTGGCGACCGCCGCCTGTTGGGGACATCAGGGACTGTCACAACGCTCGCCAGCGTCTATCTGAAGCTTAACAGCTATGACCGGCGGGCCGTAGACGGTTTGCATCTCCCGACGTCTGCCATGCGCGATATCAGCCGCGAGCTGGCACATCGCAACATTGCCGGACGCGCAGAGTTTCCGACCATTGGCCATGATCGGGCCGATTTGGTGGTGGCCGGTTGTGCGATATTGGAATCCATTTTCGACATATGGCCTGGCGAACGGCTGGGTGTGGCAGATCGCGGCATTCGCGAAGGTATATTGCGTGCGCTGATGGCCAGCGACGCAAAGCGCCGCAATCGGCAGAATTGAGATATGGCAGATAATCTTTTCGGTGGTAAGAATTCGGGCCGGACACTGGCTGGTAAGCAGAAAGTCAAGACTGCAAAGCGGCGGACGGCCGGGTCGACCCGTTGGCTTGAGCGGCAGTTGAATGACCCTTATGTGAAGCGCGCGCATGGCGAAGGCTATCGCAGCCGTGCGGCCTATAAGCTGGTTGAGCTCGATGAAAAATTTCATATTTTGCGCGGCAAAAAGGCGGTCGTCGATTTGGGCGTCGCACCCGGCGGATGGGCCCAAGTGGTGCGCCGCCAGCAACCAAAGGCGGCAATTGTCGGTATTGATCTATTACCCGTTGACCCGATTGAGGGCGTTATCCTAATTGAGATGGACTTCATGCATGATAGCGCGCCAGACCGGTTGATCGCCGAACTTGGTAGTGCGCCGGACCTGATTTTGTCCGACATGGCGGCCAACACGGTCGGGCATAAACAGACCGACCATTTGCGCACCATGGGCCTGGTTGAGGCAGCGGTGGATTTTGCGGTCAAGGTCCTGATGCCTGGTGGTGATTTTGTTGCGAAGGTGTTTGCAGGTGGCACCGATCCAGCGATGCTAAGTATTCTTAAAACGAACTTTAACACGGTCAAACACGCAAAGCCGCCAGCAAGCCGCAAGGGATCAGTAGAATGGTATGTGATTGCGCAAGGTAAAAAGGGCTAGGTCCTGACCCTAATCAGCCCTTTTGCCGGGCCTTTTCAACCGCGCGTTTTAGGGCATCATAGCCCAAGGCGCCTTCCAATATCTGGTCACCGATAATGAATGTGGGCGTGCCGTTGAAGCCGATTTGCTGCATAAGCGCCAAGTTGCGTTCTATCTCCTGGTTTGCTTGCGGTGAGGCGGCGAAGGCGCGGGCGGCGGCCATATCAAGCCCTGCCTTGCGCGCCGCGGCAGCCATATTTGCTGCATCAGCGCGGCCACCTGCGAACAATGCATCATGAAATGCCTTGTGCTTGCCTTGGCGCGCGGCCGCAAGCGCCAATAAGGCAGCGTCCCGACTGAATTGGCTGAGGATCGGCAATTCGCGATAGACCAAGCGGATATTGCCATCGCTTTTTAACAGGCGTTGGACATCGGGCACGCTTGCGCGGCAGAAACCGCAATTATAGTCGGTAAATTCGACAATCGTTACGTCGCCCTTGGGGTTTCCGGCCTCGGCTCCGGGGAAGGGCTTCGCGATGTCACTTCCCACTGCGGATAAACGTTCTGTGACTTCGCGCTGCTGCAAAATGGCGACGGCGTCGGTGATGATTTCCGGATTTTGAAGGATATAGGCCCTCACCAATGCTTCGGTCGCCTTGCGGTCAGCGGGCGACATGCCAGCCGCAGCAACAGCATCTTCGGCAGATTTAGCTGCGTCTTCGGCGACAGGTGTAGCATCAGAAGGGCGAACCGCGACGGCGCTTGGCCAGAAAATATAGGCCGCCAAAGCAAGCAAGATGGCTAATCCCATAACAACGGTTGCGATGATAATCCGGCGAGTTGGCGCGTGTTCGTTCATGGACGCTGATTAGCCGAGCCACATAGATTGTGCCAGCAATTTAGGTGGTCCTGACCCTAGCGGCGGCTTTTCTTTAGCTGCGCAAGCTTTGCTTCGGCCACCATATTGATATCCTGCGCACGGATCCAATCGGGCGAGTATTCCGGCAACCCAGCCATTGCGGTTTGCGCATTGGACAAAGCAAATTGCGGCACGCCCTCCATCATATAGCGTTCTGCGCTGGCGAGTGCGGCGCGCGCCGTATCCCCTTTTTGTGCATAGACGACTCCAAGTTGATACCATGCAAACGGGTTTTGATTGTCTTTGGCCACTGCGGCTTTCAACACCTGCGCAGCTTCATCAAGCTGCGTTTTATCTTCCGTTGCGATCAAAGCATGTCCAAATATTGCGGCGATTAATGGTTGGTTGCCGGTCAGGTTTACCGCTTTGCGCAACGGCGCAATCGCATCGGCAGGACGCCCCGATTCCAGCAATATCTGCCCATGTAGTTCGAGGAAATAGGGATCTTCGGGTGCTGAGGCGACAAGCGCGGATGATTCATCCAGCGCCTTTTGCGGATAAGCGGACTTGTGCCAAGCATAAGCCCGCGCATAGCGGGCGGGCACCGATTTGTCGGACTCAGGATAATCACGCATCGTGGCTGTGGGGTCGGCGAGATAGCCGGTCAATTTTGCTTTAACGCGTTTGAAATCACTTTCCCATTTGGGGTTTAGCGGCGCGTTCCACGCAGGGTCGGCTGAATATGTGTCCTCCAGCACCGAAATACGCTCACCGGATAATGGGTGCGTGCGGCCGTAGCTGTCCTCTTGCGGGATACCGAGGCGGAATTCGAAATTCTGTAGCTTTTTGAAAAAGTTGATCGAACCGCGGCCTGATATCCCTGCCTTGGACAGATATTGTGCACCCGACGCATCGGCTGTGCCCTCTTGTGCGCGGCTATAGGCCAAGAATTTGCCCATCGCGGCCTGTTGCCCCGCCGACAAAATGCCCATGCCTGCTTCGCCTGCACCTGCGGCGATGGCCGCTGCCGCCAGAATGAGGCTAGCGATGCTGATACCGCTCGCTACAGAGACGCCTTCGTTAAACCGCACAGCATGCCCGCCAACGACATGGCCAAGCTCATGCGCGATCACGCCTTGGACTTCATTTGCGGTAGTTGCGGCATCGATCAAGCCGCTATGGAGGTACACCGCCTGGCCGCCGGCAACAAAGGCGTTGATGGATTTGTCGTTGATCAGGATGATGTCGACATTTTTGGGGTCAAGCCCCGCTGCCTCAATCAAAGGTGCAGAAATCTCATCGAGAAAAGCCTCGGTCTCTGCATCGCGCAAAATAGACTGCGCCATGGCGGGACGCACAGATACTAAAACTGCAAGGAACAGGATGAATGCTGTCCGGACGGCACGAAACGTGAAATTACCCATATCTGATGAATGGCCCGAACTGTATGAACGCGCAATGAAGAAATTAGAAAAAACGAAGCCCCGCCAGTCATCGACCAGCGGGGCTATGTTGTTTTAACCAGATAGCTTCTTAGGGTCAGGAACACTTAAATGCACCTTCGCGGTTTGAGGCCATATTGTTCAGTGCAAGGCGGCAAAGCGCAGGGCTTAGTGGTTCTAAGTCCAAGCTTGCCAACGTGGCAATGGACAGTATGGGTCAAATCCGAAGGACGCCAAAATGGCTTCGACCTCGAAACAAAATGCCCTTGCAGGCAGAATAACTGCCTGCGGCGGACATTTTCCTTCGATATCTTAGCCATTTTGACGCCGCGAAGGTGGATTTAAGTGGTCCTGACCCTAGCCAAAGGTGCGTTGCCACCAACCAGTGCGAGGCGTGCCGTCATCAGGCGCATCGTCCGCTTGCGTTGATGCTACATCTTTTGCTGCATCTTTTGCGGCGGCTTTCTTGCGTGGGGCCTTGGCTTTGGCCTTGGGTGCCTCGACAGCTTCTTCGGCTAAGGTTTCCGCAGCAGGCGGTGTTGCCTTTACCTTGGCGCGTGGCTTGGCGGGTGCCTTTACCTTTGCAGGAGCGGCTTCCTCAGCCGCTACAGGAGCGTTTATGGCTGGCGCGCCGGCTGTGGCTTCAACCTTGACGGCATCGGCTTTGGCGCGGCTACGGCGCTTTGGCTTGGCATCGGCGTCCTGCACAACGTCTGGGACTGCAGACGCTTCGGCTTCGGCAGGTGCTGACGTTTCAACACGTGCATCAACGCCCGTTTCCTGACGGTCACGACCTCTGCCAACACGACGTCCGCGACGTGCTTTTGGCTTGGCTTCCGCATCGGCTTCGGGGGCTTGAGCGATGTCATTGCCTTCGGAACGTTCCGCAACACCTTCATTTTCGCCCGCAACCGCATGTTCTACGTCAGGGCGGCCATCACGGTCGCGACCCTTGCCACCTCGGCGGCCACGGCGACGTTTGCGTTTACGACCTTCGCCGCCTTCGCCTTCTTCGCGTGGACTCTCTTCTCGGGCACGACGTGGCTCACGAGCGGTTTTCTCAGCTTCTGCAACTTCGTCGTCGAAATCTTCGATGTCGTCTTCAATGTCATCATCGTCGAGATCGATAATCGGCGGTAGTTCCACCGGACGCTCTGGACGCGGGCCAGAACTGGAAACAGCAAGCTTTGCGCCTTCGGTCTCCCCATTGGGCACTATCAATACGCGGACATGATAGCGATCTTCGATCGCCGCCAATTCGGCACGTTTGTTGTTGAGGCAATAGATGGTCGCCTCTTGGCTTGCTTGCAACACGATCTGGTTGCCTTGACCCTTTGCCGCTTCGTCTTCGATAAGGCGCAGTGCGGACAATGCGGCCGACGACGCGGTGCGGACAAGGCCAGTGCCTTCACAATGCGGACATTCGCGGGTCGATGCCTCCAGCACGCCAGTGCGCAGACGCTGACGGCTCATTTCCATCAGTCCAAAGCTGGAAATACGACCGACCTGAATGCGGGCGCGATCATGCTTCAACGCTTCTTTCATTGCACGCTCGACTTTGCGGGCGTTCGAATGATGCTCCATATCGATGAAGTCGATGACGACAAGGCCGGCCATATCGCGCAAGCGCAACTGACGGGCAATCTCGCGTGCCGCTTCCAAATTGGTTGAAAGCGCGGTTTGTTCGATGCCATGTTCTTTGGTCGAACGGCCTGAGTTGATGTCGATCGAGACCAATGCTTCGGTCGGGTTGATAACAATATAGCCGCCGGATTTTAACTGGACCACCGGTTGATACATCGCGTTCAACTGATCTTCGACATGATAGCGCTGGAACAAGGGAACTGGGTCGGCATAATGCTGCACTCGCTTTGCGTGGCTTGGCATGAGCAGCTTCATAAAGTCCTTGGCAGCCTTATACCCGTCAGGTCCTTCAACGAACACCTCATCAATATCTTTATTGTAGATATCGCGGATGGCACGTTTGATAAGATCGCTGTCGGTGTGGATCAGCATGGGCGCCGCACCGCGCAGCGTGCGTTCGCGGATTTCGTCCCACAGGCGCGCCAGATAATCAAAATCACGCTTGATTTCAGGCTTCGTCCGGGCAAGCCCGGCGGTCCGGATGATGCAACCCATTGTTGATGGCAACGTAAGATCGGAAATAATGGTCTTCAAACGTTTACGGTCGGCTGCGCTGTGGATTTTACGACTGATGCCACCGCCATGCGACGTGTTTGGCATCAAGACGCAATAGCGGCCTGCAAGGCTAAGATACGTCGTAAGCGCGGCACCCTTGTTGCCGCGTTCTTCCTTAACGACTTGAACGAGCAAAACCTGACGACGATGAATGACGTCCTGGATCTTGTACCGGCGGCGCAAGTTCATACGCTTTGCGCGGACTTCGTCGCTTGCCTTTGGCGCGCGGCCTTCGCCACTTCGGCCACCCCGTCCACGACGGCGACGGTTGTTGCGACCGTTATCGCCTTGCTGGTCACCACGTTCGTTCTCGTCCGAATCGTCGCCATTGCCGCCAAGGTCGGGTTCTTCACCCTCCGTCATGTCGATGGTGTCGATGCTATCATCGCTATCGACTTCGATAAGGTCGGTGACGTCGTCTTCACGTTCCGACGAACCTTGCATGATATCCGAAGGCTCGTCGCTTTCTTCTTCCTCCTGCTCACGCAGTGCGGCCTCTTCAGCGGCGGCCTCGGCTTCTTCGGCCAACAACCGGTCGCGGTCTTCCCGCGGGATCTGGTAATAATCGGGGTGAATTTCGGCAAACGCCAAAAATCCGTGGCGGTTGCCGCCATAATCGACGAAAGCCGCCTGAAGCGATGGTTCGACCCTGGTTACTTTTGCGAGGTAGATATTGCCTTTGAGCTGCTTGTGCTCGGCCGATTCAAAATCGAATTCCTCAATTTGGTTTCCTGTTACGACTGCGACCCGGGTTTCTTCCCGGTGACGCGCGTCGATAAGCATACGCGTTGTCATGTAATTTACTCCAGCGAGCACGGCAGCCGATTGTTAGCCGAAGGCCGCTCGCTTCATTGTTGGTACGTTGCCGAGCCGGACGCAAAGCGTTCCTGTCGGCAAAGCGATATGGTGGGAATGATAAAAATGCGTCTGCTGCTTGTGCATGGCGGGCGTGTATCGCGCGCGCTTGATTTCCAACCCATGCGCCATGCCCTGACCGGGCGGCGTTGGTGGAAATATCATGCCTCATGTAGCGTCAACCTGTTAAATTGCCGAGCGTAAACACCGAACGGCGGACTATTGGGGCATTCGTCAGAACTCCCTGTAGTTAATCGCTAGCACTCCCGCAGGTTGTCGGCAAGAGAATCCCGCGATTTAGGCCGTGAACGCATAATTATAGCCTTCGCGGTTTGGGACCATTTTGTTCAGTGCAAGGCGGCGAGGGTGATATTTATGCGTTCACGGCCTAGCTGGCAATAGCGGCGCACGGACCGTTATTTTTGACAACTTGATCGGCTGGGACAGCTATTTTCGTAGCATGTTTTGCCGCTTGAAATCGGTTATCTAAGCAATGCAGCGGATGTTCGCTTCCTGTCGTCGGCCACAGGACAGCGCAAGGTCGCACGGACGTTGTCCCAAGCCGTTCAGGTCCATTTCGCACGGCGGATTGAGCCATGTTAAAAGGGCCTATGGCCAAATTCGCGTCCATTTGCTGATTTACATTCTGGACCTGTCCGGCAAATCGGCTAGATAGGGGCCGCAATGGATACCCCGACCCCACCTGCCGAAGAGCCAGCAACGATCCGTTACCGGCTGAAACGTGACGCCGAAAGTTTCGTGACCCGCTGGCAGGGATATTGGCAAAGCAAGCGTTTTCGTTTGGCCACTTACGCTGCGGGTGCGCTGTTCGTTCTACTTTTGATATTCTGGGCGCTGTTCGCCCGTAATCTTCCCGATGCAGAGGCGCTGATCGAATATGAATCGCCGCTGCCAACGGTGGTGCGCGATGTCAACGGAGAGCCGTTTCACAGCTATGCCCGGGAACGTCGCGTTCAATTGGAATATGCGGATTTCCCGAAAACATTGGTACATGCCTATCTCGCGGCCGAAGACAAAACCTTTTTCAGCCATGGGGGGATTGACTATCCCGGAATCGCGTCAGCCATTTTCGACAATATTTTTAGCGACAAGCGGTCGCGTGGCGCTTCGACTATCACACAACAGGTTGCGAAAAACCTGCTGTTGACCAACGAATATAGTTACACCCGCAAGGTTAAGGAGGCGATCTTGGCCAAGCGCATTGAAAGCGCGCTGACCAAGCCTCAGATTTTGTCGCTCTACCTCAATGAAATCGCGCTTGGGCGCCAGTCATTCGGCGTCGAGGCTGCAGCGCAAGCCTATTTCGGAAAAAGCGTTGACAGGCTTTTACTGCATGAGATGGCCTTTCTGGCCATCTTGCCAAAGGCGCCGGAACGTTATGGGCGTGCCAAAAATGCTGATCTCGCGTTGTCCCGGCGTAATTGGGTGCTTGGCGAAATGCGCGCAAACGGATGGATTACCGATACGCAGCTTGCGACCGCTCGTGCCCAACCGCTTGGCCTTATGACGCAACGTGGCACCGGCTATAAAAATATTGGCGGTTATTTTGCAGAAGAAGTGCGTCGCCAGCTTATAGAAAAATTTGGCGAAACCGACGAAGCGGGCCCCTACAGCGTGTATTCAGGTGGACTTTGGGTCCGGTCATCAATGCACCCCCAACATCAACTTGCAGCGACCAAGGCGTTGCGTGACGGCTTGCTGCGCTACAATGCTGGCAAGGCTTGGAAAGCCAATTTGGGTACAATTGATGTCACCGATGACAAATGGCCATCCCGCTTTGCATCGACCAATATTGGCATCGATTATGCGAATTGGCGTGCTGGCGTTGCGCTTGGTAAAGGGCGCGTTGGATTTGCGGATGGTTCGACCGCGCGCCTCGATGGTGGCCCAGCCGCGATGAAGGCAGGTGACGTGATCGCTGTTGCGCCCAATGGCACGAACAGCTTCGTCGTCCGCAGCGTGCCAGAGGTCGGCGGCGGCATGGTTGTCCAAGACCCTTTCAACGGACGTGTGCTCGCGGTGCAAGGCGGCTTTGACAATCGTATTTCCAGCTTCAATCGCGCAACACAGGCACAGCGGCAGCCCGGATCAACCATCAAACCCTTTGTCTACGCAACCGCGCTCGACAATGGAATGACGCCGACGTCGATTATCGTCGATGGTCCCTATTGCGTCTGGCAAGGTGCGAACTTAGGCCAAAAATGCTTTCGCAATTTCACAGGTGGCGGGGCAGGGCCGCAAACCATGCGGTGGGGCCTCGAACAATCACGCAACCTGATGACGGTCCGAGCGGCAGCTGAATCGGGCATGGACAATGTGACCGACACTTTACGTGACATGTCGATTGGCGATTATCCTGATTATCTTTCCTACGCGCTAGGTGCAGGCGACACGACAGTGTTGAAGATGGTCAACGCCTATTCGATGCTGGTCAATCACGGACGTGAATTAAAGCCGACATTCATTGATTTTGCGCAAAATCGCAAAGGCAAGGTTATTTGGCCGGCCAAGTGGAAACCCTGCACGGGTTGCCGCGCGCCCGATTGGAATGGCAGGCCAATGCCGCGCTTCACACCTGCTGGCAAGCAAGTCATGGACCCCATCACGGCGTATCAAGTCGTGCATATGTTGGAAGGCGTGGTACAACGCGGCACCGCCGTCACATTGCGCGAACTTGACCGACCATTGTTCGGTAAAACCGGAACAACCACTGGCCCGACAAATGTCTGGTTCATCGGCGGATCGCCGAATTTGGTAGCTGGCCTCTATTTGGGCTTTGACCAACCGCGCAATATGGGTGGCTATGCGCAGGGAAGCTCACTTGCTGCGCCCATTTTCAAACAGTTCGCACGCACCGCGATGACCGATATGCCTAAGACACCGTTCATCGCGCCGGCCGGAACACGGCTTGTCCGCGTGGATCGCAGGAGTGGCAAGCGCGTTTATGGTGCCTGGCCGAGTGATGACCCGCTAAGCGCGGTTATCTGGGAGGCGTTCAAGGCCGAAACGGAGCCAAAGCGCTCTATCCGTCAGGAAGAACTGGCCGCGCGGGGCGACAAGCCAAAGAAAGCGACTGAAACGCAGTCTGATGGTGCTGCCGGCGCGGCCAACGCCCCAAGCGCAAGCGTCGGGACAAAGCGCGACCAAGAGTTTATCCAGCAAGAGGGCGGAATTTATTAGGCTGAGTGCCTAGGTGGCGGCATGAACCTTGGTATCAGGCCGCCTTTTGACCGTCGCAGCGCGTGAGCGTCAAACCGGTCTTCGGATTGATCGCTTTTTTTGAGGCACCGGCACTGTGCTGGTGGGCACGCTCGATTGTGCTGTCGACGAGGATGTATTCAAAGTCGGCGTCTTGGTTCAACACCTTGAAAAGACTCTCCCAAGCGCCGCGACGACACCAGCGGTTGAAGCGCTGGTAAACGGTGTGCCACCGACCAAACTCCTTCGGTAGAACCCGCCAATGCGCACCCGACCGGGCCAGCCACAAAATAGCTTCCACAAATTGCCGATTATCTCGCCCACTCCGTTCAGGGTCTGTCACCTTGCCCGGCAAATGCGGGGGTATCCGCTCCCAAACCGCGAAGGACGCCAAAATGGCTTCGATATTTTTGCAATTTTGACGCCTCGAAGGTGGATTTAAGTGGTCCTGACCCTAATGCGGTTGCGTGGCATATCGCGCGGCACGAAGTCTTTCTCCGTCACCCCGATCTTCGTCATTCTGAACTTGTTTCAGCATGATAAGCAACGGTTCTGCGTTGTCCTGAAACACGTTCGGGACGACGAGCGGATGGTGCATTCTGAACCAAGTGCCAGCCATTTCTTACACCGCTCATTCCGCCGAAACCCGCAGAAATGCTGACAAGTTCACACTGAAATCACACTTAAACGGCACTTCTGATAGGGCTGTATGCCTATAGAAAAATTGGTCACTGCGGGCAAAGATATGGCCAGCGACGCACCCGATATCACGATGTCAAAGAACCGCGTCCACGCCAAAAGGTGACAACGCGGCCGACTCTCTCAAAACAAATCCTACATTGCAAGTGCGGCAATATCCGCTCAGGTGCCCTCAACCAACAACACCGCGCCGTCCGCTCCGATGACGCGCACATTGGCCCCCATAGCCGCATCCATGCCGCGCGCGTTCCATACGCTGTCTCCGACCTTCACGCGGCCATGGCCGTTGGTGATGGGTTCAACCACGGTGACGATTTCGCCGGTCATGCGCGCGCCGCGATCATTCAGATTGACGTCGTCGGATTCAATGGGATTTTTCTGCAGAAATTTCTTGCCTGCAAAGACAGTAAGGACCGACAATGTGGCGAACATCGCGACTTGATAGGCAAGGGTGATCGGCAGGAAATAATCCAATATGCCGACAGTCAACGCGGCAAGGCCAAGCCACATCAGGAAGAAACCCGGTGCAACCATTTCGGCCACGCCAAGGATCAGCCCAAGCGATAGCCAGAACCAGTGCGTTGATATTGTGTCGAGCCATTCTGCCATATTATCACTCCTGCGCCTTCGGTGAATCATCATAACCGTTTGTCACGCCCGCGGGAATGACGAAATAGGGAAAGGCGGTGCATATCGCCGCCCCCTATGCGCTCATTGGTCCTTTGGAGCCAGCGCCTCTCTCGCTAATTCCCCAATGCCGCCAAGCGTGCCAATCAATTGCGTCGCCTCAACCGGGAACAATATGGTCTTGGCATTGGGCGATGTCGCAAACTGGCTGATCGCTTCGGTATATTTCTGGGCAATGAAGTAATTCAGCGCCTGCGTGCCTGATGACGCGATGGATTCGGACACCATGACGGTGGCTTTGGCTTCGGCCTCTGCTTCACGTTCGCGGGCTTCGGCATCGCGAAAGGCGGCTTCTTTACGGCCTTCCGCCTGTAGAATCTGGCTTTGCTTTTCACCCTCGGCGCGCAGGATTTCGGCGGCGCGCAGGCCTTCGGCCTCCAATATTTGCGCGCGCTTTTCGCGCTCCGCCTTCATCTGACGCGCCATGGCGTTGGAGATGTCGGCTGGCGGGCGAATGTCCTTCACCTCAACACGGGTGATCTTCACGCCCCACATGCTAGTGGCATGGTCAACCACCGAGAGCAGGCGACCGTTGATGTCGTCGCGTTTCGACAGGGTCTCGTCAAGGTCCATGCTGCCCAGTCACGGTCCGCAGGTTGGTCGTCGTAATCTGCATGATCGCGTTATACAGGTCAGATACCTCATAAGCGGCCTTAGCGGCATCGAGCACTTGGAAAAACACAACCGCATCGACGCCGACCATGGCGTTGTCCTTGGTAATGATCTCCTGCCCCGGAATGTCGAGCACTTGCTCCATAACATTCACCTTGCGGCCGACACGGTCGAAGAACGGGATGATGATGGTGAGACCCGGCTGCGCCGCATAAGTGTAGCGACCGAACCGTTCGATGGTGTAGACAAAACCTTGTTGCACCACAGTTACGCCCATCATCACAAAGATGATGACGATCAAGGCCAATAGGCCGAAGAAATATTCCATGAAAATCCTCCCGTTTGCCGAACCACAGATTGTGTTGGATTATGCGGGCGTTGCAAGCAAAATCGGACATTGGCGGAAGCATTTACCACATTTTACACTATCGCATTCTGCCGCACTCGACCGAGTCACAAAATCTGTCGCCCAGGGCGACGGGTTGGCGCATGCCGAAAGGCGGTCGCAAAAATTGCGGCGAGTTGAGGCGCGCGATGTTCAATTAAGGCTCGCATGAATGCATTGATGGATGTAGGGCGTTCAATTGACGACAGAACGTGCCCGACATGCGACGGGTGGTGTCGTGTCTTCGTCTGGAGCGAACCCTTATGCGTCTTGTCCATGCGCCAATTTTCCTCGGTCTGGTCGCCTTGGCGGCAAGCCCATCTTTTTCCAAGGCGGTGACAGAAGCCGATTTGCGCGGCCATATCGAGATACTCGCCAGCGATGCATTTGAAGGCCGCAAGCCTGGCACTGCGGGTGAGGCCAAGACGGTAAAATATATTGCCGAAGCATGGGCCAAGGCCGGACTGAAACCTGCGGCTGCCGACGGTAGCTGGTTTGACCCGGTGCCCCTCATTCAACGCGGGCAGGGCAGTTCTACTTATGCTTTCACGGCAAAGGGACGCAAATTGCGGATCGTTTCGGACGATATTGTTCTCATCGGTAAGCAAGCGGCCTATGCGCGCAGCAATTTGCCATTGATGTTCACCGGGTCAGGCGTGACCGCAAATGGTCAGGTCGCCGCTGATGTCAAAGGTAAGGCGGCGATAGTTCTATTTGGTGCCGAAAATGTGCCGGATAGCATGAAATCACCCCGAGCGCGGCGCGAAGCCTTGATCGCGGCGGGTGCAGAGGCGGTGATTTTTGTGGGGGATAGCCAAGGCAATTGGCCAACATTGCGCCGTCAGCTTTTGTCACGACCCATCGCGCTTGAGGCCCGGGAAAAGCGCGCAGCGTTGGAGGGCGCCATCAGCACGGAGTTCGTTGTCGGGCTGGTCACGGCGGCTGGGCAAGATTGGGACAAGTTGCGCGCCAACGCAAAGCAGGCGGATTATGCGGGCGAAGCGCTTGGCATTGATGCAGATTTTGACGTAAAAACAGACCTTTATCGTTTCAACAGTTCAAATGTCATCGGCAAGATCGCTGGACGCAAGAAAAATAGCGGCGCGTTGTTGTTCATGGGGCACTGGGACCATCTGGGCATTTGTGCGCCAGAAGGCGCGCCCGACCGTATTTGTAATGGCGCCGTTGATAACGCCAGCGGCATTGCTGTGATGAACGAAGTTGCCGAAGCCTTGGCAAAGAAGAAGCATGACCGCGATATCTATTTTCTGGCGACCACAGCAGAGGAAAGCGGTTTGCTGGGCGCTTATGCCTTTGCCGATAAACCTGTGCTGCCTTTGGACCAGATCATATTGTCGTTAAATATCGACACGATTGCGATTGCACCGCGCGGGTCGAAGGTGGCGATTATTGGTCGGGGAACAACGCCGTTAGGTGCCGTGGTTGAAACCGTGGCAAAGAAGACGGGCCGTGCAATTGAAGAATCAAACGACGCCAATGCCTTCATTCAACGGCAGGACGGGTGGGCGCTGGCGCAAAAGGGTGTTCCTGCGTTGATGGTGGGCGGTTCATTCGCCGATTTGAACCTCTTGCAGAAATTTTTGGGTAGTGATTATCATGGTCCAAATGACGAGTTGACCGACAGCACCGAATTGGGCGGTGCAGCCGAAGATACCGATCTGCACATTGCGCTTGGCCGCCACTTTGCCGACACGCGAAAATATAAATCGAAGAAGGCTGGCGAATAAAAGGGTTACTGTTTACATGGGCCGCCACGAATCAAAGCTTAAAGCGGTGGCCCCATGAAAGAAATTCCCCTCGGTCTGACATTTGACGACGTGCTGTTGCAGCCGGGTGCGTCGGACATTCTGCCCAGCCAAGCGGACACGCGCACGCGGCTGACCAAAAGCATCGCATTGAATATTCCCGTTTTGTCGTCGGCGATGGACACCGTGACCGAAGCGCGCATGGCCATTGTCATGGCGCAGCTTGGCGGCATTGGTGTCTTGCACCGCAATCTCAGCATCGAAGAGCAATGCGCCGCGGTGCGTCAGGTGAAGCGTTTTGAAAGCGGCATGGTCGTCAACCCAATCACCATCGCGCCGGATGCAACCTTGGCCGAGGCCCAGGCGTTGATGCTCGCAAATGCCATTTCCGGCATTCCAGTGGTCGAGGCGAGTGGCAAGCTTGCGGGGATATTGACCAACCGCGATGTGCGCTTTGCCGAAAATCCCTCGCAGCCTGTGTCCGAGCTGATGACGCACGAAAATTTGGCGACGGTGTCGGCGTCCGTCACACAAGAAGAAGCGAGGCGTTTGCTGCATCAGCGGCGGATTGAAAAGCTGTTGGTTGTCGACGATGCCTATCATTGCATTGGGCTGATTACGGTCAAGGATATCGAAAAAGCAGTTTTATACCCCAATGCCACCAAGGATAGCTCCGGACGCTTGCGCGTTGCGGCAGCGACCACCGTGGGTGAAAAGGGCTTGGCTTATACAAAAGCGCTCATTGACGCGGAATGCGACCTGATCGTTGTGGACACCGCGCATGGCCATAGCGCGATGGTTGCCGCTGCCGTTGCCGAAATCAAGCGCATGGTGCCAGAGGTTCAAATTGTGGCCGGCAATGTCGCAACCGCCGCCGCCACCCGCGCGTTGATTGATGCGGGCGCAGATGGCATCAAAGTCGGAATTGGCCCCGGGTCGATCTGCACCACCCGCGTGGTTGCGGGCGTTGGCGTGCCGCAATTGACGGCGATTATGGAAGCGGCAGCAGAAGCTGCAAAATCCGGGATTCCGGTGATAGCCGACGGCGGTTTGCGGACATCGGGTGACGTTGCCAAGGCGCTTGCGGCTGGTGCATCATCGGTGATGGTCGGATCATTGCTGGCGGGCACCGAAGAGGCACCGGGCGAGACATTCCTGTATCAAGGCCGCACCTATAAAAGCTATCGCGGCATGGGCAGCGTCGGGGCGATGGCGCGCGGATCTGCCGACCGCTATTTTCAACAAGATATCAAGGATCAGCTTAAGCTGGTCCCCGAAGGCATTGAAGGGCAGGTGCCTTTCAAAGGGCCTGCACGCGACGTCATTCATCAGCTTGTGGGCGGCGTGAAGGCTGCCATGGGTTATACAGGTTCGCGCACTATCGCCGACCTTCAGGAACGCGCGCAGTTTGTGCGCATCACCAATGCCGGATTACGGGAAAGCCATGTTCATGACGTTACCATCACACGCGAAGCACCCAATTACCCGACGCGTTAAGGCATGAGGCCCGCTGCGCGCCTGCAATCGGCCATTGAGCTGGTTGACCACATCATCCTTGCTGCCCGCGATGGCGGAGCATCCGCAGATCAGATTGCCAAACGCTTTTTTGCCGAGCGCCGCTATGCAGGATCAAAGGACCGCCGCGCGGTGCGTGATTTGGCGTGGGGTGTTATCCGGCGTTTTGGGAAGCGACCGGCAACCGCGCGTTCGGCCTTCGCCGCGATGGCGGATGTGGATCCGGAATTGGCCGCTTTATTCGACGGCAGCGATTATGGCCCAGCGGCCATTGACCCGGCGGAGGCCCGGTCGACGGGGGGCGCTTTGCCCAAATGGATAAAGCCTTTATTCTCCGGACATGTCGATGAAACGGAGCAGGCATCCTTGCTGGACCGCGCGCCGATGGACCTGCGCGTCAATGCGTTAAAGGCCCGCCGGGACGAAGTTGCCGCGTTGCTGCCGGAGGCGGAGATATTGCCAGCGCTCGACTTTGCGCTGCGCTTGCCTGGCGGGACTGCGATCGACAGCCATGTTGCGGTTGAAAATGGCCAGGTTGAAATTCAGGATTTGGGTAGCCAGCTCATCGTCGAGGCCTGTCAGGCCAAGGGGCTTGGCACTGTGCTTGACCTGTGCGCTGGTGCGGGCGGCAAGACGCTTGCCTTGGCCGCTGCGATGCGCAACGCTGGACGCTTAATTGCCACCGACACTAATCGGAACCGGCTTGACCAGCTAAAACCGCGCGCAGCACGGGCAGGGGCGACAAATATCGAAACACGGTTGCTGAACCCAAATAAAGAGAAGGACATGCTGTCTGACCTTAAGGGCGGCTGCGACCTTGTGCTGATCGACGCACCTTGCTCTGGCAGTGGGACGTGGCGGCGGAACCCCGAAACGCGCTGGCGTTTGGACGCTGCTCGGTTGAAGCGTGTGGTCGATGAACAGGCCAAGCTGTTAGACATTGGTTCGGAAATGGTCGCGCGTGGCGGGCATTTGGTATATGCGGTATGCTCGCTCATCGAAAATGAGGGCAAGGGACAAGTGGCAGCGTTTTTGAAATCGCATAATGGCTGGCGCGCGGTGCAAACCGGCGTTTCTATGGGCCGTGCCGATGGCGATGGTGTGCTGCTGACGCCTTTACATGATAATAGCGATGGATTTTTCTTCGCGAGGCTCCAAAAGCTGTGATAGCGTCGCGGGGCAAAAATATTTGGATACTGATTATGCGTTTTTCTCCTGCGGCCATTGCCCTGTCACTTACGTTCGCCATTATGTCGAGCGCCAGCATTAGCGGGCGGGCGGACGATGATGTTGATGCGCGCTCAATCGCTTTGGTGAAAACCGGCGACGAAGAAGCCAGCGCTGGCCGCGTCGATAGCGCAATTGGCTGGTATGAAACCGCGCTCGCGGTCGACCCGAGCAACCGCGCCGCTTATGTTGCCATGGCGCGCGCCGTAAAGTCCCAAGGGTTGAACGGAAAGGCCATCGGTCTCTACAAAGAGGCGCTTGAGATTGACCCTAACGACCAGATAGCTTTAGCCGAGCAAGCCGATGCCTTTATTGCAAAAGGCGCGCTTGAGCAGGCACGCAAGAATATGGCCCGTCTGACCAATGTGTGCCGCGCCGATTGCGCCTCCGTCGCCCGGCTTTCGTTCGCCATTGACGCCGCGTCACGCAAAGAACAGGCGCAAGCCAGTGCGGTTGACCTAAAGGCGACATTGGGCGCAACGCCAGAGCCTAAGGCGAATTGATCGGCTAAATCAGGTCGGCAAATTCAGAGAGAATATTTTCATACAGCCGCTTTTTGAACGGCACGATAAGCTGCGGCAATCGGGGGGCGTCCACCCATTGCCAACTACTAAACTCCTGATGCTCGGTTTCAATGTTGATATCGGTATCACTGCCCTTGAACCGCATGAGAAACCATATTTGCCGCTGCCCGCGATATTGGCCCTTCCATATCTGCCCAATCATATCGTCGGGTAGATCGTAGAAATGCTCTTCCTTGCTGCTGGCGAGAATGTCCACGAGGTCAGCGCGGATGCCGGTTTCTTCGAACAATTCACGTAAAGCAGCGGTCTCTGCCTCTTCGCCGTCATCAATTCCACCCTGCGGCATCTGCCATGCGTCGGTGCCTTCGGGTC
This sequence comes from Sphingorhabdus sp., assembly GCF_050921905.1. Classification (NCBI taxonomy): domain Bacteria; kingdom Pseudomonadati; phylum Pseudomonadota; class Alphaproteobacteria; order Sphingomonadales; family Sphingorhabdaceae; genus Sphingorhabdus; species Sphingorhabdus sp. The sequence continues at coordinate 1,033,430 of NZ_CP050888.1, read as the reverse complement.
TGTCCATGCGCTGCCCCACGAATATCTTGCCTTGCATATTGGCAAGCATGATTCCGGCGCAGGGGCGGTAAGGCAGTTCGTCCAATGGAGCGGTCATACAGATGGCATCACTTCGGCGAGCATATTTTTGAGAGCCTTAATATAGCCTTCGACATCGGCCTGAACCGACGGAATGGCTTGGCGAATGTTGATATGGCCGTGGATATTGCCATCGGCACTGATATGTTGAACATGAACGCCTGCGTGTTTCAGCTTTTCCACATAGGCAAGGCCCTGATCACGCAAAGGGTCTAGGCTGGCGGTGGTCACCAGGCTTGGCGGCATGCCTTCCTGTGGGAAGTTAAGTGGTTCCGAGCGATAGTCACCCGGCACCGCTGCATGGCCTTGGCCGAAATAGGTCATGGCTTCTTCGGTCAGCAAATATCCATTGGAAAATTCGCGCATGCTTGGCCAATCGGGGTCAAGTGTGACGACAGGGTAAATGGGAAACTGCAATAGCACTGGAACGGCCGCGGGCTTGTCGCGCAGTGCCATGCTGGTCACAATGGTCAGGTTGCCGCCCGCGCTATCGCCCGATGTGATGAGACCGGTTACCTGCAGGCCCAATTCCGCCGGGCTAGACGCGATCCACCGCGTTGCGGCTTCGCAATCTTCCGCAGGTGCGGGGAAGGGATATTCCGGCGATAGGCGATAATCGATGGAGATAACCGGCAGGTCGAGCAATCGCGCGACTTCGGCGCAATAGGGCTCATATGTATACAGGCTGCCGATCACAAAGCCGCCGCCATGGTAAAACACCATAACAGGGCCAGGGCCACGATCGGCGCGGCTGTCATAAACCCGTGCCGGGATCGTTCCTGCTGGGCCGGGAATATCTATATCGCGCATGACGGCAAGTTCACCCACTGGCGCATCGGCAACATCCCGCATGGCAGTCGTTATCGCGCGGGCTTCATCTGCGGAAACTTCCCAAAATTTAGGGCCGGGAACGGCATTCAAAAATTGCAGGAACAAGGCCACATCAGGGCGGACAAAGGGCGTGGTTTCAGTCATTTGTATCTCCATGTTCAAAGGCTCATAGGTCGGCCGGCGAGGCAGGTCCAGCATATTGGGTCGTGCGGCGATTTGGTTCGCACAAAGACACGAAGCGGCAGACATTACCGGCTGTTTGAACCCGGACTCCCCGTTGCACGTTCTCCGTCACTTTGCATGAACAAATTCCGCATAGCGATAACGCCGTATTGCCATTCCGGCCCTAATCCGTCAGCAGTTGCTTCATGGATAATCTCACACACAGCCTCGTCGGCGCGCTCATTGGGCAGACGGGTTTGAAACGAAAAACTGGCCTTGCGATGCCCACGCTGATTATCGCGGCGAACATCCCGGATATTGACGCCGTGGCGACTTTGCTTGGCGGGCAACAGCATCTCGCGCTACGGCGCGGGCTAACGCATGGGCCGATTGCGATGTTGGTCTTGCCATTGTTGCTGTGGGGCATCATGCTTGCGTTTGACCGCTGGCAGACACAGCGCGGAAAGCGTCCGGAAAAACGGTTGCCAGTGCATAAAGGCTGGTTGCTGGCGCTCGCCTATATTGGATGCCTCAGCCATCCGTTGTTCGATTGGTTCAACAGCTATGGCATTCGGTTGCTTGAGCCCTTTTCAAGCCAGTGGTTCTACGGCGACACGTTGTTCATTATTGATATCTGGCTTTGGGCTGCGCTGATCGCCGGTGTCTGGATTTCGCAACGTCGTGAACTTCATGGTAAAAACTGGCGCATGCCGGCGTTGGTGAGCTTCACGGCCATCTGCGCCTATATTCTGGCTAATGGCCTGATAACCGACCGCGCGGAGCAATTGACGGCGGAGGCGGTGCGGCAAAAACATGATCTTGTTCCCGCTTTGGTGGTCGCAAACCCGGTTCCGGTGCAATTCTGGAAACGGGAAATGCTTTGGCGCGACGACAGATATTATGGGCAGGGCAGCTACAGCGCGTTCGATGATGTACGCCTCGATGATAGCGCCCGCCCGCATTATATGGGCGTGGAGGATAAGAGGGCGTTTGCAGCAAATGTCGTTGAGCAGTCACCGTTGCTGTTCTGGTCCCGCATGCCCGTTGCGCAGATTGTTGGTGAGGGCGATAAAAAGACGCTGAAAGTGTCCGACCAACGCTTTGTCGACCCGATGGTTGGTGACCGGTTTTCTGTGTTCTTTCCGATCGGAGATGAGGGCAAATGACTGCACCCGTGATTCTCTGGTTCCGCCGTGATTTACGCCTGTCGGATCAGCCCGCATTGGCGGCTGCGGTGGCGAGCGGTGCGCCGATCATTCCGCTCTACATTCTGGATGACGACACGCCAAAACATCGCAAAATGGGGTCAGCGTCACGCTGGTGGCTGCACCATAGCCTGAAGGCGCTGGATCAGGATTTGCAGAAATTGGGTTCAAGGTTGATCCTGCGGGCGGGCAAATCTGACGAGATTTTGGCCGCATTGGCCGCTGAGACCAATGCGTCGGCCATTCATTGCATCCGTCACTACGAACCTTGGTGGCGTAACGCCGAAAAAGCGGCAGCGCACGGATTGCATGAAGGCTGTTCTCTCATCTGCCATGATGGTAATTATTTGCTGCCAGCAGGGGCCGTGACGACGGGCAGCGGCGGGCAGTATAAAATCTACACGCCCTTCATGCGCGCCTTGTGGCAGCGTATGCCGCCACCAGCGCCATTGGCACCACCCACGCATGTCGCTGCGCCAGAGAATTGGCCAGCGAGCGATGATATCGTTGCATGGAACTTGCTACCAACTAAGCCCGATTGGTCGAGCGACATGGTGCGCATGTGGACGCCCGGTGCGGCGGGCGCAAAAGATCGGGTCGAGGCGTTTGTTGATAAGGCCCGATTTTACGATGAAAAACGCAACCTGCCGTCTGTAGAAGGTTCATCCTTTCTGTCGGCGCATTTGCACTTTGGCGAGATTTCGGCCGCTGCGTGCTGGCATGCAACCATGCAGGCGGGTGGTTCGGTGGATGTATTCCTGAAAGAACTGGTCTGGCGGGATTATGCGCAAAATGTCATTGTGCAGATGCCGGAATATGGCGCAAAAAATGCGCGCGATTCCTTCGATAAGCTCCCTTGGCGCGACCTGTCCGATCCGGCGGTGAAGGCGGACTTTGTTGCTTGGACCAAGGGGCGGACGGGCTATCCCATCGTTGATGCCGGAATGCGGCAATTATGGGCGACGGGGTGGATGCACAACCGCGTGCGCATGATTGCGGCATCGTTCCTGGTCAAACATCTGCTGATTGACTGGCGCGAAGGCGAGAAGTGGTTTTGGGATACTTTGGTCGATGCCGATTATGGCAGCAATGCCGTCAATTGGCAGTGGACCGCTGGCACGGGTGTCGACAGCAACATGTTCGTGCGCATCATGGCGCCATTGTCGCAATCGGAGAAATTCGATGCCGCACGTTACATCCGCAATTGGGTTCCCGAACTTGCGGCGTTGCAGGAGCCTTATATCCACGACCCAGATGAATATGGCGCGCGCCCGAAAAGCTATCCACGCAAGATCATTGGTCACAAAGCCGCGCGTGAACGGGCTTTGGCGGCTTTCGCTGTAACGAAAGATTAATCGACCAACAACGCTTGTCATTCCCGCGAAGGCGGAAATCCATGACCGAAGCGGTTCGCGAAAACGGCACCCTTGGTCTAAATTGTATCATCAGCCCATGGATTGCCGCTTTCGCGGGAATGACAAATTTTGGTTCGGTAACGCTATCCCTCAACCACCAACCTGTGCCCGGTCGCGAACTCGGTCTTGAGCATTTGCACGATTGCATCGGCCACAATCGATGGCTCTTTGACCGTTGACGGGTCCTCACCGGGATAGGCCGAAGCGCGCATTTTGGTGCGCGTGCGGCCGGGGTCGACGATAACAGTGCGCACTTGCGAGAGGTTCTTGACCTCTTCGCCATAGCTATCGACCAGATTTTCCAACGCTGCCTTTGATGCGCCATATGCACCCCAAAACGCGCGTGGGCTTGCGCCAACGGAGGATGTGAGCGCTAATAATCGGCCTGCGTCACTTTTGCGCAACAAGGCATCAAATGATGCGATCATCACTTGCTGTGCCGTTACATTCAATGTGAACAATCGCGCAAATTCTGCCCCGTCAATCGCGGGCACCGGGCTTAATGTCCCAAGCATTGCGGCGTTCAAGACAAGGATATCGAGCTTGCCCCAACGCTCCGTCACCGCGACAGCGAGCCGCGCTATACTGTCGCCATCGGTTAAATCGAGCGGGGCGATGGTCGCGCTGCCGCCTGCGTCAAAAATGGCGTCTTCGACAGCCTCAAGGTCTTTTGCCGTCCGCGCGGTCAAAATCACATGTGCGCCTTGCGCCGCCAGTGCCGTCGCCGTTGCCGCGCCAATCCCGCGACTTGCACCGGTTACCAGCGCAATCTTGCCTGCAAATGCGTTCGTCATGGTTATGCCAGTTTTTGGCCGCCAAGCATCATGAGGTCACTTGCCTCATGCTCTTCATGGTCGGTCAGGGTGGTGGGATAATCGCCTGTAAAGCATGCGTCGCAATATTGCGGCCTGTCCGCGTGGCGCGAATCTTCGCCCAGCGCGCGATAGAGGCCGTCAATGGACAGGAAGGCAAGGCTGTCAGCCTGAATAAACTGTCGCATTTCTTCGACATCCATGCGGCTGGCGAGCAGCTTGGAGCGTTCGGGCGTATCCACGCCGTAAAAGCAACTGTTCATAGTGGGCGGGCTTGCAATGCGCATATGCACTTCAGCGGCGCCTGCTTCGCGCATCATCTGCACGATTTTGAGCGAAGTTGTGCCACGGACGATGGAATCGTCGATAAGGACGATGCGTTTGCCTGCGACCAGGTTTCTGTTTGCATTATGCTTTAACTTCACCCCCAGATGGCGGACTCCGTCGCCGGGTTGAATGAAAGTGCGGCCGACATAATGCGAACGGATGATGCCAAGTTCAAACGGGATTTTGGCGGCTTCGGCATAACCGATGGCCGCTGGCGTGCCGCTATCTGGCACTGGAATGACATAATCGACATCGACGCCATTTTCACGGGCAAGTTCCGCGCCAATCGCCTTGCGCACCGAATAGACGCTGATGCCTTCGACGATTGAGTCGGGTCGTGAGAAATAGACATGCTCAAAAATGCAGGGCCGTTGCGAAATGGGAATGAAGGGCTTGTGCGACTGGATATCCGTTCCACGCACCACAACCAATTCGCCGGGCTCGACCGACCGGATATATTCGGCACCCACAATATCAAGCGCAACAGTTTCTGATGCAAAGATGATGGTGTCGCCCAGCTTGCCCATGACCAATGGCCGAATGCCCAACGGGTCGCGGCAGGCAATCATGCCCTCTGTCGTCAGGCACAGGAGCGAATAGGCACCCTCAACGCGCTTCAACGCGTCAATCAACCGGTCGAGCAACGTCCGGTAGCCGGAGGTCGCGACCAGATGGATGATCACTTCGGTGTCGGACGTGGACTGGAAAATCGACCCGCGACGCACAAGGTCACGGCGCACGGTCATCGCGTTCGAAATATTGCCGTTGTGCGCAATAGCGAACCCGCCTGTGGCAAGATCGGCATATAAAGGCTGCACATTGCGCAGCGATGTTTCGCCAGTGGTTGCATAACGCACATGGCCAATGGCGCATCGTCCGACCAAGCCGCCAATGATTTCTTCACGGTCAAAATTGCCCGCGACATGGCCCATTGCGCGGTGCGTGTGGAAATCATGATCATCAAAGCTAGTGATGCCCGCGGCCTCTTGCCCGCGATGTTGGAGGGCGTGGAGTCCAAGCGCCACCATCGCAGAAGCGCCTTCCGTGTCGTAGACACCGAAAATCCCGCACTCCTCGCGAAGTTTGTCGTCATCAAAAGGGTCGGTGGTCAGCATATGTCGAATCCCGCTGCGCTTCGCTGCGTCGCCTATAGGCATGGCCGTTACAATTGTCTCCCCCTTGTTATATGATTATCAGAAAGAAAATGTTGGCGGGGCAAAGATGGTTGGGTTACGCAACCCGCATGACCGACGAACGAGAAAGCGGATGGGTGCTTGATCCCAAATATGACGCCAATGGATTGGTGACTGCCGTCATCACGGATGAAGCCGACGGCACCGTGCTGATGGTGGGGCATATGAATGCAGAGGCGCTTGCAAAAAGCATCGAAAGCCGCCGTGCCACATTTTTTTCCCGCAGCCGCCAGCGGCTGTGGCAAAAGGGCGAAAGCAGCGGCAATGTCTTGCATATCGTTGAAATGCGCATCGACTGCGATCAAGACGCAATATGGATCATCGCACGGCCGCAAGGTCCGACCTGCCATACCGGCGCAAGAAGCTGTTTTTATCGCAAGGTGACCGATGGCGGGTTGGAACCCATTTGAAAGCGTCTGCTTTTTTCTGTGCAGCCATTTGTTGTCTGTTAATGGCTTGCCGAGACGGATTGCCATTTTTGCTGGGGGGCAGCGACAATGCTGGCACGGCTCTGGATGCAAAGGCCATAGAAGCAGGCATTCTGCCTGATTCAAAGAACAGTGGCCTTGCCGGGCGATACGAAACGCATCCTGACAATTATCTCGCACTCATCAAACTCGCCTCAATCCGAACATGGATGAAATTTATGAGTCGGTGACCAAGTCATCTGAAACTGAAGTAGATATCACTGTATATACTCTTTTCAGACATGCAGGATCATTCATGATGGTCGGTAGACAAGCGGATTTATTGTATTGAGCGACATGGACCGGACTTTTCTCGAAGCGCAGGTCCGAGACATTCAAATCATCAACCGATCCATTTTTCGTCGACAAGGTCCAGGACATTGTAGGTCTCTACATGTCGCCACCGGTGCCGTGATTGGCAAATGCTAAAAACGTCACCGGGCAACCGAATCCCTCGACTTTCTCAAGCGGATCGACGCGAAGATGCCCGATGGGCCGGATGTTCATCTCGTGATGGACAACTATGCCACCCACAAGACACCGAAAGTAAAGGCCTGGCTGGCGCGCCGCCCGCATTGGTATGTTCACTTCACCCCAACATCGGCCTCTTGGATCAATCAGGTCGAACGATGGTTTGCAGAGCTGGGCACCTCCATTAACCGTTGATTTTGGTCAAGCGGCCTCGATATGCGCGTTGCAGGCACCTGATCGGTGCATTTCGGGCTGAGATTGGCTCTATTGCCGCTGTTTTGGCCCCTATTTCTGGATTTTGGACACAATTATCCTGTCGCCGCTCGTCGTTCGTGGAACAGCAGGCGCTGCATATTGTACGCAAGATTGGCGAGCATGATCTTCGTCTCGGCACGCTTGATGCCGATGGTGCGGATGAACAGTCCCATATGCGCCTTTTGCTGCGCAAAGACGTGCTCGACCCTTGCACGTATCTTCGACTTTGTTCGGTTGGCTGCACGAAGCGCTTCTGACCGTGGCTTGCCCTTTGGCTTCTTGCGGTGGATGCGGCTGACCCGGCCATGGGCTGCAAGCCACGCTTCATTGGTCTTGGACCGGTAAGCGGTGTCGCCCCACACATCAGATGCAGTGTTGTTTGTCGTGACCACTTCGCGCAGTTGTGATCCATCATGACGCGCGCCGTGCGTGACCACAGCCTTGCGGATGAACCCGAAGCGCTGATCGATAGCTATATGATTCTTGTAGCCAAAGCTTGGGATCGCAATGTCGATCTGCGGCTTGCCGTTCGCAGCCATGCGCGCTTTGGCAAACTTCACCGTCCAGCGCGCATCTGTGTCTTTCTGCGCAGCCTTGGCGGGTTGGTCGGGCCAGACTTCCTGTGCCGTCTTGCCCGTTTTGATTGCATCCTTCTCGTCTTGCGTATTGCGCTGCTTGGGGGCTGCAATCAGCGTTGCATCGACGATCTGGCCGCCCATTGCCAGATATCCATTGGTTCGCAGCCGGTGGTCAAAGGCGTCAAACAGCACCTGCAAGGTTCCGGCATCGGTCAACTTCTCCCGGAATAGCCGGATCGTGTTGGCATCAGGCGTTGGCGCTCCAAGATCAAAGCCCAGAAAACGCAGCCAGCTCAACCGATCACGGATCAGATACTCCATGCGGGCATCGGCCACATTGTTCTGCGCCGCCAGAATAAGGATCTTGAACATCGATACGCAGTCATAGGGCGGTCTGCCACCCTTCGAACCGTCCGAATAAGCCAGTGCATTGTCCAGGATCACACGAAAGCCTTCAAAATCAACTATCCGCCCCAGCGCCTCAAGCGGATCGCCATTGGCCGAAAGCCGCTTCAAATGATCCGATAAACCGAACAAACCCGCCTGCTTCATAATCGCCTCCCGATGGGGACCGTTGAATCAGATCACACGCTCAAATGCCAGAGGTTTTTGGAGGTGCCCAGCTGACGCGCAAGCAGTTGCAACGCGGTGTCCATCGGTCCACGGCGGAACTGGAAGCCGATATCTGCGCTTTCATCAAGGCACACAACGAAAATCCAACGCCATATAAATGGCTCAAATCCGCAGACGAAATCCTCGCCTCCGTCAAACGTTGCTGCCAAAAAACAATGAGCCGAACTTCGGATTCAGGTGACTAGTCGGTCGGTAGGGTGGAATGCGCGCCCGGTAATCGATTTCTAGCGTAAGGACTACAACTATGGGTGCACAGCAGCAAAAAAATCTTGACGTGTAATAATATATCATTACCATAACGCCCTAAATTTGCCACTTCAACTAAGGATAAGCCATGCAAACGTCTCAGCACCTCGGTATGAACGCGTTAGGCGTTGCCCTAACCATTGTGGCTTGCGCCTCACCCGCCATCGCCGCCGATGAACTATCAGATGAAGCAATCGTGGTGACGGCGACCATCGACAGCTATTCACCGCGGACCGCTGCCGCAACCCGCACTGGCACTCCGGCACTGGAGGCACCTTTCAGCTTCGACACGGTCGGCGCAGCGCTGCTTGCCGACCGTGGTCTGGTCAACTTGACCGACGCACTGCGGACAGTTTCTGGAACTAACCCGGTCGGTGGTATCGGCGGCTTTAACACACGGTTTCGTTTGCGCGGTTTTGTTGCTCAGACCAACTTGCGCAACGGCTATCGTCAGGGTGTCGCCTGGCCTACCAGCGAAGTGCAGAATATCGAACGCATCGAGGTGCTGAAGGGCCCCTCGTCGATGCTTTATGGTCGACTTGAGCCCGGCGGTGTGGTCAACATCGTAACAAAGCAACCGCTCGACCGTGATTTTGTAACCACTGGAATCATCGCCGACGACGATGGTCTGATCCGTGGGATTGCCGATATTAACCTGAACCTAGGCACCAAGGTTGCTGCGCGCATTAATGGGGTTTGGGAAAATGGCGAGAGCTTTCGTAACAATGTTGCCAACGAAACACGCTATATCGCGCCGGCAATTGCGTTCCAGCCCAGTGAACGGACCCGGATTGTGGTGGAAGGCGAATGGCTCGACCGAACCGGTGTCTTTGATCGCGGCATGCCAGCAGCGCCCGGTTTGCTTGGCCTAACTACTGGGCTCCCACCCGAACGCTTCTTGGGCGACCCAGTTGACCGTTTCAATAACAGCACGCGGACGATCACCGCACGGATGACGCACGAGTTCAGCGATGACGTGATGCTTCGGGTCGGCGGTGGATGGGGCCGCGGAGAATCGGATGGTGCCTATTTCTTTCCGGTCGGTGGCGGCGTCGGCGCGCCGCTGCTTACCCCAGGGGGCATTCTCAACCGACGAAACCAAATCACAATTGACCGCCAGGACGATGCAACCGCACAGGCCGATTTTATAATCAAGGCACATACCGGTGACGTCGCTCACACAGTGCTGTTGTCGATCGACTGGAGCCAGGATACCGGCACGTCGCTAATCAATCGCGCTGTGCTCAACGCACCGATCAATATCTTCACCCCGACAGGTGGAGCAATTTACAGCCGGACAACGGCGCGCATTGTCGACAGCAACACACGGAACGACGGAATGGGTGGGTTGGCGCAGTTGGAATCCGCGTGGACGCCATGGCTGCGCACGACTGCCGGGGTACGCGTCGAGCGCAGCCGCGGCCGCTTCACCGACAGCATAACCGGCATAACCGGCCAGGCCAAGGCAACAGCCGTAACGCCGCGCCTGGGGCTGACCGTGCTGCCGGGGAGTGGATTTGCACTGTTCGCTAATTGGGGTGGCAGTTTTAATCCCGAAACCAGCACGCGGCCGTTGGTTGATCGTGCCATTGCGTTGCCGTCGCGCGGCGAGCAGTTTGAAGTCGGAACCAAATGGGAGGCGTTGGAAGGCCTGCTGCGGGCTTCGGCAAGCGCCTTCCAGATTACCAAGACGAATGTGCGCGTTGCCGAACTGGCACCATCGCAATCGGACCGTCAGACTGGTGAACAGCGCAGCCAGGGCATCGAGATCGATCTGGCTCTTCAACCCGTCAAGGGCCTGACGTTCGAGGCGGCCTATACCTACACCGATGCCAAGGTCACAGTCGACCGCACGCTAACTGGCCGGCGGCTCAATCAAGTGCCCGATCATAGCGCAAGCTTCTGGGCGCGGGGAGATGTTACGCCCCGTCTGGGAATCGGGCTTGGCGCAACGATCGTCGGGGACCGCTTCATTGATCCTGCCAACAGCTTCCGCCTTGCCAGTTTTGCGCGGGGCGATGTCGCGATCTTTTGGCGGCCGATCAACCGGTTAATGATCCAGGCAAATTTTCTCAACGTCACCAACGAGCGATATTTTGAGAACGGTAACACCATTAACAACTTCTATCCGGGGCAACCCCGCACGCTTCGCGCCAGCGCTCTGGTAACATTTTGATGCGGGTTCTCCACCTCGGCATGGCTCTCGCCTGTGCAGCAATCGCGATTGCGGTCCCTGCTGGCGCTCAGAACAGCCGTCCGCAGCCTACACGCAGCACTGAGGCCATCACTAACTACATCGCGCCTGGCGACATTGCATTGGAGTCCGTGTTGCCGCCATGGCCACAGCCCGGAAGCTTGGCCGAGGCAGCCGATATAGAAACGATGCTTGCTGTTCAACGTCGGCGCTCGCCCGCCGATGCGGCTGATGCCCAGGCAGATTCGGTGACCATGATGCCGCAATGGACAGCGCAGTTACTCGGGGTCGGCGCCGATAAACTCCCCCTCACATTTGCGTTGATGCAGGCGCTGCATGACGACATGCGTGGCGTCAACCGCGCCGCTAATGCTGCACAGGGGTTTCGAACGCGCCCAGCTCTTTATGACGCTCGCATCCAACCATCGCTTGATCTCGTTGGCCATGGTAACGCGAGCTACCCCAGCGCGCGAGCGAGTTCCAGTGCCGTCTGGGCAGCGGTCATAGCCCAGCTTGTTCCTGAAAAAGCCGCTGCAGCTGCTGAAATGGCCGAGCGGATCGCGTGGCGACGAGTCGTAGGCGGGGCTCATTACCCATCCGATCTTGCAGGAAGCCAGCGGGTGGCAGCGTCAGTCGTTCAAGCACTTGAAAAAAAGCCACGCTTCGTTGCCGCGATAGGTCCTGTGTGCAGTGAGCTTAAAGCTGCTCAGGTGACTGCTGTCTGCCGCGAGTAACGCCGCCCTGGCACTATTTTGGCAGAAGTCCGAGCGTCTCGACCAGCATTTGTGGGTAAAAGCCACCTCATCCAGCTTGGGGCTTTTTTCTTCGGCAGCCGGCGCGCAAGCGGCGTGGAAGAGATATGCGACGCGATATGGAGCATTGCGCGGGTTCAAATCGCAAGGCGGCGCGTGTTTCGTTGTTCCAATCACAGGAACACAGTCTGTGCGGTTGGCACAAGGCGGATTTAAGTGGTCCTGACCCTAAATAAGCTTGCCGCCTTTTAACATCTGCCGAACGCGGCCCTGAACGGGTAAGCGGTCGAAGGGTGTGTTGCCTGCCAACGCAGCCATGCGGTCACCATCGACCTGCCACGGCGCATCAGGGTCGATCAAGATCAAGTCAGCCTCTTGTCCTTCAACAATTTGGCCTGCGTTTAACCCTAATATCTTTGCCGGGTTCGACGCGAGCAATTCAAACATGCGGCCGGTTGAGATCACATTATCGCGCACGAGGTTGAGCGCCAGCGCCAGCAATGTTTCTGCCCCCGCCATGCCAGGCGCGCTTTCGGAAAAAGGCAGCCGCTTGTCTTCTGGCCCGCGCGGGTCGTGGCCCGATGCGATGACGTCAATCGTGCCATCGGCAATTGCGGCGATGCACGCCAGCCGGTCGCTTTCGGAGCGCAACGGCGGTGACAGCCGGGCAAAGGTTCGGAAATCCGAAATGGCGTTGTCCGACAGGAACAGATGCGCTGGCGTGATTCCGCAGGTAACGCGCAGGCCTTTCGCCTTTGCCGTACGGATCAGGTCAAGGCCGCGTGCGGTGGTGACTTGCCGGAAATGCACATGCGCGCCGCTTTCTTCCGCCAACATAAGGTCGCGGGCGATAGCGAGTGTTTCGGCAACGATTGGCGCGCTTGAAAGGCCAAGCAAAGTGGCCGTTTCGCCCGCCGTTGCTACGGCATGGCCGGTTACCCCTGAATCCTCATTATGCAGGATGACGGGAAGGTCTAAGGCTGCGCAATAATGCATGATGCGGAGCATGACGCCACTGTCGGATATCCATTTGCGGCCAGTCGCCACACCCACAGCGCCAGCCTCTTTCATCAACGCAATTTCGGCCATACGAAGCCCGTCAAGGCCTTGGGTCGCGGCGGCAAGAGGGTGAACCCACAAATCGGGCTTACCCTTTAATGCGGCAAAGCGGACGGTCGCTGGATCGTCATGCACAGGCGACTGATCGGGCATCAATGCCGCGCGGGTTATCCCGCCAAATCTGAATGCAGGTTTATCGGTTTTGAAAACACCCAAATCAATTATGCCCGGCGCAACGATCAACCCGCTGGCGTCGATATGTTCGGCCATCGGGGCTGCCTTGCCGACCGAGGCAATTTTGCCGTCCTTTATATGCAGATGCAATGGCGCTGCCTTATCCGCGCCGGGTAGGATGATATGGCCTTGAATGATGTTCATGCCAGTCATGCCCACCCCTCCTGACAACGCGCCTTGCGGGTCAATATGTCGAGGCAAGCCATCCGCACCGCAACGCCCATTTCGACCTGCTCGGTAATGGCCGATCGCTCGACATGATCAGCGACGCTGCTGGCAATTTCCACGCCCCGGTTCATGGGGCCGGGATGCATGACAAGCGCGTCCGGTTTGGCCAAGGCCAGCCGCCGTTCGTCGAGGCCATAAAGATGGAAATATTCACGCGGCGACGGGATGAAATCACCCTGCATCCGTTCGCTTTGCAGACGCAGCATCATAATGACATCGGCCCCATTCAATGCGGCATCGAAATTGCTAAACGGAACGGCGCCAAAGCCCTCAATTCCGCTTGGCATGAGGGCAGGGGGGGCAACCACGCGTACGTTTGCGCCCAGCGATTTGAGGCAAAACAGGTTTGACCGGGCAACACGGCTGTGCAGAACGTCGCCGCAAATGACGACAGTTTGACCTTCGACCTTGCCCTTGCGGCGCATGATCGTGAGCGCGTCGAGCAAGGCTTGAGTTGGGTGTTCGTGGCTGCCGTCACCGGCGTTCAGCACGGGACAGTCGACTTTGCTGGAGATGAGCTGCACGGCGCCCGAACTGCCATGGCGAATCACAATGGCGTCCGCGCGCATGGCGTTAAGCGTCATTGCCGTGTCGATAAGCGTTTCGCCCTTTTTCACGCTCGACTGCGCCGCGTGCATATTCACGACGTCCGCGCCGAGCCGCTTTCCGGCGATTTCGAACGATAATAAGGTGCGCGTTGAATTTTCGAAAAAGGCGTTAATGATTGTCAGGCCGGAAAGCGTGTCAGCATGTTTTGCTGCGCCAGCGCGGTTTAGCGCAACCCATTGCTCCGCCTCTTTGAGGATGTAGAGAATTTCCCACGTCTGAAGTCCGGCGATACCAAGCAAATGCTTGTGCGGAAAGGCATCCGACCCGCTTGGAAAGCCGTCGGCGGCGAAGGGTTTTGTCCATGTCATTAAAGCGATGCCCTTAATGGGAATTTGGGTGAGACTCAAATGATTTGTCGGCGTCTTCGCGACCAAATTCTATTTCAACCGTCACCCTGAACTTGTTTCAGGGTCTATCGCGCAGCACGCCCAGAGCTAGAATGGACAAATGGACCCTGGAACGACAGTCACCGAAGGTGAAACAAGTTCAGGGTGACGGGTGTAGAGCATCGTCCAAGACGCTACCCTCTCGTCAGCGCATCAATCGCGCCTTGCAGGATGAACGCTGCTGCGCCGCTGTCGATTTTTTCTGCGCGTTTGGCACGGCTCATGTCGGCGGCGATCATGTCGCGTTCGACGGCTTGGGTCGACCAACGTTCGTCACGCAGTAAAATTGGAAGGCCCAGATCTTCGATATTTTTCGCAAAGGCGCGGCTGGACTGGCTTCGCGGGCTTTCGCTGCCATCCATATTCAACGGCAAGCCAATCACAATGCCGCGCGTTGGCCGCGTCGCTATAGCGGCCTTTAATTCGAATTTATCCTGAGTAAACTTGGCGCGTTTGATGAGGTCAGTGGGCGAGGCGAAGGTCCAGCCGGCATCACAAAATGCCGTGCCAATGGTTTTGCTGCCGACATCAAGCCCGATTAAAACGCCGCCGTCCGGCAGTTGATCGCGGAAGCTGGCAACCGATTCAAAAATCATTTCTGCAGATATTTCTGCAAACGCCATGTCGCATCCGCCCGCACATTGGCCCAGAATAAAGGGAAATCATATACATGGTAATTGTTGCCGGGCAGGACATAGGGGCCAATCTCTGGCGGATCGCCAATCAGCAGAAACCCCTTGCCATCGCATCGCGCCGGCACCGCACCCACAATCATTTCGCCGGTTTTTAACGTATCATCCGGCTTTAACGTGCCCAAATTCGCATCCATCAACGCACTGGGCTCCGCCCCGCCATTTAACGGGTTGGTACATAGCATCGGCGTGTCCTTGCGCGGCGTGCCGTCAAATCCGGTTGTGGCGTTGTAAACTTTGACGATCCGGTCATATTTGGCAGGCTCGGCAAAGCTTTGCCACGCCATGATGCAGCCGGTGTCATCGGGACCAGCGCAAGCAGGAAAGCCCATTTGTGGCAGATCAGCGGTTGTCGATATCGGCCATCCAACCGCGTATACGGCGACAATGCGTTTCGCGATTGGCTTGCCCGCCACGCGGTCCTTAAGCAAATGTGTAAGGTGCAGCGCGCCTTGGCTATGCCCGGCCAATATGATCGGACGGTCCTTTTGGACCTTTGCCGCAAATTCATCAAAGGCCAAGAGCACATCTTGATAAGCGGCATCCAGCGCTTGCTGACCCTCCGGCTTGGTGGTCAAAAATGCACCAATCGCTGCCTGACGGTAGCGCGGTGCCCACATCTCGCCCGCACTGGCGAGCGGCGAAGCAAGGCCGCGCAGGAACATCCGCGCGCGGTCCTGTGATTCTGCGTCATTTAAGGGCGCGTTCCAATAATCCCTGCCGATATAGGATGTGGGATGCACAAAAAATATCGCAGCAGAGCCGGGCATTTCGGGCTTCGCCGCGCCGGTCGGTAACCAGTTCGCAGGATTGCCTGTTTTGCCGGGACGCGCAAACCACATGTCATTGCCTGCATATTTGCGGGGTTCAAAGGCCGTTTGCTGTTCAAACTTGCCCGTCGGGACAAAGGCAAGCTCCGTCAGCTCGCTTTCATAGATACGAATGACAAAGCCACCCGCAATGACGAGAACGATAAGCGCTGCGACGATATAAAGAAATTTACGTGCCAATTTTATGTCCTGAGATTTTGTTGCGATTTACCCGATTAGATAGAAATAGCATCGGAAAATTGAATGGAGGCTGAAAGATTAGTTAAATCTGCCATTTTGCCTATAAAGTCTTTGGCAAGCTTCGACGTGAAAGCGCCTTTCTTGCTTGGTTAATTGCGGCACTTGCCAAAACCCACAGCCGGTCTTGCAATTCGATAAGGTCGCGGCCATATGCGGCGTGGGAGTCGGATGGACGTGGCACTCGCCAACCTGGTCAGATCCTGACGGAAGCAGCCACAACGAATTCGCTGCGGGTCATTCGGCTCCTACTTTTCCCCGTGTTTTGGTGGAGAAGACTTCGACAAAGGTCGGTGATGCTTCTAATATGATGATAATGCCCGACTCCGACAGCCCAGATTTCGCAACACGCGACCCGGATATGCCCGATGACGCATTGGGATTGGGGCTGGATTCGCCACCCGTTGCCCAATCGCCAGTGGCACCTGGCGGCGCGGCCTACCGCGTTCTGGCACGCAAATACCGGCCACAGACTTTTGCCGAGCTGATCGGGCAGGATGCCATGGTGCAGACGCTTGGCAACGCCATTAAGCGGGACCGGCTGGCGCATGCATTCCTTATGACTGGCGTGCGCGGGGTGGGAAAAACCTCTACCGCGCGGCTGATTGCTAAGGCGCTGAACTGCATTGGAACCGACGGGCAGGGTGGCCCAACTATCGACCCGTGCGGTGTGTGCGAGCCTTGCGTTGCTATCGCCGAAGGGCGGCACATTGACGTCATCGAAATGGATGCCGCAAGCCACACCGGCGTTGACGATGTGCGTGAGATTATTGAGGCGGTGCGCTATTCCGCCGTATCCGCGCGCTATAAAATTTACATCATCGACGAAGTGCACATGCTTTCGAAAAACGCGTTCAATGCCTTGTTGAAGACGCTTGAAGAGCCGCCGGGCCATGTGAAGTTCCTGTTTGCCACAACTGAGGTGAACAAGGTTCCGATCACCGTATTGTCGCGGTGCCAGCGTTTTGATTTGAAGCGGATTTCAACCGAGAAGCTTTCGGCGCACTTTGCGGAAATCTCCGCCAAGGAGGACGTTGTGGCCGAGGCGGAGGCACTGACCCTCATCGCGCAAGCGGCAGAAGGCTCGGTGCGCGACGGCCTCTCGATCCTCGATCAAGCCATTGCCCATGCCGATATGGAGGGCGACGGAAAGGTCACCGCCGCGCAGGTTCGCGACATGTTGGGGCTTTCCGACCGTGGCGCAATTCGCCGTCTGTTCGGGCTTATACTCATAGGCGACGCGCAGGCGATGCTGGCGGAGGCGAAGAACCAGTATGTTTTGGGCGTTGAACCGCTGGCGATGTTTGCCGGGCTTTTGTCCGAGGTCCATCGGCTCACGCTCGCAAAGGTTGGCGCGCCGCGTGATAAAGCTTTGGATGCCGAGGCTGCGGCCGTGGTCGAAGATCATGCCGACCGTTTATCCTTCCCCGTTTTGCACCGCTTGTGGCAGTTGTTGCTGAAGGGGCAAGAAGAGGTCGCCCGCGCTTCCGTCCCGCTTGATGCGGCGGACATGGCACTGCTGCGTGTGGTTCATGCAGCAACGCTGCCTGATCCCGGTGAGCTGGCCAAGATGATTGGCGAAGGGGCGTTCACGGCTCCACCGTCGGCTTCCGCGTCCACCGCGCACAATGTGCCGCCAGCCGCCAATGTGCAGACATTGATGCCAGCGGATTTCCATGCACTGCTGGAAAGATTATCGCGGGATGGTTTTGTAAGCCTTGAGATGACCATGCGTGATGTGGTCCGCCTCGTGGATTATGCGCCGCCTTTGCTGGCGTACCAGTTGGCCGGGCCCGTTGCGCCGACCTTTATGGCCGAATTGCGCGATGCCTTGGCCAAGGTCACCGGCACCCGCTGGGAATTAGAAGAACGCGCCGGCGAAGCGGCACCAAGCTTGCTGGAGCAAGAGCAAGCAGCAGCCGAAGCGGACAAGCATATTATATTGGAGTCACCTTTGGTCAAAGCTGCTTTCGCCGCGTTTCCAGAGGCGGAGCTGCTCGACAGCGACGAAAATGGCATGAAATGGAGCAAGAGCGCATGAAAAGCATGGAAGAGATGATCAAGGCGGCGCAAGAAGCGGCCCAAAACATCCAACAGCAGATGGAGCAAGCGCAGGCGACGCTCGACGTTATTCAAGTTGAAGGCGTCTCCGGCGGCGGCCTTGTGAAGGTGCGCGCGACCGCAAAAGGCCGCATTTTGAACGTGGCGCTGGATGACAGCCTGATCGTGCCCGCGGACAAGGGAATGTTGGAAGACCTGATCACAGCAGCCTTTAACGATGCCCGCGAAAAGGCGGATGCCGCCAGCAACGCCGAAATGAGCAAAATGTCCAGCGGACTGCCACTGCCGCCCGGGTTCAAATTACCGTTTTAAGCCGTGAACTGATAAACAGAACGGCTTTGGTGCCGTATCCCAATACGGCTTTTCCCCAATTAAATGCGCACCACCGAAGCACATGCATTGAAAGCGCGTGCAAAGCGCTCATATTGAGGGAGAACCGGCGGGGCACCATTTTGGGTGATCGCCAATTGGAGTATCTATGGATCTGAACCTTCCATTATTGCCGTTGCGCGATATCGTTGTTTTTCCCGGCATGATTGTGCCGTTGTTTGTCGGACGCGACAAATCGGTGGTCGCACTAGAAAAGGCGATGGCCGCCAACAAAGAAATTTTTCTGGTGGCCCAGCTTGACCCTGCCGAGGATGATCCTGACAAGGATGATCTGTATAATATCGGCGTCACTGCCACTATCATGCAGTTGTTGAAACTGCCCGATGGCACCGTGCGCGTGCTGGTCGAGGGCAAGCAGCGCGCTGAATTGCGCGACGTGCTGGAGCGCGGTAATGATTATGTCGAAGCCAATATTAGCCTGATTACCGAAAAGAACGCCGAAGGGCCGCAGGCCACTGCGTTAATGCGGTCGGTTACCGAGCAATTTGAGAATTATTCGAAGCTGAATAAGAAAATGCCTGCCGAAACGGCGGTGCAACTGACTGAGATTAAAACACCATCTGCGCTTGCAGATGCGGTGGCGGCGAACATACAATTGAAAGTGTCGGATAAGCAGTCCTTGTTGGTCGAGGCCAACCCGTTGCGCCGCCTGGAGATGGCCTTTGCCTTCATGGAGGGCGAGCTTGGCGTTTTGCAGGTGGAGAAGAAAATTCGTGGCCGCGTGAAGCGCCAGATGGAGAAGACCCAGCGCGAATATTATTTGAATGAGCAGATGAAGGCCATTCAGCGCGAGCTTGGCAACGAAGATGGCGAAGGCGGCGACGAGATTGCCGAGCTTCAATCCAAGATCGACACGATGAAGCTGTCCAAGGAAGCAAAGGCGAAAGCCAATGCGGAATTGAAAAAGCTGCGCGGCATGGCGCCCATGTCAGCAGAGGCGACCGTGATCCGTAACTATCTCGATACGTTACTCGGCATTCCATGGGGCAAGAAGTCAAAGCTGAAGCGGGATATCGCTAAGGCGCAGGACGTGCTCGATGCCGACCATTTCGCGCTGGAAAAGGTGAAGGACCGAATCATTGAATATCTTGCGGTGCAAGCCCGCACCAATAAGCTGAAGGGGCCAATATTGTGCCTCGTCGGCCCTCCCGGCGTGGGCAAGACCTCGCTTGGTAAATCGATTGCCAAGGCCACGGGTCGTGAATTCATCCGCCAATCCTTGGGCGGTGTGCGCGATGAAGCGGAAATTCGCGGCCATCGTCGGACCTATATCGGTTCAATGCCCGGCAAGGTCGCGGCAAACCTGAAAAAGGCGGGGACAATGAACCCGTTATTCCTGCTCGACGAAATCGACAAGCTTGGACAGGATTTCCGGGGCGACCCTGCGTCGGCTTTGCTGGAAGTGCTTGACCCGGAACAGAACAACAAGTTCAACGACCATTATCTGGAAGTTGATCTCGATTTGTCGGACGTCATGTTTGTGACGACTGCAAACAGCTTAAACTTGCCGCGCGCCTTGTTGGACCGGATGGAAATCATCCGTCTTGAAGGCTATACCGAAGACGAGAAGCTTGAGATCGCCAAACGGCATTTGATCGAAAAGCAAATCGAAGCCCATGGCTTGAAGCATGATGAGTTTTCCATCAGCGACGACGCCATGCGTGATGTCATTCGTTACTACACACGTGAAGCAGGCGTGCGGACTCTGGAGCGCGAAATTGCAAAGCTTGCGCGTAAGGCGCTGCGCCGCATCTTGGAAGGCAAAGACAAAAGCATTGTCATCACGCCGGAAAATCTGGCAGACTTTTCGGGTGTCCGCAAATATCGCCATGACATGGGCGAGGAAGAAAATCAGATCGGCGCCGTTACGGGCCTCGCCTGGACAGAAGTTGGCGGCGAATTGCTAACGATTGAAGCGGTTACGGTGCCCGGTAAGGGGCAGATCAAAACCACGGGTAAGCTTGGCGAGGTCATGAGCGAATCCATTCAGGCCGCCTTGAGCTATGTGAAGGCGCGTGCGCCGAGCTATGGTATCAAGCCCAGCCTGTTTGCGCGCAAGGATGTGCACATTCACCTTCCCGAAGGCGCAGTACCAAAGGATGGCCCTTCCGCCGGTATCGGCATGGTCACCTGCATCGTGTCGACGCTAACGGGTATTGCGGTGCACCGCGATGTGGCGATGACCGGCGAAGTAACCTTGCGCGGCCGGGTGCTCCCCATCGGCGGCTTAAAGGAAAAATTGCTGGCGGCCTTGCGCGGCGGGATCAAAACAGTTCTCATCCCGCAAGAGAATGAAAAGGATCTTGCAGACATTCCGGCAAATATAAAAGACGGGCTGGAAATCATTCCCGTAAGCCATGTTGACCAAGTTCTGGCGCGTGCGCTTGTGGCACCATTGGTAGCTGTTGAGTGGACCGAGGCCGATGATTTGGCTGCGGCTTTACCAGCGGGAATCGGTGGGGAAAATGGGCCTGCGGTGACGCATTAAGCCCGTGCGCCCTGCCTTTAATTGTATATAATAGGCAGGACGCGCATTTTTTTACAAAAAATGACGGTTTTAGGCCGATATTTCCTTTGACAGCGTCAACAATCTGCTCATTATCTGCGAACCGGTCTAGGCCGCGACTCAATTTAGTAATAAGTGAGTGTCACATAATTTTAAGAGGGGCTTCCCAAATGAACAAGCAAGATCTCGTCAGTGCAGTTGCTGACGCTAGCGGTTTGACCAAGGCCGATGCCGGCAAAGCTGTTGAAGCAACATTCGAAGCGATCACTGGCGCACTGAAAAGCGGCGGCGAAGTGCGTCTCGTTGGTTTCGGCACTTTTGGCGTTGCAAAGCGCAAGGCATCGACCGGACGTAACCCACGCACCGGTGAGCCAATGACCATCAAGGCATCGACTCAGCCTAAGTTCAAAGCTGGCAAGGCGCTCAAGGACGCTGTCAACTAAGACACACGCCAAGAAATTGGTAAAAAGGGCGGGGCGAAGGCACCCGCCCTTTTTTTATCACCTAGCGAGGGCGAAACATTCTGTCACCACAGGGCGCATTTTTGCGCACGTTCGTTATTATTGAAGCACCACGAGGCCGGACCGCGCAATATCCAGGGTCAGGACCGCTTAAATCCACCTTCGCGGTTTGAGGCCATTTTGATCGCTATGCGGATTGAAGGGTGCCGATGCCTCCCCCCAACTGTTGTTAAGCCGCCAAACGGCCTCCGTTTTGCGGGCGGGGCGTAGCCGGAAAGGCAATGATCGTAGCAGGCGCCAAGCGCCGCATATCACCCAAAATGATCCGGCGTTCCCGCTGCATCGCTGGCGCAAATTCCATATCAATAACTTCTTGGATGCGCGGCATGGCGTTGCGAATTGTCAACATGATTACGCCAATGGATGCACCCAGCGCAGTGAGGAAGAGAAGCGAAGCGATGATAGTCATGGCAATAATCCTTTGTGATTCCCGCCCCAAATCGGGCGGAGTGTTGATTCGGTCTCACACCGTATTTCAACACTTGTTCACCATTTGTTCTTGCTTGTCAAGCGGCATGGCTCATGTGGAAAAGCGCTGGATAAAATAGTGGATGAATGGTGGATAACTTTGGAAAAGGCGAAAGGTGTCAATAGTCGAAGTTTAGCGTTTGATGCGGGTTCCACGGCGTTCCGCGTGCTATATTTAAGGCGCCTTTTGCAGGCATGCGGTGAAGCCAAGTCTGCCGTCCCCCTTTGGGCATTACCCCCAACAGAAATGCAGCGATGACGGTTAATGGCATCCTCTTTTGGCTTTCCCGTCCATCCCATCGCTTTATGCAGATGGTCCTGAACCGCCTGTTAATGCGCCTGCCGCGGGTTTTGGATCGCGAGAAAAGCATTGGTGCTTGACGAATCCCTGCCGCAACTATAACGGCCCGCTCATTCCACATGGGAAACGCACATACCGGTGCTGATCTATGCCTTTCAGGCAATAGTGAAGTTCTAGTTTCCCAGAGGCTCAACCGGAAGGAGAAGTACCATGGCGGCACCTGTCGTTACCATGCAGCATTTGCTTGAAGCTGGGGCCCATTTCGGCCACCAAACACACCGTTGGAACCCGCGTATGAAGCCGTATATCTTCGGCGCGCGCAACGGCATCCACATTCTCGATTTATCGCAGTCCGTGCCATTGTTCGCACGTGCGTTAGATTTTGTTGCCCAAAGCGTTTCTTCTGGCGGCAAGGTTTTGTTCGTTGGTACCAAGCGTCAGGCGCAAGGCCCAATCGCCGATGCAGCCCGCGCATCGGGTCAGCATTTTGTCAACCATCGCTGGTTGGGCGGCATGCTCACCAACTGGAAGACCATTTCGAACTCGATCAAGAAGCTGAAGACGCTGGAAGAGCAGCTTTCGGGCGACACGCACGGTTTCACTAAGAAGGAAATCCTTCAAATGACCCGTGAGCGCGACAAGCTTGAAATGAGCCTTGGCGGCATCCGCGACATGGGCGGCATTCCTGACGTCATGTTCGTCATTGACGCCAACAAGGAAGAGCTCGCCATCAAGGAAGCCAATGTTTTGGGTATTCCGGTGATCGCGATCCTCGATTCAAACGTATCGCCTGACGGCATTGCATTCCCCGTTCCTGCAAATGATGACGCCGCACGCGCCATTCGTTTGTATTGCGACGCCGTTGCTACTGCGGCAACCAAGGGCAATGTAAACGCTAAGGTTGCCAAGGGCATTGACCTTGGTGCGGAAGTTGAGCCAGCGGCTGAACCAGCGTTGGCCGAAGAAGCCGCGCCCGTGGCCGAAGAAGCCGCGCCTGTTGCTGAAGTTGCTCCAGCCGAAGCGCCTGCCGCAGAAGCGTAACCAATTTGTCGTCACCCCCGCGTAGGCGGGGGGCCAACCCCGACGTTTGCTGTTAACGCCAACGCAGGTGTTGGATCCCCGCTTTCGCGGGGATGGCGAACTTAAATGAGGTCGTTTGGCCTCCTGCACATTCGAAAGGACAAATGTATGTCTGCAATTACCGCTTCAGCCGTCAAGGAACTGCGTGAGCTTTCCGGTGCTGGCATGATGGACGCCAAAAAGGCGCTTGAAGAAACCAAGGGTGATATCGAAGCCGCCGTTGACTTGCTGCGCACCAAGGGCCTCGCAACCGCTGCCAAGAAATCCAGCCGCACCGCGGCCGAAGGGCTTGTCGGCGTTGCTGTAGAAGGCACCAAGGGTACGGCAATCGAAGTTAACAGCCAGACCGACTTCGTTGCCAAGAACGAACAGTTCCAGGAATTCGTTGCCGCCGTCAGCCAAGTTGCCCTTGGCTTGGCAGCCAACGAAGCCGAAACCGTTTTGGCTGCGCCTTATAACGACAGCGAAACCGTTCAGGAACGTTTGACCAACAACATTGCAACCATCGGTGAAAACCAGGTTATCCGGCGCGTTAAGTCGCTTTCGGTCAGTAATGGTCGTGTTGTTTCCTATGTCCACAACGCTGCGGCGCCTGGCATGGGCGGCATCGGCGTTCTCGTGGCGCTTGAAAGCGAAGCTGACGCGGCGACGCTGGATGGCCTTGGTAAGCAATTGGCGATGCATATCGCCGCTGCATTCCCGCTGTCGCTGGACGAAACCGGCCTTGACGCCGAAACGCTTGAGCGTGAGCGCGGCATTGCCCGTGAAAAGGCCTCCGAAAGCGGCAAGCCTGCCGATATCGTCGAAAAGATGGTTGAAGGCGCTGTAAAGAAGTTTGCCAAGGAAAATGCTTTGTTGAGCCAGCCATTTGTGATGGACGGCAAGACCCCGATTTCCGACGTTGTCGCCGCCGCTGCTAAAGAAGCCGGTAAACCCATATTGTTGAAGGACTATGTCCGCTTCCAGCTTGGTGAAGGCATCGAAAAGGAAGTGTCCGACTTTGCGGCTGAAGTGGCCGCTGCGGTCGGCGCATAAATATTCTTGGCTTCCCCGTCGTCTGGCGGGCATAAGCACTTGGCGATGTGGCGCGCGGCTCCTATAGCTGGGCGCCTTCATTGTATCGGGACGAGGGACTTTATGAGCGCGCACGGCTATCGCCGCATATTGCTGAAACTTTCAGGCGAAGTGCTGATGGGGGATCAGGCCTATGGCATTGACCCAGATACCGTTGCACGCGTGGCTGAAGAAGTGAAGGCGGCGCAGGATACTGGCTTGCAACTGTGCCTCGTTATCGGCGGCGGCAATATCTTCCGGGGTATGGCTGGTGCTGCCAAAGGCATGGACCGCGCGCAAGCCGACTATATGGGCATGCTGGCAACGGTCATGAACGCTTTGGCCATGCAAAACGCGTTGGAACAGCTTGGCGTTCCCACGCGCGTGCAGTCGGCCATTGAAATGGACAAGGTCTGCGAGCCGGTCATTCGCCGCCGTGCGGAACGGCATCTGGAAAAGGGGCGCATCGTCATTTTCGCGGCCGGCGTTGGCGCACCATTTTTTACAACGGATAGCGGCGCTGCGCTACGTGCCGCAGAAATGAAATGCGACGCGCTGTTCAAAGGCACCTCGGTCGATGGCGTATATGATGCCGATCCGAAGAAAGTGGCAACAGCAAAGCGTTACGAAACATTAAGTTATGATCGTGTCTTGGCAGATAATCTGAAGGTTATGGATGCCAGCGCGGTATCTTTGTGCCGGGACAACAATATTCCAATCGTGGTCTTTTCCATCCGCGAACAGGGCAATATATTGAAAGTGCTCGACGGAAGCGGCACTTCAACTGTGGTAACAAGCGAAGGAAACTGATCCATGCCGCAATATGACAAAACCGATGTAGAGCGCCGGATGAAGGGCGCGGTCGATTCATTCAAAAGCGATCTTTCGGGCTTGCGTACGGGCCGCGCCAATGTGACCTTGCTCGATCCGGTGGTGGTTGAAGTGTACGGATCACACATGCCGTTGAGCCAAGTTGCGACCGTCAGCGCGCCAGAGCCACGTCTGCTGTCGGTGCAGGTATGGGACCGGTCCAATGTGACGCCAGTGGAAAAGGCCATTCGTTCGGCAGGCTTGGGCCTGAACCCGATTACCGATGGCCAGACACTGCGTCTGCCTATTCCCGACCTTACCGAAGAACGGCGCAAGGAACTTGCGAAGCTGGCGGGTCAATATGCGGAAAAAGCAAAAATTGCGATTCGCAACGTGCGCCGCGATGCCAATGACGGGCTGAAAACCGATGAGAACAAAAAGGAAATCAGTGAAGACGACCGAAAAAGGTTGGAGACTGAAGTCCAGAAAATGACCGATGAAATGATCAAGGCGGTCGATGAGGCCGCAGCGCACAAGGAAAAGGAAATCCTGAGCCAGTGATTTTGGCCAGCCCTGTAACTTCATCGGGTTTAGGTAAGTGATGGCTGTCGCTGAAGCTCAAGAGCGCATTGCCGCCGGAACGGGCAAAATGCCGCGCCATGTCGCGATCATCATGGATGGCAATGGTCGCTGGGCAAAAAAGCGCATGTTACCAAAGGCGATGGGGCATAAGCGGGGTGTAGAGACTGTCCGGAATATTGTCCGTGCGGCGGGTGAGCTCGGGCTGGAAACGTTAAGCCTATACGCCTTCTCCAGCGAGAATTGGAAACGGCCCGAGGATGAGATCAGCGATCTCATGGGCCTCATGCGTGATTTTATCAAATCTGACCTTGATGAATTCGCCGCTAACAATGTGCGCCTTAAAATTATTGGAAATTATAAAGCATTAGCGCCAGATATTGTGGAAATGCTTGAAGAATCTATCGCGCGGACGTCGCACAACAGCCGCACGACGTTGGCGGTCGCACTGAATTATGGCGCACAAGATGAGATTGTCCGCGCGGCCCGCGCTGCCGCTGCGATGGGCGAAGTTAATACGGCGAGCATTGAGGCCAATCTGGATACCGCAGACTTGCCACCGCTGGATCTGCTCATCCGCACATCAGGCGAACAAAGGCTGTCCAATTTCATGCTGTGGCAGGCGGCTTATGCCGAATTCTGGTTTACCGAAACCTTATGGCCGGATTTCAACAAGGACGAGCTCGCTGCCGCCCTAAACGAATTTGCGCGGCGTGAACGGCGCTATGGTGGTCGATGAACGATAAGGTCGCGCCGCTGCTGAAACCCCGATCGGACCTGGGCATACGGACCTTGTCGAGCGTCGCCATGATGTCGGTTGCGATAGTTGCGATCTGGCTGGGCGGCTATACCTTTATGGGCCTTGTTATTGCCGTTGGCCTCGGGGTGTTTTTTGAATTTACCAAATTGGTGCTTGGCTTCACACGAAGCCCGCTGGCACGGATCTTTTGGCTGCTGGGCGGCTTGGGCTATGTCGGCCTTGCATGTTTCACTTTGATGCTGTTCAGCGCGCCTTTCTTCGGCATGACGCCCGCAATCCTATTGATCGCAGGTGTGATTGGCACGGATGTAGGGGCCTATTTTGCGGGACGAAGCATCGGCGGAGCCAAAATCGCGCCACGGATTAGTCCGTCCAAAACATGGTCTGGCCTTTTTGGCGGCATGATGGGTGCGGGCCTTATGATGGTTGTCATTCAAGCAGGCATCTTCGCCTTCAGGGGCGGAAATGCTGGCGATGGCGATGTCTATCTTGCATATGGCTGGTTTCGCCTCATGCTGACGGGGGCCGCGCTTGCGGTGGTCGCACAAATGGGGGATTTCTTCGAAAGCTGGATGAAGCGGCGGGCAGGGGTAAAGGATTCCGGACGATTGATTCCGGGCCATGGCGGCTTATTTGACCGGACGGATGGCCTGATTGCGGTTGCTTTTGCCGCCGGTGTCGTGACTTTATTCCAAAGTGTGGCGGGAAGCTGATCCCATGACACGCAGCGTTTCCATCTTTGGCGCAACAGGTTCGGTCGGGCTGTCGACACTGGATCTCATTCGCCAGCATCGTAGCGACTATCGCGTTGTCGCGCTAACGGCGAACGGCAATGCTGCCGCCATCGCGCAGTTGGCGCGGGAATTTGATGCCGAATTGGCGGTCGTTGCTGATGAAACGGCCTATGCCGACCTGAAGGACGCATTGGCCGGGACCGGTATAGAAGCCGCAGCAGGCGCAGAAGCGCTTGTGGAGGCCGCCAGACGCAATGTCGATTGGACAATGGCCTCAATCGTCGGTTGTGCCGGATTGCCCTCCACGATGGCCGCAATCGAGGCTGGCAAGACCGTCGCTTTGGCCAATAAGGAGGCATTGGTCTCCGCAGGCGCATTGATGATGGCTGCGGTGCGCCGGTCGGGCGCAGCATTGTTGCCAGTCGACAGTGAGCATAATGCGATATTCCAGTGCCTATCGGGTGGCAAAATTGACCAAGTGCGCAAGATAACCCTGACTGCGAGCGGCGGACCGTTTAGGTCTTTCTCGCTTGAGGAGATGCGGGGCGTAACGCCAGCGCAGGCCGTGGCGCATCCCAATTGGGACATGGGCGCGAAGATCAGCATCGATTCCGCGACCATGATGAACAAAGGCCTTGAACTGATTGAGGCCTATCATTTGTTTCCGGTGGGCTTGGATAAAATCGATATACTGGTGCATCCACAATCGGTCATCCATTCGATGGTCGAATATGTCGATTGTTCGACGTTGGCGCAGCTTGGATCGCCAGATATGCGCATTCCCATAGCGAGCGCGCTGGCGTGGCCGGAGCGGATTGCCACAAGCTGCAGGCCGCTGGATTTAGCGAATATTAAGCAGTTGACCTTTGAGCAGCCGGACATCGCACGTTTCCCGGCGTTGCGGCTTGCCCGCGCGGCCATTTCCGAAGGCGGGGCAAAGCCGGCAATCATGAACGCGGCCAACGAAGTCGCCGTGGCGGCGTTCTTGAATGGCCAAATCGGTTTTCTCGATATCGCCGCTTTGGTGGAAGATGCGCTTTGCGGTTACGCACCGAATAACCTGCCAACCTGCATCGACGACTTGTTCAGCATAGATGCAGCCGCGCGTGTTTATGCGCAGGCGCTCATTCAAAAGGTCACCTAATGCCAATGGAATCGCCAAATATCATCGTGACGGCTCTTGCGTTTCTAACGCTGATCGGCAGTTTGGTTGTCGTGCACGAACTGGGGCATTATGCCGTGGGTCGTTGGTTCGGCGTGAAGGCTGAGAAATTCTCGATCGGTTTTGGTCCGCAGATCTGGGGCAGGGTCGACAAACGTGGTACCTTGTGGCGCATTGGCCTGCTGCCTTTGGGCGGCTTTGTCCAATTTGCAGGCGACATGAATCCCGCCAGCCAAGCTGACGAAAGCTGGAAACAGCTACCAGCAGACGAGCGCAACCAGACGTTCCAGTCCAAAACCTTGTGGCAACGTGCGTTGATTGTTTTTGCCGGGCCAGCGGTGAATTTCATCTTGGCCATATTGATCGCGATGGGTTTCCTGTTGGCGTTTGGCAAATCGGTGACGCCACCTGTAATTGACGTTGTGCAGCCCAATAGCGCGGCTGCGGTGGCGGGCCTGATGGAAGGTGACCGCATCCTCACGTTGAATGGCCGGACCATCGAGACGTTCGACGAGATGGCCAAGGAAATTGTGATGATCCCCAACGAACAGGTGGTGATCGAAATCGAACGCGACGGGGCGAGCATTGTCAAGCAAGCCAAGGTCGCTGCGGCGATTGAAGTTGATCGTTTCGGCAATGAATACCGCATTGGTCGGCTCGGCGTGGGTGCCAGCAAGATGGAAGTCCGCGAAGTGGGCCTGCTTGAGGCACCTTGGGCTGCGGTTGTTCAAACCGGAAATATCTTGCGGCAGCAGGTGATTGGCCTTGGCCAGATTATCTCTGGCCGGCGTCCCATCTCCGAACTGGGCGGGCCGTTGAAAATCGCAAAAGTTTCAGGCGAAGCCATGAGTCTTGGCATTTTAACCTTCATCAGCCTTGCTGCGCTCATTTCGATTAACTTGGGGTTCATCAATCTCCTGCCAATCCCCATGCTCGATGGAGGGCATTTGTTGCTCTACGCCGTGGAAGCAGTGCGTCGGCGCCCAGCCACGCCAATAGTGCAGGAGTGGGCTTTTCGTGCAGGATTTGCGATGCTGGCGGCATTTATGATCATGGTAACATTCAACGACCTTGCGTCTTTCGGGCTTTTCGGAAGCGGTTGAGGGCATTGCATACTTGATTGCGCGCGCTGCATCGGGCAGGGACGCAAAACTATTTTAGCGGCAATATGCCAACGCCCGGTGGCGGCGGACATCAGATCGGATGACAATGAAAAATATATCTCGCGGCAACTTCAAAAGCTTTGGCATATATTTGATGGGTTCGACGGCGCTTGCCGTGACGGGTACGATGACTCCCGCCTTGGCGCAGACTGTGTCGGCGACGCCCGCTGCGCAGCCTGACGTAGCTGCCCCTGTCGAAACCATTCAATCGATCACCGTCGTGGGCACGCAACGACTCGAATCCGATACCGTGCGATCATATATCCGCTTACGCACAGGACAGCCGTGGACGCAGGTCGCGGCTGACCAAGCGTTGAAGGACCTATATGCGACCGAATTGTTCGCAGATGTCGCGGTCCGCAATAACGCTGGCGCGGTGGTAATTGAGGTGCGCGAAAACCCGGTGGTGAACCGCATCATTCTTGAAGGCAATAAGCGTATCAAGAATGACAAAATTGAACCCGAAATTAAACTTGCACCGCGTCAGATTTATTCGCGATCCAAAGTGCGCGCCGATGTTGCGCGCATCATTGAACTTTACAAGCGTCAGGGGCGCTTTGCGGCGGTCGTTGAGCCTAAATTGGTTCAACTCGACCAAAACCGCGTAGATATTGTTTTCGAGATTAGCGAAGGGCCCAAGTCCAAGGTTCGGCAGATCAACATCATCGGCAACGACAAGTTTTCCGATGGCCAGTTGCGCGGCGAAATGGTCACGAAGCAAGCCCGTTTCTATCGCTTTTTCAGCTCTGGCACCAGCTATGATCCCGATCGTCTGGCATTTGACCAACAAAAGCTGCGTCAATTCTATTTAACGCAAGGCTATGCCGATTTCCGCGTTGTTTCCGCAGTCGCCGAACTGACGCCTGATAAGCAGGACTTCATCATCACCTATGTGGTGGAAGAAGGTGACAGGTACAAATTTGGCGACGTCAAGGTTGAAAGCCAAATTCGTGATTTTGATTCAGAGCGTCTGACCACAACTCTGCGCATGAAAAAAGGCGACTGGTATGACGCCAAAATGGTCGAAGACACTGTCGAAAGCCTGTCGGAAACCGCAGGTTTGTTTGGCTATGCTTTTGCCGACGTAAACCCTGATTTTCAGCGAGACAAAGAAACGTTGACCATGGGCATTACGTTCAACGTGGCGGAATCCCCGCGCGTGTTTGTCGAACGGATCGACATTAACGGCAACACACTGACGCAGGATAAGGTTGTTCGCCGCGAATTCCGCCTGAATGAAGGCGATGCGTTTAATAGTATTCAAGTCAAGCGGACCGCAGAGCGCATCAAATCGCTTGGCTATTTCCAGGAAGACCTTGAAGTCGAACAGGCGCAGGGCAGTGCGCCCGACCGCATCATCCTCACCACAAATGTCGAAGAAAAAGCGACGGGCGAATTGTCCTTGTCCGCAGGATTTTCCTCGATTGAAAACTTCATTTTCCAAGGTTCGATCAAGCAACGGAACTTCCGCGGCTTGGGGCAAGAATTGCGGACGAATATTTCTTATTCGTCATATGCTAAATCAGCGGAAATCGGCTTTACCGAGCCTTATTTGTTTGATCGTTCCATCGCAATATCGGGCGACATTTTCCGTCGGGATTTGAACAGTTTCAACTTCTTCAACAACCAACGCAACACAACCTATCAGCAAGCGACAACAGGTCTGCAGGTGCGCGTTGGTGTGCCGGTCAATGAGTTTATTTATTTTCAGGCGCGCTACGGGTTGAGTCAGGATGATATTTCACTTGATGAAAACACCTTCTTTTCTGACCCGGATGGCGCAGGACCGCTTCCTCGGTCGTGCGACCCAATCGTTGCCGGGCGGTTTCTGTGCGATGCAATCGGTAAGCGTTTGACGTCCTCCATTGGCTACACGTTGCTTTATGATGATCGCGACAACCGCATCCGCCCGACACGCGGCCAGAGCTTCGGTATAAGCCAAGACTTTGCCGGGCTTGGTGGTGACGTCAAATATGTTAAAACGCGGATTAACGCCGACAAATTTTGGAAACCATTCGGTAATTTCGTTTTCGGATTGTCGTTGGAAGGTGGGTATATCCACCCGTTGGAAGACCGTGGTTTGACCTCGGAAGGTATTGACGATGTCCGTCTGACTGATCGTTTTTATCTGGGTGAGCCGCAAATGCGCGGCTTCGACATTCGCGGTGTTGGCCCGCGCGTGCAGCGGGTGTTCTTCGAAGGTCAGGTTGTAAACGGGGTGGCTGTTAATGCGCCGCTGACGGATCGTAACCAGATACAGGATGATGCTGTTGGCGGGCGTTTCTATTATCTTGGCCGTGCCGAATTGCAAATTCCGCTCGGCAGTGGCGCAAGAGAGTTGGGCTTACGTCCATCCGTGTTCGTTGACGTGGGTTCTGTGTTTGATGTGACACGACCTATTTTGCAGACGGTGCCGCAGCGCGAGGTGTTGACGGACGGCACGCAAGGCGCTCCATTATATTATTTCGTGGATAGCGCTGGTGCGCTTCAAACATCAACCACGGCTATCAATACGGATGGCTCGACCCGGGTTGCCGCGCTGCGTTTCGAAGAACGCTTTTTGGGCGACTCATGGAAGCCGCGCTTGTCGGTTGGCTTTGGCGTCAATTGGAATTCACCCTTTGGTCCGTTCAGGATCGATATTGCCCGCGCCCTGCTCAAGCAGGAGGGTGACGATACCAAATTATTTACCTTCAACGTAGGAACGCAATTCTAATGAAAATTCGTAAAAACATTCTCGCCGCTGCTTTTTTGTCGGCTGCAGCCATTTCGGTACCAGCATCTGCCCAAGTTGCAGGCATCGCCACTGCTGACACGGCAGTTGCAATCACCCGTTCAAAGGCGCTTGGTACTGCCTATCAGCAAATCGGCACGCAATACGCCGCCGTGGCACAGCAATTGCAAGCCAAGCGCGTAGAGATCAACAATCTGAATGCGCAGCTTGATACCAATAAGGACAAGGAACTGACGCAGGCCGAGCTGGACGTCGCCATTAAGG
This sequence comes from Sphingorhabdus sp., assembly GCF_050921905.1. Lineage (NCBI taxonomy): Bacteria > Pseudomonadati > Pseudomonadota > Alphaproteobacteria > Sphingomonadales > Sphingorhabdaceae > Sphingorhabdus > Sphingorhabdus sp. The sequence goes on along the minus strand of NZ_CP050888.1, from coordinate 1,000,950 downwards.
CAAAGAACCCGTTGCTGACGCAACTCGACGCAAAGCAGAAGGAAATAAACACGCTTCAAGAGCCGGTCTTCCTTGCGCAGCTTTATGCCGTCGAACAGATTGCGTTGAAATATGACGCTGCACAGCAAGCGGTCATTACCGCCAAGAAAATCAATGTCATTCTTGCGCCCGATGCGTTTGTGTGGGCGCCAGAAGCGGTTGACGTAACTGCTGCGATCACGGCCGAGCTCGACAAGGTCGTACCATCCGTGCCGATCACGCCGCCCGCCGGCTGGCGTCCGTCGCGTCAGATTGGCGCATTGTATCAGCAGATCCAGCAACTGATCAACGCAGCATCGCAGCAAGCACAAGCCGCTGCCGCGCAGGCCCGGCCCGCTGCGCCCGCAAGCCCAGCAGCGCAGCCTGAAAGCCGGTAAACTGTATGTCGGGGGGCGATTTCAGCAATTATGACGTACGCCGGGTCATGGCGGTGCTTCCGCACCGTTACCCCATGCTTTTGGTTGACCGCGTAGAAGAGCTCGTCGTTGACGAGCGTATATGCGCGGTCAAGGCCGTGACCATGAATGAAGGGTTTTTTCAGGGGCACTTCCCGGGAAGACCCATCATGCCGGGTGTTATGATTGTCGAGGCGCTGGCCCAAGCGGCGGGTGTGTTGGCGATGGAAAGCCTTGGGTTGATTGGATCGGGCAAGCTTGTGTATTTCATGTCCATCGACAATGCCAAGTTTCGTGCGCCGGTTGAGCCGGGATGCCTTTTGCATTTGCATGTTGAATTTGTGCAGAAACGTGCCCGCGTTTGCAAATTTGCCGGACGCGCCATGGTGGGCGACCAAATCGCTGCTGAGGCCGAATTTATGGCGATGATTGCCGAGCCGCCTGCTTGATCAATAGTTTCGTCATCCCGAACTTATGTGTCCTCTGCACGCCTTTGGCTCGAGGATAACCAAGCATAAGGGCGGAAGGCGAAAAAGTTACAATCCGCCAGACCCGCGTTCTGCAATATTTCCATGTTGCTATCGCGTCCGCTCCCCGCTATGCGCGGCGCTTCCGAATTTAGGGTTACCGGTCGGAAACCGGTGGCTGAACAAAGGATTTATATATGAAAGCCGACATTCACCCCGATTATCACATGATCAAGGTGCAGATGACCGATGGCACCATCTTCGAAACGCGCTCCACTTGGGGCAAAGAAGGTGACACCCTCGCTCTGGATATCGATCCGACGTCGCACCCGGCATGGACCGGTGGTTCGGGCCGTATGCTTGACACTGGTGGTCGCGTGGCCCAGTTTAACAAGCGTTTTGGTGGCCTCAGCCTCAAAAAATAAGATATTCGTTGTGCCGGGCGAAGGCTCGGCACATGACACATTTACGGTCTAAGCTTAGACCGAAAAACGGGATCGCGCCTGCCTCAGTGGCGCTATGGCGACCGTAGCTCAGTTGGTTAGAGCGCTGGTTTGTGGTACCAGAGGTCGGGGGTTCAAGACCCCTCGGTCGCCCCATTTCTTCCACGCCAAAATCTGTGTGACATTTGCCGTGCGTAATATTATTACGCGTGAACGTAATATGATTCCGAACGCCCAAGGGCCATTTTCGCACAAGGAAATATATCATGCCCGCCATTTGGGACCTGCCTGATTTTGACTCGCACGAGGCGGTGCACGTCTTTGACGACCGTGTGACGGGGCTAAGGGCCGTTATCGCGGTGCATTCTACCCATTTGGGGCCCGCTGCGGGCGGAACCCGTTTTTGGCATTACGGCGATTCCCAGGCCGCGATTACAGATGCGCTGCGCCTGTCGCGCGGCATGAGCTACAAAAACGCGATGGCGGGGCTTTCTGCCGGCGGCGGCAAAGCAGTCATTCTTGCCAACGCAGCACGCACCAAAAAGCAGGATATGCTCGACGCATTTGCCCGCGCGGTGGATTCGCTCGGCGGGAAATATATCACGGCGCAGGATGTCGGCATGTCTGAAGCGGACATGGTGTCCTTGTCGAAGGTCACGTCGCATGTTGCCGGACTGCCGGAGCAAGGCGGAGATCCCGGCCCCTACACGGCGCGCGGTGTATATCTGGGCGTTCAGGCTGCGGCAAAGCATGCTTTTGGCGCCGATAGCATGTCGGGCGTGCACGTCGCTATTCAGGGCGTTGGCAGTGTCGGCGGCGGTCTGGCGCGTTATTTGGCGCAGCAAGGGGCAAAGCTGACATTGGCCGATGTCGATGCACAACGTGCCGCCGACCTGGCTGCGGAACTTGGCGGCACCAGCGTTGCTGCCGACGCGATCATGACCGTCGATGCAGATATCTTCAGCCCATGTGCTTTGGGGGCCATAGTTACGCAAGCCAGCGTGAACGCCTTAAAAGTTCGCGCGATTGCTGGCGGCGCGAACAACCAATTGGCCAGTGGTTCGGAGGACCGGATGTTGGCGGATAGGGGCATCCTCTACGCGCCGGACTATGTCATCAACGCAGGCGGCATTATCAATGTTTTACGCCAGATAGAAAATGCCGATGACGCGGAAATCAACAGACGCATCGACGCCATTCCGGGGCGTCTTTCGGCCATCTGGTCCGAAAGTGATTCGACCGGGATGACCCCTGCCGAAGTTGCCGACAATATGGCACAAAAGCTTATTGGCAGATGATCGCAAATCCGTTGGCGTAACGCTTTTGCGGTGCTAAAGGAGCTGTCTAATCATGCATCGCTTTGCCAATCCTGCCCGATTCTTGCGTATCGCAAAGCCGCTCACCGCAGCATTATTCTGGCCAGGGCTGCTGCTCGTGCTCGGTGCTTGCATTTGGGGTGGGTTTTTTACGCCAACAGAACGCTTGATGGGCGATACCGTCAAAATCCTTTTCGTCCATGTTCCCGCCGCTTGGCTTGGCATGGGGGGGTGGACGGGCATTGCGATTGCCAGCATCGTGCAATTGGTATGGCGACACCCGTTGGCGGGTGTTGCTGCCCGTGCCATCGCTGTTCCCGGAGCGACCTTTGCGGCGATCTGCCTTATCACGGGCTCCATCTGGGGGCGGCCAACATGGGGCACCTGGTGGGTCTGGGATGGTCGATTGACGTCTATGCTGGTCCTATTCTTTCTATATCTAGGATATATCGCGCTTTCCAACGCTTCAAGCGAGAAGGGCGACACGAGCCGTGTGGCGGCGGTCTTTGGCGTGATTGGCGCGGTCAACATTCCGATTATCAACCGTTCGGTAGTCTGGTGGGAAAGCCAGCATCAAAAGGCGAGTATTACCTTAAGCGGTTCGTCGATTGATACGGCTTATCTGGTGCCTTTGTTTGTCGCCGTCGCGGGTTTCAGTCTGTTGTTCGGCGCGCTCGTCCTGATGCGGATGCGCGCAGCATTGGCGGAGATGCGGATTGAAGCGCGGATGCGCCGGATGGCGCAAGGCTAATGCCCCACGCGCCTTTCATCATCGCGTCATTCGCGGTCACGGGCGTCGGTATGATTTGGCTTATCGTGTCCAGCTATCTTTCCATGCGTCGCGCCGAGGCTTTGGCAGATGCATTTCGGGAACAGTCATGAAACCCAAACATCAGCGTTTGTTATTGGCCCTGATTGCTGTGGTCGCATTGGTGGGCGCTGGCCTGATCGCGGCTTCCGCCTTGCGCGAAGAGGCGTCCTATTTCTACACGCCCACAACCTTGGCCGCCGCTAATGTCGCGCCTGGAAAAGCCATAAGGCTGGGCGGCATGGTGCAGAAGGGTTCGATTGTGCGCGCCGCCGATGGCGTTTCCATCACGTTCATCGTGCAGGACCAAAGCGGCACGCAAAAAGTCAGCTATCGTGGCATCACGCCCGACCTGTTCGTGGAAGGATCGGGCGTTGTCGCCGATGGTCGTCTTCGCCCCGACCGCATATTCGTCGCCGAAAGCTTGCTGGCCAAGCATGACGAAAATTACGTGCCGAAGGAACTGGCCGACATCGACATGAATGCGGCTGAACATACCAAGGATACCCTCTCGCAATGACGGTGCTGGCACAATGAAGGCTTTGACATGATAGCAGAGGCAGGATTGGCGGCCCTTTGGCTGGCTGCGGCGATGGCGTTGCTGCAGTTTATTGGCGGACTGACCTTGTTACGCAGCGGGGCAGGGCAATTGGTCCCGCTTATTAAGCCAGCGGCTTATATGCAGGGGGCATTATGCGCTTTTGCCTTTTTCGCGTTGATGTGGCTGTTTTATGTGACCGATCTGTCGGTGCTTTTGGTCGCAAGCAACAGCCATATCGACAAGCCGATGATCTTCAAGCTGGCGGGCACATGGGGCAATCACGAAGGCTCGATGCTTTTGTGGGTAGCAGTGCTGTCCGCATCGGGCGCAGCTATCGCTATATTGGAAAAACGGGTTGAAGCGAAGACTTTGTATGCGACACTTGCGGTCCAAGCTTTCATTGCGCTGGGTTTCTTCGCGTTTCTGTTGTTTGCATCAAACCCATTTGAACGGCTTGTGCCCGCTCCTTTGGAAGGCGCTGGGCTTAACCCATTGCTTCAGGATGTTGGCCTCGCCTTTCATCCGCCAACTTTGTATATTGGCTATGTAGGCCTTTCGGTTGCCTTCTCCTTTGCCCTTGGCGCATTGTTGACCAATCAGGTTGGACCAGCATTTGCACGCGCCATGCGACCATGGGTTTTGGCCGCTTGGATTTTCCTCACCATCGGCATCGCGGCGGGCAGCTATTGGGCTTATTATGAATTGGGCTGGGGTGGTTGGTGGTTTTGGGACCCCGTTGAGAATGCTTCGCTGATGCCATGGCTCGCGGCCACGGCCTTGCTGCATTCGGTCAGCGTATTGGCCACCCGTAACGCGCTTCGCGCATGGACCATCATGCTTGCACTGGTTGCTTTTGCCATGTCGATGGCAGGCACGTTCCTCGTGCGGTCGGGGATATTGACCAGCGTTCATGCTTTTGCCGTTGATCCTGAACGCGGCGCGTTCATTCTGGCGCTCATGCTGATGTACACCGGCCTTGCCTTCGTCATTTTTGCCCTGCGCATCGGCACGGTGAAGCACGGCGAGCCGTTTCAGCTTATCAGCCGCGAAGGCGGAATTGTTGCGAATAACATCTTCCTCAGCGTCATTCTGGCGGTCGTTTTGATTGGCACGCTATATCCGCTGGCGGCGGAGGCGATGGGCGACAAGATTTCTGTTGGGCCGCCATATTTCAACAAGGCCACGGTGCCCATCATGGTGCTGTTGATGCTCGCTTTGCTGATTGGTCCCATGATGCGCTGGCGGCGGGACGACATCATGCGGGTTAAATATTGGCTGATCGGCGCGGCAGCGATCCTGTTGTGCAGCGGGATCGCCGTTTGGAAGCTGGCACCTGATATTGGCATATTCCCGCTGCTTGGCATCGCCTTGTCCTTGGCTCTTGCGGTGGCGGCGTGGTTGCCGCTGCGGGGGCGCAAATTGTTGCGCACGCCTTTGCCTATTTTCGGGATGGTCATCGCCCATTTCGGTATAGCGGTCAGCGTCTTTGGCATGGCGGCGGAATCCGGGTTTTCGAGAGAAACCCTCACCGCGCTTGCTCCGGGTGAAAGCGCTGAAGTGTCTGGCTGGAAAGTCACTTTGGACGACATTAAACCGGTTGTTGGTGACAATTGGGTCGCGGTTGAAGGCGAAATGATCGCAGGTAAAAATGGCGATGCGTTTGTGCTGCGTGCGCAGTCGCGGCAGTTCTTCAAGCCCGAAATGCAGACGAGCGAGGCGGCATTGCTTACCCGCTGGAATGGCCAATTATACGCCGTAATCGCGCAGCCTGACCAAGAAGGTGATGGCCGTTGGCAGGTTCGTCTGTGGTGGAAGCCATTTGTGACGTTCATCTGGTATGGCGGGGCCCTGATTGCTCTTGGTGGCACGATATCGCTGTTTGGCCGTATGTTCCGGCGCGCCAAGAAGCCTGCTGTCAATAAGTGGGAACGCGCATGAACCGGCCATGGCTGTTATGGATACCGCTTGCGGTCGTCGCCTTCATTGGTGGGCTTGCGATCTATGGCCTTGCCGTGCCCAAGGACGACCAAGTCCATTCGGCAATGATGGGCAAAAAACTGCCCGAATTTGCCTTGCCCGCTGCAACGGCGGGCGTTCCAGCCTTGTCCAATACAGACATGGCCGATGGCAAGCCGCGTTTACTTAATATTTTTGCAAGCTGGTGCCTGCCTTGCAAGGCAGAGGCACCGCATCTGGAGGCATTGAAGGCGGCGGGTGTCGAGATTGACGCCATCGCCATTCGTGACAAGCCGGAAGATGTGGCTGCCTTTCTTGCAGAGTTTGGCAATCCGTTCCGGCGCATTGGTTCGGACAGCGAAATGGCGGTGCAGCTAAAGCTTGGGTCGTCCGGCGTTCCCGAAACCTATGTGATCGGCGGCGACGGTACGATATTGTTTCAGCATATTGGCGATATCAGGGCGGAACATGTGCCGATGCTGATTGAAAAAGTGAATGCAGCGAAATGAGGACGTTCGTGCCGCTTTTGCTGATGCTCGCCGCGCCTGTTTGGGCGCAAGGTAGCGGCCCAACGCCCGCGCTGGCCAACCGGCAGCTCGCCGATCCCGCTCAGGAAGCCGAAGCCATGCGCCTGATGCACGGCCTGCGCTGCATTCAATGCCAGGGCCAATCTATTGCCGACAGCGACGCCGATATGGCCGGCACCATGCGTGCAGAGGTGCGTCAACAAATCGCCGCTGGTCAGAAACCACACGCCATTCGAAGCTGGATGATTGACCGCTACGGTGAATGGGTCAGTTTTGAACCCGATATGAAGGGGGTTGGACTTTTGCTCTGGATCGCGCCCTTCTTGATATTCTTTGCCGCAATTTGGCTTGCCCGCGGCCTGTTTCGGAGGCGCACATGAACGGTTGGCTTGCACTGGCGTTGTTATCGCTGCTCAGCCTATCTGTGTTGGGTTATTGCGTGCGGTCGTCAAAGGGGTTGTGGCAGGTTGCTGCGGCAGCGGTTCTGTTGGCAATGACCGGCTATGCGCTGCAGGGACGTCCGTCGTTACCGCCAGCGCCAGCACAGCCTCTAGCGGCCAGTGCAGAGGGCGCAACGCAGTTGGTCGAGATCCGTGCGGATATGGACGAAAGTTTTGGCAGTGCGAAACGTTGGCTCGTGACGGCGGATTCCTTTGCCAAGCAGGGTGATTATCCTTTGTCCGCCTCTTATATCCAGTCAGGCTTACGTATTGAGCCGCAGAATGCCGATTTATGGTCCGCACTTGGCCTGCAATTGATGCTGGCTAGTGAGGGACAAATGTCGCCGCCCGCTCAATTGGCGTTCGATAAAGCGCGGGCAATTCGGCCTAAGCATCCTGCGCCTTATTATTATGCGGGACTTGCGCGTTTGTTTGCAGGCGACCTTGATGGAGCGGTTTTACTCTGGGAAAAAACCGTTTCACTGGCGACACCGAAAGCCAAATGGAAAACGCGGATTGAGTCGCAACTGCAGGCGGCAAAGGCCCTACAAGCGCAAGCGACACAAGCAGAATCAAATATCAATTCCAAGTAATTGATTATAAAATATTTTTATAGTTTTTGAACGCAGCATTGCTGTGTTGTGAAGGGCAGTGCTCCATGCTATTGCCCGCGCCCCAGTCACGGGAAACGTGGCGTTTGGGGCAAAAGCCGGGGAAACAATATGGTTGGACCGCAAGCAGACGATTTTGGTCATAGTGACCAGGATCACAGTCACAGCCATGCCCCAAAAGGCTCGCTGCTGGCTTTATGCGTGGGCGCTGTTGGCGTTGTCTTCGGCGACATCGGCACCAGCCCGATTTATGCGTTCCGTGAAACCTTTGCCGGGCACCATCCGATAACGCCCGACCCGTTGCACATCAAAGGCGTGTTGAGCCTCGTGTTCTGGTCAATGATGATCGTCGTGACGTTCAAATATGTATTCACCATCATGAAAGCCGACAACAAGGGCGAGGGCGGAAGCCTCGCCTTGTTGGCGCTCATCAACCGACAGACGGCTGGCGCGAAATGGACTGCGCCTTTTGTCATGCTCGGCGTATTTGCAACTGCGCTATTTTATGGCGATTCCATGATCACGCCTGCCATGTCGATCTTGTCGGCGGCCGAAGGTCTGAAATATGTGAACGAAGGCTTTAGCGCATGGATATTGCCAATCGCTGTTGTCATCATCGGCGCATTATTTGCATTCCAATCACGCGGGACGGCGAAGGTGGGGGCTTGGTTTGGGCCAATCATGCTGGTCTATTTCGCGACATTGGCGGGCTTGGGTCTGATGCATTTGACTAAGATGCCGTCGATCATATTAGACGTTTTGAACCCGATGAATGCGTTCTATTTTTTCTATATTGACGGTTTTCGGGCCTTTGTGGCGATGGGCACTGTTGTGCTGGCGGTGACGGGTGCGGAGGCGCTTTACGCCGATATGGGGCATTTCGGGCGGCGGCCTATCAAGTTTAGCTGGCTGTTCTTCGTGCTGCCCGCGCTGATGCTCAATTATATGGGGCAGGGGGCAATGATATTGTCGATGAGCCCCGAAGAGGCACAGGCCGCCATTCGTGATCCATTCTTCCTGATGGTGCCGGAACTTATAAGCACCCCTGTCATTTTCCTCACCATCATGGCGGCCGTAATCGCCAGCCAAGCCGTTATTTCCGGCGCGTTTTCGTTAACGCAGCAGGCAATCCAGCTAGGTTTCATGCCACGCCTCAGCATATTACACACCAGCGAGAAAGCCGCTGGGCAGATTTACATTCCGGCGATTAACTGGGGCCTTGCGGTGATGGTTTTGTTGCTGGTTTTGTTCTTCCAGTCATCATCCAACCTTGCCGCAGCTTATGGTATTGCGGTGACGGGCGCGATGTTCATCGATACATGTTTGATCGCGGTCGTCCTGCTATCGCTGTGGAAATGGCCAAAGTGGAAAGCGCTGCCGATCCTCGCTTTGTTCTTCATCGTCGACTTTGCCTATTTGGGCGCCAATTTGTTAAAGGTGCCATCGGGCGGATGGGTGCCTTTGGTAATTGGTTTGGTGATTTTCACATTGCTGACCACATGGTCACGCGGGCGGGCATTGATGCGCGAGCGCATGGCGGAAAGCACCATGCCGATGGACATTTTTATCAAATCCGCTGCCAATAGTGCGACCCGCGTTCCGGGGACGGCGATATTTATGGCGTCGGCAGCGAGCGGCGTTCCTTCGGCTTTGCTCCATAACATCAAGCACAACCGCATCTTGCATGAACGTGTCATCATCCTGACCGTGCAGATTGAGGATGTGCCTTATGTCGTTAGCTCCGACCGTATAATCTGTAAGGATTTGGGTGAAGGTTTTTACCGCGTAAAAATGCGCTTTGGCTTTTTGGAAGAGACCAATGTGCCAGCCACCCTTGACTTAGTTGATTTGTGCGGTCCCAAATTTGACATGATGCACACCAGCTTTTTCCTGTCGCGTCAGACATTGATCGCATCCAAAATACCCGGCATGGCGATCTGGCGGGAAAAGATTTTCTCATGGATGCTGCGCAATGCGGCCAATGCAATGGAGTTTTTCAAATTGCCAAGCAATCGCGTGGTTGAACTGGGAAGCCAGGTTGAAATCTGACGCGCCCTAGTTTTCGTAACAAAACAACCCCAGCGCATTTTAACACTGGACGAATGTTGCTCGATATGGCTATCGCCAAGTTGTTATGAAATCGCGCAACGCTCTTTCGCTTCTCCTACTACGACTTACACGCCCTTAGGCGTGCCTGTTTTGCCGACCATGTTCGGCAACCCGCCTAAGGGCTTTACCACCGCCAAATTTAGCCCCTAGCTGGGCGTCTCAGCGAAGTTGCCTTACATCATGATGCTTTCCGACCCATCGCGTAAATACCGACCCTTCCCCCAAATTGATCTGCCCGACCGCATATGGCCGACGCGGACTATCGACCGCGCGCCGCGCTGGCTTTCGACTGATCTGCGCGATGGAAACCAAGCGCTCATTGACCCCATGGGGGCAGAGAAGAAGAAACGCTTTTTCGACCTGCTGCTGAAGGTCGGTGTAAAAGAGATTGAGGTTGGCTTCCCAAGTTCGGGCGCCACCGATTTTGACTTTATTCGCGATCTCGTCGACAGCGGACGCATTCCCGATGACGTTACGATACAAAGCCTGACGCAGTCACGGCGCGACCTGATTGAAAAAACGTTCGAGAGCATGGCCGGTGCGCCGCGCGCAATCGTCCATCTCTACAATGCGGTCAGCCCGGCGTGGCGCGATATTGTCTTCAACCTCGACAAGGCGGGCGTGAAGGCGATCGCCATCGAAGGCGCAAGCATATTGAAAGAGCAAGCGGCGAAATATCCGCAAACCGACTGGCATTTTGAATATAGCCCCGAAACATTCTCGACGGCTGAGCTCGAATTCAGCCTTGAGGTGTGCGAGGCGGTGATGGACGTGTGGCAACCCACGGCGGCAAAGCCACTGATCCTCAATTTGCCAGCGACGATTGAGGCCGCCATGCCCAACGTCTATGCCGATCAAATTGAATGGATGTGCCGCCATATCAGCGCGCGCGATCATGTGGTCATCAGCCTGCATCCGCACAATGACCGGGGCAGCGGCATCGCAGCCGCCGAATTGGGCTTGCTGGCAGGCGGAGACCGCATCGAAGGGTGTTTGTTCGGCAATGGCGAGCGCACCGGCAATGTCGATTTGGTGACGCTGGCGCTGAACATGTATACCCAAGGGCTGCACCCCGGCCTCGATTTCAGCGATATTGATGAAGTTATCCAAACCGTCGAATACTGCAACCAATTGCCTGTACACCCGCGGCATCCCTACGCCGGCGATTTGGTATTCACCGCCTTTTCAGGGTCGCATCAAGACGCGATTAAAAAAGGGTTCGCGGCGCAAGAACGGCAGAATGACGAAATCTGGCGCGTGCCCTATTTACCAATTGATCCCGCCGATTTGGGCCGCAGTTATGAAGCCGTGATCCGCGTCAATTCGCAAAGCGGCAAGGGCGGCGTGGCTTGGGTGATCGAGCAGGACCAAGGTTTGAAGCTGCCCAAACGGATGCAGGTGAATTTTTCGACCACCGTGCAAACATTGTCCGACACGACCGGGCGCGAACTGACCAGCAGTGACATTTGGGAGGCGTTTGAAAAACGTTATTATCTAAAGGGTGATGGCCGGTTCCGGTTAATCGATTTCCACGAAACCCAAAGCCAGCGGCAAAAGGACGAGCGCATATTTGCGGGTAATATCCGTATAGATGGCGTTGAACAAAGCGTCAGCGGACGGGGCAACGGCTTGATTTCTAGCCTTGCCAACGCATTGGAGCACGCGCTGGGCGGGCGGCTGGATATCATCGACTATAGCGAGCACGCCATTGGCCATGGCACCGATGCCCGCGCCGCCGCTTATGTCGAATGCCGCGTTGGCGACGGTCCTATTATATTTGGCGTCGGTATCAGTCAGGACGTGGCCACAGCGTCCGTTAGAGCAATTCTGAGCGCTGCCAACGGCGCTTAGGGCGTCCAGGGTCCAGGGGAATAGCCTCGCATACTGTCCTCTGGTGAGGCTTATAGGGCGTTGAACGCTGTGCGGCGTGATGTGGATGACGAAATGTGGGGAAAAGTAGCGTAAAGGCGCTGGGTGCAGCACCTTACCTTACGGAATAGCGCGTTCAAAAAGGTGGGTTTGACAGCCGCGATGCGCTGTGGCTAACCCGCGTGTAACTGATGTATTAACAAGGGATTCGACGCATGGCACTTCCGGCAATTTTCGATAATCTTCGGCTTCCAGTGATCGGCTCACCGCTGTTCATCGTGTCCGGGCCGGAACTGGTCATCGCGCAGTGTAAGGCGGGTATTGTTGGTTCGTTTCCGGCGCTCAATGCGCGCCCTGCAAGCCAGTTGGACGAATGGCTGCATCAGATTACCGAAGAGCTGGCGGCACATAACCGCGACAATCCTGATCGCCCCGCCGCCCCCTATGCGGTGAACCAGATTGTCCATAAATCGAACAACCGGCTGCAGGAAGATATTGCCATGTGCGCCAAATGGCAGGTGCCGATTACCATTACCTCGCTGGGCGCGCAGGAAGAATTGAACAAAGCCGTGCATAGCTGGGGCGGGATTGCCTTCCATGACGTCATCAACGACCGTTTCGCGCACAAGGCGATTGAAAAGGGTGCCGACGGCCTCATTCCCGTTGCGGCGGGTGCTGGCGGCCATGCGGGCGTGACGTCGCCTTTCGCGTTGATGCGCGAAATCCGCGAATGGTTTGACGGGCCTGTCGCTCTGTCCGGTTCTATCGCGCATGGTGCGTCGGTTCTCGCGGCGCAGGCCATGGGCGCAGACTTTGGCTATATCGGCAGCGCGTTCATCGCGACCAAGGAAGCCAATGCCGTGGACGGCTATAAGGAAGATATCGTGGACGCGAAGGCCGCCGACATTGTCTATTCCGACTTGTTTACAGGCGTCAGCGGAAACTATCTGCGCCAATCGATTGAGCGCGCCGGTATGGACCCGAACAACCTGCCCAAGGGCGATATTTCGACGATGAACTTCGGTTCCGGCGGCAATAGCGAAGCCAAGGCGTGGAAAGACATTTGGGGATCAGGCCAAGGCATTGGCGCAATCAAAGAAGTCCAAACCGTCGCGCAATTCGTGGATCAGCTTGAGGCAGAATATCGCGCGGCAAAAGCCAGCCTCGATGCGCGCTATTTTGGGTAAGCGCACTTCGGTCATTAATTGCTCACCGCTGTGACCCTCGCGCATGCGGGGATCCATGGCCTGCGGCGGAAGTTGAAACCGACGATTCGGACCATGGCCCCCCGATCACGTCGGGGGTGACAATGAAACAGAAGTGCGTCTTCTTTTGTGAGGACCGCAGTGATATCTGGTTCAAACCACAATAGTGCTCGTGGAATGACGCAAGCCAAGGAAATTTTTATCACGCAAAGCCGCAAAGGCACAAAGAAGAAGAGCTTTTCTTATCTTCTTCCCTTCGCGGCTTTGCGTGAGAATATTTTACACCCGACATCGCTTTTTCAAATATGGATTTACGTAGTCCCGACCCTAGTTCTCTTGGATATATTTCGTCATTGCAGCACTCAGGCGTTTGCGCTGCTGCCACATAGGCCTGTCTGGAGCAATTTGATACAGCGCGTGTAAATACGCGCGATCCCAAACAGTCAGGTTCCGAAGTGCCGCAATTCGTGGCTTAGTATCGTTGAACATGCCCAAAATCGATGAGCTGCTAAAGGCATCCTGCGTTGCGCCGTTAATTTGCGCAAATGCGACCATGGAGATGTAGCTCGCCACAGATTCCAACGGATATCCATTGGACTGATTTATATCTACAATGATAACCGTGGATGTAAGATCAATCTCGAAGTTTGTTGAAATCAAGCTGGCGACGTTTCCTGTCCGTCTACCCTCTGTAGCGTACCACCATCGCACAGGCTTTTTTGACTGCATAAGCTCATCAATTTTTCCTAATGGTTGGGCATTGATTATGGCGGGATATTTGCGTTTAAAAGCCGCCATCAGTGCATTGCCGTCGTTTGAAAAAACAACATGTATATTGGGCCTACATCCTTCCGGTGCCTCTTTGGGTGCTCTTGCTACTTTTGCTGTTTCCTGAATTTTTTTTCGTATCAAGCCATGATATGCTGGATCAATTCCAACGATTTTAACGCAAAACGGATCATCACGGCGGGAGAATTGTATTTGTTCTGCGGTATCTGAGACTGTTCTTACGAAATTCAGCGTTTGTTTTTTGAGTTCTTTAGGTGCAAGCGCTGGCGCAGTGACGACTATGTCAGTCGGTGTTTGATCCGGGGCGGTATTTCCGAGCAAAAGAAACAGTAGAGCCGTTCCACGAAACGCGTAGCGCATTGATCGCTCCCAACATCGCTCATTCCCTGAAGCCATTTGATATGACTTCAGGAAACGGCATCTAAAATGAGAATTTAAAGTCCGAAAAAGTCGGCGTACCAAGTCGGCGAATCTGGATTGGCCTCGCGGTAAGCTTTTAACTTATATGCCCTAGCATGTGCATAGGGATCCCATGGTTGGTTCTGCGCAGACAGTTGTGCTATTATAGATGGTGCTTCGGACCCTGGGTAACTTCTCATAAATCCGCCAGATACCGCATTTATTTCGGTTTCAGATAATTCAATCATAGGTTTCCCTTTCTGACTAACTATTTTCTGGACCTGATTACTGAAATGTCATTATTTGTTATAATAGTCAAATTTTTTCGACGGGCGTAAGAGATAAGCTGCTCATTCCTATCAATTTTATTGAAAAACACGGACCCTCGGCATTCTTTTGTGCAGAGCCGCGGAGACGCAAAGGAGAAGACATAGACATCCGATCTTTGCGCCTTTGCGGCTTTGCGTGATACTATTTTCGGGCCTTAGCTCGCTTTTTCAAACGCGACGCTGATGTCCAAAGTCACATCATCCGAGATCATCGGAACGGCATAGCTTATGCCGAACGCGCTGCGTTTGATGACGGCGGTGGCGTGAAAGCCGATGGTGGCTTTCTTGTTGAACGGGTTATTGCCCGCCCCTGAAAATGTGGCGTCCAGAACGACTGGCTTTGTGACGCCGTTGAGCGTGAGGTCGCCCGTGATTTTGGCGGTGGTGCCCGAAGCCATGACACTGGTTGAAACAAACTTGGCATCCGCCGGGGCGGGACCGAAAAAGTCGGCCTTGCCGCCGTCCTTGCCAGCGCGCAGTAGATGCCCCGTCAGGCCAGCACTTGCGGTCGTGACCTTGCCAACGGGAATAGTGATGTCGACCTTGGCGGCATTCGGGTTTGCTGGATCAAGTGTCAGCGTTCCCGTCGCATCGCCGAAAATACCGAAATAATCGTTGAAGCCAAAATGGCTAACGCGCCAGCCGATCAATGTATGGCCGGGGTCGGTGTTGTAGGTTCCCGCGGTAACGCGGGCGACGTCCATCGTTCCGGGCATTTGCGGGGCGCTTTGCGCGATCAAAGGCACCGCAAACAGAAGGGGAAGGGCACATAAAAGCTTACGCATGAGTCGGCTCCTGACAGTCAAAAGGGGAAGCATCAGTGTCGATGCCTCCCCCAAATGAGTCAAGTCGGGAAAAAGCGATTAGTTCTTCGCCTGATCCACCAATTTATTCTTTGCAATCCATGGCATCATCGCGCGCAGCTTTGCGCCCGTTTCCTCAATGGGGTGCGCTGCCGCTGCCTTGCGTGCGGCCTTCAGCTCAGGCTGCCCAGCGCGGTTATCGAGCACGAAATTCTTGACGAAACGACCCGATTGAATGTCCGCCAGAACCCGCTTCATTTCCGCCTTGGTTTCGTCGGTGATGATGCGTGGGCCCGTGGTGATGTCTCCATATTCTGCGGTATTCGAAATCGAATAACGCATGTTGGCAATGCCGCCTTCATACAGAAGGTCGACGATCAGCTTGGTTTCATGCAAGCATTCGAAATAGGCCATTTCTGGTGCATAGCCTGCCTCGGTCAATGTCTCGAAACCGGCCTGGATCAGGTGCGTGATACCGCCGCACAACACGGCCTGTTCACCGAACAAATCGGTTTCGCATTCTTCGCGGAAGTTGGTTTCGATGATGCCGCTGCGTCCGCCGCCGACGCCGCTGGCGTACGCAAGCGCGATGTCATGGGCATTGCCGCTTGAGTCTTGCGCAACTGCGATCAGGCACGGCACGCCGCCACCCTTTTGATATTCGCTGCGCACGGTGTGGCCTGGGCCCTTGGGTGCAATCATGATGACGTCAATGTCGGCGCGCGGCTCAATCAGGCCGAAATGGATATTGAGGCCATGGGCAAAGGCGAGAGCCGCGCCGGGTTTCATGTTTGCATGCAGGTCATCGGCGTAAATTGCGGCCTGATGTTCATCGGGTGCCAACACCATAAGGATATCCGCCCAAGCCGCAGCGTCGGCATTGGCCAAAACCTTAAACCCAGCCGCTTCCGCCTTTTTAGCGGTTGCCGATCCCGCGCGCAGTGCGATAGCGACATCCGCTACGCCGCTGTCACGCAGGTTTTGCGCATGGGCATGGCCCTGGCTGCCATAGCCTATAATTGCGACCTTTTTGTCTTTGATAAGGCCCAAGTCGCTATCTGCGTCATAATATACTTTCATTCTTCCGTCCTTCTTCGTTGCCGTCACCCTGAACATGTTTCAGGGTCTTACTTTCAACGGCGTATTTTCAAACCCCCGGAACGCAGTGCCCGTTGTTCAAGCGCGTTCAGGATGACGATATCTTAGTTAGCTGACCCCGGCACCCCGCATCAGGCCAACAATCCCGGTCCGGCCAACTTCGACCAGTCCGACTTCGCGCATCAACGTTACAAACGTGTCGATCTTTTCAGGGCCACCCGTGATTTCAAAAATGAAGCTGTTGACCGTGGCGTCGATGACGCGGGCGCGGTAAATGTCGGCAAGGCGCATCGCCTCGACGCGTTGATCGCCCGCGCCGCTGACTTTGACCAAGGCCAATTCCCGCTCGACATGCGGCCCAGCTTCGGTGAGGTCAGTGACTTTGTGCACGGGAATGAGGCGCTCGCATTGCGCGATGATTTGGTCGATCACGGGGGGCGGGCCTTTGGTGACGATTGTTATCCGGCTTGTTGCATGGTCTTCGCTGATATCGGCCACAGTAAGGCTGTCGATATTATACCCGCGCGAGGTAAACATGCCGGCGATCCGCGCCAACGTGCCCGCTTCATTATCGACGGTGAGCGTCAGCACATGCCGCTCGGTAAGTTCTTGCTTGATATGCATTATACGAGCGCCTTTGCTTCGTCATCCATCGTGCCCGAAACCTGACCCGCGTGTAGGATCATGTCCGTATGCGCTGCGCCCGATGGGATCATCGGGAAACAGTTCGCCGTTTTGAGCACACGGCAATCGAACATCACTGGCCCGTCATGCGCCAGCATCTCGGCGATGGCATCATCGAGCTTGGCCGGGTCAGCGCACCGAATGCCTTTCCAGCCATAAGCTTCGGCCAGCGCGACGAAATCGGGCAGGCTGTCGGAATAGCTTTCGGAATAGCGGCTTTCATAGGTCAGCTCTTGCCATTGGCGCACCATGCCCATCCATTCATTGTTGAGGATGAAGACCTTCACCGGCAAGCGATATTGTGTTGCGGTTGCCATCTCTTGAATGTTCATCTGGATCGATGCCTCACCGGCGATGTCGATCACAAGCGCGTCTGGATGTCCCATTTGCGCGCCAATTGCGGCAGGCAGTCCATAGCCCATGGTTCCAAGCCCGCCGCTGGTCAGCCACTTGTTAGGCGCATCAAAGTGGAAATGCTGTGCCGCCCACATTTGATGCTGGCCAACTTCGGTCGTAATAATCGGGGCTTTGTCCTTGGTGGCTGCAAACAGGCGTTGTATCGCATATTGCGGCATGATTTCCTGCGTGCTGCCGGGGTAGCTTAGGCAATCAACGGCGCGCCAACCCGTGATGCGTGACCACCATTCGGTCAGCGGCTGTTTCTTGGTTTTCCTGCCTTTCCATACATCGATCATCTGACGCATGGCCGTGCCAACGTCAGCGACGATAGGCAGGTCAACGCGCACGGTCTTGTTCATCGAACTGCGGTCGATATCGACATGGATTTTGACGCTGTCGGGTGAAAAGGCGTCCAAGCGGCCCGTTACGCGGTCGTCAAAGCGCGCGCCGAGGCAGACCATGACATCGCATTGGTTCATGGCCATATTGGCCTCATACGTGCCGTGCATGCCCAGCATACCCAACCACGCCTCACCGGAGGCGGGATATGCGCCAAGGCCCATGAGGGTGGATGTGACGGGCGCTCCGGTCAATTCGGCCAGCTCACGCAGCGCTTCGCTGGCGGCAGGGCCTGAATTGATGATGCCGCCGCCCGTATACAATATCGGCGCCTTGGCGTTAGCAATCAATTCGACCGCGCGGTTGATTTCCGCATAGTCAGCCTCACCCGCATAGGTAAAGCGCGACCGGGTAGGGTGCTTCACATCGGTTGCAGCCTTCGCGACCTGCACATTTTTTGGAATGTCGATGACAACCGGACCGGGCCGTCCTTTGGTGGCGATGGCAAAAGCCTCCCGCACGACCGTTGCGAGTTCGGCAGGGTCTTTCACCAAATAATTATGTTTTGAACAATGGCGCGTAATGCCAACGGTATCGGCCTCCTGAAAGGCATCGGTGCCGATTAAATTGGTCGCAACCTGTCCCGTCAGGACGACCAAGGGAATGGAATCCAAAAATGCATCGGCAATACCGGTAACGGCATTGGTGGCGCCGGGGCCGGATGTGACTAGCACAACGCCCGGCTTACCGGTTGCGCGCGCATAACCCTCTGCCGCATGCGCAGCGCCCGCCTCATGCCGGACGAGGACATGTTTAATCTTCTTCTGCTGAAATAAGGCATCGTAAATGGGCAATACTGCACCACCGGGGTAACCGAATATGGTGTCTACGCCCTGTTCAATCAGGGTATCAATCAAAATTTCTGCGCCGGATTTTTCGGGCACTGGATAGTCCTTATATGTTAAGCCACTTTCCTATGTTGCACTGCAATAGGGTAAGCAAGAGCGCGCTAGCTAATGATTAGAAAATGACTTGTCAAATACATTCATTGAAACATTATTTCAAAATTACCTATGTTTGAATCATTTATTATTGCGTTTACACGCTGCCAATCCGCTGGGGCCTGATTGCGAAACCAAGTAAACTGCCGTTTTGCATATTGTCGTGTGGCGATCTGACCGAGCTTGATCGCTTCCGCCCGCGAAATCGTGCCTTTAAGATAGGCCGAAATCTCGGGCACGCCGATGGCGCGCATAACGGGAGCATCTTGCGGCAGATTGCGGGCAAGCAACGCCGCCACTTCATCAATGGCACCACGCTCCATCATCCCTTCAAAGCGTGTGTCGCAGCGGTCGTATAGCCAATCGCGCGGGGGTAAGAGCAACAAAGGCCGCAAACAGATATCAGCCGATATCCCTCCAGTCTTGGTTGCGCGCCATGCCAATATGCTGCGTCCGGTGCTTTGCACGACCTCAAGCGCGCGGGTGATGCGGCTGACATCCGAAGGGGCCAAGGTTGCGGCAACGGGCGCATCATATATTTGAAGCGCGGCATAGGCCTGATCAACGGGCATTGCACGTATTGTGGCGCGCAATTCAGGGTCGACCTCCGGAATGGGGGCAATGCCGTCAAGCAAGGTGCGGATATACAAGCCACTACCGCCAACCAATATCGGGGTTACGCCTCTCGCATGGGCCTGGGCAATAATGTGCTTTGCATCCGTTGCCCAGCGCGCGGCAGAGCAAGGTGTGACGCCGTCGATATAACCAAACAGATGGTGCGGAACGCAGCGTTGTTCATCGGCTGTGGGCTGGGCGCTTAATATGGGCAGGTCAGAATATACTTGCGCGCTGTCGGCGTTGATTATCTCGAAATTGCCGGATCGGGCCAGATGCAGCGCGAATGCCGTCTTGCCGCTTGCCGTCGGACCCGCAATAAGCGCGACCATATTTTGAGGATTCGATATGCCCATTTGCACTCTGATAGCAGCAGACAGTCTGGAAAGCGGCAACTTTTCCGAGGTCAGGGATCGATTGGCCGAAGCTGGCTGTATCCCCAATGCTTTTGACTGGCTGGCAAAGGACAAGGCCGTAGACATATCGTTTGCAGGTGACTTGGCCGATGCACGCACGGCCCTTGCGGGGCTTGAGGACCGTTGCGACATAGCATTGCAGGACGAAGGCAATCGCCGCAAAATGTTGTTGGTGTCCGATATGGACAGCACCATGATCACGGTCGAATGCATTGACGAGCTAGCCGATTATGCCGGCATTAAGCCCGAGATCGCCGCGATTACCGAACGTGCCATGGCAGGTGAACTCGATTTTGCCGACGCGTTAAAGGCACGGGTTGCTCTGCTGGCGGGACTGGATGAGAATGTCCTTGCGCAGTGCCTGCGCGAACGTGTGCAGCCAATGCCGGGGGCCGAAATCCTTGTGCGAACGATGACCGGATGGGGAGCGCATGCGGTGCTCGTGTCGGGCGGGTTTACGAGCTTTACGGGCCCTGTGGCTGATATGCTGGGCTTTCATGCGGTGCGCGCCAACCTTTTGGAGATTAAAGACGGGCGACTGACCGGCGCATTGGCGGCTGATATAGTCGATGCGTCGACAAAGCGTGTGGTGTTGCACGCCGCTGCAGAAGCACGCGGTGTTGCCCTCGGGTCGGCGCTAGCGGTTGGTGATGGCGCGAATGACTTGCCGATGATCGCTGCTGCGGTGTCCGGCGGTGGCCTTGGTGTAGGCTATCATCCGCGCCCGCAATTGGCACAAGCGGCGAACTTTTCCGTGCGGCATAACAATCTGACAGCGTTGCTGTTTGCGCAGGGTGTTAAACCCCACGAATGGGCGGACTGAATTCAAGAAACAAATTGAGTGCGGCTCGGTTGATGTTATGCAGTGCAAGCACACCCAGATTCAGGAGAAAAACATGCTTAAGTTACTGCCGATTCTCATCATTTCGATCCTCGCCAGTTGCACCACCCTGCAATCGGCAAAGACGGCTGAGGTGTCCGAAGTACTGACGGCGGATCTCGCCCGTGCCGACGGAAGCTGGGCCGGCATTGCTACCATATCACAGCGGCGCGATGGTGTGTTTTTGAGTCTGTCCGCGCAAGCGCCTGCCGCCGGGACATTTGGCATGCATCTGCACGCTATTGGTAAATGCCAAGCACCCGACTTCACCAGCGCGGGGCCACACTGGAACCCCAGTATGAAGCAGCATGGCCACGATAACCCCATGGGCGCGCATGATGGCGATTTGCCGAATGTTGATGCGGGCGCTGATCGTAAAATCACGCTGGAGTATAAGTTAAAGGACATTGCGCTGTCAGGGCCGACCGGTCTGTTGGATGCCGACGGCGGCGCGCTTGTCATTCACGAGAAAGCCGATGATTATAAAACCGACCCAAGCGGCAATAGCGGGAAGCGGATTATTTGTGGCGTATTCAAATCCGGCAACCGAAGCTGAGTTTAAACCTTATCAGCGTATAATAGGCATCCTGGGGCCACACGCTCCAGTATCTCTCTGATGTCATCTTTGGCAAAGGCGAAACAGCCTTGGCTGCGGCCAATCTTGCCTTGGTCATGAATAAGCGACTGGTTCACATACCAAGCAGGGTGAATGACGATCGCACGAGCCTCGGCTTGGTCATTTTGCGGATCAAGCCCGATTAACCGGCGGGATTCGCCATATTGACCGATATACGTATCGCCAACAAGGTAACTGCCCGCCGAGGTAGCTTCCGACCCATGCACGTTGGAGAAATGTTGCACCCAGCCGCTATGGCTTGGGTCCGAACCCTTGCCATGGGCGACGAGGAACGTGTCGGATTTACCGCTGCGCAGATCAACCACGTAAAAGCGCGGGTCGCGCGAAGCCTTGGAAAAGTCAGCTATGGCAAGTAAATCATGGTTGCGGATGCGCGCCTTATGCGCGGCCAACGCGGCCTTTGCGCGGCCAAGCAATAAAGGCGATGGCCCGCCCGTTCCGGCGCCCGTGCCCGGCCGAAAGACAATGTCTGCCGCCTTTGACGGCACCGTGAGCAGGCTCGCGCCTAAAACTGCGGAATGAATGAATTGCCTGCGACCTATTTCCATGCCCTTCAGATAAAGACCAACCCTTTACATAAACAGGCCTCCAAAAGCATTTGAGCGCAAAAGTAGGACGGTTAGGCGCATCACTTGGAGATTTAATTTTATGCGCCTGCGGGAAAATTGACGTCGAATTTTTATATGTATGATGGTAGTGCTTATTCTTATGCCGCCTTGTGCGGCTCAATATCCTTCAGTTGGGGCAATTTCATGGGTTTCGGCGCGGGCATCCGCACATTGCAGTGCATAATTGCGCTTTTGTTGATGAGTGCCCTGTCGGGCATGGCTGGAGCACAAGTGTCGGGGCAGGCGCAGCCTGCGCCTATCCAGCAAGGTCAACTGCCTGAAGTCGTTCCGTCGGATGCAGCTTTGGCCACGCCACCAGCGCAAACGCAACCCGTCGCTGCGCCACCTGCGGCAACACCACCCACCGTCAAAACACCCATTGGAACGCCAGCACCAAAGCCCCGCAAAAAAGGACCTGTTGACGCGCTCAAGCCTGGACAGTTTATGTGGGTGAAGCAGGAGGTTTATGAAGGACCGATGAAAATTGTCGTCGTGCTCGATACGCAGCGGATTTATGTGTTTCAGAATGAACAGCTTATTGGCTTCAGTACGATTTCATCGGGGAAAAAGGGCAAGGAAACGCCGACGGGTATTTTCAACATTCTGCAGAAAAATGTGGATCACAAATCCAATCTCTACAGCAACGCACCGATGCCATTTATGCAGCGCCTGACCTGGGACGGCATTGCCGTCCACGGGGGTGATTTGCCGGGATATCCAGCGTCGCATGGTTGCATCCGGTTGCCAATTGTGTTTGCTAAGGCGTTGTTCGGCGTAACGAAAATGGGGCAAGAGGTGGTCGTTCTTCAAGATACGTCAACGCCCGTCAAGCGGCCGGAACCAAAGCCGGCCACAGATAGTGAGGTCGGGCCAGCCGATGCTATCGCTGACCCTGCGCTGCCCCCGCCGGTACTGGCACCAAAGCCAGCAGACGCATTTCTGCCCGAGCCATCCGTTTAACCGGCTATATTTCTTACCGCAGTGGTAACTTCCCCGATTGACGTTTACGCTAACGTAAACTAGTGACGTTAGGGCAACCAAGAGGGAAGGCGCTATGGAATCTGTAACGCGCGACGAAAGGCGGACCGATGCGACCATCGACACGCCCGACGCATATAATCGGGATTCGTTTACGATATCCGACCTATCAATTGAATTTGAGGTAACCGCCCGAGCATTGCGCTTTTATGAGGATCAAGGCCTGATTGCGCCGGAACGTTTGGGCTTGGCGCGCATTTATTCAAAGCGTGATCGGGCGCGGTTGGCGTGGATATTACGGGCAAAGCGCGTCGGGTTTAGCCTCGCTGAAATTCGCGAGATGATTGATCTGTATGACCTCAATGACGGCCGCAATATTCAGCGCCGCGTGACTATTGAAAAATGCCGCGACCGGATCAACCTGTTGAAGGCCCAGCGCGACGATATCGAAAGCGCCATTAACGAGCTGACCGAATTTGTTTCAACGGTGGAAGAGGTCGAAGCGGCGGAAAAATCTGCTGCGGCCTAAGGCCCCTTCATTGCTATTCTAAGGACCGAAAATGCCAAGCTATACCGCCCCCGTCCGCGATATACATTTCATCCTCAACGAAGTTTTGGGTGTCGATCGTTACGCCAATCTGCCCGGGTTTGAAAACGCCAGCGCTGACATGATTGATGCGATCCTGACCGAAGGCGCGAAGTTTGTGGAAAACGTGCTTTTCCCTTTGAACCAAGTTGGGGACTTGCAGGGCTGTACACGCCATGAGGATGGCAGCGTGACCACCCCCGATGGTTTCAAAGAAGCCTATAGGCTGTATTGCGAAGGTGGCTGGGGCACATTGTCTGGCCCATTGGAGTTTGGTGGGCAGGGCATGCCGCACATCGTCTCTATGGCCTTTGAGGAGCTTATGGCGAGTTCCAACATGGCGTTTGCGATGTACCCCGGTCTGACGCAAGGCGCTGTGTCCGCGATTTTGGTCAAGGGCAGTGAGGAGCAGAAGGCCAAATATGCCCCGAATATGATTTCGGGCAAATGGGGCGGGACAATGAACCTGACCGAGCCGCATTGCGGAACAGACCTTGGCCTTATTCGGACCAAGGCAGAACCCAATGGAGATGGCAGCTTTGCCATTTCCGGGACCAAGATTTTCATCTCGTCGGGTGAGCATGATTTGACCGAGAACATCATTCATTTGGTGCTCGCAAAAACACCAGGTGCACCGGACAGCGTGAAAGGTATATCGCTGTTCATCGTGCCTAAGTTCCTTGTGAACGACGACGGATCGCTTGGCGCACGCAATGCTTTGTCCTGTGGTTCGATTGAACATAAAATGGGTATCCACGGCAACGCCACCTGCGTCATGAATTATGATGGTGCCACCGGCTATTTGGTGGGCGAAGAGCATAAGGGCCTTGCGGCAATGTTTATCATGATGAACATCGCGCGGCTTGGCGTGGGGCAGCAGGGTTTAAGCGTTGCAGAAGTCGCCTACCAAAATGCCGTTCATTATGCGCAAGACCGCCGTCAGGGGCGCGCGTTGACCGGGCCGCAAGATATGGACCAAAAGGCAGATACACTGTTCGTGCATCCGGACGTTCGCCGTATGCTGATGGATGCAAAGTCGTTTACAGAGGGCATGCGTGCCTTGTGCCTCTGGGGCGCGTTGCAGGCCGATTTGCTGCAACATGCGCAAATCGAAGAAGAACGGCAGATGGCCGACGACCTGTTGTCTTTGCTGACTCCCGTCATCAAGGGTTATGGCACGGACAAGGGCTATGAAGTCGCAACCAATGCGCAGCAGGTATATGGCGGCCATGGTTACATCGCCGAATGGGGCATGGAGCAATATGTGCGCGATGCCCGCATCGCGATGATCTATGAAGGCACGAACGGTGTTCAAGCCATGGATCTTGTCGGCCGGAAACTCGCGCAAAATGGTGGCCGCGCCATTCAGGCGCTTTTCAAGATTGTGGATGAGGAATGCGCTACTGCCAAGGATGGGCCGCTGGCGGATCTGGCCGGTCGTCTTGAAAAGGCCAATGGCGATTTGAAGGCGTCAACGATGTGGTTCATGCAAAATGGCATGGCCAATCCGAACAATATCGGCGCTGGCGCGCATCATTATATGCACATCATGGGCATCGTTGCGCTTGGCCTGCAATGGCTACGTATGGCGCAAAGCGCACAGAAGGCATTGGATGCAGGCACAGGAAACGCGGCATTTTACCAAACCAAGCTGGTGACAGCGCGTTATTTTGCGGAGCGTCATATGCCAGATTGCGGCGCGCTTCGTCGTAAGATTGAAGCGGGCAGCGAAGCGATCATGGCGCTTACGCCGGAAATGTTCGCTGCTGCGTGATCGCGGCTTTCACCGCTATCTAACAAAATACCGGGAACATGAGTCCCGGCATTTTTGGTTTACTCGACCGGTAAGAAATCCGGGACCGATAGATAGCGTTCACCAGTATCATAGTTGAAACCAAGTACGCGGCTTGCCGCGGGTAGTTCTGGCAGTTTCTGCGCAATTGCGGCCAGTGTCGCGCCCGATGAAATGCCTACCAGCATGCCCTCTTCGCGTGCGGCGCGGCGCGCGGTTTCTTTGGCGTTTTCGGGATCAATCTGAATGACCCCGTCGAGCAAAGCCGTATGTAAATTGGCGGGAATGAAGCCAGCACCAATCCCTTGGATCGCATGTGGACCCGGTTGGCCGCCGCTGATGACAGGAGACAGCGTTGGTTCAACCGCAAACACTTTCAGATTTGGCCAAGCCTTTTTCAGAACCTGAGCGCAACCTGTTATATGCCCACCTGTGCCGACGCCGGTGATCATCACATCAATAGGGGAGTCGGCAAAATCTTCCAATATCTCCAGCGCCGTTGTGCGCACATGGACGTCGATGTTGGCGGGATTTTCGAATTGCTGTGGCATCCATGAATTTGTGGTTTGCGATACCAGTTCAAGCGCGCGTTCAATCGCGCCCTTCATGCCCTTTTCACGCGGGGTGAGGTCAAAAGACGCGCCATAGGCCAGCATCAAGCGGCGACGCTCCAGCGACATGGATTCGGGCATGACGAGGATAAGCTTATAGCCCTTGACCGCCGCCACCATGGCAAGACCAACGCCGGTGTTGCCAGAGGTCGGTTCAATGATTGTGCCGCCGGGTTTAAGGCTACCGTCTTTTTCGGCTGCTTCTATCATGGCCAAACCAATGCGATCCTTAATCGACCCACCGGGGTTTGACCGTTCGGATTTAATCCAGACCTCTGCATTCGGGAACATACGTCCCATGCGAATATGCGGGCTATTGCCAATTGTTTCGAGGATCGATTGTGCTTTCATGGACTTTTTCCTCTATATTGTGGTTCGAAACTGCGGGCGTTTTTAAGCTCGGGGAATAACCCCGCCCAAATTGCTGTAACGAATATGGCACCAGCGCCACCAAATACAACTGCGCCGACGGGACCAAGCATCGCTGCGGCCAAACCGGATTGCAATTCGCCCAATTCGTTTGATGCGGAAATGGCAAGGCCGGACACCGAACTCACCCGTCCGCGCATGTCGTCCGGTGTGTTGAGCTGAACCAGGGATGAGCGCACATAAACGGACAGCATGTCCGAAGCGCCAAGCACAACTAGCATAACCAACGCCACCGCCATGCCAGCGCCCATATCAAGGAAACCAATTTCAGCACCGCCAAACACGCGCGCCCCTATTTCATGGCTCAGGCCGAAGCCAATGGTCGCAATGCCGAATATGACCACAGCCCAAAGCATTTTTGCGCCAACATTATGGCGCAGCGGACGGAAGGTAAGCATGAGTGCCACCACTGACGCGCCCACAGCAGGTGCCGCACGCAATTGGCCAAGCCCGTCCGGTCCCACCATCAATATGTCGCGTGCATAGACGGGCAGCATGGCCGTTGCGCCCGCCAGCAACACCGCAAACAGGTCAAGCGTTATGGCACCCAATAAGAAACGTTCCGACCAAGTATAGCGAATGCCGTCCGCCATTTGGCGGATAGGGTGAATCTTCTGTTCCATAGGCGGCGGAAAGACTGGCCGCACAAAGCTGAGGCTGATGGTCGCCATCAACATGAGGCCAGCCGAAGCAAAATATGGCAGTGACGAATTTGCGGCGAACATCAAGCCGCCGGCCGCAGGGCCGAACACCGAACCGATTTGCCAAGCGATCGAGCTTAAGGCAATCGCGCGGGGCAATGATGCCGGCGGCACGATGTTGGGCGCAATCGCCGACATTGACGGCCCGACAAACACCCGTGCGACGCCGTGCAATGCTGCAAACAGGAAAAGGATGGGAAGGGTGAGCCCGTCAATGAAGGTGAACCAACCCAAAGCAAGCGCGACCATCATGTCGATGCTATTGGCGAGCCGCGCCACAGTCCGCCGTTCCCAGCGATCTGCGGCCCATCCCGCCACCGGCGTCAGCAGCGCCAGCGGCACAAACTGCACCAGCCCCAATAGGCCAAGTTGCAATGACGCCTCGCGAATGGACATGCCATAATCGCTGCGCGCGATGTCATAGGCCTGATAACCGATAACAACGACCATCCCCATCGTCGCAAGCACCGCCATAAACCGCGCCATCCAGTAAAAGCGGAAGTCCGCAATTTTAAGCGGGTGGGTTTCAGCGGGCGTGTCGGACATATTCTGTGCGCCTATCGGCTTATGTTTCCAAGCGCAATGCGCAGTCTAACCCGCATCTTCCGGCACGCCACGATAATTGTTGATCATTTCGAATATCGTCGTCAGCGCAGCGCGTTCTTCCAGCGTTATTTCTGGGCGCCATATCTCGAACAGCAAGATCACGCGCGTATCGCCGCTTTTGTTCCATGCTTCATGTTCAAAACTGTCGTCGAAAATAAGCGCTTCACCCTCACGCCAGCTTCGTGTCTCATTGCCGACGCGGATCGCGCAACTATGCGGGACGATTAACGGAATGTGGCAGATTAGGCGGGTGTTCAACAGGCCATGATGCGGCTGGATATGGGTATCTGGTTTAAGCAACGACCATAATGCCATTGGTGACCTCTGGTCGATCAGCGGCATCGGCGCATACGTCAAAGCCTGCATAGTAACCGGACAGCGCGCAGAGTTTTCGGGCACGATTGCCCCATTGCGCCAAAAATAATAGGCTCCCCATTTGGGATCGTTCATCAACGGATTGGCCGCAAGCGGTCGGTCGGCATTTGCCTCCACATAAGGTGCGAAGTCGTTGCCATCCGCCAACACAGCGCGCAGTTCAGCCTGCATTTCGGGCACTGCGACCTCGATTTCCGTCAGCCACAGGAATTCATCGCGCTCGTAAAATTGCCGTTGCGGCAAGCCTGGAAAATAAAAGCTGGAAGGCTGCTGCAGATAAAGCTGCTTTCGGCCAAGCAGCATATCGACTGCAGTGCCGACCCTTCCATCGCGCGCGAGGCCGGCCTGTTTCAGCCCGTCAATCAAGTGCTGTTCAAACTTGACCTGCACTTGCCCGATAAAATCGCGCGCACGGTTGAGCATTGGATGAAAAGCAGTAGGGACGGTCGGAATGGTCGCGGCTTGATTGAGCGCGGCTTGAAAGAAGGAATTTGCCGCGCGGTCATCGCCCATCCGCGCCTTTAATTCGCCCGACAAGATCAACGCGGGCAGGTTGCGTGGTTCCAATGCAAGCAGGCGCTGTAATGCTGCTTCTTCGCCCAAGAGGTTGCCGAGTAGGTTGCACGCCTGCGCCAACAGCAACCAAGGCATTTCACTTTCCGGAAGCTCTGCCAACAAGCGATGCGCAAGCGCGCCATCGCGCCGTTGAACTGCCGCTCTGGCGTCGTTGATGATGTTGGAATTCCCCGCGTTCATGCCTCACCTTAACCGCAATGCACGCGTCTTTACCAGCCCCATCATACAGTCCCGGCCGCAGCAGTTCAGCCTAAACTTACAAAGCTGTCCATCACGCGTTTACGGCCGGCTTGTTCAAAATCGATCTCAAGCTTGTTGCCCTCAATCAAAGCAATCGCGCCATAGCCGAATTTTTCGTGGAAAACGCGAAGGCCAATGCTGAGGTCGCTTCGGCCCTTATTGCCCAGGCTGACGGCGCTGCGCGTGTTTTCGGCTATGCGCTGAGGACGCGGGTTGAAACCGCCCGAGGTGGCGGCGCGTTGCCAGCCTGGGCCACGCGCATTGCTTCGCCCCTGATTAGCGGCGGCCAGATGCGCAAACGGGTCGGATTGTTCGCTCCAGTTCGCCCGCCATAAGGATGCACCGCCGGTCATCGTCTGCTCTGCCTCAATGTGGTCGAGCGGCAATTCTTCAATGAAACGGCTGGGGATGCTGCTGGTCCACTGGCCGTAAATTCGCCGATTTGCGGCATGGATGATGGTGCATTTGCGCTTGGCGCGGGTGATCGCGACATAAGCCAGTCGGCGTTCTTCCTCTAACGAGGCAAGGCCACCTTCGTCCAACGCGCGTTGCGATGGGAAAATACCTTCTTCCCATCCCACCAGAAAGACATTGTCATATTCAAGGCCCTTGGCGGCATGGATGGTCATGATGGTGACGCTTGCGCCTGTGTCGCCGCGATCATTGTCCATGACGAGGCTGACATGCTCCAAAAACTCCCCTAAAGTTTCATATTCTTCCATCGCGCGGGCCAGTTCGCTCAGGTTTTCAAGGCGGCCAGATGCCTCAACGCTGCGTTCGGCTTGCAAGACGGTGGTGTAACCACTTTCGTCCAATATCAGCCGTGTCAGATTGGCAGGCGACATCGTCGCGGCCGCGTCCCGCCAGCGGGCAATGTCGACGACAAGGTCCGCGAGTGACTTTCGTGCCTTGCCAGTCAGCTCGTCGGTCCCCACCAAACGCGCGGCGGCAACGGACAAAGGCGCACGTTCTGCGCGGGCCACGATATGGATTTTCTCAACCGCCTTGTCGCCAATGCCGCGCTTCGGCACGTTGACGATCCGTTCGAACGCGAGGTCGTCGGCGGGCTGATTGACGATGCGTAAATAGGCGATGGCATCGCGAATTTCGGCACGTTCATAGAAACGAAAACCACCGACAATCCGATAGTTGACGCCGATTTGTATGAAGCGGTCTTCAAATTCGCGCGTCTGGTGCTGCGCGCGGACGAGGATAGCGATGCTGTCCAGGCTTTCACCCTTATACTGTATTGCCTCAATTTCCTCACCGACGCGGCGGGCCTCTTCGGCGCCGTCCCATACGCCGATGATCCGAACCTTTTCGCCATCGTCCAACTCGGTCCACAAGGTCTTGCCAAGCCGGGCGCTGTTGGCATCAATCAGGCCTGATGCAGCGGCAAGAATATGCGGCGTGCTGCGGTAATTTTGCTCTAGCTTTATCGTCTTTGCGCCCGGGAAATCCTTTTCAAAGCGCAATATGTTGGCAACCTCGGCCCCGCGCCATGAATAGATGCTTTGGTCATCGTCACCGACGCAGCAGATATTTTTGCGTTTCTGCGCGAGTAATCGCAGCCAGAGATACTGAACGGCGTTTGTATCCTGATATTCGTCGACGAGGATATATTTGAACTGCGCCTGATATTTTTCGAGGATGTCGCGGTTGTTCTTCAACAGGTTCAGGCCATGCAACAACAAATCACCAAAGTCGCAGGCGTTCAACGCCAGCAACCGCGCCTGATATAGCGCATATATATGTCGCCCCTTGCCATTGGCAAAAGCCTCATTATCGGCGGCATTCAAATCGGCAGGGGATTTGCCCGCATTCTTCCATTTGTCGAGCAAGCTCGCAAGTCCGCGCGCGGGGAAGCGCTTGTCGTCCAAATCCTCGGACTGGATAAGCTGCTTTAACAGCCGGAGTTGATCGTCGGTGTCGATGATCGTGAAGTTGCTCTGCAGTCCAATGACTTCAGCGTGGCGGCGAAGCAGTTTTGCGCCAATGCTATGGAAGGTGCCAAGCCACGGCATCCCCTCCACCGCGGACCCGACCATCGCCCCAACGCGCTCCCGCATTTCGCGTGCGGCCTTGTTGGTGAAGGTGACGGCAAGGATTTCCGACGGCCATGCTTGGCGTGTGTATAATATCTGTGCCATACGCGCAGTCAGCGCAGCCGTTTTGCCCGTGCCAGCGCCCGCCAGCAGGAGCACAGGTCCTTCGGTCGTTAGCACAGCCTCACGCTGCGGCGGGTTTAACCCGCGCAACCAAGGGGGTTCTGTTTCGGACGGATCGGGCTGGACCACAATTTCTGACATAGGCGAACAGTTAGGGAACGGAGCGATGAACCGCAAGCGCTGTTCGGTCACATGGCGGAACTATAATGCGCCGCAAGGAGCGCGCGCCGTTAACTGGCCGCAGGCCGTAACAGTGTAAGTTTTGCTTTGCCGACATTGCGGACGGTGTCGATCGTGAAACCCTTCACATCAACATCTTCTTTTATACTGGTTTCGACGCTGATCCAGGCAGATGGTGCGAACCAGCCAAAACGGACCAATTTATCCAACGCGACCGAACCGGCACCGCTCAAATAAGGCGGATCCATTAGGACAATATCCGCTGGCTTTATCGCGGTGCCGAGAGACAACACCGAGGATTTACGAAGTTCGCTTTGGTCTTTTGCGCCAAGCCTGTTGATATTTGCGGCAAGTGCGTCGAGCGCTAGCGCGTCATGTTCAACAAAGGTGCAGTGCGCCGCGCCGCGCGACAAGGCCTCAAGCCCCAGCGCGCCAGACCCAGCAAACAGGTCAAGCACACGCAAATCTTCAAACGACCCCAACCGACTTGTCAGCATGGAGAACAATGTCTCCCGCGTGCGATCAGCCGTCGGGCGGGTTGTGTCGCCTTTGGGCGCAATAAGCGGTCGAGAGCGCCACTGGCCGGAAATGATCCGCATTATTTCAACGTCTTTCGAAATTCAATCAGGTCCACGCGGCGCACTTCGCCGACGGTGCCCGGCGCAAGCTCGCCCAGCACGAACGGGCCATAACGCGTCCGGATAAGGCGGCTGACTTCAAGTCCAAGATGTTCCAACACCCGTCGGACTTCGCGATTCTTGCCTTCCGTCAGTGTCATTTCGACCCAGCCATTGCGGCCCGTGCGGCGTTCCAGATTGGCGTCGATCTTGCCATATTTCACGCCCTCAATCTCGATACCGTGAATGAGCTCCTCAAGCTGTTCCTGACTGACATCACCAAAGCAACGGGCGCGGTAGGTGCGTTCAACACCGGTCGATGGTAATTCCATCTGGCGTTTGAATTCGCCATCATTGGTCAGCAACAACAAGCCTTCGGTGTTGAGATCGAGCCGACCAATCGGCATCAGACGCGGCAAGTCCTTTGGCAGAACGTCATAGATCGTTTTGCGCCCGCTAAAGTCGCGTTCGGCGGTTAGGCAGCCTTCGGGTTTGTGGAACATGTAAAGCTGCGTTGGCGCGGGTTGACCCACGGCCTTGCCATCCACAGCGACCCCGTGCAGCGATTTCAGCAAAGTTGCGGGCGTTTCCACCTTTTCATTATTCAGCGTTACCCGGCCATCGGCAATCATGCGTTCGATTTCGCGCCGCGACGCAACGCCAGCGCGCGCGAGCAGCTTTGCAATGCGCTCTTCACCATCCTTACGTTCCAAAGCGCCCTTGCTGGGGCCAGCATTTGGGTTGGGTTTACGCGACGGTTTGCTGTCCCAACGCAGACGCGGTGGCTTGGCAGGGCGGGCAGGTGCTTTTGACGGAGGTTTAACCATATCCGCGCCTTTGACGCATATTGCTTCAAAAGTCACTGGCCATTCAGGAAAATCGATTTAGAGCGAAGTGGAACAGATAACCGTAGCCCTGAGCATCGTCGAAGGGCGCTTGAAGGCAGGGCGTGCTTCGACGCAGCTCAGCACTGCGGTTTGAGAGAATATCGGAGGGGTACAAATGTCAGTCGATTTGCAGCGTTTTATCATTTTTGCAGCAGTTCTCATTGCACTGCCTGTTATTGCGATGCTCGTTCCAGCTTTTCGGCCATATTTACGCAAAAACCCCGTCATTACTTTCCTGCTTGGCATTTCCAGCGGTTTTCCGCTGACGTTGCTTATCGCGACCATGACATTCTGGCTGGCTAAGGTTGGTATCGATACCGCGACCATCGGTTTTGCGGTGGCGTTGGGCATTCCCTACACCATCAAATTCCTATGGGCACCCTTGGTCGACAAGCTGCATCTACCGTTCCTGACTAAGGCATTCGGTCAACGCCGAAGCTGGTTGTTCTTTGTGCAGGCATTGCTTTTTGTGTCGATCTGGCAATTGGGTGCGAGCGATCCCCAGCCAGGTGACATGGGCAAGTTTGCGATTTGGGCGCTCATTACGGCCTTCTTATCAGCGACACAGGACATTGTTATTGACGCCTATCGCATCGAAATATTGGAAGAGGAAGAGTTCGCCCATGGCACCGCCACAAACCAGTTTGGCTATCGCACAGGCAATTTGATCGCTGGCGCGGGGACCATCTATTTTGCATCGCAAGAGGGGTTAGGTCTTGGCTGGTCTACGGCTTATGGTTTGACTGCATTTTGCATCATTCCTGCCATCATTGGCGCATTATGGGCGGGACCGGGTAAGTTTGTTGACCGTTTCGTCCATGTTGAGGGCATGAAGCCGAAGCAGTGGTTGACGGAGGCCGTGGTCAACCCCTTCCGCGAATTTTTGACACGGCATGGTGCATTCCTCATTCTTGGCTTTGTACTCGTGTACAAGGTAGGCGACGCCATGGGGCAGGTGATGTTGAGCCCCATGATCGTTGACCTGGGCTTTTCCGATTTCGATTATATTTCAGCCAATAAATTATGGGGCTTTGGCGCGTTGATTGTAGGATCTGCCTTGGGCGCGCCCTTCATATTGTGGCTCGGCATGGGCCGCGCGTTGCTCATCTCGGGCCTGTTGATGATGTTCTCCAACATCATGTTCATGATCTTGGCTGCGTCGGGCAATAACTACTGGATGATGGTTGCCGCCATTTGCACGGAAAATTTGACCAGCGGCATCGGGCTGACGGTGTTCGCCACCTATTTGTCGGGCTTGTCGAGTATCGCCTACACCGCGACGCAATTTGCTTTGCTATCGTCTTTCGCTGGCGTTGGCCGGACGTTCATGGCGGGGCCAGCGGGCATTGTTGCGGAAAATGTAGGTTGGGTTGGTTTTTGGGGCTTCACCGTGGTCGCCGCGATTCCGGGCATGATCCTGCTTTGGGTGTTGTGGAGCAAAGGCTACGTCGTGCAAAGCATCCATCAGGTTAAGACTGTCGATGAAAAGGTGATGAAGGATCCGGTCGGGCCGATACGCATCCTTGGCTTCTTGCTCGTGGTGGCGGGCCTCATCGGGCTGTTACTTTCGCAACCGCTGGAGTTCGCAAATGATATCACATGGTCATTCGCAGCGCTGCTATTCGCCGGAGGATTGCTTGCTTGGAAAGGGCAGCCGAAAAGGGTAGCGCAAGGCTGACTAAGTCTAGCAGAGCATTGCCATCCCAGCGTTCGCAGGGATGGCACGATCAATCAGGGACCTGATCGTTCAAGCGTAACACTTCGCCAGCCAGATAGAGCGAGCCGCAGATCAGGACATTGGCTGGCGCTTGCTGCCCCGCCAACCGTGCCAGCGCGGTTACAATGTCGCCTGTTGCCTCTGCGTCAGTGATGTGTAGTTTAGAACGCGCCACGTCGCACAGTTCGCTTGGCATATGATGCGCATGCCCCGCTATCGGCACGGCAGTGAGCGTTTCAATTTTGTGCCCAAATGGCGCGAGGAAACCAAGCGCGTCCTTATTCTGCAACATGCCGATAATGACATGCACTGGCGCGCCGTTTTCGAGTGTTTTGGCAATCGCTGCCCCTGCGTCTGGGTTATGGCCTCCATCCAGCCAGACATGCGAACCATCGGGCAATAATTCGGTCAGGAGGCCTGCCGCCAGCAATTGCATCCTTGCCGGCCAGCGCGTCCACTCCATCGCGGCGGACAATGCGGCTTCTGGAATGTGGATTGCCGTTTGATGCCGCAGCATCGCCACTGCCAAGGCCGCATTATCCGCCTGATGCGCGCCCGGCATGCGGGGCAGGGGCAGGTTCAACTTTCCAGCCGCGTCACGATAATGCAGACGGCCATCATATACCGCCGCGTCCCAGCCTTCGCCGCGTGCGTGTAACACGGCGTCGTGCAAGGACGCTTGCGCGGCAACGGTGTTAGCCATCGACACGCTATATTTTTGCGTCACCAAAGGCGCGCCGGACTTGGCAATGCCCGCCTTTTCAAACGCGATTCGGTCAAGCGGCAGCATGTCGGGTAGCCCTTCTTCTGCCGCCAACAAAAACCCCTCATGATCCAACCCCAGCGAGGATATGCCGCACGCTATGGGATTGGCCAGAACGTTGGTGGCGTCTAACCGTCCGCCAAGGCCAACCTCAATGATGCACGCATCGGCCTTCGTCCGCGCAAAGGCGCAAAAGGCAACGGCGGTTGTGACTTCGAAAAAGCTGGCCTCCAACCCTTCTGCATGGTCAAGAACTTCGGACAGGAGTGCGGACAAGGTGGCATCGTCAATCAACCGCCCTGCGATGCGGATGCGCTCGTTAAAGCGCACCAGATGCGGGCTGGAATAGACATGGGCGGTCAGGCCAGCCGCTTCAATCGCGCCGCGCAGAAAGGCACAGGTCGAACCCTTGCCGTTGGTGCCGGAGACATGGAAGACGGGCGGGAGATGATGATGCGGGTTGCCGAGCCGATCCAGCAAGGTGGCGATACGTCCAAGGCCCAATATGTCCTTGCCGGGCGACAGCATCGTCAACCGGTCAAGCTGCGC
This sequence comes from Sphingorhabdus sp., assembly GCF_050921905.1. Classification (NCBI taxonomy): domain Bacteria; kingdom Pseudomonadati; phylum Pseudomonadota; class Alphaproteobacteria; order Sphingomonadales; family Sphingorhabdaceae; genus Sphingorhabdus; species Sphingorhabdus sp. The sequence goes on along the minus strand of NZ_CP050888.1, from coordinate 965,452 downwards.
CTGAACGGCAGGGTCAGTGGAGGTAGCGTGGTCAGGCATGTAGGGCCAAATAGCTTCCGAAAAACAATTCGTCACCCTGAACTTGTTTCAGGGTCCATTGCGCGGCAAAAACCGGCGGCCCATGCGTAGAAATAGACCCTGAAACAAGTTCAGGGTGACGGCGGGGTAGCATTACAACCCATTCTATCAAGCCGCCTTTTTCTCCGGCGCGAGATAGCCGATGAGCTGCGACAACACACCGCGCAGGTCGTGGCGGTGCGTGACCATGTCGATCATGCCATGCTCAAGCAAATATTCGGCGCGCTGGAAACCTTCGGGTAGTTTTTCACGGATCGTCTGTTCAATCACGCGCTGTCCAGCAAAGCCAATCAAAGCACCCGGTTCAGCAATCTGAACGTCGCCCAGCATCGCATAAGACGCAGTTACGCCGCCGGTGGTTGGGTCAGTCAACACAACGATATAGGGCAGTCCTGCATCGTGCAGCATTTGTATCGCCACGGTCGAACGCGGCATTTGCATCAGGCTCAATATCCCCTCCTGCATGCGAGCTCCGCCCGCTGCGGTGAAAATGACATAAGGGCACTTTGCTTTGATCGCGGCCTTTACCGCGTCAACAAATGCCTCGCCAACCGCCATGCCCATGGACCCGCCCATGAAGGCGAAATCCTGCACACTGACAACAACCGTCTGGCCGTCGATCTCGCCTTTGGCCGAAATCATCGCATCGGTCTCGCCAGTGGCAAGGCGCGCGGCCTTTATGCGGTCAGTATATTTCTTGGTATCTTTGAATTTCAACGGGTCTTCGCCAACGACGGGTGGGGGCAGCACATTGTAGCTGTCGTCATCGAACAGAGCCGCAAAGCGTGTCGCCGGACCAATGCGGCCATGATGGTCACATTTGGGGCAGACCGATTGATTTTCCTCAAATTCCTTCAGGAAGATCATCGCCTCACAACCCTTGCATTTGTGCCAAAGCGTTTCGGCGGTTTCACGCTTTGCGATGAAGGGAATGGCGTTACGAACGCGGGTGACCCAATTCATGAATTTTCCCCTGTAATTTTACCGTAGCCCTGAGCCTGTCGAAGGGAGCCTGTCGAAGGGCGCTGACCCTAGAGGCGTGCTTCGACAGGCTCAGCACTACGGTTTTGTTATCATGCTCTTGCTGAAATGATAGCTTCTTTCAAAGATGCCACATAATCGCGAATAGGGCCAGCGGCGTTCGCGCCATGCTGGGCAACCAATTCGACAATTGCCGAGCCAACCACCACGCCGTCGGCAACGCGTGCGATGTTGGCAGCTTGTTCGGGGGTGCGGACGCCAAAGCCTACGGCGATGGGCAGATCGGTATGCGCCTTGAGGCGCGCGACAGCTTCATCAATGCTTGTCTGTGCGGCGACTTGTAGGCCCGTGATGCCAGCGACGCTGACATAATATAGGAAACCCGACGCGCCGTTGAGGACCGTGGGCAAACGGGCGGCGTCCGTTGTCGGTGTCGCCAAGCGGATGAGGTCAATGCCAGCATTGCGCAAAGCAGGGCCAAGCTCGGGGTCTTCCTCGGGCGGAATATCGACGCAGATAACGCCGTCGACGCCCGCCTTGTTGCATTCGGACGCAAACCAGTCTCCGCCACGGATCGTCATGGGGTTGGCATAGCCCATCAATACTAATGGCATGTCGGGATGGCGCTTGCGAAAGGCGGAGGCGAGGGCGAAGATATCTGCCGTCTTGGTCCCCGCGTTCAAGCTGCGTATATTTGCTTCCTGAATAACAGGGCCATCGGCCATCGGGTCGGTGAACGGCATGCCAAGTTCAATAACATCCGCCCCGCCCGCCACCAGCGCGTCGAGATTAAAGGCGGTGTCGCCATCACCTGCGGTGATGAAGGCGACGAGCGCGGGGTGGGGTTTGGTGAAGGCGGTGGAGAGGCGGGTCATTTTGCTTTCAATCCCCAAAACCACCTACTCCAAGTTAACGCAGTAACAAATAAAAGTACGGTCAAAAAATCGTCGGCCCCAAAAATCGGAACCTCACCTTTAAAGAAGTTGAATGCGGAAATAATAATGACTCCGATTAAAACGTCGCACAGATATCCGAGAAGAAAGGCCTTCATATCGTCGTCCCTCCCGCATCGTCACCCTGAACTCGTTTCAGGGTCTTACTTTGCGACGGTGAAAAGTAAGATGCTGAAACAAGTTCAGCATGACAGTCGGTCGGTTTCATATCGTCGTCCCCAGCGCCTCGGCCACAGTGAAAATATCCTTGTCACCACGCCCGCATAAGTTTGCCAAGATGATCTGATCGCGGTCCATCATTTTGGCTTCGCGCTCAACGGCGGCAATCGCGTGGGCTGGCTCCAGCGCTGGAATGATGCCTTCGGTGCGGCAGAGCAATTGGAAGGCGGCAAGGGCCTCGACATCGGTCACGCTGTCATACCGCACGCGGCCAATTTCCTTAAGCCAGCTATGCTCCGGACCAATGCCGGGATAATCAAGGCCAGCCGAAATTGAGTGCGCCTCGGCAATTTGGCCGTCTGCATCCTGCAGCAAATAGGTTTTGTTGCCGTGGAGGATGCCGGGGCGACCGCCCGCCAAAGACGCGGCATGTTCCTTGTCGAGACCGTGACCCGCCGCTTCAATGCCGAGCATCGCCACGTCTTTGTCGTCGAGAAACGGATGGAACAGCCCTAGAGCGTTTGAACCGCCGCCAATGCAGGCGACCAGCAAATCGGGCAAGCGATTGATGCGGCTTAGCATTTGTGCGCGCGCTTCCTTGCCGATGACGCTTTGGAAATCGCGGACCAATTCGGGATACGGATGGGGGCCAGCCGCCGTGCCGATGATGTAGAATGTGTCATGGACATTGGCGACCCAGTCACGCAGCCCTTCGTTCATCGCGTCCTTTAACGTGCCAGCGCCGCTGGTGACGGGAATAATCTCTGCGCCCAACAGGCGCATGCGGAACACATTTGGCTGCTGCCGCTCAATGTCTTTTGCGCCCATATAGATGAAGCAGGGCAGGCCAAAACGTGCGCAGACGGTTGCGGTGGCAACGCCATGTTGGCCAGCGCCGGTTTCTGCAATGATCCGCGTCTTGCCCATACGAATAGCAAGCAAAATTTGGCCGACGCAGTTGTTGATCTTATGCGCGCCGGTGTGGTTCAATTCATCACGTTTGAACCAGATTTGCGCGCCTTTGCCCGCAGGCGCGTCCTTGCGGACTTCCTCGGTCAAACGCTCGGCATAATATAGCGGCGATGGGCGGCCGACATAATGTTCCAGCAGATCATCGAACTGCGCGGCAAAGGCCGGGTCCTGTTGCGCCGCGCGATATTCGCGCTCCAGATCAAGCACGAGCGGCATAAGCGTTTCGGCGACATAGCGTCCGCCAAACTGACCAAAATGGCCACGTTCGTCGGGTTGGTTGCGAAAGGAGTTGACGTTCACATTCATCGGTTCGGGTCCATTAAGCCCCGCCCCTTCAGGGGAGGGGTTGGGGTGGGGTCTGTTTAGTTAGCGCAAGGCTGACAAGCCCCACCCCGCTGCGACTAGGCATCGGAGATGCCAAGTCTTGCTGCCCCTCCGCTAAAGGGGCGGGGGGAGTGAAGTATCAGCCCGCTAATGACTGTAATCGCGCACCGCTTGGCAGAAGGCCGCAATCTTGTCCACATCCTTGATGCCCGGCGCGGATTCGACGCCCGACGATGTGTCGACCAGTTGTGCGCGTGTTTGGCGCAAAGCTTCCTTGACGTTGTCGGGGGTCAGGCCGCCAGCAAGGCCCCAAGGGAGCTTGTGCTTATGCTCGGTCAGCAATGACCAATCAAACCGTATGCCCGTCCCGCCGGGCAAGGCCTGTGCTGGCGCATCAAACAAGATGAGGTCTGCTGCATCGACATATTCATCTGCATTTTTGAGCGATGCCGCGTCCCGAACGCCGAACGCCTTCCAAATCTCGATATCAACCGCGCTTTTCAGGACGCGAAGCCATATCGCGGTCTCCGAGCCGTGAAATTGCACGATATCGGGCTTGACGACCTCAATCGCTTTGGCGGTGAGGCCAGGCTCGGCGTTCACCAGCAATAGAACAACTTTCAGCGATGCCGGCGCGCGCATCCGCAGGGCGGCGGCGTGTTCCAATCCAACATGGCGCGGACTTTTCTCGAAATGTACGAGGCCAATATGGGTAGCGCCCGACTTCGCAGCCGCATCGACTACAGTTTCGTCTTTAAGCCCGCAAATTTTGATGTTTGTGTTCATATTGGGCGCAATAGCCGACCATTTCACTTCCGTCATGCTGAACTTGTTTTGGCTCTGCCAGCCTTCGGCTCCAGCATCCATCGCGCCGCCGCGACCCACATTTCGTTAGGCAAAATGGGCCCTGAAACAAGTTCAGGGTGACGAGAAGGAGGGCGGCAGTTCGTCATGCCAACACAAGTTCAGCATGACAGGGAATGCGAATGACTTAAAGCGTGCCCATAATCGCGCGTGCAGCGTCGTCAGGGCTTTCTGCTTTGGTGATGGGTCTGCCGATAACCAATATGCTCGCACCATCGTCACGGGCCTGCCTGGGCGTCACAGTGCGTTTTTGGTCGGCGGTGGAACCGCCTGTGGGCCGAAGGCCGGGGACGACGAAGAAACCATCCTTCCACGCCTTTTTGGCCGCTTTCACTTCATGCCCCGAACAGACAATACCATCAAGGCCTGCCTCTTGCGCGAGCGCGGCCAAGCGGGCCACTTGCAGCTCCGGGCTGTCCGATACGCCAACGCGGTTGAGATCATGATCGTCCAGACTGGTCAGCACCGTTACCGCGACCACTTTGGTATGCAGGCCTGCCGCAGCCTTGGCATCCTCCATCATCGCGCGGCCACCTGCGGCGTGAATGGTGACGATGGCGGGTTCCAGTGCGTTGATTGCCTGCATCGCCTTGGCAACGGTATTGGGAATGTCGTGTAATTTCAGGTCGAGGAAAATCGGTAGGCCCAGTTTCTGCACCTCATGCACGCCATGATGGCCATTGGCGCAGAAAAATTCGAGGCCGAGTTTTACCCCGCCAACTTGTCCCTTGATACGGCGGGTCAATTCCAGAGCGTCTTCCAGATAGGGCGTGTCGATGGCGACGAAGATTGGGTTGGTCATATCGAATCCACAGCAGTGTAACTAGGGGGAGGAGAGGCTGGAGGTGGCGGCGGGAAAGCCGATGTCCGCTGGTTGCCCTCAAGCGTCAATATGCGCCGTTTCATGCGCCACACTTGCGTACGGTGCAAAAGGTACAGCGGCAAAAACCCAAGCAGGAACGAGACAATAACCAAAGCTGGCAATTTGGTATCCAAGCGAAGTCCGCCCCAAAGGCGGACAGACACAGGGCCCCAATTGTTGATCGCGAACACAATCAACCCGATAATGATTGTTACCCAAATCAGCGTTTTTAGAAATCGCATCGTTCGGCGTCTCCTTTTGACGCATAGTTTAAGGAAACTTTCTCCCTTTGGGTAGGGATTAGTATCTTTTCGTCACATGCGCTTCAAACAAAGGTGGATTTAAGTGGTCCTGTCCCTAGCCAAACACCCGGTCAAAAATGGTGTCGATGTGCTTGAAATGATAATCAAGATTGAAACGATCTTCGATTTCCGTCGCGGTCATTTTTGCGGTAACATCCGGGTCGGCTTTAAGCAGTTCCATTAACGATTCTGCGCCATCTGACTCCCACACCTTCATCGCATTGCGTTGCACAATGCGGTAGCTGTCTTCGCGGCTAATGCCCGCCTGAGTCAGTGCCAACAGGACGCGCTGCGAATGGACAAGCCCGCCCATGCGATCAAGATTCTTTTGCATCCGATCGGGGTAGATCAGCAACTTGTCTATGACACCCGTCAGACGGCCAAGCGCGAAATCGAGCGTGATGGTGGCATCGGGGCCGATATAGCGTTCAACGCTCGAATGGCTGATGTCGCGTTCATGCCATAAGGCGACATTTTCGAGCGCGGGGGTGACATAGCCACGGACCATACGGGCAAGCCCCGTGAGGTTTTCGGTCAAGATCGGGTTGCGCTTATGCGGCATGGCCGAGCTGCCCTTTTGCCCCGGCGCAAAATATTCCTCCGCCTCCAGCACCTCCGTGCGCTGCAAATGACGCACTTCGGTCGCGAGACGCTCAATGGATGAGGCGATGACGCCCAGCGTCGCAAAATACATGGCATGGCGGTCACGGGGAATGACCTGCGTTGATACTGGTTCAACTGCAAGGCCAAGCTTGGCGGCAACATGCGCCTCTATTTTGGGGTCAATATTGGCGAAGGTACCGACGGCACCCGAAATTGCACAGGTCGCGATTTCGGCGCGCGCCGCAACCAGACGTGCGCGACCGCGGGCAAATTCGGCATAAGCTTGCGCCAGCTTCATACCAAAGGTGATGGGTTCGGCGTGTATGCCATGGCTGCGGCCAATGGTCGGTGTGAACTTATGTTCCATCGCGCGGTTTTTGATGGCGGCAAGAAGTGCATCCATGTCAGCGAGCAACAGGTCTGTCGCCTGAGTCAATTGGACGGCAAGGCAGGTGTCAAGAACATCGGAGGACGTCATGCCCTGATGCATGAAGCGGGCCTCGTCGCCGACTTGTTCTGCAACCCATGTCAGGAACGCGATAACGTCATGCTTTGTGACGACTTCGATTGCGTCGATAGCCGCGACGTCGATAACTGGGTTTGTTGCCCACCACGTCCAAAGGGCCTGGGCGGCTGATGCCGGCACAACGCCAATTTGGGCCAGCGCGTCTGTGGCATGCGCTTCTATCTCGAACCAAATGCGGAAACGGTTTTCCGGCTCCCAAATCTTGACCATGTCTGGGCGGGAATAACGTGGGATCATAAGAAACGCCTTCGGCTGATTTTGGGAGTCGTGGACCCGTTAGCAGGCGTAAGGTTGGGCGTCAAAACGCGAGGCCCAAAAAGAAGGGCGCGGGTTTTACGCCGCGCCCTTCTTGTTCAAGTTCTTGAGGGATTAGAAATTGACGGAGAGCCGTCCGTAAAGGAAGCGGCCGTTAAACCCAAATGGAGAGAAGCCCGAATAGGGAAAATATCCAGCATTCACTGGGAAACTTCCGCCGGTTGCCCGTGCACCCTGTGGTCGCGCATCCGGATAAACGTCGAACAAGTTATTCGCACCGACTGCCAATTCAATCCGTTCCGCAAATGTGTAGCGGAACTCCAAGTCGGTGATCCATTTTGCACGCAGCACCAAGTCATCGGGACCCAGCGCAACAAGGCTAGCAGCATTTGCGATGGGCGCCGCTGCATCGGGTGATGTAACTTCACCGTAGCGTGTTGAGCGTGCAGTGATTCCGAGGTCTCCGATCTTACCATCGGTACTTAAAACGATCTTGTCGCTTGGCTGTCCATTGGTGAAGCGTATGCCCTCTACTCGACCGAACAGAACCAAACCGGGAATCGCCGAAAGCGGACCCAGTGCGTTGATGCGCTGATCGATTTTGGTTTCATTTAGATTGTATGCGGCGGTCAGCGTCCAATTGCCGAAATCTCCCGCATCCGCCCGCCAACTCGCTACTGCGTCGATACCTTGCGTCGTAGTATCCAGCCCGTTGATGAAGAAGCGGGCAGCACCGACGCTCTGGAAGCCATTCGCGTCAAGAATAGTCTTCACGGCGGTCTGGATTGCTGCACCACCTGTGCCAGCTGCGCCTAAATTTTCTGTCAAAACAATGCGGTCTTCAATTTTGATGTTATAGTAGTCCATCGTCAAACTGAGCTGTGACGTTGGCTGCATGGTAATGCCGAGGCTGAGATTTTTGGATTTTTCAGCTTTCAACGCCTGTGCGCCCAATGCCTTTGCGACGGGGCTGTTTACCGCAACCGTGCTGATTTCGACTGGAAGACCAGCGATGAAATTAGTCGATGTTGTCGTAAAAAACTGTTGGTGAAGAGAAGGCGCGCGGAAGCCGTTCGAGTAAGAACCACGAAACGCAAGGCCCTCTACTGGCTCATAACGCATCGCTAATTTGCCGTTATACGCACTGCCAAAGTCCGAAAAATCCTCATAACGTCCGGCGATCGTGACGGTTAGGCCGTCGAACAGGTCGCCATCAAGTTCGACATAGGCTGCCTTGCTGTTCCGGCTCGCGTCGGTGGCCGCCGACGTGGGGAAGCCCGGGAAACCTTGTGCGCCAACTAAAGCTCCCCGTCCGGGGAAGCTGCACACATTGGTTGACGCGTTAAACACTCCAGTTTGAGCCGCGCAATTGACAGCCGTTGTTACGAACGATGCACGAAAAAAGGGCCCAATGGCGAAAGATTGCGTATCGCCCGACCGGATTTTGAAATTCTCATCCCGATATTCAACACCAACAGCGAAAGAAATCGGGGACGCAAGACCGAAATCAAATTCACGCGAGACATCCAGATTTGCGGTCAATTGCCCAAATTCAAGTCCACCTGCGTCGAAATCAGTTTGGCTGGCAGGGCCAAAGCTCGTATTAACACTGTTGCGAACCATGTAATCAAATCTGTTATTTCCATATCCGATGGACAGATCAGTGTTCCAGCCACCAACTTGTCCCTTGATGCCAATGAAGCCAGCATAATCTTGAAGTTCGGAATCGATAAATGGCAGGAAACCGTCAGCGCGTAGCGGTACGAAATTTGCTGTGGTAGCCGCTGTGTTGGGTGTCAACACCGACCAGTCGCGATTGTTTGCCGATGACGATTGTCGATAGTTAGCAGCGCTGAGGCCATCGCGGTGTCCAAAGGAGCCAAAGGCATAGATTTCTAAGGATTCACCAACTGGCATGCCAGCGCTACCGAAAAAGTTATAATCTTCGGTCTTTGCGTCGCCAAAAATAAAATTGCGGCGGTTGAAAGTGAGTTCTTTTGAATCAAAAGCCGCTGTTGGGCGGTTGTAGTTCGGCCGCAGATCGAAGCCTGAACGATTGGTTGCGTCGCGATCACGATATTCGCCTGTCAGATTTATATAACCTTCGCCGATCGGTATGCCGATGTTGACAGCCGCGGTTTTATACTCGCCGTCGCGCGCTTTTTGCTCGCCATCAGTGTTTGCAAGGAAAAATCGGTTATCTGCGGGATTGAGAACGGGCTGGTTGCCGACGGTTTGCAAGCCGGTCACGCGCGGTACACCAGCCATGTCGCTGTAATATTTACCCCAACTGATGCTTGCTCTGCCACCATTATCAGCAGTTTTGGTCCGTATGTTGATGACGCCCGCAATAGCATCTGAGCCATATTGCGATGAAGCGCCATCGCGCAGCACTTCGACGCGCTCAATTGCAAGCGCAGGAATGAGGTTGAGGTCGACGGCTGCGCTGCCCCGCCCTACGGAGCCGTTTACGTTCAGCAATGCGGTGACATGGCGACGCTTGCCATTCACGAGTACCAAAGTTTGATCTGGTGCGAGCCCGCGAAGAGAAGCGGGGCGAATAACATCTGTGCCATCGGTAATTGACGGCTGAGGAAAGTTGAATGACGGCACGAGCTGGTTGAGGATTTTGTTTGTTTCTGTCAGTCCTGTGCTGGCGAGCGCATCACCTGAGATCACGTCGACTGGAACAGGGCTATCGGCAACAGTACGGTCGGTACGGCGCGTGCCGGTGACGATAATGGCGTCTTGGCCAGTTGCTTCTTCAACGACCGCATCTTGCGGCGCGCTGTCTTGAGCAAAGGCTGGATTTGCCGCAGCTATAAATAGAGCAGTGGTCGAAACCGTCACTGCAAGTGCTGAAATTAGCTTATGCGTATTCATTTTCTTTCCCCGTTGTTATGCGTGTATTTTGGTTGTTGACATGAATCTGACACTTTATTGCGTTAAGTTCCAGTAAAGACGCAATATTGAAATATTTTTTCATGGAACTGTGGCTTTGCGGCAACGCACTTATATCCGAATAGATTCTAGGGTCAGGAACACTTAAATGCACCTTCGCGGTTTGAGGCCATATTGTTCAGTGCCAGGCGGAAAGGCGCAGGCTTAGTGTTTCTAAGTCTAGCTTTGCCAACGTGGCAGCGGACATTTTGCTTCGATATCTTTGCCATTTTGACGCCGCGAAGGTGGATTTAAGTGGTCCTGACCCTAAAAATTGCATTTAGCTGTGGATTGCTGAAATCGTTGCTTTGCGACTGCGGGTTGGCCCGCTATCGGCTCATGCATGTCTGATATCGTTGATGCCCCAGCAGAAGATCCGTTCGACGCGATAGTTGATACGCCGTTTGATGCGGCTTTGTCGGAACGTTACCTGATCTATGCAATGTCAACGATTACGGCGCGTTCTTTGCCAGATTTGCGGGACGGGCTTAAGCCGGTCCATCGGCGTCTATTATGGGCCATGCGCCTGTTGAAGCTTGATCCGGCCAGCGGGTATAAGAAATGCGCGCGGGTCGTCGGTGATGTTATTGGTAAATATCACCCGCATGGCGACCAGTCGGTGTATGATGCGATGGTCCGCCTCGCGCAGACATTTTCCCTGCGCTATCCGTTGGTCGATGGCCAAGGCAATTTCGGCAATATCGACGGCGATAATGCGGCTGCTTACCGATATACCGAAGCGCGGCTGACAAAGACGGCCATTGAGCTGATGAACGGGCTTGACGAAAACGCGACCGATTTTCGGCCAACCTATAATGGCGAAGATGAAGAGCCAGAGGTCATGCCCGGCCTGTTCCCGAACTTGCTGGCCAATGGGGCAAGCGGCATTGCCGTGGGCATGGCGACAAGCATACCGTCGCATAATGCCGCCGAGATTATTGACGCTGCTATGCTGTTGATTGACAATCCGCAGGCCAGTCACGAACAATTGATGGAAATTGTGCGTGGCCCGGACTTTGCGACGGGCGGCGTGTTGGTGGACAGCCCATCGGTGATCAGCGCTGCTTATGCTTCTGGCCGAGGAGCCATGCGGGTGCGCGCGCGTTTCTCGAACGGCTGGCAGGATGACAAAAAATGGGAACCAACCGGCGTTGAAAAACTGCCCGGCGGTACATGGCAGTTGGTCGTGTCTGAAATTCCCTATCAAGTGCAAAAGGGCAAGCTGATTGAGCAAATCGCGCAGCTCATTGCCGACAAAAAGCTGCCCATTCTTGATGATATTCGCGATGAAAGCGACGAGCATGTCCGCATTGTGCTTGTGCCGAAAAGCCGCAATGTTGATCCCGAAGACCTGAAAAACGCCTTGTTCCGCCTGACCGATTTGGAAACGCGCTTCTCGTTAAACATGAACGTGTTGGATTCCGACCGCACGCCTAAGGTTATGGGCTTAGGCGAAGTCCTGCGGCACTGGTTGCGGCACCAGATTGAAGTGCTCGTCCGCAAATCCCAGCACCGGCTTGAGAAAATCGACGCGCGGCTGGAGCTGCTTCAAGGCTATATCATTGCGTTCCTTAATCTTGACCGCATTATCGAGATTATCCGTACAGAGGACGAACCCAAGCCCGTCATGATGGCGGAATTCCAATTGAATGACCGACAGGCCGAGGCCATCCTGAACATGCGTTTGCGGTCCTTGCGCAGGCTTGAGGAAATGGAACTACGGCGGGAGCTTGAAGCGTTAGAGGCCGAGCGTGAAGAGCTTGCAAAATTGATCGAAAGCCCGGCGCTGCAAAAGAAGCGTTTGAAGAAAGACCTTTCGGCACTGCGTAAGAATTACGCCGAAGAAACGGCGCTTGGACGCCGCCGGACAAGTTTGGAAGAAGCCGGGCAAGTGCGCGAGATTTCGCTTGAGGCCTTTGTGGAACGCGAACCTGTGACCGTCATCATGTCAAAGCGCGGCTGGATCAAGGCGATGAAGGGGCATGCTGACCTCTCCGCACGCGCAGATTTCAAGTTCAAGGAAGGGGATGGCCCCGCTTTCGCCTTCCATACCCAAACGACGGACAAGATCCTTATTGCGACCGCAAATGGCCGTTTTTACACCTTGGGTGCGGATAAACTTCCCGGTGCGCGAGGTTTCGGTGAGCCTGTGAGCACGATGATCGACATGGAAGCAGGAAACGATATTATTGCCGTTTTCCCGGCCGTTGCCGATGGCCGAATGTTGCTGGCTGCTACCACCGGAAAGGGTTTCATTGCGCGCATCAGCGATGTTATCGCCGAGACACGCAAAGGACGCGGCGTTGTGACATTGAAGCCTGGCACGCGGCTGAAAGTCGTCCGCCTCGCACCGCCGGAGACTTCGGATGAAGCCGCCTTGCGCGACCAATATGTCGCCGTGGTGGGCGATAACCGGAAACTGGTTGTCTTCCCGATGACCGAAATTCCTGAAATGTCCAAAGGGCAGGGCGTTACCTTGCAACGCTATAAGGACGGCGGGCTTGCGGATGCCATTTGTTTCCGCATGAGCGAAGGCCTTAGCTGGGCCATGGGCGGCGACAGTGGGCGGATGCGGACGGAGCATGACATGTCGTTATGGCGTGTTGCGCGCGGTGCCGCTGGCCGATTGCCGCCGCAGGGATTCCCGCGGAACAATCAATTTGATTAATCAAGTCCGGACAAAACAGCTTTGACCGCTTGTACAGCCAGTTCGCGCTGGCGTGCCGCATCGGGAAAATCCTCTGCGACCCAACTGGTTTCTATGGCTTGCAGCGTTTTTGCGACCACGGGGCCAGCGGGCAAGCCCATGACAATGAGTTCGCCGCCCTTGATCGAAAGCGTTGGAATATCCCATTGTTCCAGCCGCGCGAGGCATTCCGGCACTTGCACATCAACAGCATATAGCATCACGGCATCGCGCGCAGCGTCGATATCCGCACGATAGGCGATCGCGCGGACATTAAAGGGTATCGGGACGCCTGCGCGCAACCTTTGAGCAAAGCCCTCGCGCATTTTGTTGGACAGCTTCAACCGCGCCGCAACCTTATCGGCCGCAACAATACCGCGGGTTAACAACGCCAGAAAGCGTGCAGTCAGCGAGACGGGCTGCGCAAATTGCGCTTCGCGCTCCACAAGGTGCCGCAGTTTATCGGCGGCATCGCGGGCTAACTCGGGCAAAAACGGAGTGAAGATGCCGTTATCGATCATCAGCTCGACCGATGCGACGGGATCTTTCAATCCCAATATGCGGGTGAGTTCCTGCGCTATGCGTTCGCGCGACAAGGCGGTCAGCCCATGCGCACCAGCTGCGCAGGCCTGAATGGCGTCACCATCAATCTGCCCGCCGCCATATCGGGCAAGGAACCGGAAATAGCGCAATATGCGTAAGAAATCCTCGGCGATCCGTTGATTGGCATCGCCAATAAACCGCAGTCTGCGCGCTTCCAGATCGCTTAATCCTTCAAAATAGTCGAAGACTTCCCCGCTTTTGGGGTCAGCATATAAGGCGTTGATTGTGAAGTCGCGGCGGCTTGCATCCTCCTGCCAATCGGTGGCAAAAGCAACCGTCGCACGGCGTCCATCGGTTGCAACATCGCGCCGCAATGTGGTGATCTCGTAATTTTTGCCAGCCACAGCGGCGGTGACTGTGCCATGTTCGATGCCGGTCGGAATGGCCTTAATGCCCGCAGCTTCCAAACGGTTGATGACTTCGTTGGGCAATAAGGCCGTTGCGATATCAACATCGGATACGGGCAAACCAAGCAGCGTGTCGCGCACCGCGCCGCCCACATAACGCGGCCCGCCATAAACATCATCCAGCGCCGCCAAAACGCTTTTCAGGCCATCGGCATGCTGCCATTCGGCATCGGGAAGGCGCACCGGCGTCATGCCAGCCGCCGCACGAGATTTGCTATGATCCCCGCCGTCACGCCCCATATCCGTCGTTCGCCCCATTGCATGTCATAATAGCTACGTTGCTGTCCATTCCAAGCGGCCTCTTTTCGAACCGAATTGGCAGGATCAAGCAGGAAAGCAAGCGGCACTTCGAAATAGTCATCCACTTCTTGCGGGTTGGGCCGCATAAGAAGGTCAGCGGGAATGAAGCCAACGACAGGGGCGATGCTGTATCCGCTGCCGGAAAAATAGATGTCCGCGACGCCGATGACGTCAACTATTGTTGGCGGGATGTTCAATTCTTCATGCGCCTCACGCAAGGCCGCCGCGATTTCGTTTTCGTCGCTTTCATCGACCTTGCCACCGGGAAAGGCAACCTGGCCCGCATGGCTGCGCAACCATGTGGGGCGCTGGGTCAAGATGACACCAGGTTCCGCCCGGTCCGTTATGGGGATCAGGACCGCCGCCGCGCGGTGCGTGTCGACGGCAAAGTGCCGTTCGTCTTCAATCTCTATGCTGCGCGCGGGATCAAGCGCCATTTGCAACCGCTGCCGCCAGCTCATATAGGCGAAGCCAGCCCGAATTGCGCGCCTTTGCTCCAGATGCTTGGGTCTTCCGGATTTTCGGCAAGCGCCAAATTGGCGAGTTCATAATAGACTGGACGCGCAAGCTTTGCCCACATTCCGCCGCGCACATGCACATATAACAGGTCGCCGCGCATTTCGATTGGGTGATCGGCATCGGCAAAAACAAGGTCGTCGCTGTTGAGCCGGAACGCCAAGCTGCGTTCGGGGCCTTCGCCTTCGCTTTGCAGTTCGGCGGCAATAAACGGGGCATCGTCGACAAGTATCGAAAGCCTTTGCTGCGGCGTCACAAGCCAATATCGTCCATCGGCATCGCGGCGCAATAGGCTGGAAAAGGCACGGACCATTGCCGGCCGCGTAATTTCCCCGCCCTGATGAAACCATTTGCCGTCAGACGCGATCCGCATTTCGCTGTCGCCGGTGGTGGCCGGTTCCCAGCTTTCCACCGGCGGCAATTTCCGCGCCGCAACAAGTTCGGCAATGTCCGACAGGGTTAGCTTGGCTAGATCAGGTGCTTCGTACGGCATAGAAATGCGATAGGTCCAATCGGGCCAATCGTCAAAGCTTAGTCAGTTGGCCCAAGCATGCCATGTGTTGGCAATGCTATCATTTCGACATTGCGCAGCAGCAAACGCCGTGGCTCCCAAGGGCCGGGTAAGGTCCAACCAGATGTGCCCTTGGCTTCAAAACCAAAACGGCCATAATATTCCGGATCGCCAATCATCACCATTGGCGCATCGCGAGGTGTTGCGGCGTTGAGCGTCAATTGCATCAATTGTGTTCCAAGCCCTTCATTCTGGCGATGGCTGGCGACAGCGACCGGCCCCACCAAGACCAGATTGGCCATTCCAACGCGCACTGGCCAACACTGAATGCTAGCGACAAGTGCATCGTCGTCCAAAATCCCAAAGGACAGATGATCAATGGCGGCCATGCCTTTGCGCAGCAAATAGGCCGTGCGTACACGCCGGTCGGCCCCGAACGCATCATCGAGTAAAGCGTTCAACGTATCGGCGGATATGCCTGAAAGGGGCGTATTGTGCATGTTAAACTTGCCGGGATATGGGACACACTAAAGGCGTCCACTGTCATTGCGGGCGATGTTTGTCCAATCGAATATCATGTCGCCGATTATAAAAGCTGCCGTAAATTGCCTTTCGACGGAACATCTATTAGCATGAGCCGCTTAAGTGGTTTCGTCACGCAGGAGAGAGAATTTGACCGATCAGGAAGCGCCCCAATTGGCACCAGAAGCGACATCGTCACCTGCTTCGACGCAACCGCGTGCCCAAAGAGATATCCTTGGCTATCTGGTTTTGATTGCAGGCGTCGGTGCTTTGGTCTGTGGCGCGGTTGCGGCGGTTGGGACAGGTTGGGGTTTTTGGGACTATAAATCTGGCTTGATGGGCGTCGCGGGGGCGTTTCTTTTGGGGATAGTGGCTATTTTGATTGGGCTCGTTCAAGAGCTTCGCGTTCGTAAATCCAATACGCCACCCTTGCGTGCACGGCGCTGGATCGGGATGCTGGTCGCTTTGGTCTATGTTGGCTGGGTAGGGACGTTTCTCGTCAAGGCGCTGACTGTGCCTGCTATTCATGATGTGTCTACTGACCTTGCTGATCCGCCAGCCTTTCAGACATTGCAATTGCGTGCGGACAATTGGGACGCGGTTCCCGGAGCTGACGATAGCAACATGCGCGGCCTGACGCCGGAACAACGTTGGGCGATGGTGCATCAAAAGGCCTATGGCGATATCCGTTCCGTGCGCGTGAACGAACCGGTGCCGATGGTGATTGCCAAGGCGGAGCGTCTGGCCAAAGCACGTGGTTGGGATGTCGCAACATCTTTACCAGAAGAAGGCCGTTTAGAAGCCACCGAAACGAGCGCATTTTTCCGGTTCAAAGATGATGTCATATTGCGTGTCCGTCCATCAGACACGGGCGAGGGGAGCATTGTCGATATGCGTTCCGTCAGCCGCGTTGGGCAGAGCGACTTGGGCATGAACGCCAAACGCGTCCGTTCGTTTCTGGCGGATTTAACCGGAACGGTAACGGCGGCGCAATAAAGCGCCGCCGTCAGTTCGCTTAAGGCTTCGGGGTCAGCTTCAACAAGCGGCCCTTTGAACCTGCGCGTTCGTCTTCAAGCAACCAGATAGCGCCATCGGGACCCTGTTCGACTTCGCGGATACGCGCGCCCATGTCCCATTGGTCTGCCTTTGTCGCATTTTCGCCTTTCAGTTTCACACGGACCAAAGCTTTTGCACCAAGGCCGCCGATAAACGCGCTGCCTTTCCAAGCTTTAAACATGTCGCCCGAGTAGATCATCAATCCACCGGGAGAAATAGCCGGGTTCCAGGAAACCTTCGGCGCTTCAAAGCCATCGCCCGCCATATGGTCGGGGATATTGCGGCCGTCATAATGGTCGCCATTGGACACGGTTGGATAGCCGTAATTGGCTGCTTTTTTGACAAGGTTTAATTCATCACCGCCAGCGGGGCCCATTTCTTGGTTCCACAAACGACCCTGTGCATCAAAGGCAATACCAAGCGGATTGCGATGTCCGTAAGACCATATCTGCGACTTTACCCGGCCTTGGTCATAAAAGGGGTTGTCCGATGGCACCATGCCGCCGTCGGTCAAGCGCACAATTTTGCCAAGATTTTGGTTGAGATCCTGCGCTGGGTCGAACTTCTGTCGTTCGCCGCTGCTGATATACAAGTTGCCGTCCGGACCAAAGGCGAGGCGATGGCCATAATGGCCTTGCCCTGAAACCTTTGGTTCCTGACGCCAGATGATTTGAACGTCGGTCAGCATCGGCTTTGCGCTTGTTACATCCAGCTTGCCACGGGCAACCGCCGCACCAAAGCCACCTTCGCCCGCCTCTGCAAAGCTGAGATAGACGAAATTGTTGTTGGCAAAGTCGGGATGGAGGATCACATCGCCAAGGCCCCCCTGGCCGCCATAAGCGACCGCAGGAACGCCTTCGACATCGACAACGGCGCCTCCATTTTGCCACAGCTTCAGCTTACCTTTTTTCTCGGTCACCAGCGCATAAGCGGTGCCGGGGACGAATGTCATGGCCCAAGGTTCTTCGAAATCTGCAACGACGGCGACATCAAAAGGCAAAGCGCTGTTGTCCGCAGGGGCGGCATCACTGGCCGAAGGCTGGCAGGCGGCGGCCAGAAATGATGCGCCGATCAGAAAAGACAATTTTGACATGATGCAAAGCTCCTTTTTATATATGCCCACGTCAATTGGTGCGTAACGGGGCGATGTGCAAGACACTTGCATATGAAAGTTGCCGGGGCTATACAGATGTCATCCTTACATTGTGAGAACGTGAAAGGGCTGGCGCCACTGGGGCCGGCGCGAAAGTCATTGCATGCCGAATAAGAAAGTCTGATTTTGCCTGATCTGGATAAACTGAGCAGTTTGATTGCGCCCGAGGCGCAAGCGCTTGGCTTTGCCTTGGTTCGCGTGGCGTGGTTTTCCAATGGCGCGCAGGGTAGCGACGAGCCAACCTTGCAGGTGATGGCCGAGCGTCCCGAGACACGGCAACTGAACATCGATGATTGTGCGGCGCTTTCGCATCGTATCTCCGATCTGTTTGATGAGCTTGACCCCATATTAGAGGCTTATCGCCTTGAAGTTAGCTCGCCCGGAATTGACCGGCCATTGACGCGGCTTGCCGATTTTTCTGACTGGGTAGGGCATGAGGCCAAGATCGAACTGAGCGAGCCGATGGATGGGCGCAAGAATATTCGCGGTGATCTTGCCGGTGTAGATGGCGAAAATATTCATGTTGACGACCGCAAGGCGGGGCGCCTGACCTTCCCATTTTCCGCACTTGGCCACGCCAAGCTGCTCTTGACAGACCGGCTGATTGCGTCGACTGCCCCCATCAACAGCGATGGGGCGGACGAAGTAGAGGCTGAACCCATTCACGACGAAGCACAGGAAGATTAAGAACATGGCCAGTAGTATTGCCGCCAACAAGGCTGAATTGCTTGCAATCGCCAACGCGGTCGCCACCGAAAAGATGATCGACAAGTCGATTGTTATCGAAGCGCTTGAAGAAGCGATCCAGCGTGCTGCTAGGGCGCGTTATGGGGCCGAAAACGACATCCGTGCTAAGCTGGATACCCAAACCGGTGACTTGCGTCTGTGGCGCGTTGTGGAAGTTGTTGAGGACGTCGAAGATTATTTCAAGCAAGTTGACCTAAAGCAGGCGGACAAGCTGCAAAAGGGTGCCGTCGTCGGCGACTTTATCGTCGATCCGCTTCCCGCTGTGGATTTGGGTCGTATCGATGCGCAGTCCGCCAAGCAGGTCATCTTCCAAAAGGTGCGCGATGCCGAGCGTGAGCGCCAGTTTGAAGAATTCAAGGACCGTACCGGCGAAATCATTACTGGCGTCGTGAAGTCGGTTGAATTTGGCCATGTCGTCGTTGACCTTGGCCGCGCAGAAGGCGTTATTCGCCGCGACCAGCAGATCCCGCGCGAAGTCGTCCGCAGCGGCGACCGCGTCCGTGCGCTTATCATGAAGGTGCAGCGTGAAAATCGCGGACCACAGATCCTGTTGAGCCGTGCCCATCCCGATTTCATGAAGAAATTGTTCGCGCAAGAAGTGCCTGAAATCTATGACGGTGTCATCGAGATCAAGGCCGCTGCGCGTGACCCGGGTAGCCGCGCCAAGATTGGCGTTATCAGCTATGACAGCAGCATTGACCCTGTCGGCGCATGCGTCGGTATGAAGGGTAGCCGCGTTCAGGCCGTCGTGCAGGAAATGCAGGGCGAAAAGATCGACATCATTCCATGGTCCGAAGACACCGCTACCTTCATCGTGAACGCGCTTCAGCCAGCAACGGTCAGCCGCGTTGTCATCGACGAAGAAGAAGGCCGGATCGAAGTTGTCGTTCCTGACGATCAATTGAGCCTCGCCATTGGCCGTCGTGGACAGAATGTCCGGTTGGCCTCTCAGCTTACGGGCCGTGGCATCGACATCATGACCGAAGCGGAATCGAGCGAGAAAAGGCAGAAGGAATTTGTCGAGCGTTCCGAAATGTTCCAGCAAGAGTTGGATGTTGACGAAACGCTTGCGCAATTGCTGGTCGCCGAAGGCTTCAGCGAGTTGGAGGAAGTCGCTTATGTCGACTCCGCTGAAATCGCCGCTATCGAAGGCTTTGATGACGGTTTGGCCGAAGAATTGCAGAGCCGCGCACAAGAAGCGCTGGATCGCCGCGAAGAGGCAAGCCGGGCCGAGCGCCGCGAGCTTGGTGTTGAAGATGCCGTCGCGGAATTGCCCATATTGACCGAAGCGATGTTGGTCGTTCTGGGTAAGGCGGGTATCAAGACGCTTGACGATTTAGCGGACCTTGCAACCGATGAATTGATCCAGAAGGCGCGTGAACCACGTCGCAATGAGCGGAGTGATCGGGAAGTGCGGCGCAACCGCACCGAAGATAAGGCCGGCATATTGGCGACCTTTGGTTTGTCCGAAGAGCAGGGTAACGAAATCATCATGGCTGCTCGCGCGCATTGGTTCGAAGAGGAGGACGCGGTTGCAGCGGATGACTCTCAATGAGAACCGACACTCCCCAATAAGGAAGTGCATATTGTCAGGTGAGCATGGGACTCGTGCCCAGCTCATCAGGCTTGCCCTCGGTCCCGATGGCAGTATCGCACCTGACCTGTTTGCAAAAGCGCCCGGTCGTGGCGCGTGGATTGGCGTTTCTAGCGAAGAATTGTCCAAGGCGCTGGCCAAGGGTAAACTTGCGGGATTGCTGCGCCGGGCGTTCAAAACGGACAAGATTGATATCATCGATGACCTGACGGGTCGCATTGATCGCGGCTTGGAAAAGGCTTTTTTGGACCGGCTCGGGTTGGAAGCGCGGGCTGGGCACCTTATCTTGGGCGCAGAGAAGATCGATTCTGCATCGCGCAGTGGGCAGGTGAAGCTGTTATTGCATGCATCGGACGCAAGCGCCGATGGTAGCGGCAAACGCGACCAGGCATGGCGCGTTGGCGAAGATGCCGAGGGCACCGGAAAGGGCGGCGTGAAGCTGCCTGTGGACCGGGATGCATTGTCGGCGGCGCTTGGACGGCAAAATGCTGTGCACGTTGCATTGATTAACCAAAAAGCGGCGGACCGGGTGATGCATCATCTTGGGCGCTGGCTAAATTTCAAAGGATGCAGTAATGCGCCATTCGATTCCGCTGCTTCGGCTGCGGACTTGCGGGGCAATGACGCTGACATCTCCGCAATTGACTGAGTAAGGACGGGTTCTGTTTCGATGAGTGATGAAAATAATAATAAGCCGACTTTGACGCGCAAGCCGCTCACTTTGAGCCGCTCGCTTGAGTCCGGCGAAGTGAAACAGACCTTCAGCCATGGCCGCACCAACAAGGTTGTGGTTGAGGTGAAGCGCAAAAAACTCGTCGGTAAGCCCGGTTATACACCTGAGCCCGAAGTGGCGCCCCCCCCTCCACCTCCGCCGCCCGCCGCGTCTCCAGTAACTGCGGCGCCCGCACCCGTGGCTGCGCCAGCACCAAAGCCAAGCCCCACGGGCAATGACATGCTGAGCCGTCAGGAGCGCCAGGCAAAGCTGTTGCGCGAAGCCGAAGAAGCACGCTTGGCTATGCTTGAGGAAAGCAGCCGTCGTGAAGTGGAACAACGTGCACAGCGCGCCGAAGAAGAGCGCCAGCGTGCCCAAGCCAACCGTGAGGAGGTCGCTGCATCGCCGCCGCCTCCGCCTGCAACCGCCGTTGAAGTGGTCGTTCCGGCTACAACCGACCCGGATGAACCCGTTGCCGAAGAAGGCAATAAAGACGGCGCAGCGCCTGCACCGCGTCGCTTTACACCCGTAGAGGCACCAAAGCGCCCAGAGCGCGAGCGTGAGGAAATCAAAAAGGCTCCGCACCGGCCAACGCGCGGTGCCGCCGATGACCGCCGCCAGTCTGGAAAGTTAACCGTTACCCGCGCACTTGAAGGTGATGACGGCGCACGCGCGCGATCACTTGCCGCGCTGAAGCGTGCGCGTGAGAAGGAAAAGCGCCTGCATGGCGGCGGTAGTCGTCAGGCACAGGTTAAGCAAACCCGCGATGTGGTCGTGCCGGAAACCATCACGGTGCAGGAACTTGCCAACCGTATGGCGGAAAAGGGCAGCGACCTTGTCAAAGCATTGTTCAAAATGGGCATGCCAATTACGATTAACGAAACCATTGACCAAGACACGGCAGAATTGCTGGTTGAGGAGTTTGGCCACAACATCACACGCGTGTCGGATGCCGACGTCGATATTTTCCACGATGACGATGTAGACGGAACCGAAACCATGAAGCCGCGTCCGCCGGTCGTGACCGTTATGGGCCATGTTGACCATGGTAAGACGTCGTTGCTGGATGCTTTACGCGGTGCGAATGTCGTATCGGGCGAAGCTGGCGGCATTACGCAGCATATTGGCGCGTATCAGGTGAAGGCGAAGGATGGCTCGGTCATCACGTTCCTCGATACACCGGGCCATGAAGCGTTCACGCAAATGCGTCAACGCGGCACTTCGGTAACCGACATCGTCATTTTGGTGGTGGCTGCCGATGATGGCCTAATGCCGCAGACGATTGAAGCCATTAAGCATGCCAAGGCCGCAAATGTGCCGATGATCGTTGCAATCAACAAGATCGATAAAGAAGGCGCAAATCCACAAAAGGTGCGCGAGCGTTTGTTGGAACATGATGTCGTGGTCGAAGCCATGGGCGGCGACGTTCAAGACGTTGAGGTTTCAGCGTTGAAGAAAACTGGCCTTGATACTTTGCTGGAAAAGCTTGCCTTGCAGGCCGAAGTCATGGAGCTGAAAGCCAATCCGGACCGTGCGGCGGAAGCCGTTGTGGTCGAAGCGCAGCTTGATAAGGGGCGCGGTGCTGTTGCAACCGTGCTTGTGAAACGCGGAACGCTGAAGCGCGGGGACATATTCGTTGTCGGCGCGCAAAGCGGCAAAGTTCGTGCTTTGGTCAACGAAAAGGGACAGCAAGTGGCCGAGGCTGGCCCCGCAACCCCAGTCGAAGTGCTTGGCCTGACCGGTGTTCCATCGGCAGGGGACGTTCTGACTGTCGTTGAAAACGAAGCGCGTGCCCGCGAAGTGGCTTTGTATCGCAAGGAACAATCGACCAAGGTTCGCACGGCGCAAGTCACGCCAAATCTTGAAAATCTGTTTGATAATCTGTCCGCCACGCGGGCGATGGAATATCCAGTAGTCATCAAGGGCGATGTGCAAGGTTCGGTCGAAGCGATCGTCACCGCACTCAACAATATCTCGACTGACGATATCAAGGTCCGCATATTGTTGGCGGGCGTTGGCGGCATCACCGAGTCCGACATGTTGCTGGCAGCAGCGTCAAATGCGCCACTGATCGGCTTCAACGTGCGTCCCAATGCTAAGGCAGCGGCTTTGGCAAAGCGTGACCGTGTGCGTTTGAAATATTTCGACGTAATCTATCACCTGACCGCCGACATCGCCAAAGAAATGGCGGGCGAATTGGGACCAGAAATCATCGAAACAGTGGTTGGCCGCGCCGAGGTCAAGGATGTGTTCAAATCAGGAAAGCGCGACAAGGCGGCTGGCCTGTTGGTCACCGAAGGCACCATCAAAAAGGGTCTGTACGCTCGTCTTACCCGCGAAGATGTCATCGTGTCCAAAACGACAATCGCATCGCTGCGCCGTTTCAAGGACAATGTCGACGAAGTCCGCGCCGGTATGGAATGTGGCGTCGTCTTGGCGGATACCAACGACGTCAAGGCAGGCGATATGCTTGAAGTGTTCGAGGTCGAAGAGCGTGAACGGACGTTGTGATAGAAGTTCTTATATCATGAACTTTTATTGACTTTTTAGGTCCAATTTTATACGATGCGGGATGATGGACGTTCGCTTTTCAAAAACAGCAATGAGATCATTGCTTAGAAGTGACAAGCGGACACTCATCAGAAGTAAAATTGACGAACTCGCAAATGAGCCACTTTCGCAAAGCGCCAACGTGAAAAAGCTACAAGGACGTCCCGAGTATCGATTGCGAATTCAAAATTGGCGGGTCATTTTTCGTATAGAAAATGGCATATTGTGGATTGATGATATTGCCCCGCGCAGTTCAGCCTATGAGGTGACAGGATGACAGTCCAGATTGTTGAGATTGCTGGTCAAAAAATGGCGATGCTACCCGTCGCGGATTACGAACGCTTGATTGATCTCGCTGAAGACAAGGCAGACATATTTGCTGCTTTTGAATCGGAAAACCGCCGAAAAGAGGGCGAAGAATTTTTGCCCGCAGAAATGGTAGATCGGATTCTGTCTGGCGAGTCTGCGTTGAAAGTTTGGCGCAAACACCGCTCCTTGTCTTTGGAAGAACTTGGCTTCGCAGTGGGTGTCACTAAAGGATTTTTATCTCAGATTGAAAACGGGATTTCGCGTGGAAATCCATCATTATGGCGTAAACTTGCCGAAGCTCTGAAAGTTTCCGCCGATGACATTCTTCCCGAAGGTTAAATGTGGCTAAACATAACGATACAGGCCCCGAAGGCCGTTCGGTACGCCTGCTGCGCGTAGGCGAACAATTCCGGCATATATTGTCCGAATTACTCGCGCGCGACGAAGTGCATGACGATGTCCTCAACAGCCACAGCGTCAGTGTTACTGAAGTGCGTATGTCTCCCGATCTGCGCCACGCGACGGCATTCATTAAGCCATTGTTGGGTGCAAATGAAGAAAAGGTGCTCAAGGCCCTGCGCACCAACACCGCGTTTTTCCAAAAGGAAGTCGCGTCGCGGGTCAGCATGAAATACGCGGCGAAGCTGAAGTTCCTCGCAGATGACAGTTTCGACCAAGCAACGCACATAGAGGGTCTGTTGGCGCAGCCTAAGGTTCAGCAGGACCTGACCGACGGTGAGGATTGACACGGCCTTAGGTAAGACGTATCTTACCTTTTATGAACCAGCAAACTACCGTATCGTCAAAGGGCCAAGTCGTCATACCTAAGGATGTGCGCGATAGGCTTAAGCTGGTGCCCGGCACCGCCTTGGATATCATCGAATCTGGCGGCGGTATGTTCCTAAAAATAGCGTCAGGCTCCCAAAAGCGCAGCTTTGCAGAATGCGACGCGGCAGTCCGCCAAGCCATTCAATATGAAGGGCCTCGCTTTACGGATGAACAGGAAAAGCAAGCCATCGCCGACATGTTCAAAAAATCGCCCAAGTTCGACGATTAAATGGACGTTGTCGATACGACCATTCTGGCCAGATATTTTCTGGACGACGACCGCGAACAGTCGCCGCGAGCACGTGCAATATTGATGCACGGGGCATTTGTTAGCAATTCGGTTATATTGGAAACCGCCTGGCTTTTGCAATCCCGATACAATCAATCGCCAAAGGCGATTTCGTCGGCATTTCTTGCGCTTATTTCGATGCCAGACGTTGTTGTGTCTGATCTTGCCCTCCTATCTTGGGCTTTGACTCGATATGCAGACGGCGCGGATGTTGGTGACATGCTTCATTTGGTTGAAGCGGCGGGTCATGATTGTTTCCTGACCTTTGACCGCAAGCTCGCAAAACAGGCTGGCGATGCAACGCCGATTCACGTCAAGGACGCTGGCAAATAATGGCCAAGCTCTATTTCTATTACGCGTCAATGAACGCGGGCAAGTCGTCCACCCTGTTGCAGGCGGCGTTCAATTATGGTGAGCGCGGCATGAAAGTCATGCTCTGGACAGCAGCGATTGATGACCGGCCCGGTTTTGGCGCGATCAGTTCGCGTATTGGTCTTGCAGGCGACGCCAGCCGGTTTGAACCGACGACAAATATCGAAAATGCGGTGCTTGCCCAGCATCACGAAACGCCGCTGGCCTGCGTGTTAATTGATGAAGCCCAGTTCCTGACCAAAGAACAAGTCTGGCAGGCCGCAAGTGTCGCTGACAAGGCTGGAATTCCGGTGGTTTGTTACGGCTTGCGTACGGATTTCCAAGGCGAGTTATTTCCCGGCTCCGCCGCCTTGCTTGGCATTGCCGACAGTCTGGTCGAGTTGAAAGGCGTCTGCGATTGCGGACGTAAAGCCACAATGAACCTGCGGGTGGACGAATTTGGCAAAGCAGTGGTCGATGGCGCGCAAACCGAAATTGGCGGCGATGACCGTTATATCGCCATGTGCCGCAAGCATTTTAATGAGGCGCGGGCAGGGCGTTAACGCGGCATGCATGGCTGGATCATCCTCGATAAACCGCTTGGGTTGGGTTCAACGCAGGCTGTCGCAGCCGTAAAGCGCAATTTGCGCAGTGCGGGCTTTGGTAAAGTCAAGGTTGGCCATGGCGGGACGCTTGACCCTTTGGCCACCGGCGTTCTGCCCATCGCCTTGGGTGAAGCGACCAAATTATGCGGGCGTATGTTGGACGCATCGAAGACCTATGACTTTACGATCAGTTTTGGTAAGGAAACCAGCGGCTTGGATGCCGAAGGGGAGACCGTTGCGACGTCAGGCCAGCGCCCAACCTTGGCGCAAGTCGAGGCGGCGCTTGCCCAATTTATTGGTCCCATAGAACAAATTCCGCCTGCCTATTCCGCGATAAAGATCGATGGTCAGCGCGCCTATGACTTAGCGCGGGCAGGTGCGGTCGTGGAGATGAAGTCGCGCAATGTGACGGTGCATGACCTTTGTATGCGCAGCGTTGCGACCGTTGGCGCTTTGAACGCCGTCACACTAACCGCCGACGTGTCAAAAGGTACATACATCCGAAGCCTCGCCCGCGACATCGCTTACGCCGTCGGCACAGTTGGCCATGTGTCGATGCTACGCCGCACGCGTGCGGGGCCGTTCAGCTTACAAAGCGCGATTTCGCTGGACAAACTGAATGCATTCGGCCAAGGGGCCACCCAAGAAGACATTATCTTGCCGATAGAGGCAGGGCTGGTCGACATCCCGGCTCTTAACCTCTCCCCGGAACAGGCAAGGGCGGTCCAACAGGGCCGTGTCTTGACCGGGATTGCCATGAAAGATGGGCTACATTGGGCGAGGGGCGCGGATTTGCGCCCACTTGCACTAATGGAAAACATCGACGGGATATGGAAAACCGTCCGTGGCTTTAACCTTACTCCATGATGTTCGAAGGAAAAATATGTCTATTACAGCAGAACGTAAAGCCCAGGTCATCAAAGAGCACGCACGCGAGCCTAACGATACCGGATCACCAGAGGTGCAGGTTGCAATCCTTACCGACCGTATCAATGCCCTGACTTCCCATTTCAAAGACCACCACAAGGACAATCATTCGCGTCGTGGTCTTCTTCAAATGGTCAACAAGCGTCGTTCGCTTCTCGACTATCTGAAAAAAATTGATGGCGCGCGTTATGCCGCCCTTATCGCGAAGCTTGGTCTTCGTAAGTAACCTAGTCGCTCGGCCCGCTTCGGCGGGCCGTTTACGTATTGGGTCATCCTGAACATGTTTCAGGATCCAAAAATTCCGTCTCATGTCATTCTGACACAAGTTTAGGGTGACATGGCCGGTAGAAGGACATTCCAGCAATGAGGCTGGACTGTCATCGGGGCTCGAAAATGCCCCATCCGCGGCGGATCGGTATTTCCGCAACTCAAGAGGCCCCGCATCGCATTGGGCATGCGGGTCAAAGGAAAATTTATGTTTAATACGAAAACTGTATCAATCGAGTGGGGCGGACAAACCCTGACACTCGAAACGGGCAAAGTTGCCCGTCAAGCTGACGGCGCTGTTATGGCATCGCTCGGCGAAACTGTTGTGCTTTGCGCGGTTACCGCCGCAAAGTCGGTGAAGGATGGTCAGGATTTTTTCCCGCTCACCGTTCACTATCAAGAAAAATATTCCGCAGCCGGCCGTATTCCCGGTGGCTTTTTTAAGCGTGAACGTGGTGCGACCGAAAAGGAAACGCTGGTTTCGCGTTTGATTGACCGTCCACTCCGTCCGCTGTTCCCAGAAGGTTTCTACAACGAAATCAACGCTATCGCACAAGTTCTTAGCTATGATGGCGAAAATGAGCCTGATGTATTGGCGCTTGTTGCTGCATCGGCTGCAATGACCATTTCTGGCGTTCCATTCATGGGGCCCATCGGCGCAGCACGCGTGGGTTACCTGAACGGCGAATATATCCTGAACCCAACCGACGCGCAGGTTGCCGAAGGCGACCTCGACCTCGTCGTTGCCGCGACCTATGACGCCGTGATGATGGTGGAATCCGAAGCCAATGAGCTTTCGGAAGAAATCATGCTTGGTGCCGTCCTGTTTGCGCATGACGCATGTAAGGAAGTCGTCAAGGCCATCATCAAGCTTGCTGAGCAAGCCGCGAAGGAGCCTTGGGCAATGGCAGAGCAGGCTGATTTGTCAGCCGCTAAGGAAAAGCTGAAGAAGCTTATCGGCAAGGATATTGCCGCTGCGTACAAGTTGACCGACAAGTCGGCACGTTCGAACGCTTTGAATGTCGCGCGTGCAGCGGCAAAGGAAGCTTTCACCGACGCAAGCCCGCAGGATCAGATGGCCGCAGGCAAGCTGATGAAGAAGCTGGAAGCGGAAATCGTGCGTGGCGCCATCCTCAAGGACGGCACGCGTATCGACGGACGCACCACGTCGCAAATCCGTCCTATTCTGGCAGAAACGCATTTCTTGCCACGTTCACACGGTTCGGCGTTGTTCACCCGTGGTGAAACGCAAACCATCGCAACCTGCACCTTGGGCACCAAGGACGCAGAGCAGATGATCGATGGCCTTGGCGGTCTGCATTATGAAAACTTCATGCTGCATTATAACTTCCCACCCTATAGCGTTGGTGAAGTCGGTCGCTTTGGCGCACCAAGCCGCCGCGACATCGGCCATGGTAAGCTTGCATGGCGCGCGCTGCACGCCGTATTGCCAACCAAGGAAGAGTTTCCTTACACCATCCGTATCACCAGCGACATTACCGAATCCAATGGTTCGTCGTCGATGGCATCGGTATGCGGCGGAAGCCTGGCGATGATGGACGCTGGCGTTCCAATCAAGCGCCCGGTTTCTGGCATCGCGATGGGCTTGATCCTTGAAGGCAAGGATTTCGCAGTCCTGTCCGATATCTTGGGTGACGAAGACCATCTCGGCGACATGGATTTCAAGGTAGCCGGTACGTCCGAAGGTATCACCACGATGCAGATGGACATCAAGATTGCCGGTATTACCCGCGAAATCTTTGAAGCTGCATTGAACCAAGCCAAGGAAGGCCGCGCGCATATCCTGGGTGAAATGGCCAAGGCATTGGGCGAAGCCCGTGGCGAACTGTCCGCGCATGCGCCGCGTATCGAAACCATGCAGATCGACAAAGCGAAGATCCGCGACATCATTGGTACCGGTGGCAAGGTCATTCGCGAAATCGTCGCCACCACCGGCGCGAAGGTCGACATTGATGATGAAGGTCTCATCAAGATTTCGTCGTCTGACATCGCGCAGATCGAAGCCGCGCGTAAGTGGATTTCGGGCATCGTTGAAGAAGCAGAAGTCGGCAAGATTTATGACGGCAAGGTCGTCAATCTGGTTGATTTCGGCGCATTCGTAAACTTCATGGGTGGCAAGGACGGTCTCGTCCACGTCAGCGAAATGCGCAATGAGCGCGTTGAGAAGGTTACCGACGTCGTCAGCGAAGGCATGGACGTGAAGGTCAAGGTTCTTGAGATCGACCCACGCGGCAAGGTGCGCCTGTCGATGCGCGTTGTGGATCAGGAAACCGGTGCAGAGCTGGAAGACACACGCCCGCCCCGCGAAAAGAGCGAGCGCAGCGACCGTGGTCCCCGTCGTGAAGGCGGCGGCGGTGGACGCGGCGAAGGCCGTGGCGACCGTGGCCCGCGTCGTGATGGCGGTGGACGTGATGGCGGACGTGATGGTGGACGGGGCGAAGGCCGCGGCGACCGTGGCCCACGCCAAGACCGTTCAGAAGGCGAAAACAAAGGCGGGGGCGACCCCGACCATGTGCCAGCTTTCCTGAAGGATTAAGCCTGAGTTCCCCTCCCGCAGGCGGGAGGGGTTAGGGGAGGGTTTAACCCAAACAAAACATCCTGCAAAAGGATGGTCAGGAAAGGGGCAGCTTCGGCGGCCCCTTTTTTTGTTGTGCTATATAAAGGGTAGAAAATATACCTTTTCGGTGTTATATAAATATAGATGTTCGAATATGATCCCGACAAAAGTGCAGCCAATCTGGCGAAACACGGTATTGATTTTGAACAGGCGCAAGCACTTTGGGACGATGATCGGCGTATCTTTAGACCAACTTACCAGGGCGTAGACGGCGAAATCCGTTGGCTGTTGGTTGGTCTGATTGATGACAAGCCATGGTCCGCTATATTTGCCGAGCGCGAAGACATAGTGCGGATCATCTCGGTTAGGCGATCACGCGACAATGAAAGAGAGGCGTATTATGGGCAAAACAATTGATATTGAAGAGTTTGAACAAAAGTTCGACGCTGGTGAAGATATTTCCGAATATATCGACTGGAGCAGCGCGCGCCGCCCAAGCGTTGCGGCAAGGCGCGTCAATGTCGATATGCCGCCACATATGATTGCGCAACTGGATGTGCAGGCAAGAAAGCGCGGCGTAACGCGGCAAGCGCTGATCAAGATGTGGCTGGCGGACCGGTTGGAGCAGGCGGCTTAGGGTCAGGACCACTTAAATCGGCCCTGTCATTAATTTCGTGTGTGGGCGGGCGGTTGAACATTATGCCGCCATGGCTTTGATGAACCGTTCGCCGAATATTACGGCGAACTGGGCCTTTGCCATGGTCCACTCACGTGGTGGCATCTTCCACTCTTTTTCCGATCGGTTCAAGATCAGATAAAGCAGTTTGGTTGCAGCCTCGTCGCTGGGGAAGTGCCCTCTGGCTCTGACCGCCCGCCGCAGCTTTGAGTTCAGCGCTTCGATGGCATTGGTGGTGTAGATGATCCGGCGCACTTCCTCGGGGAAGGCGAAGAACGGAATGACCTCAGCCCATGCCCGCCGCCAACTTTGGCCGATGGCGGGGTAACGCATGCCCCATTCGCTGGTCTCGAAGGCGGTGAGTGCCTCTTCGGCGGCTTTGGCATCGACGGCGCGGTAAATGCTCTTCAGTGCGGTTGCCAGCGGCTTTCGGTCTTTCCAGGACACAAAGTCCATAGAGTTGCGCAGCAGATGCACGATACAGGTCTGAACCACAGCTTCGGGGAACACGGCGGTGATGGCGTCGGGGAAGCCTTTGAGGCCGTCGACCACGGCCAGCATGATATCATCGACGCCCCGGTTCTTGAGTTCGTTCATGACGCGAAGCCAGAACTTGGCCCCTTCATTCTGCTCGATCCACAGCCCCAGAACCTCCTTGCGACCGTCAGCGCGGACGCCAAGGGCAATGTGGATCGCCTTGCTGCGGACCATGCCTTCGTCGCGGATTTTGACACGGATGGCGTCGAAGAACACCAGCGGATAGGCCGGATCAAGCGGGCGCTGCTGCCAGGCGGCAACCTCATCCAATATCGCGTCGGTGACGGTCGATATCAGGTCAGGCGATACGTCTATGGCATAAAGCTCGCGCAGATGCCCGGTGATCTCGCGCGTGCTCATGCCGCGCGCATACATTGAGATAATCTTATCGTCAAAGCCGGGAAAGCGGCGCTGATACTTGGCGATCAGCTGCGGATCGAAGCTGCCGGAACGGTCCCGCGGCACGTCGATATCGATCTTGCCGGTATCGGTAATCACGGTCTTGCGGCCATAGCCATTGCGGCTGTTGCCTGCCTGATCGTCGCTGCCCAGATGATAATCCATCTCAGCACCCAGCGCACGTTCGGCCAACGCCTTCTTCAAAGAATCAAGCAATCCGCCCTGATCCAATGCAGAAGCAGCATCCGTGCCAGCCAAAAGACGATCCAATAACTCAGCCGGGATCACAGGCTCTTTGCGTCGTGACATAGTAGGTCTCCTTCTTACCCATTATGCCCGCCCACACACGAAATTAATGACAGGGCCCTTAAATCCACCTTCGCGGCGTCAAAATGGCAAAGACATTCCCGCCGATATGCGCGCCGCATTTCCGAAAACACGCGGTCGGCCAAAGGGCGAAAACAAAGGCGGGGGCGACCCCGACCATGTGCCCGCGTTCCTGAAGGATTAAGCCAAAACCTCCCCGGAACGGGGAGCCGTAGGCGTTGCGGAGCAACAGCGGGACCATCCGAAGGATGGGGGAGGGGCACTACTTTGAATAGGAACGCAGATCCCAGAGACTATGAAATGCTTCCGCTCTAACTTGGGCACTGTTCTCGTCCTTGCTCGATAGGCTTTCAAAGTAGTACAGGGCTGTTGCTTTAATCGCGTCTACAGTTGCCATGGTGATATGTCTGCTATCGACATCCGCAGTCAATGAGTCTGCAAGTGCCTTATCCCATAAATCTGCAGGAACATAAGGTCGAATCCTCTCCAAAAGCGCGATGCTACTGTCCTGTGACAGGGCCTTATGCTGGGTTATCAAAAGACGGAAATCGGTGCTCTCGATCCCTGAAGCTGTAATTATCTGATTCCACTCAGGTCCTATTGCCTGAACCAAGGAATTACAAAAGAGTTGTGGGAAATTTGAGGCGAATGGATCGGTATATGGTTGGCCGCGAAGTCGCTTCCATCTGCGCATGACTAATCTGTAGGAGACCACCCACGGCAATGAAAGCAGGATGTGGACATAAGAGGCTCGGAGTCGTCCATTGTATTTACGATCAAGCACTTTCTTACATGACTTGAACCATGATTCCGTAGTAGAGGCTAGAGCCGTACTCATAGGTGCATAGGTTCGCGGCGGTGGGGCATTGGTCGAATTAGATAGGTTTTCGAGGTAGTCCGATACTGCAGTCAGTACTAAGCGGAATTCATATGCACGAAGGCATTGTTCTTCCTGTCGTAGGGATGCCAAGATAACCAGCAAGTTGTCCAGCCGCGCCAGTAATGCACGAGCTTCTCCTGCCATGTCTTTTCGGTGCTTGGGGCTTAGGGTGCGGTGCCCTTGGATGTGCTCCCCAGATTTCATTCGGACTCTGAGGAGTTCTAGAAGGTTCTCAAAGTTGCCATAGTGAATATGCCTGAAACGTGAATCTAGTTTGCGCTCTCGAAAAGCCGCATCCAAGCTCTTTTCGACATCCGAAATGCCGCCAGACTTCAATTGAAGCAGAAGAACATCTCTCAGGAACTGTGCAATGAAGAATGAAGACGCGAAACTTGTCATGCTTCTGGAATGTCGAGCAAGATAGCAGGCAATTAGTTTTACACTGAAGATGAGCAGAAATACGTCTAATACTAACCCCGACGCCTCAACGAAGAGGCCTTCTAGGTACTCTTTCGTTTGTGCATAGGCCCAAAAATCCGAGAAAAAATCCGAGATAAGAGTCACTGTGTGTATGTGCATTTGTGCAGCCTATCGTCCGATTGGGAGGCATGGTTATGTGCGCAAGTGCTCAACATTGTCTGCTCCGTCGCCAATTCGGCTGCGCGAGCAAGCCTTTTTTTGAAATCTACCACAAGTTGTCACCTTTTTACTGATTGTCACGCTGTAACTGGATGATGACTTATATGTCATGAATTACGGAATGAATACTGGATAACATCATGCGCGGATAGCAAAAAAACTCTTAACCATTCTATTTTTGCAAAGCTAATTCTTTCTTAAATCCCTAACCACTGCCTAAAAACCCAGTCCCCAAAAACTTACACAAGTCGACGCCCCCATATCAGCCAAAACCAGCATTGTTGATGCTTCGCATCGCCTTCGGCCCCGACAGGCTCAGGACATTCGGGCATGATGAAGAAGGCGGGTCAAAAGCGCACCAACGCCTCCAGTCACGGCCCTCGCCGAAACCGACAACCAGACGATTTCTGCCAAGAACAATATTGACTCTCCCAAAACTGTCTCATATATAAGACGTCAATGATCGAAGTCCGTCAGACCAAGACCTTCATGGAATGGCGCGCCGGGCTTCGGGATGCTGTTGCCAGAAAACGCATCGGCGCAAGGATTGATCGGCTTTCGTTCGGTAATTTTGGCGACGCGAAATCGGTCGGTGAGGGGGTAAGCGAGTTGCGGCTTGATTTTGGTCCCGGCTACCGCATCTATTTTGTGCAGCGGGGCGATGTGTTGGTCATCTTGCTGTGCGGCGGTGATAAATCCACGCAGGCCCGCGATATCGCCAAAGCCAAACAAATGGCGCAGGAATTGGCCAAGGAACCAAACGGAGAATGATATGGGTTTAGAAACATTTCCCTTCGATATCGCCGATGAGCTTCACGATGATGAGGCGCTGGCGATTTATCTGGATGAGGCGTTGCAGACCGGTGATCCGGCCTATTTCGCGCACGCACTCGGCAAAGTCGCCAAGGCGCGCGGTATGACCAAGATTGCGCGTGAGGCGGGGTTGAGCCGTGGCTCGCTATATGCGGCGCTTAGCGAAGGCGGCAATCCGACCATTGCGACACTGATGCTGGTCATGAAATCGCTTGGGCTTCGGTTTGGAGCTGCGCAAGTCGATAAGGCTGCCTAAAAACCCCGCCCTCTAAAACCGCCTCAGGCCCAAAATTAAGATGCTGAAACAAGTTCAGCACGACGGACGTGGGCAACACAATACATCCTGCAAAAGGATTGAAGAGAAAAGCCGCAGCTTTGGCGCCCCTTTTTTGTGGCCATTGGGGCGGCAGTTCATCGCCGATACACAATATTTCGGCCACGCTATGTGCGTGTTTATGCGCCGTGCCAAGCAAAAGGCTTGGCGGGGCGGACAAGATTATCTAGGGAACATTCATGAACAAAAAATTCCTTATGCCCGTCGCGGTGTTGGCCGCTTCTTCCCTGCTTTCCGGTTGCGCTGCGCTCGGTCTGGGCGGTGGCGGTGCGAAGCCGGGTAGCAACACCCGTTATGTCGCGCGTGACGTAAATACGCTCTATACCGCCGCAAAGGATAAGCTTGATAACAAGCAATATGAAGTCGCAGCGGCGTTATTTGACGAGGTAGAGCGTCAGCATCCTTATTCGCCATGGGCCCGCCGGGCGCAGCTTATGAGCGCGTTTAGCTATTATATGGCGCAGAAATATAATGAGTCGATCCAATCGTCGCGCCGTTTCCTTTCGATCCATCCGGGTAACAAGGACGCGGGTTACGCTTATTATCTGATCGCTTTGTCTTATTATGAGCAAATCAGTGACGTGACGCGTGACCAGAAGATTTCGGAGCAGGCATTGGCCGCTTTGGGTGAGGTGCAGCGCCGCTACCCGACATCGCGTTATGCGTCGGATGCCACGTTGAAGATCGACCTTGTCCGCGATCACCTGGCCGGCAAGGAAATGGAAATTGGTCGTTTCTACCAACGTCGCGCATTGTGGCTTGCGTCATCGCTGCGTTTTCGTGAAGTGGTCGATAAATATGACACGACGACGCACGCACCAGAGGCTTTATATCGTTTGACCGAAAGCTATCTTGCGATGGGCGTGCCCGAAGAGGCGAAGAAGGCAGCGGCCGTGTTGGGTGCCAACTATCCCGGCAGCGAATGGTATGCGCGTGCCTATAATTTGATGCAGAAGAACGCGCCCGCCGCGTAATGCCATGCTAACGGGGCTTTCGATCCGCGATGTCGTGCTGATCGAGGCACTGGACTTGGAATTTGCAGGCGGTCTTGGCGTGCTCACGGGAGAGACCGGGGCCGGTAAATCCATATTGTTGGATGCGCTTGGCCTCGCGCTTGGTGCGCGCGCCGATAGTGGCTTGGTACGGTCCGGCGCGGACAAGGCGCAGGTTACGGCGAGTTTTGATGCCCCGGCTTATGTCGCGGCGTTCTTGGCCGATAATGACATTGATATCGATAGCGATGAACCTTTAATCATCCGTCGCTCGGTGAAGGCGGACGGCGGCAGCAAGGCGTTTATCAACGACCAACCTTGCTCTGCCGCGCTTTTGCGGGAAGTTGGCGCTGCGTTGGTTGAAATCCACGGCCAGCATGATGATCGCGGCATGCTGAACCCGCGTGGGCATCGCGGATTGCTGGACGCCTTTGGCCGCAGTGACACCGCAACCGTGTCGGCCAATTTTGCCGCGTGGCAGGATGCCAAATCGCGCTTGGATATTGCCCGTGAAGCGCTGGAAAACGCGGCGCGGGACCGCGAATGGCTTGAACATGCGGTGGCCGAACTTGCTGCCTTCCACCCACAACCCGGCGAAGAAGAGCAGCTCGCGGGTGAGCGGTCCGACATGCAAAAAGGCGAGCGCATTGCCGAAGACCTGAAGG
The DNA here is from genome assembly GCF_050921905.1 of Sphingorhabdus sp. NCBI lineage: Bacteria > Pseudomonadati > Pseudomonadota > Alphaproteobacteria > Sphingomonadales > Sphingorhabdaceae > Sphingorhabdus > Sphingorhabdus sp. The sequence continues at coordinate 929,860 of NZ_CP050888.1, read as the reverse complement.
CTGTGTTGGAAAGTTTTGATGGCCCGAAAAGTGGCCTGTCGCTGATCCGTGGCGCGGCGCGCAAGCTGGACCGTCTGGCCGATGCGCACCCGTTATTGGCCGAGGCGCTGACCGCATTGGACCGCGCGGTGATTGAGGCGAGCGAGGCCGAGGATAAGTTGAACGCCGCCGCACGCGCGATTGAATATGAGCCTGCACGGCTTGACGAGATTGAGGAGCGCTTGTTTGAGCTACGCGCACTGGCGCGCAAGCATAACATTGCGCCCGACGGCATTATCGCGCTGCAGGAAAAGCTGACGGCGCAGTTGCAGTCTATACAGGCAGGCGGCGAGGGGCTTGCGGTGTTGGAGGCCGAGGTCGCGGCCAAGCACACCGCTTATGTCGAGAGCGCAAGCGCATTGTCTGCGGTCCGTAACGCGGCTGCGGTCAAATTGGACGCAGCGGTGAAGAATGAACTTGCGCCATTAAAGCTTGATGCCGCGCAGTTTCAGACGGCGGTGGAAAGATTGCCGGAGGACCGCTGGACCGCTTATGGCATGGACCGCGTTGAGTTTCTGATTTCGACCAACCCCGGTGCGCCTTTTGCGCCCTTGGCGAAGATCGCGTCGGGCGGGGAATTGTCGCGCTTCATTCTGGCGTTGAAAGTCGCCTTGGCCGAAGAAGGCGGGGCCGCCACGATTATCTTCGATGAAATCGACCGGGGCGTTGGCGGCGCAGTTGCGGCGGCGATTGGCGAACGCCTTGCGCGTCTTGCGACCCGCACACAATTGCTTGCCGTCACGCACAGCCCGCAGGTAGCCGCCCAGGGGAAGGCGCATTATTTCATCGCGAAATCGAGCCAAGGGACGGTGACACGAACCGGCGTCACCTTGCTCGATGCCGAAGCCCGCCGCCAAGAAATCGCCCGTATGCTGTCCGGCGCAGAGGTAACAGACGAGGCAAGGGCACAGGCCGTGCGATTGTTGGAGATATTGTGACCTTGTTTGCTGGAGCGATGGCGTGACTGAGGCCGATGCAGCCAATGAGCTCATGCGCTTGGCGAAACAGATTGCCTATCATAACAAACGCTATCACACGCAAGACGCGCCGGAAATCTCCGATGCGGAATATGACGCATTGGTGCGCCGTAACAATGAATTAGAAGCCGCATTCCCGCACCTGATCCGCGCCGATAGTCCGAACACGCAAGTGGGGGCGGCGGTCGAAGGCTCTGGCCTCAAAAAAATCACCCACGCCAAGAGGATGATGAGCCTCGATAACGCCTTTGCGGCGCAGGATGTGCATGACTTTGTCGGGCGGGTGCGGCGGTTCTTGAACTTGTCCGCAGACGCAGAGGTCGCGTTAACGGCGGAGGACAAGATTGACGGGCTTTCGCTGTCGCTGCGTTATGAAAAAGGTGTGCTTAAACAAGCCGCGACGCGCGGTGATGGCAGTGTGGGAGAGGACGTAACCGCCAACGTCGCCTATATCGCTGACATTCCGCAAAAGCTGAACGGTGACGTGCCCGACATTTTCGAGATACGCGGCGAAGTCTATATGGCGAAATCCGATTTTGCGGCGATCAACGAAGCGCAACTGGCAAAGGGTGGAAAGCTGTTCGCCAACCCGCGCAATGCGGCCGCGGGGTCTTTGCGGCAAAAGGATGCAAAGGTTACGGCGTCGCGCCCCTTGCGCTTTCTGGCGCATGGCTGGGGTGAGGTGAGCGCGCTGCCCGCAGATACGCAAAGTCAGGTGATGGCAGCGATTGCCGATTGGGGCGTGCCAATATCGCCCTTGCTGCGCCGCTTTGGCCGACCTGAAGACGCGCTCGCGCATTATGCCGACATCGAACGCCGCCGCGCCGATTTGCCTTATGATATTGATGGCGTCGTCTACAAGGTTGACCGTTTGGAATGGCAGGAACGACTTGGCTTTGTCGCTAAATCGCCGCGCTGGGCCATTGCGCATAAATTCCCGGCGGAGCGCGCGGAAACGACGCTGGAGCAGATTGATATACAGGTTGGCCGAACGGGCAAGTTGACGCCGGTCGGTCGCCTTACGCCTGTGACTGTCGGTGGTGTGGTTGTGTCCAATGTGACCCTGCATAATCGTGACGAAATTGCGCGTTTGGGCGTGCGCCCCGGTGACCGCGTGGTCGTGCAAAGGGCAGGGGATGTCATTCCCCAGATCGTTGAAAACCTGACCCGCGAAAGTGATCGCGCGCCCTATCATTTTCCCGCCCATTGCCCGGAATGTGGTTCCGAAGCGGTGGCCGAAGAGGGCGAAGTCGATGTGCGCTGCACGGCGGGGTTGATTTGCCCGGCGCAGCGGGTGCAACGGCTTATCCATTTTGTCAGTCGCGGCGCGCTTGATATCGAAGGGCTGGGTGAGAAAACCATCCAAGAATTTTTTGATCTGGGCTGGCTGGAAAGCCCTGCGGATATTTTCCGGCTTCGGAACCGCCGCGCTGATATATTGTCGCGTGATGGCTGGCAGGATAAGTCTGTGGATAACCTGTTGGCAGCGATTGAGGCAAAGCGTGCGCCCGACGGCGCGAAACTGCTTTTTGGTTTGGGAATCCGCCACATCGGAACGGTCACAGCGCGTGATTTGTTCAAGGCGTTCGGATCCGTCGAAGAAATCGGCAAGCTTGGCCTAAGGCTGGCAAATGCGGATGAATCCGCGATTGCGGATGTCACCGCGATAGACGGGGTCGGCGGCGCGGTGGCGGAGGCGTTGGGTGACTTCTTCCACGAACCCCATAATCTGTCGGTGTGGACCGACCTTTTGAACGAAGTCAGTCCACCCGTCTATGTTTCCAACATTCGCGAGAGCGCGTGGACGGGCAAAACGATTGTTTTCACCGGAAAGCTGGAGACGATGAGCCGCGATGAAGCCAAAGCACAGGCCGAGGCGCTGGGAGCAAAAGCTGCTGGCTCGGTAAGCGCCAAAACCGATCTTGTTGTGGCCGGCCCTGGCGCTGGGTCGAAACTGAAACAGGCAAATGCACTTGGCATTCAGGTCATTGACGAAGCCGAATGGGCAAATATCGTGCAAAGCGGCTAATGTTGCTGGATAGGTTGGCGGCATGATTTTACATCCCGTCGCTCCCTGACCGTCACCGCCCCCCGACCGTCACCCCCCAACCGTCACCCCCCAACCGTCACCCTGAACTTGGTTCAGGGTCCATTTCTCGTCTCTACCCTTCGGTCGATGTGGCACGATGGATGCTGGAGCCGAAGGCGTGCAGAGCACAAACGAGTTCAGCATGACGTTGGGGGAAACACGCCTTCTTATTTTCGTCGCCCCAGCGCAGGCTGGGGCCCATCCCGTCTATCGTCCCAGCGCGGCGCTATCCAACCAAGTGCAGAAGAATCCAGCAGGTGCTGTTGCCATAATATGGTTTCAAGTGTAACTAGTTGCCATGGACCCAAATAGCCACGTGTATGAAACGCCGCCCGCTGGCGCGCATGCCGATTGGACTGTCCCCCAAAATTGGGAAAAGTTCAGCGCGGATGAACATGCAAACTGGGACCGTCTGTTTGCACGGCAAACCGCCATGCTGCCGGGGCGTGCTGCCGATGCCTTTATGCGCGGGATAGATGTGCTCAAATTGTCGCGCCCCGGCATTCCCGATTATCTTGAATTGAACGCACGGTTGATGGCGGCGACGGGCTGGCAAATTGTTGCTGTGCCCGGCCTTGTTCCGGACGATGTATTCTTTGACCATCTGGCGAACCGCCGTTTTCCCGCTGGCAATTTCATCCGGACGCCGGAGCAACTGGATTATCTGCAAGAGCCAGATGTCTTTCACGACGTTTTTGGACATGTGCCGATGCTGGCCGATCCGGTGTTTGCCGATTATATGGTGGCCTATGGCAAAGGCGGGTTGCGGTCGCTTGGCTTTGGCGCGTTGGACCATCTGGCACGGCTATATTGGTATACGGTGGAGTTTGGCCTGATCCAGCAGCCTGATGGTCTGCGCATTTATGGCGCGGGGATACTCTCAAGCTATGCCGAAAGCATCTTTGCTTTGGACGACCCAAGCCCGAACCGGATCGCGTTTGATCTGCTTCGGGTGATGCGCACGCACTACCGGATTGACGATTTTCAGCAGAGTTATTTTGTGATTTCCAGCATCGACCAATTGCTAAACGTCACAGTGGAGACCGATTTTGCGCCGCTTTATGCTCAGTTGGAAACACTTCCCGACATAATGGCCGGTGAAGTATCGGCAGATGATGTGCTGCGCACGCACGGCACGCAAGAATATGTGAAGGGCGCCGGCCGCTAGACGAGGGGGATCGAGCGACCGGCAACCCAGCCCTACCCCGTCATTCCCGCCTACACGGGGATGACGAAGTCTTGGAGAGGAAAGGCCCCTTTCAAATTGGAACGGGGTTCAGGATAACGCACCATGTTGCTCTAGCCTGCGCTGGGGCGACGGTGACTCACAGTTAGATCACAAAATTATCATTTTCCCGCTTGCGAGCACTGGACCCGTGGCAACGCCACCCGGCGCGCCCTGCGCCGGTTCAGGCGTGATCGCCAGTAAGGCACCTTCATTCATATATTGGCGCATGTCTGGGCTGACGTCCATTGCGGTTGGCCTGTCGCCATTGATGACACCAAGCGAACGCGCTTTCCCGTCGGCGGGTATGATCCATAATTCGGGATATAACTCGCCCGTTTCCAGCGTGACCGGCATCAGGAGCATGGTGCCCTGCGTGCTATCATAGCTCGCTGTCATCGCGGATCGGCCATCCTCACTACCCAAAGCGGCGATCATCGGCGTAGGGTTGGCGACAGGTGCGGTGGGAGCGGGCTGTTGCAATAGCAAAACGCCAAGGAAAATCGCTGCCGTCACGGAAAGACCTGTGAGCGCGCGCCAGAATGTGAGCTTCGCCGTCCCGACATCTTGCAAAGTCGCCGCGGGCAGGGCCTTTTCAATTTTGGGCCAGATATGCGCAGGGGCCAAATGCTCTGGCCCAAGCATAGGATTCAGCCGAAGGCGCCATGCCTCAACTTCGGCGGCGAAATCGGAATCTGTGGCAATGCGTCCGGCGACAACCGCTTCTTGGTCCGTATCTAGCAGGCCAAGCACATATTCCCCGGCCAAGGTGAAATCTTCGTCGGTCATGGCTGTCATGCTGCGCCCTCCATGCAGCCGCGCAGCTTTAACAAGGCCCGTCTTATTCTACTTTTGACGGTTCCTAAGGGCTGACCCTCATTTTTGGCGAGATCGGCATAAGTCGATCCGCCGATAAATGCATTTTTTATGAACATGGCGTCGCGTTGATCCAAAGACGATATACAGTCATGTAAGATACGGTCATCTGCCTGTTCGATTAATTGCGCATCTGCCAAGGGGGCAGAGTCGGCAATTTCCGCCGCTTCGTCGATTGAGCTTGTGCCAACTCTCTTTTTGCTCGCAGCCGGTCAATCGCCCGGTTACGCGTTACAGCCACAAGCCAGCTTACCGGGCTGGCCCGACCGTTTTCAAAGCTCGCGGCCTTGTTCCAAATAGTGAGATAAGCGTCTTACAACACGTCTTCCGCTTCGTTCCTGTCTGGAAAGATATGCAGGCACACGCCAAATAGCTTCGCAGAGGTTGCTGCAAATACGGTAGCAAATGCATTGCGGTCGCCACGACCCGATTGCACAAGCGCTTCGGCAAGCTTCGCGCGCCGCGCCGAATCCAAATCTGTTCGCCCTGAGCTAATTGCCATTAGAGATAATATGGCGAAGGCGCTCGGGTGGTGCAATGCTGCTTTTTACCATGTTCCGAAATCCCCGGGGGGTTGGCTCGTGCGGCCACTCGCCCGTACCGGACGTTTCCAACCATAAATCGGGCGCTTCACTAGCCACAGACACGGCCAGTCGCCACAGTCGACGCGTTTTTCCAGACGGAAACCCTGCCGTTTGTATGCGCGTAATACGGCTTCTGCTTGCGTATTCAGGAGCCCGGCCAATATCAATGAACCATTGTCGCGCAGTATATTCGCAATCGACGGTGCAAGCTCAATCAAGGGGCCGGCGAGAATGTTGGCCGTTACGAGGTCGTAGGGCGCCCGTGAGACGATGAGTGGGTGCGCGGTGCCTTCTGCTGCACATAGCGCAACTTGCCCCTGAGAGACGCCACAGGGCACATCATTGGCGCGCGCATTGTCCGCAGTGACTTCAACGCTAACCGGATCAATGTCCGACGCCGTCACATAGGCCTTTGGCCAAAGGCGAACTGCGGCAAAAGCGAGCAAGCCAGTGCCAGTGCCAATATCGGCGATCACGTCGAACCGTTTGCCGGCGCGTTTCATGCTGTCGAGCATATTGAGGCAGCCAGCGGTGGTTTCATGACCACCAGTGCCAAAAGCGCGGCTTGCCTCAATCAGGAACGGCGTTGCGCCCTTGGGCACGGTTCCCTTGTTGGAACTGGTGTGGACATAAAAACGGCCCGCATGGACTGGCTTCAACCCTTGTTGGCTCATCACGACCCAGTCGGCGTCGGGAAGCTTTTCAATGACTGGCTTTGCCTTTGCAGCGCTTTTTATCCGGCTGTGGATCGCGTTGATAACAGCTTGGTTAGGTTCAACCGAAAAATAGGCATCCAAGCGCCATTTGTCGTCGTTAAATGCCTCAACTTCGTCCGCCACAATAGTGGGCATGGGATCAAGCGACGCCAGCCATTCATCGTCTTCGTGGATTGCCTCTGCCTCTGCACGGGTGCAGGGGAAACGGACTTTCCAATCACCGGACATAGCTTGCGCCATTTACGTCGAGCACCGCGCCGGTCATCGATGGCGGCGCATCCAAGGCGCAGAACTTCGCCATGATCGCGACTTCTTCGGGGTCTGCGACCTTGCCTAATGGGATATCTGCCAGCAATTTGTCGCCGCCGCGGCTTTCCAGATACTCTTCGGCCATGCCTGTCATCGTGAATCCGGGACAGATCGCGAAGGCATAAATGCCCTCTCTGGCATAAGCGCGCGCGATGGTTTTGGTCATCGCAACCATGCCCGCCTTTGACGCGGCATAATGCCAATGGGTAGGGCTGTCGCCGCGATGTGCGGCGCGGCTGGCGATGTTGACGATACGGCCCGATGCACCGCTGGCCTGCCAGTGCCGCACCGCGCGGCGGCACAAATCAGCGCTGGCCGTCAGGTTAATCTGCATGGTCCGGTTCCAGCTTGCCAGCCATTCATCATCCGGCCGCGAAATAGGGTTTTCTTCGAAGACGCCCGCATTATTGATAAGGACATCAATCCGGCCATTCAAAGCCTCAAATGCACTGTCCCACAGCCGCGCGGGAACCGCCGGGTCGTTCAGGTCGCCGTCCTTGCTGGACAATGCATCCACCTTCGTTGTGGCGGGGTCAAAGCTTGCGGCGATTGCTGCGCCAATTCCGCGTGAGGCGCCGGTGATCAGGATATGGGTTTTCATGGGCGCTGCTTTTCACAGCACAGACGAAAATTCAACCAAAGTTATTGAAGAAATCAGTTGAAGGGTTGCGCGTTTCGCACTGCGCAGGTCTTGCACCACGGCATTAATCGGTTAATGAGCGTCGCAACGTCGACCACTTGCATATATGAAGGACGCTAAAAATTATGGCGAAAAACCCCAACCGGCCACTGTCACCGCATTTGCAGGTGTATCGTTGGTCGCCGCAGATGGCCATTTCGATCTTCCACCGCGCGACAGGCTTTGTTCTCGCGACTGCTGGAATGATGACTTTATTATGGTGGTTGTCGGCCATTGGGGGTGGCGCGCAAAGCTATGCCACGTTCCAACAATATGTCGTTTCGGCAGGTGCCGATGGCACGGCAGTACAAATCGCCAGCAACTGGTTCTTCCGCCTTGTGGGCCTGGCCGTGACCTTCAGCTTCTTCCAACATTTGGCGTCAGGGCTTCGCCACTTCGTGCTCGATATTGGCGCTGGCTATGAATTGAAGACCAACCGGTTGTGGGCATCGGTTGCATTTGTCGCAGCCTTTTTTGCAACTGCATTGGTCGCCCTGTTTGTGGCATCGCGCTTTCTTGGAGTTTTGTGATGGACAGTAGAACATATATCGGTCGCGTCCGCGGTCTAGGTTCGGCCAAGCATGGCGGCGAACATTGGCTGAAGCAGCGTTTGACCGCGATTGGCAATGTGTTGCTGACCACTTGGTTTGTGCTGTCGTTGTTGATGATCCCAAGTTTTGACCATGCCGCACTGGCGCAGTGGCTGGCGCAGCCATTGGTTGCTGTTCCGATGATTTTGATGATTGCCAATATCTTCGCGCATGTCCGCCTTGGGCTTCAGGTGTTGATCGAGGATTATGTCCATGATGATGGCCTGAAGTTTGCGGCCATGACATGTTTGAACTTTTACGTCATCGCCAGCGCCGTGTTCGGCATTTTCGTCGTCGCAAAACTCGCATTTACCGGAGCTCCCGCCTGATGTCAGACGCTTACAAGATTATTGACCACACATATGACACCGTCGTCGTCGGCGCTGGCGGGTCGGGTCTGCGCGCCACCATGGGCAGCGCGGAAGCAGGCTTGAAAACCGCTTGTATTACCAAAGTCTTCCCAACGCGTTCGCACACTGTCGCGGCGCAGGGCGGGATCGCCGCATCGCTCGGTAACAACTCGCCCGACCATTGGACGTGGCACATGTATGACACGGTCAAAGGCTCCGATTGGCTCGGCGACCAAGATGCCATCGAATATATGGTGCGTGAGGCGCCTGCTGCGGTCTATGAGCTTGAGCATGCGGGCGTGCCTTTCTCGCGTAATGCCGACGGCACCATCTACCAACGACCCTTTGGCGGCCATATGCAGAATATGGGCGAAGGCCCGCCGGTACAGCGCACCGCAGCCGCAGCCGACCGTACCGGTCATGCGATGTTGCATGCTTTGTATCAACAAAGCCTGAAATATGACGCGGACTTCTTCATTGAATATTTCGCGCTCGACCTGATCATGGAAAATGGCGAATGCCGCGGCGTTATCGCCATGTGCATGGAAGATGGCAGCATCCACCGGTTTAAAAGCCACGCCGTTGTGCTGGCAACCGGCGGCTATGGCCGCGCCTATTTCTCCGCAACGTCGGCGCATACCTGCACCGGTGACGGCGGCGGCATGGTCTTGCGCGCTGGCTTGCCATTGCAAGATATGGAATTTGTCCAGTTCCACCCGACGGGTATTTACGGCGCAGGCGTGCTGATTACTGAAGGCGCACGCGGCGAGGGCGGTTATCTGACCAACAGCGAAGGCGAACGCTTTATGGAGCGTTATGCCCCATCGGCGAAGGACCTTGCATCACGCGACGTGGTCAGCCGTTCAATGGCGCTTGAAATGCGCGAAGGGCGCGGCGTTGGCGAACATAAAGACCATATCTATTTACATCTCGATCATATCGACCCTGCGGTATTGGCGCAGCGTTTGCCCGGCATCACCGAAAGCGGAAAGATTTTCGCGGGCGTTGACCTGACGCGGCAGCCTTTGCCAGTGACGCCAACGGTCCACTATAATATGGGCGGTATTCCGTGCAATTATCATGGGCAAGTTGTCACCAAGGTTGGTGACGATCCCGAAGTCATCGTGCAGGGCCTGTATGCCGTTGGCGAAGCGGCCTGCGTTTCGGTGCATGGCGCGAACCGGCTTGGATCGAACTCGTTGATCGACTTGGTCGTATTTGGTCGCGCAACCGGCTTGCATCTGAAATCGTCGTTGACGCCAGGTGCGCCGCATAAGGCTTTGCCTGCGGACGCCGCGGACCTTGCGCTTGCACGCGTCGACAAGTTCCGTAACGCAAAAGGTGGATCACCAACTGCCGAGATCCGCTTGCAAATGCAGCGCACAATGCAAAAACACGCCGCCGTCTTCCGCGACACCGCCTTGTTGGAAGAAGGCGTGGTTGAAATGCAGAAGGTCAATCAACGTTTGGCCGACGTTCGCGTGACCGACCGCAGCCTGATCTGGAACACCGACCTCATCGAAACGCTTGAGCTTGATAACCTGATGGCGCAGGCGGTTTGCACGGTCGAAAGTGCAAACAACCGCAAGGAAAGCCGTGGCGCACATGCGCACGAAGATTTCCCCGAGCGCGACGACGCCAACTGGATGAAGCACACGGCTTCATGGTTTGAAGGTTGGGGCGGCTCCGGCGGTAAGGTCAAAATCGACTATCGCCCGGTGCATGATTATACGCTGACCGATGATGTTGAGTATATTAAGCCAAAACCACGGGTGTATTGAGGGTTAGCAAATCGGGATTTTGAACACCCCGTCGCCCCAGCGCAGGCTGGGGCCTATCACGTGTATCAGCTTAGCGCGTCGGGGGTCTGTGTAAACCGATAGACGCGATAGGCACCAGCCTGCGCTGGTGCGACGGTGGGTTGAAAGTTATCTGTTCAGGTCCGCATACAAATCCCGCCAATCGGGGTTAGCCCTGCTGATCAATTCGGTTTTCCATCGGCGCTTCCAAACCTTCATCGCTTTTTCGCGCTTGATGGCTTCTTCGATGTCGTCAAAAGCTTCATAATAGACCAAAATGTTACAGCCATTTTCTTTGCAGAATTCGGAGCCGAGGTCATTCTTATGCTCCCAAATCCGGCGTGGGAGGTTGGCTGTAACGCCGATGTAGAGCGTGCCGTGCGGGCCGCTGGCCATGATGTAGACATACCCGCCTTTTGCCATCAGATAAGCTCCCACCGTCGCCCCAGCGAAGGCTGGGGCCTATCCCGCGTTTCAGTTTAGCGCCTTGGCTCGCGGTGTAAACCGATAGACGCGATAGGCACCAGCCTTCGCTGGTGCGACGGTGGTTTTATAAATCCAACATAGAATACAAACACTTCGTCGCCCCAGCGGAGGCTGGGGCCTATCCCGCGTTTCAGTTTAGCGCGCTACCTTTCGAATGTCGCCCGCTCCCACAACCGTCACCCTGAACTTGTTTCAGGGTCCATTTCTCGTCTCTACCCTTCGGTCTATGTGGCACGATGGATGCTGAACCGAGTTGTGCTCTGCACGCCTGCGGCTCCAGCATGACGTTGTGGGGAATGCGCCTCTTCGGCCTCCGCGCCTCTGCGTGCACCCTTTTTGTCGTCCCAATCGAGCTTGCCGGCAGCACATTGTCCAGCATCGCCATGTGCGATGGCGGCAGGGACACCCCAAAGCCAAGCGCAATCGACTATTTCTTCGCGCCGTGCGATATGCGTTCATGTGGTGACAGAATTTTTCATACCCTTCCTTGTGACGACAATGCTGATCGAGCTAACCCCCGGTCCAAATATGGCGTGGTTGGCGTTGACCAGCGCGAGCGAAGGCAAAAGGTCGGGATTTGCGGCGGTAGCAGGGATTGCGCTTGGCCTCGCGATACTGGCTGCTGCATCGGCAATCGGCCTTGCGGAGTTGGCAACACGCTCTCCAGCGATTTTCAGCCTGTTGCGCTATGCAGGGGTTGGCTATTTGCTCTGGCTGGCGTGGAAGACATGGGCGGGCAAAGATGAACCCATTCCGGATAGCGTAAGCAAAAATGCGCTCGGTGCATGGTTTCGCCATGGGCTGTTGTTGAACGTGCTGAACCCCAAGGCAGCCGTTTTCTTCATAACGGTCCTACCAGCCTATATTACGCAAAGTGCGCCAATTGCGCCGCAAACGGCTTTGTTGTCCGCAAGCTATGTCGCGATTGCCACTTTTGTGCATCTTGTCATCGTCGCGCTAGCGGCACAGGCACATGGATGGATATCCAACGGAAACAGGGCGCGCATCGTCCGCCGCGTCTTTGCCATTCTGTTGGCAGGCATCGCTATCTGGTTTCTGGCGAGCACCGGATAGATTGTCCGTTGAAATTTCGAATTGTCCATTCTTTTTCATTGACCGTTCATCCATTTATTCATAAACGAATGATGTTTTTCATATTCAAATTATTGAAAAATTTAAGGAAAATATGTAATGACATCGGAGCGAAGTCCCGGCTGGAAACTGTTCTTTGCTGGTATCATTGGCATTGTACTCGTCATCCCGTTGATGATTGTTTACGCGCTGGTCTGGGACCGGCAGGAACAATCGAACGTCGCGCAGAACGCGATTGCGGCAGGCTGGGGCGGGCCGCAGGTGGTCGTCGGGCCGGTGCTCGTTATCCCTTACACCGTCAATAGCGTCGAGACGGTGGACGAGAACGGCCGCCAGACCACCCGAACATTACAGCTGACAAAAGAGCTTTTTCTTTCGCCGGAAACGAACACGCTTTCCACCAATTTAAAGCCGGACCGCAAGAAGAAGTCGATTTATGAAAGCGTGCTTTTTGTTGCGGAAAATAGTGGGACGGCGCGTTTTGCGTTACCTGCCGATTTTGCGCGTTATGGTATCGCGCGCGACACTTTGAATTTGGCAGGTGCTGAATTGCGCTTTGGAATTTCCGATGCGCGCGGGCTTCAGGCCGATAGCAAAGTCGTCGTCAACGGCACGTCGCTTGAATTGCAACCCGGCAAAGGATTGGCGGCGTCGGGCGGTTCTGGCTTCTTCACATTTGTGGATTGGGATGCCTCAAGCCCGATGGAGGTGAAATACAATTACGCTATTCGTGGTAACAAGACGCTGACAATGGTTCCGCGCGGTGGCGAAACCAAATGGGATGTGAATTCATCATGGCCATCCCCTAGTTTCGCGGGCGATTTCTTGCCGATAAAGCGTAATGTCAAATCGTCGGGTTTCACATCAAGCCACGCCGTCACCAATCTAGCGCTTGGACAGGCGCTTGTCTTGACCGATGACCTTGCCCCGCCAAGCCCAACGAATATCAAAAGATATGATAGCGTTGAGATGACGAGCGTCAACGCCGCATCTACAGGTGGCGGGCAAAGCCAGGCGGCAACGATCGGCCTAGTCGAACCTGTCGACCTTTACAGCCAGGTTGACCGGTCGGTGAAATATGGCTTCCTGTTTATCGGTTTTACCTTCCTCGCCTTCTTGATGTTTGACGTTATTGCGGGCGCAAAGGTGGCGGCGGCGGAATATTTGCTCACCGGCGCAGGTCTCGTGCTCTTCTTTGTCTTGCTGCTCGCTTTTGCCGAAGTTGTCGGCTTTATGTGGGCTTACCTCATTGCTGGTGGCGCGATTACCGGGTTACTAACCGCCTATTCGGCGGCTGTTCTGAAAAGCTGGATGCGTGCGCGGTTTATTGGCGGATTGCTGGTTGGGTTGTATGCGACGCTTTATGTGCTTTTGAACCTTGAGGCGTATTCGCTGATTATCGGTTCGTTGCTGCTGTTTGTTGTTCTCGCAGTGGTGATGTGGGCAACCCGCGCCATTGACTGGGGCGCAAAGCGCGAAGTTGCAGGTGAAGTTAACGCCAGCGCAGCATAGAACGGTCAAACTGTGAGACGGAACGGACGCCCATAAGCCGCATGTCGCGATCAATCTCGTCACGCAATTTGCCGACAATACGCTCGACGCCCGGCTGCCCCGCTGCGGCCAGTGCATAAAGATACAAACGTCCGCCGGAGCACGCTGTTGCTCCGGCGGCGATTGCTTTGAGGACATGGCTGCCACGCCGGATACCGCCGTCGCAGATGATGTCGATCTTGCCGCCCACGGCATCGGCGATCTCGGATATCTGGTCAAATGGGGAGCGCGAACCGTCCAATTGTCGTCCGCCATGGTTGGACACCATGATTGCGGTCGCGCCAATGTCGATGGCGCGTTTCGCATCGTCAACGGACATGATCCCTTTCAGACAGAATTCGCCACCCCAATCTGACCGAATTTTTTCGGCCATTTTCCAGTCCATCGATGTATCGAGCATAGTATTGAAATATTCCGCGACGGATATGGCGACATTCGTGCCCGCATCAACATGCGTTTCCAGATTGGGCAGTGCGAATTTTTCGCGGAATAGATAATTCAGCGCCCATTTTGGGTGGATGGCATAGCTTAACACCGACGCGGGCGTGAAGCGCGGCGGCGAGGTGAACCCGCTGCGCAGGCACCGTTCGCGGTTTCCCGAAACGATCGTGTCGACCGTCAGCGCGATTGCATCAAACTTTGCCGCTTTACAGCGTTCGATCATCGACGCGTTCAGCCCCTTGTCCTTGTGGATGTAGAGTTGGAACATTTTTGGCGTTTTGATGGTCGCGCCGATTTCCTCAATGCTGACAGTGGCCAATGAGGAGATGCCAAACCATATGTTATGCTGCTGCGCGACCGACGCAACGGCACGTTCGCCTTGCCAATGAAACAGACGCTGCAAGGCCGTGGGGGAGAGCATCAGCGGCATGTCCATCCGTTGCCCCATCACCGTCACGCCCATGTCGATCTCCGACACGCCAGCCAAGACATTGGGCACCAGATCGCAATCGTCAAATGCCGACGTGTTGCGCGACTTTGTCCGTTCATCGTCGGCAGCGCCATCGATATAATTGAAGATCGGTGCGGGCAGGCGCGATTTTGCTAAACGGCGGAAATCGGCTACATTATGGCAATCTTCTAAACGCATTTTGGTCTTATGACAGACCTTGCACATAATTGCATCCATTTGGGTAGTTTGCCCGAGCAAGGGTCGCTTGCGTTGCTGCTGGGGTCACGGTCGTCGCGCCGCATATTGTCCTGATGGAACATTCCGGTTACCGGGACATTGCGCAAGACAACGTCATCAGACCCTAATGCAAAGGCATGCTCATATGTTCCTCGAAGGCAAAACAGCACTTATCACGGGTTCAACCTCTGGTATCGGGTTGGGCTATGCCCGCGCGTTGGCCGCGCAGGGTGCGCATGTGATGATAAACGGCTTTGGTGATGCCGACCTGATCCAAAGCTATGTCGACGAACTCAGCAAGGTGAGCGGCGGAAAGGCGCAGTATTCCGCGGCCGACATGACTCAACCCGACAGCATCCGGGCTATGGTCTGCGAATGCACCAACCTATTGGGATCGCCTGATATTTTGATCAATAATGCCGGAATCCAGCATGTCGCGCCGGTTGACGAATTTCCGGACGACAAATGGGATGCGATCCTGTCCATCATCCTGTCCTCGGCATTTCACACGACAAAGGCCGCCTTGCCCGCAATGAAGGCCAAGGGCTGGGGCCGCATCATCAATACAGGGTCAATGCACAGCCTTGTCGCATCGCCGTTCAAATCGGCCTATAATGCGGCAAAGCATGGCCTTGCCGGCTTCACCAAAACGGTCGCGCTTGAAGTGGCTACAGTAGGTATCACGGTGAACAATATCTGCCCCGGCTATGTCTGGACACCGTTGGTCGAAAACCAAATTCCCGATACCATGAAAACTCGGGGACTTACGCGGGATCAAGTGATCAACGATGTGCTGCTTGCCAACCAGCCGCAGAAGAAATTTGTGCAGGTGGAGCAATTGGCCGCGCTCGCGGTGTTTTTGTGCCGTGATGAGGCGAGCGCGATTACCGGTACAAACCTGTCCGTTGATGGCGGTTGGACCGCGCAATAGCATCGCATTTCTAGCGCCGAGGGATAAAAAAACCGCCGACATTGCTGTCGGCGGTTAGGCGTTTTTCCTCCCCAGGAAAACACGGAAAACTGGTTGGTCTAAGCGGGTTGGTCTATTTGCCGCCAGCGCTACCAAGGCGGTGATAAAGCCGGGCAAATTTCACCGATTCAGGCTTGTCCTGAATGACCTCAAGATAATGCACCAATGCTTGGCGAAGCAGCGTCAGGTCCTCGGTAGAGAGAACGGCGCGTGCGCGTGGTGGTTCACCCATATCGATCGCTCCTTATGCAGCCTGGCCAAATTGATTCATCGTATTGTCTTTGCCGCCTGCCTTCAGCGCAGCTTCACCGGCAAAATATTCCTTATGGTCATCACCAATGTCGGAACCCGACATATTCTGGTGCTTGACGCAGGCGATGCCCTGACGGATTTCCTTGCGCTGGACGCCCGCGACATAACCAAGCATGCCCATTTCGCCGAAATAGTCCTTCGCCAAATTATCGGTGCTGAGTGCCGCTGTATGGTATGTTGGCAACGTGATGAGGTGGTGGAAAATGCCTGCACACTTTGCAGAATCGCGCTGGAAGTTCTGGATACGGACATCCGCTTCAATTCCCAGTGGTGTCTCGTCGAAGCTTGCACTCATGAGGTTTGCGCGTTCGTAGGCTGAGACGTCGTGACCTTCGGCAGACCATGCATCAAGCACTTGCTGACGGAAATTCAGAGTCCAGTTGAAGCTTGGCGAGTTGTTGTAGGCCAGCTTTGCATTGGGAACGACCTCACGGATACGATCAACCATTCCGGCAATCTGTTCGATGTGCGGCTTTTCCGTTTCGATCCAGATGAGGTCGGCACCGTTCTGAAGCGAAGTAATGCAATCCAACACGCAACGATCTTCGCCTGTCCCTGGACGGAACTGAAACAGGTTTGATGGCAAACGCTTTGGACGCAGCAATTTTCCGTTGCGGTTCAAAATGACGTCGCCATTTTGCGCCGTGGCGGGGTCAATTTCTTCACAATCAAGGAAGCTGTTGTACAAATCGCCCAAGTCACCAGCCGCCGTTGAAACGGCGATCTGCTTGGTCAGGCCAGCGCCAAGCGAGTCGGTGCGTGCAACGATAATGCCGTCAGGGACGCCAAGTTCAAGGAAGGCATAACGGCATGCGCGGATTTTCTGGAGAAAATCCTCATGCGGCACAGTAACTTTTCCGTCTTGGTGGCCGCACTGCTTTTCGTCCGACACCTGATTTTCGATCTGAAGCGCGCAGGCACCCGCCTCAATCATCTTCTTTGCAAGCAAATAAGTGGCTTCTGCGTTGCCAAAGCCCGCATCAATGTCCGCAATAATCGGCACGACATGTGTTTCATGGTTTTCGATCTTATCCAAGATAGCGGCGGCGCGTGCTGTGTTCTTTTGCCCACGCGCATCGTCGAGGTCGCGGAAGAGGATGTTGAGCTCGCGGCTGTCGGCTTGGCGCAAGAATGTGTAGAGTTCTTCGATGAGGGCCGGAACGCTTGTCTTTTCATGCATAGACTGGTCGGGCAGGGGGCCAAATTCACTGCGCAATGCGGCAATCATCCAACCTGACAGATACAGATAACGCTTCTTGGTGGTGCCAAAATGCTTTTTGATGGATATCATCTTTTGCTGCGCGATGAATCCGTGCCAGCAGCCCAGCGACTGCGTATATTGCGCGGGGTCGGCATCATAGGCCGCCATGTCTTCGCGCATGATCTTGGCGGTATAGCGGGCGATATCGAGACCAGTCTGGAAACGGTTTTGCAACTGCATACGCGCGACAGATTCGGCGCTGATGGAATCCCACGTTCCTTCATGCGCGGCAATTTGGGCGCTGTTTGTGGCTATCAGTGTCTGATATGACATTTTCTATTCCTTCGGTCGCGGTGTTCTATTCCGCAGTTCTCTGCCACTTCAGCAGAAAAGCCGAGTCAATTTTGTAATATTTGTTGTGTTATCGTCGTAAAACCTTATCGTTTATTTGTAATGTTGTAACGTTATTGACAAGAGAGCGATGGCTGAAGAAAAATTATTTGCAGGACATGCCGTGCGAAGGATCCGCCGCGCTTATGGTCTGACCCAAGGGGCAATGGCGGATACGCTCGCGATTTCGCCGTCATATCTCAACCTGATTGAACGCAATCAACGGCCGTTGACCGCGACCTTGTTATTGAAACTGGCGCAGTCTTATGACTTCGACCCGCGCACATTGACGGGTGCAACGCCGGGTGGCGGTGTTGATGCCATCCGGCGTCGGCTAAGCGATCCGATGTTTGCTGACCTTGCCGTGGATCGGGCGCAGGTCGAAGAATGGATTGCCGCAAGCCCGGATGCGGCCGAGGCTTTTGCGCGGGCGTTTGATCGTCTCTCGGGCGGCTCCCACGGCGGGGCCAGCGCAGCAGCGGGCGGCGCACAGATTGAGCCTGAAGCGATTGTATCGGCGCGACGCGAAATTGAACGCTGGCGCAACCATTTCGCCGATTTGGACTCTCAAGCAGAAACCCTGTCTGACGAACTGCGGCTCGCCAATGCGGACCTTTATGGCGCGATTACTGAACGGCTCCGCGTAAAGCATCAGCTTTCCATACGCATTTTGCCGTTTGACGTAATGCCAGACCGGCTCCGCCGCCTCGATCTGCACGCACGGCAGCTGCAATTGTCCGAGCTGCTCGACCCCGCCAGCCGCACCTTTGCCGCTGCGTTGCAGCTTGGCAATCTGGAGGCAAAGACGGAGATTGACGCGCTTGTCGCCGGAGCATCCTTCACCGAACGGGCCGCCGAACGGCTCTATCGTCGCCATTTAAGCAGCTATTTTGCTGCCGCTGTCATGATGCCTTATGCGCGGTTCCTCCGCGCTTGCGAAGCGACAGGTTATGACATCATGCTTTTGCAGCGGCGCTTTGGCGCAGGCTTTGAACAGATCGCCCACCGTCTGACCACGTTGCAGCGTGTGGGCCAACGCGGCTTGCCGTTTTTCATGCTGCGCATTGATAAAGCAGGGCAAAGCAGCAAACGCTACGCTGGTGCAAGCGCATCGCCATTATTGGCGACCGACCGGCGTTGTCCTTTATGGCATGTGCATAATGTGTTTGCGCGGCCCGGGACGCTCATGCCGCATCTGGTGGAGTTAGAAGACGGCAGTCGTTGGTTCACTTTGTCGCGTACCGTGCACCCGCAAACTGCGGTGAGCGGCAGTGTGGAGGCAGAGTTTGCGATTTGCCTTGGCGTGGACGCAAAGCTCGCCGCGCCATTGGCCGCCGCTTGTGGTATGGACCTTACAAATGGCGGTGCGACGGCCATCGGGCTTGGTTGTTCCGCGTGCACGCGGCCGGAATGCTCTCAAAGAAGCGCGCCGCCTGCTGGCCGGGTGCTGGTATTCAATGAACGCGAGCGCGGTATGTCGCCTTTTAATTTTGACCAAATTGCCTGAAGCCCCCAATGGCGGGCAGCCCCCAATTGCGGGCTTAGTTCAGCGCAAGCAACTCTGCGGGATCAATGCCTGCGCGCTGCATTTGCGCCTTTACGTCGGGCCAAACATTCTGAACGAAATTTTCGCGCTCAAAACTCCGCAGCTTTGCAATAGCGCCGCGGGCTACAAACAGGCCAACGCCACGTTTAACATCGACCAGGCCGCTGTCCTGAAATAATTGATAGGCCTTGGCCACGGTCAGCGGATTTGCGCCCTGAACTGCTGCAAATGCACGCACGGAGGGAAGCATTTGCCCCTCTTTATAATCGCCGTCGAGGATCGCCGCAGCGATCACGTCACGCAATTTTAGATAAACGGGTTTCGCATCGTTTCTCATCACATCCTTACTGCCATAATACAGTATGGCGCGTCAAGCATGGGTGGATTTAAGTGGTCCTGACCCTTGAAGTCATGGCCATTGACGGATGATGTCGCTTGGCACGGGGCGTGGGCGTTCCTCAAGTCCGAGCGCCGGGGTGCCGATGAAGAACATGCCCGCTATCCGCTCCTCGCCCTGACAAATGGCCGCGTGAACCAAAGGGTCGTAGCTTGTCCATCCTGTAATCCAGCTACCGACAAAACCGTGCGCATGTGCCGCGTGGAGTAAATTCATACCCACCGCGCCCACGCTCATCTGCTGCTCCCACAGCGGAATTTTCAGGCTTGGTTGCGGGGAGAATATCAGCATAATGAGCGTTGGGGCCATGTAAGCAGACGCAATTGCCGCTTCAATTTGCACCGGGCGAGCGTCCGGGTTCGCGGCGCAGAATGCTGTTTTCAACAAGTCCGCAAAGGCCGCGCGGTCAGTGATCTCGACAAAACGCCACGGGAATAATTTCCCATGATCGGGGGTACGCATCGCCGTTTGCAGGATCAGGTCAAGCTGCGCGCCGCCGGGGCCGGGGGCGACCATATCGCGTGGCTTGCCAGAGCGGCGGGTTTCCAGATAGGCGGTGACAGAGGAAAGATCATTGAACATGACGCTCCCTTCGACGAAATTCGACCCTTCCGGCAATAAAATTCTTCACACACGCAATTTTTTCGTTAGGTTCCGGTGCAATCGTCCCATTCAACGGGATTTTAAACATAACAAAGATGAGGGGGTTCGCTCGATGGCGACATCATATGCGCAAGATGGAGATGCAGCAGGGACATTCCTTGGCCATCCCAAAGGTCTTTTTGTATTATTCTTTGCCGAGATGTGGGAGCGTTTCTCCTATTACGGCATGCGCGCGCTGCTGATTTTTTATCTGACCAAACACTGGTTGTTTTCGGATGAGGATTCCGGCGTCATATATGGTGCCTACACGGCGCTGGTGTATATCACGCCCGTGCTTGGCGGTTATCTTGCGGACCGCTATCTTGGGCAGCGAAAGGCCGTGACATACGGTGCAATTTTGCTGACCTTTGGCCACTTCCTCATGGGATTTGAAGGTTCTGGAGGACAAGACGCAGCGTCGCTTAACATCTTCTGGCTCGCCTTGGCGTTTATCATCGTGGGTTCGGGCTTTTTGAAGGCAAATATCTCGGTCATCGTTGGGCAGCTTTATCCACGCACGGATGTGCGTCGCGACGGTGCATATACCATATTCTATATGGGCATTAACCTCGGCGCTGCGCTTGGAGCGCTGCTCTGCGGCTATCTGGGCGAAACCTATGGCTGGTCTTATGGCTTTGGCGCAGCGGGCGTGGGCATGTTGCTTGGCCTTATAGTTTTTGTTGTATTCAAACCATTGCTGCTTGGTCGCGGTGAGCCGTTAAACCCTGAAGCGTTGAACAAGACTGTTTTGGGCCTCAAACTTGAATGGCTGCTGTATCTTGTCGGCCTTGTGGTTGTCGTCATTTGCTGGTGGTTGGTGCAAAACCAAAGCGTTGTTGGCACATTGCTTGGCATCGCTGGTGCGATACTTATTGCTTATGTTTTGTGGACAGCGGTGCGTAAACTTGAGCCGCATGATCGCGACCGGATTTTTGCAGCGATGTTCCTCATCATCGGTTCAATCCTTTTCTGGGCATTGTTTGAGCAGGCCGGTTCTTCGTTAAACCTGTTTACCGACCGGCATGTGGATCGCGCGGGCGTTCCGGCGTCGGTGTTTCAATCCTTAAACGCCATCTACATCGTTATGCTTGCGCCATTGTTTGCATGGCTATGGACATCACTTGGTCGCAAGGGGCTTGAGCCGTCGGCTGCGGCAAAATTCGGCCTTGGTATTGTGCAGCTCGGCGTTGGTTTTCTCGTCCTTGTGGCTGGTTCGGCTGCGGCAGGCGCGGACAACATGGTTCCAGTATTGTTCATCTTCCTGATCTATTTGTTCCACACAACTGGTGAATTATGCCTGTCGCCAGTTGGCCTCAGCGCGATGAACCGGCTTGCGCCCGCACATCTTGCATCGTTGATCATGGGAACATGGTTTTTTGCTTCAGCAACTGGGAACTTTGTCGCAGGCCTGATTGCTTCGGCAACGGGATCAGAAGCGGCATCCGGCGAAGGCGCAGGGCGTGAAGTCGTTATGGCCGTCTATAGCCAGATTGGCTGGATCGCGATTGGCGTCGGCGTGGCCGTTGTTGTCATCTCGCCACTCATAAAGAAACTGATGCACCTCGACACCTTGCGCGACGATGCGCCTTTGGAAGGCCAGGCTGAGGCAGGCGAAGCTGCAGCCGCTGGCGTTCACCCAACAAACCGGAGTTAAACGATGGCAATCTCGAATACATTGCGCAGTGCCTATCTGGTGCTGCCACTGGCCCTGATGGCGTGTTCCAACGCCGAAGGTCCAAAGACCGTGTCGGCCACACCGGCGTCGAAGCCTGCGGAAAAGGCACCAACGCCGTTTCCATCTACCTATAAGGCCTATCCCGGTGTCGCGACGGCCATTCGTAATGTCACTGTATATGACGGCGAAGGTGGCAAGATCGACAATGGCGTGGTGTTTATGGCCGGCGGCAAGATTAGCAGCGTTGGCGGTCCGGATACGGCTATTCCGGCGGGCGTGAATATGGTCGATGGTACCGGCAAATTTGTGACGCCGGGCATCATCGATATCCATTCCCATCTGGGTGACTATCCCACGCCATCGGTTGAGGCGCATAGCGACGGCAACGAAGCCACATCGCCCACCACGCCCGAAGTGTGGGCCGAACATAGCGTATGGCCGCAAGACCCTGGTTTCAGCCGTGCGCTCGCCAATGGCGGCGTGACGGCGTTGCAGATATTGCCGGGCTCGGCAAACCTGATGGGCGGCCGGTCAGTCGTCCTGAAAAACGTCTATGCCCGTACGGTGCAGGGCATGAAGTTCCCCGCCGCGCCTTATGGTTTGAAAATGGCGTGCGGTGAAAATCCGAAGCGCGTTTACGGATCCAGAGGCCGTATGCCGTCAACACGCATGGGCAATATCGCCGTGAACCGTCAGACATGGATTAAGGCGCAGGAGTATAAGAAAAAGCGCGATAGCGGCAAAGAATATACCCGCGACCTCGGCATGGAAACATTGGCTGGCGTATTGGATGGTGACATCTCGATCCAGAACCACTGCTACCGCGCCGACGAAATGGCGCTCGTCCTTGATATGGCAAAGGAATTTAACTATAAGGTATCGACATTCCACCATGCGGTCGAAAGCTACAAAATCGCTGATCTGCTGCGCGACAATAAGGTCTGCTCGGCTGTTTGGGCTGATTGGTGGGGCTTCAAGATGGAGGCGTATGACGCCATTCCTGAAAACGCCGCAATTCTGCATAATGCGGGTGCCTGCGTCATCATCCATTCCGATGATGAAAACCAGATTCAGCGTTTGAATCAAGAAGCGGCAAAGGCGCAAGCCGATGGCCGTCGCATGGGTTTCAACATCAGCGATGCGGAAGTCATCAAATGGCTGACCTACAACCCGGCCAAGGCGCTTGGTATTGACGCCAAAACGGGCAGCTTAAAGGCTGGTAAAATGGCCGATGTCGTGTTGTGGAACGGCAACCCGCTGAGCGTCTACGCCCGGCCAGACAAGGTCTGGATCGATGGCGCTTTGATGTTTGATGCAAGCAACCCAAAGATACGTCCAGTTAGCGATTTTGAGCTTGGCCAACCCGGTGAAGGAGATGTGAAATGAGGCATTTTCTGTATGCCGCCGCTGCTGTGGCAGCCTTTGCAACGCCTGTTGCCGCCGAAACCATTGCCATCACGGGTGGCCGCCTCGTGGTCGGGGATGGCAGCGCGCCGATTGAAGGTGGCACTGTGGTAATGCGCGACGGTAAAATCGTGGCTGCTGGCGCGCGTGTCACCATACCAGCGGGCGCACGCCAGATTGACGCCACGGGCAAATGGGTGACACCAGGTGTTTTTGCCGGATTCACCCGGCTTGGCCTATCTGAGGTTGATGCCGTTAATGGCACCAACGACAAAAGCGGCGGTAAAAGCGGTTTTTCCGCGGCTATCGACGTTGCGCCTGCCATTGATCCATTTCGGTCGCCTTTTGCCGTCAACCGTGCGGCGGGTGTGACCCGCGCTGTGGTTGCACCAGAGGCTGCGGACAATATATTTGCAGGGCAGGGCGCGATTGCCGATCTGGGTGCGGATGGCAATCCGGTCACAAAAGCCAGAGCGTTCCAGTTTGCCGAGTTCGGTGAAGACGGAGCTGCGTCTGCGGGTGGAAGCCGAGCGGGAACGCATCTGCACTTCCGCGCCATGCTGCGTGAGGCCCAAGATTATGCTGCTGGGCGTGGCACATTTGATGACGATTTGTTGAAGGCTGAGGATGCCAAGGCGTTGTTGTCCGTCCTTCGCGGTGAAACCCGTTTGCTCATCCATGTTGAAGGCGCAAATGACATGCTTCGCCTGATGGAATTGAAACGGGAATTCCCAGCGATTAAAGTCGTGTTTGTCGGCGTGAGTGAAGGTTGGCGGGTCGCCCGCGAACTCGCACAGGCTGGCATTCCTGTCATCGCGTCCGCACTCAATGATTTGCCTTCAACATTCGAAATGCTGGGTGCGACGCAAAGCAATATTGGCCGGATGAAAGATGCCGGCGTTCAGGTTGCCATTGGCATGATCAACGACCGGGATTCCCACCAATTGCGCTACACAACGCAATATGCGGGTAATATTGTGAGCCTTCAATATGTGCCTGGTGCAACGGGTCTGACATGGGATGAGGCATTTGCTGCGATCAGCTCGGTTCCTGCCGAGATCATGGGCGTTGGCGACCTTCTTGGAAGCTTGAGAGCAGGTCGGGCGGCAGATGTCGTGGTCTGGGATGGCGACCCGCTTGAGCTCTCAAGTGCCGCCACGACGGTTATCATAGGTGGAGTTGAGCAACCGCTCACCAATCGTCAGAATCGCCTGCGTGACCGTTATGCGCGTCCCACGGAAGGTGATTTGCCAAAGGCATATGATCGTTGATTGTTTGACAGCATAACGGGCCGTTCTATCCGGGGTAAGGAGGTGGCGTTTTGGACGATTATCTAACATTGGCCGCCGCGAGCCTATTGTTCGTCGGTAGCCATTTTCTGATGTCGCATCCGATGCGCGCCATACTTGTGCGTCGGCTCGGGGCGAACGGGTTTATGGCCGCCTATTCGGCCATATCGCTCCTTAGTTTTGTTTGGATGATTATCGCGTTCGGACGCGCGCCCAAGGCCGATGGTCTTTGGCCTGTGGGCGATGTCGTCTGGATACTCGCGAGCTTAACTACGCTGGTTGCGGCGGTGCTGTTTGCGGGCTCGTTCATCCGCAACCCGTCGCTTCCCGGCGTACCCGACGCATTGGCCGCACAAATGCCATCGGGGGTGTTTAAGGCGACCCGGCATCCCATGATGTGGGGCTTTGCTTTATGGGGGGCGGGCCATATTCTCGTTGCACCACGCATTGACAATTTCATCTTCGCAGGCAGTCTTGTCTTCTTGGCTTTGGTGGGTTCCAAGGCGCAGGAGATCAAAAAAACTAAGCTGATGGGCGGTCAATGGGCAACGTGGTTACGCCGCACGCATTTCTTTGTCCGTCCCGCCGCATTGTTCCGTGTGGGCATCGGCCCATGGGTCGCAGGTACGTTGATCTGGGCTGTTGCTACATGGGCGCACCCTTATTGGGGCATCGCTGACGCTGGCCTGTTCCGCTGGATTGGCGGTTAATTCTCGGCCTAAAGCCGAACCATCTTCATACCCCGCTCGCCATAACGCGGACCTGACGTGCCACCGCGCGGGGCGGCTGCATCCAGCTTGGCAAGATCATCCGTATCAAGCGCAATGTCGCAAGCCTTTGCGCTATCTTCCATTGTCACACGGCGTTTGAAACCGGGGATCGGAACGATATCGCTGCCTTGCGCCAATATCCATGCCAGCGCGATTTGTGCGTGAGAAGCCGCATGCTTCGCCGCAATCTCGCCTAGAACGTCGACAATATAAAGGTTCGCGGCAAAATTGTCGCCCTGAAAACGCGGGTCCTGCCGCCGCCAGTCATTTTCGGGCAGTTCATCAAGGCTTCTGAACGTACCTGAGAGAAATCCGCGACCAAGCGGGGAGTAAGGGACAAAACCAATACCCAAATCGCGGCAAGTCGGCAGAATGTCATCTTCAACATCGCGTTCCCACAGCGAATATTCGCTTTGTAACGCAGAAATCGGCGCAACAGCAGCCGCGCGACGAAGCGTTTCTGGGCCCGCCTCGGACAGACCGATATGCTTGATTTTGCCTTCGGTGATCAGGTCCGCCATCGCGCCAACCGTTTCTTCAATCGGCACATTGGGATCGACGCGGTGCTGATAATATAAATCAAGGCAATCGATGCCGAGGCGTTTCAACGTGCCTTCAACCGCAGTCTTGGCATTCATGGCTGATCCGTCGACGCCAACAATATTGCCGCCGTCAAATTTGAAACCGAACTTGCTAGCGATGACGAGGCCATCGCTTCTGCCCTTAATCGCTTGGCCGACCAGTTCCTCATTCTGGAACGGGCCATAAATTTGCGCCGTGTCGAAAAAGTTGATGCCAAGGTCGATGGCACGGTGAATCGTCTTGATTGCCTCATCCGGGTCGGCATCTTCGCCATATGTGATGTTGCCGCCCTTGATCATGGGCATACAGCCAACGCCGAGTGCGGATACTTTTAAGCCATGACCCAGTTCACGATATTGCATTGGCTTTTTCCTTTTCAGATGCCTCTATGGCCGTAGCAAGCGCCACGTCCATCTGCACATTGCCGGTTGTCCGGAAAATGTCCGGTAGCGTTTCGACAGCTATTAATAGGGCCAAAGGTTCAATCGGGATACCAAGCGCCAAGCAGATAGGCGCTATAGACGTCACGAAGCTGACCGAGCCGGGCAGGCTGACCGCGCCCATGGAGGTCAACGCGGCGATGAAGATTGCGAAGCCATAATCGAAGCCGCTGAGTTCCACCCCAAACCAGTTCGCAACATACAATGCGACAGCCAAGTTCATGGCTGGCCCAGTGACGCGCAACAAAGCGACGGCCATAGGCAGAACAAGGCCAGCGGTCGATTCGCGCACACCAAGCGCCTCGGCCTTTTTCAACATCAGCGGTAAACTCGCGAGTGACGATTGTGTCGATACCGCAAAGGCTTGGACCGGTGCGATCTGTCGCGCATATTCGCTAAAGCGGACCTTCCCGGCAAAAGTTGCGACCAGATATGCAAAGCTGCCGACGATGATGCCGACGATGGAAACCGTTACGATGTAATGGGCAACTGCACCCAGTGCCGCGAACCCCGATCGTGCGCCCACGACAAAAGCCAAGGCAAATACGCCGATTGGCGCGAGTTTTAGCACCCATTCAATGACGATAACCATGGCATCGGCAAGCGCGCTGAAAAATCCGGCCATTTGCGCCCTTGGGCCTTGCGCGAGACGCGTTATCGCAAAGGCAAATACTAAAGTGAAGATCAGAAGCGGTAGGATCGAATCATTTGCGGCCGAGGAAATGGGATTGGTCGGCACCAGTGCGACGATAAAGTCGCGCAACGGCGGTTGCTCTGCCACCGCTGGAACGTCTGTAAGCGCCGCACGTAACGCCGCCGCACTTTCCGGTGGCATTGGCCATAACGAGAGCAATGTCGGCGTCAGGAGGGCCCCCATGGCCGCCGAAAGACCCATCATAACAACAATCCACGTGACGGTCCGCGCCGCCATGGGACCAGCGCGCGCCGCCTCTGCGCTTTTGACAATACCGGTAATCAGCAGCGCCACGACCAGCGGCACGACGGTCATTCGAAGGCCGTTAAGCCACAAGGAGCCGACGATATCGAGCCAATATGCGATTTGTGTTCCAATGGCAGGAATTATCGCGGCAGCGAAAATTCCAAGGGCAAGCCCTATCACGAGGGCGAGGAGAATACGTGTAGCGTTAGACATAGCATCGGGTCTTGCCAGCCAGTCGCTCCCTATGCAAGGGAGAGGCATGGCAGTGCGGAAAAAACGTTGAACAACCGCAAAAGAGCAGGAACGCAAATGGCGCGCAAATATTTCGGAACGGACGGCATCAGAGGGCGCAGCAACGTCGGTGCAATGACGCCGGAAATGGCGATGAAAGTCGGCCAAGCAGCAGGCACGCATTTCCTGCGTGGTGGACACAAGCATCGCGTCGTCATTGGCAAGGATACGCGCTTGTCCGGCTATATGATTGAGAATGCTTTAGTGGCTGGCTTCACGAGCGTTGGCATGGATGTGGTCCAGTTTGGCCCGATTCCGACGCCTGCTGTCGCCCTGCTTACCCGGTCGATGCGCGCGGATTTGGGCGTGATGATCTCGGCCAGTCACAACCCATATGAGGATAATGGTATCAAGCTGTTCGGTCCCGATGGCTTTAAGTTGTCAGACGCGGACGAACTGGCCATTGAGGCTTTGCTGGATACGCCGCTTGCATTGGCGGACGCGGCTGATGTGGGGCGTGCGCGGCGTATTGAAGACAGCCGGGGCCGCTATATTCATGCGGTAAAGGCATCGGTACCAGAACATATCCGTTTCGATGGCCTGCACGTGGTGCTCGATTGCGCCAATGGCGCGGCGTATCAAGTCGCGCCGACCGCGATCTGGGAATTGGGCGCAAAAGTAACGTCAATTGGTATTGAACCCAATGGCAAGAACATCAATCACAAGGTCGGATCAACGCATGTCGTGACGTTGCAGGAAACCGTGGTCGCAGCGGGTGCCGATATCGGCATTGCGCTTGATGGTGACGCTGATCGCTTGATCGTTGTGGACGAACATGGCCGCGTCGTTGACGGGGATCAGATCATGGCTTTGCTTGGCAGCGCCATGAGCCGCAGCGGCAAGCTGACTGGCGGGGGTATTGTTGCGACGGTGATGTCCAATTTGGGCCTTGAACGCTATCTGGAAACACAGGACTTGCGCCTCATTCGCGCGAAAGTGGGTGACCGCTATGTCCTTGAAGAAATGCGTAACCACGGCATCAATGTCGGCGGTGAACAATCGGGCCACATGATCATGTTGGACCACGCCACGACAGGCGATGGCACCATAGCCGCGTTGCAAGTGCTGACCCAGCTTGTCGCCAGCGGCAAGCCCGCGAGTGAAGTGCTGCACCTGTTTGATCCCGTTCCCCAACTACTTAAAAATGTTCGCTTTTCCGGCGGCGAGCCGCTTGATAACCCAGATGTTCAGGCCGTTATTGCAAAGGCCGAGGCCGAGCTGGCGGGCAATGGTCGTTTGGTGATCCGCCCGTCGGGGACTGAACCGGTTATCCGCGTGATGGCGGAAGGCGATGATGTGGCGCAGGTTGAGCGTATTGTTGATGGCATTTGCGACGCGGTAAGGATCGCCGCAGGCTAATGACGAAAGGACCACCCGCCCGCATATTGATTATCGCTGGTTCCGATAGCGGTGGCGGCGCTGGGATTCAGGCGGATATCAAGACGGTGACGATGCTTGGCGGCCATGCGATGACGGCGGTGACCGCTATTACCGCGCAAAATACGCTGGGTGTCGATGCTGTGCACATGGTTCCAACGCAGATGGTGATTGACCAAATTAGTGCAGTCGTCAGCGACATTGGCGTGGACGCTGCCAAAATCGGGATGATTGGCAATGCGGAAACCGCGCATGCGGTGGCCGACAGTCTTTCGGACCAGTGTTTCCCGATCATATTCGATCCCGTCATGGTCGCGACGAGCGGCGCGGTTTTGGCGGATGCGGATACCATAGCCGCATTTGAACGGCTTATGCGGCTTGCCACGCTGACGACGCCCAATCTGCCAGAGCTGGAAGCTTTGGGCGGTAAGGATGCTTTGCTCACGCGGCGGTTTCCGTTTTTGCTGAAGGGCGGCCACGCGGACGGGGATGATATCATCGACGAACTGCATCTCACGCCTGGGCAAAGCGAAATTTGGCGCGACGCGCGCATACACACGCGCAGCACGCACGGCACCGGATGCACATTGGCCACGGCCATCGCAACGGGCCTTGGGCAGGGGATGGAGCTTGTCCCCGCCATAGAGCGCGCGCGCCTGTTCGTGCGGCTAGCGCTGCGTGATGCGCCGGGGCTTGGGCAGGGTCATGGCCCTATGGGGCATCAATCGCTGCGTGAGGACGCTATGGTCGCTGGCCCGTCGCTCAATCATGTGACCGTGGGTTGCCGCGATTATGCGGCGTCGTTGGACTTCTATACGGCGCTTGGGCTTCCGTTAATCGTTGATAGCCCGTCCAGCGGCTATGCGCGATTACAAGCGCCCAATGGCGTTACCTTTTCCATATATCAAAGTGACGATATCGCGACATCGACCATAGTTTATTTTGAAAGCAAGCGCCTCGATGCGTGGGTAACGGAGCTGGTCAGCCAAGGCTACGCCTTTGAACAATTGCCGCAGGATGAAAGCTGGGGCTGGCGTGAGGCGCGTTTGTTGGATCCTGCGGGGAATATGGTGTGCCTCTACAAAGCTGGTGAAAATCGGCGCTATCCTGCTTGGCGGATATGATTTTCGGTGTCGACGAGGCCGGGCGTGGGCCGCTTGCGGGGCCGGTGGTCGCGGCGGCGGTATTATTGTCCAAACCGCGTCCGTCTGGATTGCACGACAGCAAGAAACTAACCGCCGCGCGCCGTGCGGAGTTGGAAGCCGCGATCAAACGCCGCTGCCAATGGGCAGTGGGTGTTGTCGAAGTTGAGGACATTGACCGCCTGAACATTTTTGGCGCAACAATGCTGGCCATGACCTTGGCGGTGGATGCCTTGTGCGTGAAACTTGGTTCTGATCCGCTTGAAGTGCTGGTGGACGGCAACATGACGCCAATGGGCCGATGTCGCGAATGGCGTTGGACAGCGCGTGCAATAGTCGGGGGTGATGCAATAGAACCCTGCATTTCAGCGGCGTCAATTATCGCCAAAGAGCATCGTGACCGGATGATGTGTGCCGCCGCCGAGCAGCATGTGCATTATGGTTGGGAAAAGAACAAAGGCTATGGCACGCCTGACCATTTGGCCGCGCTGCGGGCACATGGTCCAACGCCTCTGCACCGGAAAAGCTTCGCGCCGATCGCACAACTGCTTTTGCTGTAATTTTTTTGGGGCAGTGAGTCCTTCGGGTAACACCACTAGGGGTTGAGTCTGCCCAGATTCGCAAGACTCCACATATTGTGCCGGACTCGTTTCGTTCCGCCTATATGACGGCATCATGACCGCTGTTCTAAGGAATCCCGAACCATCAACGACCTTGACCCAAGGGCCGTGCTGACTCATCGCAATTTGGTAAGCGCCAAAGGGAGCACGCAATGGGTGTTATTGAGAAAATTAGACCAGCAACAAAAGCAAAGCTGGCACCGGCGCACGACCTGCCGCGTAATCAGATTTTGCGGATGGACTGCATTGCGGCCATGCGCTCCTTACCTGATTGTTCCATCGACATGGTCTTTGCCGATCCGCCCTATAATTTGCAACTGGGCGGGGATTTGTTGCGCCCTGACAATAGCAAGGTCGACGCCGTCAACGATGAATGGGACAAGTTTGCAAGCTTTGCGATTTATGACACATTCACCCGCGAATGGCTGGCCGAGGCGCGGCGTATTTTGAAGCCCAATGGCTCGCTTTGGGTGATTGGCAGCTACCACAATATCTTTCGCGTTGGCACGGCGGTGCAGGACGCTGGATATTGGATTCTGAACGACATCGTTTGGCGCAAATCCAACCCAATGCCCAATTTTAAGGGCACGCGATTTACCAACGCGCATGAAACGCTCATTTGGGCATCGAAAAGCGAGAAGTCGAAATATACCTTCAACTATCGCGCAATGAAGACGTTGAATGACGAGCTTCAAATGCGGTCAGATTGGTTGATTCCGATTTGTGGTGGGCAAGAGCGGCTGAAGCGCAATGGTGTGAAGGCCCACCCAACGCAAAAGCCTGAGGCATTATTATATCGTATTTTGCTGGCCTGTACGAAGCCAGGTGACGTGGTCCTTGATCCGTTTTTCGGAACGGGCACAACTGGCGCGGTTGCGCGGCGTCTTGGTCGTGACTGGATTGGCTGCGAGCGTGAGGCCGTCTATTGCGAAGTCGCTGAGGAGCGCATTGCGGCGGCATTACCTCTGGACGAAAGCGCCATCAAAACCATGCAATCACCAAAGTCTGCGCCAAAGGTCGCCTTTGGCCAATTGGTTGAGGCTGGCTATCTTAATCCCGGCACGAAACTGTTTGACCGCAAGCGTCAGTTTGAGGCGATGGTGCGCGCCGATGGCTCTATCAACTGCGGCGTGGTGGACGGATCGATCCACAAAGTCGGATCGAGCATTCAAAACGCCCCAAGCTGCAATGGTTGGACCTATTGGCACTATGCCGCCGCCGATGGCGCAATGAAGCCGATTGACGATCTGCGCCAAACTTATTTGCTCGCAACAGAGCCGTGACAAAAGTCTATCTTCGCCCCACTGGCTTTGTCGAAAGTCCCCAGCGGTACGAAGGTGAAAGCTTGCGTTTGGCAGGAACCATGCTGTGGTTCTCGCAGATCGAATATATCACACGCGACATGATATCGACGCAGCGGCAGTTGGTGCCCGTTTGCCAATGGAATGTTTTTGCGGCGGCACTTCCGCAGTCTACCCGCGAACGGTGCGCGTTGCTGCTCGACCGCATTACGGCTCCCCGCGCTGCGCTGCAGTTGGGCACACGCAGAATCAGGCTTGATCAACCGCATGTCATGGCGATTATCAATGCGACCCCAGACAGCTTTTCGGATGGGGGCAAGAATGTAGACCCGGAAATTGCGGCCGAAGCGGCCATCGCGATGTCGAGCGCGGGTGCGGCCATCATTGACATTGGCGGAGAGTCTACGCGGCCCGGTGCGCCTTTGGTCTGGGAAGGCGACGAGCTCAATCGCGTCGCGCCGCTGATCCGCAGGCTCGCTGGAACTGGGGTTGCGATCTCCATCGATACGCGCAAGGCGTTGGTGATGGAGGGTGCATTGCAAGCTGGCGCGACGATGATCAATGACATCTCGGCGCTTTTATACGACGACCGCGCCGTCGAAGTCGCGCGCAAGAGCAATGTTCCAGTGGTCCTAATGCACGCCCCGAGCCAAAGCAGCGACCCGCATAAAGACGGTAAATATGATGATGTCGTATACGATGTGTTCGACTGGCTTGAACAGCGGGTTTCGGAGGTCGAAGCTGTAGGGTTGTCGCGTGAAACAATATTGGTCGATCCGGGTATCGGGTTCGGAAAGACACTCGCCGATAATCTGGCGATCATCAACAATCTGGCAATCTATCATGGACTGGGTTGCGCTTTATTGTTTGGCGCAAGCCGCAAAAGATTGATTGGGGCGCTCTCGAATGAGGCGGGCGCAACCGATCGTCTTGGTGGTTCAATCTTCCTCGCCATGAAAGCAGTAGAGCAGGGCGCACATATTGTCCGCGTTCATGATGCTGCCGAAACAGTGCAGGCTATTCACGTCTGGCGCGGTCTTCGCGATGCGGCGTTGACCGCGGCAGTATAGTCTACAGTCCTTTGGCGGCCTTGACCCATTGCCCAATGGCGGGCAACTTCATGGCGGTAAGGAGAGAGTTAAAATGCTGATGAAATATATCATTGGGTACATCGCAACTGGCATCGCCTTTGCGCTCATCGACAGCGTCTGGCTGCGGACCATGTACACGCGGCTGTATCAGCCAGAAATCGGCGAAATGATGATGAAGAATGGTTTCCGTTTGGGGCCGGCGATTATTTTTTACCTGCTGTATATTTTAGGCATGATGATCTTTGCTGTCGGGCCAGCGCTGCTGACGGGCAAGTGGCAGACTGCGCTCATTTGGGGCGCGTTGATGGGCTTTTTTTGCTATATGACCTATGATTTGACCAATTATGCCACATTGAAAGTGTGGAGCATGAAAGTTACCATCCTCGACATCATTTGGGGCACTTTCCTGACAGGCTCGGCATCGCTGGTGGGATTTTGGGTCACGCAGGCCGTGTTGGGCAAGAATGTCTAAGCGATGTGTGTTGCCCGCGATGGCATTTTCTTTGTTCATCGTGCTTGAGCATTGGAAAATCACCAGTTAAGGCGGTCGCGTATTATAATTTTACACGGAGGCTGTTTTGACAAACGATCATGACCTTGGACCCGCAAAAGAAACATATGCGGGTTTCGTCACATTGTTCAAATGGGGTACAATTGTTACCGCGATTGTTACCGCTATAGTAGTATTGATCATCGCAAGCCGTGCTGCTTAAGTGGTAAAAATTGCTGTACTAAGGGAAACCACGCCCGGCGAAGCCCGCGTTTCTGCATCCCCTGAAACCGTCAAGAAATTCATTGCGCTTGGCGCGACAGTTTCGGTCGAAAATGAAGCAGGCGCAGGGGCGTCCATTGGTGACGGCGATTATGCAAATGCGGGCGCTGCGGTGGGAAATCTGGCTGCGGTCCTGAAGGATGCAGACATTGTTTTGGGCGTTCAGGGACCAGACCCAAAGGCGTTGAAGGGCATGAAGCCCGGCGCTTGGCTGGTGGCCGGACTTGACCCCTTTGGGCAGCGTTCACGCATTGATGCTTATGCCAAAGCGGGCGTAGAAGCGCTGGCGATGGAATTCATGCCGCGCATTACGCGTGCGCAATCGATGGACATATTGTCGTCGCAATCGAACCTGTCGGGATATAAGGCGGTGATTGAGGCGGCGTCGGTCTATGGCCGGGCCTTCCCAATGATGATGACCGCCGCTGGCACCATTAGCGCCGCGAGGGCGTTTATCATGGGTGTTGGCGTGGCTGGGCTTCAGGCGATTGCCACCGCACGCCGATTGGGAGCCCAAGTGTCCGCAACCGACGTGCGCTCTGCCACTAAGGAACAGATTGAATCCTTGGGCGCGAAAGCGATCTTCGTCGAAAATGTCGCCGGTATCGAAGGCGAGGGCGCGGGCGGATACGCGACCGAAATGTCGGACGAATATAAGGCTGCGCAAGCCGAATTGGTCTCCGCGCATATCGCCAAGCAGGACATCGTCATTACCACCGCGTTGATTCCGGGCCGCCCAGCACCGCGTTTGGTGTCTGACGCGCAGATTGCGAGCATGAAGCCCGGTTCGGTCATTTTCGACCTTGCCGTTGCGCAAGGCGGCAATGTCGAAGGGTCCAAAGCAGACGAAATCGTTATCAAGCATAATGTCAAAATCGTGGGCTACAGCAATACGCCAGCGCATTTGGCGGCGGACGCATCGGCGCTGTATGCGCGCAACCTGTTCAATTTCCTCTCTGCCTTTTGGGACAAGGAAGTTGGTCGCCCTGTGTTGCCGGATGAAGATGAAATTACCGCAGCAATTCGCCTGACCAAAGATGGCAAGGTTGTGAATGAACGGCTTATGGCGTGATGCGAGGTGACGTCCGGGAGGCTGTATCTCGCCATCGCTGGTGGGTCATATTGGCTGTGGTCGTGATATTTGGATATTCAGTCGGCAAAGACATGGCGATGCGCGATAATGCGGCCGACGCGCTTAACGAGGCTGATTTCGCTTTGCGCGACAGTAGCGGCCCACTTGGGGAGTTAGCTAAGTGATAGGCATAGGTCTGGCTAGGAACAAAATCCTCCCCCTCTGGGGGAGGTGGCAGCGCGAAGCGCTGACGGAGGGGGTTTGAAATGGAAGACCACACCCCAGAAGCTCTGATACTCGCACGCAAATTACGCGGCGAGATGACTTTGCCGGAAGTTTTGCTGTGGCGTTTGCTAAAAGGCAAGCCGATGGGCTTGAAGTTTCGCAAGCAGCACCCGATCAAAAATTTCGTATTGGATTTCTACTGCGTCGAAAAGCGCATAGCCATCGAAGTTGATGGCATCGCCCACGACATGGGCAATCGCCCCGAACGTGATGCCAGTCGGGACTCAAAGCTCCGCGCCTTGGGCATTGAAGTTGTTCGGGTCCCTGTCGCCGATGTTTTGCGCGACGTTGAAAACGCTGCTGACGCCATCGTGCGCCTTTGTACCGACAGACCCCCACCGTCAGCCCTTCGGGCTGCCACCTCCCCCAATGGGGGAGGATTTACTGGAGCTTACCGATAATGGACTTTATTTCAATCTTATCCATCTTCGTGATGGCCTGTTTCGTGGGCTATTATGTGGTCTGGTCCGTCACCCCTGCGCTGCACACGCCGTTGATGGCGGTGACGAACGCGATTTCTTCCGTCATTATCGTCGGTGCTTTGATCGCGGCTGCGGCAGGGGGATCACCGACCGCCAAATGGCTTGGCCTGATCGCCGTGGCATTGGCCAGCGTGAATATCTTTGGCGGTTTTGCGGTGACGGCGCGCATGCTGGCCATGTATAAGAAAAAGGAGCGTTAAGTTGGAACATGTTGCTCCTCCCGCTTGGGTCATGCTCGCTTATTTGATTTCGGGCGTATTTTTCATATTGGCGCTGCGCGGACTGTCTTCGCCTGCAACATCGCAACAGGGTAACCGCTTTGGCATGGCCGGTATGTTGATTGCCGTGGTCACGACCTTGGTCACGCATGAAGTCGCGTCTTTGCCTGAAATCCTCGGCGCAATCGCCATTGGCGGCGGCATTGGTTGGGTCACGGCACGTAAGATTGCCATGACGGACATGCCGCAGCTTGTTGCTGCGTTCCACTCGCTCGTTGGGATGGCCGCAGTGCTGGTTGCTGCCGCCGCATTCCTCAACCCTGTTGCCTTTGGCATTGTCGGCGAAGACGGCCTTATAAACCCCGTCAGCCGCGTTGAAATGGGCTTGGGCATCGCCATTGGCGCGATCACCTTTTCAGGCTCAGTCATCGCTTTCCTGAAGCTGGCGGGCAAAATGTCGGGCGCGCCTATCCTCTTGCCGCTGCGCCATGTCATCAACCTGGGCACCTTGGCAGCGATCTTGGGCCTCATTGGCTACTTCACTGTGGACCAAAGCCCTTGGATTTTCTGGACCGTTACCGCGCTTGCGTTTCTTATTGGCTTTTTGCTCATCATTCCCATCGGCGGCGCAGATATGCCCGTCGTGGTGTCGATGCTGAACAGCTATTCCGGCTGGGCCGCCGCCGCCATGGGCTTCACGCTACATAATACGGCGATGATTATCACGGGCGCATTAGTCGGCTCTTCGGGCGCGATTTTGTCCTACATCATGTGCAAGGCCATGAACCGCAGCTTCATCAGCGTGATCGCGGGCGGCTTTGGCGCGGAGGCGGCTGTCTCCAGCGGCGAAGCCAAGGAGCAACGTCCATGGAAACGCGGCTCTGCCGAAGATGCTGCCTATATGATGCAACAGGCCGAAAGCGTTATCATCGTGCCTGGATACGGCATGGCGGTTGCGCAGGCGCAGCATATCTTGCGCGAAATGGCAGATGTTCTGAAGAAACAGGGCGTAAGCGTAAAATATGCCATCCACCCTGTTGCCGGACGTATGCCCGGCCACATGAACGTTCTGTTGGCCGAGGCATCGGTGCCCTATGACGAAGTTTTCGAGCTTGAGGATATAAACAGCGAATTTGCCCAAGCCGATGTCGCCTTCATCATTGGCGCCAATGACGTTGTGAACCCCGCGGCGAAAACCGACAAGACGTCGCCGATTTACGGTATGCCGGTGTTTGACGTCGACAAGGCAAAGACCGTATTCTTCGTGAAGCGTTCGATGGGCGGCGTTGGCTATGCGGGCGTTGACAATGACGTGTTCTACATGGATCAAACGATGATGCTTCTCGCCGATGCGAAGAAGATGTGTGAGGACATCGTCAAAGCATTGCAGCACTAGGTCCCCAACCTAGAGCGCATCATCTATGACGAGCTGATGCACTGCGTGGTGAAACGCGATTCCGAACGGACGTTGAAAACGATCATCACCGAAATTGACCAACAAGGCATCAAGGCGGTTGTGCTGGGTTGCACCGAATTAAGCATGTTGGTCGATACCAAAGCCAATGTCCTGCCTATTTATGACAGCACCGAAATTCATGCCGACGCAGGGGTCGACTGGATTTTGGGGATGCAATGTAACCCTGCTTGGCCATCGCCCCGATGCCATACAACGTTTACTGAAGCATAAGCCGTTTGAGTTGATATTGGTCGCCATTCCACCCTTCAAAAACCGCATCAATGCCGGGGTGGTTGATTGGCCCTTTCTGATGGTCGGCAAGTAAATTCTGCTGGCTCACATAAGCGATATAGCTGTTCTCCGCATTTTCGGCGAACAGATGGTAAAATGGTTGATCCTTGGAAGGCCGCACGGGTTCCGGGATGGACTGATACCATTCCTCGCTATTGGCAAAAACAGGATCAATGTCGAACACCACGCCACGAAAATTGAATAAGCGATGGCGCACGACATCACCGATCGAAAACGCCGTTTCAACAATGTCAGGAGCGCGTGTGTGATGATTCATGAGGCCAATATCGTATCTTCTCACGCGCAAATCAACCTTGTGGCTTGGCAAAGCGAAAAACTTCGGTTAATGGCCCCGCTCTGTCATAGGAATGCGCCGTTTTTACGGCAATGACCAGTCCCTATGCATTGCGGAGAGATGGCTGAGTGGTCGAAAGCACCGCACTCGAAATGCGGCGTGCCGGTGACGGTACCTAGGGTTCGAATCCCTATCTCTCCGCCAACGCACCGAGTTGCGAAACAAACTGTCTCCCCCGACCATCGTCAGTAGGCATGACCTCTTGAAAACCGTTGAATTTCGGTTGCTTCTGAGCGGAATGGCTCTCCACTGCCGCTTTGCCACCCACAGGCCGTGAGTTGGAAAAACCGCCCGCCGACCGAGAGCGCCACGAACTCTATCACCTGTCCAACAGCATAAAGCCCCAGAAAACGGGCATTTTCACCGACCGAACCCCTTTTTTCGAGGTTCGGTCGATATGATGTTCTCGCTGTCTGCGACGACCTACGCCACTGGCGTAGGTCGCATCGAAAATGGCAGGCGAGAATGAAGTGAGTCGCCGCCTTCTGAGTGGCCCAATTTCTATCTTAGAATTGGCCACGAAGGAGGAATGGGATGTCAAGGAAGCACAAGCCGGAAGAGATCATCGGCAAGCTGCGTGAAGCGGAGATTGTGCTGGCGCAGGGCGGAACGGTGGCGGATGCGTGTCGCCGGATCGGCGTCACCGAGCAGAACTCATACCGCTGGCGTAAGGAGTATGGCGGCCTGAATATGGATCAGGCCCGCCGCATGAAAGACCTCGAGAAGGAAAATGCCCGTTTGCGCCGAGCGGTATCTGACCAGACGCTGGACAAGCTGAACCTGGCCCCGGTCAGAATGATGATGCGGCGAATATCGCTCATGTCCGCAGTCCACCCGTAAGCCCGACGATCACGCGGCCGATCATGTCATCATCCAGATCGATCTGACCATCTAGTGACAGTGTGGCGAGGCCATGGACAAGCCCCCAGCAACGTAGCGCCGTGGCGCGCTTGTCATCCTCCGACGATCCGGGCGGGGCGACATCCTCGACTGTCCGGCGCAGGTTGGCCATGGCAGGGTGGGCTTCGTCGATCGGTAGGTGAAGTTGATCGCCCCGTGGCGCCGCCTTCCACATCAGTCGGAACAACTCCTGATTGATGATGGCAAAACGCACATAGGCAGCACCGCTTGCGGAAAATGCTGCCAGCGCACCTTGCCCCGATGCGGAGCGCGAGGCTGCCTGCTGTGCTGCCGCCAGCTGGTCAAAACCGGTCATCGCGAGAGCGACCAGCAATGCATCCTTATCCGGGAAGTGGTGGTATACGGCGGTCGCGCTTACCCCCACTTCCCGCGCCAGCGCCCGTAGCGACAGTGCGTCGGCGCTGTCCGCTGACAGCGCATGCATACCAGCTGCGATCAGCGCACTGCGCAAATCGCCGTGGTGATAGGCATCACGGCCAAGTGCTGGCGCTATCTTGACACTGTTATCATTCTTTGCCATGTTGATGAAGTTAACATCATTTGCGCGAGTCGCAAGCGGAGGGTGTCGAATTATGGGCGAAGCAATCGCGGTTGCGCCGGAAGCAATGTTCGGATGGGCTGGACAAGCAGCAATGATCGGCTGGGGCATCCTGATTTTTCTGCCGAGACGCTGGCCACAGATCTTGTTTATTCCGCGTTATCTAATCCCTTTCGGACTCAGCCTGCTTTATGCCGGACTTGCATTTTCGCACTTCTTTACAATCGAAGGGGGAGGCTACAACTCGCTAGATCAGGTCAGAATTCTGCTCTCAAAAGAAGAGATGTTGTTGGCTGGCTGGGTGCATTACCTGGCGTTTGATCTCTTTATTGGCGGTTGGATCGCGGTTGAAGCGGATAAAGTTGGCCTAAATAGAGTGTTCCAGGCGCCAATCCTGATCGCGACGTTCATGTTCGGACCGGTGGGGCTGGCGTTGTTCTTGGCAATGCGTGCAGGCCATTTTCGCAAGCGGGAGGCAAGCGCATGAGCGAGAAAAACACAGCTTATCGAAAGCCGCTTATCCCTCAGTTGGATGGCGACCATGTGACGCGTCTGCTGCTTGTTTCCTGCTTGTTTATGCTGGCGAACTTCGTCGTATTTCTCCCTGCGTGGTTCCTTGATCCGCGCGTTTTGGACGGCGCCTCTGTTTG
Organism: Sphingorhabdus sp.; assembly: GCF_050921905.1. NCBI lineage: Bacteria > Pseudomonadati > Pseudomonadota > Alphaproteobacteria > Sphingomonadales > Sphingorhabdaceae > Sphingorhabdus > Sphingorhabdus sp. The sequence continues at coordinate 889,949 of NZ_CP050888.1, read as the reverse complement.
GACCAAGCCGCAAAAGTTCACCGTTTCACTTGCGCTGCATTTCGCGACACTTGCAGTCCTTGCACAGCAATTGCCACGGGAGGTCCGAAGCGGCCCAATGTTGATCGGTTTTTCATATGCGGCCGCAGTCTCACTGGTTTTCGAATGGGGTTACGTCAGCTTGCAAGCCGCACGCGCAAGGCGATCACATTACAATTATGATAGCCAGTTCGAAGCGTTAATGTTTGCTTTCATGGGACTAGGCGCGTTCTTGCTGATCGCAGTTGCGATGGCACTTGCGGTGCAGATTTATCGCAAGGGCGACAAGTCGATGACCGGTCTGCGCTGGGGCTCAATATTGGGACTGACGCTTGGTTTCGTCTCCACGTTGATCTTCGCCGGCTACATGTCGTCGTATGGGCGCTATGTGGGTGGCGACCCGGACTATGTCGGGATGGTGGTTCCGTTTTTTGGCTGGTCTCGCGAGATCGGAGATCTACGTCCAGCTCACTTTGTTTCACTCCACTTGATGCAGACGCTGCCGCTTGCTGGATATATCGCTGACCGTAAAAGATGGCCGGGCGTGAAGCTGGTCGTTGGCGTTGCTATTGTTCAGCTGACGTTCGCAACCTTCCTCTTTCTACAAGCACTCTCAGGCAAGCCGTTTTGGCCTATCTAGATGTTTGATCCCTGTATTTGATGGTGGACCCCTTCGCTACAAATGGTGCCCATGTTAAGCAGCGTTGGTCCTAAAGGGCCTGAAAAATCAGACGTTTAATATCAATAAGATAATAGAAAGAGAGTTGGTTGGGAGATGCTCTCGCACCGCCAATTTATATTGAAAAATAACAAGACTTCTTTTAAATCGTATTCCGTTCCATCAGAGATTCCCTGATGCGGCGTTTGCTTTAGGCTAGATCGTTTTATCTATTTTGTTGTGTCCCAGCTTCCTCCGTTACGTCGGCTTTAACACTGCAGGCGGATCCTGAACCCTAAGTACTGCCCGATAGTTTAGCGAGCGGCTCTCCTTTGGGTCATGGCCCCGCTCTGTCATAGGAATGCGCCGTTTTTACGGCAATGACCAGTCCCTATGCATTGCGGAGAGATGGCTGAGTGGTCGAAAGCACCGCACTCGAAATGCGGCGTGCCGGTGACGGTACCTAGGGTTCGAATCCCTATCTCTCCGCCAACACAGCGCGAAGGCGGCAGCTTTTTTTGAAGAGCATTGAAATTGTTTATCAAATGCTTAATTCTTAAAAACATCGGGGACGAATCAATAACTGAAAGCGCTGTAATCAGAATTGCTGTGGTTCAAAATGGATCGAGACTTCTGTGGGTGCCGTCCGTGATGCAAGAGGGTTTTTGGTGATAGGAGAAGATGAACTATGAGGGCTTGGGTGCGAGCTTGGCTCGGCGTTGGATTGAGTTTCTGTGTCGCAGGGGCCGCTGTAGCGGAAGATAAGGCTGCACCTCCACAGTCTGCTGTGGAGTCAGATTGGGCCGCCGCTGCCCGCATGGATATCGAGGCCATCCATGACACCCTGCGCGACAACCATCCCGGCCCCGTAGATGTGGGCAACCCTGCTTTTGCTGAATGGCTGAAAGAGGGCAAGGCACAGGCGCTGGCGCAGGCTGCGGCCGCGACTCATGCGGGCGATTATTGGCGCGCAGTGCGCAGTTACACCAATGGTTTTCGCGACGGGCACATCTGGTTCGGGTTCAGCAAGTCGATGATGCACGCGTGGCCGGGCCTGCTTACGATGCGCGACGCCGACGGGCGCACTCGGGTGGTGCTCAACGACGATGAGCCGAGCGTGCCATTGCAGTCGGAGTTGCTGGCCTGCGATGGCAAGGATTCCGAGACCCTGCAGCGACAGTGGGTAGACCCCTATCGTTGGAACGCCGACATTCCCCACGCGCGCAACGCGGCGTCCGTCGTTTTGATGACCGCCTTTGAGGGCGATCCACGCAAGCCTCTAGCCTGTCGCTTCCGCGTTGACGGCGTGGAGGTCGAACGGACCTTGCGTTGGTCTTCGGCACCCCAAGATCGGCTTTCCAGCCTGATCGATCGGGCCTCGGGCGGGGGTGGAGAGTCGATCAAATTGCGCCAAGTAGATGGGGTATGGTTTGTGTCGTTGCCAACCTTCAACCTGCAGCAATCCGAACAGGTGGATGCCATGCGGGCACTGATCCGCGAACTTGGCGAACAAGCCGAGACATTGCGCAATGCGCCCTGGGTGGTGTTGGATGTCCGGGGCAATGGTGGCGGTAACAGCGGTTGGGGTAGTGAGGTTGCGGCGGCGCTATTTGGAAAGCAGACCATCGACCGGATTGAGGGCCAATTCGATTGGACGGTCGATTGGCGTGCATCGTCACTCAACGCTGTAGCGGTCCGTCAGACGGCGGAGAGATTAGAGAAGGCCGGCCAGACTGCTAACGCCCTGTACTTCCGTGAATTGGCTGATGAGATCGAGACGGCGGTCGCAGCGGGGAAGGCTTATGTCCACAAGTCTGAACCTGCTCGATTAGAGGCCACCCCGCCGACAGAAGCGTCTCCGTTCAAGGGTCGCGTCTTGCTGCTGACAGACCATAACTGCGCGAGCGCTTGCCTGGACTTCGCCGACATCGCTCGGCGCCTGCCCGGCGTGGTGCATGTCGGGCTGCCTACTTCGGCGGATTCGATCTACATCGACAACACGGGAATAGCGCTCCCAAGCGGGCACGGTTCACTGAGTTGGTCGATGAAGGTTTATCGGAACCGTATACGATCCAACAACCAATGGTACGAGCCTGCGGTCCGTTGGCCGGGCGGTCCGATGACCGATGCGGCGGTGGCTAATTGGGTGCGTGGACTAACGTTCAATTAGGGTCCTGACCCTACACGCAAAACATGTAGCAATATATATCGCCATTCGCTAGCAGCAACGGCACATATTCTTCGGGAATCACATATGCGTAAACTGTTGGCACTTCTTGCTTTGTCATTGGCACTTTCTGCTTGCGGCAGCTCGCAACTTGGCGGGGTGGGGAGTATGTCCGATATTAAGGTCGTTGACAGTGACGTACTGCCCGAACCGACCCGGATTGATTTATTTGAACAAAACAGACCCTATCTCATTGGTCCCTTTGATAAATTGACAATTGATGTCTTCGGCATTGAAGAGTTGAGCAAGCAGGAAGTTCAAACCGATGCCGGCGGGCGGATATCTTTCCCGCTGGCGGGTATTATAGAGGCCGCTGGAAAAACCCCCGGTGAGCTGGAAGAGGAAATCGAGGGCCGCCTGCGTGGCCAATATGTCCGCGACCCCCAGGTTACCGTGAATCTGAAAGAAACGGTCAGCCAAGTAATCACCATCGACGGTCAGGTGCGTGAACCAGGATTATATCCTGTCATTGGCAAAATGACGCTGATGCGCGCTGTGGCGGTGGCAAAGGGCACTTCGGAATTTGCCAAGCTGGACGATGTCGTCATTTTCCGAACGGTAAACGGACAAAAGATGGCGGCGCTTTATAACCTGAAATCGATCCGCCGAGGCGTTTACAATGACCCAGAAGTGTTCGCCAATGATGTTGTCGTTGTCGGTGATTCACAGGCGCGCAGGTTGTTCAAGGATGCGCTGCAGGTCACACCTGCTCTTTTAACGCCGCTGATCTATATCTTGCAGACCAATTAATTCGCGAAGCAATCGCGTTCTGCATCTGGTGCGCCTTACCCAGTTTTTTCCAAAACGGGGGCTGCGTCGGTAAACACGTCTGTCTTAAGCATATGCACCGCGCGTGTGATCTCTTGCTCGATTTGGGCCAGATATTCATGCTTGTGTTGGGAAAAATCCGCATCGTTAATTTGCTCTAGCTGACCGCAGAGCAGCGATAGGGCGCGCGCACCCATATTGTTACCCGAACTTTTGAATGCATGGGCGCAAAAGCGGAATTCAGATATGTCGCCATTTTTGACCGCGCGCCTTACGGGATCAAGCGTTTGATTGATATCTTCGAGGAAACTCTCGACCATATTGTTAACAAAGGCTTGGTCGCCAATTGAGCGCAGATATTGAATCTGCGTGCGATCAACGGCATCGCTTGTGGTGGCGGCTTCGCATGACATGCCTTCAACTATATCATGGCGGCGGGCGGGCTTGATGTCAGGCGTCATGAACGTTGCGGCTGAACCCGAGCAATATGTTTCAATTGTTTTTAGCAGTAACTGCGCATGCACTGGCTTGGTAATCCGCGAGTCCATCCCGGCTTGCAGGCATTTAGCCTCCGTCTCCGCCGTGGCGTCGGCGGTGATGCCAATTATCGGCAAATGCCCAGTATCGCCATCGCTTTGTCGCCACATCATGCACGCATCAATGCCATTCAAGCGCGGCATATTCACATCAAGCAGCAGGATATCGGTTTCACCCTTTGCGAGTTCAGTAAGCGCTGAATCTCCGTCGGTTGCCATGGATACATGATGGCCTGCCGCCTCGAGGATTGCGGCCAATATGTTTCGGTTTGTCCGATTATCATCGGCCACCAAAACGCGTTTGGGGGTGTATGCTTCGGTTTGCTTCTCGCGCTCTACGTTCGACATCCGCATTTTGGGGGCCAAAGAACAACCAATTTTTAAGGCGCTTCGAAGTTCTGCAATATTGGGCGTTGCTGACAGGACCGAGGTAAACTGCTTCGGATATTGAATAGGCTCTAAAGCCAATGTTTCTGCGCTAGACACCAAAATTGGTGCGACATCGGCGTCGGAAAATCGCGCCCATATTTTGTCGTCTGTTGCATTGCCCTTGGCGAGGCGCTCCGGCAACAGGACAATCTGAAATTGCTGTAGGTCGAGATTGCCAATGGCAAGAGATAGTTCAGAACTGTCCGCGCAGGCTATGTGACGGAGGCGCATATTCTCGATAGCTTGTGCCTGCGACAACAGGTCCGGTGACATTTGTCCAAAGGCAAGGACGTTGATGTCGGCTCCTGCACGCATGTCGTTAAGATTGGAAGAATATTCCAACGCCTCAACAGGAATTTCGATACAAAATGTGCTGCCTTGGCCAATCTGGCTTTTGAGACTGATGTCGCCATCCACTTGTTCGGCTAGCTGTTTGCAGATGGAAAGCCCTAGGCCAGTTCCGCCAAAGCGGTTCATAACTGTTTCATCTGCCTGCTGAAAGGGCTGGAAAATACGCTGGTTTGCGGATTCAGCAATACCAATGCCTGTGTCAGACACTGCAAACCAGACTGCATTTTTGTCGTTCCGGCTCAATATTCCGCAGCTTATTGTAATACAGCCGACTTCGGTAAATTTAATCGCATTCCCGACGAGATTGAGGAGTATGTTCCGAATGAGGCTGCTGGGCCCGCTGATGATATCATCGCTCATGGGAGCAGCCTGAAGATGCAGCGCGAGGCCCTTTTCTTCGATCTGGACGGTCATGATGTCCCTGATCTCGGCGAGGAGATCCGTCGGTCGGAAGGCGGTTCGCTTTACTTCGGTACTGCCCGTGCCTGCTTTGGCGACGTCGATAAGCTGTTCAATCAGGTGGAGGAGATGTTCGCCTGCCAATACGCTTGCCTCTACCATGTCTTTTTGGCCGGCTGGCATGTTGGACTGACGCAGATGGTTGCCATAACCGATGATCGCATTCAGTGGAGTTCTCAGTTCATGGCTTACACTGGCCAGGAAAAAGCTCTTTGCCTTGCTCGCCGATTCCGCCTGCGCTTTTGCCTTTGAAATGCTTCGGATAAGCGTCGAACAATAAGCAGGAATGGCAAGCAATGTGACGGTTAGAGTTAAACCCAGCGCATAATTTTGCTGCCAATAATCTGTTGTCATAACCAAACTGCCAAAGACAACCGTCGACAGCGTCGCAGCAGATAACAGCCATTTTATACCAAAGCGAAAACCAGTGCTTAACGTCAGCCACAGCAGAGCGGGGAAGAAAAGGGACATCTGCTCCGGATAATGATACATCACCACAAAAGCCGAAATGATGTCGAGGACCATTGCCAAAGATAAGCGCTTTTCCAGTTCCAAAATGCCATGTTTTTGCAAGACAAAAAGAACGGCATTAGCGCCAACATAAGTGGATAACGCCCAAATGATCGGCGCATCAAAGGCGACGACATAGCTGACGAAAATTGCCGCGCCACCAAGCAATATGCGCGTGACCAGCAATTGCTGCTCTGGCGTAAATGCGTCTTTAATAAGGCTCCGGGGGTGGTTCATCTTGTGCCAGTCCGGAATTGCGTGCTGGTGCCGCTGAACAGTTGGTACAGATCCTGCACCGAAAGCGGCCGTCCCGTTAGAAAGCCTTGTACCTCGTCGCAGCCGGCTTCCCGCAATAACGTAAACTGCGCTTCCGTCTCGACGCCCTCTGCCACCACCCGCATGTCCAGAGCGTGCGCAAGATGTGTGATCGTAGAGACGATGGCGCGGTCAGTTGCGGATGTTTCGATGCGCGAAATGAATGTCTGATCGATCTTCAACCTTGTCGCCGGCAAATCGCGCAAATATTGAAGCGATGAATAACCTGTGCCGAAATCATCAATTGAAATCTGGATTCCCGCGTCCCGTAAGGTCGCGAGCTGTTCGTGCACTTTCTGGCTATTATCAATGAGTAATTCTTCCGTAATTTCAATTGCCAGCTTGCCTTTCGGTACGGCGTATTTTTCGACGAGACCAAGTATTTCGGTGCACATTGCCGCATATTGAAACTGCTTTGGCGAAATGTTCACGGCGATATGTGGCAGATCGATATTTTGTTTCGTGAAGCTTGCGATTTGTTTGCAAGCCGCCTCGACAACCCATGCGCCAACACGGCCAATAAGGCCTGAGTCATTGGCAACCTTGATAAAATCAGCCGGGGTCAAGCGACCCCGAACAGGGTGGTTCCAGCGAACCAATGCTTCAAGCCCGACATAGTCGCCTGAATGCGTGTCAACAATTGGCTGATATTCTAGGAAAAGCTGATCATTGTTCAAGGCATCGCGCAAGTCGGCCTCAATTCTCGCGTTCATTTGCGCAATATGGTTCATCTTGGGCGAGAAGAAGCAAAAGCAATTCCGGCCTGATGCTTTGGCTTCGTACATCGCAAGGTCAGCGAGGCGAAGGAGCTCGTCAGGGGAGGAGCCATCTTCGGGGATCAAGGCAACGCCAATACTTGCGCTGATGAGCTGCTCAACGCCGCCGATGGTATAGGGCTCACCAATTTTGGCGAGCAACCGTGTGCAGATGCCTGAAACGCTGCCATTGTCATCCAGATTTTGGAGCACGATGGCGAATTCGTCACCGCCAATGCGCGCAGCAAAGCCGTCACTATCCAAAACAGAAATAATACGCTCGGCGACCTGCCGCAGAAGGATATCGCCTGTTTGGTGGCCCCGTGTATCGTTGATGACCTTGAACCGGTCTAGATCCAGCAGCAACAGCGCCGCGCCACGCTTGCTGGAATTGCTGTCGTCAATGGCCGTACGCATCCATTGCGCCAACAACGTGCGGTTAGGCAACCCCGTGAGTATATCATGAAGCGCCAGATGTGTGCGATGTTGCTCGGCAAATTTGCGCGCGGTAATATCCAAACCCGTCGTCAAGATACCGATCGCTTGATTATCCTTGTTCAACAAAGGCGATTTGTTGCAGTGGAAGATGAGCTCGACGCCCTTGCTGACAAATTTTTCTTCGAAATTCGGGATGGTCACGCCCGAATCCAGAATGATATTGTTCCGCCGCATTTCGCGTGCGACTAAATCCGGTTCCATAATGTCACTTATCGACTTTCCGACAAGTTCCTCGGGCTCACGTTCGAAAAGCGCTGCTTGATAGGAGTTTAGGAAGAGGAATTTCCCGTTGCGGTCCGTTGCATTGATGAGAATGGGCGTGGTGTCGATGATTTGCTCAAGCATCGATTTGCCGCTTTTTTCGTCGTCATCATGGTCGTCAGAAGCACGATTGGTCTCAAGCAACCGGTTCAGTTCACGTTGTCGACGATGCTGATGAATCAGCAATAAAGCGCGATCGCGAAATTCGATGTGGGTAACGGGTGTCTGCAAGAAATCCGTCGCACCGGCGTCAAGTGCGATGATCCGACATTCTCGGTCTTGTCTCGCCGTGATAACAATCGCTGGAATATGCGCGCCAACCGTCCGCGACCGGATTTTGCTAATAAATTCGGCACCGTTCATTTCCGGCATACGATAATCGACCACCAATAGGTCAGCCGTCTCGGTCTCAAGCCATTTTAGAGCATCAATCGCGCTGTGAAAACACTTTGCGGAAAACTCCGGGCCCAACATGGCAACATATTGCGCGTATACGCGCAGGTTCGTTGACCGATCATCCACAATGACAATACGCGCTTGCATGCAAATGCGCTAAGCTGAGAACCTCAAGAAATGGTTAAAGCCGGGTTTACGATTGAGTCATATTCCAAATCAGACAGATGTGTCGGAGGGTGGTTTGAGAAGACATTCTGTATCACCTTACACTCAGATATTCGCACATGGATTGACAGCTTGCTCGCTTCAGCCTGTATATCCAACAAATCTGGAACATTTCCATGGGCCTTCGGTTGCCAGAAATATGCAAAAAGGAGCTGAAAAATGCGACTTATCATTTCAATTGGAAGCTTGCGGGCGTTAGGCGCCTGCAAGGCAATGGCAACCGAAGGCGAAACTGCAAATATTGAATTTTTTGGAATCAGAAACAAAATGCAAGACTCCCTTAATCTTGTTTCCCTAAGCTGGTTGCGTCTACTTGAAACGAGAGCACGCTGGGCATGGGGGCAGTTATGGTGACATTTAAGGCAAAGCTTTATCGTAAGAGCGTTTCGGCAGTCGCTTGGCTTGACGGCGGGATGCCAAAGATAATCATGGGATGGGTCGCCTTTATTGTAGTCGCCGGAATTTTGCGGACCAGTTTTTCAGCATCGCCCATCACGAGCGGTGTCAGCCTGTTTCAAACAGTATTACCTTATATGCTGTTGGGGTTGTCCCCGGTTGCGGCATATTGGATCGCGGATCAGCTTTTTCCCCGCGGATTGCTGATGCAACAACCCGAAATTCGTCTTTCGCGTATCGGTAAATGGCGCTCGGTGGACGTCCTTGTTGCGCGGGCAAACCCGATATTTGGTCCAACTGGCATGATGGCATCGCTGTTGATCGGAATGCTTCTTAACGTCCCCGTCCGCAGCCTTGAATTCCTTGCTGCCGTGCCCGCTATGAATGGCAATGCGCCATTATGGGGCCAAGTCTTGTTCGCAGTGACCACATTTGATGTTGTCGTTATGAACTTTCTCTACATTTTATGTTTCATGGCGGCGCTGCGCTGCGTACCATGGTTCCCGCGCTTTCTCTTTGTCGTATGGGGCTTTGACATCAGCGCGCAACTGTTCATGGCCCATGTTGTCGCAGGGACAACGGGGTTGCCCGTCGGCGTGGGTGAAGCTCTTGGAAATCTGCTTCAGGGCAATATGCAAAAAGTGATGATCAGCATGGCTATTTGGCTGCCCTATCTTATCCTCTCCGAACGGGTAAATCTTACCTATCGCAGCCGTGTTGCGCTGAACCCGGCCTAGGGTCAGGACCTATTAAATCCACCTTCGCGGCGTCAAAATGGCAAAGATATCGAAGGAAAATGGCCGCCGCAGGCAGTTATTCTGCCTGCAAGGGCATTTTGCTTTGAGATCGAAGCCATTTTGGCGTCCTTCGGATTTGACCCATATTGTCCATTGCCGCGTTGGCAAGCTTGGACTTAGAACCACTAAGCCCTGCGCTTGCCGCCTTGCACTGAACAATATGGCCTCAAACCGCGAAGGTGGATTTAATAGGTCCTGACCCTAATAGAGCTGTCTATTGCCACGAGGAAGATCGTGGGAAATATAGCGCGCCATCGTAAAGCGCGAAGACAAGACACCCCACGACAGCGCCAACACTATAAAAACCAGTGGAACCACCGGCACCGCGAACGCGTTGGTGCGGACGAATATTTGCCAGCCTTCGGGGGCACTGGTGATGTCGAGCGGGGCCAGCACCATCCATACGGGCAAAAGGCCGATGAGTATCGCTGCAACGCCCATCCGCATCCGAAAACTATCGTTATGCATATATTCCCCAAAACTGATCCGCCGCACGCCTAGCCTTATTATTTACCGGTTCAAGTTCACGAACATAGTTAACAATTGGCGCGTGCATGCCTGCAGTTTTCATATGTTACAACCGATGGTCATTAACCATTAGGGTTATATATCTTTGGTAACATATTGTGATTCGGTCAGTTTATCGCCGTAGAATTACAATTTTATATCATGGTTAACAAAACTGAATTGTAAATTACTGTTTACAATGTGTAAATTTATTATGTTGACTGTGATACCCGTTTTGGAGGAGTTTTTAGCTGTTCTAGGAAAACGAACGCGAATTGTGGCCAGACGCAACTCTGGTTTAAAAAAATAACAGGGTCGCGTTCGGCACCAGTTTGCCTCCCTTTCCTAGTGCTCATCTTATTCGGTCGGACACCGAAATGGAATTTGCTTAGTTTTTGATAAGGGGTTTTCTTATGGTTAAATTTGTAACTTCGTTTTTGCGTGACGAGAGCGGCGCTTCGGCTGCTGAATATGCTTTGATCCTCGCGATCGTTGGTTCGGGCATCGCTGTCGCTGCCTTTGGTCTCGGAGACGCAATCAAAACTGGTATGAATAATGCTGAGTTGTGCATTGAGTCTCCTCCAACGTCAGAAACCGATCCTTGCGGAGCATAACTGTTATTGGGACCCGCCGCATTGGGCGACAATGCGGCGGGCCTTTTTTTATTTATTACAAACATTGGGGCGGAATGTTGAATGCTTGCAAATCGAAATTTGCTCATCGTGGCTATCGCGGCATTTATCGGCATCATTGCCGTTGTTATAGCCAATAGCTATTTGTCGGGCGCTGAAAAGCAGCAAGAGACCGCTGCGGAACAAGGGCGCCTGGTACAGATAGCCGTTGCGCGGGTGCCATTGGAATATGGCGCAACGCTGACATCGGAAAATATCCGGATGGTAAGCTGGCCAGCAACATCCATGCCGGCGGGCGCGTTTCAATCGCCCAAGGGTCTTTATGGTGGTGAGGCCCGCATTGTGTTGCGTCCCATCGAACCGGGTGAGCCGATTTTGCCGAGCAAGATCACCGGATTTGGCGGCAGAGCCAGCCTTTCGGAATTGCTTGAAACCGACATGCGCGCCGTTGCGGTGCGCATAAATGATGTGGCCGGAGTTGCAGGCTTTGTCCTTCCCGGTGACCGCGTCGATGTGCTGTTGACGCGCACGCCTAAGCTGGATGGCGAAGCGGGCGAGGTGGAGCCAGTCACGGATATTCTACTACAAAATGTCGGCGTTCTGGCTATCGACCAATCACCGAACGAGAAAAAAACCGACCCGACAGTGGGTAAGACGGCAACCTTGACCGTAGACCAACAAGGCGCGCAAAAATTGGCGCTTGCGGGGCAGGTCGGGACATTGTCTTTGGCCTTGCGCAATGCCGCGAACCAAGACGAGTTTATGTCACAAACCGTGGGAACCCGGGATTTGGGTCAAGGTAACACTGGGGCTAGCCTTTATGCTGGCCCAGCAGAGCGCAATACTGCGCCGCCTGCATTTACCGCCAATCCGTTCCCTTATCCATCCCAGCCTGTGGCCGCCATGCGACGCGGCACATTAGCAGCAGTTCGGCCACGGCCAGCCAATTCGGTTGGCGTCGAAATCGTGCGTGGGACGACCAGCACAAGTTACGACGTCACGCGCCAAGGGGGATTTTAAGCGCATGAAAAAGGCATATTTCCTGACCGCAGCATTGCTTGCACTGGTCACGCCCCCCGCCGCACTGGCGCAGGGCTATTCCTCATCATCTGACGCTAGCCTGCTTGCGGGGCAGTTGGATGTGCCGTTGCATAAAAGCCAAGTTGTGACCGTAGACCGTCCCTTTTCCAAAGCGATGGTTGGCAATGACGAAATCGCCGATATTGTTCCTGTTACCAACCGATCACTTTATGTGCTCGGCAAGAAAATGGGCACGACCAGCCTGACGATTTATGACCGTAACAATATTGTTATCTCGGTAGTCGATGTCGCTGTAGGGCCCGACATTGTGTCGCTGCGGCGGCAAATGGCCGAGCTGATCCCCGGTGAGCAAATTGGCGCGCGCATTTCGAATGACGCAGTCGTTTTGACGGGCGTTGTATCCAACGGCCCTGCCGTCGACCGCGCCATGCAGCTCGCGCAGAGCTATGCTGGTGATAAGGTCATCAACATGATGTCGGTAGGCGCAAGCCAGCAGGTGATGCTTGAGGTGCGCTTTTCCGAAATTAATCGCCAGACGGGCAAGCAAATCGGCTTTAGCGGATTTACCAGCGGCGATGGTGGAACCTTTGGTTCGGCAACGGGAAATGGCGCTGGCCTGACGACCGATCCGGAAACTGGGCAGGGGATATTGCGCCTCGATTCCATCACCGGCAGCTTTGGCGTGTTCCGCAAAACGTTCGGCGCATTGGGGCTGAACATAAACGCTACGCTTGACGCGCTGGAACGCAAGGGGCTGGTAAAGACGCTGGCTGAACCAACGTTGATCGCGCTTTCGGGCGAGACGGCATCATTCCTTGCCGGTGGCGAATTTCCTGTGCCGGTGCAGCAAAGCAATGGTGGCGGTGGAGACTCAGGCGGCATTACGGTCGAGTTTAAGCCGTTCGGGGTCAGCCTGGCCTTTACCCCGACCATATTGGCCGACGGCATCATCAATCTTCAGGTGGAACCAGAGGTCAGCTCAATCGACCCTAGCGCATCCATCACTGTAAACGGCCTTAATATTCCCGGATTGCAAACCCGCCGCGCCAATACGGTCTTGGAATTGCGGGATGGGGAATCCTTCGCCTTGGCTGGCCTGATCCGCAAGGATTTCGCAACGACCGTGCGTCAAGTGCCATTATTGGGATCAATCCCCATCATTGGCGCTTTGTTCCGGTCAACCGGCTTTAACAAGGGTGAAACCGAACTGGTGATTGTCGTGACGCCGCGCATTGTGCAACCGGTGAAGGCAAGCCAGATTCAACTGCCCACCGACCGCGTGCAGAACCCAAATGAGGGTGAGCTGTTCCTATTGGGGCGCACGGACAAAGCCATGGGCGTCAACCCGCTTGATCCCAATGCACCACCGCCAGAAGGCAGCATATCGACCACAACAAAAAAGGTAGATGGCTATGACTATTAAGCGCATCATCGCAGGGGCAGCACTCGCCCTGATGGTTACGGCCTGTACGCCCAACGACATCGGCCTCGGCAATGCCGCCCGCGCCAATTACGCCATGCAGGTGGTCGACCCCGATCCAAGTTATGAAGGCCCGCAAGTCGCCAACGGCGCGCAGACCGCCGCTGCGCAAGACCGCTATCGAAAGGGAACGGTCAAAAAACCCGTTAGCGTGAAAACGACCACCGGTGGTTCGGGCAGTGGTTCGGGTGCGCAATCCAATTAAGTCGGCAAGGAGTATGAAGCGTGTTGCGGTTGTTATGGCGCTTGAAAAAAGATGAATCGGCGGCGGTCGCAGTAACCGTTGCGTTATCGCTTTTTGGCCTGATCGCCGTTGGCGGCATTGCGTTTGACTATGCGCGTATGGCCACGCTCGACACCGAATTGCAAAACGCCGCTGATCAGGCGGCTTTGGCGGGCGTAACGCAGTTGGATGGCCTTCCTGGCGCGCGCGCGCGCGCCACAACTGCCGCGCAGTCCTTAGTATTGAATGATACCCGGCTTTCGAACGATGGGTTGGGAAGAACCGTTAACATTCCGACCGTTGAATTCCTTACCGACGCTAATATCTTGGCCACATCCGACGCCGACGCCGACCGTGTGCGCGTTAGCGTTACCCCAAGAAGCGTTCGTTATGCGCTGACCCCAATTGTCGGCCTTTTCGGGTCCGGCAACCTGCCTGCAAGCGCACTGGCGGGTCTTGAAACGTCTATTTGCAACGTTCCGCCGCTGTACATGGCGTTTGATCCGTCAAGCGAAGATATGTCCCAACTTAAAAAAGGAACGGGTGTTTTACTTTTGGGCGCGGAGGACGCAAGCCAGTTTGGTTATCTCGATAGTGGCAACGGCGGTGGAAACGCCGTTCAACAGGCGATGGCGTGGGATGATCAAGAAGGAATGTGCCAGCGCACAGAATCCGTTTCGATCCAAACCGGCGTGATTGCGGGGGTTGAGAAAGGCTTCGACAGCCGTTTTGGCGGAAAGGGAAATTGCCCCAATGGCGGAACATGCAGCGCCGCACTTGTTCAGACACCCTATCCGCGTGACTCATGCCATGCGACAAATTTCACGCCCAAAAAGCCAGTAGCGCCTTGCACAACGGTTATTGGGGATGGCGCGTGGCCCGGACAGAATGTCAGCATGAAAGAGACGCGGTACGAACGATATAAAGCCGCCGTTGGTTCAAATTATGACATTGGCAATGATCGCCGCCGATTGACCGTCGCGGTTATTCCATTTGGCGCATTTGGCAGCGGCAGTTCGGGAAAACCCGTGACGCCGACCCTTTGGCTGGATGTGTTCATAACCGAAGAAATGTCGGGAAACGGTAATTCTAAGAAGAATCCGCTGCGTTTTTATGTCGAGGTCATTGGCGAGAGCAGCTCGGCAGCTTCCGGACGTCGCGACGTGCCATATTTAATTGAATGACCATGAAGTCCGTCCGCGCCTTGATATCTTGTAAACATGGTTCTGCTGGCGCCGAAATGGCGTTAGTGACGCCGTTGCTGATCATCATCATGTTCGGTATTTTTGAGGCCGGTAATTTTTTCTGGAACCAGCATATCGTGGAAAACGCCGTTCGTGATGGCGTCCGCTTTGCGGGACGTAAGCCGCTGTCTGAATTTGCCGGCTGCGCGCCGAGCACGGCGGTTATTAACGAAACCCGCAATGTGATACGTACCGGACGCGTTTCGGGTGGGACACCGCGTATTGCCGGATGGACTGATGGCGCTGCGACAATCACCGTCACCGGCCATTGCAGCGCCGCGACCAAGACCGGCATTTATGTGAACAGCCCCGCTGGGGCTCCTGTGGTCAACGTGACAGCGACCGTGTCCTACAACGCGTTGTTCAACAATCTTGGCTTTACGACAGCCACATTGAACTTGCAGGCGAAGGCCCAAGCGGCGGCGATGGGGTTTTGATGATCACCCGGGTTTTTGATCTATGTCGCCGGGTCGCAAGGAACCAAACGGCCGCGAGTGCAGCGGAGTTCGCGCTGGTTCTGCCGCTGTTGCTGCTGTTCATTTTTGGTATCATTGATGTTGGCCGGTTAATGTGGGAATGGAATAGGGCTGAAAAGGCAACCCAAATGGGTGTGCGTTTTGCCGCGGTGACTGATATTGTGCCTTCGGGGCTGGCGGGCTATGATTTCACGACATCACCAGCCAATGTTTTACAAGGTAATCCTGTAAGTCCTGCGCTCTTTCCGGGTGTGCATTGCACCGGCACGGCGACCACTGCCACTTGCACTTGCAAAGGGACTTGCGGTTTTCCGCTCACTTCAAACGCTACGGCCTTTAACAATATCGTAACCCGAATGCGCCGAGTGGAAGGGCGGATAACGCCTGCCAATGTGGTCATTGACTATGATTATTCGGGGCTAGGCTTCGCAGGCAATCCATATGGGCCTGATGTAGCGCCAATTATAACGGTGCGTATCCGGGATATGGAATTCGAGTCCATCGTAGGGCAACTCTTCGGTGGCGTAATTGAAAAAGAGGGGTTCGCATCGTCCCTGACTTTAGAGGATGGCACCGGTTCGGTGTCTAATT
This sequence comes from Sphingorhabdus sp., assembly GCF_050921905.1. Classification (NCBI taxonomy): domain Bacteria; kingdom Pseudomonadati; phylum Pseudomonadota; class Alphaproteobacteria; order Sphingomonadales; family Sphingorhabdaceae; genus Sphingorhabdus; species Sphingorhabdus sp. The sequence goes on along the minus strand of NZ_CP050888.1, from coordinate 874,156 downwards.
AGGTAACATGACTATGGGCTATCTCAATCAACTTCAAACTTTAACGGAGGAATGGATCTTGGACCTCCATGCACATTCTGTGCTGCTTATAATGTCCGAGGCCGAAATGGTTGCGGCGCAGCTTGATGCTGTAGAATTTGGTGTATTACCAATTCTTGTCCAAACCTTACCATTAGACGCAGAAATCCCTTCGGAAGATCTTGCGAATGCCAGCATACTGGTTTTGGAAGTGTCGCCTGCCAGCGCAGCTTCATTGGATCGCTTGTCCGCGGTGCGCGCGCTTTATCCTGATCTGCCGATAATTGCGGCAGTTCGCGATGCCAATCTGCCGCTCGTGCGTTCGTTGCTGAAGCAAGGTGTACGTGATGTCGTCGGCTTACCACTGCCGCATGCCGAAATAATCGAAATATTGCAGGAAATCTTGACAGAATTACGCGCGGTGTCCTCTCATGAGAGTGCATTGGGACAACTGGTGACGATCATAAAAAGTATCGGCGGTGTTGGCGCAACGACGATTGCGACGCATCTGGGCAGTGAACTGGCTGCGCGGAACACCGGCCGTGGTGTGTGCGTCTTTGACCTAGATCTGCAATTTGGCGACGCAGCGTCTTATTTGGGCCTGTCAAACGAACTGACAATTGCAAATTTGTTAGACGCCGGTGCTCGCATTGATGGCGATTTGCTTCGCTCGGTTGCCACAATAACCGACGCAGGACTGCACGTCATAGCAGCGCCAGTTGATATGATGCCAATTGAGGCGGTCAACGCCGACCAGATACTGCGGATTATCGATCTCGCGCGCCAACAATATGACTATGTCGTCCTTGACCTGCCTACCAACTGGACCAATTGGGCCTTGTCTCTGGTGGCCCGTTCCACGGCGATATTCTTAATTGTTGAATTGTCCGTCGGCAGCCTGCGCCAGGCGAAACGGCAGCTTCAGTTACTAAACAGCCAAGCCATTAGCGGTTCTCATGTGCACGTCGTGGCCAACCGCGTGGAAAAGCGCATGTTTCGCACCATTGATCTCGATTCTGCGTCTTTGGCACTAGGCCATCCGGTGGAATTGAGTATCCATAACGACCATCCGCTGGTGCGTGCGGCGCACGACCAAGGCGTTTTGATTCAACATATCCGTGCGAAAAGCAAAATCGTTGCCGACATCGCTGCGTTTCTTCCACGTCTCGGGTTGGAGGTCTAGGCGATGTGGCAGATACGTACAGGCGATGAACTAGCGGTGCCAAGTGCATCTGGCGTCGTCGTCGCCAATGATGCGCAAAGCGATACGCTTGATTACATCAATCTGAAAGTAGAGCTGCATCGTCGTTTGCTGGACCTCATTAACTTGTCCGCATTAGAAAAAATGACTCGGCCCCAGATTGAGACCGAAATTGGTGAGCTTGTGCATGAACAGCTCGCCCTTCAAAAACATGCTTTGAACCAAGAGGAACGCAAACGCCTCGTCGCCGATATATTGGACGAATTGTTGGGGCTAGGGCCGCTTGAACCGTTGCTGCAAGATCCGTCGATTACCGATATTCTGGTAAATGGACATGACACCGTGTTCGTTGAACGCGGCGGTGTTCTTGAGCGTGTAGAAACGCGATTTAAAGACGAACGCCACTTATTGCGTATCATCCAAAAGATTGTGAGCGCAGTCGGACGACGCGTTGATGAATCCTCGCCATTTGTAGATGCGCGGTTGCCCGATGGTTCGCGAGTGAATGCCATTGTGCCACCGCTTGCGGTTGATGGTTCATTGCTCTCCATTCGTAAGTTCGCAAAAATCCCCATCAGCATGGCAAAGTTAGCCGAATATGGGAGTGTCCCGCCGGAAATCGCCGAGGTTTTAGGGGGCATCGTCCGAGCACGGCGCAATGTCCTGATTTCAGGAGGGACTGGTTCCGGCAAAACCACTTTGTTGAATGCCATGTCATCCTTTATCGACGAACGTGAACGGGTTGTGACAATTGAAGATTCCGCCGAACTCCAGCTTCAACAGAGGCACGTTGCCCGTCTGGAAACACGGCCGCCCAATATAGAAGGCAAGGGCGAAATCGGTCAGCGCGATCTGGTTAAAAACGCGCTTCGTATGCGTCCAGATCGCATCATCGTTGGCGAGGTGCGCGCCGGTGAAGCCTTTGACATGTTACAAGCCATGAACACTGGCCATGATGGGTCGATGACCACGGTCCACGCAAACACTGCGCGTGATGCGCTGTCGCGTCTTGAGCAGATGATCGGCATGAGCGGCATTGATATCTCGCCCCGATCGGCGCGCGCGCAAATCGCCTCAGCGCTCCATGTGGTTGTCCAAATTGGTCGGCTTTCGGACGGACGCCGCCGGCTCCTAAGCCTCTCCGAAATCGTTGGGATGGAAGGCGAGGTCGTTACCATGCAAGAAATTTTTCGGTTCAGGATGATGGGCCGGGACGAGAATAATGATGTAATCGGGCATTTTGAAGCGACTGGTATCAGGCCAAAAATGATGGATGAGTTGTCCGCGCACGGGATTAATCTGTCCCCGGATATCTTCCGTCCGGATCGGGTGATAGCCTAATGAGCCCGACGATCGCCCGACTTGTCGTCCTTATCCTTTTATTTGTGGCGGTGTTTCTTCTTGCCGAGTTGGCCATTTCAGCAGTGCGACGCCGCTCGTCAGAAACCCGTGCCATTAATAAGCGCTTGCGAATGATCGAAGGCGGAATGGGCAGGGAGTTGGTGTCGTCAAAGCTGCGCAAGTCACAACCATTTGAATTTGCCAGCGGCAACGGGTTTATTGGTAAGGCGCTTGCGAATATTCAACAGTCGGTGATAGCGAGCGGCGTCGCAATGCCTGCGCATCAGATCATGTTGGCTATGGCACTGGGTTCCGCGTTGGTCACCGTAATCGTGATCATCGGCGCGGCAATCGCGGGCTACGCAATCAATTTTGGCAGTGTTCAATTGGCTTTGGTCGTTGGTCTTGCGATTGGGCTTGGCATTCCTTTGGTCATTTTATCGCGGATAGCGTCGAAGCGTCGGCAGAAAATGCAGGAGCAATTTCCCGTTGCTCTCGACATATTTATTCGAGGATTGCGGTCGGGTCACCCCGTGTCGTCGGCGTTAGATTTGCTTACCAAAGAAATGGAAGACCCGCTGGGCTCTGAATTTGGTCTTGTGCTTGATGAAGTGGCCTATGGCGCAGATGTGCGTGATGCCCTGCAATCCATGGCGGATCGCTGGGGATTGGAAGATATCCAGATGTTTGTTGTGTCTTTGTCCGTACAAAATGAAACAGGCGGCAATCTGGCTGAAATCCTTACAAATTTGTCTTCTGTCATCCGTGAACGCACGAGCATGTATATGAAAGTCCGTGCGCTGAGTTCAGAGGGCCGGATGACGGCTCTAGTTTTGACTGCGCTGCCGCTTTTGACCATCTCAGGACTGTTCCTGCTAAATCCCTCATTTTATCTCGACGTTGCGCAAGATCCTATATTTGTTCCGGGATTTCTGGGGCTGGTCGTTTTATACTTCATCGGCTTTTTCACTATTCGCCGCATGATAGATTTGAAGGTCTGAAATGTTAGGCGTACTCTCTCTGAACGGGCCTATGCGGTTTGCGTTGCTTGCCTTGGTGTTTGTCATCGTGATGGCAATCGTCATTTTAATGTCCAATGCGTATGCGCGGCGCGCGGCAACTCGGTCGCGATTAGACGAAGTGCGCGGGCAGCAAAGTCGACTAACGGCCTCTGCCAGTCTTCGCGGCGATACTATGGCTAAGGGGTGGCATAAGCTTACCGCGATTATTGAAAAATCAGGGATTTCGCTGGTCGATACCCAGGGCGATAGCCTGCGTGCCCGTTTAGTTGCTGCCGGGTATAATTCTCCACTCGCACCGAAGGTCTTCACGGCAATCCGTCTTGGAATGCTGGTGGTATTGCCGACGATATTTGTAAGCGTTGTTTTCTTAGGAGGCACGGAGGTTTCGCCGTTCAAACTGTATCTGTTTGGCGTGGCACTCGCGATATTTGGCCTTTATGCTCCGAACCTGTTCATTTCAGCAAAGGCCGATCGTCGTCGGGACGCTATCGTCAATGGTTTTCCCGATAGCCTCGACCTGATGCTGGTATGCGTGGAGGCTGGCCTGGGGATGGAGGCTGCATTTGACCGTGTAGGTCGAGAGATGCAAAATTCGCATCCATTGGTGGCCGAGATGTTATCTATCGTCACACTGGAATTGCGCGCCGGATCTACCCGCGAAGAAGCATTGCGGAACATGGCAACGAGGACTCAAGTCACCGAAATCCGTTCATTTGCGACGTTGCTCATCCAATCCGATAAATTGGGTTCGAGCATTGGCGAGACGTTGCGCGTCTACGCTTCGGAAATGCGCGAAAAACGTCGGATGCGCGCAGAGGAAAAGGCACATCGTTTGCCAGTGCTCTTGTCGGTACCTCTTGTGGCTTGCATGCTGCCGGTAATGATTGGTGTTCTGATGTTGCCCGCGATTATTCGTTTAGTCCGCGAAATGTTGCCAGCGATGAGTGGGGGGTAGGAAAATGCATATTTCATTTGCGAGATGTGTTTTGGGTGGATGCGCAGCTCTTACAGTAGGAGGATGCGCCACCCAGCAGAATGCCCAGCCGGAATATCGGTTGTCGGCACCGTCCGCGCAAATTGTCGAAAGCACGTCAATGTTGCAACGGGGCAGGGCGCAATTGGCCGCTGGCCTCGAAGCCTTGGCAGTTGAATCTTTTCGTGCAGAAATTCGATTAAACCCCGACAGTGCGGACGCATATAACGGTTTGGCTGTGGCTTATGGTCGCATCGGGCGCAATGATCTGGCGCAGCGTTATTTTGAATTCGCGCTGGCAAATGATCCGCTGAACGTCAAAGTGCAGGCTAATCTTGCTAAACTTCAAGGAAACGAAGGGGGCGCGGCTCGGCAAGCCGTTGCCTGGCCCATATTTCCCCCGCGAGAGCCCGTGGCAGTTACAGCAAACAATCTCGATCAGCTTAGCGTCGTTTTCGAAGATGTCCCTATATTGCCGTTGCCGGCCGCAGCACAGATAAAATCTGAGGCATTAAGCGACACACCAACGCAGGAAATTTTGGCAAAACGCGGGATATTGTCGGCGCGTTTTGCCGTGGCGTCGGCTGATGTGGCAATGGATAAGGCTGCCAAAAATGTTGTTTTGCGGACTGTTGTGCCGGTTCCGCCGGTTAAGCTACCCGCGCGCCCCTCGGAGCGCCCGATCCCTTATCTCCAGCCAGACATCCGTGCAGGTGCTCGGTTGGAACGGGTATCTTTGAATGAAGTGCGATTGATTACCCTGGCAACAAACCTTCCACAGGGCCAGCAGCCAAAGCGGAGCTTTGATAGCTTCGGCGACCGGATAGCATTGTGGTTGCCCGCATATATGAACGCGGAACAAGCCGCTAGCCGTTACCAGGGTGATGAAAATATCGTGATCATGGCGGCGGTTGAGCGTGCGACGTTAAAAAAGAAGGTGGCGGTCGCGTCGAAAACGCTTGGCGCGCACATACCTGAATTTGCTTATATATTCTTTGCCGACAGCACGGATTCTGTTGGCACCTGACGTCATTATGAAACAACTTATTCTTGGACTTTTTCTGGCGCTCACTGCGGCGGCTGGACTTAATGCGCAGTCTGATGAGCCCGCTTTGCGTGCGCAGGTGCACTATTTGCAGCAGGTGGATGTCGCAATCCGGGAAGGCAGGTTGACCCAAGCGGGGCAGATGATCGCCTTGCTAGAGCAATCTGTTTCTAGCACTTTTGCTGATGACCTTCGCCTGTTAAAGGCCGAGGTCCACATTGCCCATATGGACGTGGCATCGGCATCTATGGCCTTGTCGAATATTGAAAACCGTGAACGAAACATCTGCCGTATCGATTCCGCCATGGGATGGGTGGCTGCTAATCAACAGGCTTTTGATGACGCCATAGTCGCTTTAGCCAGAGCGACTAAAAATTGTTCCGACGACGCGGGGGCTTGGAATTTGCTTGGTCTGGCGTTCCTTGGAAAAGGCGAGACAATGGCCGCGCGTGATGCGTTTGGAGAGGCTATGTTGCTCGAACCCGACAATGCGCAGTTGATGAATAACGACGCCCTTGCGGCGCTGCAGGACGGTGCCGTGGATACTGCCTTGCACGCTTTGAACCGCGCTGCCGAAAAAAGTCCGCTAAATCGTGCAATTTCTGCCAACCGGAATTTCGTTTCCGGCATTGCTGGCTTTGCACCAGTGCGTGAAAAAGGGGAAAGCGATGCCGATTGGAGCGCCAAACTGCTCCTATATGCCCAAGGTGCAAAATCCGCATCTCGTAAGCTCCAAGCGACTGCTTTGTTCTCCCGCGCCATCCTCATGCTAGATCGGTTTGACGAAGCCGTCTGGTCCGAAGTAAAGCCAGCAATTGGGGGCAGCACGAAATGACTGTCACATTTGGCTTTATCACCATTTGGGTGGGCACTCTTTTTGCCGCAGCTATTTCCGATTTACGCGCCTATCGCATACCCAACGCGCTGCCCGGCGTCTTAATGCTGCTCTTTGGTGTAGCTCAAATCATAGATTCAGGCGCAACGGTTCCTTGGAGCAATATCGCGCATTTTGGGATCGCCCTGATTGTGGGTATGTTTCTGTTCAGTAGGGGGTGGATCGGCGGTGGAGATGCAAAGCTATACGCAGCAACCGCTATGTGGTTCGCGTTGAACGGTGCCGCTATATTGTTGTTTTTCACGACGATGGCGGGTGCAGTGCTTGCCCTTGCCTTTATCGTCGCGCGTATGACGGGCCTCCGTAAAAATGTGCCTAAGGAGGACCGCCGCATTCCTTATGGCGTTGCCATCGCAGCCGGCGGTGTGATCACCGCTGCATTTGTTGGCTGGCCTGTAATGTTTGCCAATCTGCCTAAGTGGCTCTGACCCTAAAAGTTTAATTCTGCGAAGAACGCATGCCTTCGCGTTTCACGATCAATTCCGCACGAGAGGCAACACCAAGTTTTCGGTATACACTGTTGAGGTGGATTTTAACCGTGCCTTCGGTTAATGAGCATCGATCTGCTATTTGACGGTTTCGTAATCCTAAGCACACAAGTTCAACAATCTCCATCTCTCTCTTGGTCAAAAGATCGTCAGAACGAATGCCACGGCTTGGTTTATCAACGGAATATTGCAATGCCGGCTCAGTAACGCCACGCTCGAACCACTTGCCGCCGGCTAATATGGTGTTCATGCCATTAATAATGACTTCGGGGTCACTATCTTTCAAAGCTATGCCTTTGACGCCAAGACGCATGGCCTCAATCGTCTGTTCCGGGTCAATATGGACCGTCAGGAACATAGTTGGAACATGTGGATAGTGTAAGCGCATATGCCGCAAAACCCGCAGTCCACCACCACCGTGCATCGTGACATCAAGCATCGCAAGATCTGGTCGCGCAGTATCTAACTTGGCAATCGCCTCATCTACAGACAACGCGGTATCAACCGTGAAGTCGCAGCTGTCTTCTAAATATTGGCTAAAGCCGTGTAAGAAGAAAGGATGGTCGTCTACTACAAGAACGCTAGTCATTCTCTATCTGCTGCATGGGAATACGGATCGATAACAACGTTCCTTTCCCAAGCCCCTCCGCATATGCCTCACCGTTTACGAGTCTCAATCGTTCTCGCAGCGAAGCTGATTCCAATGTTAATTCAGGCTTTTCATATGCCTGAGGCCCATCAAGCGGTTGGCTTAAATCAATAACCGCCATCATCAGCGCATCTTGCTTGAGCGATAGTGTAACTGTCAAGGATTTGCTTTTGGCGTGGCGGGCGGCATTAGTGATTACCTCACGTAACAAATGCTCGATATTGAATGACGATTCCGTATCGACCGGTATGGCAGGCTCTTCCGATTTTAATTTTACTTCAATGCCCCATTGCAGCGAAATGGTCCGGACGCAGATATCTATCTGGGTCACCAGATTAACGGTGTAATCATCGGTATCGCTGCGTTGCAAAAAACCGCGAAGACGCGACTGTTCCAAGTTTATAATATCAACTGCTTTTCTAATTTCCAATTCGATTGGATGTTGAACGACATCCTTACGCTTCGTCAGTAGCAATAAACGCATGCGCAACGCGGCAAGTGTTTGTAAAACTCCATCGTGCAGATCGCGGCGCGCAACATCGTGCGCATCTGCTATAAAATTGCGTTGAGCAATGGCGACTTTTCCTAAATATGCACTCATTTCAGTAACATGGCGACCGATGAACGCAGCCTCTGCCAATAAAACTGCATCAATGTGGTTATTTACAGCGCAGATAAACCCACCCCGCATGTGGTCAATCTGTAGGGGCTGAACCAAGGCTGCTTTGATGTCGGCGCGACGGAGCACATGCGCAATGCGCTGCTCATTTTCATCAAAGGACCGATAACGTCCGGTATCGGGGCAGATGACGCGGTTAAGCCGCGTGTCAAAAAGACTGTAACCAATCGGTAAGTTGCGAAGAGCGTTCAACAGCTTTTCGCGCTCTTGCTCCTTCTGCAAAATCGGCATGTTGCACTGATGATACTGGCCTGTTGCATATTGCGCCGGTCCCTGCACCAGACAGGCCGCTTGTTGCGGCCCAAACAAGGATGCGGATGCATTTGTCCACGCCTGAAGGTCAAACTCAAACGATTTTTCAAGCGAGAGGGTGTGCAGAGACGAAAATTCAATGCTGAAAAGTTTCAAGCGATATTTCCGGCTGGCCGATATCATAACCATGCCCATCGCAATGAGCATCATCAGTTGGGAAATGGCTTCCGATAGCTCCGACAGGGCAATTATCGGCAGTAGGGGAGTGCCGGAAAGTTGTACTGCAAGGGAACGCAGAAGAAACATAAACACGGCAAAAGCAATAGCAGCCAATATATGCTTGCCTTTCAGCCCGATTGTCATCGCAATCGCACCAACGCACACAGCAAAGGCCATGATAGGGATTGTCGCCATCTCCGTCCCCTGAAGTAATATAATGCCGCAGAGGATCAAAATCGTGTCGCCGGCGACCTGCGCGCGAAGCACATTTGGTTGTAGCAGTTGGCCGCCAACAGCGAGCAGCGTCGTCGCAGCAGTCCATCCAAGAAAAGCATAAAAGTAATATTGTAGCGACTTGGTAAAAATTAGCTCAGCCGGAGATACCGATAAAGCTAAAAAAATGATAATGCATAACAATATTCGTGCAAGCGGCCATGTTAATAAAATGACGGCTGTAGGTAATCGATTTAGCACTTGATTGGATATCCGCATTTTGTGAACTCGTTAAAACTACAATAGTATAACCTTTAGCCTAACACAATAGTTATACTTTTGAATTATAATGGTTAATATTGTTTAACATTCTTGCCAATCGACTGCGGTTGGTGATTACTACCTAAATAACGAATCAGTTTAACCATTCTAGGGTCGCCCACTGGAATGGCAAACCTGACAGATCGAGTCGTCGAGCCTGGGGTTTGCACAGATTAGGATAAGGGCATCATGGCCACTGTATATTGTCGGAGCACAGGCGTCTGCGTTTGTTCTGGCACAGAATTTTTCACAGGTTTCTGTGGGCCATGCCGTTCGCCAATGACCAAGCACGCACCGTGCCCAGCCGGCACGATAGCAACATTTTGCATAGGAACGTACGATGGACTTTAAGAACAGCGATATCGCCAATGGTTTGGACGTAACCAGCCTGGTGAGTGCGGATGCCTCGGCTTCTTTGGAAGGCGCTGCATTGCTGCATTTGGCACTTCAATCTGGAAACATCATGCCGTTGACGGCGGATGGTCAGCTTGTTTTGCCTGCGGGCGTTGGGCTTGATGATATCAAAGTTGTTGGGCGCGACTTGGTTATCCAGATGCCAGATGGCACGCAGATGATTGTTCCCGATGGTGCCATTATTGTACCGCAGATCGTGGTGGACGGCGTAGCCATTCCGGCGCTTAACTTTGCGGCGCTATTGGCTGGACAAGAACCGCAGCCAGCGGCTGGGCTGCCGCAAAGCTCGGGCGGCAACTTTGCCGATAGTGTGGGCGATATAGGTGAGCCATTTGCATTAGGTGATTTATTACCGCCAACCCAGTTGGCATTCCCCCAACCCGAAGAGCGCGAGCTGGTGCCAGGGCTTGTTGATCGCGACCCGGATGTCGTTATTCAGGACGGCGGTCCAGCGGGACGTGATGTCATTGACAATGTCAACGAAACCGGATTGCCCGGAACGCGGGCGAACGGTAATGTCGAAAGCCCCGGCTCGGCTGCTGGCAATGGTTCAGATTCCACGACAGGCACAATTTTCGTCACCTCGCCAGATGGCATCGCGTCCATTACAATCAATGGCGTAGTTGTCACCGGCGCCGCAGGACAGCAGATCACCACGCCGCTTGGCGTTATGACGCTGAGCGCGCTTAACGGTGATCAAATTGGCTACACCTATCGCCTTTTGGACAACACTTCAGGCGATACGACGACCGATGTGTTTTTGGTAAGCCTTACCGATCCAGATGGCGACGTTGCTACAGCGCGTTTGACCATCAATATTGCGGACGATGTTCCAACAGCGCGTAATGACATAGATAGCCTCGCAGGCGGTACATTCGGGCCAGAGCTTGGCAATGTTCTGACGGGTGCGGGCACAATCAGCGGGTTGACAGGGGCCGATACGCTAGGCGCCGACGGCGCAGCAATTTCTGGGTTCCGCGCGGGTGCATCAGGCAGCTTTGCCGCCGTTGATAGCAATATTGCCGGACAATATGGCACGCTGACGCTCGGCGCGAACGGCAGCTATAGCTATGTGCGCAATGTTAACACTCCGGGCGGCGTTACCGATGTGTTCACCTATCAACTCACCGATACCGATGGCGATGCCTCGACAGCCACGTTGACCATAAACATCGGCGATGCGCCAAACCGCATTACATTTATTCCAGATATTGGCGATGGCACGATTGTACGTGAGCCACATTTGCCAGCGCGCGACAGTGAGCCATCGGGCTCGCAATTTGACGGCAACGCAGAAGCCACTAGCGGGACAATCACGTTCAATTCGCCTGACGGCGTTGGCAATGTGACCGTCGCCGGGGCTGTCCTAACACCCGGTGCCTTGCCGCAGCTGGTCAGTTCAAACGCCACTGGTTCGCTGCTTGTCACTGCTTATGCCTATAATCCGGTGACGGGCATTGGCAGCATCACCTATGTTTATACGCTGAACGACAATACGCTTAACACAAATGGTGAATCGATCAGCTTTCCCGTTGTGGTTACCGACCTTGATGGTGATGTAGCGATCGACAACCTTATCATCAATATCGTTGATGATGCGCCACTTGCCGTCAATGACAGCGGAACGCAGCAAGGCGAAAATGCGCCCGTTTCGATTAACATATTCGTTAACGATACGCCTGGTGCCGACGGCGTTAACCTTGCCACCGGCGTGTCAGTCGTGGCTGAATCGCTAACGGGCGCAGGTGCGCTTGCTTATGGCAATAACGGTATTTTCACTTACACGCCCGCGTCGGGTGAAGAAGGCGTGGTTACATTCCAGTACACAATCACCGATGGCGACGGGGACACATCCACCGCAACCGTCACAATTTCGCTGCTTGAGGATTCTCTTCCAAGCGTCGAAGTTAACGGCGAAAATGTGGTTGCGGAGGCGGGACTTCCTTCTGGATCGGACGCAACTTCAAATAGCGAAACCACAGGCGGCACGATCGCAATTGCAACTGGCGGCGATGCGTTGGCATCACTTGTCATCAACAACGTAAACGTCACCGCTGGTGGAACTGTCTCAGGCGCTTCGGGCATATTGACAGTATCAGTATCAGAAGGGGTTTATAGCTACAGCTACACGTTGATCGATAATACATCGGGTGATGCGACCACTGATAGCTTCAACGTCATAGTCACGGACAGTGACGGTGATAGCGCCACCGATACCCTCGTTATCGCGATTCAGGACGATGTCCCAAGCGCTGCCGATGATGCGGACGCAATTGCTGCTGGCACTTATGGTCCTGTGACCGGCAACGTCATCACGGATGCAGAAGGCGATGGCGGGGTCGATACCCAAGGCGCAGATGGTGCAAAAGTGACCACGGTGATGGGCAGCACGGCAGGCGACGTCGGCGGTCCCACAGCAGGCACCTATGGTGTTCTCGTGCTTAACGCCGATGGCAGCTACATTTATACCCGCAATGCAGGTACCGAAGGTGGCGTATCGGACGTGTTCACCTACACCCTGATCGATGGTGATGGCGACATCGCAATTGCGACCTTGACCATCAGCATCGCTGACAGCCCAACGACACTTGATTTGCCTACCGCAGGCGAAGCTGGGACATTGGTTGACGAGGCAGGCCTAGCTAATGGTTCGGATGCCGATTCCACGAACGAAACCACCAGCGGTTCAATCGCCTTCACTGCGCCCGATGGGCCCGCCACAGTGACACTCGACGGTCAGGCTGTGACTTCTGTAGGTCAGATCTTCGTCGGCAACTTCGGCCTATTGACGGTGACCAGCATCGCCAATGGCGCAATTGGTTACAGCTACACGCTGACGACTAACACTGCGGGTGACACGACCTTTGATGATTTTGCTGTGGTGGTCACCGATCAAGACGGTGACGCGACAGCTAGCACGCTGGTTATCGATATTATCGACGACGTGCCTTCGGCGCGCGCCGACGTGGATAGTGTGACTGAAGATGGTCCCACGGTAGCCGACGGTAACGTCATAACGGGTGCCAATGTAGCTGACGCCAACAGCACCGACGGTGTTGCCGACACGCAAGGTGCGGACGGCGTATCCCTGACGGCGTTCTCCTTTGGCGCAAATGCTGGTGTGGTCGGCTCGGCGCTTGCCGGAGCTTATGGCGCGCTGACGATGGACGCAAATGGCAGCTATAGCTATGCGCTGAACAACGATAATGCTGTGGTTCAAGGCCTTGATGGCGACGATAGCCTGACGGAAATATTCACCTACAATATTACCGATGGCGATGGCGATACTGCAACCACGACATTGACCGTGACGATCAACGGCAGCGATGACCCGATCACGATCAATGGCCTGAATGTTTCAGGTCCTGATTTGATTGTGGATGAAGATGATCTGTTAGATGGTTCATCACCCAATACCCCCGCGCTGACGCAAAATGGCACATTTACGGTCAATGGGGTTGATGGCATCGCCTCGATCAAGATTGGCGGCGTGGAGACTTTTGTTGGTCAGACGATCACCAATGCATTTGGTACGTTCACGATCACCGCGCTTTCTGCGCCTGCAAATGGCAGCGCGACAGCGATCACGGTTGGTTACCGCTATGTGCTGACCGACAATAGCGCGCATGCAAATGCCGATAATGAGAACTTCATCACCGAGATATTCAGCGTTGCGGTAACGGACACCGATGGTTCAACCGACACCGATCAGGTTGAGGTCCGGATTATCGACGATGTGCCTGCGGCCGTGAACGATACGGACATCATTGCTGCGGGAAGCAATTTGCCTGCGGCTGGCAATGTCATCACCGACTCCGAAAATGATGGCGGCGAAGATACCGCAGGCGCGGACGCCGTTCTGGTTACCGCAATCACTGGCGCGGTAGCTGGCACGGTCGGTGGTTCAACGGCTGGCACTTATGGTGTCCTGACGATGAATGCGAACGGCGGTTACAGCTATACGCGAAATGATGGCACACCCGGCAATGTGCAGGATGTATTCACGTACACGATTACCGACGCAGATGGTGACACGTCGACTGCGACGCTGACCATCAATATTGCTGACGCTGCTCCCGTTGTTGGCTCCAATGCTGTTGTCCTGCTGGACGACGACGCCCTTGCTGGTGGCAACCCCGGCGGCACTGGCGATGATGCGGATGCAGCCAATGTCGCGGGAACCCTGTCCGGCAGTGGCGGCGATGGAGCGTTGACCTTTGCCTACCAACTGACGGGGGCACCTGCAGGGTTCAGCTATGTGGCAGGACCATCTGGTTCCGTTCTTGTACAGCAAGGAGGCACCACTGTCCTGACCGTCACGCTAAATAGCGCTTCGGGCGCTTACACTGTGACGCAAAATGCCCCTATCGCGCATGCAGCAGGCGGCGATGAAAACAACGCGCCATTCACACTTAGTTACACGGTAACTGACGTGGATGGTGATGCTGCTAACGGAACGCTGGTCGTCAATGTTGATGACGATACAACAGTTGTGACGGCCAATGGTGCGGTACCAACGTTGACAGTTGACGAGACGGTTCTTGGCGATGATGCGAGCACAAGCTTTGCAGATATATTTACCACCAACTATGGCGCCGATGGTGCTGGCGCGACCGCCTATACGCTTGGCGTTGTTGCAGGTCCAAGCGGCCTTGTGGATACAGCCACAGGCCAAGCGGTAAACCTCCTCCTTAATGGCAGTGTCGTTGAAGGCCGCACTGCGGTTAGCAATGAGCTCGTCTTTACCGTTACAGTGAACGGATCGGGCACCGTCACATTAGATCAACAGCGCGCCGTTGTGCACGCGCCCAACTCGGGTCCTGACCAGTCAACGACCCTGTCGGCAGCGAACCTGATTACGCTAACGGCGACCTCGACCGATGGCGACGGCGATACCGCCAGTGCTACGGCGAACATCGCCAATGCGCTGACGTTCAAGGATGATGCGCCGTCAATCGACTTTGCCGCGTCGGGCACATTGCTTATTGTAGATGAATCACTCGGCATTACTGGTTCTATCCAGAATGAAGGCGGTCGCCAGAATAATGACGAAATGCTCATTGGTGCCGCGCCTTCGGCCATCGGCTTTGCTTCAGGATCCATCGTCAGTCTGATTTCGGGAAATGCCGGCGCGGATGGCGAAGCTTCGCGAGTCTATGCGCTCACTGTAAACAACGCGACCTCGGGCCTTTTGGACTCGGTAACCAACAGCACCATCGTTCTGGTTGCGGTCAACGCGACCACCGTAGAGGGCCGCGTTGGAAGCAACGGCGGAGCGGTATCTTTCCGCATCGCAATTGACCCGGCAACTGGCGTATCGACGATCAACCAATTCCGGGCTGTCGAACATAATGACGGCACAAACCATGATGAAAATGGGCCCAGCGAAGCGATGATGAATGCCGGTGCCCTGTCACTCGGGGTAACGTTGACGGATAGCGATGGCGACCAGTCGAACGATTCAGTAGATGTGTCGCAGTTGTTCAAGTTCGAGGATGATGGTCCGGCAGCAATAGGAGAATCGGGAACAACCAACGAAATCCTGAAGGATTTCAACACAGCGTTCGTCATCGATTTTTCAGGCTCCATCGACAACACGGAATTGAATACCCAACTTGTCGCGGTCAAGGCTGCGATCAACGCGTTATTTGGCTCAACAGGAGGCAACGTCTCAGTCAAATTCGTGCTGTTTGCTGCTGATGCAATGGCGAGTACGACTTTCACAACCGCTGCGGCAGCAAACACCTATTTGGACTCAGTTAACCCGGCGACGGGTGGAACACGCCCAAGCGGTGCGCTCGGTGCCTCGACCGACTTCAGCGCCGCCATTACGACATTGCTGGCGAACTATGCGGCGGATGAAACCGCTGATAATGAGGTATTCTTCCTTAGTGACGGTAACCCGAACGAAAATCTGGGTGGCAGTGGTCAAGCACTCAACGACACCATTCGTCCGCTGTGGAACAGCTTTGTCAACAACAATGACATCAATGTTACGGCTATCGGCGTTGGTAACGGAATCAACAACAGCAATTTGCAACAGATTGACGTCGATGGCGTCGGCACGCCAATTTTGGTGGCGAATTTCGACGATTTGATTGACACCCTTGTTGCGCTTTTCACGCCGACAGCCATAACTGGCGATCTCGACGTGAATGATGATTTTGGCACTGACGGCGGCCGGATTTTGTCAATTACCGTCCCGACTGCGGCGGCTAATGACCCTGTATATACGTGGAATGGTGTAACCGGGGCTGGTTCGCAGATTACGGCATCAAACGGTGGCTCCGTCATAAATGGCATAACAAGCATTCTTGTTGCTACCGAAATTGGTGGCCAGTTCGGCTTCAACTTTGCAACGGGCCAGTGGAGCTACACGCCGCCGCGTAATGTCCCTGCGGATAGAACGGAAGTGTTCAACTACACAATAGTTGATGGCGACGGCGATACTGCGACGGCAACCCTGAACGTTCTCGTTGAGAATAATGACTTACCCGCCACTGCGGCGGTTACGGCCACTTTGGACGATGATGGTTTGACGGGTGGCATCGCTGGAGGCACAGGCGACCTTGATGCCAACGCTGGAGAAGCTCCTGCAAGTGCGAGCGAAGCCATATACAATGGCATGCTGAACATCACCGCGATTGACAATCCAATCGCCGCGATCAGCTTTGCGCAATTACAGGGCACAACCGCGGCGATTGGACAGGAAACAGTCACATATAGCTGGAACGCAGTAACGAACCTTTTGACAGCCAGCATCAGCGCTTCACCCGCTGGCAGGACTGGCACGCTGTTTACGGTCCAACTTAACAACCCTAACAGCGGCTCTTACACAGTGACGCTCGTCGACAATATACTGCACAGCAATGTGGCGGGAGAAAATGACGCGTCTGTTGCGCTGACCTATCGCGTTGCAGACACCGATGGCTCGACCAATACAGGCGTTTTGAACATTACGTTTGATGACGACACGCCGGTGGCAATTTCTCCTGCAGCAGCCGTTGTTATCAACGGAGCAAGCGCGCCAGTATTTGGTTCATTAGATATTGATAGCAATGTTGCCAACAATCTTGGCGCAGATGGCGGATCAGTGCAATTCTCGCCTACTCTAAATGGTCTGAACAGCGGCCTGACTTCCAACTTCGTACCAATCATCTATACAGTGGTGGGTAACCAATTGCTGGGCAAAGCAGGTGCCACCACGATATTCACCGTCACGTTGAATACGGCAACCTCGCAATATTCCGTGGATATGGATGGCAAGATAGACGCTACAGCGATTATCGATTTCAACAATGGTCTGTATAATTTTGTGGGCGGCAACAATAGCTGGTCTGAATTTATACCTTTGGCAGAATCTGTCGGTGCGCCGATAGATAACAACAGCAAAGACTTGCTATTGACGCCCTCCGTCAACGGTGCGCCAAGCAGTACTATCAATTCTACGGCCAACACCGGCGGCATTGGCGGGGGTGCATCTGTCGGAGCAACAGAGACGTTCCGCGTTGATTTTGTTACCGATCTTCGTGGAAATCCTGCAGATGGCGCAGGCGATTATGGTACAGCAGGAAACCGTGACCATGTGTTTGACGGCCATTATACGGTCAATGGTGCAAGCGCCCTGTTCAAATCGAGTGGTGGGTCTTCCGTCAAGATTACAGCTTTTGATGATCCAGACGGCAACAATGTCGTGCGCGATGGCGTAAAAGACACGATCAACGGAATGACCATCGCTTATTTGGGCGTTTCGAGCGGGGTCATCATCCCGACAACAAGCTCTGTCAATTATACAGTGAACGGGCGATCATTCACCGTAATCCAAAATGCTGACGGCTCTGTAACCATAGGCGGTGTAGCCGGAGAGTCCGGTTCCAGCATGCAAGGCACCGTTATCGCGGTATTCACGGCCAATGGGTATAACAGTGTCGAATATAGCTATCAATCGGGCGACACCTTCCAGATCGGTGATTTCGGTGCGACGACGCTGACCAATAATCCTGTGACCTTTACCATCCCGGTGCAAGTCATCGATGCCGATGGCGATGTAACTGCACTTAGCAACCTGTCGATTACTGCCAATTCCACACCACCTATCGCACTCGACCTCGACGGCGATGGCGTTGAATTCCTCGGCATAACATCTGGCGTAACCTTCGACTATCACGGCGATGGCAGTGCCGAAAGCACGGCTTGGGTTGGCTCGGATGACGGGTTGCTGGCGCTGGACCGCAACGGTGATGGAATCGTCAACGACGGCTCGGAAATCGTCTTTGCTCGCGACGGCCTTACCGATCTCCAAGGGTTGGCGGCTGATTATGATAGCAATCGCGATGGTGTCCTTGACGCAAACGATGTCGATTTTGCCAAATTCGGCGTGTGGCAGGATGCGAACAGCAATGGTGTTACCGATGCTGGCGAATATCGCAGCCTTTCGGACGCAGGCATTGTTAGCATTGGCCTGGTCTCGGATGGCATCGCTTATTCCGCTGCAAACGGCAGCGTCAGTGTTGCCGGGCAATCTGTCTATGCCAAGGCCGATGGTTCAACGGGGATTGTCGCGGATGCCGCATTCGCGACAAATGGCACGACTTCTGTCGTAAGCCGGTCCGCCGACCAAATCCGGACAAGTAACGCAACCACGTCGGTTATTGCGGCGGCACTTGTTGGCCTTGCCATTGAGGAAAATGCGGCTGCGATGCCCGATGGAAATCTGGACCAATTGAGCGCGCTCGTCAGCGAAAATCCAGGCATTGGACATGAGGTTGCTTCTCTTGCGTCAACGGGCGGAGCGCCTTTTGTATCCGATTTGGCTTTCGAACTCACGCACGACTTCGCTCAACGCCCGCATGACGTCGCCAGCAGCCTACGTCCGTCCGAAGAAGCAGATATTGCCCGCAGCTTCCAAGATGCGCCGATGGCCGAGCGTTCCGCTTTGCTTGAGGATAAAGCCGATCCGGTTTCCGACGATCAGGGCAATTTTGCTGTCGCCTTTGGTGGCGGTGATCAGGTCATGCACAGCATGCTGGATATCGCAGCCTTTTCGGCATCGGCAGGTGCAGGCGAAAATGCGGCTCTACCGCTCCCCATCGAAGATACGCTGCGTGAGGCTATGCCAGACTTGATGGTGGATCGCCTGATTGGCACCTTCACCGCTGCGTTGGGTGCGCCAGCAAATGACGTAGGTGGCGGAGCAAATGACAGCGCACTGCTGGCGGGCATCCTCAGCCAAGGGGTTGATGCTTTCCAGTTGGCAGCGTTGGCCAGCAACGATCTGTCAGGCGCGCATCATTATGACATGGCAATGATAAGTAACGGATAAGAAACAAGAAATACTTCGGAGAAAAACAGTATGAAACGGTCTTTGATAAAGGCATTGGTGGCTGGAACAGCAGTTAGCGTTGCATTTCCTGCCTCCGCACAAATATTAGATTTGACGTCTATGGAAGTCCGGGATTTGCGTCCCGAGGTTGAGCGGCGTTATGACGAGGCGCTCGCGGCAACGACGAACCCGGCGGTTCTTGCATCGCTTGGCAGCACTTACATGTATGCCTCCGAAGCAAAGGCCTGGTGCGGCATTGCCACTGGCTTTTTGAAAAACGCGATTCGTGACAACCAAAGCCTGACGCGGTGTGAGAAATATCACCGGTTGATGACTGCGCCTGTTCCAGAGCCAGTCGTCGCGATGCCCTTACCACCGCCGCCACCTGTTCCTCCGACCCGTTCGCCGACATGTGACTCGGCGCTTGCCGCTACCTTGTTTTTTGACTGGGACTCGATCGTCTTGCCGGTAAATGCAGATGAGACCATCGCCTTTGTCACGGCCAACAAGGCGGCATGTGGCTGGAATAGATTTAGCATCATTGGACACACTGACCGGTCCGGGTCCGATAGCTATAATGACGCCCTCTCAAAGAGCCGCGCTGAGGCAGTCTCCGCCAGAATGCAGGCCGCTGGCCTGAGCGCATCTGCGCTGATGGTGAGCGGTCGCGGCGAAGCTGAACCAAAGGTTTCGACCGCCGATGGCGAACGCAATCCGACAAACCGCCGCGTTGAAATCACGGCAAGTAATTGAGGGGAGAAGAACAATGAACACTCGCACTATTTTAATGTTCACCGTATCGGTGGCATCGCTTTCATCTGTCACCTTTGCCGCATCGGGCAATGTGGCCACCACCAATCAGGCTGAACCAATCGTCGGCCAGGTTGTGACCACTGCCATTCCTTCCATTGAGGTGGCAATCGCAGAAATCATGACGGCACAATCTGTGCTCGTCCCAAATTTGGCGGTTGAACCTGTTATCGAAATTGGAGCACCTGCTGCGGGCGACGCTGAATTTGTGACAATGTCGCAATTTGCCGAAGCCGATGTTGCGCAGTCAACTGTGGCAACGGGGTTAGCGCTGCAAGCAACGATGACCGACAATTCAGGCGTTCTGACGCTTGACCAAGCGATTGCCGCTGCCTTGGAGACCAGCCCTGAGATTAATCAGGCGATCATGAACAAGGAAGCCATCGAATTTGAACGCGAACAAGCGCAGGGCCTATATCTGCCCCGCGTAGATATCGAAGCTTCGGCAGGGATTCGCCGCCTTGAAAATCCAACCCGGCGAACATTGGGTATTGAAGACGACACACTTTATCCGCTCGAAGCCGGCATAACTGCCGAGCAGACGTTGATTGACTTCGGTCGCCGTCGTGGAGAGCTGACGCGTCAAGCGGCACGAACCGATGGCGCAGCATTGCGCGTTGCGGAGCGTTCGGAAAACATCGCTTTGCTCGTGACGCGGCAATATCTCGACATCTTGTTGCAACAGCGCATTTCTGCGGCTTCCGATGACAATGTGACCTTTCACCAAAATCTTGTCGGTGATTTAGGGCAGGGCGTCCAGCAGGGCTCCATCAGCATTGCGGATCAGCAACAGGCGCAAGAACGCTTGCAAGCTGCAATCGTCCGCAAGGCTGAAGCTGAAGAAGCATTGGTGAACGCGCAGATCAAGCTGCAGACGTTGACAGGCTTGACTGTGACGGGCGCTTCCATGCCGCAATCGCTTAGAACAGCCATCACGCCGACTTTGGGCGAAGCTGTTGCCGAAGCGCGACAGAACAACCCAAGGGTTAAAGAAGCGGCTGCCGACGTTGATGCCGCCCATGCAATGGCGTCAAAGGCCAAGGGCGACTTGTATCCCACCATTGGCGTCGATGCCCGTGGTCGTGTGGGCGAAGACATTGATGGCTTTGCAGGCAAGACTAATGACGTTCAAGCGCGCGTTTTCCTGCGTTGGAACATCTTTGACGGCGGCATAAATCGCGCGAAGTATCAAGAAATGGTCCGCCGCGCGAGCGAGGCACGTTTCCGCCTGCATGAATTGGGTCGTTTTGCCGAAGAAGACGTCCGTAGTGCTTGGAACAGCATGTCTACGCAGCGCAAGGTTGGCGAAGAATTGTCCACGCAAAGCAAAGTCAGCGATGATTTGCTGCTTTCCTATCGTGAGCAGTTTAACGTCGGACGCCGTTCGTTGCTTGATGTGCTCGACGCGCAGAACACCCGCTACAATGTTCAGGTCCGCCTAGATACCGCAAGTTTTGCGGAACAATTTGCGGAATACCGGGTGTTAGCGTCGACCAACAAACTGTTGGCGTCGATGAATATGGCTGCACCGCAGGGCGCCGAAGCGTCGGCAAGAGCACGCTTCGATTATGGTCCGCCAGCACCCGCAGAATTGCAGCGTAGACGTTACCCACGTTGAGTGCGGTGTGGGGCATCGCCCAGTTTGGAGTAGAGAGTTGCATAGTCGTTTAGATACCAAATTGGCCGACGCGGTCGCTGTTTTCGGAGAAATTGCACCCGATACAATAGCCGCGGCGGTCAAAAGGCTTGCCCGTGAAAACGATCTCCCGGATCCGGAGAGCTTGTTTTTGACGTTGCCGTTAAACGGCAACGGGCA
Organism: Sphingorhabdus sp.; assembly: GCF_050921905.1. NCBI lineage: Bacteria > Pseudomonadati > Pseudomonadota > Alphaproteobacteria > Sphingomonadales > Sphingorhabdaceae > Sphingorhabdus > Sphingorhabdus sp. The sequence goes on along the minus strand of NZ_CP050888.1, from coordinate 852,478 downwards.
ATTGCCTTTTCACCAGGCCGAACATGCGATTGAACTCGCTGGGCTGTCCTGCGCGCCCATTCACGGCGCGCGCTTGCCGACAAAGGCGCACCAGCTACCCGCTTTGATCCGCCTTAATGATGACAGCGTGGCGATCATTTACGAGGCGGCCAAGGAGCAAGTCCTGTTATGGAAAGCCGACGCGCCAGAGCCGGTTTGGACGGACACGGCCGAGGTAGATTCCGTCTATGTCGGTCAGGCCATCCATGTCGGCGGTGCAGCGGTACGCGCGCGCGGGATAGATGACTCTGACGTACCAAAGACGTCACGTGACAACTGGTTCTGGTCGGAACTCCGCAAGCTGAAGCCTGAATTTTACCCTGTTTTTGGCGCGGCCTTCATCATCAACATATTGGCGTTTGCGCTGCCTTTATTCTCGATGAATGTGTATGATCGCATCATTCCAAACCGCGCTGTGTCTAGCCTTTGGGTCCTGGCAATTGGCGTATTGTTGGCCTTCGCAATTGACTTTGCCTTGCGCATGGCGCGTTCGACATTGCTGGATGAATTGGGCCGCAAGCTGGACCTAAAGCTTTCCGAGAAGATTTTCGGCAAGTTAGTAAACATGCCGTTGTCGGGGCGCACTGGTGATACCGGCAGAATGGTCCGCCGGGTGTCTGAATTCGAAATTGTGCGCGATTTCTTTGCCTCCACGACGGCTGTTCTTTTGGTAGATATCTTGTTCTTGGTGGTGTTTGTCGGCTTGATCGCGATTTTGGCTGGCTGGTTGGCGATGGTGCCCGTCGTCATCATTGCGATTATGTTTTTTGCAGGTCATATCCTGCAACGCAAAATGATTGCCGCGACGCTCGACGCACAAGCAGATGCGGGCTTGCAACACAGCTTGCTTGTCGAAGCGATCAGCGGTGCCGAAACGCTAAAGGCCACTGCCGCAGAAGGCCGCGTAATTGGGCGTTGGCGCAATCTTGCGCGTATGAGCGCGCAGACGCAAGAACGTTTGCGGCACCTAAACGCGACCGCCGTGACCTTGGCCAATATGTGTCAGCAAGTGACAAGCATCGCGCTGGTTATCGGCGGATTTTATATGTTTGATGCTGGCAAGATTTCGATGGGCGCGATTATCGCGATCGTCATGCTCGCCGGGCGCTCATTGGCTCCCGCTGGACAATTGGCGTTCCTGATGACGCGCGGGCGGCAAGCATTGACTGTGCTCGACAGCCTTGGCGGATTGATGGACAAGCATGACGAGCGTTCGTTCGGCAGCCGAAGCGTCGTCCCGACTTTGCGTGAAGGCCATATCAGGCTCGATGACGTGAGCTTTTCCTATCCGGAAAGCAATCGCGAGGCACTTTCCGGGCTGAATCTTATAATCAAGCCTGGCGAAAAGATAGCCATCATCGGTCGTGTTGCCTCTGGCAAGTCGACCTTGGGACGGCTGCTTTGTGGGTTATATTATCCTGACGCTGGATCGATACTCATTGATGGGTTGGACAACCGCCAATATCGTCCGATCAACTTGCGTTCGCAGCTTCGCTTTGTCGGGCAAGATGCCGAATTGTTCAGCGGGTCGATTAAAGACAATTTGTTGATGGGCGCGCCAAATGCCGACGATGAGGCTCTGATCGATGCGTTGCGCCGTGTAGGCGCAGACGAATTTCTGGGCCGTGATGACGGTGGCTTTGACCGAGGCACTGGCGAACGGGGCCGCAATCTTTCTGGTGGTCAGCGCGGATTTCTGGTGCTCGCCCGCGCGTTGGCAGCGCCATCCAAGCTACTGTTTCTTGATGAACCTACAGGCGCAATGGATATGCGGACAGAGATGCGTTTTGTCGAGCTGCTGAAAACCGCGATCTATCCGGGGCAGACGTTGATCGTGTCGACGCATCGGCATGCCGTGCTGTCTTTATGTGACCGGTTGATCGTTATGGATCGCGGCAAAATCGTTGCCGATGGCCCGCGTGAACAGATTATGGCGCAAGCGATGGCGAAGGGGGTTGCGGCATGATGCATGATGACCCTCCCAGAGCCTCAGCGGTCGTCGTCAGCGATGATTTACCACCGCGCGGCACTGCACCCGGCAAAAGCGGTCTTGGCAAGGTCGTGTTGGTCCTGATTGGCCTCAGTCTGGCTATGGCACTCTTGGTGACCAATGTGGATTGGCAGGACGTATATGGCCGCCTGTTGCCGAATGCGTCAGCCGAGGTTCCTGCACCTGCTTTTACGCAGGAGCAGATTGTTTTGACGCAAGTGACGCAGTATGACCAGACCAATGTCGCTGCCGAAGGTGAAGCTGCGGAAATGTTGAACGCGGTAATCCCCTTGGGCAAAGGCCCGATTGAAACTGCAAAGCCATTTTACCTGACGGACAAGAGCCTGACCGATGCAGAAAAGGCTCTGCGCTGCATGACTCAAGCGGTCTATTATGAAGCTGGCTTTGAACCTGTCGCTGGCCGCTTTGCCGTGGCGCAGGTCATTCTTAACCGTATGCGTCATCCCGCATTTCCAAAGTCGGTGTGCGGCGTGATCTACCAAGGCAGCAACAGGCCAGGTTGCCAGTTCAGCTTTGCCTGCGATGGCTCATTACTCCGCGCGCCAGGTGCCAAGGCGTGGGCCGAGGCACGGCAGGTGGCCGAGCAGGTCCTTGCAGGAACGGTAACGTCTTCGGTTGGCATGGCGACCCATTATCATGCCAATTATGTCTCGCCTTATTGGGCACCGAAACTGCACAAAATCACGCAAATGGGCGCACATATTTTTTACAGATGGCCCGGCAACTGGGGCAGGCGCGTTGCCTTTAGCGGTGTGTATCGCGGCGGCGAGTATATTCCTCCGGTATCAAGCCTAGCCAATATGAATGCGGATATCGCTATTGATGCGGACGCGGAACTGGGGGTCGAAAATGTCCTGACGCCCGCTAAACATGTGTCTGACCGCCGTGCAGACAATGATATCGGCGGCAGAATTGACACCAGCAAAACATGGCGATTGACCATGAAGATGGGCCCCGAAAGCGCCGCAAAGGCCAATATACCCGCCACAACTCAGTTACCCGCCGTGGAGGCGACACAATGAAATTTCGCTTATGGTTCGCGCAATTAAATGCCAGCGAACGGATTATATTTTTTAGTGCGGTTGGGTTCTCGCTTTTCATTTTGTGGGCGAGCCTTGCGCAAGTCGATGAAATCACACGTGGGCAGGGTCGGGTTATCCCGTCGTCCAAGGTGCAGTTGGTGCAAGCCGCTGAACCTTCGACCATTGAAGCCATTCTTGTCCGGTCAGGACAGGCCGTCAAAAAAGGTCAGTTGCTCGTACGTTTTGACGACACATCATCGTCGTCTGAGCTGGGTTCCTTGCAAGCAGAAACCGAGCGTTTGGCGGCAAGTGCCGCGCGTTTGAACCGGGAAACCGGTGGCGCCGATGGTTGCGTTGGTGAAAGCTGCGTTGATGAAGCACGGTTGCAAGCGGCACGGCAATCCGCGCAACGCAGCAGGGTAGGGGCGTTGTCGGCGGCTGTTGAACAACGTCGACGTGATCTGGGCGAAGCGCAGGCCACGATTGCATCTTTGGAATCGAGCCTCAAATTGGCGCAGGATCAAGTGAACATGATCCGTCCGCTGGCAGAGAAAAATATCGTGCCGCAAACCGAATTATTGTCGGCGCAGCGCGAGCTTGTCGATGTGCGTGGACGATTGGACGCAGCGCGTCAGGGCGCATCGCGTGCCATCGCCGCGATCCGCGAAGCACAAGCACAAATGTCGGAATCGCAATTCCAATATCGTCAGGATGCGCTGAACGAACGGTCGCAGATCAACACGAAAATTGCGGTGAATGAACAAACGATGCGCGGCGCACAAGGCCGCTTGAGCCGCACCGAGATCCGTTCACCCGTAGCGGGTGTCATCAACGATGTTCAGGTGACAACTGTCGGCGGATTTTTAAATGCTGGCCAGAAAATCATGCAGATTGTGCCGATGGGCGACAAATTGCTGATTGAGGCCCGCGTGGCCCCTGGCGACATCGCCTTTATAAAGATTGGTGACCGCGCAAATGTGAAAGTCACGGCGTATGATTTCTCAATCTATGGCGGCTTGTCGGGTCGCGTGGCGCAGGTTTCGGCCGACAGTATATATGACGAGGTTGAACGCCAGGCCTACTTCACCGTAATTGTTGAAACGGATCGCGCCTATTTGCTCAAGTCCGGGAAGCGTTTGCCGATCACGCCAGGCATGATTTGCGATGTGGAAATCATGACCGGACGTAAAAGCGTTCTGCGTTACATTTTGAAGCCCGTAATCAAAGCAAGCTCGGAAGCACTAACGGAACGCTAAGCGGTGTTTACTTTCATTGGCAATTCAAATTCAGCGGTTAATGCAACAATCTATGGTTTAGACGCTGTCGGTAATGCCGCAAAGCGAACCTGCGCATTGTGCTGTTGCACATTATACCCATGCACCCATTTTGCGTTTTGGCTGAACGACATGATCGGGCGGTAATCATTGGGTGCGCGACCATCAAGCAAGCGATCAGTTACATTGTCGAGCATGACAGACCCGCCATCTAGCTGCACCATAAGAACAGCATGGTCCGCGTTGCGCACAAGATCTCGGGCGATAATCAAGCGCATATCCGCACGCGCCACGCCGAGTGCAGCCAGCATATCCATTTTGGCAATGGCGAAATCTTCGCAATCACCAACGCCGCGGCGCAATGTTTCGCTCGCCGGGGCCCAATAGTCAGCGCGCCCATATACAATTTGATCGTCACCAAAAGCGACATTCTGGTTGATCCACCGATTGACCATTTGCACTTGTTGCAGCTTATCAATGGCACTGCGTGCGCCAGATTTCGCCACCGCATTTTGAATGCTGGCAACATTCGGGTGCTGGACCGCTGCCCAATCACTATCAAAAGGTGTGCGTGCGATGAGGACCGATTGCGCGCCCAAGACCGCATCTTTGGCGACGGCGGTCGCAGTAACGCCCGGCGCGGCAAATATGGCGCGCTCGCGGGAACATTCGGATAAGATTATTGTTTTATTGGGCGTAACGGCAGCGGCAATCGATGGACCGGAAGCCTGAATGGCGCGCATTTGCTCCAACTTGCTTATGGTGCCACCTAAGATTGCGCTGGCCTTTGTCAAACTTACTGGTCCCGCGCCAGGTTCAACACGGATGTTATTGCCAAAGGCGAGCGAAACAGCACTGTCTGCGCAAAAGTTGGATGCAGCGGCTTGAGAGGTCTGCGCCATTGCGACATGCGGCAATGCAAGCGCCGCCGCTAAAGCAGCGACGGCCATGGGCAACGCCGCTCTGCGCAGAACGCTTTTGCGCGCTTTGGGGCGCTTAGAAAACGGTATCTCAATCATGCCCGCTCTTTGCGGGACAAAATAATGCTATTCCGTTTCCAACTTCGGTTAACAATCCGACGGTCAATGTTAACAATTTTGGCTGCGTCATCGACAAATCCTTGAAGTGCCGCATGTCAAAGCCGATATATTATCCGGAATTGGTCATGAGACAGCCACGGAACGAAGCGCCGCAATAAGTGCAATTTTATGCTGTCCCAACGCAAGAATTGTGAACAATTGTTGCGCCAATGGCTAAGTTCACGTTACTTCTTTGTTATATTTGCTGATGTCGCGTGGCCGGCATGCAACCGCCCATTTTGCCAACAAAGCGCGCCCAACAATAAGATATGGGCAAGGTTGCAAAAACGTTACGCGGCGCTTAGCGATAGCACATGCACAATATGCCACATTATGAAGAACAATATCTGTCGTTGATGCGCCGAATCTGGGAAACTGGTGCCGTTCAGCGCGATCGGACGGGCGTCGGGACGAAGGCACTGTTCGGTGCGACCATGCGTTTTTCGCTGACCGACGATGCCATTCCGTTGCTGACGACAAAGCGGGTTTATTGGAAGACGGCAGCGCGTGAAATGCTGTGGTTCCTGACGGGAAACACCAATATCCGGCCATTGCTGGAACAAAAGGTCAAGATATGGACCGATTGGCCGTTGGACCGCTACCGCCGCGAAACCGGCACAGATATTTCGCAAGATGATTTTGAACAACGCATAATCGATGATGCCGATTTCGCCGAAAAATGGGGCGACCTTGGACCTGTTTATGGCGCGCAATGGGTGAATTGGCCGCGTTACGAGGCCGCAGAAAACGGCCTATTCCGCCGGGCTGAAAAGGGCATTGATCAGGTCAGCCAGCTTGTTGAGAGCCTGAAGAGCAATCCGGGTTCACGCCGACATATCATCGAAGGTTGGAACGTTGCCGAACTGGACCAAATGGCACTGCCGCCCTGCCACAAAACATACCAGTTTCATGTCGCCGATGGTGTTTTAAGCTGCATCTTGTTCCAACGCTCGTGCGATTTGGGACTTGGCTTTGCCTTTAACGCATTTTCCGCGGCATTGCTGACGCGGATGCTCGCAGCGGTGTGCGGATATCAAGCGGGTGAACTAATCTGGCAGGGTGGGGATGTGCATTTGTATCTCAACCATGCGCCCTTGGTCGAAGAGCAATTGTCGCGGACACCGTCTGGCGCCCCTAAACTAAAGCTACTGCGCACCGCGGATAGCATTTTTGACTATCGTATCGAAGATTTCGAGGTCGTCGATTATCATCCGCAGGCTCATATTTCCGCGCCTGTTGCGGTCTAAGCGCTATTTAGGTCAGCTATGTTGACCTAAAGTCCTGTTTGAAATATTATATCAAGCATGGATAATAAATTGCCTGAGTCGTTCAGGCGGTTGAGAGCGGAGATGGACATGGTGCAATCTACGAAAGACAATCTCGCGCCGCTGCATCTGCACATCCCCGAACCAAAATTCCGCCCCGGCGATGTCGCCGACTTTAGCGATATCATTGTCCCTGCGGTGGATGCCCATCCGCGCCCCGACGAACATGTAATGCCGGCCGACATTCACCCTTTGGCTTATGGTCTTGTCCGTGTGCTTGGCGATGACCATCAGGCAACGGGCAGTTGGAACCCCGGACTTGATGTCGCTACTCTACAGGTCATGTTGCGAAGAATGCTGCTTTTGCGTGCTTTTGATGATCGTATGTTTCGGGCACAGCGGCAGGGCAAAACGAGCTTCTACATGAAGTCCTTTGGCGAGGAGGCGACGTCGGTTGCAGCGACAATGGCGCTGCATTTTGATGACATGTGTTTCCCAAGCTATCGTCAGCAGGGCATATTGATCACACGCGATTATCCGCTCGTGGACATGATGAACCAGATTTATTCCAACCGCGGTGACCGGCTGAAGGGCCGCCAACTGCCGATCATGTACTCGGCCAAGGAATATGGGTTTTTCAGCATATCGGGCAATTTGACCACGCAATATCCGCAAGCCGTGGGTTGGGCGATGGCATCTGCTTCACGCGGAGACACGCGTATTTCGGCGGTTTGGTGCGGTGATGGGTCAACGGCGGAGGGTGACTTCCATAACGCCTTGACCTTTGCCGCTGTGTACAACGCGCCGGTTATTTTTCAGGTTGTGAATAACCAATGGGCGATTTCATCCTTTTCCGGTTTTGCGGGAAGCGAGCGGACGACCTTCGCCGCGCGGGCCATCGGTTATGGTATCGCGGGCTTGCGCGTGGATGGCAATGATGCGTTGGCGGTTTACGCGGCGATGCAATGGGCCGCCAACCGCGCCCGCAATAATGGCGGGCCAACGCTGATTGAATATTTCACCTATCGCGGGGAAGGGCATTCCACTTCAGATGACCCCGGCGCATATCGGGCGGCAGAGGAATATGCTTTGTGGCCGTTGGGCGACCCCGTCACGCGGTTGAAGGACCACCTCATTACCATCGGCGCGTGGAGCGATGCGCAGCATGACGCGCTGCTCGTGGAATTGTCGGACCATGTGAAGGCCATTCAGAAAAAGGCTGAACAAAATGGTATTCTCGGCCATGGCTTGCATCATCCGTTCGAGACGATGTTCGAGGATGTGTTTGAAGAAATGCCGTGGCATTTGAAAGAGCAATGCGCGCAAATGCTTGAGGAACAAGAGGATAAATTTGGTCCAGATTGGGAGGCGCGTTGATGTCAGAGCCTGCCACAAAAACGATGAATATGATTGAGGCGATTAACAGCGCTTTGGATATCATGCTCGCCAAAGATCCCGAAGTCGTCATCATGGGCGAAGATGTCGGCTATTTCGGCGGCGTGTTCCGCGCGACTGCGGGGTTGCAAGCCAAGCATGGCAAGACGCGCGTGTTCGATACCCCGATTAGCGAATGCGGCATCATTGGCGTTGGCGTTGGCATGGCGGCTTATGGCCTTCGCCCCGTGCCCGAAATTCAGTTTGCCGATTATATCTATCCCGGCCTTGACCAATTGGTGAGCGAGGCGGCGCGCTTGCGCTACCGTTCGGCCAATGACTTTATTTGCCCTATGACGGTGCGTTCGCCCTTTGGTGGCGGCATCTTCGGCGGGCAGACGCATAGCCAAAGCCCGGAAAGCCTATTTACCCATGTGTGTGGGATCAAGACCGTGATTCCGGCCACACCTTATGATGCCAAGGGCCTTTTGATCGCGGCTATTGAAGACAATGATCCGGTTGTCTTTTTCGAACCCAAACGCATCTATAATGGCCCATTTACGGGTTATTATGACCGCCCCGTTGAGCCATGGTCAAAACATGACGGAAGTGCAGTTCCCGAAGGCTATTATCGTATCGATCTGGGCAAGGCTGCTGTTGTGCGGGAAGGCGCGGCGGTTACCGTTTTAACCTATGGCACGATGGTGCATGTCGTAAAGGCTGTCGTCGCCGAACATGGCATTGACGCCGAAATCATTGACCTGCGTACATTGTTGCCGCTCGACATTGAAACCATCGAGGCATCGGTTAAGAAAACAGGCCGATGCATGGTCGTGCATGAAGCGACGCGAACAAGCGGCTTTGGCGCGGAATTGGCAGCGCAGGTGCAGGAACGGTGTTTTTATCATCTTGAAGCGCCTGTTGAGCGCGTCACGGGCTTTGACACGCCTTACCCACACAGCCTGGAATGGGCCTATTTTCCTGGACCCGTGCGGCTTGCCCGCGCCTTTGACAAGATCATGAAGGACTGACGCGATGCCCAAATTTACATTCAATCTGCCTGACATTGGTGAAGGCATTGCAGAGGCCGAAATCGTCGCTTGGCACGTGAAGGTTGGCGATATCATCTCCGAAGACCAGCCTCTTGCCGATATGATGACCGACAAGGCGACGGTTGAAATGGAAAGCCCGGTTTCGGGTGTTGTCACCAAGGTTGCGGGCGAAGCGGGCGATGTGATCGCCATTGGCGCGATGCTTGTGGAAATTGAGGTCGCTGGCGATGCCGACAATGAGGTGGAAAAGCCAGCAAAAGAGGCGATTTTGGCTGTGGTCGAAGATGAAAATCCGCATGCGCCAGAGCCTGTCTCCATCGCAGAAGTCACCCCTCCACCCGTTGCCACCCCACCCGTCGCCCCAACAGCAATGCAGCATGCCACACCCGCCGTCGACAAGGTCACGGCATCGCCCGCCGTGCGTCAGCGCGCCAAAGACCTTGGTGTCGATTTGGCAGACGTCAAGGCAGCAGGCGGGCATGTTCGCCACGCCGACCTCGATGCGTTTTTAACCTATGGAGCGCAGTTGGGCTATCGCCCTGCGCAGTTCCATGCGCGGCGCGCGGATGAGGCCGTCAAGGTCATCGGCATGCGCCGCCGGATTGCCGACAATATGGCAGCGTCGAAACGGCATATCCCGCATTTCACTTATGTCGAGGAATTCGACGTTACCGCCATCGAAGCGATGCGCGCAGACTTGAACGCCAATCGCGGGCCAAAGCCAAAGCTGACGATGTTGCCGATGCTGATCGTCGCGATTTGCAAGACTATTCCAAAGTTTCCGATGATCAACGCACGTTTCGATGATGAAGCTGGGATCGTCACCCGTCATGGCGCTGTGCATTTGGGTATGGCGACGCAGACCGATGCTGGCCTGATGGTGCCTGTCATTCGTGATGCGCAGGACCGGAATATCTGGCAATTGGCGACCGAAATCGCGCGCTTGGCTGACGCGGCGCGCAGTGGCTCTGCAAAAAGCGAAGAGCTATCGGGCTCAACCCTGACACTCACATCGCTTGGCCCGCTCGGCGGGATTGCAACCACGCCCGTTATCAATCGTCCAGAAGTGGCGATTATCGGCCCGAACAAGATTGTGGAGCGCCCCATGTTTGTTGGCGACACTATTGAGGCGCGCAAGTTGATGAACTTGTCCATCAGTTGCGACCACCGTGTCGTCGATGGTTGGGATGCCGCCAATTATGTTCAGGCTCTCAAAAAACTGATCGAGACGCCAGTCCTGTTGTTCACAGCCTGATTTGTAACGCGGCACGGGCGACCCTACGCGGCACGTAGGGGCTCAAGAACGATCGGTGGTGCCGTTACCGTACCAACGTCTATATGTGCGCTCTACGGGCTTTCTTGGAGGCGTCTGGGTGACGTTATGAGGGCATTTTTTTGTTTGGGTCAGGACCAGTTAAATTAACCATTGATGTTTGAGGCCATTTTGACGCCGCGATGGTGAATTCAAAAGGACATGGCCCTAAGTTGGTGAAAGGTGATGTCGCCGAATATGCCCTTTTCTGACAAATGGCGTTGACAGAATCTTGCGCCGCTTATAGTGCGCCCCCACCGCAAGTTAGCGGGTGTAGCTCAGTTGGTTAGAGCGCCGGCCTGTCACGCCGGAGGTCGCGGGTTCGAGCCCCGTCACTCGCGCCACTTCTTTCAAGTATTTACGCTTGAGGTGGTGCCCGGAACGATCCCGTCTCCATCCAGATCATCAGCGGCCGCATCGGCGCTATCCAGATGATACCTGCAACCAGATAGATGATACTCTGGATTGCAATGTTCTGCGCCCCGATAAAATCGGATGCACTGACAATGATGCCGGACCAGAGCAATATAATCAGCAATATTGCCATCATTCCGACAGGTTTCCGCCAAGTGGGTTCTTTGCGTGGTGTTGTCATAAGGTCATCCATGATTTTTCAGTGAGTATAGCGTCCAATGGCATGTCCCAAATGTCCGATGCGAGGGCGGGTGCATGTTGCACGGACCATGCAAGGCCAATAACCACGGCTTGGTCCAGTAGGCTTAACGCGCGGTCATAATGCCCGGCACCTTGTCCAAGCCGCATCAAACGGGCATCAAAGGCCACTAACGGCGCGAGAACGACATCTGGCGTGCATAAGGGGGCATCTTCGGCAGGTTGCTGCAATCCAAAGGGGCCGGGAACCAGATCATCACCGGGCGTCCAACGCAGGAAGCGCATCGGTGCGGTCTTGCTCGTGACATGGGGTAGGGCAATGTCGCAGCCCATTTTATGTGCCTGTGTCAACAATGCGGCTGGATTAACTTCGGAACCAATAGCGATGTAACCGGCCACAATCTTGCCAGGTAAAAGATATTGCGCCATCGGACTTGGTACACGGGAAAAGGCCAGCGCGCGATCCTGCGGCGACAGTGCATCTACAAACCGGTCACGCTTTTGGCGGAATTCCAACCGCTGCGACTGCTTGTCAAAATTTGGTTGCACAATTTTTCCTGAAAAATGTTGGCGGAACCACCATGGGTCGTTTCCCGGAATATCCTCTGACGCCAGGACGTCAGGTGGGCACCGTGTGATCTGGACCTTAAGGTTTCCCAAACGGCCCAGGCAGGGACAGCTCCCTTAGATAGATAATCGCCTCAGGGATGTTCTCATCAGTTCGTGCCGGACAGTTCCGCCATGTTCCAATATAAGCCACTTGCGTTAATTCTCAAGCCTTAGCGCCAGATTTTCCAGTCGTGTCGCAAGCCCCTCTAATATATCGGAGGATTGCAACATTGCGGACGAAGGTTCCACATTATCGGCGGTAGCTGTGCCACCTGCCTCATGCAGTTTGTCGGCGAGCAGAAGCGCAGAAAACAGCAGCGCGCGCGTTTCTGTCAGGCCACGTGCGCCGCCAGCCACTTCGAGCGCAGTGGCGTCCACCAAAGCACCCAGTTCCAGTAGGCGCTGTTCTTCTCCGGCGTTGCACGCAACGAAATAGTCACGACCAGCGATAGATAATTTAACGTCGGGCATCAGCGCGCATCCGCCAAAATCTTGTCCAAATCTTGAATGGCCATGCGTGTTTCAGATTTTAGCTTCTCATGCCGTTCGGCAAGGTCATTATCGCCTGCGGATGCAGGCGCGATTGCCGATTTTTCGATGCGCGACAGGGCACGCTCTATACGGCCGACTGCCACAATAAATCGTTGTTCTATCATGGGTTAGTTTCCTTTGCTGAGGAAGCTTAGCAGAGACTATGCCTTATGCAAATGTGTGAACGCGTTTATAAGCACAAATTCATGGGGAAAAGCCCCCTCGCTCACTTGACGCTTTCCGCTTGAATCCGCATGGGTTTGTTCCATCGATTCGGCGGTACTGCTCAAATGAATGTGCCCGCCACCCGCTCCCACCTGGGAGTAACCAGTGGGGGACAAAGAACATGACCGTCAGTGACCAGCAAATGGCCAATGCAATTCGGGCACTGGCCATGGATGCTGTGCAGGCCGCAAATAGCGGCCATCCCGGCATGCCCATGGGCATGGCCGATGTCGCAACGGTGCTATATTCAAAATTTCTGAAATTCGCCCCAAAGGCCCCCGATTGGGCCGACCGTGACCGTTTTGTTTTGTCCGCTGGCCACGGTTCGATGTTCGCCTATGCGACCTTATACCTAACGGGCTATGCAAGCCCGACCATCGACGATATCCGCAATTTCCGTCAATTGGCTAGTCCATGTGCGGGGCATCCTGAAAACTTCCTGATCGACGGCATTGAATGCACCACCGGCCCATTGGGGCAGGGACTGGCTATGGCCGTCGGTATGGCAATCGCGGAACGGCACTTGAATGCGCGCTTTGGCGATGATCTGGTCGATCACCGCACTTGGGTTGTGGCTGGCGACGGGTGCCTGATGGAGGGCATTAACCATGAAGCCGTTGGTCTGGCTGGGCATCTTGGGTTGGGACGCTTGATTGTGCTCTGGGACGACAACCGTATCACCATCGATGGTTCGACCGACCTTTCCACCAGCGAAGACATTGCAGGACGGTATCTGGCCAGTGGCTGGCATGTTGAGAGCTGCGATGGTCATAATTTCAATGACATAGAGCGCGCAATTAAGGCGTCGTTGGCGGATAATCGCCCCTCATTAATCGCCTGCCGGACGTTAATCGGCAAGGGATCGCCCAATAAAGAAGGCACCAAAGCGCCGCATGGCAGCCCGCTTGGCGCAGATGAAATCGTTGCGACACGCGCTGCTCTTGACTGGCCCTATCCTGCATTCGAAATACCTGAGGATATCCTTGGGGCATGGCGTGCAACGGGTAAAGCAGGTGCAGCTGCACATGCGGAGTGGAATGCGCGGTTGGCTGTCTCAGATCAGGCTGCTGCGTTCACAACCGCCATGTCGGGCGAACCAATGAATGCATGGCTGAAGCCGCATCTTGATAGCTTGATTGCCGCACCGCAAAAGATTGCGACGCGAAAGGCATCCGAAATCGCTCTGACGGCTGCAACGGCAGCGATATCGGAACTGTTGGGTGGCTCTGCCGATTTGACGGGCTCCAACTTTACCCGCACTGCATCAACCAACACATTGGATAAAAACGACTATTCTGGTCGCTATGTCAATTACGGCATTCGTGAATTTGGGATGGCTGCGGCGATGAACGGCATGGCGCTGCATGGTGGTATCATTCCTTATGGCGGCACATTCCTGATCTTTTCCGACTATTGCCGCGCCGCCATTCGCTTGTCCGCATTGCAAGAAACACGTGTCATTTACGTCATGACGCACGACTCCATTGGCGTTGGCGAAGATGGCCCGACGCACCAACCTATTGAGCAGATTATGTCAATGCGGCTTATCCCAAATTTGGATGTGTATCGGCCATGTGACACGATTGAGACCGCCGAATGCTGGGCCTTGGCGATTGAAAGCGCGTCTACGCCTTCGGTGCTGGCGCTTTCGCGGCAAAATCTGCCGCAACTGCGCACGGACATTAGCGAGAATTTCTCCGCCAAGGGTGCTTACAAATTGCGCGCGGCGACAGCGGCACGCAAAGTCATCCTTGTTGCGACCGGTTCGGAAGTGGAGATTGCTACTGTGGTGGCTGACAGGCTCGAAGCACAAGGCATTGGCGCGGACGTGGTCTCGATGCCAAGCTGGGAGCGGTTTGACGCACAACCGGCGTCGTACAAAACGGACCTGCTACCAACAGATACGCTGCGCGTGTCCATTGAGGCTGGCACAACCATGGGGTGGGAGCGTTATGTCGGCGACGGACTTCGGATCGGTATCGACAGCTTTGGCGCTTCTGCACCCATTGAGGCGCTTTATGAACATTTTGGCCTGACGGCTGACAAAATCACCCCGCAAATTGTCGCCCGCTTGGGCCGATAGGAGCAGATATGACAGTGAAAGTAGCAATTAACGGTTTTGGTCGCATCGGCCGTTTGGTCGCCCGCGCGATTCTGGAACGCGATGACCATGATCTGGAACTGGTCGCGATTAACGATCTTGCACCCGCCAAGGCAAATGCCCTGTTGTTCAAACGTGACAGCGTACATGGGGCCTTCCCCGGCACGGTTGAGGCCGATGGCAATGACATCATCGTCAACGGTAAGCGTATTCATGTGACGGCAGAACGTGACCCGGCCAATTTGCCGCACGCGGCCAATGGCGTCGATATTGCGTTGGAGTGCACCGGTTTCTTTACAGACCGCGTCAGCGCCGAAAAGCATCTCGCGGCAGGAGCAAAGCGCGTTCTGATTTCCGCGCCCGGTAAGAATGTGGACAAGACGGTTGTTTTTGGAGTCAATCATGAAGTGTTGAGCGCCGCCGATATCATCGTGTCAAACGCAAGCTGCACGACCAACTGCTTGGCGCCCATGGCGAAGGTCTTGAACGATGCCATTGGTATTGAACGTGGATTGATGACCACAATCCATAGCTACACCAATGATCAAAAGATTCTGGACCAAATCCACGATGACATGCGTCGTGCGCGTGCTGCGGGCATGTCGATGATCCCCACAACGACAGGTGCTGCGCGCGCTGTTGGCGAAGTTATGCCAGAGCTGAAGGGCAAGCTGGACGGTTCTGCGGTCCGTGTGCCTACGCCGAATGTCAGCATCGTTGACCTGACCTTCACGCCAACGCGCGATACCAGCGTCGAAGAAGTCAACGCTCTGTTGAAAGCGGCGTCAATAGGCGCTTTGAAGGGCGTGTTGGCCTATTCGGATGAGCCCTTGGTCTCGATTGACTATAATCATTGCCCCGCAAGTTCGACGATCGACAGCTTGGAAACCGCCGTGATCGACGGCAAGCTTGTGCGCGTGTTGAGCTGGTATGACAATGAATGGGGATTCTCCAACCGCATGGTTGATACCGCCGGTGTCATAGGCAAGTTTCTGTAAGGATTGATCCATGGCATTCCGCACGCTCGACGACCTCGGCGATATCAAGGGCAAATGCGCTTTAGTGCGCGTTGACCTGAACGTGCCTATGGCTGATGGGCGGGTGACCGATGAAACGCGTATGCGTGCGTTGTTGCCGACGGTGCTGGAACTGGCGGATAAGGGGGCCAAGGTCCTTCTGCTCGCACATTTCGGGCGTCCCAAGGGTGCGAAGCATAGCGAAATGTCGGTGTCGATGGTGCTTGATGCCTTGCAAGAGGTGCTCGGCCGCGAGATCATGTTCGTGCCGGAAATAGCGGGTGATGTGGTTGCGCAATCCATTGGTATATTGGCCGATGGTGATATCGCACTCCTCGAAAACACGCGGTTTTGGCCGGGCGAGGAGTCGAATGATCCTGAACTTGCACGCGCGGTTGCCGCCAACGGCGATTTTTACGTAAACGACGCCTTTTCTGCGGCGCATCGGGCGCATATGTCCACTGAAGGGCTTGCGCATGTCCTGCCAGCTTATGCTGGTCGTGCGATGGAGGCCGAGTTGAAGGCGCTTCAAGCTGCCTTGGGCGCACCCGAGCATCCTGTGGCCGCTGTCGTGGGCGGAGCAAAGGTTTCCACTAAGCTCGACGTTCTGAACAATCTGGTCAAGCAGGTTGACCATTTGATTATCGGCGGCGGTATGGCGAATACCTTTTTGGCTGCGCGCGGTGTCAATGTCGGAAAATCCTTGTGCGAGCATGATCTGGCAGATCAAGCAAATGCGATTATGGATGCGGCGGATTCAGCAGGCTGCACGGTCCATCTGCCCTATGATGTGGTGACGTCGGTCGAATTCCGCGCAAACCCGCCAATCCGAACGGTCAACGTGCATGAAGTGGCAGCGGATGAAATGATTTTAGATGTGGGGCCTGCCGCTGTTGAGGCATTGGCCGATGTTTTGAAAAACTGCCGGACTTTGGTGTGGAACGGGCCATTGGGTGCTTTCGAGATTGAACCTTTTGACGCCGCAACGGTCTCATTGGCGCGGACGGCGGCTGCCCTGACCCGGGAAGGGTCGCTGGTGTCGGTTGCAGGGGGTGGCGATACCGTTGCTGCTCTTGCCCATGCGGGCGTGACTGAAGATTTTACATTTGTTTCGACTGCAGGCGGCGCTTTTCTCGAATGGATGGAGGGCAAGCCGCTTCCGGGGGTCGATGCTTTGAATATCGCTTAACCTGCGGGGCAATGCCCCGTTTTTTTCAATTGCCGATGCATACGTATGCAAGGCCAGATTATGGGGTGCCAACAATGAATTACGACGAAATGCTTGCAAAAGTGTCCACCGCCTCGGGCTTTATTGCGGCACTCGATCAGAGCGGTGGATCAACGCCCAAGGCACTCAAGGGCTATGGCATAGAAGAAGATGCCTACACGACCGAAGAAGAGATGTTCGGCCTTATCCACAACATGCGTGCGCGGATCATTACTGCACCAAGCTTTTCCGGCGAGAAGGTGCTGGGCGCGATATTGTTCGAACGCACGATGGACGGTGAAGCAGGCGGCAAACCCGTGCCGACGGCATTGCAAGAGCGCGGCGTTGTGCCGTTCCTTAAGGTAGACAAGGGGCTTGAGGACGAAGCAGACGGCGTTCAAATGATGAAGCCAATGCCAAACTTGGATGCGTTGCTCCAACGCGCCAAAGCCAAAGGCGTGTTTGGCACAAAAAAGCGGTCCGTCATCAATCAAGCCTCGCCATCCGGCATTGCCGCGATCGTAAAGCAGCAATTTGATGTGGCCGAACACATCCTCGCTGCTGGATTGATGCCGATTATCGAGCCTGAGGTGAACATCAAAAGCGTTGACCGCGCACACAGCGACATCATCCTGCGCGATGAAATTTTGAAAGCGCTCGATAACGTATCGGCCGACCACAAGGTGATGTTGAAACTGTCGATTCCCGCAGATGCAGGTACGTTTGATGCGCTGATCAATCACCCGCGCGTGCTGCGCGTTGTCGCGCTTTCCGGCGGCTATGCCCGTCCCGAGGCTTGTGCTGAACTCGCCAAGAATAAAGGCATGATCGCCAGCTTCTCCCGCGCTTTGTTGGAAGATTTACGTCACCAGATGACCGCAGAGGAATTTGATGCCGCACTTGCCAGCGCCATTGACGAAATCCACGCAGCATCCGCAACCTAGGGTCAGGACCACTTAAATCCACCTTCGCGGTTTGAGGCCATACTGTTCAGTGCAAGGCGGCAAAGCGCAGGCTTAGTGGTTCTAAGTCCAAGCTTGCCAACGTGGCAATGGACAGTATGGGTCAAATCCGAAGGACGTCAAAATGGCTTTGATCTCAAAGCAAAATGCCCTTGCAGGCAGAATTACTGCCTGCGGCGGACATTTTCCGTCGATATCTTTGCCATTTTGACGCCGCGAAGGTGGATTTAAGTGGTCCTGGCCCTAAGTTTGGAGAGGGGCCGGTGGTAAATGCGCAAGATGTTTGCCGCCGGCCTAAAGCCCCGCTAATGAGCGCGGCATGAAAGAATTTCCCTGCCAGTTATATTTGATCTCACCGCTTGACGTAGGCGGTGAATTTCCCGCCCAGCTTGAGGCTGCCTTATCCGCTGGTCCCGTTGCAGCGTTTCAGCTTCGGGTCAAAGAATTGGAGCAGCATGAGGCGGCGGCGCTCGCGGAACCATTGCAGGCCATTTGCGCTGCGCATGACGTTGCGTTCATCGTGAACGACAGTGTGGCTTTGGCCAAGCGGTTGAAAGCCGACGGCGTGCATTTGGGGCAGGGCGATGGCGACGTGCGTGAGGCGCGGGAACTGCTTGGCCGCGACGCACAGATTGGCGTTACCTGCCACAATAGCCGTCATCTGGCGATGGAGGCAGCCGAGGCCGGGGCCGATTATGTAGCCTTTGGCGCTTTTTACCCCACAGCGACGAAGACGGTGGAGCATGTCGCTGAGCTCGACACGTTACAGAAATGGTCATTTGTGACGGAGGTCCCCTGCGTTGCCATTGGCGGCATCACATCAGACAATGCCAAGCCATTAATCGATGCAGGCGCGGATTTCATAGCGGTGAGCAGCGCGGTTTGGAACCATCCGCAGGGTCCCGCCGAAGCGGTCAGGGCGTTCAACGCATTGCTTGCCTAATTGCGCCGTCATCGTTAAAGGCCGCGTCCATCGGCACGTTCTTGCGTGCCTGCTCTTTCCATCTGTCAAGCGAGTGCACTCATGAAAATCAACGCGGTTGAAATCAAGCCGGGTAACATATTGGAATATGAAGGCGGCCTATGGCGTGTCGTAAAGACCGCGCACACACAACCGGGTAAGGGCGGCGCATATATGCAAGTTGAGCTCAAGAATCTCCGCGACGGCCGCAAGAACAATATCCGTTTCCGTTCGGCCGAAAGCGTCGAAAAAGTGCGCCTTGACCAGAAAGATTTCCAGTTTCTCTATGCAGAGGGCGATAATCTGGTGTTCATGGACAAGGAAACCTATGATCAGGTGACTTTACCTAGCGACCTTCTGGGTGATGCGGCGGCTTTCCTTCAGGACGGCATGGACGTTGTGATGGAAATGTACGATGACGAAGCGCTCTCGGTCGCTTTGCCGGACCAAATCGAGGCTACGATTGTCGAAGCAGACGCAGTGGTGAAAGGTCAGACCGCGTCATCCAGCTATAAGCCTGCAATCCTCGACAATGGCGTGCGTGTGATGGTGCCACCGTTCATCAGCGCGGGTACGCGGATCGTGGTCGATGTCTACGAACGGGAATATGTCCGGAAGGCTGACTAATGCCAGCATTAACCGGTCTTTTGACCATCATGGAAAAAGCAGCTCGAAAAGCGGGCGGCAAGCTTCGCCGCGATTTTGGCGAGATTGAACATTTGCAGGTTTCCCAAAAGGGGCCTGCAGACTTCGTATCGAAAGCCGACGAGCGCGCTGAAGATACGATTTTCCGTGAGCTCGAAATCGCACGTCCCGATTGGGGCTTCCTGATGGAAGAGGGCGGCGAGATTGCAGGCGCGGAGGGTAAACCACGCTTCATCGTCGATCCGCTCGACGGAACGAGCAACTTCCTGCACGGCATTCCGCATTTTGCGATTTCGATTGCCGTGCAAGACCCAAAGCCCGATGGTTCGGGTTGGGGCGATATTTTCGCGGGCCTTGTCTACAACCCGATCACGGACGAAAGCTTCTGGGCCGAACGGGGCAAGGGGGCTTGGCTTGGCAACCGCCGTTTGCGGGTATCTGCACGCCGTCAGTTAAACGAAGCCCTGATCGCGACGGGCACGCCTTATAAGGGCCATGGCGATTTTGAAGAATGGACCAAGATTTGTGGGGCCATCGGACCTTCGGTTTCGGGCATTCGGCGTTTTGGCGCGGCGAGCCTTGATCTCGCTTGGCTTGCCGCTGGCCGCTATGATGGTTTCTGGGAAAGTGGCTTATCTCCGTGGGACACGGCGGCTGGATGCCTGCTTGTGCGCGAGGCGGGGGGCTTTGTAACCGACTATCGGGGACGCAGCCCGCACATCGCAGATGTTCAGGTTTTGGCGGCAAATGACATCCTCCACAGCAAGCTGCATAAGCTGTTGGTCGGGGCCATAAAATAAATCACGAAAATGGCACCAAAAATGCCGAGTCTTGGCCTTGCAGGTATGGACACTTCTGCCTAAAAGCGCCGCAACTTACGGGGTTTCGGAAACGAGTCTGCTATGACTGATTTGTCGCAATATTTGCCCATACTGCTTTTCCTCGTGGTGGCGCTTGCGCTGTCGTCAGCTTTTGTGTTTCTGCCGATGGGTGTTTCGCGATTGACGGGCACGCACAAGCCTACCGAGGCGAAGCTCACCGAGTATGAGTGCGGCTTTCCAGCATTCGAAGATTCGCGCAGCCAGTTTGACGTGCGCTTCTATCTCGTTGCGATTTTGTTTATCATTTTCGACCTTGAGGCCGCCTTTTTGTTTCCATGGGCGGTCAGCCTGGGTGAAACAGGATGGATCGGTTGGGGCACCATGATGCTGTTCCTGTTCGAATTGGTCATCGGATTTATCTATGCATGGAAAGTGGGAGCACTCGAATGGGAGTAATCGCGCCATCACACTCTGACGTGCAAGCGCCGGATGCTGCGTTCTTCAAGGATATTGAAAGCGAAGTGAACGACAAGGGCTTTGTCGTGTCTTCGGCCGAAGACCTGTTTAATTGGGCGCGGACCGGGTCATTGTGGCCAATGACCTTTGGGCTTGCGTGCTGCGCAGTTGAAATGATCCACGGTTACATGCCGCGTTACGACTTTGAACGTTTTGGCATCGCACCGCGCGCGTCACCGCGTCAGTCCGACGTGATGATCGTCGCAGGCACGCTCTGCAACAAAATGGCACCTGCGTTGCGCAAGGTCTATGACCAGATGTCCGAACCCAAATATGTCATTTCCATGGGTAGCTGCGCCAATGGTGGTGGCTATTATCATTACAGTTACAGCGTTGTGCGCGGTTGCGACCGTGTTGTGCCGGTAGACATTTATGTACCGGGATGCCCGCCAACTGCCGAAGCGTTGCTTTACGGTATTATGCAGTTGCAGCGCAAAATCCGCCGGACAGGGACCATCGAACGATGACCCATTCTGCGCCCCTGATCAAAACGCCCGATGGTGCGATAGAATCCATATCAAAAGTGCTTGGTAAGAATTTGGTTTCTATAGAAGAAGCCAATGGTGAAGTTGCCGTGCACATTCACCGCGATGCGTTGGTCGAATGCATGATCCAATTACGCGACGAATGTGCGTATCAACAGTTGATGGAAATTGCGGGCGTTGACTGGCCTGATCGTGACCCGCGTTTTGAAATTGTCTATTGTCTGCTGAGCCTGACCAAAAACCACCGTATTCGCGTGCATTTGACTACGAATGAGGATCATCCTGTGCCGTCGGTCACCAGCATTTGGCCTGTCGCCGGATGGTTGGAACGCGAAGTGTTCGACATGTATGGCGTGTTATTCTCCGGCAACGCGGATTTGCGCCGCATTTTGACCGATTACGGTTTTTCGGGACACCCGCAGCGCAAGGACTTTCCGTTGTCGGGCTATGTCGAGCTGCGCTATTCCGAAGAGGAAAAGCGCGTGAAATATGAACCCGTGCAATTGGCGCAGGATTTCCGCAATTTCGACTTTCTTAGCCCTTGGGAAGGCGCGGATTATGTCCTGCCGGGCGATGAGAAAACTGGCGAGGGCGCTGGCACCGGCGCACCGCCGCCGCCTACGCCCAAAACAACCGATACCGCGGCGCAGACCGGTGCCGGTAACGCTGCGAACAAAGAAGCGGTCAAGCGCAGCGTGCGCAAACCAAAGGCGACGGGAGACAAGGCATGAGCATGCAGCAAGATCTCGCGCCTACCACTGGCGATGAAGTCATCCAGAATTACACGATCAACTTTGGACCTCAGCACCCCGCAGCGCACGGCGTTTTGCGTCTGGTGATGGAACTGGACGGTGAAATCGTTGAGCGGCTTGACCCGCATATCGGCCTTTTGCACCGAGGCACCGAGAAACTGATCGAGTATAAAACCTATTTGCAGGCTTTGCCATATTTCGACCGGTTGGATTACGCATCGCCAATGGCGATGGAGCATAGCTATGTGCTCGCGATTGAGAAATTGTTGGACCTCGAAGTGCCGCTTCGCGCGCAATATCTGCGCGTGTTGTTCGCCGAACTAACGCGGATCAAGAATCACACGCTGAACATTGCGCACCACATTATCGATGTCGGCGCGATGACGCCGCCTTTGTGGCTGTATGAAATCCGCGAAGACATCATGGGCTTTTATGAGCGCGCCAGCGGTGCACGTATGCACGCGGCATGGTTTCGTCCCGGCGGCGTGCATCAGGATGTGCCGTTAAAGCTTTTAACCGACATTGCCGAGTGGCTCGATGACCGCATGCCGCGCTTGTTTGAGGACGCAATGTCGTTGGTGGTCGACAACCGCATTTTCAAACAACGCAATGTCGATATCGCAATCGTGTCAAAGGAAGACGCAATCAAATGGGGCTTTTCCGGCCCGATGATCCGTGGCGCTGGCATCCCTTGGGATATCCGCAAGAGCCAGCCTTATGACGTCTATGACCGGATGGAATTTGACATTCCCGTCGGCACTCGCGGTGATTGCTACGACCGGTTCATGGTCCGCGTCGAAGAGGTACGCCAATCGGTCCGCATTATGAAGCAATGCTTGCAACAGATGCCCGAAGGTCCGGTATGCAGCGACGACCGCAAGGTTGCGCCGCCCAATCGCGCCGAAATGAAGCAGTCGATGGAAGCGTTGATCCATCACTTCAAACTCTACACCGAAGGCTTTAAAGTGCCCGCAGGCAGCGTCTATGTCGCCACCGAAAGCCCCAAGGGCGAATTCGGCGTGTATCTGGTCGCCGACGGCAGTAACAAGCCCTATCGCTGCAAAATCCGGCCGACGGCCTTTTCGCACCTCCAGGCGATGGATTTCATGACCCGTGGGCATATGCTGGCGGATACGACCGCAATCTTGGGCGCGCTCGACATCGTGTTTGGGGAGTGTGACCGGTGATGACACGCGAGCTTATGTTTTTGGCATCGGCGGCCTTCGGTTCAGTCGCGTTGGTCGCGGCCTATCTCTATTTGTTTCATGCCGAGGTGTCGGCAAAGGAAGTGGGTTCGACCGCTGCGGCCATGATGTTTGGCGCGTATATCGGGCGGATTTGGGGACGGAAAGAGGCACATGGCTGACACGGCACACATCCCCAACGAAGCCGAAACCCCCGTTAAGCGGCGCGTTTTCATGCTATCAACATCGCTGCTGTCGGAAGGAGCAATGCTATGACCGAGAATGTTGAGAATTTAATCTTGGAACGCTTGCGTCGGATGGATGAGCGTTTGGGCAATATGGAAGACGATATAAGGGGCATTAAGACCCGCGTGTCTGCGATAGATGAGCATTTGGCTGGTATGTTGATCAGCCTTGGCGGGCTAAATACGCGCATGGATAAGTTTGACGAACGTCTTGTGCGCGTCGAACGCCGTCTGGAATTGGTGACGCCAAAGTAACTTATGACTGACACTGCACACATCCCCAACGAAGCCGAAACCCGCGCGAAATGGGGCAGCTTTGCCTTTTCGCCGGAATATAAGGCCAAGGCCGATATGTATATCGGCCGCTACCCCGCCGGACGGCAGCAATCGGCCGTGATGGCGTTGCTTGACCTGGCACAACGTCAGGTCGGCGCAGAAACGCAGACTCAGGGCTGGTTGCCGGTGCCGGTGATCGAATATGTCGCGAACTATCTCGGCATGCCCTATATGCGCACTTACGAAGTTGCGACTTTCTACACGATGTACAATCTCGCGCCGGTTGGCCGTTATCATGTGCAAGTGTGCGGGACGACGCCATGCATGTTGCGCGGGTCGGATGATATTATCGCTGCGTGCAAGAGCCGTGGACTATTGAAAGGTGCGACGACCCCCGACGGCATGTTTACGCTGACCGAAGTGGAGTGCATGGGCAATTGCGCGTCGGCACCAATGGTGCAGATCAACGACGATAATTACGAAGATCTTGATCATAGCAGCATGACCGCGATCCTAAAAGACTTGGCCGAGGGCAAGCAGCCAAAGGTCGGCACGCAATTGCCGGGCCGTCACACGGTGGAGCCTTATGGCGGTGCAACGACCTTGCATGCCATGGTGGACAAGAACCATGACTATCGGGGGGAATATTGATGTTCGCCTTTGCCGCATCCAACTCGGTTGCCCCAGCGCAGGCTGGGGCCCATCGCGTCTCTAAGTCACGAACGACAGGCGAGATAGGCATCAGCCTACGCTGGTGCGACGTGGCGTGTTTTGGTGCGCTTGGGGGTTGGAACTAATGGAATCTCTTCCCCTCATTGGCATTTTCATCGCCGCGTTCGTCGCGTGGAAATTGCTCAAGGGCGTCATTAAGCTGGCCGTTATTGGTTTGCTGATCGTCGGGGCGGCTTGGTTTTTTATTGGAGGTTTGGGCTGATGCTCGCTGACAAAGACCGCATTTTTACCAATCTATACGGTTATCAGGACTTCGCCCTGAAAGCGGCGCAGGCGCGTGGTGATTGGGACAAAACTGCTGACCTGATGAAGGTCGGGCAGGACGCGATTATTGAGGAAGTGAAGGCGTCGGGCCTGCGCGGTCGCGGTGGTGCGGGTTTCCCGACGGGAATGAAGTGGAGCTTCATGCCCAAGGCACCAACGCCTGAACGTCCCAATTTCCTTGTCATCAACGCCGATGAATCCGAACCCGGTTCATGCAAGGATCGCGAGATCATCCGTCATGACCCGCATAAGCTGATCGAAGGCGCGCTGATCGCTGGTTTTGCGATGCGCGCCCGTGCGGCCTATATCTACATTCGCGGCGAGTATATTTTCGAAGCCAAGGTGCTCGAAAAAGCGGTTGCCGAGGCCTATTCGGCAGGTTTGCTGGGCAAGAATGCCGCAAAATCAGGCTATGACTTTGACGTGTTTGTCCATCGCGGCGCGGGCGCCTATATTTGCGGCGAAGAGACCGCGATGATCGAGAGCCTTGAAGGCAAAAAGGGCCAGCCGCGCCTGAAACCCCCATTTCCGGCAGGGGCAGGGCTGTATGGTTGCCCAACGACGGTCAACAATGTCGAAAGCATTGCGGTCGTGCCAACCATATTGCGGCGCGGCGCGGCGTGGTTCAAAGGCTTTGGTCGCGAGAACAACCATGGCACAAAACTGTTCCAGATCTCCGGCCATGTCGAAAAGCCATGTGTTGTCGAAGAGGAAATGGGCATCCCGTTTCGCGAGCTGATTGAAAAGCATTGCGGCGGCGTTCGCGGCGGTTGGGACAATCTCCTCGCGGTCATTCCCGGCGGATCGTCAGTGCCATTGGTCCCTGCGGCCATGATGATGGACGTGCCGATGGATTTTGATGGCTGCAAGGCTGTTGGCTCCGGCCTTGGCACGGCGGCGGTTATCGTGATGGATAAATCCACCGACATTGTGCGCGCGATTTCGCGATTGAGCTATTTCTACAAGCATGAAAGCTGCGGCCAATGCACACCCTGCCGCGAAGGCACAGGCTGGATGTGGCGAGTCATGGAAAAAATGCGCACAGGCAATGCCGAGATTGGCGACATTGATACCTTGTATGATGTGACCAAACAGGTTGAAGGCCACACCATTTGCGCATTAGGCGACGCGGCGGCGTGGCCAATTCAGGGCCTGATCAAGCATTTCCGCCCCGAGATGGAGCGACGGATTAACGAGGCCAAGGGTGACAATATGTTGGAGGCAGCGGAATGAAGGTTGGTTTTTCCAATAACGTCACCCTGAACTTGTTTCAGGGTCTATCTTGCCTTTCTGGGTCTGGATATGCTGCACGATGGATGCTGGAACGTCAGTCACCAGAGGTGAAACAAGTTCAGCATGACGGCAGATTGTTGGAGGCGGCGGAGTAAACATGCCTAAAGTCACCGTAGACGGATTAGAACTCGAAGTCCCTGCTGGCGCAACCGTCCTTCAGGCGTGCGAAATGGCGGGGAAGGAAATTCCGCGTTTTTGCTATCATGAACGGCTGTCCATCGCGGGCAATTGCCGCATGTGTTTGGTTGAGGTTGCCCCCGGGCCGCCAAAGCCGCAGGCGTCTTGCGCGTTACCCGCTACCGAGGGCCAGATCATCCGCACAGATACGCCAATGGTTAAAAAGGCGCGTGAGGGGGTGATGGAATTTTTGCTCATCAACCACCCGCTTGACTGCCCGATTTGCGACCAAGGCGGCGAATGCGATTTGCAGGACCAAAGCGTGGCTTATGGGCGCGGTGCGTCGCGTTTTGAGGAAAATAAGCGCGCGGTTACCGAAAAATATATGGGGCCGCTCGTCAAAACGGTGATGACGCGCTGTATTCAGTGCACCCGCTGCGTCCGTTTTGCCGAGGAAGTTGCCGGCATCGAAGAGGTTGGCGCGATTGGTCGCGGCGAGAATATGCAAATCACGACCTATCTTGAACATGCCATGCAAAGCGAGCTTTCGGGCAATGTCGTTGACCTGTGCCCCGTGGGTGCCCTGACCGCGAAACCTTATGCTTTTGAGGCGCGTCCGTGGGAATTGAAGAAGACCCCAAGTATCGACGTCATGGACGCCGTTGGCACCAACATCCGTCTTGATAGCCGGGGCAGGGCCGTGCTGCGCGCCTTGCCGCGTATCAATGACGATGTGAACGAAGAATGGGCGTCGGACAAAACACGCCATGCCGTTGATGGCCTGATGCATCGCCGTTTGGACAAGCCTTATATCCGCAAGGATGGGAAGCTGGTCGCGGCAGACTGGGCTGAGGCCTTTGACGCCATTAAGGCGCATTGGACCGGCGCAGCGGCGGTGCTGGCAGGGGATCAGGTTGATTGCGAAACCATGTTCGCCGCGCGCGAACTGGCTGGGGCGTCGATGTTGGAGGGTCGCCAGACGGGATTGGCTTATGACACATCCTCACTGTCTGCGGTGAATTTCAACACCACGATATCGGGCATCGAAAATGCCGATGTGGTCTTATTGGTCGGCAGCGATTTGCGGCGTGAGGCGCCATTGGTGAACACAAGGCTTCAAAAGGCCATTCGCAAGCGCGGGGCAAAGGTGTTTGCCATCGGTCCCGTGACGGACCTGACCTATAAGGTCGAGTGGCTCGGCGATGACCTGAGCGCGCTGACCAAATTGCCTAAGGCCCTGTCCGATGCGTTGAAGACCGCCGAACGTCCGGCGATCATCGTCGGCGGTGGTGCGTTGCGTTATGCTGGTGTCCACGGCGCGGCGTTGGCCTTTGCGAAAAAATATAAGCTCGTCCGCGATGGTTGGAACGGTTTCAACGTTTTGCATTTTGCCGCGGCGCGGATGGGTGGCCTAATGCTTGGCTACGCACATGACGGCGGCATCAAGAAGCTGGCGGCGGCTCAGCCGAAGCTGGCGTTTTTCCTTGGCGCGGATGAGGTGGATTACGGCCTGTTTGCCGACAGTTTCAAAGTCTATGTCGGCCATCATGGCGACGATTTTAATAGGGCGGGGGGCGCGCATCATGCCGACGTGATTTTACCCGGTGCAGCGTATAGCGAAAAATCGGGCACCTATGTGAACTTGGAAGGCCGCGTTCAACGCGGCGAGCGTGCGGTATTCCCGCCCGGCGACGCCCGCGAAGATTGGGCTATTTTCCGCGCACTGTCAGATGTGCTGGGCAAGCGCTTGCCATTTGACAGCCTCGACGCCTTGCGCGCCGAAATGGCGAAGGCCGTGCCTGCTCTGGGTGTTGAAGGGCTGGCGGATTATGGTTGGTCGGAACCATCGCTACCATCGGATGTGAACGGCAAGATTGCCGATTATCCGATTAAGGATTTCTACCTGACCAACGCCATTTGCCGCGCGTCCGAAACGATGCAGAAATGCTCGGCGGAACTGGTGCATGGCACGCAGTTTTTGGAGGCGGCGGAATGACGAGCGCTAACGCAATTCTGCCATCTACCGTCACCCTGAACTTGTTTCAGGGTCCATTTCGCCTTTCTGCGTCTGGATGCGACGAGGGAGTAGAATAATGACATCCTTCTTCCAAAATCTCGGCATGAGTTATGAGGCCGCATGGTTCACCGCGACCATCGCGGGAATCCTCCTGATTGCGCTGCCGCTAATGCTGGCGGTGGCGATGATCATTTATGCCGAACGTAAATTATGGGCGGCTTTCGCACTGCGCCGGGGACCCAATGTCGTCGGCCCATTTGGGGTGCTGCAAAGTTTCGCCGATGGCTTGAAGGTATTCTTGCAAGAAACCATCATCCCAAGCGCGTCGAACCGTGGCTTATTCCTGATCGCGCCGATCATCACCTTCACTGTCGCATTGATGGCTTGGGCGGTTATTCCCTTCGCCGATGGCGTGGTGCTTTCGAATATCAATGTCGGCTTGCTCTACATTCTGGCGATCAGCAGCTTGGGCGTTTACGGCGTGGTGATTGCGGGATGGGCATCCAACTCTAAATATCCATTTTATTCGGCGATGCGCGCCGCCGCGCAGATGATTTCATACGAAGTCTCCATTGGCTTCATCCTGATCTGCGTCGTTTTATGGGCTGGCACCTTCAACGTAAGCGGTATTGTTGAGGGGCAGCGTGGGCATATATTTGGCTTTATCAACGCCTATGCGTTCAACCCCTTGCTGTTCCCAATTGCGGTGATGTTCCTCATCAGCTCAATGGCGGAAACCGCACGTGCGCCGTTCGATTTGACTGAGGCCGAGAGCGAATTGGTTGCCGGTTATCAGACTGAATATTCCTCCATGGCCTTCGCTTTGTTCTGGTTGGGTGAATATGCCAACGTCCTGTTGATGTGCGCGCTGAACGCGATCCTGTTCTGGGGCGGATATTTGCCACCCGTTGATTGGGCACCGCTATACGCCGTTCCAGGCATCATCTGGTTCTTTGCCAAAATCCTTTTGATGTTCTTCATCTTCGCATGGGTGAAGGCAACCGTGCCGCGTTACCGTTATGATCAATTGATGCGTCTGGGTTGGAAAGTGTTCTTACCGATTTCGCTCTTCTGGGTCTTTTTGGTGAGCGGTTATCTTATGTGGACAGGACATTTCGCATGACCAGCATCGCCCACCTCATCAAAACCTTCACCCTTTGGGAATTCGTTAAGGCGCACATGTTGACCTTGAAATATTTCTTCAAGGCAAAGGCGACGATCAACTATCCGTTCGAAAAGAACCCGCTTTCCCCACGTTTTCGCGGCGAACATGCGCTGCGGCGTTATCCCAATGGTGAGGAACGCTGCATCGCGTGTAAATTATGTGAGGCGGTGTGTCCGGCCTTGGCCATTACCATCGAGTCCGAACCACGCGAGGACGGCAGCCGCCGGACCACGCGCTATGACATTGACATGACCAAGTGCATTTACTGCGGATTTTGCCAAGAGGCATGTCCGGTCGACGCCATTGTCGAGGGTCCGAACCTCGAATTCGCAACAGAAACGCGTGAGGAACTGCTCTATGACAAGGCCAAGCTCCTCGACAACGGCGCAAAGTGGGAACGGGCAATCGCCGCGAACCTTGCCGCCGATGCACCCTATCGTTAAGGGCGACCCATCGTGATCCAACTCGTCTCCTTCTATATCTTCGCCAGCATGGTCATCGCGTCCGCCGCGATGGTCATCTTTGCCCGCAATCCGGTGCACAGCGTGCTGTGGTTGATTGTTGCCTTCTTTAACGCGGCAGGCCTCATGGTCCTGATCGGTGCAGAATTCATCGCGATGCTGTTGGTCATTGTCTATGTCGGCGCGGTTGCGGTGTTGTTCCTGTTCGTCGTGATGATGCTCGACATTGATTTTGCGGAATTGCGTGCAGGTTTCGTCAAGAATGTGCCGCTTGGGCTTTTGCTCGCGGTGGTTTTGGTGGCTGAACTGGTGTTGGGCATTGGCGCGTATCAGGCTGGTGCCGTGAAGCTTGGCACGCCTGAGGCTGGTGTTGCTACCGTGTCTGCGACAGTGCCTAATATCGAGGCGATTGGTGCGTTGCTGTATAGCAAATATGTGTTCTTGTTCGAAACGGCAGGGTTGATCCTGTTGGTCGCGATGGTTGGGGCAATCGTTCTGACGCATCGCCGCAGCCATGGCACACGCGGCCAGAACATTAGCAGCCAGATCCAGCGCCGCCCGCAAGACGCGACGCGCAATGTTAATCAGCCCGTCGGGCAGGGGATTGAGCTGTGATTGGTATCGAACATTATCTCGTCGTCAGCAGCATATTGTTCGTTATGGGCGTGCTGGGCATTTTCCTGAACCGCAAAAATGTCATCATCATTTTGATGGCGATTGAGCTCATATTGCTTGCGGTGAACATCAATCTGGTCGCGTTCAGCGTGTTTTTGGGCGATTTGACCGGCCAAATCTTTGCGATGTTCGTTTTGACCGTCGCGGCGGGTGAGGCCGCAATTGGCCTTGCGATATTGGTTATCTATTTCCGCGGACGTGGCACCATAGCCGTTGATGACGTCAATCGGATGAAGGGATAACATCCAGTGACTGCAATCCATATCATTGTTTTTCTACCGCTTTTGGCTGCGCTGGTCGCCGGTCTTGGCCAGCGCTTCATCGGCGCGTTGGCGGCCAAGACGATCACGACCGCTGGTTTGTTTATTGCTGCATTCCTAAGCTGGCCGATCTTCATCGGTTTCCTGAATGGCAGTGAAACGGCCTATGTGCAGCCCGTGATGACATGGGTGCAGTCGGGGGACCTGACCTTTGATTGGGAATTACGCGTTGATGCGCTGACCGCCGTGATGCTCGTTGTCATCACCAGCGTGTCGGCGCTCGTCCATCTCTATAGCTGGGGCTATATGGAGGAAGATCCCGATCAGCCGCGCTTTTTTGCCTATCTTTCACTGTTTACCTTCGCGATGTTGATGTTGGTTACGGCCAACAACCTGGTGCAGATGTTCTTTGGATGGGAAGGCGTTGGCCTTGCGTCTTATTTGCTGATCGGTTTTTGGTACAAGAAACCAAGCGCGAATGCGGCGGCGATCAAGGCATTTGTCGTCAACCGGGTCGGCGACCTCGGCTTCATGTTGGGCATTTTCGGCATATTCTGGTTGTTCGGCACCGTTTCGATCCCCGAAATCCTGGCTGCCGCGCCCGACAAAGTAGGCTCAAGCATCGGCTTTTTGGGCCTGCGCGTTGATACCATGAGCTTGCTGTGCATATTGCTGTTCATCGGTGCGATGGGCAAATCGGCGCAGCTTGGCCTGCACACATGGCTACCCGACGCGATGGAGGGCCCAACGCCCGTTTCCGCGCTGATCCATGCGGCGACTATGGTCACCGCTGGCGTGTTCATGGTGTGCCGCCTGTCGCCCTTGTTCGAAACCAGCCAGTTCGCATTGGACGTGGTCACGATCGTTGGTGCCACGACCGCGATTTTTGCTGCAACGGTTGGTCTTGTGCAGACCGATATCAAACGCGTTATTGCGTATTCCACATGTTCGCAACTGGGATACATGTTCTTTGCAGCCGGAACCGGCGCCTATGGCGCGGCCATGTTCCATCTGTTCACGCATGCCTTTTTCAAGGCGTTGCTGTTCCTCGGCGCTGGTTCGGTCATCCACGCGATGCACCATGAACAGGATATGCGTTGTTATGGCGGCCTGCGGAAACATATTCCGCTGACATTTTGGGCGATGATGGCGGGCACGCTGGCGATTACCGGTGTTGGTATCCTTGGGGTAGCCGGATTTGCAGGCTTTTATTCAAAGGACGCCATCATCGAGGCCGCGTTTGCCAGCGAATCCACCTATCATATGTATGGCTTTGCCATCGGTGTGATCGCAGCGTTGCTGACGAGTTTCTATAGCTGGCGTCTGATGTTCCTAACCTTCTTTGGAAAGCCGCGTTGGGAGCAATCGGAGCATATCCAGCACGCGATGCATGATCATGGCGACCATGACGCACATGCGCATGCCGCGACCAGTGACGGAACGGCGGGCTATCATCCGCATGAAAGCCCATGGTCGATGCTGACGCCTTTGGCATTGCTAACCATCGGTGCGGTTTTTGCAGGCTTTGTCTTCCACAATGCGTTTATTGGTGCGGAAGCGGGCCAAGCGTTTTGGGCAAACAGCACACTCTATTTCAACGCGCATCTGATGCATGCCATGCACGAAGTGCCGTTGTGGGTGAAATTGTCGTCGACCGTGGCAATGCTCATTGGCCTGACCACGGCCTATTTGATGTACCAAAGGTCGGAAGACGCACCACAACGTTTGGCGACGACCTTTGCGCCAGTTTACCGTTTCTTCCTCAACAAATGGTATTTTGACGAGCTGTATAGCTTCGTTTTCGTTCGCCCAGCCTTTTGGTTCGGACGTCTGTTCTGGAAGCAAGGCGACATAGGGATTATTGACCGTTTTGGCCCCAATGGTTCGGCAGCGTTTGTTTCCTTCGGTAGCAAATTGGCTGTGCGAATGCAGTCGGGTTATCTTTATACATATGCGCTTGTGATGCTTCTTGGTTTGGTCATCGCGGTTAGCTGGATGATGGTGAGAGTGTAATGAACGCCGCGGATATCCCTGTACTTTCGATCATGCTGGCCATTCCAGTGGTCGCAGCGGCAATATGCCTGTTTGTGCGCGCTGAACTTGCGCGCATGTTTGCGCTGTCGGCGACATTGCTGAACCTGGTGCTTGGTGTCGTGCTCTGGCTGTATTATGATCCAGCGGGCGCGCAGTGGCAGTTTACCGAAAGCTTTAATGTGTTCGGCCCCATTGGCTGGCGGCTTGGCATTGACGGCATTTCGCTGACGTTGATCATGCTGTCGGTATTCCTGATGCCGATTTGTATCGGGGCAAGCTGGACATCCATCCAAAAACGCGTCGGCGAATATATGGCGGCGTTCCTGCTGATGGAAACGCTGATGATTGGCGTTTTTGCGGCGCAGGATTTGTTGCTGTTCTACATCTTCTTTGAAGCCGGCCTAATCCCGATGTATCTCATCATCGGCATTTGGGGTGGGCAAGACCGCATTTACGCGTCGTACAAATTCTTCCTCTACACCTTGCTTGGTTCACTCGTGATGTTGATCGCGATGCTTTGGATGATCCAATTTGCGGGCACTGCGGATATTCCGACATTGTTGAATACCGATTTCCCTGCAGAAGCGCAGAAATGGCTGTGGTTCGCGTTTTTTGCATCCTTTGCGGTGAAAATGCCCATGTGGCCAGTACACACTTGGCTGCCCGATGCCCATGTTCAGGCACCCACTGCCGGTTCAGTCATATTGGCTGGCGTGCTTCTCAAAATGGGCGGTTACGGCTTTTTGCGTTTCTCTTTGCCGATGTTTCCAGAGGCAAGCGCTGACTTCATTCCATTGGTGTTTGGTCTGTCGATGGTCGCGGTGGTCTACACCTCGCTCGTTGCATTGGTGCAGCAGGATATGAAAAAGCTGATTGCGTATTCATCGGTTGCGCACATGGCGATTGTGACAGTCGGCCTATTCACCTTCAATCAACAAGGTATCGAAGGCGCGATCATCGTGATGTTGAGCCATGGCCTCGTTTCGGGCGCTTTGTTCCTGTGCGTTGGGGTGATCTACGACCGCCTGCATACGCGTGAGATCAGCCGTTATGGCGGCCTCAGCGTCAATATGCCCAAATATGCCTTATTGTTCATGCTGTTTACAATGGCGAGCGTTGGTTTGCCAGGCACCAGCGGGTTTGTAGGTGAATTTTTGAGCCTTGCGGGTGCTTACAAGGTGTCGACTTGGGCCACATTCATTGCGACCACAGGCATTATCCTTGGTGCCGGCTATATGCTGTATCTCTATCGCCGCATTGCATTTGGGCCGCAGGTCAATGCTGATGCGGCTGCGATGTCGGACGTCAATGGCCGTGAAATGTGGCT
Organism: Sphingorhabdus sp.; assembly: GCF_050921905.1. NCBI lineage: Bacteria > Pseudomonadati > Pseudomonadota > Alphaproteobacteria > Sphingomonadales > Sphingorhabdaceae > Sphingorhabdus > Sphingorhabdus sp. Next base: position 818,557 of record NZ_CP050888.1, on the reverse strand, counting down.
TCTCGCGCCCATCGGGGTCGTTGTCTTATGGATGGGCGTATATCCGGAAACATTCCTGGCACCCATCCGCCGCGACGTGGCGACGATTGTCGCCCGCATTGAACGCGCTGCACCCGTTGGGGACAGCAAGCTGAAATTAGTCGACCCGACAACCGCGCGCTATCGCGTGGTGCATGGTCCGGAAAAAAACCTGGCTGAGGGGAGCCATTGATAATGGAACTTAACGCCTCTCTCTCTCTGGTCCGTCCAGAAATCATCTTGAGCTTCTCTGCGCTTGGCCTGCTGCTTGTGGCGGCGTGGCGTGAACAGGCCGGTCGCTTGATCAGCATATTGGCGGTTACTGCGCTTGGTGCCGCTGCTGCATTCGTCATCAACTTTATGATGAATGGCACAAATTTGTCCGCTTTTGATGGCCTTTTGGTCAATGATGCATTTGGCAATTTCTCCAAGATACTGATCTTCATTGCGGCCGCAATCTCGTTGATGATTGCGCCCCGCTTCTTGGAGAATGCGGGTGCGATGCGGGCCGAATATCCGGTGCTTATCCTGTTGTCTTGTGTGGGCATGGGCGTGATGGTTTCGGCAACTGACCTGATTTCTCTCTATATTGGTTTAGAGCTGCAGAGCTTGTCCGCTTATGTCCTTGCAAGCTTTGTGCGCTCGGACGGGCGTTCGGCAGAAGCCGGGCTTAAATATTTCGTCCTTGGTGCATTGGCCAGCGGCATGCTCTTGTTCGGCGCGTCTTTGGTGTACGGCTTTGCAGGCTCTACAAGCTTTGCCGCTATCGGCGCGGCCATGGATAACGAGGTCGGCCTTGGCCTGATCTTCGGCATTGTGTTCATCCTCTCGGGCCTGGCCTTCAAAATTAGCGCCGCGCCTTTCCACATGTGGACGCCGGACGTGTATGAAGGTGCGCCAACCCCCGTAACCGCATTCTTCGCCAGCGCGCCAAAGGTTGCGGCAATTGCGTTGACCATCCGCATCGTGCTTGAGGCATTTGGCTCGCAAATATTGGTTTGGCAGCAAATCATTATAGCCGTAGCGTTGATGTCGATCATCATCGGCGCAGTCGGCGCCATTGGGCAGCAAAACCTGAAGCGCCTGATGGCCTATAGCTCTATCAACAATGTCGGCTTCATCCTGATTGGCCTTGCCACTGGAACGGAGCAGGGCGTTTCTGCGATGCTCGTCTATTTGGTGATCTATGTTGCCATGACCTTAGGCAGCTTTATCTGCCTGATGCAGTTGAAGGATAAGGACGGTGACTATCGTGAAGAATTTGCCGACATATCCGGTCTATCCAAGACGCGTCCTGCCTTGGCCGCTGCGTTGGCAATATTCATGTTCAGCCTTGCCGGTATTCCGCCATTATTCGGTTTCTGGGGTAAGCTCGTGGTGTTTAACGCTGCGGTGGCCGCCGGGCTTTTGCCACTGGCCGTCATTGGCATCACCGCGTCGGTGATTGGCGCATTTTATTATCTGAAGGTCGTCAAGGTCATGTATTTTGATGATGCTGCGGATGTAATTGTTGAAAGCGATGATAGGGTTCTCGTCTGGACCGGCGGCATATTGGCCGCAGCGAACTCACCTTTGGGCTATTTCGCGATACCTGCGCTTGGCATCTGGACGGCTTATGCCGCGAGGGCGCTGTTCTGACGCCCATCTTTGAAGAAGTTGCGCGCACTGGGTCAACGAACGCGGATCTCTTATTGCGGGCGGCACAAGGCGCGCCCGAGGGATTATGGCTTCGCGCCGATGCGCAAGATGGCGGGCGTGGGCGACTTGGCCGTGCTTGGGAAAGCCCGAAGGGCAACCTCTTTGCCAGTTCCATTGTGCGCTTGCGCGATACAGACCCTTCGCCCGCGGGTCTGGCTTTCGTAACCGCCGTTGCCGCATATGACGCCATCCGGCACATTGCGCCGCAAGTTCAACTTATCCTTAAATGGCCCAATGACATTTTGGCGCATGACGGTTCAAAGCTATGCGGCATATTGCTGGAACGCGCGTCTGACGCGGTGGTTGTGGGCATTGGCCTAAACCTTGTCTGGCACCCGCAAAATCTGGATCGGAAGGTGTCTGACCTGCTGGCGCTTGGCGCAACGCCGCCCGATGCGCAAACAGCAGTGGAGATCGTGGCCGAGGCGTTCGCCCGCTATCTGAATGTCTGGCGACAGTCGGGGCTGTGCACTATCGTCCGGCATTGGGAAGCGTATGCCCACCCTCGCGGCACAGCCTTGTCGGCGACACTGCCTGATGGAGAGGAAGTAGACGGTCTGTATACCGGGCTCGATGATGATGGTGCTTTGCGGCTTCGCTTGGCGGATGGTTCAATTCGTGCCATTCACGCCGCCGATGTTTTTCTAATTTAGCAGGAGTGGGCTATGCTGCTCGCGATTGATACGGGTAACACCAATGTGAAATTTGCACTGGTCAATGACGCTGGCGAAATATTGCAGCGATGGCGCATTGCGACCGATGCGCGGCGCACGTCGGATGAATATGCCGTATGGTTGGATCAACTCATCCAGATGGCCGGCTTTCGCCGCAATGATATCAAAGCGGTTATTATTGCCACGGTCGTTCCGCGCGCTTTGCACAATTTGCAGTTGCTCGCGACACGCTATTTTGGGTGTGAGGCCTTGGTCGCCGGACGCGGAAGCGTCGGTTGGGGCATCCCATTGCGTGTAGCTGAACCGCATGCCGTTGGCGCAGATCGCGCAGTGAACGCCATTGCCGCGCAGTCCTTGGCCGACGGGCACAAGGTCGTCATCAGCTTTGGCACAGCAACCACCTTTGATTATATAGGGCCAGATGGTTCCTATCGTGGGGGCAGCATCGCGCCGGGCGTTAATCTGTCACTCGATGCCCTCTATGCCGCAGCAGCCATGTTGCCGCGAATTGCAATCGAACCACCGCCAAATGAAAGCGTTATTGGCACAACGACTGTTGGACAAATGCAGATTGGCATCTATTGGGGCTATGTGGCGATGATCGAAGGGATACTCGCACGGATGAAAGCTGAAATTGGCGAACCAGTATCGGTCATTGCGACCGGTGGTTTGGCCATCTTGTTTCAGCAACATGGCCATTTATTTGACCGGGTAGAGCCCGATTTGACGCTGCGGGGGCTGGCGCTTTTATATAGGAATAGAGACATTAACCCATGACGACCCCAAAAAATGAACTGCTTTTCCTTGCCCTTGGTGGGTCCAACGAAATCGGAATGAACGTCAATTTATATGGTTGTCAGGGCAAATGGGTGATGGTCGACTTGGGCCTTACATTCGCGAATTCGGAATATCCTGGAATTGACCTTGTCCTGCCTGATCTGGAATTCATCGAAAAGCGCAAGGACGACCTTCTGGGTATCGTTCTAACCCATGGCCATGAAGACCATATCGGCGCAGTTGCTTATTTTGCCGCCGACTTGGGCGTTCCACTCTATGCCACACCGTTCACGGCAACTCTCATCCGGGGCAAGCTCGAAGAAGAAGGCATAGCCGACATCGTGGAACTCAACGTGATCCCGATGGAGGGTGCGTTTTCTATGGGGCCGTTCGACTTTAAATTCGTCACCTTGGCCCACTCGATCCTTGAAATGAGCGCTTGCTTGATAAGCACGCCTTATGGGAAGATTTTCCACACCGGCGACTGGAAACTGGATCCGCACCCCGTATTGGGCACGCCGTCGACGCAAGAAGCGCTGACCGCCATTGGCGATAGCAAAGTGTTGGCGATGGTGTGTGATTCTACCAATGTGTTCAATCCGGAAACTAGCGGCAGTGAAGGCAGCGTAAAGGAAGACCTGTTGAAGTCTGTTAAGGCTGCCAAGGGCAGGGTCGTTGTCACAACCTTTGCGTCCAATGCTGCCCGGTTGCAGACCTTAAGCGAGGTCGCGCGCGAAAGCGGCCGCACCTTATGTTTCGCAGGACGCTCGCTCCACCGGATTATCGAAGCCGCGCAGGCGAATGGCTATTTGAAAGATATGCCTAAGACGGTGGATATGGAGAGCGTCGATAGCCTCCCACGTCACGACGTTATCGTGGTCGCCACAGGGGGGCAGGGCGAGGCACGTGCGGCTTTGGCGCGCATATCCGAGGGCAATCATCCGGTGAAGCTGGAAGCAGGCGACACGGTTATTTTCTCGTCGAAGCAGATACCGGGTAATGAAATCGCTATTGGCGTGATCATGAACAAGCTTGCCGAACGTAACATCCTGACCGTGACCGAAAAGCAGGCGCATGTGCATGTGTCCGGCCATCCGGGGCAACCGGAACTTGCCGCGCTCTATGATTGGGTTCGGCCAGAAATCCTTATTCCCGTCCATGGCGAGCGCCGGCATATGGCGGAACAGGCGCGGTTTGCGCTGGCGCATGGTGTGCCAAAGGCCGTGGTGCAATCCAATGGCGACGTGGTTCGCCTCGCGCCCGGTGAGCCTAAAATCATAGGCAAGGAACGGACGGGCCGCTTGATCCTCGATGGGGACACCATCATCGCCGCCGACGGCGCGACATTGAACGAACGCCGCCGCCTGTCATGGTATGGCCTGATTTCGGTCGCCTTCGCGCTGGACGCTAAAGACCGGATGCTCGGCAACCCCGAGATACGATTGCACGGTGTGCCGATTGAGGAAGATCTGGACGATTTTCTGGAAGAAGCCACTGCCGCTGCTGTTAAGGCGGTGAAGGACCATCGCGGTGATTATGACAAGTTGCGCGAAACTGTGCGTTTGGCTGTGCGCCGTGTGGCGGTAAGCTGGACGGGTAAAAAGCCGATCGTGGATGTTTTGATAGTGGAGACCGCATGACCTGGACGTCGATTATTGCCATTTATTTGCTGTTTTGGGTTATGACGGCGTTCGTCATCTTGCCCATTGGTGTTCGCACGCATGACGAACTGGGCCTTCCAAAGACTCCAGGCCAAGCGGATAGTGCGCCGGGGAATTTCCAACCCCAGAAGATTTTGCTGAGAACGACAATGCTTTCGGCTGCTTTGTTTGCGTTATATTACGCCAATTATAGCTATGGCTGGATAAACCGCGACAGTTTCGACGGGTTGTTTAACCCTCCCGTTTAGAACTTATTGGCGCAGCCGCTCAATGGCTTGCGCCAGCGCCACGTAAAGCTTGCCTATGTCAGACGACAGCAAGGTAACGCCAATCGCGTTGCCATCGCGCGTGCTGAGCAACAGGCGCATGATGCTCTCAAAATCATGAACGTAACGGTTCACATGTTCGCGGAACTCGCTGTCATCGCCATAATGTTTAGCAATGATTTTTGCCTCACGTGAATCCAGCAAGCGCACGGCGCGACGGGTAAACACGCCCCGGTCGCCCTTTAAATAGGCTGCCCATGCAGTATCTGTAACGTCGTTGGACAATATTTTGGTGACGTCGATAGCGGTAGAATTTAAAGATTCGGTCAAACGCACCATGCGGCGGGCAAAGCTGTCATCTTGGACCGATTCAAAGCCGTTTATCGTATCTGCTATTCGGCCTTCAAGGCGCATCGTCATGTCGTTGAGTTCGCCAAGTTGTTTGGCCACCAAAGAAGAGGCGGTTTGCGACAATTCGATGTTGCTCGATATGGCTTCCTGCACAGCTTCATTCATCGACGCGACCTGCGCATCGATTGCATTGGCCAATGCTGCGCGGTTTTGTTCGGTCAACTGATCGGCGATATGCGCCAGTTCCTCGTCGAGGATCTTGCGGCTGCTTTCTGCGGCAGCGCGGGTTGTTTCACGCACGCGGAGCAGCGATGTGACCAAATTGTCATTTGCTTGATCCGACATGTCTTGCAGCAGAGCCTGCGTTTGCTTGAGCGCAGCGCCGAGGGCATCTACTTGTTCATGGCGTGCCGCAAAATGTGCATCGCTTTGGGCCATCAACGCGCCAACCGCGTCATGTTGCGCGGAGATTAATTGCTCAATATCGTTGAGCTTTTCAAGCGTTCCGTCGCTTATATTGTCGAGCGCTTCCGCAGCAGCAAGAGCCGAGTTCACTTGCTCTATGCCCTGTGTCATGCGCGCGTTCACACTGTCCATCGCGGAGGGAATCTTATGGCTTATTTCCAGATTGGCCGCGCTAAGCGATCCAATCAACTTGTCCGATTGGTCCAATAAGATTCCGGTGGTTGATTGGTTGTCGGACAGGGCGCTTCCTAGTGAACGGGTGCTTTCAGCCAGCGCCGATACGGCAAAGGCAAGTTTCGACGTCTGGTCAGTGGCCGTACGATCAATCTCTGAAATCTGCGCGGCACTGTTTTGAATATGTTCGCTAATATTGGCGATTATGGCCTGAATGCGCGCCTCTTCCTGACTGGATTGCCCTTCAATGTCACCCAAAGCGCGACGTAGGTCGGCGAGGTTGGCCAGGATTTGGGCTTTGCTGCGGGTAATGAGAGTGTCGGCATCGCTTGATGCCTGCGCGATGCCGTTGGAAATCGCTTGTGCGGCGCTGTCCATAAGCGAGGCCATTTCGGCGCTTCGGTCGAGCGCCTGGGCGCTTTTGTCGTCGAGCAGCTTCACATTGTCGCTCAACGATTGCTCTAGCCGGTTGGACAAGTCATCCGCACGCGTTTCGACATTCTGCATGTAGTCGCTTACAGATTTACCTGCATCGCTTACGCGCTCAAGGGCGGCAATCATTGCCTTTATCTGCACCTGTGCATCATTACCTGCGCTTCCGATCTGGTTGCTGACATCTTTGGCTGCGCTTGTCACAACAGGCAAATGTTTGCGGAGTTGCTCCAAATTTGTATTGGCGGCGTTGCTCACCGATTCTAGCGTCTTTGCCTTTTCATCGCTATCCGCAAGAGCGGCCGATAACATTTGCGCAGAGTCCACTAGGTTTTTTGAAGATTGGCGACCGACTGTTTCCAGCTCACGCGCATTTTGGGACAGAAATTGGCGCGCAAGCGATATTTCTTCGTTCACCGACCGCATCCGTATTGCCAACGCGTCGCTTTCCGTCCGCAGCACGTTCGCTACCTTGCCAAAGCGTATGGCTTCCCGGCTGCTGTTGCGCATGGACAGCAGCCACAGGACAGCAATTAAAAGCGTCGGAATGGCCCATGTCGCGATCAGCGTTGCAATACGGTCATCGTTCATACCAAATTGCGCTTCAGACCAATATGTTAGGCCAAAAAACGCGGACCAAGCAACGAACGCGACCAACAGCAGCGTTGGTGCAACATATTGCCCGACACCCGCATGGTATGACGTTTCGTCCGCCCCACGATCATAATCATAATCCGCTGCTTGATTGTCTTCCGCAATGCCCCCGGCATTGCTGTTTACATCCTGCACAGCAGTTTCGTGTTCGGTTTCAGCGATTTCGCGGTTCAGGCCGACGATTTTTGAGCGTGTGGTCATAGGGGCCTATTTAACACAATATTCGGTTAGAGAAACGCAAACTTTTCAAATTGCGCAAAGGTTAATGAAACGACCGTGGATTAGGGTCAGGTTACGGCAATGTGAGTGTCGCAATTGAGCACTTTAACGCACATATCTAGGCAGGCATATCATATTTCTGTTGGCAAAACGGCCTTAACGTTCATATCTGAAAAATGCTTTCCGTTCGAAATTCGAATTTGCCGACAATCGCTTTGCTCTCCGTCGCGTGCGATAATAGCAGTGGACAGGGTGCCGCTGCTGGCACCGGGCGTTCGGACTTGGCCGGCGTATCCTTGATTGAATATCAGATAACGACGCTAGCGCGAGCTGGTATCCAACGATTCCTGATTGAAGTTGAAAATATCGACAGTGTGTTAATCGCGCTGGCCGACCGTTGCGCATCGCGAAAACTAACGGTCGATTTTGTCCGTACGGGCGGGGATATCTTGCGTCACATCAACGCCGATGATCGCATATGGGTGCAATCTGGGCAGTTATATGTGCAATTAGGGCTGGTTGAAACACTTCTTAAATCTGCCGAAAATTTCATCGCCACAATTGATGGCCGTGACGAAAATCGCGCGTTTGAACGTATTGATATCAACACACGGTGGGCTGGTGTCTCGGTTGTTGGATATGAATCTATCGCGATGTTGCGTGACCTGCCAGAAGACTGGAGCATTATATCATCCCTGCTGCGGCAGGCGTTGCTGGCTAAAGTTCCCTTTCGCCCATTGTCTCAACAACATGTTCATAATGGCACGCTGACCGTGCTGACGGGCGCGCAGGACTTTTCGGAACTCAATCGCCAGATACTTCGGCGACGTGTTGCAAGCAGGGCAGGCTATGTTGAGGCAAAATTATTCGGGCCGATTCTTGCCCGTCTCGTTCCGCTTATCTGGCAAAGCCCAACGGCGGTAACCGCGACTAAATTCGCGGCCCCTGTAATAGCGTTGGCGGCACTTGCGTTGGGGCTTGGAAATCTGGTGACAGCAGCAACTGTCGCGGCATTTCTATCCATCGCGGCGAACGCATTACGTTTGGCGGTGACAGATGATGCGGATGGCAGTGATCACATACAAAGCCTGTCAGTTGTCACTTGGACGCTGATCATATTGGCGATGTTCGGTAGCGTTTATGTTGCGACATCCTATGATAACAACGGCTTATTTGCGGCGTTTGCCGTCGCTTCGCTTGCATATCTTACCCACAAAATGGCGATGCCTGGATGGGCTAAACAGGTGTTGCATTCACCTGCTGCTTTGGCGTTACTTGCTATCATTGGGGCTGCGACCGTCGGAATAATGACTATATTACAATGTATTATGGTATTACAGCTTAGCGTTCTGATGATCGCAGGCATGATACGCGACGCTGAAGGCAAAAAATCAAACTAAGCTTAAAGCCGCGTTAACCTAAAATCCCTATAGCCATGGCTGTTAACCATATGGGATTGGCGTTGAATCCACCATTTGACCCGCATGAAGATTTGCTTTCGATCGCCACCGCACATGCGCGCGATGTTGATGCCCTGTGCCTTGATACGGCGGCTATCATTTTCCCATCGGCCACGCTTTCTGCCTCAGAAGCGATGATTAGCGCTGTTTCGGTCAAGCTTCTTCAACTTGTGCGCGACATTGAGGTAAAACTTGCAGGCAACGCTCGCGAACCAAAGACATGGCCGTTGTTGGTTCGGTCCGGCTTTTTACGCGAAACGGCGTTGGTCGAGTTTGCCATGGCGCGGGTTGCGGAGGACAAAATAAATGATCGTCTTGGCCAGGGCCAACCTGCATTTGTGACTGGGTTGTTGGACCATCCGGTCAGGAATGTTGCGGATGCCGCACAGATACTGCTTGCCGCCGATAGCCTGCACCTGCGGGCAGGGGGGCGGACGTTTCTAAACCTGCCGCCTGAACTTCTTTACAAAAGCTGCTGGCGTGTCGTCGCAGCGCTTGAGGTGTCGCAGGGTGAGCGTTCTGAAGTTGTTATCAAGGCAGCCCACGCACTTATCGCCTTATACGACGAAGCCCGCACTGCTCCTGCTGCAGCGCGCAAAATCGTTCATTTCTTAAATGATGAATTGCGCGATGACCTTTTAAATCCGGCCACGTGCGGCGTGCATCTTTTCGTAGCGCAGCTGAGTGCGGAACTGAATTTGGAACATGACCATGTATTGCGGATCATAGATTTTGAATCTGCTGTGGCACTCATGATCTTGATCGCAGCAGTCGGCATAGCGAAGGCTGATGCTTTACCGATATTGTTGGATGTCCGTTGTAAAATGCTTACCCCGCGTGAGGCCGCGATATTCGAAGCAAATTACGAAAAAATCAGCAGGCAAGACGCGCTGAATACTGTCGCATCCTGGTCGGCATCGCGGCTTTCACTTTTGACATTTGGTCTGAAATGACGGGTGCGGCACTGTCGTCAATGCCCGTTACGGGCGAATTGTCGCGTGACGGCCATTTGCTGCGCGCAGACGATAGGCTGACCAAGTTGCATGCGGGTGCAGGCGGAACGCGCGGCGGCATCATTGCCTGTCCAGCGCTATTTGGGCTGGTACAGATTGTTTCCCGCCTTCAAATGCGTTTGGCGCGCGCACTGATCGTGTCAGATGGCACCGACAATTTCGAATTGTGGGTCGAAGCGGAGCCAGCAGGCGAGAATGTGCGTATCGCCATTTTGAGTTGGCGGAGCAAAACCGCAAGAAATCCGGATACTTCAGCGAAGTTGTCCTGGGCACGCGTAATGGATGAGACCATGACGCTCAACTTTGACCAAGCTTTGCGGTTGGTCCGTGCAACCGGTCCAGTGGGCGATGTGATTCATCAGGAAGATTTCGGTTGTGGCGCGCGACATGTCGTCACGCGACTCCTTGGTGATACGGGAGACATATATCTCCGCGACATAGAAAAATTCACTGCAATCGGCCGATCAAGCACCAGTTTAAATACAAATAACGATACGTTGTTATGGGGCGAACCGGAAACCAGCTCGTCTGGCGCATGTACCGGCTACACGCTATATATTTCCAAGGCCCCTACAGGCGCTTCTGTCGGCTATAAAAGATCGCAACTTGTCGATCCGGCGTTTGTCTTTGGGGAAAATCTCACGCCTATTCTGCATCGGCCGTTAAGCCGCATCATCGCGAATGCCGACACAATCGGAAATGAGCTTCTTGGCCCCGTTCGGTATAATTACGCGACATATGCGCGCGATATTTCCAATGCTGCGCGCCACCTGACGGCTCTGGTCGAAGATCTGGGGGATTTAGAAGCTGTTGAAAGGCCCGGATTTACAACCGCGCCCGATAGAATTGAACTTGGCGATATGGCGCGGCGCGTGGCTGGGCTTCTCGCTCTTAAAGCCGCCGACCATAGCATTAATGTGAAAGTTCCGGACGAAGCAATGCAGGTGAATGCCACCGCAGAGTTTAGACGTGTGCTACAGATTCTGCTGAATTTGGTCACAAACGCCATCCGTTATGCGCCAGACGGAACCGAGGTAAGCTTGGACATCCGCGCTGAACCCGATTGGTCTATTATTTCGGTTTCCGACCAAGGCAGCGGCGTATGTGCGGCAGACCGAGAGCGTATATTCGTCAAATTTGAACGTTTGGGTAGGTCGGGCGATGGCGGAAGTGGCCTCGGCCTGTATATCTCGCGCCGTCTGGCGCGGGCGATGGGCGGCGACCTTACCGTCGGTGATGCCGAAGGCGGAGGCGCAATCTTTATGCTCCGCCTTCCCCGATAATTCAGCGTGCGTCTAAGCTATGGTAAGGACGGTGATTTGGTCCGGTATACAACTGACGCGGGCGACCAATTTTCTGTGCGGGATCCGAAATCATTTCGTTCCACTGGGCAACCCAGCCAACCGTGCGCGACAATGCGAATAATACGGTGAACATTTCGGTCGGGAAACCAATCGCCGACAGGATAATGCCGGAATAGAAATCGACATTCGGGAACAGCTTCTTCTCAATGAAATAGGGGTCGTTCAACGCCATTTCTTCCAACTGCATCGCAACGTCGAAAATCGGGTCGCTGATATTCAATTCGGTAAGAACCTCACGCACCGTTTTCTGCATGACCGAAGCGCGCGGGTCATAATTTTTGTAAACCCGATGACCAAAGCCCATCAAACGGAATGGGTCATTCTTGTCCTTTGCCCGTTCAATATAATGCGGGATCCGGTCAGGCGTGCCGATTTCGCGCAGCATGTTCAATGCAGCCTCATTCGCGCCGCCATGGGCTGGCCCCCACAGGCAAGCGATGCCGGCGGCGATGCATGCAAACGGATTAGCGCCCGATGATCCGGCCAAGCGGACGGTCGAGGTGGATGCGTTCTGTTCATGGTCGGCATGGAGGATGAATATCCGGTCCAACGCGCGCTCAATAACGGGGTTCACAACATATTTTTCCGCAGGAACACCAAAAGTCATGCGCAGGAAATTGCCGGTGTAGGACAAGTTGTTGTCAGGATAGACAAAAGGCTGCCCTACCGAATATTTGAACGCCATGGCCGCGATTGTGGGCATCTTCGCGATCAAACGGTGGCTTGAAATCATTCGGTGTGTTGGGTCGCTGATATCGGTGGAGTCATGGTAAAACGCCGATAGCGCGCCAACCACGCCGCACATTATGGCCATGGGGTGTGCATCGCGGCGGAAACCACGGTAAAAAGTTGCCAATTGTTCGTGCAGCATCGTGTGCCGCGAAATCGTGTGACTAAACTCGTCCAATTGCGCCTTGTTGGGCAGTTCGCCGTTCAACAGTAGATAGGACACTTCCATGAAGCTCGACTGTTCGGACAGCTCTTCAATGGAGTAGCCCCGATGCAAAAGAATACCCTTGTCGCCATCAATAAACGTCAGCGCGGATTCACAGCTTGCCGTCGATGTGAAGCCAGGGTCGAAGGTGAAATGGTCCGACGCCCCGTAAAGCTTGCGGATGTCGATCACGTCAGGGCCTTGTGAACCCTGCATGATGGGCAAGTCATAGCTGGTGTCGCCAACGGTGAGCGTCGCGTTTTTATCGGCCATTCTGAAACTCCATATCTTCTAAGCTATATACCGGGCTGCCCTTTAGAAAGGCATGTTTTTTTTATGACACGGGACGCGGGAAACACCCGTGACGACAATCTAAGGCCCTTCAAGTGCCAATGTTTCGTGGAGAGAATATGGCTATGTCGTTGACTAGTCCAATGGTAGGAAATTCCATGGGCGTCAAGGCAAACAATGGCTTGCGCATCGCGGATAAATTGCGCTTTCATTTCTTGGTGCTAAATAGCTGTGGTGGAACAGAAATCTGGCAATATGGTTGAGGACGGAAACGTCCGGTTTGGTGCGCCAAAGACGCTGTTTGCAGTTCTGGAAAACTGGCTCGACCGCGAACGCGACCAATTACCCTTATGGATACCCGTTGGTATCGGATTCGGCGTCGCATTCTGGCAGTTTTTTGGCACATCTGCTTGGGCAGGATTGGCAATGTCATGCGCTTCCTTGTTGTTTTTCGGGAACTTGGCGCCACCATATAGCCGCTTGCGGCAAATGGCCCGAATGGCGGCTGTTGCGATATTGCTTGGTTTCTTCCTGATTGCCTTTCGATCAACGACGGTTGCCCAGCCAGTTTTAGGAAAAATATGGACTGGGGAGTTTTATGGGCGGGTTGAAGCGGTTGAAAATATCTCCGCGCGCAATGTTTACCGGCTGCGGCTCGCCACGGGCGATAGCCCGGACTTGCCGCCTTTTGTGCGTGTGAACCTGTCACCGGAACAATATAAAGACGATTTTCAGCCCGGCGCGATCATTCGCCTGCGCGCACGCTTGCTGCCTCCGGCAGGGCCAACTTTGCCCGGCGGATATGACTTTGCCCGGCGCGCATGGTTTCAACAGATTGGCGCGACCGGAACGGCTTTGGGCGATGTCCGGCTTTTTCAGAAAGCAGACAGCGGGGCATGGTTCGCGATGCAGCGTACGGCGCTAACAGAGCATATACTGGCATCCATGCCCCCCGGAAGCGGTGCAATAGGCGCAGCATTGGTCACCGGCGATCAGGGGCATATCAGCGAGGCCGATGCACAAGCCATGCGGGACAGTGGTTTGGCGCATCTTCTATCCATCAGCGGGCTGCATGTGACGGCGGTGGTCGGGTTCGTTTTCATCGCGGTCAGCCGCCTTTTGTCTTTGTCGTCATGGCTTGCATTGCGGGTTCCCATACCCGTCATTGCCGCAGCAACGGCAGCTTTAGCTGCGCTGGCCTATACGTTGTTAACGGGGGCCGAAGTGCCAACGGTCCGATCGTGCATCGCTGCGATCCTCATCTTGATTGCGCTGGCGTTGGGGCGCGATGCGCTCACGCTGCGGTTGGTGGCCTTTGGTGCGTTAATAGTGTTGATATTCTGGCCCGAGGCAATGGCGGGTCCGAGTTTTCAACTCAGCTTTGCGGCCGTTGCGACCATTGTTGTCATGCATGATCTGCCGTTCATAAGGCGGCTGACCGAACGGCGCGACGAAAGCCTGGCGCGAAAGGCGGCGCGGGCGGTCGGATCGCTCATCCTGACCGGCGTCGCCATTGAACTTGTCCTTACCCCCATCGCCCTGTTTCATTTTCACAAGGCAGGGCTTTACGGTGCCTTGGCCAATGTGGTGGCCATCCCGATGACGACGTTCATCATCATGCCGTTGGAGGCATTGGCGCTGGTTTTTGACGTGATTGGCTTGGGGCAGCCATTTTGGTGGCTGGCAGGGCAGGGCATAGCCGCGATTTTGGCGCTGGCGCATTCCGTCAGTGGCCTGCCCGGCGCGGTCACGATGATGCCTGCGATGCCGATATGGGCCTTTGCTGCTTTCGTTGTTGGCGCGTTGATATTTGGCTTGCTGACCACAAATGTCCGCTATTGCGGCGTTCCGCTTTGCGCGATCGGCATCATCGCAATGGTGACGGCACCACGCCCCGATATTCTGGTGACGGGTGATGGCAAGCATCTGGCCTTGGTCAGTGCAGACGGAGAGGTCGCGTTACTGCGCGGAAGGGCGGGTGATTTTGTGCGCGGGATGATTTTTGAAAAAGCCGGAAGCTTTGCAAAAGCTACGCCGATTGAGGATTGGCCCGGCGTCCGATGCACGTTGGACAATTGCGTGATGACCGTGACGGGTGCAGAGCGATCATGGACATTGTTGGCAACCAGAACACGCACCCCCATTGCGTCCATGGAAATGGCCGCAGCGTGCAAACGCGTCGACATTGTCGTCAGCGACCGATGGTTGCCCCAGTCATGCCGCCCCAAATGGATAAAGGCGGACCGCCGATTGCTTGAACAAAGCGGCGGTCTGGCCTTTTATCTGGATGCACAACGCGTGGTCACGGCCAACGAAAGCAACCGCCATATGCCTTGGGTGAAGGCCGCTCATGCCGCGCGCGCGGCGAACGCATCCCATCAATGATATCGGCGCAACAGTCCGGCCAGCTTACCCTGAACCTCAACCTCATGCGGCGCATAATATTGCGGCTCATAACTGCCATTGGCGGGGTCAAGGCGGATTTGCTGACCTTCACGGCGCAGATATTTCAATGTCGCTTCCTCGCCGCGCACCAACGCCACCACAATTTCGCCATCGCGCGCCGTGTTTGCCTTACGGATCAGGGCATAATCGCCATCCAATATCCCCGCCTCAATCATCGAGTCGCCGGATACCTCAAGCGCATAATGCTCACCTGCACCCAATAATGCCATCGGCACCGATAATGAATTCTGGCCTTCCAGTGCCTCAATCGGCACACCGGCGGCGATCTTGCCGTGGAAGGGAATTTCCATGACATCATTGGCGGCAACAGGAATCTGAATTTGCGGTTTGCTTTCCTTCACAGGCGCAAAGCGGGCCACATTGTTACCGCCCATATTCCCGCCTTCGGGCATTTTCATAACTTCAAGCGCGCGCGCACGGTTGGCGAGTCGCCGAATAAAGCCGCGTTCTTCCAATGCACCAATCAAACGGTGCACCCCGGATTTACTCTTCAGATCAAGCGCCTCTTTCATTTCCTCAAACGAAGGGGAAATGCCACTTTCATCCAATCGTTGGTTAATGAATATAAGCAGTTCGTGCTGTTTTGCCGTGAGCATATTCAGGGTCCCATCCTGTTGAACATGAATGGAACGATTAGAGAACAAAAGCGGTTATGTCAAGAACATCCTAGCTTTTAAATTCCTCTTGAACGCTTAGGAGAACTCGCCGGAACATCAGCGGATTGCTAATGCCTACAATGGGCGCTTGTGCCGTTCCCGTGCCCGACATTACCAAGGTCCCAAAGTTGCAAATTCTGCCTATAAATCCTTGCTGGACTTGAATGCTCTCAACACGGGGCAAGAGTATTTCAACGGTTTGGCGGCTAATCAGGCCATATTTAGCGACAACTTTCTTGTCTGTGATCGCCAGTTCAGTGCTCCACCATCTCAGAAAAGCTATCAGGAAAAAAACAAATCCGACCACAAACCACATTGTAGCAACGCCTAATAAAATCAGAAACCATAGAGACCACACACTTACACGAGCCTGATACTTAACAGTCTCGCCCGGTGCGAGCGTGGTTTCAACAAAGCTTCCCATAAAGCATTCCCCTCCGAAATTTCGTGTGTACTCAAATTCATGATACTTTGTCAATTTTTGTGAACTTGAAACTTGCACACGTATGCAGACTAAGCAAGCCTGAAGAACATTTGTGCACTGTAAGCGCGTCGTGGTCAGAACAACCGATGATATTGAACAACCGCACCAATGGGCGTGGCAGGTGAATTTACATCGCGGATAATAAGCGCGTTGCTTTGAGATAGCGGCGAAACCAACCCGCTATCCTGCGATATGAACGGGGTGATATCCCCGCCTTCGACCGTTGCGCGCAAATACTCGGCGCGGTCTCCGCCCGCTGGCAAGTCGGTCGCGGTCGCCGCCTCAAACAAAGCGGGCAGGGGCGTAGTGCACCCCGCCATGTGCCGGATAAGCGGCAAGAGGAACAGAAATGCGGTGACGAAGGCAGAGGACGGATTGCCGGGTAAGCCGAGCACGACCGCGTTGCCAACTTTGCCAGCCATAAGCGGTTTTCCCGGACGCATCGCGACTTTCCAGAAATCCATCTGCGCGCCGATATTCAACAATGCGCTTTGCACCAGATCATGGTCGCCGACCGACGCGCCGCCAGTGGTGACAATGATATCCACTTGTTTGGACAGCGCCGAAAGGCCGGTCTCAAGCGCCGTCAAATCGTCGCGCAATATCCCTGCGTCAAACACATTACAGGGAAGGCCATCGAGCATGGCTTGCAACATTGGGCTGTTGGAGCACGGGATTTGCGCTGGGCCAGCGGCGGACCCGGCGGGAACCAATTCGTCGCCCGTGGCGGCAATCGCAATGCGCGGGACGCCGCCCACAATGAGCCTGCCATGCCCCGCCATCGTCGCCACGGATATTGCCCCTGCGTCCAAATATGTGCCCTTTGGTAGCACCACGTCACCAGCGCGAAAATCGGCCCCAAGGCGGCGGATATTGGCCCCGGGCAAAGGCACGCGATCAACGGTCGTGCGCAAACTATCGCCATCGCGCACGGCATTTTCTTGAATCAGGACGCTATCGGCGTTTTCGGGCACATAAGCGCCGGTAAAAATGCGGACAGCCTCGCCACGTTGCAGGTCGCCTGCAAAAGGGTGCCCCGCCGCGCTTTCGCCGATCACGCGCCATGGGCCGGGAAAGTCTTGTACGGCGATAGCATAGCCATCCATCGCCGACAGGTCCGCCGCAGGTTGCGTGCGCATCGCCATCAGCGGCGCATGCACATAATGCCGCACGGCCTGCATAAGCTCTCGTTCAACAGGGGGCAAAGGAGAGGCCAGCGCCAGCAATCTGGCTTGCGCTTCGTCCACCGAAATCATGCGCGATAGTCGCCCGATTTGCCGCCTGTTTTGGATAATAAGCGCACGTCCGAAATGATCATTGATTTGTCGAGCGCCTTGGCCATGTCATAAAGGGTCAACAAACTGACGCTGACCGCGGTCAAGGCCTCCATCTCCACGCCCGTCGGGCCGTTTAACCGCACCCGCGCTTCGACACGAATGGCGGCGGCCTCATATTCAAATTCAACGCTGATTTTGGACAACATCAAAGGGTGACACAAAGGAATGAGGTCGCTGGTCTTCTTCGCCGCCAGTATGCCAGCGATGCGCGCCGTGCCCAACACATCGCCTTTTTTCATATTGCCAGCGCGTATCGCCGCAAGTGCTTCGGTGGACATGGATATCCGGCCCTCGGCCACGGCCTCACGCACATTGTCCGCCTTGGCCGACACATCGACCATGTGTGCGCCGCCATCGGCGTTCAAATGCGTAAGATCAGCCATGACCCGTCAAAAGCCTTTGCGTTGCGGCCTGAATATCGTCCTGCCGCATCAAGCTTTCCCCGACAAGGAATGTGTTAACACCGGCTTTCGCCATGCGCAGGCAATCGGCATGCGTCGAAATACCGCTTTCGCAGACGAGCAATACATCATCCGGCACCAATTTCGCCAGACGCTCCGTCGTGGCAAGATCGACCTCGAAGGTTTTCAAATTGCGGTTGTTCACGCCGATCAGCTTGGATTTCAGATGTTTGAGCGCACGTTGCAGTTCGGCCTCGTCATGCACCTCCACTAGCACGTCCAGATTTTCCTGCCGCGCGGCGGCCTCAATTTCTGTCATCACGACATCATCCAACGCCGCCACGATGATCAAAATCGCATCGCTCCCCATCGCGCGCGCCTCGGCGCATTGCCACGGGTCGACCATGAAATCCTTGCGGATGACAGGCAGGTCACACGTCGCGCGCGCCGCAATCAGATAATCCTCATGCCCCTGAAAATAAGGCGCATCGGTCAACACGGACAGGCACGCCGCGCCGCCCGCCTGATAGGCGCGGGCATGGGCTGCCGGATTGAAATCCGCGCGGATCAGGCCTTTGGATGGGCTGGCTTTTTTGATTTCCGCGATCAGTGCGATTCCGGTCTGGCTTTTGGCCCGCAACGCCGCTTCAAACCCGCGCGGGGCCGACGGCGTCTCCCAATGGCTCAAGCCCTGAAGCTTGCGTTCCGCCACTTCGACGCGCTTGGTCGCGCAAATTTCTGCAAGCTTGTCCACCGTCAATATGCCACCCAACAATTCAGCAACGCATTGGCAAGGCCCTTATCAATGGCCTCTGCTGCTTCTTCCGCGCCCTCTGACATATTTTCGACGACGCCAGCGACCAGCAAAGCTGCCGCCGCGTTGAACAAAACGGCGTCGCGATAGGCGCCATGTTCGCCCTGCAGCAGTTTGCGCAATGCCAGCGCATTATGCGCCGCATTACCGCCACGGATCGCCTCGACCGGATGCACCGGTAGGCCAGCGTCAGCCGCTTTGGTGCGTTGGTAACGGATACCTTCGGCGTCAACCACAGCGACCTCATTGCCGCCGGCAAGGCTCAATTCATCCAAGCCTTCGTCGCCTGAAATAATCCGCGAATGTTCGGTGCCCAAATGATGCAGCGCCTCGGCATAGACCGGCACATAGGCTGGCCTCGCGATGCCGATAAGCTGCCGCTTGACGCGCGCTGGGTTCGCCAATGGTCCCATCAGGTTGAAGATCGTGCGTTGGCCAATGCGTTGGCGGATCGGTTGAATACGCTTCATCGCGGGATGGTGGTTGGCGGCGAACAGAAAACAGATGCCCAGGTCTTTCAGCGTCGCCTCCGCATTCTGTCCTGCACGTTCCATGTTGAGGCCAAGCGCCTCCAGAGTGTCTGCTGCACCTGCCTTGGACGATGCTGCACGGTTGCCATGCTTGGCGACTGGCACGTCACAGGCGGCAACGACCAAAGATACGGCGGTGGAGACATTCAGCGTATGGTGCCCATCACCACCCGTGCCACAGACGTCTATCGCTCCGTCTGGCGCGTCTATGGGGATCAGGCGGTCGCGCATCGCTTGGGCGGCAGCCGCGATTTCCACCATCGTCTCTCCGCGCGCGGTTAGCGCAATCAAAAAGGCTTCAATCTCGTCCTCTGATACGCGGGCATCCAATATGTCGGCAAAGGCCTGCGCCGCCTCGTCATGGTCGAACAGATGCTGCGGGTCGGGCAGGGGACCGAAGGGGTTCATGCGCGTTCCTTTGGCGTCATTCCCGCAATACGCATGAAATTGGCCAACATTGCGTGGCCATGCTCCGTCGCGATGCTTTCGGGATGAAACTGCACGCCGTGAATGGGCAGCGTCGCGTGACGAAAACCCATGATATGGCCGTCATCGCTTGTTGCGTTTACAACTAAGCTTGAGGGGACATTTTCGACAATCAACGAATGATAACGCGTCGCCTGAAACGGGGAAGGCAATCCTGCGAACAAGCCGCTATTGTCATGGGTAACAGGGGAGGTTTTGCCATGCATTAACCCACCGCGCGCAACGGTTCCGCCAAAATGCTGCCCAATCGTCTGGTGGCCAAGGCACACGCCAAGCAGTGGCTTGCCTGCGTCTGCACAAGCGGTCACAAGATCAAGGCTCACGCCTGCTTCATTGGGCGTTTTCGGACCTGGGGAAATCAGGAACGCCTGCGCACCCGATGACAATGCCTGACCCGCCGAAATGTCGTCATTGCGGACAACGTCGACCTGCGCCCCAAGCTCCATCAGATAATGGACAAGGTTCCAAGTAAAGCTGTCATAATTGTCGATGACTAAGATCATGCGGCGTCCCTAGCGGCTTTGCCGCCTGGGTGGAAGAGGCACTATTGCCCAAATTTCGCGTCACCCGCCACGCGAATGGCCTCTCGCGCAGCGGCGATGAGCGCGCCAGCCTTTGCCTCACATTCACGTTGTTCATATTCGGGGTTGCTGTCGGCAACGATGCCAGCGCCAGCCTGCACATGCATGATGCCGTCTTTTACCACCGCAGTGCGCAAGACGATACAGCTATCCATGTCGCCATTGGGCGAGAAATAGCCAACTCCGCCCGCATAAGCGCCACGGGTTTCAGGCTCCAGCTCGGCAATGATTTCGCATGCCCGGACCTTGGGCGCGCCGGACACCGTGCCTGCCGGAAAGCCAGCGAACAACGCATCAATCGCATCCTTATCATCGGCAAGCTCGCCTACCACGTTCGACACGATATGCATCACATGGCTGTAAAATTCGACCATGTAGCTGTCGGTAACGGTCACGCTTCCGCTTTTGGTCACGCGGCCAACATCGTTGCGCCCCAGGTCGAGCAGCATGAGATGCTCTGCGCGCTCCTTGGGGTCGGCCAGCAAGGACGCCTTGTTTTCCGCGTCTTCAAGGCTGCTTTTACCGCGCGGCCGTGTTCCCGCTATGGGACGGATCGTCACTTCCCCGCCACGCGCACGCACCAAGATTTCGGGGCTTGACCCGATAAGCGCAAAACCCGGAAGGTCGATAAAATACAGAAACGGGGAGGGGTTTATGCGCCGCAATGCGCGATAGAGGTGGACAGGCGGCAGACCAAAGGGCGCGGTGAAACGCTGCGCCAATACGACCTGAAAAATGTCGCCTGCCTTTATGTAATCCTTGGCGGAAGTCACCATTTCGGCATAACGCCCGGCGGGTAGGACCGGTTGCAGTTTCAGCTCTTGGCCATCGCTCTGCGCCGTGGGTTCCGCTTGGGCGAGATGCCCGGCATCAAGCAGCCGTTCCGCCTCATCCAAACGCTCATGGGCGCGCGCAACGGCTTGCGCGTCCTCCATGCCCGTCCAGACAGGCGATACGAGGAACATTTCGTCCTTCAAGCGGTCGAACAAAAGAATGACCGTTGGCCGCACGAACAGCATGTCCGGCAATTCCAACGCCGATTGCGGCGCGCGCGGAAGCTTCTCGACAAGACCGATGGTCTCATAGCCGAAATAGCCCACGAGACAGGCAAGGGCAGGTGGCAATTCTTCAGGGACATCCATGCGACATGCGGCGGCCAAGGCGCGCAAGGCATCAAGCGACGGGAGCAAGGAAGGCACAAACGCTTCGCTATCGGTCATCCATTGGGTGTTGATTTCTGCCTTGTTTCCGGCGGCGCGGAACACAAGGTCAGGCGCTATGCCAATAAGGCTATGGCGACCCCGCGTTTCGCCGCCCTCGACCGATTCCAAAATGAAATCGCCGCGCTCTGCCTCAAATAATTTTAGCGCAGCCGACACCGGTGTTTCGGTGTCAGCAATGCGCTTTCTCCAGATGAGCTGCGGCTTAGTTTCCGTCACGGTTTGTCAGGCGGGTACGGAGCTCTTCGATTCCGCCTTCATTCTTTTCAACGCCGGCGGTTTTGGCGGCCGATACGATCATCTGCGCTGCATATTCTTGTTGCAATATGCCCGTTAGCTCTTGCTTGCGTGCCATAAGCATCGGCACATTACCGCGCGCATCGCCCTTTATAATGTCATTAAGGTGAACAACATACCAACCGCGATCCCCACCTGCCGCAAGAATTTTTGCCGTGCCCTTTTTCATTGCGAACATCATCGACAATGGCGGGGGAACAGGTTGACCTTCGCGTGAGATGTCCGCGCGGGTGCCGCTGAGCCGTTCAACTTGTGCACCCTTGATACCTGCGGCGGCAAGCGCCGTTTGAAGCGACTGACCAGCGTCTGCGGTCTTGCGCAAAGCATCCGCAGCAGCACGTGCGCCCTTTGCGCCTTCCGACAAAGCCCATTGCTGCTGAACTATGCTGCGGACGCCATTCAATGGCGGCGGCGCAGCCTCTTCAAAATCAGAAACGGCGATCATGGCGAATTTCTCGCCAGGGACCAACTCAATCAATTGCGCTTCGCCGTTGGTTTCCATCTGGAATGCCGCTGGCAACATCGCCGCCATTTCCGGGATTGGCTTATAGGCAGGATTGCTAATGTCCTGTCCGGTCGCAAGCAACTTCGGCGAGGTGTTGACGGTTAAGCCATTTTGCTTTGCCACATCGGAAATCGTTGCGCCGTCTGCAAACGCGTCTTCGATCTCTGCTGTCATTTCGGTCAGCATTTCTTCGCTGCGCGTTTTGAGCAATTCCTTCTCGATGTCGGCGCGCGCGGCCGCCAGCGACTTTGCCGCAACATTGTTAATGGCATCGACACGGATCACAGTCCAACCCAGCTTACCCCGCGCAGGCGTTGTAACGCTTCCCTGTGCAGCGGCGAACACCGCGTTGGCCACTGCCGCCGTTGTGGAACTTGTCAGCCTGTCTTTGGTAACACTTGCCGTTGTCGTTACCGATAGTCCCAGTTCATTGGCAACCGCCGACAGTGATTTACCTGCAGCAACCTGCGCCACTACGGATTTTGCAGCCGCTTCGGTTGGGACGATGACTTGGCTGATGTTGCGCGTTTGTGATGCCGCAAACTGTGCCGCATTGGCCTTGTAATAAGCGGCAATGTCCGCTTCGCTCGGCTTGGCGCGTTGCGCAATGATGTCGCGGCCAAAGATAGCATAGCTAACCGCCCGCTTTTCGGGGATGGTAAACCTTGCAGCATTGTCGTTGTAGAACTTCGCCAGCACAGCTTCGCTTGGCGGGCGTGTTGGCAAAAATGCCGTGGCCGGAATCGACGCAATCTGTCCGGTACGTTGTTCCAGCATCAACGACGCATAAGGCAAAGCCATGCCGTCCGGTGCGGCTGGCCCGCTGGCGGCTGCGGGCAAAATCTGCTGTGCGAACAAATTTTGGGTCAAATCGTCGCGGATTGCTTTTTCACTGACGCCAATTTGTTGTGCAAAGGCGCGAAACGCGTCGGCGCTGAACTTTCCATCCAATCCCATAGCACCGGGTATCTTGCGTATTTCCGAATCTACGAGACGTTTGCTAACCGCCACACCATATTTTTCACCAAAAACCGTGATTGCATAGCGATTGATCAATTGTGCAAGCGTGGAATCGAGCCCGCCGCCATCGACAAATTGGGTCATATCAAGCGTTGGATTGTTCTGGCGCTCCGCCCTCAACTGGTTTTCCAATGAGTCATTGAGCTCACTTAAGGTGATGTTCTTGTTGCCAACGCGGGCGACGTTACCACCGCTTAATGCACCAAAATTGCCTGAACCGCTCACATCGCCAAGTGCAAAGGCAATGGCGATTAATCCAATGAAAGCGAGCGCGAAAATCGCGCCGAATTTTGAATTAATGAGCGAACGGATGGAGCTAATCATGAACTGCGATTTCCTGCATATGCGGCGCTAAGTGCCCTTTGCGTGACGCTTTAGGCGGCAAGCCGCTGGCAATCAAGGGATAGACTTGCCCAAATGGCGGAAAGCATGGATAGCCCAGAAAGATTCGTAGCCCATAAAAGTTTGAGGTGTCAGATGCGTAAGTTTATCGTCGGGAATTGGAAAATGAACGGCACGTCCACTGATCTAGCCGAAATGGCAGAAATTTCTGCCGTGGCGCGGCTTCATAACTCTGTGGATTCGGCTTTGTGTATTCCAGCCACGCTTATCGAACGTGCCGTCGCGGCCGTTGGCGCGTTTCCAATTGGCGGCCAAGATTGCCACATGCAAAATTCAGGGGCGCATACAGGCTGCGTTTCTGCCGAGATGTTATCGGATGCAGGCGCCGTGCTGACCATCATCGGCCATAGCGAACGTCGCGCAGCGCAGCATGAACAGGACAGTGATATCCGCGCCAAGGCGCAAGCGGCGAAGGCCGCTGGTTTGAAAGCCATATTGTGCGTCGGCGAAACGCTTGATGAACGCGAAGCTGGCATGGCGTTGGAAATTGTCCTTGGTCAAGTGGCGCATTCCCTACCTGACAATGCCGCAGGCGCTTGGCTTAGCGTTGCGTACGAACCTGTATGGGCCATTGGAACGGGTCGCGTTGCCGAACCAGCCGATGTTGCGGACATGCATGCCGCCATTCGCGCTGCTTTGGTGGGACGTTTTGGCGCGGAAGGCCAAAAGATCCGTATTTTATACGGTGGTTCCATGAACGGCGATAATGCCGCGGTACTTTTGGCGGTGCCAAATGTCGACGGTGGGTTGATTGGCGGGGCGAGCCTGACTGCCGCCAAATTCCAACCGATATTGGCCGCAGCCCAAGGCAGCGGCGAATAGCATTGAAGAATATTGATGCGCTCGCTATGTGGGCGGCATAATCATTGGCACATCGCCTTTCATATTCGGAATTTCTCTCATGGGTCTTTTTCATTTTCTTATCGTTGTTCAGGGCATTATCGCGGCATCGCTCGTCGGCATCATTTTGATGCAGCGTTCCGAGGGCGGCGGCTTGGGCATGGGGGGAAGCCCATCTGGCCTGATGTCAGCCCGGGGTGCCGCCGACTTTTTGACGCGCACAACCACGATATTGGCAACCCTGTTCATCCTGCTCTCGATATCGCTGGCCTTTGTAGCTGCGAAAAAGGGCAATAGCGGCGAAATCGACACTAGCTTGCAACGGACAGAGGTGCCTGCAGCGCCAACCGCGCCAGTTACGAATGCGCCGGCTTCTGCGACGCCTACGGTCCCTGCGCCTGCGACCGAAGTTCCGCTCGACAAATAATCGCTCCGGTCGAAAATACCGTTTTGCACAGGTTAATTTTCACCTGCCGGATTCGCGCGCTTGTGTTTTAGTGCAAACGTAGCTTAAGCCTTCTCCCCCATGACACGGTTCATTTTTATCACCGGTGGCGTGGTCTCCTCGCTTGGCAAAGGTCTTATGGCGGCATCGCTTGCCGCCCTGTTGCAAGCGCGCGGCTATCGCGTTCGCATCCGGAAGTTCGACCCTTATTTGAATGTCGATCCAGGCACGATGTCGCCATATCAACATGGCGAAGTCTATGTGACCGATGACGGGGCGGAGACCGATCTCGACCTTGGTCATTATGAACGCTTCACCGGCGTTTCGGCGCGTCAGTCGGACAATATTACGTCTGGCCGGATTTATCAGAATATTATCCAAAAAGAACGCCGTGGTGATTATCTGGGCGCAACGGTGCAGGTCATCCCGCACGTTACCGACGCCATTAAAGAATTCGCCAAGGCCGAAACACAGGATTTAGATTTCGTTCTGTGCGAAATTGGCGGCACCGTTGGCGATATCGAATCTCTGCCGTTTATTGAGGCCATTCGCCAGTTGCGCAACGAACTGGGCCGCGAACGGACCTTGTCCGTGCATGTGACCCTGGTGCCGTATATTGCCGCAGCAGGCGAGCTGAAAACAAAGCCGACACAGCATAGCGTACGTGAATTAACATCCTTGGGTATTCAACCCGATGTGTTGCTATGCCGCTGCGAGCATCCGCTGCCGGAGGCAGAGCGCGCCAAGATTGCTGCATTTTGTAACGTCCGCAAGGAGGCGGTGATCCCTGCTTTGGACGCAAAGAGCATTTATGCTGTGCCCCTGCAATATCATATCGAAGGACTTGATAATGAAGTGCTTCGGGCATTTGGCCTTGAATCAGAAGGCGAGCCTGACCTTAGCCGCTGGGACGATATCATCGACCGGCAATCCAACCCCGAAGGCGAAGTGACCATAGGCGTTGTCGGCAAATATGTCGGCCTTGCCGACGCGTATAAATCACTGAACGAGGCTTTAACGCATGGCGGCTTGTCCAACCGCGTGAAGGTCCATATCAAATGGATTGATGCCGAATTGTTCGAGCAATCCGAAGATGACATCGCCACCGCGCTTGAGCCTATGAACGCCATTTTGGTTCCTGGAGGATTTGGTGAACGCGGCTCCGAAGGTAAGATTGCGGCGGTCAAATTCGCGCGTGAACGTCAGGTGCCCTTTTTCGGCATCTGCCTTGGCATGCAAATGGCATGTATCGAAGGCGCGCGAAACACCGCAGGCCTTTTGGGTGCATCAAGTACGGAATTTGGTCCTACAAAAGAACCCAT
This sequence comes from Sphingorhabdus sp., assembly GCF_050921905.1. Lineage (NCBI taxonomy): Bacteria > Pseudomonadati > Pseudomonadota > Alphaproteobacteria > Sphingomonadales > Sphingorhabdaceae > Sphingorhabdus > Sphingorhabdus sp. The sequence goes on along the minus strand of NZ_CP050888.1, from coordinate 792,300 downwards.
CGTTGGCATCATCACCGAATGGATGAGCCAAGAGGGTATTCAAAAGCGCGAAACGGGCGGCGATATGGGCGGCACCATGCGTTTGGGCGCTTATGATGCCGTGCTGGATGGCAACAGCCATGTTGCGTCGATTTATGGCACGCTGCAGATATCCGAGCGGCATCGTCACCGTTATGAGGTGAACGTCCATTATAAGGATGCTCTGGAGCAGGGCGGGCTGGTGTTCAGCGGCATGTCCCCCGATGGCGAATTACCCGAGATTGTCGAACGTCCGGACCATCCATGGTTTATCGGCGTGCAATTCCATCCAGAATTGAAATCACGCCCATTTGCGCCGCATCCCTTGTTCGCCAGCTTTGTGAAGGCTGCGGTGAAACAGAGCCGATTGGTATAAGAGGTAAAAGGGAAATATGAGGCGGGCCGTTTCTACGTCCCGCCTCAATGTCTAACGCTTAAGCGGCGCGCGGCCCTTTTTTCTTGGGCGCGTCATCATGTTCAATGACCGTTGCCGTTGTTTTCGCGCCAATCGCAATTTTGCGCGGCTTCAACGCTTCGGGCACTTCACGGACAAGGGTGATAATCAAAAGACCGTCGGCCATGTCTGCATCTGTTACATGAATGTGATCGGCCAGTTGAAACCGGCGTTCAAAGTTCCGGTTGGCGATTCCCATATGCAGGAAATCGCGATTATCGTTGCTTTCGGACTGCTTGCTGCCGGTCACAATCAACAAATTTTGCTGCGCAACGATATCGACCTCATCGACCTTGAACCCGGCGACGGCGACAGTGACCTTATAGTCATTTTCGCCCGTGCGCTCGATATTGAACGGTGGGTAATTTTCATTTTGCGCGGCACGGCCCGTGGTTTCGAGCAGTTCAAAAAGGCGGTCAAAGCCAACAGTATTCCGGCGATAAGGTGTAAAATCAAAACGCGTCATTACAAATTCTCCTTCAAGCAATTTGGTTCGTCGCCAACCCCACAAATGCAGCGGCCAGCATGTTCGTTTTGGAGCCATTTGGCCTCCACTGTGGAAGATGGGTTGTGCCCAAAAAATTGCAAGGCCAAAATGCGGCATTATGTAGGAGTTACAGGAAAGGCAGAGATGGCGCGCGATTAGCGCGTTTCGGGGCTAATCAGCGTAACCACCCCTCTCCCACACCTTAATCATGGCATTAGTCTCGGTATGGTCGTATCCGTATTCTCCAATTGCGTCCAAGCCCGTCTCGTTCGGCAAGCCGAACGATTTAACAAGGAAAACGCGGACAGTGCTTGCCTCTTTGTGGCCCAGAAAATACCTGAGCCCAACTACAAGCCATGCGACATCCTTAATCTCGTCCATGCGAGAGGTTACGGAGATAACTTCTTCTGAATAAAGCGATTCGCTGGCATTCGGGAAAATGGTAAGGCCGTCTCGTTCAAGCAAATCGTTGGAGGCGTTAACACGGGCAGCCGCTTCTTTTATGGCTCGGCTTGTATCCTTTCGAGAGCCGCCAAACTTGAAAGGAGTGTTCCCAATTACGTCATCCAAGAAAAAGCCATCCACAGCGCAGCGAACATGGTTGGCTGGGGTCGAGCCTACATTCTCAATGATCACTTCAACTCGAAGAGCGAAGCCGATAGCGACTTTCGAGATACCGTGCAGCCTGATGCTGGCGTCCAACCATGGGCGCTGCGAAGCTCTCGATATTTCATTAGCTTTACGAGTTTCACGGAAGGTGGTCCAGACCAGCGCGACACCGACCAAGCTTAACCCCATGCCGATGAGCGCTGCAATCCCCATTATTTTTGCCCAGAGCGCAGAACTGCGTTGGGCAACGAGATCCGCATAGTTTCGGCGGCTATCGTTGTCTTGCTTTGCTTCTTCTGATGGTGTGCATGGTTTTCTATTCGCTTGCCCGACCGAGGAGCCTTGCATTGACGGTTGGGCTATTTGGTAACATCCGTTTTCGGATTGATCGAAATAGCCTTGTCTGGCCTCTTGTTCATACATTTGCTCATGCCGTAGCCCGTAATTCCAGCCCCATCCAATCGCCACGGCGGCAATAATGAACGCAACAAAGATTCCTATTTTTGTCGCAAGTCCCCGGAACCAATCGCTTCTAGCCATTGCAATAAAAACACCGCATTAAATTTACCATAGGGTATCTTGTTACGCACATTTGCTTAAGAGTCCATAACTCTGATTTCATATAGCTTTTTAATTAGGTGAACATATGACACGGCGTGGCGCTTTTGTTTCACAACAAAAAAAGGCCGCCCGGATATCCGAACGGCCTCGCTCTGCGGCTTTGCCTGCGCGTGGTTTCATTCCTCTACCGATCCCCACCGGCGGGTCTGACTTTTTCCCCCTGAACCATCGGCCATTTTAGGCTCTCGACGAATTCTATTACTGCATCTGCCTTTGCGATGGGCTTTGCAAACGGAACCAGACTCTGCCTAACGCTTTTTTTCAATGCTGTTGCGCCGTTGCAACAATACTTGCCAGTCGTCATGGCGGAACCTAAGAACAGCCTATGCCGAAATTATGGATGAGTGAACGCACATGATATTGTCGCGATATGAACGCATGGTCGCACGCCGGTATCTGCTTCCGGGTAAGGGCGAGGGCTTTATCTTCTTAGTCGCCAGCATCAGCCTGGTCGCGGTTGCATTGGGTGTCGCGGCGTTGATCATTGTGATGAGCGTGATGAACGGCTTTCGCGCCGAATTATTTGATAAAATCGTTGGCCTCAATGGGCATGCCGTGATTCAGGGCTATGGCGGCCGTCTGCAAGATTGGCGGCAAATCCTCACCGACGTGAAGCAGACGGACGGCGTCACCGATGCAACGGCGTTGATCGAACAGCCATTGCTCACGACCTTCAATGGACGGGTGGAGGCCATATTGGCGCGTGGCATGTCGGTCAATGATATCCTGAAAAACGACACGTTGAAGGGCAAAACTGTCGCCGGCGATCTGCGCAGGTTAAGCCCCAATGAAGACAAGGTTGCGATCGGATCGCGGCTTGCCCAAAATTTGGGGGTGCAGGTCGGGCAGAACGTCACGATTATCAACCCAGCCGGTCGCACCACGCCATTTGGCACCGTGCCGCGTGAGATATCCTATGAGGTCGCGGCAATCTTTGAGGTGGGCGTATTTGACTATGACAAGGCGTTTGTCATCATGCCCATCGAACGCGCCCAAGTCCTGATGCTCATGGGCGATGAAATCGGCATGATCGAGGTCAAGACCGAAAACCCGGACAAGGTGAACGAGATTCTCATGCCCTTATTGCCCAAGCTTGAGAATAAGGGCCAGATTGTCGACTGGAAAAGCATGAACGCGTCCTTGTTTGAGGCCTTAGCGGTTGAACGTGTCGCGATGTTTGTCGTGCTGTCGATTATCGTGCTTGTCGCCGTGTTCAACATATTGTCGTCATTGATCATGCTCGTGCGCGCCAAAACGCGTGACATTGCGATATTGCGCACCATGGGTGCCTCGCGCCAATCGCTGCTGAAGATATTTATGACGGTCGGTTTGCTGATTGGTGCATCCGGAATTGTGTTGGGGATGATATTGGGCGCGATATTCCTGTATTTCCGGCAATCGGTCGTGAACTTCATTCAATTTGTCACCGGTCAGAATTTATGGGACCCATCAATCCGCTTCCTGACCGAGCTGCCGTCGCGCACAGACCCGTTTGAAGTGCTGGCGATCTGCGGACTTGCTTTGCTGTTCAGCTTCCTTGCAACCTTGTACCCGGCGCTAAAGGCGGCAAGTACGGACCCAGTTCAGGTGCTGCGTTATGAATAATATCTTGGAACTTATCGATGTGCGCCGCAAATTTGTGCAAGGCGATGTCACCATAGAAGTCTTACGTGGCGTCGACCTTGTCGTTGGGAAAGGGGAGCTTGTGGCGTTGCTTGGCCCATCGGGATCAGGCAAATCGACCATGCTTCAGGCTGTGGGCTTATTGGAAGGTGGCTTTTCAGGGTCGATCAAATTGGATGGCGAAGAGGTTAGCGCGGCGAGTGTTGACCGCCAAACGGAGATACGCCGACAAAAATTGGGCTTTGTCTATCAGTTTCACCATTTACTCCCGGACTTCGACGCGTTGGAAAATGTGATTTTGCCGCAGTTGATTGCGGATGCGGCGCCCGATGTGGCGCATGATCGCGCGACCTATTTGTTGACGCAGTTGGGGCTGGCCGAGCGCCTGCACCATCGCCCGTCAAAGCTGTCGGGTGGCGAGCAACAGCGGGTCGCAGTCGCGCGGGCATTAGCGAACCGGCCAAAGCTGGTGCTGGCCGATGAACCCACCGGCAATTTGGATGAGCACACGGCCAATATCGTGCTTGGCGAATTTATGGCGCTGGTGCGTGAAGAGGGGGCGTCAGCGATCGTTGCCACACATAATGAACGATTGGCGGCCAAGATGGACCGCATCGTGCGTCTGCATGACGGTAAATTGGGCTAAAATAGGGGGAGGCTTATGTCAGTCTATGATTTTACAGTAAAAATGCCCGGTGGCGGCATCGAGGCCATGGCAGCGCATAAGGGCAAGGTGTTGCTGGTGGTGAACACGGCGTCCAAATGCGGCTTCACGCCCCAGTATAAGGGCCTGGAGGCGCTCTATCGCCAATATAAGGGCCAAGGTCTCGAAATATTGGCTTTCCCCTGTAACCAGTTCGGCGCGCAGGAGCCTGGCGACGCACAAGAAATCCAGAATTTCTGTTCGCTCACATATGATGTGTCCTTTCCATTGACGGCGAAAATTGATGTCAACGGAACCGATGAAGACCCGTTGTGGCATTATCTGAAGCAGCAGCAAGCTGGCCTGATGGGTTCACGCGGTATCAAATGGAACTTCACCAAATTCCTTGTCGACCGCAAGGGGAATGTCGTCGCCCGCCATGGTCCTCAAGTCAAACCAGAGGCGTTGGCAAAGGACATTGAAAAATTGCTCGCCGAAGCAACCTGATTGTCCACAGCTTAGCCCAAAACAGACTTTGTCGAATCAGGCGCGTGTTCTAACGATGGGGCATGGCTTATGTACCCTTCGTCCCCTTGCGCGTGTATTCCGCATACACCATATTGGAAGGCGCGATTGAGCCCAAGGCGATTGGCGAAACTGCGAAGAAGCTTGGTTTTCCAGCGATTGCGATTTGTGATCGCAATGGCCTTTATGGCGTTATGCCATTTCAGGACGGCGCGAAATCTTGCGGTGTGCAACCGATCATTGGCGCGCTGCTTGCAATCAGGCGGCCGACGTCCGACGGAAAGTTCATCCGCGACTGGTTGCCATTATTTGCCCAAGATGAAAGCGGTTATATCAATCTATGCCGATTGGTTTCCATGGCGCATCTTGATCGCCCCGAAGACCTTGACGCACATGTCACGCTGGAACAGCTTGCCGGTCATAAGGACGGCCTGATCGCCCTTACGGGTGGTGCAGAGGGCGCTTTGGCCCGATTATTAAGTGAAGGGCAGCATGACGCGGCATCCAGCTACCTGACGCGTCTTCAGGCGCTGTTTTCCGACCGTTTGTATATCGAACTCAGCAGGCGCCACGACGCCGTTGAAGAAGCGGCGGAAGACGCGCTAATTGACCTTGCTTATACGCGCGATATTCCTTTGGTTGCCACCAATCCCGCCTTTTTTGCGGAACCCGATTTCTTCGACGCACATGACGCCATGCTGTGCATCTCGGACGGCGCCTATATCGAAAGCGAGGACCGCCGCAGGAGCAGCCGCGACACGTGGATTAAAACGGGCAAGCAAATGCGCGAATTGTTTGCTGATGTGCCCGAGGCGCTGGCTAATACGCTCGTGATTGCGCAGCGATGCGCCGCCCTTGCGCCCTATCGCAGCCCGATACTGCCAAGCCTTGCCGGTGACCGGACCGCCGAAGACGCGCAATTGCGCGAAGACGGGCGGCTTGGGCTTGAAAAGCGGCTTGAGATTGCGGGAATAACTGACGCTGCGGAGCGGCAAGTTTATTTTGACCGGTTGAAGTTTGAAGCCGATGTTATCTGCGTCATGGGTTTTCCGGGCTACTTCCTGATCGTTGCCGATTTCATCAAATGGGCAAAGGAGCAGGATATTGCCGTTGGCCCGGGCCGTGGATCGGGGGCAGGTTCGCTGGTCGCTTGGGCGCTAACAATTACCGATCTTGACCCCATCAAGCTCGGCCTGCTGTTCGAACGTTTCCTTAACCCCGACCGTGTGTCGATGCCTGACTTCGATATCGACTTTTGCGAAACGCGCCGTGGCGAAGTCATTCGTTATGTCCAGAAAAAATACGGCGCGGGTCAGGTTGCGCAAATCATCACTTTTGGAAAACTGAAGGCGCGGGCGGTGCTGCGCGACACCGGGCGCGTGCTGCAGATGAGCTATGGCCAAGTTGATCGGCTGTGTAAGCAAGTGCCAAATCTGCCCGCTGACCCATGGGATTTGAAACGCGCTTTGTCCGGCGTGGCGGAGTTGCGGGAAGAATATCGGCGAGATGCGCAGGTGAAACGGTTGTTCGACCTTGCGATGAAACTGGAGGGCCTTCCACGCCACAGTTCGACACATGCCGCCGGCGTGGTGATTGGCGACCGCGAATTATCGGAATTGGCGCCGTTATACCGTGACCCGCGTTCGGACATGCCCGTCACGCAATTTGACATGAAATATGTCGAGAGTGCTGGCCTCGTTAAGTTCGACTTTTTGGGATTGAAAACGCTGTCCGTCCTGCAAAAGGGCAGCCAGATGCTCGCCAAGCGGGGGGTGGAGATCAATCTCGACCTATTGCCGCATGATGACCCCGCAGTATATGAATTGCTGCAACGGGGTGACACTGTAGGCGTTTTCCAGTTGGAATCCGAAGGCATGCGCCGCACGCTTGCGGCGGTGAAACCAACCAATTTTGGTGACATCATCGCGCTCGTGTCCCTCTATCGTCCGGGTCCAATGGACAATATTCCCATGTTTGGCCGCCGCAAAAATGGTGAAGAAAGCATTGAATATCCGCACCCCTTGCTTGAGTCCGTGTTGAACGAGACCTACGGAATATTTGTTTACCAAGAACAAGTTATGCAAGCCGCGCAAATTTTGGCCGGCTACAGCCTTGGGGAAGCAGATTTGCTTCGTCGTGCAATGGGTAAGAAGATTCAGGCCGAAATGGATGCCCAGCGGGAACGCTTCGTCACGGGCTGCGCAACGCATGCGATTCCTCCCAACCGGGCGAACGAGCTTTTCGACTTGATCGACAAATTTGCGGGCTATGGTTTCAACAAAAGCCATGCCGCCGCTTATGCTGTGTTGGCCTATCAAACTGCATGGCTAAAAACGCATCACTCCGAAGAATTTTTCGCCGCATCCATGTGTTTTGACATGCATCAAACCGACAAGCTTGCGACCTTCATAGACGATATGCGCAGGCTGGACGTCACTTGTTTGCAGCCGGACATCAACCGGAGCGAGGCCGAATTTACCGTTGAGACCAATGCGCATGGGGAGCATGCCGTGCGTTATGCGTTGGGCGGCATCAAAAATGTCGGCGAACGGGCGATGGAGATATTGGTCACAGAACGCGCGACGGCGGGATTGTTCAAAAGCCTTGATGACTTTGCCAACCGGGTCGATCCAAGTCAGATCAACCGCCGAAGCCTTGAAAATCTCGCTGCTGCGGGTGCTTTTGATAATTTGGAACCAAACCGTGGCGCGGTCCATGCCGCAGCAGAAACACTTTTGGCGGCAGCGCAATCTGCGCGCGATTCACGCGAAAGCGGGCAGGGCGGCCTGTTTGGTGAGGGCGGGTCCGACATGGCGGCGCTACGGATTGACAGCAGCCTGCAATGGGCACCCGGCGAACAAATGAACCAGGAAAAAGACGCGTTTGGGTTTTATTTCTCGGCACATCCTTGTTCGCAATATGAGGCGCTGGCCATTAGCCACGGCGCAAAACCTTATGCGGTCTGGCTCGACAGCGGGCCAATAGCCGAAGGTGTCCGCCGCCCCGCCACCATGTCGGCATTGATCGAAGGCATCCGCTGGCGCGAGTCACGCAAGGGGAAGCGTTTCATGATTGCGGATTTTTCGGACAATAGCGGCCAGTTTTCGGTACGATGTTTTGACGAGGCGGTCGGCACACAACTTGCCGAGTGGGCAAAAGACGCGGAGTGCCTTTTGCTCGATTGCGAAATGGACATGCGGCCCGGCGACGAAACACCAAGCTTTACGGTAAAAAGCGCCAAAGCCCTCAGCGGCTTGACGAGCGTGTCGCGGCTGAAAATGCAGTTGGATGTAACGCATGAAGCAGCCATGGCGCAGCTCGCGCAAATCGTTGCGCCATTGGGCGGTGGCCGAAGCGAGTTGGTCATCAAAACCCGGGCTGCCGACGGACGATGGGTGCATATCGTGCTTGGTCGCCGCTTCCAGATTGATGCATCTTTGCTTGCTCAAGTGCGTATAATTGACGGTATCGAAAATGTAGAGCTTGCGCCGCTGGGTCCTGTTTTGGCATTGGTGCGCTGAACTGCGAAAACCGTAGACAGAAATTGCGTCTGCGGTATCCTGCGGCCTGGTATGAGGGAGAGATTTTGATGCACGGCACCATGCAAGATTGGGATCTTCGCGTTCCGCGTTTGATCGACTACGCAGCCCGCGAACATGGCACGCGCGAAATCGTGACGCGTTGGACTGATGGCAATATTGAACGCACAAACTGGTCTGGCGTCGCAACCGAAGCGCGCAAATTGTCACAAGCCTTTGCGGGTTTGGGCCTGCAAAAGGGCGACCGGATTGCCACTTTTGCCATGAACCATCATCGGCATTTGGCGGCTTGGTATGGCGCGATTGGTTTTGGTGGAGTGATCCACACCGTCAATGTGCGGCTGTTCGACGAAGACCTAATCTACATCATGAACCATGCCGAAGATAAGGTGTTGATGTATGACGCAATGTTCCAGCCCATTATCGATCGGTTGAAGCCGCATCTGAAGACCGTTGAACATTATGTCGTGTTTGACCGCGACGACAGCTACGGTGCGTTCATCGCCGCGCAAAATGGCAATTATGAATGGGCAACGGGCGACGAACGTGAGCCGTGTATGTTGTGTTACACCAGCGGCACAACGGGCAATCCAAAGGGTGTTTTGTATCAACACCGCTCGACCATGTTGCACGCGATGGCTGAAATCGCGCCATCCATTTTTGACCTTAGCCCGCAGTCGGCATTGCTGCCGATCGTGCCGATGTTCCATGCGGCAAGCTGGGGCCTCCCCTTTGCAGGTGCCGCTGCGGGGGTGAAGTTCGTGTTTTCGACCACCAATGACGCCGCAACCTTGCATGGCTTAATGCTGCAAGAAGGCATTACCCATAGCGCAGGTGTGCCCACAGTGTGGCTTTCAATGTTCGCGCATTTGGATGCAGAGGCCGCTGCCGGGCGTGATGCGACACTTGGCAAACTGCGCTTGGTCACGATTGGCGGGTCGGCTGCGCCGCGTGGCATGATTGAGCGTCTGATGACGTCGGGCGTGCGTGTATCGCACGCATGGGGCATGACCGAGACATCGCCCATTGGCACGATGGGGGCGCCAACACCCAATTGGGATGAACTGACGCTCGAACAGCAGATCGACGTGGTTTGCAAACAAGGCCGCACGCCATTTGGTGTTGAGCTGCGCGTGATCGACAAGGACGGCAATGTCGCCCCGCGCGATGGTGTGACGTCTGGCGCGCTCCAGATTCGCGGGCCATGGGTCATTAAACGCTATTTCAAGGCCGAGGCGGACGCGGTTGACGCGGATCAGTGGTTTGATACCGGAGATGTCTCGGTGCTGCACCCGGACGGCACGATGCAGATCACGGACCGCGTGAAGGATGTCATCAAATCGGGCGGCGAGTGGATTAGTTCAGTTGAGCTTGAGAATATCGCGGTTGGTTGCCCCGGCATTGCCGAAGCAGGCGCAATTGGTATCCCGCATCCCAAATGGGATGAACGGCCCGTTCTAATCGCTGTCAAAAAACCGGGGGCTGACGTCGATGAAGCGACGGTGAAGGCCTATCTGGCGGAACGCATCGTCAAATGGTGGATGCCTGACCGTGTGCTGTTTGTTGACGAACTTCCGCACACCGGCACTGGCAAAATTCAAAAAGTGGCGCTTCGTGCTCAGTTTAAGGATTTTGTGCTGGAAGATTGAGCCCGGCCGCGGCGACCTTGGGCTAAAATAGGCTTGGCGGGCCATTTAAATTACATTTCGCGTACGCGCGGCATCAATTCCACAAAATTGCAGGGACGATGGCGGCTATCGAGTTGATGAACCAAAATCTGGTCCCAACCGTCTTTAACTGCGCCGTTTGAACCGGGAAGGGCAAAAATATACGTCCCGCCCGCCAGCACGGCGCAGGCGCGCGACTGTATGGTGGATGTGCCTATGCTTGCGAAGCTTAACAAGCGGAACAGTTCGCCGAAGCCAGGGATATCCTTGGTCTTTACACGGTCCAAAGCTTCGGGTGTCACGTCGCGTCCGGTTAACCCGGTGCCACCGGTTGAGATGACAACATCGACGTGATCGTCGTCGATCCAATTATGCAGCCGTGCAATGATTGAAGCGGCATCGTCGCGCAAAATAGCGCGATCAGCGATCTTGTGTCCAGCGGCGACTATCCGTTCTGCCAAAATATCGCCGCTGGAGTCGTTTTCGATTCCACGGGTGTCGGACACCGTCAGGAGCGCGATGTTTACCGGCTTGAACGCCCTGTTTTCATCGAGCGGCAATGACGCCCCCTGTTATCCTGCGCGCGGTGACGGTGCCATTAGCATCGGGAAATTTTGGCCACATATACTGGGCTAGGCCCTTCAAGCTTCCCGACGCCTTGTTTGCACGCATCTCGTAAATCCAGTAATTTCGCAGAATTATAGCTACATAACCGCGCGTTTCCCAATAAGGGATAGATTCAATGAACAGCAGCGGGTCACCATTATCGCGTACTTCGCTATTCCACCGTATCACCGGAGCCGGCCCCGCATTATAGGCCGCGATCACCTTAGGCAAAAACCCGCCCGTCGCGGGTAAATCGCGCAGCTTTTCCAAATAGGACTGGCCATATTCCAAATTGATCGTCGGGCGGTCCAATTCGGATGCCGTGAAGAACGCACCGCGCGCCCGTGCAAGGTCCTGAGCGGTTCCGGGACGCACCTGCATGAGGCCGCGTGCACCAGCAGGGCTGATCACGTCGGTACGGAAATTGGATTCTTGTAACGTGTGGGCATAGACCAATGATGGCGTGACGCGCCAGCCACCGGTTGGTTGCCAATTGGGCAGGGGGTAACGTGCCATAATGTTGCTCTGGTCACGTGATGGACCATAATGGCCCAACCAAAATTGCGTTGAAGCTAAGTTCAACGCGCCCGCCAATTGCGCGAGGTTTGTATGCTGCCGCGCATCGCCAATTCTTGCCTGATGGCGCAGTGCCTGATCTGCCAACTTGTTCTGACCAATTTCTGTCAGGGATACCGCCAAAATCGCGTTTTGCTGCTCTTTCAAGCTCGCCCAATCTAGCTTGACGACTTTCGCTACCTTGCGCACGATCGGTTCCATGCCAAGCGCTTCGCTGGCGAGTAAGCCGTAAAAGGTCTCTGACAGTTGCGCCGCCTTTTGCATCTTGGTCTGAATATATTGCGGTTGTTTTGCGGCCATGGCCGCGCGTGCGCCCCAGAAGAGCCCTGCGGCCCTTAAATCATCGTTACTAGCCAAGCGGGCAACATCGTCAAAGGCGTCATAGGCAGCGGCATAATCACCCAGCCGCCAAGAAGAGAGGCCAAGTACCCAGGCGGCCTGCGTGCCCCATTCTCCACCGGCAACATGCGCGACCGCAGAAACACGCTTTGCGGATGCATCGTCATTTTCGATATAATAAGACCATGCCACACGATAGCGTAATTCCGTCAGCGCTTCGGGTGACAGTTCCAATGCTTTGCTTTCCAAAAACTGTTCGGCGGCAAAAGATTGGTCATTTTTAATGAAAACCTGCAATTCGGCACGTACGCTATCGCTTGCCTTACTTGCGGGCAAATCCCTTTTTGGTGCGCCACCTAGCCATGAAAAGCGGCGGATACCCGGCCGATTGGGAACCATCTCCAGACCGCGCTTACGTGCCATAGTCGCCAATTGTTCAGCCTGCGGCAAATAAGGTGCAGCCTCAAGCAGGGCTTGCAACTGCGCTGCCTCCACCTTTGGGCTATTGGGTGCGACATATAATTCCGCGCGCGCCATTGCGGACATGGGGCCCTGGGGCGCTGCATCAATCATGCGTGAAGCCTCGTCCCATTTTTCCGCACGGATAGCTTCGTAGATCGCAGTGAAAACGGCTTTTTCTTGTGCGCTAAGAACATGGGGTGCCGGCTGAGCGGGGACAATTGCGCGAAATCCATCGCTTGTGTTTGCGTGCGCCGTCGCAATGGGGGCGCAAGCCAGCGCAAAAGCCAGCCATTTCCAATTACATATTCTTTTGCTCATTGGAGCACCCTTTTCGCAAACATCTGCAAATCCCTCCATGCATGCTTTTTCATGGCAGGTCGCGCAATAAGGGTTCGCGGATGAAATGTCGCCAGCGTTGTTATGTTGAGGCCATCATGATTAACATTTCGTAACTCCGCCCGTGCGTTCATCAATTCTTCGCCTAACAGAGCCTTGCATGCGGCGGAACCGAGTATCACCAAAGATTTAGGTCTAATCAGTTGTATCTGATGCAGCATAAACGCGGCGAGGGCGGGCAAGTCGTTTTCAGGAACCTCCGCTGTTGACGGCATGCTCGTCGCCAACCATGTGCAATAACATAGTGCTGTATCGATCCCGATTGCGGCAAGCATCCGATGCACAAGAGCCGCATTCAAGGACGTCGAGGTTTCTGGCGTAGGCAATATATCTGGCAGATCCGAAATAATCATCACCTCGCAACTAACCGGGCCAACAGGCGGAAAGCGGACGGGACCATAAGCATATCCGGGCAGGGGGGCACCACCGACCACCATCTCGCGAAGGGTGGCAATATCATTGGGCCAGATGATGTTGGGCGTCGCAGGCGGCTCTGCCTGTTTTTTCTCGGTAGCGGCAACGACGGGTGCATTCGGGGACGTATCGACAGCATCCTGCGCTAGCAAATCCGACGTGCTTTCGCGCACAGCCGAATCAACCCCAGCCAGTTCCCACCAACCAGATAATGATTCAACCACAGCAAATGCGGTAATTTTTCCCCGATCCTCCATAAATCCCTTCAGTCACCAGTTGACGGCAGGGTCAATTGCTTGGCATGGCAATTTCCACGAGCTGTTCGGTTATCGGGATGGCCTGAATTATCTGCCGGGTAAAGGATAAAGGCAATGAGCGAGCGTGAGTCGATGCCCTATGATGTTGTTATTGTTGGCGCGGGGCCAGCGGGACTTTCGGCCGCAATCCGCATAAAACAATTATCCCCCGATACCAGCGTCTGCATCCTTGAAAAGGGTTCCGAGGTGGGCGCGCATATATTGTCCGGTGCGGTCATTGATCCCAAGGCGCTTGACGAGCTGCTGCCTGACTGGCGCAAGTTGGGCTGTTCGCTGGTCGATACGCCGGTCAATGACAATCAGCACTGGCTTTTGACCAAGACTGGCAAGTTCAACATACCGCATTTCCTGATGCCCGGTTTCATGCATAACAAGGGCACATATACCGGCTCGCTTGGTAATGTGTGCCGCTGGTTGGCGGGGCAGGCTGAAAATCTGGGTGTAGAAATTTTCCCCGGTTTTTCGGCCGCAGAAATTCTTTACAACGCCGATGGCTCGGTCAGGGGTGTCGCGACGGGCGATATGGGCATTGCGCGCGATGGCAGCCATAAAGACGATTATATGCGCGGCATGGAATTGCATGCAAAATATACATTCTTTGCCGAAGGCGTGCGAGGTCATCTCACCAAATTGCTCAAACCGCAATTTGCGCTGGATAAGGATTGTGAGCCGCAGGTTTACGGCATTGGCATTAAAGAATTGTGGGACATTCCGCCCGAGCAGCATTCTGCCGGACGCGTAATCCACAGCCAGGGCTGGCCGTTGACGGATGCCAATGGCGGCGCGTTTTTATACCATCATGCGAACAATCAAGTTGCCTTGGGTTTTGTTGTTTGGCTCAATTATTCAAATCCTTATTTGTCACCCTTCGAAGAGTTTCAGCGTTGGAAAACGCATCCTGAGATTAAGAAGATACTCGCCGGTGGTCGCCGTGTTTCTTATGGCGCACGCGCGATTAGCGACGGCGGTTGGCAGTCGGTGCCTGAACTTGCATTCCCTGGCGGCGCGTTGATCGGGTGTTCGGCCGGATTCGTAAACGTGCCGCGGATCAAGGGCACGCATACGGCGATGAAATCCGGCATGCTGGCGGCTGAAGCTGCGGTGGAAGCGCTGGCTGCGGGCCGCGAACATGACGCGCTCACTTCATACCAGACAGCCTATGAAAATAGCTGGATTTACAAAGAATTGCGAATGGTACGCAACGTCCTTCCGCTGGTCGAAAAATACGGTAACCTTCTGGGTAGCGCGCTCGCTGGTGTGAACATGTGGCTGGAGAATTTCGGCATACGCATGCCATTCACCATGAAGCACCATCCGGACCACAAGGCGCTGAAAAAGAAAAATGCGGCTGAACGTATTGAATATCCAAAGCCCGATGGCGTGTTCAGCTTCGACCGTCTGTCGTCGGTTTTTCTGTCAAACACCAACCATGCCGAAGACCAGCCAGTTCATTTGCAGGTCAAAGACATGGACCTTCAGAAAAACAGCGAGTTTATGGAGTTTGCTGGGCCATCAGCGCGCTATTGTCCCGCAGGAGTGTATGAGTGGATTGAAGAAGAGGGTAAGGATGCCCGCTATCAAATCAATTCGCAAAACTGCGTTCATTGTAAGACTTGCGATATCAAGGACCCGAACCAGAATATCAATTGGGTGACGCCAGAGGGCGGCGGTGGGCCTAACTACCCCAATATGTAATCAGGGTGGCGCATTGGTCGCCACCGGGGGGTTAAGGTCTAATCGTGGAATATTCTGAAACAGCCTTTGCAAAGATAAACCTTGCCTTGCACGTCAGGAGACGGCGGGCTGATGGCTATCATGACATCGAAACGCTGTTCGCCTTTGTGCAGGACGGCGACATTCTTACTGCAAACTTTGCAGATGCGCTGAGTCTAGAGATTGATGGCCCCTTTGGCCCCGGTCTAAAGGCGGATGAAAGCAATTTGGTGCTGAAAACGGCCTTGTCCTTACAGGCGCACTTTGGGGTTACGCAAGGTGCAGCGATCCGGCTCGACAAAAGATTGCCGATTGCCTCTGGTATTGGCGGTGGATCCGCGGACGCAGCAGCCACCGCAAGGCTACTTAACCAGCTTTGGGGGTTGGATGCGACCGAACAGGAGCTGGCCGATATCCTCGCGCCATTGGGGGCCGACATTCCCGCATGTATATTCAGTCGCCCGAGTTTTGGCAGCGGCACCGGAACCGCGCTGGCATTTTTGGACGATAGCAACATCGCCGCGCGGCATGTGTTATTGGTAAACCCGCTTCAATCCGTTTCTACAGCGGCGATATTCAACGCATGGAGCGGCGTTGACGGCGGCGAAGTTGATCGTGGGGATATTTGGGACGCTGCGATTACAGGGCAAAATGACCTTGAACCAATTGCTGCGGCGATTTGCCCCGCTATTTCGGACATTCTGGACCGACTGTCGCGGGCAGCCCCTGCCTTGGCGCGCATGTCTGGTTCTGGGGCGACTTGCTTTGCCTTGTTTGAAGATGCAGCAGCCCTTGAGACCGCAAGAGCAACGCTTGATCCGCATTGGTGGTCGATAGCCACTATGCTGCGATGAACGAGGCTCCGTTCGCAATATTGGGAACGCCGCAGAAAGGTGGGTTTCTCATAATCGGGGACCACGCGTCGAACCGCGTCCCCGAAGATGTTGATCTCGGCATCGACCCGGCGCTTCTTAGCGCCCATATTGCGTGGGACATTGGCGTCGCCGAGGTTGCGCGCTTGATCATACAGGACGCGCGCTTTGCGGCCTATCTGGGTGGGTATTCGCGCCTGGTTGTCGACTTAAACCGCGATGCGCATGATGCCGCGGCGATCCCCACGCACAGCGACGGTGTGGTCATTCCCGGCAACGACCTTGGGCCTAAGGAGGAAGAGGAACGGCTGGAACGCTTTTTTTGGCCATATCACACATATTTGGCGCAGTTGCTGTCGCAACACCGTCCGGCCCTTATTTTATCGCTCCACAGCTTCACGCCAGCCCTTGAGAGCACACCACAAGAGGTTCGTCCTTGGGAATTTGGGGTTTTGTATAATGAACAGGAAAAGGCATCAAAATTGGCGATCCCTTTTCTTGAAAACGCAGGATATATTGTTGGCGACCAGCTTCCTTATTCCGGCAAACTGCTGAACGCGACGATGAACCGACATGCCGAAGCCAATAACATCCCCTATATCGGCATCGAGATGCGGCAGGATGTATCAAGCGACCCCGATGGCCAAGCAAGATATGCACGCACATTGGCAGAAATGTGCCATTTTGTGTCGGAACAGCTTGGCTTATCCATATAAAAAGGCTTAAAGCATTGGGCTTAACGGAGGTCAGTATGCCAAACCAGTTCGACAAGTCCAAATTGCCAAGCCGCCATGTGTCTGTAGGGCCCGAACGCGCCCCGCATCGCAGCTATTATTATGCAATGGGTCTGACTGCAGAAGAAATCGCGCGGCCTTTTGTTGGCGTGGTCTCCGCTGGAAATGACAGCGCCCCGTGCAACACGACATTGGATGCGCAGGCCGATATCGCGCGCGTGGGCGTGGAGCAGGGCGGCGGAATGCCGCGTCGTTTCAATACCATCACCGTGACCGACGGCATCGCCATGGGGCATCAGGGGATGAAATCGTCACTCGTCAGCCGCGAAGTCATTGCGGATTCGGTGGAGCTTTCGGTGCGTGGTCACTGCTATGACGCGCTTGTGGGCTTTGCGGGATGCGACAAGTCGCTGCCCGGCATCATGATGGCGATGTTGCGTCTAAACGTGCCATCGATCTTTGTATATGGCGGCTCCATTCTGCCCGGTCGTTACAACAACAAAGACGTGACGGTTAAGGACGTGTTTGAAATCGTCGGCAAATACGCGGCGGGCGCTTGCCCTTTATCGGAATTGGAAGAACTTGAGCGCGTAGCGTGCCCCGGTCATGGGGCATGTGGCGGGCAATATACCGCGAACACCATGGCCTGCGTTGCAGAAGCGATTGGTCTTTCGTTGCCCAACAGCAACATGGCACCAGCGCCCTATTCCACCCGCGACCAAATCGCGCATGCGGCGGGCGTTCAAGTCATGGAATTGCTCGCACGCAATATCAGACCACGTGACATATGTACACGCGAAGCCTTTGTTAACGCAGCACGAATTGTTGCTGCGACGGGTGGATCAACCAACGGCGCTTTGCATTTGCCCGCCATGGCGCATGAGGCCGGTATTGATTTCGATTTGTTCGATGTGGCTAATGCATTTAAGACCACACCATATATGGCCGATCTCCAACCCGGCGGCCAGTTTGTCGCGCGCGACATGTATGATGCTGGCGGTGTCTACATGCTAATGAAGTCCTTGCTGGCTGAGGGGCTGTTGTATGGTGATTGCATGACTGTTACGGGCAAAACACTTGGCGAAAATATCGACCAAATCACGTGGAACCCGGATCAAAAGGTCATCTATCCCGCAACCGCACCCATAACCCCCACTGGCGGCGTTGTCGGACTTCGCGGTACACTGGCCCCGGAAGGCGCAATTGTGAAAGTTGCTGGCATGGACAGGTTGACTTTCACCGGTCCGGCTCAGGTTTTCGATTGTGAAGAGGATTGCTTTGCGGCGGTTGAGGCAAGGGAAATTCGAGAAGGTTCGGTTATTGTCATCCGCTATGAAGGACCAAGGGGCGGCCCCGGCATGCGCGAAATGTTGTCAACGACTGCCGCTTTATACGGGCAGGGGATGGGCGAAAAAGTTGCGCTTATCACAGATGGTCGCTTTTCTGGCGCAACGCGCGGTTTCTGCATTGGCCATGTTGGACCAGAGGCCGCTTTGGGCGGGCCGATTGCCTTGATCGAGGATGGTGACGAGATCATGATCGACGCCGAAACGGGTGTAATCGATCTGAATGTTGCTAATGAAGTCCTTGAAGAACGTCGTAAGAACTGGAAACCGCGTCAGACGGATTTTCAATCTGGTGCAATCTGGCGTTATGCCCAAAATGTAGGTCCAGCCTATAAAGGTGCAGTGACGCATCCCGGTGGCGCAGCTGAGACGCATGTCTTCGCCGATATCTAATTGGCTGTTTGGCACTTTGCTATTTACCGCCTTGGCAGGCTGCGGAAGCGAAGATAGCGCGTCTCCGCAAAATAAGGTCGGCACCGGACAGAAACCCAAAGCGGATGGCAAAATAGAATGTGCGTTGGCAGGTTCTGCTATTTTCGCGCGCGTCTGCTCCACCGAACAGATTACCGCAAATGGCACTATTATGCTGGTTCTCCGCCACCCCAATGGCGGATTTCGAAGGTTTAATGTTCTCAATAACGGTAGAGGGCTATCTGTAGCGGATGGCTTCGACGAAACGCGCATCAGTCTGCTCGAAGACGGCATGATTGAACTGTCCTCTGGCGACGACAAATACCGGCTGCCCGCGCAATTTGAAAGCACGCCGCCCGTAAATACCAGAGAAATTGCCAAACACGCCAGTTGATTGCTTGTCCCTTCACGGGCATGGGGCGGTATGGAAATGACGGAAAAGATTATCAGGGTCGCGGCACGCGGCGATGGCGTCACTGCAAATGGCCGTTATGTGGCTTTGGCAGCGCCAGGCGACATTGTTGAACCGTCGGGCGGTTTGATACACGGCCCGCACCACGTTACGCCGCCGTGTCAGCACTTTCCGTTGTGCGGTGGTTGCCAGTTGCAGCATCTCGACGAAGACAGCCAGCGCCTGTTTATTGCAGAGCGCGTGACGCATGCCCTTGCCACGCAACAAGTCGACATCGGCGAAGTGATGTCCGTGCATCTGTCGCCGCCAAAGACGCGCCGCCGTATCGCGGTGCGTTCGGCCTGGGCAGGCAAGCAGTTTCAGCTTGGTTTCAGCACAGAGAAAAGCCATCGGATTATCGACTTACGTCAGTGTGATGTCATGGCACCAGAGTTGTTTGCCGTGCTTGCGCCGATGCGGACATTGCTTGAGCCACGGCTAAACCGCGCGCGTCAGGTGCAGATTAAATTGGCGATGGTGGACCAAGGCGTTGACGTTCTCATTGAGAACTGGATCGCAAATGATCTCGATACGCACGAGTTGCTGTCCGAATTCGCCAAAACCCATAATCTCGCGCGGCTGTCGCTCGATGAAGGCTATGGCCCAGTGCCTTTTTACGAGCCAGAGCCTGTCACCGTCACGCTTGGCGGGGTTGCGGTGGGTTATCAACCTTATGGCTTTCTTCAGGCCACAGTCGATGGCGAGGCTGCGTTGGTACATGCGGTGAATGCAATCGTTGGTAGTGATACTATCATCGCCGACCTGTTCGCAGGGTCAGGCACTTTTGCGCTATCGATGGGTGCGGGACGAAAAATTTATGCTGGCGAGGCCGATCTGCAGGCCAGCCTTGCTTTAAAGGCGGCTGCGGGGCGCGCTGGTCGGACCATATTTGCAGAACATAGAGATCTGTTCAGGCGACCACTGACGCCTGAGGAGTTGAATAAGTTTCAGACGGTGGTGCTTGATCCGCCACGTGCCGGCGCAAAGGAGCAAGTGGCGCAGCTTGCAGCGTCTAATGTGGCAAATATTGCCTATGTCAGCTGCAATCCGGCAAGCTTTGCGCGTGACGCGAAAACGCTGATTGCTGCTGGATACAGGTTGCAGCGGATCTGGCCCGTGGGACAGTTCCGCTGGTCAACCCATATCGAGCTAGTAGGCCATTTTAGTCGTCAGTGAAGCAGCACCGACATCACGGCATGCACCACGAGCATCAAGAGTGCGATCGTTGACAACGCAAACAACGCAAAGCGTATAATCACGCGGTTGGACAAAATCTGAACTAAGCTATGTGCGACGCGCAGGCCGACATATGCCCAAGCAATAGTCGCGTTCAAATTGTCACCTTGTCCTACCATCGCCAGCACTAAGCACACCGCATAAAATACTGTAGGTGCTTCGTGTAAGTGATTGTAATTGTCTGCAACCCATGATGCTTTTTCTTCGCCCTTGGCGATAAGAGCATCGCGCAGCGCCCCACCAGTGGACCCGACAACCTTGGTTCCGTCAATGCCTGCACGGCCCATCGCTGGCAGGCGGGTGGCATACATCCATATCCAGATAATCATGGTCCACGCCGCAAGCGCGACAACTGGACCTAAAATTGCGCTTTCCATAAAACTTTCCCCCTTAAATAGTCGCAAGCAACGCCTGTACCGCCAATATAGTCAGGCAGACAGTCGATAGTAAAAAGAACATAAAGCGGATGCTGACGGTATTGACCGTCGCTTGCCATAAGCTGTGAATCACGCGCAAAACGGTGTAGCCCCAAGCGAGCATAACGGACAGGTCCGTTGCGCCGCCGGAGATTGCCAAGATCATGATCGTGGCATAGAAAATCGTCGGTTGCTCCATGAGATGCGCGTAATTGTGGGATTTCCACGCAACTGAGGGAGGTACATTGGAGTCAATATCTTGCCCGCGACCGCCCGGGGCAGCCTTGCCGAGGTCCATGCCAATCTTTGACATCGCCGGAAGCCGCGTCCCCGCCATCCAGAACAGCATTATAAGCGACCAGACCACCAACGCAGCCGCTGGTGCCAAAATAGGCGTATTCATGCAGAAAGTCCTCCCCGTCTATGTAGGTGGAGAGGGTGGTTCACCTCAGATAAATTGTCAAATGTAACTTAGACTTTTGAGCTTTGCGATCGCGTTGCCCGAACGCCTGCATCATTGGCGGGTGCCCAGTCATAAAGCGTTGCCATCGGCTGATCCCCGACAATCAGCGTTTCAGTCTCACCAAAGCCGTTAAACTCTGTCCGCATGGCACAGCCATAGGCGCCGAGCATGCCGATTTCGATATAATCGCCGGCTTGCACATCGTCTGGCAATATGAAAGGTCCGGCCATATGGTCTATATCGTCGCAGGTAGGCCCATAGAAACTGAATTCAGCCATCTGGGTACCAATTGACGTGTCCGAGCGCTGAAGCGCCACAGGGAAGCGCCAGCCGATATGTGCCGCATCAAACAACGACCCATAAGCCCCGTCGTTGATGAATAACTCGCTACCGCGACGCTTCTCGACCTTCACAAGCAGGGACGCATATTCGGCACACAAGGCACGGCCAGGTTCGCACCAAAGTTCCGCAGAGTAGCTAATCGGCAGATCTTCAAAGCAGTTATGAATGACGTCGAAATAGCCCTCAAGCGCGGGAGGCTCCATGCCGGGATAAACCGACGGAAAGCCGCCACCGACGTCTACGATGTCAACCGTGACGGACGCCTCGACAATCGCGGCACGCACATGCTCCATGGCTTCGGCATAGGCTGTTGGCGTCATGGCCTGACTACCAACATGGAAACAGATACCAAGGCTGTCGGCGACCTGACGCGTTGCAACCAACAGGTCGGCAACTTCAGACGGATCAGCGCCAAATTTTGATGCAAGGCTTAGCTTTGCATGCTCAGAGGACACACGAATGCGCACGCACAGTTCAAGGTCAGTCGCGCCATGTGTTGCACGCACGATCTTCTCCAGCTCTTCACGGCTGTCGAGGCTGAATGTGCGGACATTATGGTTGTGATAGGCCTGCGCGATGGCGCGCTCGCTCTTGACCGGATGCATGAAGCACAGCTTCGCATCGGGCAGAAATTTGTGGACCAACCGGACTTCACCCAAGGATGCAACATCATAATGGGTGATGCCAGCTTCCCAAAGAGTTTCGAGCAACGCGGGTGACGGGTTCGCTTTGACGGCATAAAGCGATTGACCCTGAAACTTCTCAACGAAGAAACGAGCAGCGCGCGCAGCAGTATGTGGGCGAAGGAGCGTGATTGGTTCGTCCGGGCGAAGGGCGCGGACTACAGCAAGTGCGTCAGTGTTCTCGTACAATTCAAGGGACCCCCAAAAGATAAATTGAAACAACAAGGCTGCCTTGCGGTTATTGGAAGTCCCCCTGGGGCAGCGGAGGAGCGCCTTAGGAAATGCTGGGACAGTTGTAAAGTGATTCGTTCACGGCCTAGCTCAGGCGGTCGCGGAACGCGGTCCAATCGAAAGAACGGACGCATTCCAGTGCATCGCTATCGCTATTCCACAACCAGAGCGATGGCAACGGCACGCCGTTAAACGTGTTCGTTTTCACCATGGAATAATGCGCCTGATCAAGGAAGGCAAAACGCGCTCCGGGCTCTGCTGGAACAGGCAACACATAATCGCCGATAATGTCCCCGGCGAGGCAAGATGGCCCTCCCAGACGCACAGGAGAGCCTTCTGAGCGCTCTCCTAGCATCGCAGGTCGATAGGGTGCCTCAATGACGTCAGGCATATGGCAGGTGGCGCTAATATCGGTGATGCCAACCTGCATACCGTTTTCAAAAACGTCGAGCAATTCGCCGACCAATATCCCGGCATCGAGCGCGATGGCTTCGCCGGGTTCGAGGTAGACGTCGAGGCCCGTTTCAGCACGGACGTCTTGAATGAACGCGACCAGTTCATCCCGTTGATAATCGGCGCGCGTGATATGGTGACCACCACCGAAGTTGAGCCAGCTTAATTGCCCAAAATAAGGCGCAATGTGCGGTTTCAGCGTTTCCCAAGTGCGCTTGAGCGGTTCGAAATCCTGTTCACATAAGGTGTGAAAATGGAGACCTGATACGCCTTTGAGATGTTCTGCCTTCAACTGGCTAATCGGAAAGCCAAGCCGCGATCCCGGCGAGCAGGGATCATATTTCGCGACTTCGCCCTCGGCATGTTCCGGGTTGATGCGAAGGCCGACATCGACGCTGTCATTCAGGAACGGCGCAAAACGTGTGTGCTGCGATGGGCTGTTGAAAATGACATGGTCGGAAATGGCCACGATTTCGGCCATATCAGCCTCTTTATAACCAGCGCAATAGGTCGCTATTTCGCCCTTATAATAATCCCGCGCGAGACGCGATTCCCAAAGGCCCGAACTGCATACACCATCCAGATATTCGCCGATGATCGGCGCGACCTTCCACATGGAAAAAGCCTTCATCGCGCACAATATCTTAGCACCCGAACGCAGTTTGACGTCGGCCAAAATGGCAAGATTCCGCCGCAACGCGACCTCATCCACCACAAAGGCAGGCGAGGGTACGCGGTGAAGGTCAAAATGGGCAAATGCCCCGGGGTCGCCAGCCTTGGTTTCCATGTCATTATTCACCGCTGCATCAAACCACCGACGTCATGCTGAACTTGTTTCAGCATCTATCGTGCCACGCGGACCGAAGGATTGAGAGAAAAAATGGACCCTGAAACAAGTTCAGGGTGACGATCAAATTTTAACGTTCCGTCCGGAATTAAAAGCCCAAAGGCCCGTCCAGTTCCTTCACCTGCCACGGCAGACCATGCGCGTTGAGCATGTCCATGAACGGATCGGGGTCAAACTGTTCAATATTCCACACGCCAGCGCCCGACCATTTGCCCGTGAGCAGCATCGCTGCGCCGATCATCGCCGGAACGCCTGTGGTGTAACTGACGGCTTGGTTGCCGGTTTCGGCGTACGCATCCTCATGGTCACAGATATTATAGATGTAGAGCGTCTTTTCTTTGCCGTCTTTGCCAATACCAGTGGCGATGCAGCCAATGTTGGTCTTGCCCTTGGTCGTCGGGCCAAGCGAGGCGGGTTCAGGCAATACAGCCTTGAGGAATTGCAGCGGGATGATTTCCTTGCCTTCATACCACACAGGGTCAATCCGCGTCATGCCGACCGCCTGAAGCACGTTCAGATGCATGATATATGCATCGCCAAAGGTCATCCAGAAACGGATGCGCTTGATTTCGGGAAGATGTGTTTTGAGGCTTTCGATTTCCTCATGATACATCAGATACATATTCTTGGGTCCAACCGCTTCAAAGTCGAAGCTTTGTTTTACCGACATCGCCGGGGTTTCGACCCAGTTGCCATTTTCCCAATGCCGCGCGACGGCGGTGACTTCGCGAATGTTGATTTCGGGGTTGAAGTTGGTGGCAAAGGCCTGACCATGGTCGCCGCCATTGCAATCCAATATGTCGAGCGTATCAATGCGGTCGAAATAATGCTTTTTCAGATAGGTCGTGAACACGCTGGTGACGCCGGGGTCAAAACCCGAACCCAATAAAGCGGTGAGGCCCGCTTCCTTGTAACGATCCTGATACGCCCACTGCCAATGATATTCGAACTTCGCGACATCCAACGGCTCGTAATTTGCCGTATCCATATAATGCACACCAGCGGCCAGACATGCATCCATGATGTTGAGGTCTTGGTAAGGCAAAGCAAGGTTTACGACCAGTTCTGGCTTGATCTGGTTCAACAATGCTTTGGTCGCAGGCACGTCATCGGCATCAAGGCCAAAGGTGTCGATGTCGACGCCCGTGCGTTCCTTGACCGATGCGGCAATCGCATCGCATTTCGACTTGGTGCGGCTTGCGAGGCTGATATGGCTAAAGATATCCGCGTTCATGGCCATTTTATGGACCGCAACCGACCCCACGCCGCCTGCGCCAATAACCAATATCTTGCTCATCTTCTGTTTCCTCTTATCAGAGATTCGTTCAGCGCACGCATATAGGGGGCTTTTATGACAGAACAAGAATTGGCTGCGGCCCGCAAAACACCAACGCACGAGGGCGTATGGCGGGCGATGGCCAAAATTTCCGATATTCTGCCCAAAACACCATTGCTACCACTTGAGGTGGACGGCGTAACCATCTGGTGCAAGGCGGAAATGCTTCAGCCCATTGGCGCTTTCAAGATACGCGGCGCGTGGCATCGGCTGTCCGACCTGAACGAAGAAGAACGCGCGCGGGGTGTTGTTGGCGTTTCTAGTGGAAACCATGCACAAGGCGTTGCTTGGGCGGCGAAGAAGCTTGGAATATCGGCGACGATTGTCATGCCATCCAATGCGCCACGTATGAAGCTGGAGGCGACGAAGGCGCTTGGCGCAGACGTGGTTCTTTACGATCGTGCCACCGAATCGCGCGACGAAATCGCCGCTGGGTTGATTGCCAAAAGCGGCGCAACATTGGTGCACGCATTTGGCGATCCGTGGGTCATTGAAGGGCAGGGGACGGCTGGGATCGAAATCACGGAACAACTTCAGCGTTTCGGCTTGTCCGGGCCGGATATGATTATTTCGTGCTGCGGCGGCGGTGGTTTGGCATCCGGCCTTGCGCTGGCGTGTCCGGACGCAGAAATCGCCATTGTTGAGCCTGAAGGATGGGATGACATCATTCGTTCACTTGACGCTGATGAAATTTTGCCTGTCAAAGACCTCACGCACCCAACCTATTGTGACGCACTTCAAACGCCGCAAACTTATCCTGTGAATTTTGAGATTTTACGAAGCCGCGTGTCTCAGGGTGTTTCGGTCACGACCGACGAAGTGGCGACCGCGATGCGCGTGGTTTTTGAAAAGCTGCACCTCGTTGTGGAACCAGGCGGCGCAGTTGCGCTGGCTGCTATGCTTGCAGGTAAAATTCAACCAAAAGGCGTGACTGCCGTAACCTTGTCAGGCGGAAACGTGGATCGGGAACTGTTCGTGAAGTTGCTTGCTCAGGCCGCCTGAGCGACCGGCATTTCCATGCGGCCCCATATTTCCAACAACGCCGCAGTCAAATCGCGCATCATGCCCTCATCATGTTGAGGCCCTGGTGTGAAGCGTAACCGTTCCGTGCCGCGTGGCACTGTCGGATAATTGATCGGCTGCACATATACGCCATATTCGGCGAGCAATATATCGCTGATTTTTTTGGCTTTAACGGGATCGCCAACCATCAACGGTACGATATGCGTGTTGCTTAACATCACGGGCAGGCCTGCGTCGGCAAACAAGCTTTTTCAGCATAGCAGCATTGGCTTGTTGCGCATCGCGCTCTACGCTTGAAGCCTTCAAATGGCGCACAGCGGCCAATACGCCTGCAACCAAAACGGGCGACAAGGATGTCGTGAAAATGAAGCCAGGTGCGTAAGAACGGATCACATCAATGATATTCTGGTCCGCTGCGATATAGCCGCCCATAACGCCGAACGCTTTGCCAAGCGTGCCTTCGATAATGGTCACACGGTCCGCCACCGCATCACGTTCTGAAATGCCGCCGCCACGCGGGCCATACATGCCCACGGCGTGAACTTCGTCACAATAGGTCAGGGCGTTATATTTGTCGGCAAGATCGCATACCGCGCCAATGGGGGCAACGTCGCCGTCCATCGAATAGACGCTTTCAAAGGCAATTAGTTTCGGTGCCTCTGGATCATCTGCTGCGAGCAATTCTTCAAGATGTGCCAAGTCATTGTGCCGCCAAACACGCTTTTCACAACCTGCGTTGCGGATGCCAGCGATCATCGACGCGTGGTTCAATTCGTCCGAATAAATGATGCAGCCCGGCAGCACTTTGGCGAGCGTTGACAAAGTCGCGTCGTTCGAAACATAGCCTGAAGTGAACAGCAACGCGCCATCCTTGCCATGTAGGTCCGCAAGCTCCTGCTCAAGTTCGACATGGTAATGGGTGTTTCCGCCGATGTTGCGTGTTCCGCCAGAACCGGCACCCACATCATGCAAAGCGTTTTCCATGGCGCTGATAACGTGGGGATTCTGGCCCATGCAGAGATAATCATTAGAGCACCAGACGGTGATATTCTTTGGGCCGTTATGACCAGCAAAGCAGCGCGCGTTGGGATAGCTACCCTTGTTCCGAAGTATATCAATGAATACGCGATAGCGTCCCTCGGCATGAAGCCGATCAATCGCCTTTTCGAAAATAGCGTTATAATTCACGGATATTAACCCCGGTTTGAAACCACCCTCGTGGCAATTCGACCCCCAATAATCGCGGGCAATGCAAAAATCCAGCGCGAACGACTTGCAATAAGCGTCATTCTGGTTCGGTTATAACGATATTTTCGCTTACAGTTATTTTCGTTTACAGCGATGTGATCTACGTCACACCCAAAGAAAATAACGCCGGAAGCAGCGATCCCCACGCGCTGACCTCTCCAGTCGTGACGAATACACCGACAGCGGGCTTTTCGGGCCAGTTTTGATCCTTGGTGAAATGACAGATGCGGCGTGCGATGCCGGCTGCGCCATCGACAAACCGCATATGCGGAGCAGCGGCCAATAACTCCTCTTCTACCACAGGAAAATGCGTGCAGCCAAGTACAGTCACGTCAAGGCGTTCACCAAAGGGTTGTTCGATCAAGCCAGCCATCGCTCTGGCATAAATTGCTGGGTCAACAACTTCGCCGCGCATTTTTGCTTCAGCCGCGCGCACGAGTTCGGGCGCGGCATGGCGCAACAAACCTATGTGCGGGGCATGATCGGCCTGAAGTTCGTCCACATAGACCTAACGGACGGTTGCCGCCGTCCCCAATAGGCCAATGACGCCAGTCTGACTTGCCTCGGCAGCAGGCTTGATCGCGGGAACAGTGCCGACCACGGGCACATTCAAAGCGGCGCGCACATGACCCAGGGCGATAGTTCAGGCGCTGTTGCAGGCAATAATGACAAGGCGCGGCTGATAACGCTCAACCAAGCGGCCAAGCAAGGCTGGCACCAGCGCCGAAATCTCCGCCTCAGTCTTGGTACCGTAAGGTAAGCCCGCATAATCGGCCGCAAACACTATTGGCAGGGGTTGCAGGGCTGCCTGCACGGCCTAGCAAGGCGACGACCTTGAGCCTACGGAACAAAACAGCTACACGATACCGAAATTTGGGGATTCGTGTGGTGAGTGATCTTTGGTTCAACATGTTTGCGGGTCTGTTGCTTGGTTATGCGCTTGGCTCCATCCCCTTCGGTTTGTTGCTCACGCGTTTCTCTGGCGGCGGCGACATAAGGTCCATTGGGTCAGGCAATATTGGCGCGACGAACGTGTTGCGGACTGGCCGTAAAGGGCTTGCTGCGCTGACATTGCTGCTTGATCTGCTGAAAGGGTTTTTTGCGGTCTGGCTGGCCAGTAGCTATCTTCCCGGTGGTGAAATCCTTGCCGCAGCCGGGGCATTTTTCGGCCATCTTTTCCCGGTTTGGCTCCAATTCAAAGGCGGCAAGGGCGTAGCAACTTATGCGGGTATCCTGCTTGGCCTGTTCTGGCAGGGCGGCTTGGTTTACGCGGCCGCTTGGATTGGCGTCTTGCTGATATCCCGGCTATCATCGCTGGCCGGCTTGGTAGCCGCCGTTTGTGCGCCTGTCGCGGCACTCGTTTTTGGTCATTATGAACTTGTGGCGTTGCTCACCGCCTGCTCGTTGATCGTCTTTTGGAAACATCGGGCCAATATAGTAAATCTTATAAACGGCACTGAACCCCGCATTGGCAAAAGCAAAAGTTGATCTTGGGTATGGGGGGGCGCCAAATGCAATTTGATCAGCTTCGCTTGATCCGTTCCCCCAACATCGGTCCCGTCAGCTATCGGCAACTGATGGCGCGTTTTGGAAGCGCGCGGGCCGCGCTGGAGGCTTTACCTGATCTCGTGCGTCGCGGCGGCGGAAAACACGTTGTGCTTGCCAATGAGGCAGCCATTGCGCGGGAGATTCAGTTTGTTCAAGCCTTTGGCGCACGCCATGTTTTCATGGATGACACAGACTACCCCTATTTGCTGTCGCACATGGACAATGCGCCGCCGGTCATCTGCGTGAAGGGCAATCTTGGTTTGTTATCGCGTCCGACGGTGGCCCTTGTCGGCGCGCGTAACGCGTCCGCAGGTGCCTGCCAGTTTGCGCGGCAATTGGCGTTTGAACTCGGCCAAGTGGGTTTATCTGTTGTGTCGGGTCTTGCGCGCGGCATTGATACCGCCGCGCATATAGGCTCTATCGAAGGCGGAACAGTTGCGGTTATCGCTGGCGGTATCGACGTGGTCTATCCGCCCGAAAACCGCGCGCTTCAGGACGCAATTGCCGAGCGCGGGCTTTTGATTGCCGAACAACCGCCAGGCACCGAACCACGCGCAAGGCATTTCCCGTATCGAAACCGGATCATCGCTGGTGCGTCGGCTGGAACGGTGGTGATTGAAGCTGCGCCAAAGTCGGGTTCGCTCATTACCGCGCGCCTGGCGGCGGAGGCCGGGCGTGAGGTTATGGCTATTCCAGGGTCGCCGCTGGATCCACGGTCGCGTGGTTGTAACCAGCTTATCCGTGAGGGCGCAACTTTGGTGCAGAACGCATCGGAGATTGCCGAGCTTATTTCTCCCTTGGACAACCGCATGCTTGCGCCATCTGTTAAATACGAACCGTCGATGACCATGATAGCCGATGACGGCAGCGACACCGAACGCAGCGCAGTCATCGACCTGATGGGCATGACCTATGTTGCGGTCGACGAATTGGTGCGGCAATCCGGCAGCAGTCCATCGACCGTCCAGATGGTGTTGCTCGAATTCGAGCTGGCCGGAAAACTCGAACGCGGGGCAGGTGGGAAGGTCCGCTTGGCGACATAAAACACAGCCGCATTTTTCGTCTTGACGAGGCCTGCCTTACCCCATCAGCCTATACGCGCACGCGAGAGATTTTAGAAAAGCAAAAAATATCATGCAATTAGTTATCGTAGAATCACCTGCAAAAGCCAAGACAATCGAGAAATATCTGGGGCCCGGATTCAAGGTGCTGGCCTCCTATGGCCATATCCGCGATCTACCGCCCAAAGACGGTTCGGTTGACCCCGATAATGGCTTTGAAATGCTGTGGGACAATTATGTCGATAAGGCAAAACAGCTTAAGGCGATTACCGACGAGGCGAAAAAAGCAGATGGCCTCATCCTGGCGACCGACCCTGATCGCGAAGGCGAAGCTATTAGCTGGCATGTGCAAGAAGTGCTCGCGAAGAAAAAGGCGCTGCCGGCCAAGGTTGGTCGGGTGACGTTCAACGCCATAACAAAGCAGGCTGTAACCGACGCGATGAAACAACCGCGCGCGTTGGATTTAGACCTGATTGACGCCTACCGCGCCCGCCGTGCGCTGGATTATCTGGTAGGATTTACGCTATCGCCAGTCTTGTGGCGCAAGCTACCAGGCGCAAAGTCCGCTGGCCGTGTGCAGTCGGTTGCGCTGCGCCTCATTGTGGAACGCGAACGTGAGATCGAAGCGTTCCGCGCGCAGGAATATTGGTCTGTGAAGGCCGGAATGGAACATAAGGGCCAAAAATTTGATGCCCGCTTGATCCAATATCTGGGCAAGAAGCTCGACAAGATGGACCTCAAGACCGAAGCGGACGCGGAGCAAGCGCGCCTTGCAGTTGAGTCGGGCAAATTTACGGTCGAAACCGTCGAAACAAAGCCGGTAACCCGCAATCCGCAACCGCCCTTTACCACCTCGACATTGCAGCAGGAAGCAGCACGTAAACTGGGCTTTTCCGCCAGCCACACAATGCGTATTGCGCAGGGTCTGTATGAGGATGGCGCGATAACCTATATGCGAACCGATGGCGTTCAAATGGACCACAGCGCCATTTCCGCCGCGCGCAAATCCATCTCAGATCGGTTCGACAGCGGCTATTTGCCTGAGAAACCGCGCGTTTATCAGAGCAAAGCGAAGAACGCGCAGGAAGCGCATGAGGCGATACGTCCAACCGATTTTGGCAAGGACAAGGCAGGCTCAGGCGACCATGGCCGCTTATATGACTTGATTTTCAAACGCGCGATGGCCAGCCAGATGGCATCTGCCCGCATGGAACGTACAACTGTCGATCTACTCGACGGTACCGGTCAGACTGGCTTGCGTGCGACGGGGCAAGTTATGAAGTTTCCGGGATTTCTTGCCGTATATGAAGAAGGTTTGGATGATAGCGACGGCGAAGATGGCGCGATCTTGCCGGCGATGACAGTTGGCGACGCTCCTGCCAAGCACGCTGCGGAAAAAACGCAGCACTTCACGCAACCACCTCCGCGTTTTTCGGAAGCGACTTTGGTCAAGCGTCTCGAAGAACTGGGTATTGGCCGTCCATCGACCTATGCATCGACCATTCAGGTGCTGAAAGACCGCGCTTATGTCCGCGTCGAAAAAAATCGTTTCTTTGCAGAAGAATCCGGGCGACTTCTCACAGCATTTCTCGAACGTTTTTTCGAACGTTATGTCGCTTATGACTACACCGCTGGCCTTGAAGACCAGTTAGATGAAATCAGCGGTGGCCGTGCCGATTGGCAGTCCTTTCTGGAGGCGTTTTGGCGCGATTTCAAACCGAAAACGGTTGAGGTCATGGAGCAGAAACCGTCGGAAGTGACCGCGGAGCTTGATATCTTTCTGTCGCCTTATCTCTTTCCAGAGCGCGAAGACGGCACCGATCCGCGTTTATGCCCGAAATGCGGTGAGGGCAGGCTGGCCCTGCGCGGCGGAAAGTTCGGCGCTTTTGTTGCCTGCTCCAATTATCCGGACTGTAAATATACCAGAAAATTTGCGCAACCCGGCGGCGAGAGTGGGGAGGACACCGGTCCAGAAGTGCTTGGCCAGCATCCCGAAACACAATTAGAAGTCAGCAAAAAGTCAGGCCGTTTTGGCCCTTATTTCGAAATGGGCGAGGGCGCTGACGTCAAACGCGCCTCTATCCCCAAGGATATTCCTGCGGAGGACATCGGACTAGAATGGGCGGTGAAGCTGCTATCGCTGCCACGTACCATCGGGATACATCCCGAGAGCGGCGAGCCAGTCACGGCAAGCATCGGTCGTTATGGACCCTATCTGGCGCATAATGGGAAATATGCCCGTCTGCAGTCGACGACTGAAGTGTTTGAAACTGGCATGAATAGCGCGGTTGTGAAGCTGGCAGAAGCTTTGGCCAACCCGGGCCGTGGCCGGGGTGCCGCGCGTGCACCGTTGAAGGAGTTCGGTAAGCATCCACGCACTGATGCGGAGATTAAACTGATGGAGGGGCGCTTTGGTCCTTATGTGACCGACGGGACCACTAATGCGACAGTGCCCAAGTCCATCTCGCCTAACGAGCTGACGCTTGAGGAAGCTGCACAGTTGATTGACGCCCGCGCCGCAATGCCGCCCAAGGGCAAGGTCAAGAAAAAGGCCGCGCCCAAGAAGGCGACGGCAAAGGCCAAACCAGCAGCGAAAGCAAAGAAATAAATCCACCCGTCGCACCGGCACATGCTGATGCCTATCGCGCTTATGCTTCTCCACAGAGGCGTGATGGCCCCCAGCCTGCGCTGGGGCGACGTGGATCGGAAAGAAACCGAGCCGCGTCTATTCGACCCATTCAAGCCCAATGTCGCGATACAGGCTTCGGTCCTCGTCCCATTTGGCATATACTTTCACATGCAAATAGAGATGGACCTTCACGCCCATGAGCTTGGCTAGTTCAAGACGCGCCGCCTCTCCAATGGCCTTAATCCGCGTGCCGCCTTTGCCTAGAACGATGGCGCGTTGGGTAGGGCGCGCTACTAAAATCTGTTGGTGAATTTCTAGCGATCCGTCTTCGCGTTCGCTATATTTTTCAGTCTCGACGGCGCTGGCATAGGGAAGCTCCTCGTGCAGTTGCAGATAGAGTTGTTCGCGCGTGATCTCTGACGCAATCAGACGGTCGGTTGCATCTGACACCTGATCCTCTGGGAAATGCCATTCGCCCTCCGGCATATTGTCGGCAAGCGCAGTTTTGAATTCTTCAAGCCCGTCGCCGGTGGCGGCACTGATATAATAAATCTGCTCAAATGCGCATTTGTCAGTCAGTTTCGTGGTGAGGGCGAGCAATTTGTCCTTGGCCGCAATATCAACCTTGTTAAGCACAAGCCATTTGCGTTCTGGGCGATCTTTCAATCCGTCGAGGATTTTTTCAACCTTTGGTCCTGCGCCTGCGCGGCCATCGACGATCAATGCGATCATGTCGGCATCGCCCGCACCGTCCCAAGCCGCAGCCACCATCGCGCGGTCAAACCTGCGTTGCGCCGCGAAAATGCCCGGTGTGTCGACCAACATGATCTGCGTTTCGCCCGCCAAGGCGACGCCCAACATGCGCGTCCGTGTGGTCTGCGCCTTGGGGCTGACGATCGCGACCTTCTGCCCCACCAGAGCATTGACCAAGGTTGACTTACCCGCATTTGGCGCGCCGATAATGGCGACATGTCCGCATTTTTTGGTCATGCGTTGGCTTCCAAAAATGCCTGTGCCGCGCCGGTTTCGGCGGCCTGTTTGCTGTTGGCGGTGGCCGTAACGGGCGGAAAGCCTTTCACGGTGACAGTGATTTCAAATCTCATGGCGTGGGGAGGGCCTTCTTTTTTGGTGATGACATATTCGGGAACCTTGCGCCCATGGGTGGCGCACCATTCTTGTAATTCGGATTTGGGGTGTTTGGGGGCGCCGTTTGCGGATTCGAGAAGTGGCCTCCAGAGCCGTTCTACAAGATCGCGGGTCACGAGTAGACCATGGTCGAGATACACCGCGCCAATGATGGCTTCCATGACGTCACCCAACACATTATCGCTTTGTTGCGCACCATCATCACGGGCTTGCTTGCCAAGCCTGATATACAGCGGAAGACCAATTTGCCGGGCAATGTCGGCGCAGGTCACGCCCGACACAAAAGCATTTAACCGGTGCGACAGACGACCCTCCGCTTCATCCTTATATCGGTGATAGAGCATATCAGCGATGATGAGCCCCAAGATGCGATCGCCGAGAAATTCAAGCCGTTGATAGTCCGGTTGTCCCGTACTGCCATGCGTCAGTGCGCGCTGGTAAAGTGCCAAATCCTTTGGCTGTTTCGGGAGTAATTCCGCCAGCCAAGCCGCTTGTTCGTCGCTGGTCAAAATCCTTGTCCAATGCGTTCCGCGCGCGTTGCCGTAAACCAAGTCCATGGCAGCACCCAATGCGACGATCCATCCGTGGAAAACACAGACACCAAAGCACGACCCACAAGATTCTCTTGCGGCACCATGCCAATCGCACCGGGCTTATCAATGGGCGACCATCTGCTATCCGCGCTTCGGTCGCGATTGTCGCCCATCAGGAACAGGTCGCCTTGACCAACGACAAAGGCTTCGGTGTTGTCGCCTTCTAGGCCATTTTGCAGGTCCAGAATTTCGTAGCTCTTGCCTTCGGGCAATGTCTCGCGAAAGCGGGGGTAGCGGCATTGCGTGCCGCCCTTAGCCGCCGGTTCCTCCATATCAGGACGCCAGCATGGAAAGGGATTGCGCTCAAGCTCTGCCGCATCGCGCATATTTTGCGTGACCGGGATGACAAGGTCGGCAATCCGTTCCTTCTTAACCGCAACGCCGTTGATTTCGAGGACGCCATTGCGCATTTGAATAACGTCACCAGGCAGGCCAATGACGCGCTTGATATAATCTGTACCGTTTGACATTGGGGCCTTGAACACCACGACATCGCCGCGTTCTGGTTGGCTCGCGAAAATCCGTCCGGGGATAATCGGTAATGCAAAAGGAAGGCTGTTTTTGGAATAGCCATACGGCCATTTCGCGACCAGCAGATAATCGCCGATGAGCAAACGCGGCTGCATCGATTCCGACGGGATGTTAAAAGGCGACACGATGAAACTGCGCAAGATGAAAACGAACAACGCAAGCTTCAGCAAAAAGCTGCCATATTCGCGCCATTCTGACGGAGCAGGCGCATTTACAGGTAAATCGCCCAGCTTTTCAGTATTTGAAGTCACAGAATCTCGCAAAAAATTGTCGCCGAACGACGGATAGGCTGGCCTTTTACCGTGAAGGCGCGTTATTTGCCAGCGCCGAGATTCACGCTGCGTTGCGACGCCCCTAATAAAGAGATAGAAAATGACCGATAATCTATGGACTGCGCTCGAACAGCATCAACCGCAATCGCTTCTTGATCTGTTCGCATCAGACGCAAATCGCGTCTGCAAGATGACCATCGCGCAAATGGGGTTGCGCTTCGACCTGTCAAAAACACATCTTGATGATGCAGCCTTAGGCCATTTCGCCAAGCTTGCGGAAGACATGCAGCTTCATGCCGCCAAAACGGCTTTGTTTTCGGGTGCGGCAATCAATGTGACGGAAGGGCGCGCCGCAGAGCACGCAGCCGAACGTGGTACTGGCGATGCAGATTCTGTCGCTCATGCCCGCGCGCTTCAGCAACGCATGCGCGGATTGGTTGAGGCCATTGACGCCGGCCTGATGGGCGACATCCGCCATATATTGCATATCGGCATTGGTGGATCGGCGCTTGGCCCCAAATTGCTCATCGATGCACTTGGCCGTGATGGCGCACGTTATGACGTCAAAGTCGTATCCAATATTGACGGTGCGGCGCTGACCGAGGCGGTGAAGGATATGGACCCGCACAAGACGATTGTCGCGGTCGCGTCCAAAACCTTTACCACCACTGAAACATTGCTTAACGCAACCAGCGCAATGGAATGGATGCGCGACGGCGGCGTGGCCGACCCATATGCGCAGTTTGTGGCGCTGACGGCTTATCCCGATAAAGCGATCATATGGGGCATCGACGAAAGCCGCGTATTACCGTTTAACGAGACCGTGGGTGGACGCTATTCCTTATGGTGCTCCATCGGCTTTCCCGTCGCGCTTGGCCTTGGTTGGGCTGTGTATCAGGAACTGCTGGATGGTGCAGCCGCCATGGACGCGCATTTCCGCAATGCCCAGATTATGGAGAACGCCCCGACAATGGCGGCATTTGCGGATCTGTATTACGCCCAGACGAAGGCGTGTCAGACACGGGCGGTATTTGCCTATGATGAACGTCTGCGCCTGCTGCCCGATTATCTTCAGCAGTTGGAGATGGAATCGAACGGTAAATCGGTGACCGCTCAGGGCGCGCCGCTTGGACGCCACAGCGCCCCTGTGACATGGGGCGGGGTGGGAACCGATGCCCAGCATGCGGTGTTCCAATTGCTGCACCAGGGCACACATCTGATCCCTGTTGAATTCATCGCCAGCAAGACGCCGGGGCATGATTTCGATACCGCGCATCATGAAACCTTGCTCGTTAATTGCTTTGCCCAAGGCGCGGCATTGATGGCGGGGCAGAAATCCGATGATCTGGCGCGCAATTATGTCGGCAACCGGCCATCGACGACAATATTGCTGGATGACGTCACACCGTCAACGGTCGGCGCGTTGATTGCCTTTTACGAACACCGGACGTTCGTGAATGCGGTTTTGTTGGGGATTAACCCATTTGACCAATTTGGCGTTGAACTGGGCAAGCAAATCGCCAAAAGCATCAGCGACAATGGCCCAAGCGGGTTTGATCCGTCTACCTCGGCGCTGATTGCGGCGGCGCTTGGCGATATTTGAACGATCGGCATTTGCTCAATAACGCAAAGCGATAACTCCCGTTGGTAATTGAATGAGCGTGCTCCCATATTGCGGGAACACAGGAAAGAAGAATATATGGCTGATTTTGACTATGATCTCTTCGTCATTGGCGCAGGCTCCGGCGGCGTTCGTGCCGCACGTATCGCGGCATCGCATGGTGCCCGCGTTGCTGTGGCGGAGGAGCATCGCGTTGGCGGCACCTGTGTCATTCGCGGCTGTGTGCCCAAAAAGCTGCTGGTCTATGGATCCCATTTTGCCGAAGATTTGCATGACGCAAAACGTTTTGGCTGGAACACCCAAGGCGCGACATTCGACTGGAACGTTCTGCGCGACAATGTTGCTGCGGAGGTCAACCGCTTGGAAGGCCTATATGGCCAGACGCTCGGCAACAACAAGGTTGAGGTTTTTCGCGAACGCGCAGGCGTGACTGGCCCAAATAGCGTTCAACTTTCCGGCGGACGAAATATTACCGCGGCAAATATCCTGATTGCAACGGGTGCTTGGCCTTCGGTCCCTGAAATTCCGGGGGCTGGCCATGGGATCACGTCAAACGAAGTTTTCAGCTTACCTGAACTGCCCAAGCGCGCCGTGATTGCGGGTGGTGGTTATATCGCAAATGAATTTGCATGTATTTTCAATGAATTGGGTGTCCAAGTTAAGCTTGTGACACATGGCGATCGTGTGTTGCGGAGCTATGACCACGAGATTGTCGACAGGCTGGTTGACCTCAGCCGCCAAAAAGGCATCGATATCCGTTTCCATTTCGGCATCAAATCGGTGACCAAGCAAGACAATGGCACGCTTTTGATCGAGGGCGACAATGGAGAGGTGATCGAGACCGATTTGCTGTTGTGGGCCATCGGGCGCACGCCGCATACAATAGGGCTTGGCCTGGAGGATGTCGGCGTTGACCTTGGTAAAGACGGGTCGGTGAAGGTGAGCGACGACAGCCGCACCAATATCCCTAGCATCTATGCCGTTGGCGACGTCACCAACCGCGTGCAGCTAACCCCGATTGCCATTCGTGAAGGCCATGCCTTTGCCGACAGCGTTTTCGGTAACAATCCGCGCACTGTGAATTATGATTGTATTCCAACCGCAGTGTTCAGCAATCCACCCATCGCCAGCGTCGGCGTGACAGAGGCCGAAGCACGGGCGCAATTTGACGACGTCAAAGTCTACAAAAGCGATTTTCGCGCAATGAAAAACGTGTTGGCCGACCGCAATGAGCGCGCATTGTACAAAATGGTTGTGGCGGGTCCGGACGAGCGGGTCGTGGGCCTTCACCTGATCGGCCCCGACAGCGGCGAAATACTTCAGGCGGCGGCGATTGCGGTGAGGGCAGGGCTGACGAAGCAGGATTTTGACGATACCGTCGCATTGCACCCAAGCATGTCCGAAGAATTAGTTTTGATGAAATAATCAGGGAAAGTGAACGGGCGCGTCGCCTGCTTTCCATTGCGGATAGCGAGTCATGATAAGTGCGAACAGGTCGGTGCTGACCAACGCCGAAAGCCAGCGTTGCAGCGCAGGTAGGGGCAAAGCAGCGAACCATAATTCATTGGTCGCGGCAAATTGCCGGACAAAAGGAAATATGGCTATATCGGTGAAAGCTGGCCGCGCGCCGCCCAGATAAAGCGTGGCGGACAATAGGTCGTTCAGGTCACCAAGATACGCCAAGGCGGAATCACGATGTGCGGTGCCATCGGTCAGACCATAACGATGCGGATATTTATAATGGTCCAGGGCTTGTTTAAATGGCCCGTCAGTGGCCGAAACAAGATTTTGGTCATCATGGGTCAGCCAGCCCAAGGAATCGCTTTGTGCGAGCGCCCAGCGCATGATATCGAGGCTTTCCTCTAACACCCTGCCATCGGGCAGCAGCAGAACAGGCACAGTGCCCTTTGGTGAGGCCTCCAGCATTTCAGGCGGCTTGTCGCGCAACACGACCTCGCGTAGCTCCACTTGCACGCCGCTGACGGCGAGGGCCATGCGTGCGCGCATGGCATAAGGGCAGCGGCGGAAGCTGAAGAGGATGGGCAGGGCGGTCATTTTAGCCGCAACGGCGCGTTTGGGTTAGGGGTGTAAAGCCCACACTAAATATCATCACGTGGATTAACGCCAATATGCTGCTTGCCGCGCTTTTTGGCCAAGGCAATCTGCCTTTGCCGTTCGGCGAAGCGCGCGCGGTCATCGTCGGTGCGTTCGGCATAGCAAGCGGGGCAAGACACGCCCTCAATGAAATGGGCTGAGGCTTTGTCTGCTTGTGAAATCGGGCGGCGGCACGCGTGGCAAAGCTCCATTTCGCCAAGCTGCAGGCCATGCTTCACGGACACGCGTTCGTCGAACACAAAGCATTCGCCATGCCATTTGCTTTGTGCTTCTGGGATATTCTCCAGATAACGTAATATGCCGCCTTCGAGATGATAGACCTCGTCTATGCCTTCGGCTTTCAAAAATGCTGTGGATTTTTCGCAGCGAATGCCGCCGGTGCAGAACATAGCAAACTTTGTTTTGCCCGCCGCCAGTTCCGCACGATGGGCGCGAAACCAATCGGGAAATTCGCTGAAGGACTTGGTTTGTGGGTCAACCGCACCTTCAAACGTGCCAATCGCCACTTCATAATCATTACGCGTGTCGATCAACACCGTGTCAGGATCGGAAATCAACGCATTCCAATCCTCGGGCTGCACATAAGTGCCGACCTCATGTTTTGGGTCGATGCCCTCGACGCCGAGCGTAACAATCTCTTTTTTGATACGCACTTTCATCCGGTAAAAGGGCATTTCCTGGGCATGCGAATATTTCACATCCAGATCGGCGCAACCGGGAATATCACGCAAAAATGATATGAAGGCGTCGATAGCGCAAGGCGTTCCAGCCACCGTTCCGTTGATGCCCTCCTGCGCGAGCAATATCGTGCCCTTGATGCCACAAGCCGCGCATTGTGCCTGAATACGTGGTTGCAATTCCTCTGGCGCGTCAAATGCAACAAAGCGATATAGCGCGGCAACTTTAATGGGATGATGTTCGTCCATGACGCGGCGCTATAACGCGCTTTTTGGATTTTTGCAGCCTGCAATCTATGGCTGGTTAAACAGCATTTAATCGCACGATAAATTTGCAATTGTTGTGACAGGATGCCAAGGGCCTGGTCAACAAAATTGCTTATGGGGAATGCCATGTCGGCCAATATTGCTGAACTGGAGGCACGCCGCGCGGCGTCGAAACTGGGGGGTGGGCAAAAGCGTATTGATGCGCAACATGCCAAGGGCCGCCTGACCGCGCGCGAACGCCTTGATATCTTATTGGATGAAGGCAGCTTCGAAGAGCTCGACGCCTATGTCACACATAATTGTACCGATTTCGGTATGGCGGAACAAAAGATACCCGGTGACGGCGTTGTCACCGGAAGCGGGACGATTAATGGCCGTTTGGTCTATGTCTACAGCCAGGACTTTACCGTATTTGGCGGCTCCTTATCCGAAGCGCACGCCATGAAGATTTGCAAGGTCATGGACAATGCGATGAAGGTCGGCGCGCCAGTCATCGGCCTGAACGACAGCGGCGGCGCACGGATTCAAGAGGGCGTGGCCAGCCTTGGCGGCTATGCCGAGGTGTTTCAACGCAATGTGTTGGCCAGCGGCGTTGTCCCACAAATTTCCCTTATCATGGGCCCATGTGCCGGCGGCGCGGTATATTCACCGGCGATCACCGACTTCATCTTCATGGTGAAGGATTCGTCCTATATGTTTGTTACTGGTCCCGATGTTGTGAAGACGGTGACCAATGAGGTCGTGACGCAAGAGGAACTGGGCGGCGCGGTGTCGCATACGACCAAATCGGGCGTTGCCGACAATGCGTTCGAAAATGATATTGAGGCATTGCTGTCAGTCCGCGATTTCTTTGACTATCTGCCCGAGAATAACCGCACGGGCGTACCAGAGCGTCCGACGCAAGACCCTTGGGACCGGATTGAACCGAGTCTCGACACGTTGATCCCGCCAAATGCGAACCAGCCTTATGACATGCATGAGCTGATCCGTAAGACGGTTGACGAGGCGGATTTTTTTGAGGTTCAGCCCAGCCATGCGGCGAACATCATCATCGGCTTTGGCCGCATTGAGGGCCGGACCGTGGGCATCGTCGCCAATCAGCCAATGGTGCTGGCCGGTGTGCTTGACATCAACAGCTCCAAAAAAGCCGCGCGCTTTGTGCGCTTTTGCGATGCGTTCGAAATTCCGATCATAACTTTCGTTGACGTTCCGGGCTTTCTACCCGGCACGGCGCAGGAATTTGGCGGGATCATCAAGCATGGCGCGAAATTGCTATTTGCTTATGCCGAGGCGACGGTGCCCAAAATCACCATCATCACCCGCAAGGCCTATGGCGGCGCCTATGACGTGATGGCGTCCAAGCACTTACGCGGTGATCTCAATTACGCATGGCCAACCGCCGAAATCGCCGTGATGGGCGCAAAAGGCGCGGTGGAAATCATCTTCCGTGGGCTATCGGCGGAGGAGCAAGCGGTGAAAACCGCAGAATATGAAGACCGCTTCGCCAATCCTTTTGTGGCGGCGAGCAAGGGATTCATCGACGAGGTCATCTATCCGCATTCCACACGGAAACGGATCGCCTTGGGCTTACGGAAATTGCGGAACAAGGCGTTGGAAAACCCTTGGAAGAAGCATGATAATATTCCGTTGTGAGGTGATATGTCTTTTTCATTGATTGCTCGCGTTGACCGCAAAACTTGGACCTCAAGCGGCCTGTGCGATTATGGGCTTGAGGTAATTTCACTGAATGTAATTGATGACAATCGAGACTTTATCGAACAATTGGAGAATGCGAGAATTTATTCTGATGTTTTAAGCTGGTCTTCGGGACGAGACGTTATCTTAAACCACCGGCAAGATATCGATGACTTGATCAGTGAAGAGGGTATTAGTGAACAAAATGGTGGCGCTGTCTTTCAGATGCCAAGCGGGCCATTAGGAGGACTTTATGCAAGTTTCATTGCTGGTTCAGAAAATTATGCACTGATTAGCGAATGCCTAGATGAAGCCCTGAAATCGGAGCATTTATATGTCCAACTATTCGCTCCGGTGACTTTTTCGATGTTCGAGGAAAACGAGTATCTTAAACGGCCCGTGACACGGCAACAGTTCCTTTCTGGCACCGTGAAATATGAAGGAAATCTGGTGCCGCCACAGCTCGTTAGAAGGCATATCTCATGAAACCAGGCCGCCTCAACCATTTAGGCGTTGCGACTTTACCTAAGCCCCTACCCTTTAGGGGAGGGGTTGGGGTGGGGCCTGTCGGGGTTGCGCGAGGGCCGAGAAACCCCACCCCGCTGCGACTAGCGCACAAGTGCGTTAGTCTCGCTGCCCCTCCCCTGAAGGGGAGGGGAGTAAGCGCATGAAACTTGGACGATTGAACCATATCGGCGTTGCAGCGCCTTCTTACCCTCTCTTCGTCACCCCCGCGCAGGCGGGGGTCCATCACCGGTGGATGAAATTTGAACGGCAGGAGATGGATTCCCGCCTTCGCGGGAATGACGAATTTAAGGACTTGGAGGTCGCTCGGTGAAACTAGGCCGTCTCAACCATATCGGCGTTGCAACGCCATCCATCGCGGACAGCATCGTCTTTTACCGCGACGTGATGGGGGCGACGAAAATCCATCCGCCGTTTGACTTGCCCGATCAGGGGGTGAAGGTCTGCTTTGTTGATACGCCCGGCGCGGACGGCGCGATGAACGGCACGCAGATTGAG
Organism: Sphingorhabdus sp.; assembly: GCF_050921905.1. Taxonomy (NCBI): domain Bacteria; kingdom Pseudomonadati; phylum Pseudomonadota; class Alphaproteobacteria; order Sphingomonadales; family Sphingorhabdaceae; genus Sphingorhabdus; species Sphingorhabdus sp. Next base: position 750,021 of record NZ_CP050888.1, on the reverse strand, counting down.
TTGATCGAACCGTTGCCCGGTAACACCTCTATCGCGGCGTTTCTGGAGAAAAATCCTGCGGGTGGGCAGCATCATGTCTGTTACGAAGTGCCCGATATTCATGCCGCAAAGGCGGAGTTTGAAGCGTTGGGCAAACGCGTGCTGGGCGAGCCACGGATTGGCGCGCATGGGACATTGATATTCTTTGTGCATCCAAAGGATATGCAGGGTGTTTTGACCGAGATTATGGAGGTGCCTACGCAAGGCGGGCATTGATTGCACCCCTCCCGCAGGCGGGAGGGGCAGTGAGACTTACCGCCAGAGCTTTAGCGGCGGCGGATAGTCGCAACGGGGTGGGCAAAAGCCCACACCAACTTCGCCTAGGCCCATTGGCCAAGGCTACGTATCCTCTCCCGCTTGCGGGAGAGGAAGGCAGGAACAAAATGACGAATATCGACGACTGGAAAAAAGCGGCGGAAAAAGAGGTTAAGGGCAGGGACCTAACCTGGCACACGCCGGAGGGCATTGCCGTAAAGCCGCTGTATACCGCCGAAGACGCGGGCGATCCCGGCCTTCCCGGCTTTGCGCCCTTTACGCGCGGTGTGCGTGCGTCGATGTATGCGGGCCGCCCATGGACGATCCGCCAATATGCCGGTTTCTCGACTGCCGAAGAATCGAACGCCTTTTACCGCCGGAACTTGGCTGCCGGACAAAAGGGTCTTTCGGTCGCCTTCGACCTTGCCACCCACCGGGGCTATGACAGCGACCATCCACGCGTTGTGGGCGATGTTGGTAAGGCTGGCGTGGCTATCGATTCTGTCGAGGATATGAAAATATTGTTCGACGGCATTCCGCTCGACCAGATGTCGGTCAGCATGACGATGAACGGCGCGGTCATTCCGATCCTCGCGTTCTTCATCGTCGCTGGTGAAGAGCAAGGGGTATCTCAGGCGCAGCTCGACGGCACGATTCAGAATGACATTCTGAAAGAGTTCATGGTCCGCAACACCTATATTTATCCACCCGAACCATCGATGCGGATTGTTTCAGATATCATCGCATATACGTCCGCTAATATGCCGAAATTCAACAGCATCTCTATTTCCGGTTATCACATGCATGAGGCGGGCGCGACGGCGGTGCAGGAACTTGCCTTCACCATTGCCGATGGCAAGGAATATGTGCAGCGCGCTATCGCATCAGGCTTGGATATTGACGCGTTTGCGGGGCGCCTGTCGTTCTTCTTTGGCATTGGCATGAACTTCTTCATGGAAGTGTCAAAACTGCGCGCCGCGCGGACCTTGTGGCACCGCGTTATGGATGAACTTGGCGCGAAGGACGAACGCTCAAAAATGCTACGCACGCATTGCCAGACATCGGGCGTGTCTTTGCAGGAGCAAGATCCATATAACAACGTCATTCGCACGACGATTGAGGCGATGGCAGCGACCTTGGGTGGGACGCAGTCGCTGCACACCAATGCGCTCGACGAAGCCATTGCGCTGCCGACCGATTTTTCGGCGCGCATTGCCCGCAATACACAGATTGTGCTGGCCGAAGAAAGCGGCATTACCAAGGTTGTCGATCCGTTGGGCGGATCATATTATGTCGAGGCATTGACCGCTGAATTGGTCGAGCAAGCGTGGAAGATAATCGGCGAAGTCGACGAGCTCGGCGGCATGACCAAGGCCGTAGCCTCTGGTATGCCCAAACGCCTCATCGAAGAAGCCGCCGCGGCGCGGCAAGCACGCGTGGACAAGGGTGAAGATGTCATCGTTGGCGTCAACAAGTACAAGCTAGTCACAGAAGACCAGCTCGACACGTTGGAGGTCGACAATGACTTCGTGCGCCAAGGGCAGATTGCCCGCCTTGTCGCCACCCGTGCCGCACGTGATGAGGCCGCCTGTCAGGCGGCGCTGAAGGCTTTGACCGAGGGTGCCCGAAATCCTCCCCGGCACGGGGAGGGGGACCATCCAAAGGATGGTGGAGGGGCAGGTGACGCGTCTCGCAACATCCAAAGCTCAGTCAACCCCGCCGGTGCCCCTCCACCACCTTCGGTGGTCCCCCTCCCCGTGCCGGGGAGGAATTTATTGGCGCTCGCCGTCGAAGCTGCCCGTGCCCGTGCAACATTGGGCGAAATTTCAGACGCGATGGAGGCCGTGTTCGGTCGCTATGCGACCACCCCCGTGCCCGTTCAAGGCATTTACGGCAGCGCGTATGAATTTGACAAACGCTGGGCGCAAGTGCTGGACGGCGTCGAATCGGTTGGCCGCCGCTTGGGCCGCAAACCCAAGCTCTTGGTAGCGAAAATGGGGCAGGACGGGCATGATCGCGGTGCCAATGTCATTGCGTCGGCTTTCTCCGATATGGGCTTTGACGTTATTAGCGGGCCATTATTTCAAACGCCCGAAGAAACCGTTGTGCTTGCCTTGCAACATGATGTTGACGCCGTGGGTGCCTCCAGCCTTGCTGCGGGCCACAAAACACTCATACCAGAGCTCATAAAGGGTCTGCGCGAGGCAGGACGCGGCGACATTAAGGTGATCGCAGGCGGCGTTATTCCTCCGCAAGATTATGATTATCTGCGTGAGGCAGGGGTGCAGGGCATTTACGGCCCCGGCAGCAATGTTGTGGAGTGCGCAGCCGATGTTTTGACGTTATTGGGACATAATATGCCGCCTTTGGGAGATGCAACATGACCGTCCGTACCGACTGGACCCGTTCAGAAATCGCCGCTGTGTTCGATCTGCCGTTCGATGAACTGCTATTTCAAGCGCAGACTGTGCACCGCGCGCATCATGCGGTGGGGCAGATTCAACTGTGCACATTGCTGTCGATTAAAACCGGCGGTTGCCCAGAAGATTGCGGCTATTGCAGCCAATCGGTGAAGGCCGACAGCGGCGTTGCGGCGACGAAGTTGATGGACGTCCAAGCGGTGCTCCAAAAGGCGGCGCAGGCGGCTGACAATGGCTCACATCGGTTCTGCATGGGGGCGGCTTGGCGCAACCCCAAGGACCGCGATATGCCCGCGATTGTCGAAATCGTCAAAGGCGTCCGGCAGATGGGCATGGAAACCTGCATGACCTTGGGGATGTTGTCGCCCAAACAGGCCGATATGCTGGCCGAGGCGGGGTTGGATTATTACAACCATAATATCGACAGCAGCCCCGAATATTACGAAAAGGCAATTTCCACGCGTACCTTTTCAGACCGGCTCGACACGCTGGCCGAGGTGCGTCGCGCTGGCATCAATGTGTGCAGCGGCGGGATTGTCGGCATGGGCGAAACCCGCGCCGACCGGGTTGGCTTCATCCAAACGCTGGCAACCCTGCCAGCCCATCCCGAAAGCGTGCCGGTCAACGCATTGGTGCCGGTGAAGGGCACGGTGCTGGGCGATATGCTCGCCGATACGCCGCTGGCCAAGATAGACGACATCGAATTCGTCCGCACGATTGCCGTGGCGCGGATCACCATGCCGATGAGCATGGTGCGCCTAAGCGCGGGGCGTGAAAGCATGTCTGAGGCGACGCAGGCTCTGTGCTTCATGGCTGGCGCGAACAGCATTTTTACGGGTGACAAGTTGCTAACTGCAGCCAATGCAGGCGACGATAAGGACGCCGCGTTGATGGCAAAGCTGGGGTTGGTGCCGATGGAGGCCGAGGAGCCTTTGCGGGCGTGCAAGGCGTTGGAGGCGGCGGAGTGAGCTCAAATTCTCGTCATGCTGAACTCGTTTCACCTTCGGTGACTGACGTTCCAGCATCCATTTTTCAGCAGCAACTGTCGGTGTGCGTGGCACGATGGACCCTGGAACGTAAGTCACCACAGGTGAAACAAGTTCAGGGTGACGGTTTCGGGGGAGTTAAATGTTCAAAAAAATCCTAATCGCAAACCGTGGCGAAATTGCTTGCCGGATCATTAAGACCGCACGCCGGATGGGGATTGCCACTGTCGCGGTTTATTCCGATGCTGATGCGCGCGCGCCCTTTGTGCAGATGGCGGATGAGGCGGTGCATATTGGGCCTTCGCCGGCGGCGCAGTCTTATTTGCTGGCGGACAAAATCATTGCGGCGTGCAAGCAAACGGGTGCCGAAGCGGTGCATCCGGGCTATGGTTTTCTGTCCGAACGCACCAGCTTTGCCGAGGCGCTCGCGAAGGAAAACATCGCCTTTATCGGCCCACCTGTAAACGCGATTGCCGCGATGGGCGACAAGATTGAGTCCAAGAAGCTGGCGATGGCGGCGGGCGTTAATGTCGTCCCCGGCTTTGTCGGTGAGATTGACGATACCGAACACGCCGTGCGGATTTCGGAAGAAATTGGCTATCCCGTGATGATGAAAGCCAGCGCGGGCGGCGGCGGGAAGGGGATGCGGCTTGCGTATAATGAGCAGGATGTGCGCGAAGGCTTTGAAGCGACCAAGCGTGAGGGGCTGAATTCATTTGGCGATGACCGCGTGTTTATCGAGAAATTCATCCTCAATCCGCGCCACATCGAAATCCAGATCTTGGGCGACCAGCATGGCAATATCCTATATCTCAACGAACGCGAATGCTCGATCCAGCGGCGGCATCAAAAGGTCGTCGAAGAAGCACCTTCGCCCTTCGTCACGCCCAAGATGCGCAAGGCAATGGGCGAGCAATGCGTCGCTCTGTCGCGCGCGGTGGGCTATTATTCCGCCGGAACGGTTGAGTTGATCGTATCCGGCGCGGACCCGAGCGGTGAGAGCTTCTACTTCCTCGAAATGAACACGCGGTTGCAGGTGGAACACCCCGTAACCGAATGCATCACGGGCATTGATCTGGTTGAACAGATGATCCGCGTCGCGGCAGGTGAGAAGCTTGGCTTTACGCAAGACGATATCAAAATCGATGGTTGGGCCATTGAAAACCGCGTTTATGCCGAAGACCCCTATCGCGGATTTTTGCCGAGCACGGGACGTTTGACCCGCTACATTCCCCCCTCCCCTTCAGGGGAGGGGACGGGGGTGGGGTCTGTCCATCAAACGCAGCACCAACCTGACAAGCCCCACCCCAACCCCTCCCCTGAAGGGGAGGGGCTTACTGCTATCGAACTGCGCGGCATCAACGGCGTCCGCGTCGATGATGGTGTGGCCGAGGGCGGTGAAGTTTCGATATTCTATGACCCCATGATCGCGAAGCTGATCACTTGGGGGGCAACCCGCGATGAGGCCGCCGACTTGCAAATCGCGGCGCTTGACCGCTTCGAAATAGAGGGCCTTGGCCACAATATCGATTTCGTCAGCGCCATCATGCAACATCCACGTTTCCGATCAGGCGAACTCACGACAGGCTTCATCGCCGAAGAATATCCCGATGGCTTTCAAGGCGCACCTGCCGATGCAGAGCTTATCAAATCGCTCGCTGCAATCGCTGGCTTTGTGGCGACGGCGCAGGCCGACCGTGCGCGGCATGTCGACGGCCAATTGGGCGATACGCTTGATCCGCCATCGCGTTGGCAAGTTTCCATCGGTGAGGCGGTCCATGACATCGAAATGGTCGATGGCGACATCCACGTCGATGGTGTGCCTTTTGACCTGTCGATGGAATATGACCCCGGAGATCGCTTAATCGAGGCGGAAGTCAGTCTTCTCCAGCGCAGGCTGGGGGCCAGTCCTAATCAATTCGAATCTGGACCCCGGCCTTCGCCGGGGAACAGCATTGATCTCGCCGTGAAAATCATGCGAACGCGAACCGGATTTCATCTGACGACACGCGGTGCAACGCATGTCGTCCACGTTCTGCCGGGTCACATCGCGCATCTTGCCACGCACATGATACAAAAAATCCCGCCAGACTTGTCCAAATTCCTCATTTGCCCGATGCCCGGCCTGCTTACGACCTTGCATGTCAATGTCGGTGACACGGTTGAAGCTGGCCAACCGCTTGCGGTGGTAGAGGCGATGAAAATGGAAAATATTTTGCGCGCGGAAAAATCCGGAACGGTAAAGTTGATCAATGCGCAGGCTGGGGACAGCTTGGCCGTCGACGCCGTGATACTAGAGATGGAGTGAACCCGCTTGTAAGTGCCGACATTGGCATTAAAACAAGAGCGAAGGGTTATTAGGGGAATATTATGACCATCACTGCCGAAACTGAAGCCGTACTTGATCCAAAGCGCGACCGCTTGGTCATTACCGCATCGTCACTCGGCACGGTTTTCGAATGGTATGACTTTTTCGTGTATGGCATTTTAGCCGCGTTAATCGGAAAGCTGTTTTTCCCCGCCGACAATCCGACGGCCGCGACCTTGGCATCGCTGGCGATCTTTGGCGCTGGCTTTGGTGTGCGGCCATTTGGCGCAATCCTGTTCGGCTATTTCGGCGATAAGATTGGTCGCAAATATACGTTTCTTGTCACAATTACTTTGATGGGTGTTGCGACCGCGGCGATTGGATTACTGCCGACGTTTGAAACCGCAGGGATATGGGCCGCAGGCTTGCTTTTGCTTATGCGCTGTCTTCAGGGATTGGCGCTTGGCGGCGAATATGGCGGGGCGGCCATTTATGTTGCCGAACATGCACCAGACGGCAAACGTGGCCAATATACCAGTTGGATTCAGGCATCGGTCGCTGGCGGCTTTCTGCTGGCGGTCATTGTCGTGCTGATCACGCGCCAGTCCATGAGCAATGAGGCGTTTGAGGCATGGGGCTGGCGTGTGCCGTTCTTGATCTCGATTTTGTTGCTTGCGATTTCCCTCTACATGCGTCTCAAATTGTCGGAAAGCCCGGTTTTTAAGGCGATGAAGGCCGCTGGCACGACATCCAAAAACCCGTTTCTGGAAAGCTTTCAATATCCGGGCAATGTGGGGCGTATTTTCGTCGCATTATTCGGCGTTGCCGCCGGGTTGACTGTCATTTATTACACGTCACAATTCGGCACTTTATACTTTCTGACGGGCACTGCGCGCGTTCCGGAGACTGATGCGCTGTTGTATATGGCAGTGGGCGCAGCGTTGGCGGCACCGACCTATGTTGCATGCGGTTGGCTGTCGGACAAATGGGGACGCAAAAGGTTGCTCTTGCTTGGCTACGGCCTTTCGATCGTCGGTGTGTTCCCGATTTTCTGGATGATGGCGGATGCCGCAAACCCAGCCTTGGCCCGCGCGACAGAGCGCAACCCTGTTACCCTTTCGATACCTGAATGTGATTTCAACGCGCTCAACCGCGTACACAAAAGCGAATGTGCGCAAGCGCTAAACTTCCTGACGAAGCGCGGCATAGCCTATAGCAAGCAGCCGAGTGATCGCGTGTCGTTGAACGTCGGTGACGCAAATCTTCAGGGTTTTGATGAAAAAGCCTATATCGCCGCGCTGGAAAAAGCAGGCTACCCCGACAAGTCAGACCCGGCGCAGCGCGAGCCTTGGAAAATTATCTTGGCGGTGTTCCTGATGGTGGCGTTGTCAGGCATGACCTATGGGCAAGTCGCAGCGATCCTTGTCGAGATGTTTCCGGCGAAAATTAGATACACCTCAATGTCCATACCTTACCACATTGGCGCAGGGTATTTTGGCGGATTTCTGCCCTATATTTCGCAGTATATCGTGGCGCAGACCGGGCAGCCGTTTTCGGGACTGTGGTACACCGTCGGGGTTACGGCATTGGCATTTGTCGTAGCGTTGATCTGGTTGCCGGAAACATCGGGAAAAACCAAGTTAGATTGACAGGCATCGGGCGAGCAGCAAAAAGCGGTCGATGACTAATTTTGACCCTCCCTTACGCCTTCACCTTGACGGCGGGGCGCTGGTTTCCAACTGGCGTGCGCTAGATGCGCGTAGCGGCGCGGCGCGGGCAGGGGCCGCGGTAAAAGCCAACGCTTATGGCTTGGGCGCACGCGCGGTCGTCACCCGTTTGCGGGATGCAGGGTGCCGTGACTTTTTCGTTGCCCATTGGGGTGAAGCCGAAGCCATTGCCGATGTGGTACCGCCCAGTTGGATTTCGGTGCTAAATGGTATCGCGGAATCCGACGTTCCCGCCGCGCGGGCATTGGGGGCCACGCCCGTGCTGAATACGCCAGAGCAACTTGGCAACTGGCGCGACGCAGGCGGCGGGCGTTGCCATGTCATGTGCGATAGCGGCATTAACCGCTTGGGCCTTGCGCCGCAGCACTTGGCCGACGGCGCGCTCGACGGCATGCAAGTTGATGTGTTGATGTCGCATCTGGCATCGGCGGACACCGATGTCGCGCAGAACAGTGAGCAGCTCGGCCTGTTTCACCAGACTGTTTCCGCAACGACAGCGCAGCGGTTCAGCCTAGCCAATAGCGCAGGCATCATGTTGGGCGCAGATTATCATTTTGACCTAACCCGCCCCGGGATCAGCCTATATGGCGGTATCGCGCGCGCCGGCATGGAGGAATGGATCAAACCGGTTGTGCGTCTCTCGGCGCGGCTTGTGCAAGTGCGAAACTTACCCGCAGGCGCAATGGTCGGGTACAACGCAACGCATATCTGTGCGCAAGAAACACGCGTGGGCACACTTTCGATTGGCTATGCCGACGGGTATCTGCGCGCTTTTTCGGGCAAGGGCAGGGCCTGGGCAGATGGGCATGCGTTGCCGGTCATCGGCCGCGTTTCGATGGACATTGTGACGCTTGATCTCAATGCGGCCCCAGCATTGCGCGAAGGTGACTGGGTAGAATTAGAATATGACCTTGTTACTGCGGCGGCACTGACGGGGCTCTCGCAATATGAACTGCTAACGAATTTGGGGTCGAGGTTCGCGCCCGTCTGGAGCTGACCATCTGGGCGTTTACCGTTTTATGGCGCATCGGACCGATAACTTGGCCAAAAAAAGGGCGCCGGAAAGGGCGCCCTTTTTCTTTTATCCGAAAAGCCTTGCCTTAGAAAGAAGCGCGGACGCTAACCTGAAAGCGACGACCGATAAGGTCGTTGTAGCTTGATGGATGCAGTTCGCCGAAATAGGTCATACCTTGGCGATTGAACAAATTGGTCACTGACAATGTGAGGCGGAAATCGTCGGATGGGTCAATGAAAACGCCGCCGCTGACGACTACAAAATCATTCAGCTTGTCTAGTTCACGGGCATCAGCCCCTGACCCGGCAACATCAGGCGCCCGATTGAGCCGACTGAACAGCTGCTCGCCGGTGTAAGTCACCGTTGTGGTCATACCAAAATTGTCTTGAGCATAACGGAACCGCAGTTGTCCTGAAAATTCAGGATCGTTGATAATGCCATCATTACGGCTCGGTGCAACACCGGTAATATCGACCAAACGGCGACGGACATAAAGCATGTCACCGCCAACCGTGAAGTCGCCACGGAACAGTGGGAAATTATAGCCAATTGTTCCCTGAATGCCGCTGAACTTTATATTGTTGCCGTTCACAAAACCGCTTCTTACCGCAGGGTTTTGTGGGTCACCCTGGACTCGGCCGTTGGAGCCATAGTTGATTTGCTCACAGAAACTGTTCCCATTCGATGGGTCAGAAGTATTGAAATTGGGGTTATCGAAACAGCCAGATGCAATCTGCGCAATAGTCAGGTTCGCAATTGGCTTATTTAACGATATGCTAATATAGTCCGCTGATATCGATAGGCGCGGTATGAACGACGGGCGAAGAATCACACCATAGCTGAAGCTATCAGCCTCTTCATTGTCCAGATTTGGATTGCCGCCCGATTGTGCGGGCACACTTGCTGTCGACGCAGGGTCAGGCAAGCCAAAGTCAGTACCTGGAAACGCAGCAATAAATGCCGCGCAGTTTGCTGCACGGACCGTTGGAGCAGGACCAGCGTTACGAGCGGATGGCTGACAAAGGTCCGGTACAGACGCAAATGTGTTCACCTTAGGTAAAAACAGTTCTGTAATTGCGGGGGATCGGAACGAGCGTGTGAAGTTACCACGGAATTCTATGTCAGGTATCGGCGCCAACGTTCCACCGATCATATACGAGTAGAAACCACCGTTCACAGTGTTGTCCGAATAACGTCCACGACCAGTTATGGAAGCGTTGTAAATGAAAGGAACATTATTTTCTTCAATCACAAGCGGGATAACGAGTTCGCCAAACGCCTCATCGAGATTGTATTTCCCTGCCAATGGGGTAATAGCAACGGAGCGCCCACGACCTGCCTGTTGGAAGTCGCTAGGCGTAAAACTTGCCCTCTCTTCGCGGTGTTCATAACCAAAGTTGAAACCAACTGGGCCTGCCCAAAGATCAAACAGTGAACCGCCAATGTTGGCGTTAAACACTGTCTGCTCTTGCTCACTAACGGTGACAAAATCTTCGATGATATAATCCCGCGCCGCTGCGGATGCGCGACCATCACCAAACACATCAAGCGGCACGCAATTTGGATCAGCGATTGGGGTGCCACCAGGGGCAGCAAAGCCCGTCAAAGCTGTGCCGACAAGACGCGTGGGACTTACTGTACACACAATCTGGCCGGATGAGTTGCGTGTTACGTTTACAGCATTGATAAAGTTTTGAGCGTTAATATCCTGACCGAAATCCCGGCTGCGGGTTTTTCCGTGACTGGCGTAAGTTTCGAAGTTCAGCGTGCTGCCGAATACTTCTAAATCAGCCTTTAAACCGCCGACCAAGTTGTACAGTCGCGTTTTGTTAAACCCTGTCAGGTCAGCATAATCGTCGGATGCACGCGACACGCTGAACGTTGTTACGCCCCGCGACACTAAGGCTGCCTTCGCCTGAGGCGTAAGCAGAGGGTTATCAACCGAGAATGTAAGAGCTCCACTCAGGCCGCCAAAAAGTGAACTGTTAAAGGTTGGCTGTTGTGTGAGCTCATCCGCGCGTGATTCAAAGTAGCTACCTTCAAAAAACAGCTCAACGTTCGGTGTGACATCGAAAGTGACGAAGGCATTTGCACTCGTACGGTTCAAGTCGGAAGTAATCTGCGTAAAGTCAGAAAACACAAACCCATCGCCGCCTGACCCGGATGTTCCGGGGAAGACCACGCCCTGATTGAAGGGAACGAGATTGCCAAGCGAATCAAACTGAAGCCCTGTTGTGGTCCGGGTGCCAAAAGGAACCGCAGGATTCAGGGGGTTCGTTCCTGCACCGGAAAGGTTTGTGCCGGTTATCAAACCACCACGTGTCAGGAAAGGAATGTTTACGTTCCGGATCAATACCGATCCAGGCCACCCATCGGTAGCGGAGTTGTTAAAGCCGATGCCAGTATTCAAGCGACCATCATTCGTCTGGTCTACGCCGGGAAGGCGCAACGAGCTGTTTTGAGCCGACGTAGGGTTGGTTGCATTGCCAATTCTGCGTTTTAGAAAATCACGGCTGTTATACTCAACGCCGCTCAGCTCGTCTCGTGAAAGGGCCATGGTAACGTTCAGACGCCCATCAAGGAAATCCTTACCTACAATTCCTGAGAAGTTGTAATTGGCGTTGTCGCCCTTCTCGGAAATCCCTGTCGTTACCGAGAATTCAGCGCCGTCAAACCGTGTACGTTGGAAAATGTTAATGACACCCGAAATGGCGTCGGAACCGTAAATCGGCGCGCCACCAACGCTTAGCTGGTCAATCCTGTCGGTAAGAATGCTGGGTTGCGTGTTCAAATCGACCTGCGTTCCTGAGCCAGCATTCGCAAAAATAGTGGCAACGTTCGAACTCACAAACCGTCGACCGTTAATCAACGTAAGTGTGCGGTTTGAACCCAAGCCATAGCTGTTCGCAAAGTTGACGCCTTGGCCAAAACCTTGGCCGCCTTGTGGCGTAACACTGCTCCGTATGCCTGGTAATTCATTGAGAGCGTCTGCGATATTGGTGAAATTGCGCTCCCGCAGCTGACGGTTATCGAGCGTCGTGGTTGGTTCAATCGATTCCAGATTCGGCAAACGAATACGTGAACCTGTAACGGTGATCACTGCCTCGTCGGCTTCATCGGTGGCGGCCTCATTTACGCTTTCCTCAGATGGAGGCGCGTCCTGCGCAAATGAGGGCACCGAAGCAAAAAGCACTATGCTGAACGCCGATCCTGCCAAAAGTAAACCAGATTTTTTCATAAATAAGCTCCCCAACTTAAACGTTCAGTACCAGTTCATAAACGTGCACTGACACTTGGTAGCTTCATAAAGCTATTATGAACCTCATACGCAACAGTTCTAGTTGTGATGACGTCACTTTCTGCGTATGTGTGGCCACAATATCACATGCGCCAACCCCCTATGGGGCAAGCAAAATTGTTTGGAAATGCCGCGCTCTCCACCCGAATGTATCGCATCATTCCTTGAACGGTCTCATCATCTGAAACCATGGCATCGGCAAAATGTTGGAGATCGTTGGAGATCAAGGTGATTTGGAATTCCAAAAACGACACATTCTGAAAAAAAGGATAAATTATAGCGGGTTTCACCTCGCAGCGGGTGCCTTGCGTCAAAGGTCGCGACTATGCTGGGCATCAATTCACCAATTCACCAATGTTGCAGTGCACTATGGCTTAATGCTATCAGGGCTCAACTTTTCCGGAAGGAGCACATATGGCACGCACGGCCAACAAGAACGGTGATGGCCCGATCATCATTAAAAAATATGCCAATCGCAGGCTGTATAACACCCAGTCTTCGAAATATATCACGCTCGATTTCCTTGCAGAGCTCACACGCAAGAACATTGATTTCAAGGTTGTCGATGCCAAATCGAATGCGGATATTACCCACGGCGTGCTTACGCAGATCATCATGGATGAGGAAAATGGCGGGCAGCAAATGTTGCCCGTGGGCTTCCTTAAGCAATTGATCGCTATGTATGGCGATTCCATGCAAGCCATGGTGCCGCAGTTCTTGGAAACGTCGATGGACAATTTCCGCAAGAACCAACGGCAGGTTCAAGAAGTGATTGAAACCGCTATCACCTCTGGTCCTTTTGGCCATTTGGCAAAGCAGAATATCGAATTCATGCGATCTGCGCGTGAAGCATTGATGCCGAATTTGAGCAACCTCACCGGTAAAAAGCCGGAACGCGATGAAAGCGTTGCCGAGCTCAAGCAACAGATTGCCGCGCTACAGGCCCAAATTGACAAAATGGCCGCCGACCGCGCATCATAATTTCCTCATTAAATACAGGTAAGATTTTGATAAAACATGCTTTAAGCGTCACCCGCGCGCAAAATTTCGCTGGCTGGTATCAGGAGGTTATTTCGGAGGCCGATTTGGCCGAGGAATCCGGTGTCCGGGGATGCATGGTTATCCGGCCATGGGGCTATGGCATGTGGGAACGCATTCAAAAGCTTATGGACGCAGAAATTAAGGCCGCTGGCGTTGAAAACTGCTATTTTCCATTGTTCATTCCTTTGTCCTTCTTTGAAAAAGAGGCCGACCATGTCGAAGGCTTTGCCAAAGAAATGGCGGTTGTTACGCATCACCGCCTTGTCAGTGATGGCAATGGAAAACTGATCCCAGACCCCGCATCGAAGCTAGAGGAACCGCTTGTCGTTCGCCCTACGTCGGAAACGGTGATTGGCGCCGCCATGAGCCGCTGGGTGCAAAGCTGGCGCGATTTGCCATTGATGGTCAACCAATGGGCCAATGTTGTGCGCTGGGAAATGCGGACACGTATGTTCCTGCGCACCAGCGAATTTTTGTGGCAGGAAGGGCATACCGCCCATGTGGACCGCGAAGACGCGATGCAGGAAACGATGCGCGCACTGGAAATGTACCGCGCGTTTGCCGAAGGTCCGCTGGCGATGCCTGTTGTGGCCGGTGAGAAGCCGGAAAATGAACGCTTTCCCGGCGCGGTTGCCACTTACAGCATCGAAGCGATGATGCAGGATGGTAAAGCGTTGCAGGCCGGCACGTCGCATTATCTCGGCACTGGCTTTGCCGAGGCATCCGGCATCAAATATCAGGATAAGGAAGGCAATCAGCAATTCGCGCATACGACAAGTTGGGGCGTGTCCACGCGCATGATTGGCGGCGTTATCATGACGCATGGCGACGATGATGGCCTGCGCTGCCCGCCGCAAATTGCACCGCATCAAATTGTCATCATTCCGATGTTGCGGGATAATGACGAGGACGAGGCGGTATTGGCATATTGCCGCAGCCTGCGCTTGGAATTGTTGGCGGCTAACGCCTTTGGTGAGCCATTGCGCGTGTTGCTGGATAGCAAAGCAGCAAAGGCGTCGAACAAGCGCTGGGCTTGGGTTAAGAAGGGCGCGCCCATCATTGTTGAGGTGGGGCCGCGTGATATGGCCGAAGGCAAAGCAGCAGTCATACGCCGTGACCGTCTGTATAAGGACGACGGCAAGCTTGCGACCGCGTTCACACCGCGCACCGAATTTGTGGCGTCAGCGCCCGTATTGTTGGAGGACATCCAGAACGGTTTATATGCCGAGGCAAAAGCGCGGCTAGAGGCCAATATCCGCCGTGATGTGACTGACCTTGCCCAGCATTTTGCGGGCGATGAGGCCAAATTTGCTGGCTGGGTCGAAGTGCAATGGTCGCGGCCAAGCGGCGCGGCACTCGACAAGATCGTCACCGAACTCAAGGCGTTGAAACTCACCATGCGCAACAGCCCCATTGACGCTGCCCCTGCCGACGGGGCGTGCTTTTTTACAGGCGACCCTGCGGTGGAACGGATACTGATCGGGCGGACTTATTAGCGGTTCGCACGAAGACACGAAGAGGGCAGAATGGACATTGAAGAAGTTTGCAATATCATTGTCGATTGCGTGCTCAAATTTAAGCCATGGCTTTGTCATTAACTTCGGCACAGCGATGTTCAAAGATGGCATAAGGCGGCTATTAAACGACCGAACATCTTCTGTGTCCTCGCGTCTTCGTGCGAACAAAATTGGAATAACCAAATAATGACGAAATATGCGCAATTTGAAGGGCTCCCCACCCGAGATCAGATCCTTGAATTTATCAAAACGTCGAAGGACCCTGCGGGCAAACGGGAAATTGCGCGGGAATTTGGCCTGCGCGGCAATGAAAAAATTGCGCTGAAGGCGTTGTTGAAGGACATGACGGACGAAGGGCTGATCGACATGGCCCCGGGCCGTGCCTTTCACAAAATGGGCGGTGTGCCGAAGGTTACCGTGCTCAAGATCGTTGCGATTGACGGTGATACTGCGGTGGCTGTGCCTGAACATTGGGAGGCCGAAGGTATTCCGTTGCCCAAAATTCGGGTCATAGAAACCAAAGGCAAGCGTGGTGCCTTGGGCATTGGTGACCGTATATTGGCGCGAACCGAAGAGCGTGGCAGCGGCCATGTCGCGCACATCATGAAGAAGCTCGCAAAGGGCAGCGAGCAGATATTGGGCGTGGTCGAAGGCGGCGAAAATGGCCGTTACTGGCTGAAGTCTGTCGACAAAAAAGCGCGTTTCGATACGCAAATTGGTGACGTTGGCGATGCCAAGGCCGGGGAATTGGTGCTTGCCGAATTGACTGGCAATGCACACAAAAAATCGGCGCGTGTGACGCAAGTCCTTGGCGACCCATTCGCGCCCAAAAGCTTCAGCCTTATCGCCATTCACAAGTTCGGCATTCCGTTTGAAATTCCTGAAGCGGTCGAGCGTGAGGCCGCACGCGTGCGGGAATTACCGGTGACCGACGATCATCGCGAAGACTTGCGCCATTTGCCTATCATCGCGATTGATCCACGTGATGCGCGCGATTTTGACGACGCCATCTGGGCAACACCCAATGCCGACACCGGCGGGTTTGACGCTATCGTCGCGATTGCCGATGTGAGCTATTATGTCCGCCCAGGAAGCGCATTGGACCATGAAGCGTCGAAGCGCGGAAACAGCGTGTATTTCCCCGACCTGGTGGTGCCAATGCTGCCGCACGCACTGTCGTCGGACAAATGCTCATTGCGGGCAGGGGAGGATCGCGCGGTACTGGCCTGCCATCTTGCCATCGGCAAAACAGGCCAAGTGACGTCATGGCGCTTCACACGTGCTATCGCCCGCATTGCCGCCAATATCCCTTATCCAGATGCGCAGGCCGCTATCGATGGTCAGATGGAAAACCCGTTGCTGGAATCGGCGCTCAAGCCGCTTTGGGCGTGCTGGCGACTGCTTTCCTTGGCGCGGCATAAGCGCGGGCCACTGGAACTCAATTTACCTGAAAAGCGGATTACGCTCGACGATCAAGGCCGTGTTACGGGCGTTGCCGAGCGTGAACAGCTTGAAGCGCATCGTTTGGTCGAAGATTTCATGATCGCCGCCAATGTTGCCGCAGCAAAGGCGCTGGAGGCAAAGAAGTCATCCTTAATTTACCGCGCACATGAGCCACCAAGCCGCGAAAAGCTTGTTGCGCTGAAGGAATATCTGAAGACCTTTGACATTGAATTTGCGCTTGGTCAGGTGATCAAGCCTGAGACTTTCAACGCGATCCTCGAAAAAATCATCGATGAAGAGGTGCGTCCGCAAGTCATGGAAGCCGTGCTGCGCAGCCAGACACAAGCTTATTATGGCCCCATTAATGTGGGACATTTTGGCTTGTCACTGGGCAGCTATGCGCATTTCACCTCGCCAATCCGGCGCTACGCCGACCTTATCGTGCACCGCGCATTGGTGAGCGCTTATGGGCTTGAGATGCCCAAGCCAAAACTCAAAGATGTTGAGCCCATAACGGGCTTAACCGAGGCCGCAATTACGAAGCTTGCGGCCACCGCAGAAGCCATCAGCCGCACCGAACGCCGTGCGATGGAAGCAGAGCGCGAAACAACAGACCGCTACATTGCGGCCTATCTTTCCGCGCAAGTCGGGCAAATCGTTCAAGCGCGGATTACGGGCGTACAGAATTTTGGATTTTTCGCAACTGTACAAGAGGTTGGCGGCGACGGCTTGGTCCCTGTCTCAACCTTGGGCAAGGATTATTTCCATTATGACGAGGCGAGCCAGACGTTGATCGGCGAAAAGACACGGCAGGAATATAGGCCGGGCATGTGCCTTGAATTGCGATTGGCCGAGGCGAACCCGATTTCAGGCGCGCTGCGCTTTGAATTGCCGGAGGGCGGAAGCTACGCGCCAGACCGTTTCAAGCATAAGGGCAAGCCCAAGGCCGGGAAATATGACTCTGGAAAGCGCGGTAGGCCGGGGAATATCCGGCATCAGGGAAAAAGGCGTTAGACCCGTATATCCTAACTCAATTCATCCAATTGCGCGTCGCTGAGCGATCCGGGAATAACCATGACCGGGCAGGGTAAGGTCCCCGCATTCACACCGGTAAAGTGGCTGATTAACGGGCCAGGAGCACCTTGGGCGGCGGCACCCAGCACGAGTGCGGCGATACCGGGATGTTCCTCCAACATGATTTTTACAACATCAATAGCCTCGCCAGGCTTAACCGTAATATCAGGACGAACGCCCATTTCGTCGAAGATCGAACCTGCTGCTGCGGTCACAAGCTGCTCCGCCCGGTCCCGTGCTTCTGCCTCCATCGTCGCCTGAACACCGCCCCAGGCGACAAAATCCGCCTGTTCAACGAGCGCCAAAATATGCACTGCGCCCCCGGTTTTGGCGGCACGGCGCGATGCAAAGCGCAAGGCAAGCCGTGCTTCCTCGGTTTCGTCGATAACCACCAAATATGTCCGCATATTTTCCCCCGGCGCTTGCTTCACCCGCAGCATTTCATGAATTCGTATAGCCTGCGCGAAATTTGAATGATTGGCAACCACATCACGCTTGACGCTTGGGAAAGCTTGGCTATTCGGAGAAGTATAACGACGACCATAAAAGGCCCGTACCCGATGCCCATAGAACTGAAAATGCCCGCGCTTTCACCCACGATGGAAGAAGGCACGTTGGCCCGTTGGCTGGTCAAGGAAGGCGACAAAGTGTCTTCTGGCGATCTGCTGGCCGAAATTGAGACCGATAAGGCGACGATGGAGTTTGAAGCGGTTGATGAGGGTATCGTGACCAAGATATTGGTGGCCGAAGGAACCGATGGCGTGAAGGTCGGCGCGGTCATTGCGATGATTCAGGGTGAGGATGATCAGGGTGCGGTAGATAAGGGTGATGCCCAGCCCCTCCCGCTTGCGGGAGGGGAGCAGGTTGTTTCAACTCCCCAGCCTGTGAAACCAACCATCAAAACTCCCCTCCCGCAGGCGGGAGGGGCTGGGGGTGGGCCTGCGACGCCACAATCCAACGACCGCGTCAAAGCCAGCCCACTCGCCAAACGTATTGCCGGGAACAAGGGTCTTGATCTCACCACCATTTCAGGCACTGGACCCAATGGCCGTATCGTGAAAGCCGATGTAGAAGCGATTTCCGGCGAAGGCCGAAGCGCGGTTGTGGCGGAACTGGATCGCGGCATTCGCCGCGAAACACCAGCGCCAACGCAGGCAATTGATACCGACATCCCGCATGAGGTCGTCAAGCTTAGCAATATGCGCAAGACCATCGCGCGCCGCTTGACCGAGAGCAAACAGACCGTTCCGCACATTTACTTGACGGTCGATGTTCGCTTAGACGCCTTATTGAAACTGCGCGGGGAATTGAATGCGTCGCTGGAGGCGCGCGGCATTAAGCTGTCGGTGAATGATATGTTGATCAAGGCGCTGGCGCTGGCGCTGGTTCAGGTGCCGAAATGCAATGTCAGCTTTGCCGGCGACAATATGCTGCAATACGCCCGCGCCGATATCAGCGTGGCTGTTTCGGTGCCCACTGGCTTGATTACGCCAATCATCGTCGACGCCGCGAACAAGTCGCTGTCCAAAATCTCGACCGAAGTGGCCGAACTCGCGGCGCGCGCCAAGGATGGCAAGTTGCAACCGCATGAATATCAAGGCGGCACCGCGTCGATTTCCAACATGGGCATGATGGGCATCAAACAATTCGACGCCGTCATCAACCCGCCACAGGCGATGATCCTAGCGGTCGGGGCAGGGGAAAAGCGGCCCTATATCGTCGATAACGCCCTCGCAATCGCCACGGTGATGTCCGCCACCGGCAGCTTCGACCACCGCGCCATCGACGGCGCTGACGGCGCGATGTTCATGAAGATATTCAAGGAACTGGTGGAGAATCCTTTGGGGTTGGTGGCTTGATGGCCCGTGCGAAGCTTACAGACCAGTGTCTTTGGTTGGCACATATTGAAGACGGCGACGTGAAACGGGCCCTTCAGAGTGTTCATGCAGGTAGTGTGATTTCGATGTTAGTTGACGGCGAGCAGATCGACTTTCAGCGGATGGCAGTCGGCAAAGATGGGCGACCTACTAGTGGTTTCAATCCAATTGGCGAAAACGTATCAATATGGCGGGGAAGATATATTGCTGGCGAACACCAGAATATCGAAATCGATTTTGCCGGAAGTATCAATGTCACCGCCTAACCCCTCTCCCCTTGCGGGAGAGGGAGGGGCCCGCCGCGCAGCGGTGGGAGGGTGTGGGGGCGCGTCGCGGCAAGCGATGCTGCCTTCTGCTTCGGATAAAAGAGATATGTCGATACAAATCACACCCAACCCTCTCCCGCAAGGGGAGAGGGCTTTAGAGAGAAGCCAAAATGTCTGATTATGACCTTATCGTCCTTGGTTCCGGTCCCGGTGGTTATGTTGCCGCCATCCGCGCCGTGCAACTCGGCCTCAAAACCGCGATTGTCGAGCGGGAGAATCTCGGCGGTATTTGCCTTAACTGGGGCTGTATCCCGACCAAGGCGTTGCTGCGCTCGGCGGAGATTTATCATTATATGCAGCATGCGGGCGATTATGGCCTGACGGCGGCCAATATCAGCGCCGATATTGACGCGGTGGTGAAACGGTCGCGTGGTGTGGCCAAACAGTTGAATCAGGGCGTTACGCATCTGATGAAGAAGAACAAGATCACTGTTCATATGGGCGACGGCAAGTTGATCGCCGCGAACACATTGACCGTTACCAAGGATGGCAAGACCGAGGAGTTGACCGCAAAGAACATCATCCTCGCCACCGGCGCACGGGCGCGGGATTTGCCGTTTGCGCCTGCCGATGGAAAGCGCATCTGGACCTATCGCCATGCGATGGTGCCGCCCGAAATACCGAAGAAGCTGCTCGTGATTGGGTCCGGTGCGATTGGCATTGAGTTTGCGAGTTTCTACAATGACATGGGTGCCGAAGTGACCGTCGTTGAGATGCTGGATCGCATCGTGCCGGTCGAGGACGCCGATGTCTCCAATTTCCTAGAAAAGGCGCTGACCAAACAGGGCATGAAGATCATGACCGGGGCAGGGGTCGAAAGCCTGAAAGCCAGCACTACGGGCGTTTCCGCTGCGATCAAGGGCAAGGACGGCAAGGTCGCCCAATCGGAATTTACGCATTGTATCGTTGCCATTGGCATAGTCCCCAATACCGAAAATATCGGGTTGGAAGCGCTTGGCGTGGAAATGGATCGCGGCTTCCTAAAAACCGACCCGATGTGCCGCACAAACGTGCCCGGCCTGTGGGCGATTGGCGACATTACCGCCCCGCCGTGGTTGGCGCATAAGGCAAGCCATGAAGGCGTGATTGCAGCCGAAGCCATCGCCGGCGGCCACCCAGTTGCCATGGACCCGCTGAACATCCCCGGTTGCACTTATTGCCATCCGCAAATCGCAAGTGTCGGCCTGACCGAGGCCAAAGCAAAAGAGGCTGGCTACGACGTCAAGGTTGGCAATTTCCCGTTCTTGGGTAATGGCAAGGCAATTGCGTTGGGCGAGGCAGAAGGCTTTATCAAAACCGTCTTCGACGCCAAGACCGGTGAGTTGCTTGGCGCGCATATGGTTGGCGCGGAAGTCACTGAGCTGATCCAAGGCTACACCATCGGCAAGACCGCCGAATTGGTAGAGGCCGATTTCATGCACACCGTCTTCCCGCATCCAACATTGAGCGAGATGATGCACGAGAGTGTGCTCGGCGCTTACGGCAAGATGATTCATATGTGAGGCAAGGTTGGGACCAATACAACCGTCACCCTGAACTTGGTTCAGGGTCTATTGTGCCTTTCTAACGTCGGCTTGAGTCGCAATATGGATACTGGCGCGACAGTCACCGAAGGTGAAGCAAGTTCAGGATAACGTCCATGATATAAGGACGACGACGTTTTCGCTGTCCTACACGTCCATTTTTTGCCATCCTTTCCGGCAACTGGAATATGTAGGAAAAACGGGTATGTTATTTAGTGTGAACTTGCTGAAGAATCTGCGGGTCTTGGCGGTTTCAGGCGTCGCGATTTTGTCCTCGACTGCACAAGCGCAGACAACGGTCATTACTGCCGACAAGATGGTCGATGTTTTGAACGGTAAAACGGTTGATTTTCCTGCTGTTTTTGTCGGCGCAGATGGCCGCATCACCAATATCGCCGATGCCCGCACGGTAAAATGGGGCAGCGACGTTACGCATATCGACATGTCCGGCAAAACCATATTGCCCGGCCTCATTGACATGCATGTCCATCTCGATAGCCCCGCTGATATTGGTGGCTATCGCGGCCTTGAATTTACCGACAGCTTCTGGGGTATGTCGGCCGTCGGCGCAGCGCAAGCCATGCTCAAGGCTGGCTTTACCACCGTGCGCAATGTTGGGGCGGAAAACCGCAATGACATTGGCCTGAAACAAGCCATTGAAAACGGCTATGCGATTGGTCCGCGGATCGTACCAGCAGGCTATTCCATCGGCGCAACGGGCGGTCATTGCGACTCGACATTCCTCCCGCCAAGCCTTGAGGGCGCTTCCAAGGAAGAGGGCATCGCCGATAGCGAGGACGAACTGCGCTACGAAGTCCGCCGCCAGCGTAAATATGGCGCTGAAGTCATCAAGGTCTGCGCCACGGGCGGGGTGTTCTCGCGCAATACCGAACCAGGTCAGCAGCAACTTTCCGAACGTGAATTACGCGTAATCGCCGATGAGGCGCATCAATGGGGCCTGCGCGTTGCGGCACATGCGCATGGTGGAGACGGCATTAAGGCCGCGATCAAGGCGGGCATCGATACGATTGAACATGCAAGCCTTGTCGACGATGAAGGCATAAAGCTTGCCGCCGCGCGCGTGCGTCCTGTGTGGTTCTCGATGGATATCTTCAACACCGACTATACCCAAGCCGAAGGCGCGAAAAACGGCGTGTTGGAGGACAATCTGCGCAAGGACCGCGAAGTTGGGCAGATTCAGCGCGACAATTTCCGTAAAGCACACAAAGCTGGCGTAAAGATGGTCTTTGGCTCCGACGCGGGCGTGATGCCGCACGGTCTTGTCGGCGGACAGTTCAAGGTCATGGTCGAATATGGCATGACCCCGATTGAGGCCATTCAGGCAGCAACCCGCAACGCCGCGCAAGCGCTTGGCCGAGAAAAGGATGTCGGTGCGATTGCCATTGGCCGCTTTGCCGATATCATCGCTGTCGATGGCGATCCTTTGGCCGATGTGCGGGAACTGGAGTCGGTCGATGCGGTTGTAAAGGGCGGCAAAATCGTCCGGTGAACGCGCGTAACCAATCTGCTATAGCGCATTGATTGCGCAGTAACGGTTGTGTAAACTATGTCATCAGCGGTCTCAGAACCGTATGGGAATGAACATCAGGGAATTTGAAACATGATCACACTCATCGCAACCGCACTGCTCAGCATGGCCGCCATGAAGGGCGACGCCGTGGACAACGCGCGCAAGGCATTCAACAACTGCATGATTGAAGTCCACAATGTTGCAGTTTCAGAGAAAGTAACCCCAACCGCGTTCATCAAAACATCCGATGAGGCATGCCCGACAGAACGCGCAGCCTATAAGGCGATACTGGTGAAGGCCGAGCGGTCTTATGGTTCAAGCCTAGCCGACGCGGAGAAGTTTGCTGCCGAAGAGATCCAGATACTGGTCGATTCGGTGGTGACGAGCTTTAATGAAAATGTTGAGGGTGGATCGAAGTTAACGCCGGAGAAATAAGGGCTGCAACACACAATGTTGGTGACTCGTTAAGTCGCCATAAATGGACTTAACGCGAACAAAATTCAAGTAATCACGTTAGCGCACTGAATTAATTGTATTTTTCCATTTTATCGCTTATCCGGCAACCTCAGCTCGACACACATTGCCCCGGAATTTGATCAAGCGGGCGGGTTTGAACGCCCAATTTGCCTAGCCTTGCCAAGAGGCGCAACATTGATCGGTAAAGAGCGTATACGCAAGTGATAGCCAAGGGACTGACGGGGGGTCGCAACTAATGCCTATATGGGACAGGTGGATTGGACGTGAAGAAGTGCGGGCAGATCGCATCGACGTTGGCCTGCTGGCGCGCTGGCTTGCCACCTTTGATCGCACGGCAAGCGGCGATGGCACGGTGCCGCAGGGGTTACATTGGTGCCTATGCGTGCCGGACGCAGCGACGGCACAACTGGGTCCAGACGGACACCCCGCACGTGATGACAGCCTGAAAAGCTTTCTTCCACCCGTAATGTTGCCGCGCCGCATGTGGGCATCCAGCAAAGTAGATTTTTTCGCACCCTTGCAATTGGGTGAAGCCGTTACCCGCACGTCGCGCATCCAATCCATCACCGAAAAATCGGGTAGTTCGGGCCAGTTGTTTTTTGTCGATGTCACCCATGAAACTTTTGGTGAAGCCGGTATTGCGGTTCGTGAGATCCAAAGCATTGTGTATCGCGAAGCCGCCGCTCCCGACGCTGCTTTATCACCGCCTAAAAATGGCGTGGGCAGATTCGATGCAGAGGGTTGGAGCAAACACCGCATGCTCATTCCAAGCGAACCGCTTTTATTTCGCTTCTCCGCGCTGACCTTCAACAGCCACCGCATCCATTATGATTTGCCTTATGCGCAAGGGGAAGAGCGCTATCGCGGCCTTGTCGTTCATGGTCCGTTGACGGCGACATTATTACTGGATTTGGCGCGACGGGAATATGGCGATAATGCATTGGCACATTTTTCCTTCCGGGGCCTTTCGCCAGCAATGTGTGGCGAAGCTTTGCATCTTGTGATGCGCGGGAAGGGCGATGATATCGAAATGGCCGCTTTTGCCGCTGACGGACGGCAAGTGACCGCTGCAAAGGCTCAAAGGAAACAATAGAATGCCAGAAAGCCTGGATATTATCGAAATACGCCGAGCGGTGCAGGCATTATGTGCGGAGTTTCCCGGCGAATACTGGCGCGCGAAAGACAGCGACAGGGCGTATCCCCGCGAGTTTGTAGACGCGCTTACCAAGGCATGGTTTCTCGCCGCAATGTACATTATGAACACCCTGCTGAAATATGGCCGCGCGGCTTTGGCTTTGCCGAAGAATATGATGTCGAACGCAAATTCCGCGAAGCCCGGCTTTATACCGTCGCTCCGATCAGCACCAACCTGATTCTCAGCTATCTTGCCGGGCACGTCCTCGGTCTTCCGCGCAGCTACTGATTGTAAGGACATCCCCATGAATTTCGAACTCGCGCAAGAGCATCAGATGCTCAAAGACCTTGTCCGCAAATTTGTGGACTCCCAACTCATGCCGCTGGAAAGCGGCGTGTTGGCACGCGAGACAGCAGGGTAAAGGCAGCTTATCTGACCGCAGCAAGAGCAGGCGCGGGTCGACCTTGTGTCGAAGGATATGGGGCTGTGGGGACTCGATGCGCCGGAGGAAGTGGGCGGCATGAACCTGCCGATGGTCGCCATGGTTGGCGTTGGCGAAGAACTTGGACGGACCGTTACCCCTTACACAATTCCGCCAGATTCGCCCAATTTGCGCATGATGATGGCTGCGGCGGATGAAAAGCAGCGCGAACATTATCTGGCACCTTATGTGCGCGGCGAGACGATCTCTGCCATTGGTATATCGGAACCGGGCGCTGGAGCCGACCCGCAATTGATGAAGACTACCGCCGTTCAGGATGGCGACGACTGGATTATCAACGGTCGCAAAATCTGGATCACAAAGGCGGACGAGGCCGATTTTACCATCTTGATGGCCGTGACGGACAAAAATGCCGAAGGCCGGAATGGCATGTCGGCATTTCTGGTCGACCGCGAAACGCCGGCTTCAACGTTCTGCGTAAAATTCCGATGATTGACGGCACCGCGACTTATGAAATTGCGCTCGACGATTGCCGCGTTCCAGGCTGGAAATTGCTGGGCAAACGCGGACAGGGGTTTTTACCTATGCAAGTCCGGTTGGGCACAAGACGGATTGAAATGGCGTCTTGGTCGATTGGCATGGCGCAGCGCGCGCTTGATATGATGATCGAATATGCGCCGCAACGCGTGACCTTTGGCAAAGCTTTATCATCCCGCCAAACGGTACAGAATTGGGTTTCTGACGCCGCCACGCGGATTCATGCCATGCGGTTGATGACCTATGATTGCGCGTGGAAAATGGACGAAGGGCGTGACACCAGACAAGAAATTTCGATGATCAAATCCTATTGCACCGAAACGGCCTATGACATTGTCGACCATGCAATGCAGATGTTTGGCGCGATGGGCATGACGCGCGAAATGCCGCTGTATCTGCTTTCCAACAAATTGCGGACGATGCGCATTTATGATGGGCCAAGCGAAATTCACAATTGGGTGGTCGCACGCGACTTGCTCGGAACGCGCGACTGAATTAGGCGATGGCAGGACAAGCGCCGGAGGAGGGCGCATAATTATGACGTATAAAACGATCACTTTGGATGTTGCGGACAGGATCGCAACCATCACCCTCAACCGTCCCGAACGCATGAACGCGTGTTCGCTCGAAATGGCGGGGGAAATAAATGATGCCGTTTCCAATGGTCTTGGCGATGCACGGTGTCTTGTCCTTACCGGCAGCAGGACGCTGGCTTTTGTTCCGGCGCAGACCTGTCCGCGCGCGCAGGACCGAGCAGATTATCGGGAGGGGAGGGCAGCTACATCGCACTGACCCGCCATTATAACCCGCTGATGATGAACCTTGCGCGGTCTGAATATGCCCATCGTCACCGCCATCAACGGCGCGGCGGCGGGGGTTGGCTGCTCCATCGGTCTATGCGGCGATTTTGTCATTGCAGGCAAAGTCAGGCTATTTCCTTCAGGCGTTTGTGAATATCGGCCTCGTCCCCGACGGAGGTGCATCGTGGATGCTACCCCGCTTGGTTGGCAAAGCGCGCGCAACAGAAATGATGATGCTCGGGGAGAAAATCAGCGGTGAAAAAGCGGCGGATTGGGGCATGATCTACAAATGCGTGGAAGATGTAGTGTTGCACGCAGAAGCCCGCGCTCTTGCGACCCGTCTCGCCAACGGCCCCACAGTGGCCTATGCGGTGATGCGCAAAAATATCCTGACCGCGCTGGAAAACTCATACGCCGAACAATTGCTGGCCGAAGCCGAAGGGCAGAGGATCGCAGGAAGCACCGCCGACGCAAAAGAAGGCGCGCGGGCTTTCGTGGAAAAGCGCAAAGCAGGTTTTAAGGGGCAATGAGGCGTGGTGGGATTGTGATCTGAAGGCGCTGGTGTTTGAAAGCGGCGCCTTTTCGGGTCGTGCCTGGATTTCTATCGGGGAGACGTGCTGTGCCGCGCGCGCCAGACGTTGGTTGCTAACGTTTGTCCGCAATGCCAGCAATTACTGTCAAAGCTTTTCCAAGTGCCCTTTGAGATGATAGCTGAGAACCAAGGTGGCGACAGGAAGCTTTGCCTGAACGCCCGAGACCTCTAAATCGTCAATTGCGAACACAACATATTTCGGCCTGTTCGGGATGGGATGCTGCGTTACGTGTATGCGATATACGTTTCGCCAAGGCTCTTTGCGCCACTCTGCGTCATGCGTGTCATTGTCGGGGTCGTAGGCCCGCCAAACAGCCACAGTGCCATAGTCGACCTTGACAGTCCCAAACTGCAGTCGTTGCTCTGGGACCCTACGAACGGAGTATACTACTCGGCTCTGGGCTGACGGCGATCCATCAAGAATTACCCGCTGAGTGTTATCTATTTCGCCTCTCAAAGCCTTGCCCCAACTGCGCCGATATGTTCCAGCATATGGCACCGAAATAGGCCTTCCACAAGCACGTGACGGCACACGCAATTTTGCAAAAAAGCCGGGCAAGGCACGACCGTGTGGAAAGTGACAGCCCACACCGCCAACGCACTGTAAACACTTGCACGGCCTATCCCGAGTTCCTTCGCGATCTCCGCCGGTCCCTTGCCGGACACCTTCAGGGCCATCACGGCCTCAGCGTCCACCGAAGGCTTGCGTCCATTATACACCCCAGCGGCCTTGGCCTTGGCGATGCCCTCGTCAAAGACAGTTGTCGATGACATGCCGGGCATTAAACTTGGGGTTATGGCCATTCCTGCGGCTCTTGAGGGAGCTGGCGGACAGGGTGGGATTCGAACCCACGGTGAGCTTCCACCCACGACGGTTTTCAAGACCGTTGCCTTAAACCACTCGGCCACCTGTCCGCTTACGATGCGTCCCCTAGCTAGTGCGCTTTGCGATGGCAAGCGTAGATGACGTGCCCCTTGGCCAAGCCACGCGATGAAATGATTGTTCGACAAGACCAAAACAATTCACAGCCGGTATTGTCTGTGGCACTATGTCGCATTCAGATATGAGGGATTCCAGTGCGCTTTTACCGTAAAATTGTGATGACGATGGCAATCTGCGCCGGTGCTTCGGTGCTTGGCCCGGCGTGTCTGGCGCAGGATGGGGTCGCTGGCTCTGCACCGGGCACAGAAACGCAGGAGGCCGGTTTTAGGTCTTATTTATCGCAAGTGCGGCAACGCGCTCTGCGTGAGGGGGTGACTCAAGCGACGCTCGACCGCGTGTTGCCGTCGATTACCTATAATGACCGCGTAGTCCGGCTTGACCGGCAGCAGCCCGAAGGTGCGTCCAGCGCGCCCGTGCCCAATTTTGCGCCATATAAGGCGCGCCATGTCGATGCATCGCGCATCAACCGGGGCCGCGCCAAATATACAGAGCTTCGCCCGTTGCTTCAGCGGATTGAGGATGAGACGGGCGTGCCTGAAGAAATCATGATCGCCATTTACGGGCATGAGACCAATTATGGGTCCGTCATGGGCAATTTCAACGCACCCGAAGCCTTGGCGTCATTGGCGTATGAAGGACGTCGCCGCGCGTTGTTTGAAGGCGAGTTGATCGCCGCGCTCAAAATGATCGACAAAGGCGTGCCGCAATATGCGATCACCGGAAGCTGGGCCGGGGCGCTGGGTAAGCCACAATTTTTGCCGTCGGTATATTTGCGGCTTGCCCGCGATGGTGATGGTGACGGCTATGCCGACATTTGGCGTAGCGAAGTCGATGCCATGACCTCCATCGCCAATTATTTCGTCAATGCCGGCTGGCGGCGTGGTGAGGATTGGGGGTTTGCGGTCAATGTGCCAGCGTCGTTCAATCGCGGCGTCATGCGGTCGCTTATGTCGTCGCCGCGATGCCCCCGCGTCTTTGCACGGCACAGCCAATGGCGGACAATCGCCGAATGGCGGGAATTGGGCATATCGCCGCAGCGGGGCGTCTGGCCGAATGACAATATGATGGCGACGTTGATTGAACCCGATGGCGTTGGCAATACGGCCTATCTGCTCGGCGGGAATTACCGCGTCATATTGGATTATAATTGTTCGAATTTCTATGCGCTGTCGGTCGGATTGTTGGCGGATGAACTGCGCAATTAGGTTTTGGAGTAGCGTCTGCGGACCGCTATACGCGGCCAATAAATTCGCCTATCGGATGGCGAGAGCAAATGGCCCTGCCATTCGCGTTATATGACGACGGAACAGATATTTTATGCCTGAAACTGCGGTTATCCAGCAAATATGGGTGCGCCTGTGACCGCGCGCGGCCGTTTTATATCCATTGAAGGCGGCGAGGGGGTTGGCAAATCGACCCAGATTGCGGCGCTTGCCGCGTTCATCACACAATATGGATTTGAAGTATTGTTAACCCGCGAACCGGGTGGGACAGAGGGCGCGGAAACCATCCGGCAGTTGCTCCTTGGCGGAAGCGCGGAACGGTGGATGCCTCGCGCCGAGGCATTGTTGTTCGCCGCCGCACGCAGCGACCATGTCGACCGTCTTATCGAGCCAGCCTTGGCCAGCGGGAAATGGGTTATTTCCGACCGCTTTATCGACAGCAGTCGGGCCTATCAGGGTGCGGGCTCCGGCCTGTCCGATGCTGACATCATGACGCTGCATCAGATCGGCAGCCATGGCATGTTGCCCGACCGAACCTTAGTGTTACGGCTCGATACCAAAGAGGCCGCAAGCCGCGCGGCTGCACGTGACCAGAACCAGCCCGACCGAATTCAGGGCCGGACAGAGGTTTTCCATTCGGACGTCGATATCGCCTTTGTGAGCTTTGCCGAGTGTGAACCGCGCGTGCGGCTTGTCGATGCGTCGGGTGCTGCGGACGAGGTAACCGCGCGCTTACTGACCGAAATTAGCGACCTGTTGGAGCCTGCATGAACGATTATGTCGGACATGATAAGGCGTGGCGGCAGTTCGCGACCGCTTGTGACAGTGATAAGATCCACCATGGCTGGATTTTATCGGGGCCACGAGGCATCGGCAAGTCTGCCTTTGCATTGCGGGCTGCGGCCATGCTGGTTGACCCGGAGAACGCTTATGGGAGCATGATTGCGCGTGGGTCGCATCCCGATATCCTGTCCGTGAAGCGGCTACCGAAGGAGCCGTTGAAGGAGGATGAGGACATTGATGATGCCACCGAGTTCAAGCGCAGCATTACCGTCGATCAAATCCGCGGGTTGCAACATTCGCTGACCACACGTCCCGGTTTAAGCAACAGACGCGCGATCATCATCGATGCTGCGGACGACCTGGAGCGGGGAGGGGCCAACGCCTTGCTCAAGTCGCTGGAGGAACCGCCGGTTGGCACCTTTTTCTTCCTCGTGAGCCATGCCAGTGACCGATTGCTGCCCACCATTCGGTCGCGCTGCCAGATCCTTCGGTTTGAGGCATTGAGTGACGCCGACATGACCAACGTTTTGCACCGCGCGGTACCAGAGGTCGGTGCGGACGAGCTTCAAGCCCTTATCCGCTTGGGCAATGGCACACCGGGGCAAGCGCTTGATTTTCTTGGCCTTGACCTCAAGGAAATTGAGGACGCGATGATGTTGATCTTGCGCACGGGTGACCGCGACAATGCACTGCGCAGTGGCTTGGCAGACAGGCTGGCGTTAAAGGCTGCGCAGCCGCGTTATGAGGCTTTCTTGCGCCGTGCGCCGTCCCTAATCGCGGAATACACCCGCAAGCTTGATGCCACGCAGGCGAGCAATGGTGTCGCCGCTTGGGAGGCAGCAAACGGGCTTGCCGCGCGGGCCATTGCGTTAAGTTTGGACAAACAAAGCGTTGTCTTCCAAATGGGAAGCTTGCTGGCATCAATTCAAGCGCATACAGCGCGCCCATAGCCAATAATACCCATAGCCAATAATAAGAGTTTCCATGTCCGAACCTTTCTACATCACCACCGCAATCGCTTATCCCAATGGGAAGCCGCATATCGGCCACGCCTATGAGGCAATTGCCACAGATGCGATTGCACGTTTTCAGCGGTTGAATGGCCGAGAAGTCTGTTTCGTCACCGGCACGGACGAACATGGCCTAAAAATGGACCAGACGGCACGCGGGTTGGGCAGGGCAACGCGCGATCTTGCGGATGAAATGTCATGCTATTTCAAACAAATGTGCGTAACACTTGATATTTCTTTCGACCATTTTTGCCGAACGACAGCCGATAGCCATCACACAGCGAGTCAGGCGATCTGGAAACGGCTTGAGGCCAATGGCGATCTCTATCTGGACCGCTACGAGGGGTGGTACTCTGTCCGCGACGAAGCTTATTATGACGAAGACGAGCTTACCGACGGGGAAGGGGGACAAAAGCTGTCGCCCCAAGGCACACCCGTTGAATGGACCGTTGAAGAAAGCTGGTTTTTTAGGCTCTCCAAATATGAACAACCATTGTTGGATTATTACGCCGCGAACCCGGGTTTTATGCGCCCCGACAGCCGCAAGAACGAAACCGTCAAATTTGTCGAAGGCGGGTTGAAGGACTTATCCGTTTCGCGCACCAGCTTTGACTGGGGGGTTAAGGTTCCGGGCAGCGAGAACCACGTCATGTATGTCTGGCTCGATGCGCTGACCACCTATATCTCCGCCATTGGCTTTCCAAATGACACCGAAGAATGGCGCAAATTCTGGCCAGCTAGCATCCATATCATCGGCAAGGACATTGTCCGGTTCCACACCGTATATTGGCCCGCATTCCTGATGTCGGCAGGCTTGCCCTTGCCAAAAATGGTGTTCGGTCACGGCTTTCTGTTGTCGCGTGGGGAGAAAATGTCGAAATCCTTGGGCAATGTCGTCGACCCGATGGAACTTGCAGAATTGTTTGGTGTCGACGCATTGCGCTATTTTCTATTGCGCGAAGTCAGCTTTGGGCAGGATGGCAGCTATAGCCCAGAGGCCATTGTGACGCGGGTAAACGCTGATTTGGCGAACAGTTTTGGCAATCTGGCGCAGCGGACATTGTCGCTGATTTTCAAAAACTGCGAAGGCTATCTTCCTGCGATTAACGGCCATCATAGCGATGACCAAGCCTTGCTGGAATTGGTCGGCAATGTCGTTTCGATGCAAATTCCAGGGCATTTCGAAGAACTGGCCATGTCGCAGGCTTTGGAATCTTGGATGCAGGCCGTGTTTGCATGTAACGCCTATGTCGACGTGCAGGCACCATGGGCGCTTAAGAAAACCGATCCCGAGCGGATGGAGACGGTGTTGGCGACATTATTCATCTGCATCGCGCAATTAGCGATAGCCGTGCAGCCAATCATTCCCGGGTCAGCCACTAAGCTGCTCGATCAAATGGGTGTGCCGCAGGATGTGCGTAATTATGCGCGTGCCGGGTCGCATTGGTATTCGCCGTTGGCCGAAGGCGGTTTCCAAATTGCCCAGCCAACAGGACTGTTTCCGCGGCTTGAATTGCCAGCAGAGGAGGGGGCCTCCGTCTGATGTTTGTCGATTCCCACTGCCACCTCAATTACAAGGGCTTGGTTGAACAACAGGCCGAGATACTAAAGCGGGCGCGCGAAAGCGGGGTGTCGGCGATGCTCAATATTTCGACGCGAGAGCGCGAGTGGGATGAGGTCATTGGCCTTGCCGAGCAAGAAAAGGATGTGTGGGCATCCGTCGGCATTCACCCGCATGAGGCCGACCAACATGTCGGCATGGACTGTGCTAAACTCGTTGCAAAGTCCGCACATCCCCGTGTGGTCGCTATTGGCGAGACAGGCCTCGATTATTATTACGACAAAAGCGACCGGGCGCAGCAATGCACGGGGTTTCGCGAGCATATTAAGGCGTCGCGCGAAACTGGCCTGCCGATCATCATCCACACCCGCGATGCGGAAGCCGACACGGCAGCGATACTGACCGAAGAAATGCGGGAAGGGCCATTCACCGGCGTTATTCATTGCTTTACGGCCAGAGCCGAATTTGCGCGGGTTGCGTTGGATTTGGGTCTGTATATCTCGCTGTCAGGTATCGTAACGTTTAAGAACGCCAAAGACCTTCAAGATGTAGCCAAATGGTTGCCCGCAGATCGATTGCTGGTGGAAACCGATGCCCCATTTTTGGCGCCGATACCGCATCGCGGTAGAACCGGAGAGCCAGCCTTTGTGGCCGATACCGCGCGCTTTGTGGCACAGCTACGTGACGTTGCACTAGATAGCCTTGCACAGCAAACTTCAGACAATTTCTACAACCTGTTTACGAAGGCACGTCGATGAACATCATGGAAGATGGCCCATCGATGATTTGGGGCGTTGTTTGCATATTGCTGCTTGTCAGCTCGCTTGCCGCGCGCCGCTTACCCTTGGGCTATGTTGCCAAGGCGGGGCTCGCATGGATCGCCATTTTTGCGACTTTATTTGCCATTTTCAGCTTCCGGTTTGAATTTATCGGCATTTGGGAACGTTTAAAAGCCGACATATCGGGGACCGCCGGACAAAACATCAGCGGCGAAGCGATAGAGTTGCGCCGACAGGATGATGGCCATTATTGGCTCATGGTCAACATAAACGGCGAACCCGTCCGCTTCATGGTCGACAGCGGCGCGACGTTGACAGCGATCAATGCGACCACAGCGAGAGAAGCCGGCGTTGAAGCCGATGGTTACCCAATCATCCTTGGCACCGCAAACGGCCGTATAGCCGCCAAGCGCGGCGTCGTCCGTTTATTGTCGGTTGGCCCGCACAGCATCGAGAACCATCAAGTTGTCGTGTCGGAGCGTTTTGGCGACGTCAATGTATTGGGTATGAACTTCCTCAACAGCCTGCAAAGCTGGCGCGTGGAAGCCAATATGATGGTGCTTCAACCATGAATAAGTTCATTGCAATTGACGCTTATGCACTGCTGATATCACAAATTACTTAACATAATATATATTATCGAACTTATTGATATGGTGAATTGATGAGCGCTGACATTACCCCTCTTACGGATATCATGGTGCGCCTACGTGATCGTGACACTGGCTGTCCCTGGGATATTGAGCAAAACTTTGCGACGATTGCCCCATGTACAATTGAAGAAGCCTATGAAGTTGCCGATGCGATTGAGCGTAATGATCTGGTATCGCTCAAGGACGAACTTGGCGACCTGCTGCTTCAGGTCGTGTTTCATTGCCAGATGGCTTCCGAACTTGGCGCGTTCAACTTGCAAGACGTCGTTCGAGGCATTTGTGATAAAATGGTGCGTCGCCATCCGCATGTGTTCGGGGATGCCACAGCTACAAGTCATGAGGTTCCGGATAATTGGGAAGCCATAAAGGCCGCCGAACGCAGCGGAGATGAAGACAACAGCGCGTTAGCAGGAGTTGCCCTCGCCCTTCCCGCTTTATTGCGCGCACAGAAAATTCAAAAACGCGCAGCGCGCACAGGGTTTGATTGGCCAGACCAGTCAGGTGCACGTGATAAAATAATAGAGGAATTAGAAGAAGTTAGAGAAGCAAATTCAGCCGAACATGTTGCGGAAGAGATAGGCGATTTGCTATTCGCTGTGGTCAACTTCGCGCGCTTTCATAAAGTGGACGCAGAACATGCACTGAAGCAAGCGAGCGCCAAGTTCGAACGGCGGTTTCGCGACATGGAAATGTCTGCCGGCAACGCTTTTGTGGGTTTGTCACTCGATGAAAAAGAAGAACTTTGGCAACAAGCGAAAGTAAAAGAGAAAAATTAAGACACAGGCTTAAGTTTCGGCCTGTTCGATCTGTTTTTCAAACTGTTTTTCGAACTGGCCCCACAATTGGCGGCTCAATGACACTTCGATTGAGACAATGTCACCGTCAACATACTGCCTGCTCACCACGCCGCGTCCATGCAACCAAGCTAAAGCCGCGCCATCGTCAGTGCGCAATTTGACATTGCGCACATCGTTTCCTTTGGCAATGAGCGCAGCGAGGTAGGCCTTGAATACATCAATGCCCTCACCTGTCTCGGCCGATATCATCAAGATATTTTCATCGCGCGCGGCCATGCCGGATAACTCCGCCCGCCGATCATTATCCAAAAGATCCAACTTGTTCCAAATTTCCACCATCCGGGGCTTATTTGCCGCCTGATCGTCGTCCAGAACGCCCAAATCGCGCAAAATCTGCAAAACATCGTCACGCTGCGCATCGCTCTCGGGATGAGAAATGTCACGCACATGGACGATAATGTCAGCCGATATCACTTCCTCCAACGTCGCGCGAAAGGCAGCGATCAATTGCGTTGGCAGGTCAGAGACAAAACCAACAGTGTCGGACAATATCGCCTTTTCCACCCCCGGTAGCGTAATTTGCCGCATCGTTGGGTCTAACGTCGCGAACAACATATCTTCGGCCAGGACGGCCGCACGCGTCAACCGATTGAACAAAGTCGATTTACCCGCGTTGGTATAGCCCACCAAAGCGATCACCGGCCAAGGTGCGCGTTTGCGCCGGGCGCGATGCAAAGAACGGGTCCTTTTCACCTCCTCCAATTCGCGCCGCAACCGCGCCATGCGGTCCCGTATCATACGACGGTCGGCCTCAATCTGCGTTTCACCTGGACCGCCCAGAAAGCCGAAACCACCGCGCTGCCGCTCCAAGTGAGTCCAGCTACGGACCAAGCGACCCGCTTGATAGTCAAGGTGCGCTAACTCGACCTGCAGCCGTCCTTCGGCCGTAGCCGCGCGTTCGCCAAAAATTTCAAGGATCAGCCCAGTCCGATCAATCGTCTTCAGTCCGGTGCGTTCTTCAAGATTACGTTGCTGAATGGCGGTCAGCGAAGCATCCACAATCAGAAGATCGGCCTCAAGATCACGGCCCATTTCGGCTATTTCTTCAACCTGACCACCGCCGAGCAGCGTCACCGCCCGCGGTGAACGCACCCGATAATGCTTTTTGCGAACAACATTCAAGCCAATGGCGAGTGCAAGCCCCTCAGCTTCGGCAACGCGCGCCTCCGGACCCACAGAGGCCCGTCCAGGCAGCTCTGGATAAATAACCAAAGCGCGCGCGCCACGCGCGAACTCATCAGTCTCGCTGCGTTCAAACCCGCTCAAATATCAATCTCGTCGACGCCCTGATTATATTCCGCAAGGTTAACGGCGTGCGCTGGCTGAATGGTGGATATGGCATGCTTATATACAAGCTGCGTCGTGCCATCACGTTCCAACATGACCGAAAAAAGGTCATAAGCGACAATAGCGCCCTGAAGCATCACGCCATTCACCAGAAACGTCGTAACGGATTCATTCTTATCACACATAGCGAACAGAAAAACATCCTGCAGCATGCCAGGCCGGTGCGTGGTGCGCGACATCATATCATCGAATAATGAACGGTCCGGTGAAGTCGACGGCATAATTGTCGATATAGAATGCTTATAGACAAGCTGTGACATGCCATCGCGGCGCAACAGCACCGAGAAGTTGTCAAACCACGTAACAACACCTTGAAGTTTTACGCCCTTCACCAAAAACATAGTAACAGGGGTCTTCGATTTTCTGAGGGAGTTCAGAAAGAGGTCTTGAAGTCCGTTATTTTTTTCAGTCATTGTGATTATCCGTTTATATTTATCGTTACGCCGAATGTCTCAGATTGCCCATCAAGCAACCACAAAGCTCAGCGATACGGATATTACACGAATAACACCAACTTCGCAATTGCACTCAAGACTCTGCGTCGTCGCTAAAATCCAGTGCATTTTTGCGGACAGAAATGCCCAATAGCTTTAGCTTCCGGTGCAGCGCTGAGCGCTCCATACCGACAAAAGCCGCTGTTTTTGAGATATTGCCGGAAAAACGTTTGATCTGCACCCGCAAATATTCGCGTTCAAATGCTTCGCGCGCCTCACGTAATGGCGCACCCATAAGAGACGTTACATTATGTTCTGCGCCTTCATAGCTGTTGATGATTTCTGACGGCAGCATATCGGCCTCAATTGTCGCAACGCCTTCTGCCGGGGCCAATATGATGGTGCGTTCAATGATGTTGCGCAATTGCCGGACGTTGCCCGGCCATTCACATGCCTGAAGTGCTGCCATCGCATCGCCCGAGAAATTAGGTGGCGAAATGCGATGTTCAGATGCAAAGCGCGCGGCATAATGGTTGACGAGGTCGGGAATATCTTCGCGCCGCCCTGACAAGGGTGGAATTTCGACCGGAACGACGTTTAACCTGTAAAACAAATCTTCGCGGAACCGGCCTTCGGAAATTTCGACAGCCAGATCGCGCGCAGTGGCCGACACAAAGCGGACGTCGACACGTATTTGCCGGTCACCGCCTACCCGAACGAAGCTCTGGTCAGTTAACACCCGCAGGATCTTGCCTTGTGTGGTGCGCGGCATGTCTGCAACTTCGTCTAGGAACAGTGTTCCGCCGTGCGCTTTCTCCAACATGCCTGCCTGCACGAGACGGCCATCCTGTTCGATTCCAAACAATTCTTCGTCAAATCTTTCAGGAGACAATCGCGCGGCACTCACGGACACGAAAGGCGACCCTGCCCGCGGGCTCCAGCTATGTAGCAGCCGTGCCGCAACTTCTTTGCCCACACCTGCCGGTCCAGTGATAAGCATTCGGCTTCCTGTGCCTGCGACCTTCTTCAGCGTTGCGCGTACCGCGTTGATCGATACCGACGAACCGGTCAGTTCCTCCGAATGCCCAACACGCGCCTTAAGGTCGGCATTTTCAGCACGCAGCCGTTCCGTTTCGGTTGCCTTTGAAACGAGGTGCAACAACTTGCTGGCTTCAAATGGCTTTTCGATAAAATCGACCGCACCTTGCCCGATGGCAGCAACAGCAGTGTCGATATTTCCATGGCCCGAGAACACGATAACCGGGATTTGCGGATCGCGGATTTTGATGGCGCGCAGTAACTCAATGCCGTCCATGGGAGACCCGCGCAGCCAAACGTCCAGAAGGATAAGCGACGGAAGCCGCTCATCCAGTGCAGCCAATGCTTCATCTGCGGAGGATGCGGTTCTGGTGCCGTATCCTTCGTCATCAAGGACACCGGAGACCAAGTCCCGAATGTCTTGTTCATCGTCTACAATCAATATGTCGAGTGCCATATTAGCCCATAACCTCATCTGAATTGGAAGGTGGCGGGGACGCATTTAGCTTCCCTACCCGCAACGCCACGATTTCCGGATTGAACTTCAACGTCACAACCGCGCCATCTGGCTGGTTGTCAGACAGAGAAATCTCTCCGAAATGTTCCTCGATAATCTTTTTCACGATGGCCAGGCCAAGCCCCGAACCTGTTGCCCGGTTGGTGATATAGGGCTCCATAATCCGCTGACGATCCGACGGCAGGCCAATACCATTATCTGCAATCCGAATGGTCAGGCCGCTGCCTTCCACCACCAGGTCCACAACAATCGCACCATCGACGTCGCCCATTTTCTTTTTCTCTTCAATCGATTCCACCGCATTTTTGAGAATATTCGTGATCGCCTGCCCCAGCTGACGCCGGTCGGAGATCAATGTGGGAAACGGGCCATCCTGATTATAGGTAAAGCTGATATCGGGATGCGCCACCTCAAACATGAACACGGCATGGCCCACAATGTCATGAACATTTTCGGCGCGGAACATCGGCTTCGGCATGCGTGCAAAGGACGAGAATTCATCGACGATGTTACGCAAGTCACCGACTTGGCGCACGATTGTGCTCGTCAACTGCTGGAATATTGCTTCGTCTTGGACAATATTTTTGCCAAACCGCCGTTGCAGGCGCTCTGCGGCCAACTGTATCGGGGTCAGCGGATTTTTGATTTCATGGGCAATACGGCGCGCAACGTCCGACCATGCCGCGCTGCGTTGGTCTGCCAATTGCTGGCTAATATCTTCAAAGGTCACCACACTGCCCTGCTCACGCGGGGATACGGTTACGGCAACCGTGAGTGGTTCAGGTCCATCCCCCAATTGCACCACGCCGCGCGGGCTTTCGCTGGCTAATGCAGCCAGTGTAGGCGCGACGCTTGCAAACTTTTGACCCACGATCGTTTTGAATGTATTTTTCAGCAGCTTTTCCGCTGTAGAGTTGGCGAGTTGTACCACGCCATCGCCATCAACAGAAACCACACCGGCGGACACAGATTCAAGAACGGCCTCGATAAATAGACGTCGTTCACCGAGTTGATGATTGGTCGCTAACAACACGCTGGTCTGTTGCTGCAGCCGTTCGGTCATGCGGTTGAAGGATTGCGCAAGAAAGGCAACTTCATCGTTGCGGTATTGGTCAATTGTGACGCGCGCGGATAAATCACCCTCTGCAATCAATTGCGCAGCATTCACGAGATTATTCACCGGGCGTACAAGGCGGTCGGCAACCCGCAAGGCGACCCACAAAGTGATCCCGATAATCATCAACGACACAAAATACAGCGCGAGATTGAACTGGATTTGCAATGCCCGCGAACGCGCGACCATTTTGTCATAGTCTTCAAGGACTGACTGTGCGCGTGAACCCAAAGCAAACGAAGGAACTGTTTCCGCGCGTCTCACGTAAAGATATGTTCGCGGCTTGTCATAAAGGACCACAACAGCATCGATGTTATTGGGACTCACCGTTACGACAAAATTTTCGCCGGATTCCAATTTTCTTAGTGCTTCGTCGCTGATCCAGTCCCCGCGTGCTTTTTCAGCAAGCACGGCCTCCGTGTTTTGTTGTCCACTTGGTCCAATCGTTACAATCGCGGACTCACTCAACTTGCGGTTCAAGACCTGTTGAGGGTAGGCAATCTCTAGAAATTCAGAACTATCGATTTTTACCTGCGACAAAATGTAGCGGATGTCTCCCGCCATTGTGACAGTTTCGGCCCCAACATCGCGAACCTTTTCGTCATAATAGCCCTTGGCGAGTTCCCCCGCATTTTCGAGCATTCCACGCGCGGAGCCAGAAAACCAGAACTGCACGCCGCTCTGGAAAAGCAATGAGGCAAAGATGACCAACAGCAACGTTGGAACCGCGGTAATTGCCGAAAATATCGCCACCAGACGGACGTGCAGCAATTGCTTGCTGCCAATGTTGCTATTCTCCGCCCGCTTGAGCGCCACACGCCGCCCGAAGAGCACGAGAAGCAAGGTCGCTGGCAACAGGTTGCTCACGAGCATAGTTGCCGATGCGGCGGGTACAAGAGGCTCCGACTGCGACCCTTCATCGATTAGCAATATGGCGGTAACAACGCCGGCAACGACGAGCATCAGCGCACTGGCGATTTCCAGAAATTTGATCGATTGGCTGTTGCCCATAAGATCGGCAACCGTTTCGAAAAGACGACGGACAGCGGAGGGTACAGCGCGTTCTTCCTCAAGGTCCATTGTTGCCATAAAGACACTGTGGCATTCCTTGCGATGCCTGAAAAGCACAAAATAGTGGTTTTCTGGCAACGTATCGCGTTAATTCGTCCGTCTAACGCCCGTCTGAAGGGCCAATGCCCCCGCCTGAAGGGCCAATGCCATAGTCAGTCAATTTTTTGCGCAAGGTATTGCGGTTTATACCCAGCAAAGCTGCCGCCTTTAACTGATTGCCTTTCACTTGCTTCATCACATGCTGAAGCAACGGGATTTCGAATTGCGCCAGTGCGCGTGGATATAGTTTTTCGCGCATTGATCCGCGCTGACGCTGATCCCTTAAAAACTGCGTCACCGCTGCTTCAAAACTTACCCCTTGGATGGGCGGTTCCGCGTCATGCGCCGGTTCAACAAATTGCATGATCGTCGCGTCCGTGATGGTATCTTCGCGACATAACAAAGCGAGACGGTAGACCAAGTTTTTCAGTTCGCGAATATTGCCGCGCCACGGCATCGCCATCAAATGGCCAATGGCATTGTCATCGATTTTTCGCATCGGCAGACCATCTTTCGCCGCCAACATCAAGAAATGTTGCGCGAGCAGGCCAATATCTTCGGTTCGGTCGCGCAATGGCGGCATTTCGATCGGGACGACATTCAGGCGATAGAATAAATCTTCACGAAAGCCGCCTTTTTCGATCAATATTGGCAAATTCTGGTTGGTCGCTGCGACGATTCGCACATCTAAACGGATGCTGGCTTTGCCGCCGATACGGCTAATGACGCCGCTTTGTAATGCGCGCAATAATCGTGTCTGCGCGTGCATGGGCATGTCGCCAATTTCGTCGAGGAATAATGTGCCGCCCTGGGCCTGTTCAAACCGACCGATGGATTGGCCAACGGCTCCCGTAAACGCGCCTTTTTCGTGGCCGAACAATTCAGCCTCAATCAGTTCGCTTGGGATCGCCGCCATGTTGACCGCGACAAAGGGGCCGGTTTTGCGGTGCCCCAGATTATGGATCGCTTCGGCTACCAGCTCCTTGCCCGTGCCGCTTTCGCCCGAGATTAGCACCGACAAGTCATTCCGCAAAAGCCGTGCGACCATGCGGTAAACATCCTGCATCGCTGCGCTTCGTCCAATCATCGGAAGATTGGCCTCGGTGAGCGACTCGAAAGGATCTTGGGCCGTTGACTGCCGCTTTTCGATGCCTTGCTTCACCGCCAGAACGAGATCATTCAGATCAAAGGGTTTTGGAAAATACTCAAACGCATCAATCTCGCTAGCGCGCACTGCGGTCTCCAGCGTGTTCTGCGCGGACATGATGATGACCGGCATGTCCGGCGTTTTTTCCATCGCCTCTTTCAACGTGGTCAGGCCATCGCTGTCCTTCAACATGACATCGGTCAGCATCAAATCAAAATGTCCACTGGCCAAAGCCGTGTCACGCGCCGCCACGGAATCACATAATGATGTTTCGATATTTTCCGCTTGAAGCGCGGCGCTCACCACAAGGCCGATGGATGCGTCATCCTCAACAATGAGTACCCGTGGCGGTTTCATGCGTTCGTTTTCCCTGATGCAACCGGCAGCAACAGCCGGAACGTCGTTTGCCCCTGCGCAGCATCGCGTTCGAACAGCACGCGGCTGTTCATTTGCTGCACGAGTTTGCGCACAATGGCGAGGCCAAGCCCCTGCCCATCGCGTTTCGTGGTCACAAAGGGCGAAAACAGTTCGTCTAGTATATGTTCGGGCACGCCGGGGCCATTGTCCGAAATAGCGATCTCAACGGGCAATTTAATCGACCGTCGATCAACGTCAGCATCCCTCAGAGCGCCGCTCATGACATAGCGGGTCGAAATGCCTATCACGCCGTCAAGGCGCCCTTGCAGCGCGTCTGTCGCGTTCTGCAGCAGATTGATGAGTATTTGAACCATCCCGTCGGCATCAATCAGAACATCTGGCAACGACGGGTCATAATTAATGGAAATTTCGGGCATACCGCGGTTCGCTGCACGTAGCGAGCGAATGGCACGCTCAATCAGCAAGTGGATGTTGGCAGGCGCAAATTCCGCCGGTTCAGAACGCCCAAGCTTTTGCATTTGGTCGAGCAACCGGGCGATGCGGTCGACTTCGTTCACGATCAATTCCGTCAGGGCGCGGTTTTTTTCATCGACGATCCGGGCCAGCAACTGCGCTGCGCCTTTGATACCCGCCAATGGGTTTTTTATCTCATGCCCCAATATGGCAGGCGCGCCCATCGCTTGCTGCTGCCCAATGTCGCGCTGATCGCCGATATGCTCTCTCCCGCCATTACGGGGCGATATGATGGCGATTCTCCATTCCGGCTCCTTGGACACCGAAGACAGGTTTATATCGACTGTAATGACACCGTGGGGCGTTTTAAGCTCCATATCTTGGGCAGATATGTCGCTGTCCGGTGATAATAATGCCGCATTCATCCGCTCGCTTTCAAAAATGAGCGTTTCATCAATGCGTTGCCCCTCCAAACGCCGCCTACTCCGCCCAAAAAACGCCTCGCTGGCGTCATTGGCATAATTTATGATGTGATCTGGGGAAATCAAAAGCACCGGAACTGCGATACTCGCCAGCATCTGGCCATAATCGGGACGATGCATGGCTTGCGACATAAATCAGGCCGCCGACTTGATCAGGAACGGTTCATAAAAGTGCGTCAATTCGTCGATCACGACATTTGGATCGTCAATACGGTTCATAAAGTTTCTGAACTCTGCTGACCCGTTCAGTCCCTTGGTATACCAGCCAATATGCTTGCGTGCGATACGCACCCCGACTTCGCTGCCATAATGGTCAAGCATGGCGCGATAATGGTTCATGATAAGACGAAACTGCGTATCGATATTCGGGTCATCAATGGTCTGTCCGGTCCGAAACCAGTGCATCATTTGGCCAAGCAACCATGGCTTACCATAAGCGCCTCGGCCAACCATGACACCATCTGCGCCGCTCTGCACCAAAGCAGTTTGCGCGTCTTCAATATTGCAGATGTCGCCATTTACGATGACAGGCAATGATACCGCGTCTTTCACCTTACGCACAAAGCCCCAGTCAGCGGAGCCTTTGTACATCTGGTTCCGCGTTCGTCCGTGCACGGTGATCATTTTTGCACCCAGATCCTCGGCAATATGCGCAAGTTCAGGCGCATTCAGGCTTCCGTGATCCCAACCCATGCGCATTTTGACAGTCACAGGCACCGACACGGCCTTCACCGTTGCCGCAATCAAGCTCGCGGCCAAGGGCAAATCACGCATCAGCGCAGAGCCGGCGTCGCCATTAACAACCTTTTTAACCGGGCACCCCATGTTGATGTCGATAATGGCCGCACCGCGTTCTTCATTCAGCTTGGCCGCCTCGCCCATTTCATAAGGGGTGCAACCGGCAAGCTGCATCGACACGGGCTCCTCAATGGCGTCCCATTCGCATTTTTGGATGCTTTGCCGCGTCTCACGGATCATCGCTTGGCTGGCGATCATCTCGGTGACGTTCAAGCCGGAGCCAAACTCACGCACAATTTTGCGGAACGGCATATCGGTCACGCCAGTCATAGGCGCCAATATGACGGGACAATCAATTTTGATGTTGCCGATATGGATGGGTTTCAGTTGCATCTTCAAACACTGCCTAAAATTTAGGCAGGCCGTTACCCGC
Organism: Sphingorhabdus sp.; assembly: GCF_050921905.1. NCBI lineage: Bacteria > Pseudomonadati > Pseudomonadota > Alphaproteobacteria > Sphingomonadales > Sphingorhabdaceae > Sphingorhabdus > Sphingorhabdus sp. The sequence continues at coordinate 706,658 of NZ_CP050888.1, read as the reverse complement.
TTTCAGCTTGGCGGGCAAGTCTGCTGTCGCTAGAGCGCCCAAATGGCATCTCGACCAACCATCGTTGCACTCATCGTCGCCGCAGGCTCAGGTAGCCGCGTGGGCGGCGCGCAGCCAAAGCAGTTTCGCCTCGTGCGCGGCAAGCCTATGCTGTGGCACAGCTATGCGACATTGGCGGCGCACCCTGCCATTGACCAAGTCTATGTGGTGGTTGGTGCGGGCCAAGAAGCAGAGGCGGTAGCTGCGTTAGCAGATCTCAAAGAACCTATCCTTCTACAAGGCGGGCTGACACGCCGCGAAAGCGTCTATTTGGGGTTAAAGGCGATTGCCACTGAGCAAACGGTTGACCAGGTGTTGATCCATGACGCTGCACGGCCCTTCCTTCCTGCTAACGTCATCAACGACCTGTTGGACGCATTGTCGCTTGCGCCCGGTGCTGTCCCCGCCCTCCCCGTCGTTGACAGCCTTTCACGCGGCACGGATATACTGTCCGAAACCGTCGCACGCGAAAATCTATGGCGTATTCAAACGCCACAGGCTTTTGCTTTTCAGGACATTTATGCGGCCCACCAAAGCTGGACGGGCGCAGAACCAACTGACGATGCACGCATGCTCATGGCGCAGGGAAGCGACGTGCGTATCGTGCCGGGCGCGGAGGCGCTCAATAAATTTACCTTCTCAAGCGATTTTGCAGGAAACAGCATGCCCACATTCCGAAGCGGAAATGGTTTTGACGTCCACCGCCTGGTGCCAGGCGCCGAATTATGGCTATGCGGCGTGCTGATCCCCCATGACAGGGGTCTTGATGGCCATAGCGATGCCGATGTTGCCATGCATGCGCTGACCGACGCCATATTGGGGGCCATTGCCAAGGGAGACATTGGCGATCATTTCCCACCAAGCGACCCGCAATGGCGCGGTGCGTCGTCCGATCGGTTCCTTGCGCATGCCATAAAGCTAGCGCGCGCAGATGGCTTTGAGCTGTCAAATGCCGATGTTACAATTATCTGCGAACAGCCAAAGGTCGGGCCCTTCCGGGGAAAAATGCGCGAACGGCTGGCAGAAATAATGTCTGTTGATGTGGATCGCATATCGGTAAAGGCAACAACAACCGAAATGCTTGGTTTTACTGGTCGCGGCGAAGGCATCGCCGCGCAAGCGACCGCAAATTTTGAGAAAATCTGAATATGGACACCGTCTTACCCACCGAGATTGCCGAGCTGGCCGCGCGCGTTGTTGCCGAAAACAAAGCTGCGGGACGAATGGTCGCAATCGCGGAAAGCTGCACCGGCGGCCTTGTCGCAGCCGCGATCACCGAAGTTCCGGGCAGCAGCGCTGTCCTTGGCTATGGCTTTGTTACCTATAGTAATGACGCGAAGATTAAGCTTCTGGGCGTAAATGAAGACATCATCGATGCATTCGGCGCTGTATCCGTCGGCGTCGCATGGGCCATGGCGCAAGGTGCGCTGAAAAAAAGCGGCGCGGACGTCGCCGTCGCGATAAGCGGTGTGGCCGGCCCAGACGGCGGGACCGCCAGCAAACCCGTTGGCACCGTAGTTTTTGCAGTAGCGGTCAAAGGTCAAAACCCGGAAGAGGTGGTGGGGGATCACAAATCTTTTGGCTCAGACAAAAGTCGCGCTGATATCCGTGCCTTTGCAACGCTTCATGCGTTGGAGTTGTTGCTTCCGCCAGCACCATAAAGCGCGTCGGCACGTTCAACAAACGCCGTTGTCATCTTGCGGAGAGCCGAATCAAAAAACTGACCGGCCAGCGCCTCAAACACGCGGTTACGGAACGAGAATTCGACGGTAAAGTCGACAATTGAGCCGCCGCCTTCGACATCCTCGAACGTCCAAGCATTGTGTAAGTGCTTCATGGGGCCATCGAGATAATCAACGATGATCGATGATTTAGGGGTCTTCAGCACGCGACTGCTGAACGTTTCCCGAAGCGATTTGAACCCGACAATCATGTCCGCCAGCATTTCGCTCTCTTCATCCTTCCGGATACGGATGGCACTGACCCAAGGCAGAAATTCAGGATAGCGGCTGACGTCCGCCACCAAATCATACATTTGCGCCGCATTATGCGGCAGGCTGCGGCGTTCATGGTGGTGCGGCATGTGTGAACGAAACCCTTAGCGCACCTTGGCGAGTTGCGCCGCACGTGCGTCGCGCATCTTGGCGAAATCATCACCCGCATGATAACTGGACCGGGTCAGTGGACTTGCCGCAACCAATAAAAAACCCTTGGCACGCGCAATGGCGGCATAAGCGTCGAATGCACTTGGCGTAACAAAATCCATAACCTTGGCATGCTTTGGCGTTGGCTGCAGATATTGGCCCATCGTCAGGAAATCAATGTCCGCGCTGCGCATGTCGTCCATCACCTGATGCACCTCCATCCGTCCTTCGCCCAGCCCGAGCATCACGCCAGACTTCGTAAAAATCGACGGATCGTGTCGCTTAACCGTTTCCAACAAACGCAGCGAAGCGTAATAACGCGCGCCGGGCCGAATGGTCGGATACAGGCGCGGGACAGTTTCCAGATTGTGATTATACACATCGGGGCGGGCTGTAACGATTGCCTCAATCGCCGCCTGCGCCTTGTTGCGGAAATCGGGCGTTAGGATTTCGATTGTGGTGTTAGGCGTATTGCGCCGCAATGCCTCAATCACCTTTACAAACTGGCTTGCGCCACCGTCGGGCAGATCGTCTCGGTCAACAGACGTAATAACGATATGCTCAAGGCCCATCTTGGCCGCAGCAATCGCCACATGCTCCGGCTCAAGCGGGTCAACCGCCCGCGGCATACCGGTTTTCACGTTACAAAATGCGCAAGCCCTTGTGCACACATCGCCCAGTATCATCACGGTGGCGTGTTTCTTGGTCCAGCATTCGCCGATATTGGGGCAGGCCGCTTCTTCACACACGGTGTTCAAATTGAGATCACGCATCAAGCGGCGCGTTTCATTAAACCCGGCACTGGTCGGTGCTTTAACCCTGATCCAGTCGGGCTTGCGTTCCCTAACCGGGCGTTCGGGCATATTGATCGGAGCGTTCATGTTGATCGGAGCGTTCATGAAGCTCGAATAGACGTAGCGCGCCATCTTGCCAACTGCAACTTGCCTGCTATGGGTTGCAAAATTCGCAAAGGGGCCAAGATGATAGTTGATACCCTTACTTCGCCGGTGATCCTGTTTTTTGTACTCGGCTTTATTGCTGCTATTCTCAAATCCGACCTTACTATTCCAGAGGCGTTCGCCAAGGCGATGTCTATCTATTTGATGGCCGCAATCGGCTTGAAAGGCGGGGTTGAGGTATCCAAGAGCGGAATCACCACAGAAGTCATGGTTGCTGCTGCCGCTGGCCTTGCTTTAAGCTTCCTTTTGCCTGTTCTTGCTTTTGCATTGTTACGCGGCATCGGCAAATTGTCGAAAGTCGACGCGGGCGCGGTTGCCGCGCATTATGGTTCGGTCAGCGTCGTTACCTTTGTAACCGCTATAGAATTGCTAACCGGCGAAGGCTTAAGCCCGGCAGGATATATGGTCGCTGTTCTGGCGCTGATGGAGACGCCAGCCATTATAACAGGCCTGATGCTCGCCCGCCGGGGTGACACAAGCTCTGGTGAAAGCAACGCGACGCCATGGCATGAGGTGCTTACCAATGCCTCGGTGATGTTGCTGGTCGGCAGCTTCGTCATTGGCGCGATTGCCGGAAGCGACGGGTTCGCAGCCGTCAAGCCGCTGTTCGATACCGGCTTTCGCGGTGTATTGTGCCTGTTCCTTCTGGATATGGGCCTGATTGCGGCACGCCGCCTCGTTCAATCGCGCAAGATGACGTTGCGGCTAGTTTTCTTGGCGATTTTGTTACCCTTGGTAAACGGCACAATTGGCACCGTCGTTGGAACGGTCATTGGCCTTGATGTTGCTTCAGCAGCGGCGCTTGGCATATTGGCGGCAAGCGCTTCCTACATCGCGGTTCCGGCGGCAATGCGCCTTGCCCTGCCCCAGGCTGACCCGGGCATTTATCTCAGCATGTCACTCGGCGTCACTTTTCCGTTCAACATCATCTTTGGCATCAGTATCTTCGCTGCCCTTGCCCAAGCTTTAGGATGACCTAATGATACAAACCGTCCCGCGTAAACGTATTGAAATCCTGGTCGATACGCCGCTTGTCCCGCGTATTGTCAGCAAGTTGAAAGCCGTGGACATTTCAGGATGGAGCCTCATTCACGTGGACTCTGGCGGTGGACGTGCGGGCGAATGGCAGCATGACGACGTCACGGGTGCCAGTGCTAAGACCATCGTGCTGGCCATCGCGTCAGACACAAAGACGGAACAGCTAATTGACGCAATTGCCCCCTTGCTGGATAGCTATGGCATGTTGTTAACCGTCGGCGACGTTCAAGTTGTCCGAGGAGAGCGTTTCTAATGCCTGAGTTTGGCGTCTTGGTTGACGGATATCGTCGCTTCAAATCGGACGCGTATGTGCGGCAAAAGGCGCGCTATGACGCGCTCGCAAGCGACGGACAGTCACCGCCAATCATGGTCATCTCCTGCTGCGATAGCCGGGTCGACCCTGCGACGGTATTTGATACCACCCCGGGCCAGGTTTTCGCATTGCGCAATGTGGCGAACCTAGTTCCGCCCTATGAAACCGGCGGCGGGTTGCACGGGGTATCTGCGGCAATCGAATTTGGTGTTTTGGGCCTTGAGGTGCGTCATATCGTCGTTCTTGGGCACGCGCAATGTGGCGGCATTAAAGCATCATTGGAGGGCGGCGACCTGGGACACGCCGGGTATAGCTTCATCGATAGCTGGGTGGATATTGTCCGCCCTGCCCGCGACAAGGTGCTGGCATCCGCGTCGCAAGACCCGCAACGCGATCTGGAGTTGGAGGCGATCCGCGTCAGCCTCGCCAACCTGCGAAGTTTTCCCTTTATTGCGGCACGCGAACAATCGGAGCAATTAAAGCTACACGGTGCCTATTTTGGCATATCCGACGGTAATCTTTACGTTCTAAATAATGAGAACGACAGTTTTGAGGTACAATGAACGATCCCGTCAGCTTCCCCGCTTATTATGATGATCTCGCGTTAAGTTTTGAAGAAGCATGGAGCCTTATCGACGCTGGTGTGACCAATCGCAACAGCCCGTCTCATATGCCCGCAGTGGCCACTGTCGATGCGTTGGGGATGCCGCAATTGCGGATCATGATATTGCGCGATGTCTCGCGAGATGCACGCACGCTGCGGTTTCATACCGACTCGCGTTCGACAAAAGCGGAACAACTGCGTCAGAATCCGGCGACCAGCGTGTTGATCTATGACCCGGCGGCAAAGGTTCAAATCCGGATGTCGGGAAAAACACATTTCACGGCCACAGGCGACCTTGCCGACATGGCTTGGTCGGCATCAACGCCATTTGCACGGCGTTGTTACATGGCCGAGGCTTCTCCAGGAACACCCTTGGCTGAACCTTCGTCAGGTTTGCCCGATTGGATCGCGGGCAAACAACCTGAAGAAAATCATCTGGCGGGCTATCGCGCTAATTTTGCGGCTTTGTTGGTTGAGGTTGATACAATCGAATGGCTGTATCTTGCCAATTCCGGCCACCGGCGTGCGCGCTGGCAATGGGACGCATTGCAAAATTCATGGGCGGGTCGCTGGCTTATCCCATAAGGCCACATATCCTCGTCACCTGAACTTCTGTTAAAACCGGTGACGAGGCGTGTGATTTCATGCCATCATCAACGTGTCATCTTCTTGTATGTTGCACGGTGCGGACGCGTGGCTTCGTCGCCAAGGCGGGCAATCTTGTCTTCTTCATAAGATTCAAAGTTGCCCTCAAACCATTCGACATGGCTGTCACCTTCAAAAGCCAATATGTGCGTGGCCAAACGGTCAAGGAAGAAGCGGTCATGGCTGATGACCACGGCGCAACCGGCGAAGCTTTCCAGCGCTTCTTCAAGAGCCGACAGCGTTTCGACGTCCAAATCATTGGTCGGTTCATCGAGCAGAAGCACGTTTCCGCCTTCTTTCAACATCTTTGCCATGTGTACGCGGTTGCGTTCACCGCCGGACAACAGGCCAACCTTTTTCTGCTGGTCCGTGCCCTTGAAATTGAACGCCCCGACATATGCGCGGGTTGGCGTTTCATGCTTGCCCAGCTTCATAAAGTCCGCGCCGCCGGAGATTTCCTCCCACACATTTTTGTTGGGGTCCAAGTCATCGCGGCTTTGGTCGACAAAGCCAAGCTTCACGGTTTCGCCGATTTCCACTTCACCGGAATCCGGCACTTCCTGACCCGTAATCAGACGGAAAAGTGTTGATTTACCTGCGCCGTTTGGCCCAATAACGCCAACAATTCCGCCCTGCGGGATGGTGAAGGACAGATTTTCGAACAATAATTTATCACCATAGGCCTTGGTGACATGCTTAACCTCGATAACCTTGCTGCCAAGGCGCTCGGGGATTTGGATGACGATCTGTGCCTTGCCGGGGGTGCGGTTTTCTTGCGCCTCAACCAATTGGTCGAAGGATTTGATACGCGCTTTGGATTTTGTCTGACGCGCCTTGGGGCTTTGCCGAATCCACTCCAGCTCGTCCTTGATAGCCTTCTGACGCCCCGCATCTTCACGCGATTCCTGCTCGAGGCGCTTGCCCTTCTTCTCAAGATAGGTCGAATAATTGCCTTCATAGACAAAATAGCGACCACGATCGAGCTCGAGTATCCAGCTCACCACATTATCGAGGAAGTAGCGGTCGTGGGTTACGAGGATGACGTTGCCCTTATAGTCGACTAAATGCTTTTCCAGCCACGCCACCGATTCCGCGTCAAGGTGGTTGGTAGGTTCATCGAGCAACAGGATGTCAGGCTTTTCAAGTAACAATCTAGTAAGCGCGATCCGGCGCTTTTCACCGCCCGAAAGGCTGGTCACAGAGCTATCGCCGGGCGGGCACCGCAGCGCGTCCATGGCCAATTCAAGCTGGCTATCCAGAGACCAACCATCGACGGCATCAATCTTTTCCTGAAGTGCCCCCATTTCTTCCATCAATGCGTCAAAATCGGCATCTTCGGGCGGGTCGCCCATGATCGTTGAAATTTCGTTAAAGCGATCGACCAAATCCGCCACCGGACGCACGCCATCCATGACGTTTTCACGCACCGTTTTGTTGGGGTCCAGCTCAGGCTCCTGCGCCAGATAACCAACGCGGATATGTTCTCCGGGCCATGCTTCTCCTGTAAATTCGGTGTCCATGCCCGCCATGATTTTCATCAGTGTCGACTTACCCGTGCCGTTTGGTCCGACGATGCCAATCTTTGCATCCGGGTAGAATTGCAGATTGATATTGTTGAGCACCGGTTTGTTCGCGCCGGGGAAGGTTTTGGTCATTCCCTTCATTACGTAGCTATATTGCGCTGCCATGGGGATCGGTTCCTGTGTTGCGTTACTTTGATTTGGCCGCTTCCCTAGCTATCCGCAGCTTTCCTCGCAAGGCGGGATTGCAAAACTGCACGATCCGATTAAGCCTGCGCGTTATGAAGAAAAATTTAGCTCTGTTCGCCGCAGCTTCCACGCTGTTCCTCACATCGTCAATCGCCATTGCCGCGCCTAATAGCACGAAGCCGGTTTCTGTCGCAGAATTGCGCGACAAGGCGCTAAAATCCGACGACATCGCTTATGACATCGTAGAGGGCCTCACGACCGAGATTGGCCAAAGGCAGGCTGGCACGGAGGCAGAGGCGCGCGCGCGGATATGGTCGGTAAACAAATTAAAGGCGTTGGGCTTCGAAAATGTCCGCGTTGAAGAATATCAGATGCCGACATGGGTGCGCGGCGAAGAGACCGCTGAAATCACCGTGCCATTTCCCCAGAAGTTGGCAGTTGCCGCATTGGGCAATAGCGGCAGCACCGGCGAGGCGGGATTGGATGCGGAGATCGTCTATTTCCCGACCATCGACGACTTGCGCGCTGCGCCAGACGGCAGCCTGAAAGGCAAGATCGCCTTTGTCAGCCACAATATGAGGGCAACGCAGGACGGTAGCAGTTATGGCGCATTTGGCCCTGCCCGCTTTGTCGGGCCTAATATTGCTGCCAAGAAAGGCGCGGCGGCCATCGTCATCCGCTCCATCGGCACCGACTATCACCGCAACCCGCATACCGGGAACACCAATTTCGAACCTGGCGTCACCCCTATTCCGGCAGGCGCATTGTCCATTCCCGACGCGGAGAACCTTGAACGGATGATTGCGCGCGGGAAGCCTGTGCGCATGAAGTTGAAGCTTACCCCGCAGAATATAGGCATGCAGACCTCGGGCAATGTGCTGGCCGAAGTGATCGGGTCCAACCCGAAATTGCCGATTATCGTCATTGCATGCCATCTGGATAGCTGGGACCTTGGCACGGGCGCGATTGATGACGCGGCGGGTTGCGGCATCATCGGTGCGGCCGCCAAGCATCTGAAGTCCATGGGCCAACCAAAGCGCACCGTGCGCTTACTTTGGGCCGGGGCTGAAGAAGTCGGCATCTGGGGTGGCCGTGACTATGGAGCGAAGCACGCCAACGAACCGCATGCTTTGGCCATGGAATCCGACTTCGGTGCAGGCAAAATCTGGGCTGTGGATTTCCGCTTAGCTGAAAGTGCAAATGAGGTGCGTACGCAGATCGTTTCGGCGCTTGCACCCTTGGGCGTGGTCCCCCGCCGAGAACTGGCGGGCGGCGGCGCGGACATCGGCGCAATCATCGAAGCACAAAAACTTGGTATCGTGGACTTGCAGCAAGATGGAACAAAATATTTCGACCTCCACCACACGCCGGATGATACGTTGGACAAGGTCGATAAGGCCGAATTGCGTCAAAACGTGGCCGCTTGGGTGGTAACTTTGGCCTATCTGGCAAATTATGAGGGCGAACTAAAGCCGGAACCAGCGCAATGAAGAAAGCTGTTTTACTGATATCTGCGTTGGCCATGCTTGCGGCTTGCAATGATACGACGGCAACGCCCGATACTGCAAACGCTGAGGGGGGTATGCCTGCAACCTCGCAACAAGATGAAGTGGCCAAACAAAAGCTGACTATCGAACAAGCCGCCGAAGAAGCCACAAAGTTGATTGAAGCCGACGCAAAGGCCGAAATAGAGACTGCAACGCCCGCACCCGCCGAACCTGCACAATAATCTGAAGCGCTAGGCCGACTGGCCGTCCAGCAGCAAGACAATCAAAAAGGCAGCCATTCCCAAATACGCCCCGAAAGGTAGCTGTCGGGCGCTCTTTTTGGATAGCGTATAGGCAGCCGCGACAAACAGAAACCCGAAGATAGTTGCCAAAAGCAAAGTTATCGGCAGACCCTGCCAACCGAGCCAGAGCCCAATGGCTCCGAACAATTTGGGGTCGCCTCCACCCATGCCTTCGACGTTGCGCAGCTTTCGAAAGACCTGCCGGATCGCTTCCAATGCAAGAAATCCGAAAATACCACCCAAAATGCGGTCGGGCCAGCCAGTCTCAGGCTTCAGAAACGGGCCAACGCAGACACCCGCCAATGCCAGTGCCAAAACCAGTCGATTGGGCAACCACAGTTTCTGATAATCGAGGATGACGAGCGGTAGCAGCACCCAACCGAACACCGCCGCCGCCACGGCTTGACCACCCGAAAAGAATAAGACTGCGCATAGGCCAATCGCGGCGGAGACGAGTTCAATATAGAGTGCGCTTATTCCTATGGATTGCCCACAGTATCGGCATTTGCCGCGAAGCCATAGATAAGACAATATCGGCACGAGGTCTTTAGCCCCAAGCGTCGTTTGGCAATGGTCACAATGCGACCGGCCGTCCGATACCCGTTCCCCGCGTGGCCAGCGACTGCATAAGGCCACAACAAAGCTACCCCAGATTGCGCCGAATATCATGGCAAGCATAAGTTGATACCAAAAGGGCAAAGCGAATATCATATCGCCCAATGACGTCAGGAACGCGCTCAGAACCGGCCCTTTTGGTCCAGGCGGTAACCACCCGCAACTGGCCGGAACCCGGCAATGTTCAACACCGCCGCCTGGTCGCCACGGTCGGCATCAAGCGTAACCGCCACGGTATAAGAACCGTCCGCAGACAAACGGATGTCCGTCCGCTCCATTGCGGATTGGCTGACCAAGGGCAGCAATAATTGTGCACCGTCGCAGCGGGGTTGACCAAGCATCCCATTCTGTAAGTTAAGTCCCGGCATCGTGTCGGACAAAGTCAGCCGGACTTGCCCGCCAGCATCCATACACTTGCCAGCAGCAAAGCGCGCAGAAAAGCCCTCAAACTGAATATTTTCGGCAGGAAACGGAGCGAACAGCGCACCTACTGGCAAAGTAGCGGACAGATTGTTGACCGACACACCACTTATGCCGCGTGATACAGACCCGGTTATGCCAGGCACATATTGCGCGTTGCCCCGAGACAGCAATATCTCTACCCGGCCCATAAATAATGGGGATAACAACAAACGTGCATTGACGTCGCCCAACGGCAATTTGCCAAGGCGCAGGTCGCGGATGGACCCGTCCCAAATGATACCATCAACCTTGCGTGCGGTTACCCCGTCGCCAGCGACGATGGTCCGCAAGGGCATGAATAATATCGTCGCGACAGCCAAAGCTGCGACCGAAGCAATGACGAAGCGCCGCTTCATGGCGCGTTCATCTGCAACTGCGCATCCACCGTTACGGTGCTGTTCGCGCCGGGTCGTAAGGCGACACTGCGCACAGCAACATTCTGGCCCTCAAGCTCGGTCAGCCACGCGAGCAACGCTGGCGCCCGTGCTTGATCAATCCGGAAGCTGATTTGTCCTGGTGCACCATTGGCCGATTTAACGAGATCGAACCCGTTTTCTGCCGCATTTTGGACAATCAACAGGTCAATATCCGCCGTTGCTGAAGAGCGCGGCCCTGTCTGCTGCTTCTGCGTTGCATCCACCGTGGCGATTATGCGCCCGCGCCGCTGCACCGCCTCGTCATGATCTATCTTTGATTGATCAATGGTTGACAGGACGGGAAGTAAAATTCCAAAAATCGCCACCACAAAAGTGGTCAATGCGCCCGCGACACCAACGAGCCATTGCTCGCGCCGCGTCAGCGCAGCAAACCATAAGCGTATCGCCGCCATCATGGCATCCTCACAGTCATATCAACCAATGTGGCGCCGCTTGTGTCTTGCCGCGCTGTTGCCGTAATGCGGAACCCATCTTGTTGAATGGTCACAAGAGCCTTGTTGATGTTATCTGCGGTGGGTGCCGCCAGAACAACGGTCAATATGCCGTCGGGCGTATATCGCAATTCCCGCACGGACACATTCGGTGAAGCCTTCACACTGCGCCACAAGGCCGCAGAAAGCGGCGCAAAGCTGCTTTGCGTTTTGCCCTGACGATTAAGCGACGCGGCCAGCATGCTTTCGGCCTGATCGATATCCTGGATAGCCGGATCAATCTTCTGTGCCGCAGCCAATGCGGCGTCATTTTCAGACGCAGTTGCAGTCCAATATTTCGCCAAGGTCGCAATAGTGAGCATCATTGTCACGATAAGGAGCGCGGTCAGAAGTCGCCGCACCCAAATCTTTTGCTCTGTGGTCATCCAATTTGCGCGCTCCCGCTTTGCGAAGTTGCCTTCACGCAAATTGAGCAATGGCGCCGTGCTGGCGGAAAGCAGCATGGACCGAAGGGAGTCGGCATCAATATTTTCTACTTGCGCGTCGCCAATGAACAGATCGCGCAACACGGCTTCGTCAGGTATCGCAAATCGCGCACCGCGCAGGACGCACAGGCCGTTCATTTCGGCCCTGAACACGCCATCCGAATGGGTACGCACCAATGATGCAAAGGGCAGGACAATGTCGGGGTTTAGCCCGCACGCGCCAAGCCTATCCAACCCGCGCTGCATAACCTCCGACGCGATTGTCGCTGTGGCAACAACATCGTCATAATCTGCGCCAGCGCTGATGTGCACAAGACCAAGCGATTGTTCGGTTGCACGCAGTTTCGCGACGGTTTCGGCCTGACGCCCTTGCACATCGGTCAGCGTGAACCAGTGACACCGAACATCTTCAGGCGCGACAAGCGCCATGACAGTCACGTCGTCAAGCGTCGGCACGAAGTTGGAAAGCGCACCTGCATCCTGCCAGACGCCCTCGATGACCCGAAATACCGACGGGTCGTCCCGCTCAGATGTGGGGAATCGCGTAATGACCAATGTCATTCCTCTTCCCCCCAACTGCGCCAGACAACGCGCGCAGGCGCGGGCGACGCGACAATCATCGACTGTCCTGCAAGCTTAAGTTCGCCAAAGGACACTATTGTGTTCAAAAGGAAGTAATTGCTCGTCAGTTTTACCTGCCCTTGAACCAGAGGAGACGGTTCTAGGGCGGCAATTTCAGGCGCCGCCCAGAATCGAATGAGGCTGCCATAGCCATTAGATGGCCGCTTGGCGAGATAGCTGCGCGCTAAGGTCAAATTCATCTTGCCGGGCGGGAATAGCATCGCCAACAACGGAGCTTGCTCGGGTAGCAAAGTGTTGACGTTCAACGGCGATAAAACCGGATCGGGCAGCGCACAAATCCAATCCTGCAACTTGGCATAAATAGCAGGGGTTACGCCCTCGACCGCGCGCAACTCGCTTGGATGGGCATAAAGCCTGTTCGCCGTAAGATAAGGGGTCGCTGCTGAACGATAGCCATCGTCCTCGACGCTATTTGGTAAAGGCGTGATGTCGCTGTCCGCCCAGTCGGCTGCCGCCGCAACAACAACACGCGCCGTGTTTTCGTTCGTGCCCAACACCACCAATAAAGACGTCATCTGGCCTTGGCCCGTCGCACTGGCCAAGTATCGGCCGTCATTTTCGGTCACCAAGCTGTTGAGATTGAAACAATTGCCAGCATCACGCACGGCAGCGGTGGCAGACCCTATCGGAACCGGAATGGCTTGCGCTTTGCCCAGCCAATCCCCCGATAACGTCGTTTGCGCGGCATCGCGGGCAACAAGGTCCTCAATACGCGCAACGGCAATCGCCTCGGCCGCGTATGTAAACATCCGCGCCTGGGCCAGCGCATTGCCATTGGCCGACAATTTGTTCGATAAACGTAACCGGTCAAGCGTCGTTGCCGCAATAACAGCCAGCACCGCCACCATAAGTAAGACCGACAGCAACGCCGCGCCGCGTTCCGAAGGCTTTTGCGGCATCATTCGGCTGCGCCTTTTTCAACGCTCGGAAGTGCAACACGTGTTTGCGGCCCAACCAGAAAAAGCATGCGTTGTGCAGGCTTACCGACCAAATTGACGTTTAAGGCAACAGCGCGCGGCAAAGCATCCGCATCGGCCGCAGTCCAATCATCGCGCCAAGCACCGGTATTATCGCGAAATTCGACCTTTGCAGAGGCTACATCCTCCAACAAGACCGCAGCGTCTGTGGGGGCTGTTCCGTCGAGCATGGGCCAACTTAGACGCTTGAGCGCCCCACCTTCCAACACATAAGCCACGCGTTGCAGCCCTGCCCTCGGCGCATCATCAAAGTTGGACCACCCGGCCCGGACAAAGCCAAATAGCGCGCCGGGAACGCTTTCCTCTCCTTGGGTGAAGGTAGGGACAGGTTGGCCCGATTGATCTCGCACAGGACGCGCGATCGCCTGCGCCAGATCGCCTTCCAGACCATTGGCCAAGCGATGCGACAATGCCATTTCTTCAAGACGCTTTTTTACCGCAATTTGGGTATCGCTGCCGGAACGTAGAAGCATGACACCAGCCACCGAAATGAGTGCAAAAATCGCAAGCGCCACGAGCAATTCGATAAGCGTAAACCCGGCCTCTGAATGTCGCAATTCGGTCATTGTTCAACGGGCCTAGCAATTGTCATCTGGGCCTTACGGATTGCCGCGTTGCCAGTTCCGACCACGTTGATCTCGACAATCACCAAACGGCTGTCATCGGTCGGACGCGTTGTCGCCATCCACTTCCAATTTTGACCGCCGTTTAATTCTTCGCCGCGCGTTTCTCCGAGAGTTGGCGGCGCGGGGTTGGACAATATTTCCACGGCTACGTTCCGCGCCACTTGCCATGCCATATTGCTATCGCCCAGATTGGATGTCGAGCGTACCGAATATCCCTGCAAGCGCACCATCGCTAAGGCCGCGAGGCTGAAAATGGCCAAAGCAACCATGATTTCCAATAGCGTGAAGCCATTGCGCGGCAATGAAGGCTTAACGGACAACGCGAATATCCCCGGTAGCAGCGATCTTTAGCGTGACCGTTACATTGTCATGTTTGATCGCGAAATTGGCGGCGCTTGACGGCAGGCCAGTGCTGTCGAAGGCAATCCGCATTTGTCGCGCCCCGGACATCTGAACCGTTGTGCCACGTTTCCAGTCGGTTGTTGAAAATGGGGCTTCGGACAACGGAACCCAGTTCCCATCATTGCGCGCTTCAAAGCCATATCCCGACGGACGCACGGTCACAGCCATATTGCGCGATTGCAATATGGCATTATCGCGCAAGGCGGCAATACGGGCGGCAAATTGCTCTGCCTCATCCCGCACACCGCGCTCAGGCGAGCGTACGGTCATAACAACGGCCGTGCTTGCAATGCCGATGATGAACAATACCACCATCAGCTCCACTAAGCTGAAGCCGCGCGCATTACCCTGAACGATTTTACGGACGGACGGCTTAGTCGCCGTAGATGTCGGCATCGTCATTCTCACCGCCAGGTGCGCCATCGGCACCCAGCGAATAGATGTCAAAGGCGCCGTTCTTTCCAGGCATGCTATACTGATAGGGGCGGTTCCAAGGGTCCATAGGCAGTTTCTTGATATAGCCTTCACTCCGCGCGCCGGTCGTCGGCGGCGTGACCAATGCCTGCAGCCCTGCACCTGCATCAGGGTAGGTCAGATTATCAAGCCGATAGGTTTCCATAGCCTGTCCCAAAACTGCGATATCTGCCCGTGCCTTTTGCACCATGGCCTTGTCTTGGTTCGGTAGCACGTTGATGGCCACGACCGTCGTCAGCAGCGCCAAAATGAACAAAGTCACCATCATTTCAACTAAGGTGAAACCGTTGCGTTGCGCCTGAACTGCCTTGCGGCGGAACCTGACGGGTGCGCGGCTGGTATCAGTCAAAAGATTAAAAATTAGGCGAAGCATGTCTACAGTCCTGTAAGATTTTGAAGTTGAAGGATAGGCAGCAATATAGCCAATATGATGACAGCGACCACGCCGCCCATGACGACAATGATCAAGGGTTCAAGCAACGACAAAGCGGTGCTGGTGAAATTATCAAATTCGCGTTCCAAATATTCGGCAGCACGTTCAAGCATGATATCTAACTGTCCTGCGCTCTCGCCGCTTGCCGTGAGATACACGAGCAAAGGCGGAAAAACACCGCTGGCACGCATCGCGCCGGACAGGCTACCCCCGCTACGCACGGATTCGACGATCTCGTCATTTGCAGCAGATAACACTTTATTGCGAATGGTGCCCCCCGTCAGGCGCAAGCCCTCTAACAACGGCAAGCGGCTTGCAACCATGGTGGCCAGTGTCCGTGCCATGCGTGCGGCGTGCAAGTTGCCCAAAAGCTTTCCAAGCACCGGAATGCGCAGGACATTGCGGTCCACCGCCAAACGGAAAGCTGGCTGTTTTAAGGCTTGCGCGAAAACGAAAGCACCCAGCAAGGCGACAATGATCAGCACCCAGTAATAATTCGCCAAAAATGCGGAAATGCCAATCACTATCCGCGTTATCAGCGGTAATTGCTGATCCACATTGTCGAATTGTTCAACCACGCGCGGCACGACGGACACCATCAACCCCATCACAACCAAGATCGCGACGAGCGACAGGATCGCCGGATAAGCAAGCGCGCCAATCAACTTACCACGCATCTCCGCCTGCCGTTCTAGGAGCACAGCAAGCCGTTCGGTGATCAGCGGCAATGTGCCCGCGCCCTCCCCTGCGGCGATCATTGCGCGATACAAAGGCGGAAAGCTGTTGCTTTCGCGCCGCATAGATTCGGACAAACGCTGGCCTTCAACCACGCCCGCGTGAACGCCGGTCAATATCTGACGGACAACTGGCTGCTCGCTCTGACGACTTATCGTCCGCAGCGCCTCTTCCAAGGGTGATACTTGGGCCAAGGAAGACAATTGCCGGGTGAACAATGTCAGCTGCTTTGCGTTCAACCGTGGCTGCCGTTTCAGCGGCAGGCTGGCAAACACCGATGCCCGCACTTCGGCAGGCGCAACGCTCACAATATAAAGTTTTTTCGACACCAATGCTTCGCGTGCCAGATCATCATTGGCCGCAGATATCCGCCCGCGCCGCTCGCGCCCGTCAGGGTCGATGGCGTGATAGGCAAATTCAGGCATCAACGATGTCTTCACGGCGTGAAATGCGAATAGCCTCCTCTGGCGTGGTGTCCCCGCTACGCACCAATTTGCGCGCGGCGGCACTTAAATTGGGTTGGTTCACAAAGGCATGGCGCGCCAATATGGCCTCATCGCCGCCGTCATTGATCAAGCGACGGATGGTATCATCCACCCGGACAGCCTCAAACACGCCAATGCGACCCAAAAAGCCAGTGTTGTTGCATTCAGGGCAACCAACCGCCTTGTAGACTGCCGTCCCCTTGTCAAAACCAAGCAACGACGCGGCATTACCGTCGGCCTGAACCGTTTGGCGGCAATGCGGACACAGGCGACGCACAAGCCGCTGCGCGATGACGGCGCGCAGGGTCGAGGCCAGCAAGAAAGGCTCAACCTTCATATCGCGCATACGCGTTATGGCACCAAGCGCATCATTTGTGTGCACCGTGGTTAGCACCAAATGGCCGGTAAGCGCCGCCTGCACAGCAATATCGGCGGTTTCACGGTCCCGGATTTCGCCGACCATGACGACGTCAGGATCCTGCCGCAAAATCGCGCGCAGGCCAGCGGCAAAGGTCATACCTACTTTCGCATTCACCTGCGTCTGGCCAATGCCTTCAACGGCATATTCGACCGGATCTTCAACCGTCAGTATGTTGCGGGAACCGTCATTCAGGCGCTTTAGACCCGCGTATAATGTGGTGGTCTTACCCGAACCCGTCGGGCCAGTGACCAGGATAATACCGTTGGGTTCAGCCAATGCTTCGCGCAATATTTTTAGCGTCTCTTCGGACATGCCCAACAGATCAAGCGAAATCCCTGCATTTTCATTGTCGAGGATACGCATAACTACGCGCTCGCCAGCACGGCTGGGTAAGGTCGACACACGCACATCGACCATCTTTCCCCCAAGTGTCAGGCCTATACGGCCATCTTGTGGAATGCGGCGTTCGGCAATGTCGAGCCGCGCCATGACCTTGATGCGGCTAACGACAACAGGCGCGACATTGGCGGGGAGCCGAAGCCGTTCCTGCAACACGCCATCGGCACGCATACGGATGACGAGGCCAGTTTCATAAGGCTCAATATGAATATCCGAAACACCTTGCCGCACAGCCTCTGCTATGATGCCGTTAATCAACCGGATAACGGGGGCGTCGTCTGCGCTGTCGAGCAAATCATCGACACTTGGCAACATATCGGACAACAGATCGCCGTCGTTATGGCCTATCGAACCCGCCATTGCCGCTGCACTTCCATCCATTGCATAATGGTCGGACAGATAGCGGTCAAAGGTCTGGTTATCGGCTATCTCAACATCGAACGGCATCGCCAGATAGCGCCGCACTTCCAGCAGCATGAGCGGATCTGCACCTTTGCGCATGGCAACGATTAAACGCGCGTTGCTCTCATGACGCAAAACTAGGCCGTGCGCCTTGGCAAAGGCATAAGGCAGATCCAGCAATGGCGTAATTTGGGCAACAGTAATGGGCGCGTCAGTTTCCGCGTCAGTCACGTCCTGTCGTTCCAACGTTCCTTGCGGACCTGTCATTACTGTCCATCCCCACTGGCAGCCGATATGGCGCTCGCAGGCACATCTACGGGTTCAAGTGCGCCGCCTGCCGCCGGCCGCGTCAGATTGCCGTCTGCGCCGATCATGATGTCGTTCGCCCGCGTATTTGGTTCAGTTGGCGGCGTGGCGCCCATATAATCGCGCAGCAATTCATCGATGCTCGGCTCAATATCCGGATTACGCACCCGTTGCATGTCGCGTACATAATCATAACGACGCGCGGTCAATCGATCACCATCTTGCCGGGTCCGCAAGATTGTAGGCCGGATGAACACCATCAGGTTCGTTTTGCTTCGGCTGCGGCTGCGCGACTTAAACAGCTCACCAATAAGCGGAATGTCGCTGAGCAACGGAATACGCTCAATCGTGCGGCGCTCGTCATCGTTAAGCAGCCCGCCTATCGCCAACAATTGGCCATCGCCGACCGTCAACGTGGTCTCGAATTCGCGTTTGTTGAGGACAAGGTCGTTGGACCGCGAAGATACAGGGCCCGCAACGCTCGACACCTCTTGCTTGAGGAACAGCTTCACATCGCCTTGCGCGTTGACCTGCGGCGTGACCTCAAGCTTAATGCCGACTTCCTGACGCTGCACGGTGCGGAATGCATTTTCAAAGTTTGCGGACAATTGTTCGCCCGTGCTGACTGGCACTTCTTGGCCGACCAGAAACTTCGCCTTTTGGTTATTCAATGTCACGATATGCGGCGTCGCCAAAAGATTTGATTCCGTGTCCGATGCAATTGCGTTGATGATTGTGCCAAAAATCGCATTGTTACCAATATCGAGGGCGAAGCCGCCAAAGCCACCAGTCGCGCTTAAAATAGATGCCGCCGCCGCTTCTTGCAGGCTATCACCTAAGGCGCTGCTGGTCCCGGTGGTCGTGGTGTTGCCGTTCACAGTCGTCGTCGTGCGCGTCAACTCCTCGGCCCCAACGGCTCCTGCTATTGTCAGGATATTGGGCGAAGCGTTGGAGTAATTGGTCGCTGCAAAAGGCGCGTCCTTGCCCCCCACGAGGAATTGCACGCCAAGCTTTTTGGCGGCCTCATTGCCGATTTCCACCACAATGGCTTCCACCAGAACCTGTTCAGGCCGTGTATCCAATTGCCGGATCAATTCGCCCAAGCTGCGCTGGACGTCCGGATTAGCAGCGACGATGAGGGCATTTGTGCCTTCATAACGCGTCACAACAATAGGCCCGCGTCCGCCAATGCCGATCGTGCCTACGCCAGAAGATGTAGCAACGATGGGCGCGGATGGAGCAGCCGGCGCTCCGCCGTTCGCAGATGCAGCCACGGACGGCATGTCGCTGCCCCGCGCACCTCCGCTTTGTCCGCCAATCAGCGATTGGACCGTTTCAAGTAAAGTTTCGGCGTTCGCATGCTCAAGCCGGTAAACACGAATTTCCGCCCCAGATTGCGCACGGGCATCTAATTGCTTCGCCATTTCGGCAAAGCGCGCGACGGATGTTGGGTCGCCGCGCAACGCGATTGCGTTGCTGCTGTCGATGGCAGCGATCGATACCGGCGCACGCGCGCCTTCGCCTCCGCCCTGGCCAGCCAATCCTTGCAATGCCGTCGCAATTTCGCGTGCGCCAGCATATTCGAGCGTCACAATCTGCGTGGCTGCACTGTCGCGGTCAATCTGGCGGATGAGATCGCGGATCCGGCGGATATTGTCGGCATAATCGGCCACCACAAGGCTATTTGCGCTGCGGTTCGCCGTCAACGAGCCTTCCCGGCTGATCAATGGACGAAGCGTTTCCACCGCGGTGGTTGCGTCAATCGACCGCAAGCGGAACACTTCGGTTACAAACTGGCTGGCAGACTCGGCCCGGCTGCCTACACGTGTTGGCTGCGTTGCCGCGCCGTCCGAGGGCTGAATGCGATATCCCCCGCCGCGCATGGGAATGGCGACAAGGCCGTTTGCACGCAATGTCGACAAAAACACTTCGAAATATTCCGAACGCGACAATGGGCGGTCGGTCACAACCGACACCTTACCGCTGACACGGCCATCAACGATGAAGGTTTGTCCCGTAACGCGTGCGGCGTCTTGCACAAAAGCGCGGATGTCGGCGTCGCGGACATTCAATGTCTGCTGCGCGGTGACTGGCGTGGTAAAAATAAGCGTGCTGCACGCCAACCATAAGGAGAATTTACGGATCACTATTGTTCCAGATTTAGAGCGATGGGGACCTTTGAACCGCCGCGTTCAACTTCGACGCTTATGCGGGCTCCGGCTCGGAATTGGGCTATGACGTCAGTGGCGGATGAGACAGGGCGACCGTTGACGGCCACAACGATGTCACCTGCCTGAAATCCAGCGAGCCGAAGCATCGTCCCGTCGTCTTGGGCCTTCAAAACCAGGCCGGTAACCCTGCCCCCTTCGTTACGCGGTGCAAAGCCAATGGCCTTTTGCAGCGTTTGTGCGTTCAACCCTCCCGTGGCGGACGAGGCGGGTGCTGGTTGCGGCGCAGATCCCGAGGGGCTGACCGTTTCCGCCGGAACCGACTGATCCAGATAAAGCGACTCCTTGACCCCGCCGCGCGACAATATCACATGGTCAAAGGCAACCGAGTCCAACGTCACGCCCGGCGCGACTTCTTCACCCACGGCAAAACTATTTTGGATACCATCCGCGCCAGCAATGATGGCGGAACCGCCTCCCGAACTTTCATTTGCGCGCACGCCAAACAACACGAGGCTTAGAGCCGTGACATTTTGTGTGGTCGCTGCGGACGCATCGGTGCGATAAAAAGGGTCAAAGCCGCTAAAAAGCGCGAGACGAGCCGATGGTGAAACAACACTGACCGATGGCGCGCGCCATCCGGCAAGAGGACCAAGCGGCATGACAACGACCCAAAAAAGCCGCGTCACCTGAATAGCCAAAAGGACGACAATCAAGGCAATAAGGACATTGCCAATAGGTAGCAACGTCAGCGCACGAGATTGCACCCCAACCCTTTCAGCCAATGATCCTGCCACAATTCCCCCTTGCGACTCCGCACGTTGCAGGGGGATTAAGACGCCGTTGTGACTTAAAAGTGAAGTTAAAATTACATTTTCATGACGAACACTGCCTGCAGCTTGCACGATAGGCAAAACAAAGGCGGCACGTTGATGACAACATGCCGCCGTAAGTCAGGGAGCTGTAATCCCTTAAAAGTTGATTTCGACGCCGATTGAGGCGCTGATGCCTTGCTTGTAGCGGTTGTAGAAAATCACATTATCACCGCTTTCCTGCCGTTCCTGATACTTTGTATTGGTTAGGTTGCGCAATTCAAACTTCAGCTCAGCCTCCTTACCGCCAACCGTAAAGCCTTCGCGTGCAACGAAATCCAACTGGATGCCGGGGCGTTCCTTGATATCAGGTTGCCCCGATGCGCCTCGGCTGGTGACCCGGTCGGTTGCAAATGTGAACAATATTGTCTGTTGCGACAGACGTTCGGTATCTTCCAAGCCAAGCTGCAGATTGGCCAGATGATCCGACTGGCCAGTCAACGGCGAACCATTGGTGAAAAAATCGAGCGCGCTTGTTGAGGATGAGTTGAACACAGCAACGGGGTCGCCCGCCTTCACGCCCAGCTTTGACTGGGTGTAGGTGTAGTTTACGATTGCGACTGCGCGGCGAGTGGCGAAAAAGCCCTTTTCACCGATGCCCGACAGATCGAAATATTTCTGTGTTTCGATTTCCACACCGAACAAATCCGCTTTTGGCGCATTGGCAAAGCTGGTGACAACCGAGTTATCATCAAAACTTGAGAAGGACTCGATGGGACTGTCAATCCGTTTGAAGAATGCCGCTACCGTAAAGCGTTGGTCACGATCGAAATAATACTCATAACGCGCCTCTGCGTTATACAACTGGCTGTCGGTCAACAAGGGGTTGCCGCGGAACAAGCGGTTCGAATCGGTGTCATAAAAGTTCTGGAAAATCAGTTCGCGGAATTGCGGACGGGCAATTGTCTTTGACCCGCTTACACGGAATTTCATTTGGTCATTGATGTCCCACGTCAATGTCGCGGCGGGCAACCAATATGCTCGGTCAAGACTGGTGGAGGCTAACGACGCCGTAGGCACATTGAAAACCTGCACGGGCGCAACAGATTGCGTCGCCTTTTCATAACGCACACCGATGTTAACGCTGATTTCAGGCGTGATGAAGGCCTGAATCTGGCCATAACCAGCATGGGTAAGCAAAGCAGCGTCAAACACTGGGTTGGCTTCGTTGGTGTCAGTCAATGTGATTTTATAAAAATCGATCACGTCAGGCTGCAGCAAGAAATCCGGACGGAAAAGTGCCGAAACGATTGGTGTCCCGCCTGGCGCAGTAAACAAAAAGTCACGGCGCTCGGTACGGCGCTTGGTGTCAGCATAGGCATAACCAACCGTACCTGTCATATCCGGCGTGATCTTGAACGACAGATCAGCACTTCCCGACCAGAGGTTCTCGTTCAGGTAGGAATAACTTACCTCAGCGCTGCCCTGCTGTCCGTTGTTCAGACGATTGATGAAAACCTGTCCAAAGGGATCTGACGCTTGGTTGCTGCGATAATATTCAAAACTGAATTCATCTGGCGCTTCCCGCTTTGAATTGGCATAGCCAACACGGAAACTGAAGTTTACGTCAGGCGATAGCTTGAATTCGCCAACAAGTTGCGAATTAACCAACTGCCGTTCATACCATGCCGTGTCCTGCTGCAACAATGTCGCGGTTGGCGAGAGGTTTTGCCGCGTACCGATTCCGAGACGCGCTTGTTTCAGCGTGTCGCGAATGAAGACATTGGTCCAACGCACCTTTTGCTCGCCCGCTTCAATGCCAAAGCCAACAAGGCCGTTAACAACGAGGCGGTTGTCCGTTATAACCTTCTGAAAATCCAATTCTTTCTGACTGAGGTCAAGCGTCGATGCCGTCTGCTGCAACGTGTCGCGTGAACGCCATTTGTTGCTGTAACCAGCGTTGAACAAGATACCCATTGTGGCATCGTCACCAATTTCGAAATTGGTACCGCCGGTAATATTTGCCGAACCATTTGCTGGCAGATTATAGTCACGCTGCACCACGGCATTGCGTCCTGTCACCAACTGGCTTGCAATGGCTTGCGTGTCGACGCCGCCGGTACTGATGCGCTGACCACTGGCAAGATAGCCTGCCAGAGCGGGCCTTAGATCACGATTCCCATTGTCAAAGCCGCTCCAATCGGAGGAGCTGCCATAATATGTGTAGCCAAGCTGATTAGTCGTTTCGCCGTTAATGCTGGCATCGGCGCTCATCGTCAGGAAGGTTTCGCGCGGAATGGCTTTAGTGGTCAAATTGATCACGCCGCCGCCAAATTCGCCAGGGAAGTTGGCGGAATAGGTTTTCTGGACCAGTGACGAAGCAATGACGCTTGTCGGAAACAGATCAAGGGGAACAACGCGTTTCAGAGGCTCAGGACTCGGCAATGGCGACCCGTTCAACAAGGCTAAAGAATAGCGATCACCCAAGCCACGCACATAAACAAAGCCGCCACCCACGACGCTCAAACCCGTTACGCGCGAGAGAGCCCCCGCAATATCGCCTTCACCTGTCCGTTCTATATCTGCCGCTGAAAGCACCGACACAACTTGCGGTGCATTTTTTGAAATATTGCGATCCAGATACCCTCGGACAACAATTTCTTCACCGCCGAACGATACGTCAACCTCTTCCTGTTCGGCAGGTTGTTCCGCTGTCTCGGTGGTTGCGCCTTCTGCCGATGGTTCTACTGCTTCGGCCACCGCAGGATCGGCGCTTTGCGCGAATGCCAACGACGGCGCGACAAGTGCAGACGTTACAAGCAGCAGGCTGATTGCCCCCAATGGCTTCAACATTTTCATTCCCTTTTTCATATTGAAAAAAGGGGTGGGGTGCCTGGCCAAGCCTGCACCCCACCCCAATCAGTTATTTCCTATCAAAAGGTAGGGAGTGAGGTGCAAAGCCCGGTGACGCTTGTGCCGAATGTGGCGGTCGCGCTGTTGCAAGTCCAACCAGCATACCAGGTGTCATTGGCATCACGCACCGCACCAACATAGGTCGTTGCGTCAAAGAAGGCATTCAACGTGCTCGCATTGAATGCACTCACTGCCGTTTCGCTCGCACCATTGATGAACAAAGATGTCAGGCTTGGCGTGAACGCGCTGTTGTTACCATTGCTTCCCGAACCGAAGACCGCTGCAACCTCTGCATCCGTCACGCCGTTCGAACCGCGGAATACTGGTGTGCCACACCGAGCAACAACCGAGCGGACCAAAGGCGCGCCAGCTTCATCTATGCTCGCGTCCGCAGTTGCCGAAATTGTCTGCGGGCGGCTAATGCGCAAGCAGGACGTGTTCGGGCTAGCGATGACGCCATTGACCAACGAATAATCGGTACCACCGCGAAGGAGGATTGCCGAAAGGTTGCCAATGTTGCTGCGCTGGATGAAGGTAAAGTTAGCAACGCGAGTATTCTGACGCGGCGTGTTGCCGTCCAGAGCATTATCCGAGTCTGCCTCGATCATCGAGTCGCCCGCGCCTTCACGTTGAACTGCAATCACATACTGGAAGTTTGCCTTAACGCCGGTGTCGGTGTCGAGATTGTCATCATCGGCGCCAACAGCAACGAAATACTTCATGTTTACGCTGCCACCGAAGAATTCGGCAGCATCGTCCGAGCTGTTGAACGATTGAATGTTGTTCAACACCGTACCCGAACCAACGCCACCCGTTGTTAAAGCCTGAAGCTCCGAGTCACCCGACAAAACAAACCCAGAATAACGGATTTGAACATAGCTCAACCGACCGCTATTGTCGGCAGAGTTCGCACCGCCATAACGCGCTGGATCAACTGCGCCTTCAACCTGACGCTCGCATGCGGCAGTGCCTGGTGTGGCTGCTGGTGCAAGACAATCGGTGATGGGCGCACGACCGTTAAGAACGACACCACCCCATTGACCGATAGAACTATCGGTGCTTAAGCCCAGAACATTGTCGCGGCTGGTGAAGATGATGGGCAGTGCGGCAGTACCGATTGCATTGATGCGGTTACCGCGGTTGACGTTCAGCCACGATACGCCCGTGCCACCAAAAACGATAACGCCAGGTGCAATGGTCAGGGTTACTGCTGTGTTGGTGGACGAAGCGCCTTGGTCGGTACCGACATCAACGCGACCGCCCAAACGATACAAAAGGCCTGTTATCTTCGGCAAAGTAGTGCTGGTGTTAATCTGTGCTGGCAAGGTGCAGACGCGATAAGTGCCGGTTGGCCCCGTAATAGTGCCGCTATCGGTCAAACCCTGCGCGTCGGAAATTGTAGGGCAGCCCGTTGCAGGCGTAACTGCGGCGGAGGTGGAGTTGCCGGCGGCTGCGGAGGAGGAGGAGGAGGCAGCAGGGTTATTGATGGTGATGTTACCACCGATACCTGGCGACGCGATATCATCTGCGCCACAGCCAGTGACAAGGACGGCTGCTGCTGTCGCATATACGATCCCGCGCAATTTAGGGTCAAACATTCTTATTCTCCGCAACAAATATGGCTTGCCCGATTATAGGCAGATGCAACGGACCAGCGACGAATCAACATAGGGCCCACCCGTTGACCATGCCGCGAATAGGGGACGCCTATGACAACGCTGTGCGTATCACATTGCAGTTGGGAGAATATTTTGCGTCGGTAATATGACAAATTATAGGCCACTTGTTACCGCGGCCCTGTTTCCAAACGAAAAAAAAGCGAGCCTGTCCGGCTCGCCCTTTTTTAGCTTTAACAATTTTGAACTTCAGCGACGGTGGCCTAGCGCGTCGCGACCCGCGTCTGCAGATTGGCGAACGATTTGCGTGCTGCAACCTTGGAATTCATCACGCGGCCATCGGCTAGAACCAAGTCCACGCTTTCACGAGCCTGCATCGCTGCCTTGAAATAGCCAGCTGCTTGCTCGGTCTGCCCCATACGAGCGTAAGCGCGTCCAAGATTAAGCAGTTTTGCAGGGTCATGCTTGCTGACCTGCTCGCTGGCCAAGATTTGGGCGACCGCGCGCTCATTATCGCCGCGCATGAGGGCCTCATATCCGATGGAGCCCTTTGGGTATGAAATTTCGCCAACTGCACCCGGATTAGCCTGAGCTGCAACTGAAATAGTTCCGGCGATCAAGGCGCCCAACAACATCATTTTCATAACGATCCTTCTCATCCAGCCTGCTACGTTACACTTTAATGACAGTCTTGCAATATTTATGTCATAAAAGTGCAATGCCATGTGAATTTCCGAAAAACATTCAACAACGTCGAAATATTTTAGTCATAAATATTATATCAAAAAAGCATAATGCCTACATTAAACGGCCATGTAGCTTCCCTAGTGCGCCCACGGAGACATCCTCAGGGAAGGTAAGTTAATGCGTAAGATATCAGTAATGCTTATGGCCGGAGTGGCCCTTGGTTCGATGCCTGCAATGGCCCAGCAGGTTAACACGGCGCCTGCTGTCGACTCGGACGACGCAGAGATCGTGGTTTTCGGCCAAGGCGAAACGCGTCAGGTCCAGGACGTAACGAGCAAGGAACTCCTAATCCTCGCACCGGGCACAAGCCCGTTGAAGGCAATCGAGAAACTCCCAAGCGTGAATTTTCAGTCTGCCGATCCGTTCGGCACCTATGAATGGTCAAGCCGCGTGTCGATCCGCGGGTTCAACCAAAACCAGCTTGGTTACACGCTGGACGGCATTCCCCTGGGTGACTCCACTTATGGGAATAACAACGGCCTTCACATTGGTCGCGCAATTATCTCGGAAAATATCGGCGTGACTCGCGTGTCACAAGGTTCAGGGTCGATTGGTACACAAGCCACCAACAATTTGGGCGGTACGCTTGAATTCTTCTCGGCTGATGTCAACGACGGTTTTGGCGTTGACGGCAACCTGACATATGGCTCGTCGAACACGATACGCGCCTTTGGCCGCGTCAATTTTGGCGAAGCAGGCGGTTTTCGCGGTTTTGTTTCGGGCGCCTATCATAACGCCGAAAAATGGAAAGGCGGCGGTGACCAGCGCAGCACGCATGTAAATACCAAGGCGATCATTCCTGTAGGCGAGGCCGAATTTGATGCATATTTTTCATACTCTGACCGCGCTGAGCAAGATTATCAGGACCTCTCACTGGCGATGATTAAGCGCCTTGGCTATAACCATGACAATTATTTCCCCGATTATGCCAAGGCAATCGCAGCGGCGCGCAGCGTATTTGTGGCCCCTATCAACAATCTGGATGACAGCTATTATGATGCATCGGGTCTTCGCAAGGATACGCTCGGGTCTTTCGGCTTGACCGCCCCGTTGGCCGATGGCGTGACGTTTAAGGTGAAGGCTTATTATCACAATAACACTGGCCAAGGGACGTGGGGCACACCCTATGTTGCGAGCCCAAATGGCGTTCCAATGTCGGCAAGAACCACCGAATATGATATTCAGCGTGGTGGCGTTTTCAGTTCGCTAAATGCCCAAGTCGGCGATCACGAGATCACCGTCGGGGGCTGGTACGAGCATAATGATTTCACGCAGGCACGGCGCTTTTATGCCTATGAAAGCAGCACCAAGGCAGGTCTCGACCATACCAAATTCCTTCGCAACCCGTTTCGCACACAATGGCTGTTCGATTTCAACACGGATACGCTACAATATTATGTGCAGGACAAAATCAGCTTTGGCGACTTGACGGTTAACCTTGGTTGGAAGGGCTTTCAGGTCAACAATGAATCCGACCCGCGCATTCAAGGATCACTGGCAGCCGGCAAGATCAAGTCGCAGGATTGGTTCCAACCGCATGTTGGTGCTGCCTATAAATTGAGCGGCAAAGCTGAAATCTTTGGCGGCTTTACCCAAGTTACCCGGGCATTTGTGTCGTCGGCAACCAGCGGCCCCTTCTCTACGACGCAAGCCGGGTTTGACGCTCTGCTCGCCCGTGGTCTAAAACCAGAAGGATCGGACACTTTTGAACTTGGTGCCCGTTATAACGACAATGTCTTTAACGGCGTCATCGGCGTATATTATGTCAATTTCCGTAACCGTTTATTAGGCGTGCAAACGGGCGCGGGTATTGTGGGCAATCCTGCCATTTTGCAGAATGTCGGCAGCGTCCGGTCCATTGGTTTTGAAGCGGCAGGCGATGTTCGCTTGGGCGGGGGCCTGACCGTGTTCGCATCCTATAGCTACACCGGCGCGACGTATGAAGACAATGTCGTTACCCCGACGGCCACCATCGCGATTAAAGGCAAGGATGTTGTCGATACGCCAAAGCATTTGCTGCGAGGCGAAGTTGCCTATGACAGCGATACGTTTTTTGGTCGCCTTGGCGCGAATTACATGAGCAAGCGTTATTTCACGTATCTCAATGATCAATCCGTGCCTGCACGCGTGCTGTTTGATGCAACATTGGGCTATCGTTTTGATGCTGGCATGCGCGTTCCGCTTGAACTGCAATTCAATGCAACCAACTTGCTCGACAAAAAATATGTCTCTACCGTTGGTTCAAACGGTTTTGGCAATAGCGGCGATAACCAGACATTGTTGGCGGGTGCGCCGCAGCAATTCTTTGTAACCTTGAAGGCTGGTTTCTAATGAAATCGGCTTTGCTGTTCGGCAGCGCGCTCGTCATGAGTGCGCTGCCATCGGCGGCTTCGGCGGAGCCGGTGCTGCTGATCTCCATCGACGGGCTTCAACCCGATGACGTTATCGAGGCGGAAAAACGCGGTATCGACATCCCGAATCTTAAACGTTTCATCGCGGAAGGCAGCTATGCCCAAGGCGTGCGCGGTATCCTGCCAACGATAACCTACCCCAGCCACGCCACATTGCTTACGGGTGTCAGCCCATCGCAGCATGGCATATTCGGCAACAACAGTTTCGACCCCCTGCAAATAAACCAAGGCGGTTGGTATTGGTATGCCAGCGATTTCAAGGTGCCGACCTTATGGGATGTCGCCGCAAAGGCAAAATTGACCACAGCCAACGTGCATTGGCCTGTCAGCGTCAACGCAAGCGCGATAAAATGGAACATCCCGCAAATCTGGCGCACGGGTCATCCCGACGACGCAAAGCTCATAAAGTCGCTTGCAACCCCAGGTTTGATTGAATCGCTGGAAAGCCAATTGGGCGCATATGCCCCCGGTATCGACGAAAGCATAGAAGGTGATGAAAACCGCGGCCGCTTTGCAACTGCGCTCATCACGCGTGAGAAACCTTATTTCACGACGGTCTATCTGACGGCGCTTGACCATGAACAACATGAAAAAGGTCCCGATACGGCGGCTGCGCATGCGGTTCTAAAACGGATTGACGCGGTGGTGGGCAAGATCATGGCAGCGCAAATGGCCGTAAGGCCCGACAGCGTTATCGCCGTTGTTTCCGACCATGGCTTTTCAAAGGTCGATACTGAGGTCAATCTGTATCGGACATTCATTGACGCTGGCCTGATTGTCCTCGACGCCAACGGCAAAATCAAAGACTGGGAAGCCAGTCCGTGGAATTCGGGCGGATCATCGGCGATCGTTTTGAAGCGGCCATCCGATCCAACGTTACGCGCGCGCGTTTCAGAACTATTGGCGCAGTTAAAAGCCGACCCCAAAAATGGCATCGTCCAGATCGCCACCACGTCGCAGATCGCCGATTATGGGGCTAATCCGCAGGCAAGCTTTTACGTCGACTTTGCTCCAAATGCCTATGCTGGCAGCTTCAAAGGCGCAGCCGCGCCTTTGGTGAGCCCGTCGGCCAGTAAAGGCACGCACGGCTATTTTCCCGACAAGCCGTTCATGCGGTCCAGCTTCATGATGATGGGCGCAGGCATTCAAAAAGGCCGTAATTTGGGGGAAATCGACATGCGTGCCATTGCTCCTACGCTTGCCAAAGCCATGGGATTGACGCTGCCGGATGCAGAGGTTCCCGCGGTCAAATAACCGCACGGGCATAAGATCGATGGCAAGAAAACTGTCATCGATCTGCCATGCGCCTGACCCATCGGGCGGCTACCCCAATTACGTTCGAAACGCGTCTGTTTGGGGGTAAAAGCGGATGACATATTCACTATTCAACGACACTGACACAATTGAAGCACCTCGCCTTGAGCGAGATAGCAAAGGGCCAAAGCTACCAATTTGGTTTGATAAGCCCGAACCGCGAAGCTTTCAGCCAAAGATGAAACTGCGCACGGTTTGGATATCGGACGTGCATCTTGGCACTGCGGGTTGTCAGGCCGGACTGCTCAGCGATTTTCTGCATTCGGTTGAGTGCGAAACGTTATACTTGGTCGGTGACATTGTTGACGGTTGGAGATTGCGTAAGGGCTGGTACTGGCCGGACCAACATAACGAGGTCATTCGCCGTATACTGAAAATGGCGCATCGGGGCACCCGCGTCATTTACATTCCCGGCAACCATGACGAAATGTTCCGTGACTATGCGGGCCTCAGCTTTGGCGGCGTCGAAGTGCAGTTGGAGGCGATCCACACCACGGCTGACGGGCGCAATTTGCTTGTCACACATGGCGACGCTTTTGACGGCATTGTACTCTATGCGCGCTGGCTCGCGTTTTTGGGTGATCAGGCTTACACATTGCTGTTGAAGGCCAATATCATCCTCAATGCCGTCCGGCGCAGGTTCAGCCTGCCATATTGGTCGCTTTCATCTTATTTAAAAAAACGGGTTAAAAACGCTGTCCAATTTATCGGCCAATATGAAGAGGTCGTGGCGCGTGAGGCATCGCAGCGCGGCGTCGCGGGTGTCGTTTGCGGTCATATCCACTGCGCCGAAATTCGCCAATTTGGGTCGATAACCTACTATAATGATGGTGATTGGGTTGAAAGCTGCACCGCGTTGACAGAAGCCAAGGATGGTACAATATCCATCATCGACTGGGCAGCGCATGTGCGCAATCGCGCCGCGGCGCAAGCGGCCGTCGAAGCATGAGGCTAGCCATCGCGACCGATGCCTGGGCACCGCAAGTCAACGGCGTAGTCCGCACTTTAACCGAAACGATAACCCACCTAAAAGCACGCGGGCATACGGTTGAGGTTGTTGCACCTGACAGATTCACGACCATTCCCTGCCCTGGCTATCCCGAAATTCGACTGGCGCTTGCGCCGCGTTTTGGTGTGCGTAAGGCGCTGGGGTCGTTCAGGCCCGACATCGTCCATATCTCAACCGAAGGCCCCATTGGCTGGAGCGCGCGTGCATGGTGCATCAAACACAAAGTCCCCTTCACCACCGCTTTTCATACCCGGTTTCCCGAATATGTTGCCGCACGCACGCGGCTGTCACCGGACTTCATCTGGCCCATCATGCGCACATTCCACAGGGGTTCGCGCGCGGTCCTGACGGCGACACAAAGCCTGCGGAACGAACTGGAAAGCCGCGGCATTCAACCAACACAGCTTTGGTCGCGTGGAATTGATCATGCCGTGTTCCATCCAGACCAGCCCACCCATCCAAGCCTAAAACATCTTACCACGCCGATTATGTTGTCGGTCGGACGCGTAGCTGTGGAAAAGAATTTGGAGGCATTTCTTGACGCCGATGTCCCGGGAACGAAGGTCATCGTCGGCGACGGCCCTGCCCGTGCGCATCTTCAGGTGCGATATCCCGACGCCCTCTTTCTTGGGACGCGCCAGGGTGCCGAGCTTGCCAGTATTTACGCCTCTGCCGATGTTTTCGTATTTCCAAGCAAGACCGATACTTTTGGACTTGTCATGCTTGAGGCGCTTGCAACTGGCGTTCCGGTGGCTGGCTATCCCGTTCAGGGGCCACTGGACATTATCGGTACAGAGGGACGCGGGCCGCATAGCACGTTAGACCGCGCGATTGGCTGCCTTAAGCCCGATCTGGCCGAGGCAATCAACGGGGCACTGTCGCTTGGTCGTGCCGATGCGGCGAATTACGGAGCCCAATTTTGCTGGGACAAATGCACGAGCCAATTTGTGAACGGGATTACAAAAGCAGGTCTTTCGGGCGCGCTAGCCGCGTAAGCAAATGGCGATCAATGCCGAGCGGTTCGGCGGTGACTTCGCACCAAGGCTTTGGGATTCGCCCCATCAGTCAAGTTGGACACACCGAACTAACAAAGGGAGGATTCGCAGGCAGTGTGTCCGAATAGCTAACAGCAAAAAGCCATCATTGTTCCCGCATTAGGCCGCACCGCTGCTTAGGCATGCTCGCACCTCAGCGGCCAGACCACAACAGTCGATGAAGCCGCCGGAATGTCGGACTAAAATCGAAAAAATAAAATCACAGGAAGAAAATGGTCGGGGAGACAGGATTCGAACCTGCGACCCTCTGGTCCCAAACCAGATGCGCTACCAGGCTGCGCTACTCCCCGACATGGGATCACTGGTATAACAATGTCCACGCGGCTGGCTGCCTGCCAACTTCGCGATGCGAGGCTGGTGGGCCCGGAGGGACTCGAACCCCCGACCTAGCCGTTATGAGCGGCCAGCTCTAACCAACTGAGCTACAGGCCCTGACCGGCTCGCCAACTACCTGCGGGCGGATAGCCGAACTTTGGGAGAATGCGCAAGTCTTTATCTTACATAAAAGACGCAATTTGGTTGGCAATCTTGTTTTCGTTCATTCCCGCTCTTCGTTTTTGTAGTTTAACCTACCGTCGCTTAAGGCTGGGAAGGACACGATGAGCGCTTGATGAGAAAATCTTAAATCCCCGCCAAAACTTCGCGCGAGGCTGCGCGCAAGCCGTAAGGAGAAACCCAGACCAAGCAAAGGCGCCGCATCATTATCGTCAATCGATCCTGATCCTGAACCGAAAAGTTCACTTTCATTAAGGTCGCGCAACTTCTGAGGCAAAGTTAGCACAAATCGGTTGGTGACATTAAGGCCCAACTCCGTTCGGAAACAACCATCAAGCACTTCGCCGGGTTCACAACCAACAATTACCGCCGACAACAAACGCGAAAACAGGCGCTCTGCCGTTTGGTGGTCTACCGCAAACGGCAGAACCGGGTGGGCTTGGACAAGGTTGAGCCTGACCCGAAGCAAATCAGTCAGGCCATGCAAGCGTTCAGCCAGCTTTTGCGAAAGCCACTCACATTCCGTTACCCCTTCTTCGGCAACATAAGTTCCGGTTTCGATAGTCGCCGCCATAGACAGGTCGTCAAAGCCAGACAGCAAGCGTTCTGCATCATGCAGGATGTTGCCCGCCAATATGCGATAATCTTCCGTCACGGGACCAAAAAGCTGCTGTTCGATGATTTCGGAAAAACCGATGATGGCGTTTAATGGTGTGCGCAGCTCGTGCAAAAGCTGCTGAATATGCTCGGCCTCATCGGCGTAGCTTTCGGCAATTACCGCAGTTTCGGAGAGGTTCGGCCGACGCAAAACACCCCGATAGCCATTAAAGCGCCCGCTCACGCCATCGAAAAACGGCACGGCGTTTATGCGCCAGTCGCCAGCAATGGCAGGAGCGCCACACAGCCGCATGCGCGCATTTTCCAGCGGCATTTTCTGCCGGAAGGCTGCTGCTCCATAGGCATCTGGCCCCGGACCATCGTCAAAAGCAGGTTCAGCGATATCTACGCCGACTATGGCGCCCAACGGCGCACCTTCTACCCAGCAAATTGTCCCATATTCATCCGCCTCAAATCGGATCAGATCGACGGGGTCAATCGTAACATCGAAATGCTCTTCTTGGCGCTGATCCGATGCTGATGCTTCCAACGCGGTAGCGACGGGTGCTGATATGACCTTAGGCGTGGATGGATCAACAGCTTCGTCCGGCAGCACAAGTTCAGCCGAAGACCATTGCGCCAGGGCGCACAAAGTCATGGGGCCAAGGTCGCGGCGGTTCTGTAAAAACCTAATGGCCCGCGTCGATAATTGCGGCACAATCTCTGCCCATTCGTGATCATCCAATAAGGCCCCTTTGATGGCAGCCGATGCAACAGCGGGGACATCGCCGGATAACAACAACATTAAGGGCACGGATTGAAGCCGCCCTGCCAACGCACGAACAGTTTGCTCGCGAATGTCGGCTGGAACAGCACCCATGAACAGCCGCACTTTTTGCAATCCAAGTACAACCAATTCCGGATCAAAATCCTGAGCATTCTGTGCGAGTATATCCACCAGCTGCTGCCATTTGGCAGACAGGCCCAAGCCCTCATCATCGGTCTGACGCAAGGTGGTTTCAAGACGATCGTCAAAACGCAATGATGTTCATTCCCAGTGGACCGGTACCCGCAATATCCAAGCGATAAACCCGATTTCGGCAGCGCGAAAGCCGCAATTTGAAGGCGTCACACTATGGGACAATTGCAATACGACATAATTATATTATAAGCATTGGGCGAAATAGAAATGGAAATTACCAGATCATGGCCAATACGAACCTTGACGCGATAGATATGAAGCTTTTGGCCGAATTGCAGGCCGACGGTCGCATAACCAATGTTGAACTCGCTAATAAGGTCGGCCTGACCGCGCCCCCTTGTTTACGACGTATGCGTGCGCTCGAACAATCGGGTACGATCAAATCCTATCATGCCGATGTAGACGCAAGCGCGTTGGGCTACACCATTACCGTTTTCGCCATGGTCAGCCTGAAAAGCCAGGCTGAAGATGACCTAAAGGCATTTGAGCAACATGTGCGCGCATTACCAGATGTACGAGAGTGCCACATGCTCAATGGAGAAATAGACTTTATTTTGAAAATTGTAGCACGCGATCTTCAGTCTTTTCAGGAGTTTCTGACTTCAAAACTAACGTCCGCACCCAATGTGAGCAGCGTCAAAACATCGTTGACGATCCGCACGGCCAAAGATGAGCCCGGCGTCCCTATTTCCCAGGCATAAAAAAGGGCCCGATTGCGCGGGCCCCCTTTTTCTTCATCTGGCCAAATCTCAGGAGACTGGCGCAGTCGCAGCCGGCGTTGCCGCGGCATTTGCCCGATGGGTAATGAATGCCACCCAATATTCGGCGATTGCTTTGCGGTTCGCGCCCGTGACCATATCAAAGTCGGCCTTCGCACCTGCATAATCGCCCAGCATCGTCTTGGACATCGCAAGACGGAAGCGCGTGCGGTCGGTCTGGTCGCCGCCGTCCTTGTCCAGAACAGGTGCCTTGCTCAACGCCGATTCATACAGATCCTTCGCGGTCTTGTAATCCTTGTGCGAAAAGAAGGAATCGCCAGTAAGTGATGCCAGCATACCCTTTGGACTTGCCTTGGCGGGCGCGATCGTTCCGGCCAGAGTGCGCGTGTCTTCCGCGAGACGCGCCTTCGCTTCGTTGTACCGCTCGCTGAACGTCACATTGTTGCGCGAGATCACCCCCTTGGCGAAGCCTTCGTCCAGCAAGGAAACCGCTTCTGCCGGGTAACGCACACCGATATAGCTGAGGCTGTCGAGATATCCGGCATATTCCTGTTGAAAGCGGAGACCATCGGTGGCGCGCATCAAGCGCATGATGTCGAGTGTTTCTTCTGGATTAAAGTCCCGCGAGCGGTCAAAAAACGCAAGCGCATCATGCCAATAATCCGGGTTATTTTCGGCGATGATCAAATCCTTGTAGAAATTGGCTGCGCCTGCGTAATTCTTCGCCTTAGCGGACAGGACGGCAGCGCGCACGACATAGGTCTTGTTCACAGGGCCCGCTGCCTTGCTGGCATCAATCGCCTTACCAATCCATGCAATTGCCTCAGCATCTTTGCTTTGCTGCGACATGGCGTTGGAAATCAAATATTCGATATTGTTAGCGCGGTGACCCAATTTATAGGCGTCGAGCATATTTTTTTCCGCATCCGCAAATCTCTTGCTATCATATGCAATGGCACCCTTGCGAAACGTGTATTCCCTCTTCAAATCGGCAGGGGTTGACGCCGATGCAATCAACAAATCGATGCCCTGCTCCTGAAACGCCAGATCCTTCAACCCCGCGCCGATATTAATGGCCAATATGCCCGCTTCGTACCGGTCATCGTCATTGCCAATAGCAGCAACAACCTTTGGAAATTCTGCCTTGGCGGCTGCGGCGTCCTTGGTTTTGTTTAACAAATCTGCGACAGGGACATAAGCGGCGATGAAAGGTTTGGAGTAATTCCTCTTTGGCGCTGCGGCCGCATCCTTACCCTTTTTTTCCTTCTTAGGCTTTTCATTGGACTGCGCAAATGCGGCAGGCGCAGTTGATACCGCTACCAACGACAAAGCGAGGGCAAATTTTGAAACCAGTTTCATGTAACTCTCCGCAAATTATTAGGCCTTGGGCTTGCTAAAGCTTGGTTTATAGGACCTTGCTATCGTCTGTGCAATTGCCATAGCGCCATTGCATGAATCCCCGTTGAACGAACCGGAGCAAAAAACAAGTGGGTGAAAGCAGTGCAGTGATCATTGGTGCGCGTGGTGGCATTGGGGCCGCGCTGGCAGAACTTTTGGAAAATGATCCAAATTATGCGCAAGTCATCCGGTTTCACCGTGAGAGCGCCCCACCCCTGGATATAGGGAACGAGGCCAGCATTGCCGCCGCCGCCGCTTCTCTGACGGGTGCACATCCTCCCATAAGCTTGGTCATTGTGGCGACCGGCCTACTGCATTCAACCCAAAAAGGCCCGGAGAAGAGCCTTCGCGAGCTCGATCCTGACTGGATGATGGAAAACTTCCGCATCAACGCGGTCGGGCCTGCGCTCGTCGCCAAACATTTCCTGCCTATCATGGCCAAGCAAGGCCCGATCTGCTTTGCAGCCTTGTCCGCGCGGGTGAGCAGCATCTCTGACAATCGCTTGGGTGGATGGCACAGCTATCGTGCATCAAAATCCGCACTGAATATGTTTATCCGCAATATCGCCATCGAATGGCAACGCAAAAATCCACAATCCATTGTCGTCGGCCTACATCCTGGTACCGTCGAGACGGCACTCAGCGCGCCGTTCAAAGGCAATCCTGCCCATGAACGCTTCACCCCAATACGGGCTGCCGGGGACATGCTTGCCACGCTCCATCGACTAAAACCGGAACAAAGCGGGCAAATTTTTGCATATGACGGAAGCCTGATAGCACCCTAACCGCCGCCAAGCTCTGAATCTGTGGATAAGCTGGTGAAAACCGCGCAATTAGGGCAGTCGCATGTGGCCATTTCGGCGCGTTGGGTCTAGGGTCCGTGGTTCATGAAAATATAAGGATTATCGCGGCGTGACCGACGACACAATTACCTTGGACCCATCGGACATTTCTCCCGTCGATATTGTCGACGAAATGAAGTCGAGCTATCTCGATTATGCGATGTCGGTTATTGTATCGCGCGCCCTGCCCGATGTGCGCGACGGTTTAAAGCCGGTTCACCGCCGGATTTTGTTCGCCAGCCAAGAAGGCGGCTTTGTCGCCGGGCGGCCCTATCGCAAATCGGCTAAGATCGTCGGCGATGTGATGGGCAATTATCACCCGCATGGCGACAGCGCGATTTACGACGCACTGGCGCGTATGACTCAAGATTGGTCGATGCGCGTGCCGTTGATTGATGGTCAGGGCAACTTCGGTTCGATGGACCCCGATCCGCCAGCATCGATGCGCTACACCGAGGCGCGGTTGAACAAGGTCGCCAACGCGCTTTTGGATGATCTTGATAAGGACACGGTTGATTTCCAACCCAATTATGACGGCAGCCGTGAAGAGCCGCAGGTTCTGCCCGCACGTTTCCCGAACCTGTTGGTCAATGGCGCGGGCGGTATTGCCGTCGGCATGGCGACCAACATCCCGCCGCATAATCTGGGCGAAGTAATCAAGGCATGCTTGGCCTATATCGACAATCCCGCCATCACCATCGACGAACTTATCGAAATCGTCCCTGCCCCCGATTTTCCAACAGGTCCGCTCATACTCGGCACTGGCGGCGCACGTGCGGCCTATCGTGATGGCAAGGGCTCGATCATGCAGCGCGCGCGGCATGAGATTGAGGAAGGAAAAGGCGACCGTCGCTCCATCGTCCTCACCAGCATTCCGTTTCAAGTGGGCAAGTCCGGCCTTGTCGAGAAAATCGCCGAAGCCGCAAAGGACAAGCGTATTGAGGGCGTGTCCGACATCCGCGATGAATCGAGCCGCAAGGGCGTGCGCATTGTTATCGACCTAAAGCGTGATGCGACCACCGACGTTGTCCTCAACCAATTGTGGCGCCACACGCAGGCGCAATCGAGCTTCCCCGCCAATATGCTGGCCATTCGTGGCGGCCGGCCCGAAATCTTGAACCTGCGTGACATCATCGAATCTTTCATTCGGTTCCGTGAAGAGGTGATTACCCGCCGGACGAAGTTTGAGCTGAACAAGGCCCGCGAACGGGCGCATTTGTTGCTTGGCCTTGTCGTTGCGGTCACCAATTTGGACGAAGTCGTGCGGATCATTCGTGGTTCCGCCAGCCCCGCCGAAGCGCGCGCGGCATTGATTGCGCGCAAATGGCCAATCGCCGAAATCGCTTCCTACATCAAATTGGTGGAAGCGGTCGAAACCGAGATTACTGGCGACAGCTACCAATTGTCGGAACTACAGGTTCGCGCCATTCTTGAATTGCGTCTGCATCGCCTGACGGCGCTTGGCCGTGACGAAATTGGCAAGGAACTTCAGGGTCTTGCAGAAAGCATATCAGAATTTCTCGCAATTTTGGGCGATCGCACAAAGCTGTATGCCGTGTTGCGCAACGAATTGGTCGCGATTGACGCAGAATTTTCCACCCCGCGCCTGTGCGAAATCACGGCAAGCTGGGATGGCTTGGACGACGAAGACCTTATGGAGCGTGAGGAAATGGTCGTTACCGTCACCCATGGCGGTTACATCAAACGCACCGCTTTGGCGATATTCCGCGCCCAAAACCGTGGTGGCAAGGGCCGCGCCGGTATGGCGACGAAGGATGAGGATGCCGTTACCGAATTGTTCGTAACCAGCACGCATACGCCCGTATTGTTCTTCTCCAACATCGGTAAGGTCTATCGCCTGAAGGTGTGGAAGCTGCCCGAAGGCGGTCCGTCAACGCGCGGTCGGCCCATGGTCAACTTGCTGCCATTGGGCGAAGGCGAAGTCATTTCCAACGTTTTGACCTTGCCCGAGGATGAAGCCGAATGGGGCGGCCTGAGCGTCGTATTTGCGACGTCAAAGGGCTATGCCCGTCGCAACAGCATGGACGCCTTTGCCAATGTCCCAAGCAACGGCAAAATCGCGATGAAGTTCGAAGGCGACGATGCCGACGATAAGCTAATTGGCGTTGAACTGCTGAGCGCTGAGGACGATATCCTGCTCGCAAGCCGCTATGGTAAAGCGATCCGCTTTGCGGCTGACGACATCCGCGAATTCCAAAGCCGCGCATCCACGGGTGTGCGCGCCATGAAGCTTGGTAAGGGCGACGCCGTTATCTCGCTTTCGATCCTCAAACGCGTTGGCACTTCGGGCGAAGAGCGGGAGGATTATCTGCGCTTTGCCCCTTGGAAACCGGAGAAGGAAGGCGAGCCAACCATGACTGCCGAACGCATCGCTGAACTGGCGGAGCGTGAGCAGTTCATCCTTACCGTTTGCGCCAATGGCTATGGCAAATTGTCATCGGCTTATGGCTATCGCCGCACTGGACGTGGCGGCCAAGGCATTACCAACATTGACAATATCGAACGCAACGGCTCAGTCGTCGCCAGCTTCCCCGCGACAAAAGGTGATCAGTTGATGCTCGTCACTGATCAGGCAAAATTGATCCGCATGCCGCTCGACAGCTTACGCGTTTTGGGTCGCGGAACCGCCGGCGTGCGCTTATTTAATGTCGACGAAAATGAACATGTGGTCGGCGCGGCCAAGATTGACGAGAGCGACGAGGAGGATGCAGACGCCTCCATTCAGAGCGGTGCCCAAGGCGAAGGCGCAATCACCGATACGCCGATAGCGGATTAGCCCAAGCCACTGTTGACTGGAACAAATGCTACGTCACCGTGGGTCAAGCGTGCGCCACCCTGAACTTGTTTCAGGGTCCATCGTGCAGCACGTCCGGAGACAGAATGGATACATAGACCCTGAAACAAGGTCAGGGTGACGTTAGGTGGGGTGACGTTAGGTGGGGTGGCTTCATGAGGAGCTACCCTCCCAATTCAGTCGCGTTCTTCGCCATCGGCAAAATGCCCGCGCTTCACCAATGTCTGTGCTACGCCAACCGCAATCATCAGCACACCAAAATAATAGAAATACCAGATGGCGATGCCCGTCATTGTAGATCCCGCCAACGGCCCAAGCTCCGCAAAGATCAGCAAGTCGGACACCACAAACAATATCGCACCCAAACCGACGCGGTAACGCGGGAAATTGCTGCTCCATGCCATCGCCGCCATGGCAGCGAGGATGACGCTATAGGCCGCCACCTGAATGCCTTCGTCTTGGCTCGGCGGAAGGAAATAAGCAATGACTGGCGTGGCCAATAATATGGTGACGGCCAGCAGCTTTTGGCTGAATACCGCGCCTATGCGCCGGTGACGAAAATATATGAGCATCGCTACAGAATGTCCGGCAGAAAAAACCAAGGCCCCGGCAACCATGCTGAGTTCAATCAACCCATCCCCCAGCGCATAAAATGCCAGCATGATCGCCAGCAGGATAAATTCGCCCTGATGATGTCGGCGCAACGCAAATGGTACCAGCAGCCCGACCGCCGCCATTTTCCAGAGCATGGCGTATAATCCGCCGTCAATCGGCAGAAAAAGCCACGTCGCGGGAAAGCTTATGCCGGCAATCAAGCTGCCGAACAAATAGGGGCGTTTATGTGCGAGATCCTGAGCCATGTGTCGATTCATCGTGCAAACACCCGCGCAAGACAAGCGGAATATGCCCAATCATATTGTCTGCGGTCAGCCCCGGTCCGCCCTGAACGCCAATATCACCATGCAGCCATGCCGCCATGCTGGCCGCATCAAACGCCTTCACCCCTTGCGCCACTAACCCGCAAATCAGGCCGGTGAGCACATCACCCGATCCGGCAGTCGCCAGCCAAGGTGACGCATGGCGGTTCGCTAACGCACGGCCATCGGGTGCAGCAACCCAAGTTTCGGAACCTTTAAGCAGCACAACGCATTGCGCCCGGTCCGCTGCGCGGCGTGCGGCGTCCGCACGATTATCGGTCGCTATGTCCGGAAAAAGGCGGCGGAACTCGCCGATATGGGGCGTCATAACGTCGGTCGGCCCCGTTGCGCCGAACAAGGTCGCAGGGTCGCCTTCAAAGGCGGTCAATGCGTCGGCATCAAGTATAGTCGGGACATTGAGGCGCAGAATATTGAGGACAGCCTGCCGAACCCCTGCCCCTGCCCCCGGACCAATGGCAAAGGCGGTAACGCGATCATCGACACAGGCCAAGGACATATCCGTTTCGCGCAACATGATCGCGGTGACATGTGCCGCCTGTTCGGCCAGCCTTGCCCTTTCGCCTATAAGGGTGACCAAGCCAGCCCCCACCGCCAATGCCGCCTGCGCAGACAGCCTAGACGCGCCTGTGTGCAAGACCGGTCCGCTCCAGACCATAGCGTGCCCACGGCTATATTTGTGCGCGTCAGAAGGCGGCGGAACCAACGATGGCCGCAAGATCGTCCCGTCGTCTGAAGAGTTAGGTGTAAATCCCATATCCCATCTTGGCGCTTTTGCCTGTGCAGCGCCAAGGATTTTTGATAGCCGCACGCACATGAACAAAAATTTTCATGTCCAGATTATCGGCGGCGGCCTTGCAGGTTGCGAAGCAGCGTGGCAATTGGCGCGGCGCGGCATACGCGTGCGGCTGTCGGAAATGCGCGGATCGGGGGATATGACGCCAGCACATCAAACCGATGGCTTGGCAGAATTGGTGTGCTCCAACAGTTTCCGGTCAGACGATGCCGAAAACAATGCCGTTGGCCTTCTGCATCAGGAAATGCGCGATCTGGGTTCGCTTATCATGCAAGCCGCCGAAGTGGCCAAGGTACCCGCAGGGTCCGCGCTTGCCGTCGATCGCGACGTTTTCTCGCAAACCGTTACCCAGCATCTGGAAAACCAGACCAACATCGAAATCGTCCGTGAGCGCGTGGACGTCATTCCATCCGACCGGCCAGTCATCATCGCCACCGGCCCATTGACCGCAACAAACCTCGCCGAGAGCATCATGGCAAAGACCGGCGAAGACCGTCTCGCTTTCTTCGATGCGATTGCGCCGATTGTTTATCATGACAGCATCGACATGGATATTGCTTGGTATGCCTCGCGCTGGGACAAAGGCGAAGGCAAGGATTATATCAACTGCCCGATGGACGAGGCGCAATATCGCGCCTTTCACCAAGGTTTGCTGGACTCGGAGAAAGCCGAGTTCAAGGAATGGGAAACCAACACGCCCTATTTCGAAGGCTGTATGCCGATTGAGGTCATGGCGTCGCGCGGGTTAGACACGTTGCGCTTTGGCCCCATGAAGCCTGTTGGTCTCGACAACCCCAGAACGGGCCGTTGGGCGCATGCCGTGGTGCAATTGCGACAAGACAATAAACAAGGCACGTTGTGGAACATGGTCGGGTTTCAAACGAAAATGAAACATAAAGCGCAAGTTGAATTGCTCCGCATGATCCCGGGTCTGGAAAAGGCCGAATTTGCCCGGCTTGGCGGGTTGCACCGCAATACGTTTATTCGGGCGCCCATATTGTTAGACCGTCAGCTTCGTTTGAAATCTGCGCCACATATCCGCTTTGCCGGACAAATTACGGGCTGCGAAGGCTATGTGGAAAGCAGCGCCGTTGGTTTGATGGCCGGCATTATGACGGCGGCGGAATTGGCCGGGCGCACGGTTATAGCTCCACCATCCACCACGGCGCTTGGCGCATTGCTTGGCCATATCACGGGCGATGCGCTGGCCGACGATTATCAACCCA
Source organism: Sphingorhabdus sp. (assembly GCF_050921905.1). Lineage (NCBI taxonomy): Bacteria > Pseudomonadati > Pseudomonadota > Alphaproteobacteria > Sphingomonadales > Sphingorhabdaceae > Sphingorhabdus > Sphingorhabdus sp. Next base: position 663,836 of record NZ_CP050888.1, on the reverse strand, counting down.
TGAACATCAATTTTGGCCTATTCGCCCCGCTTGATGAAAAAGTGCATAAGAAATCCCGCAAAGCAGCAATGACCGGCAGAGCACGGAGAGATTTAACGAGTTGGATCGCCAGCCAGGCCATCGCAGCCTAACAACGACATCCCGGCTTTGCGGGTGTCTTGGGCCGAGTCCGGGCGAACTCCTTGCGCGTAAGGAGCTTATCTTTGTTACCATCGGCGCTCGCAAAGCGCTGGCCAGTGGCAACCGCCCATTCCTCAAACGTCAGCAAATTATTGCCATCGGTATCCAGCGCCTTGAACGCCTTGGTCCGGCTGCCCATCATTTCAAGGCGAGAGACAAGCTCATCCTTGTTGCGGTCATATCGGTTGAAACGCATTTCCTCACGGCTCGCTTTTGGTGCCTCCGGCGGGGTGGGCGGCGCAGAGCCAAAGGCAGGCGCATCGGCCCCTGCTTCGGGCAGCTTGTCGGACATGACTGCGGGCGGTGGCGGTGCGGGGATAAGCGACGGCTGATTGGCCATGCTTTGCCAGACCAATAGTCCGCCGCCCGCCATGAATAAGGCAGCAACGCCGCCGATCAACATACGCTGCATTGCAACCCCCTCTTTATTGATGCCTAGCAACCGAAACCTATACCTATATCCCTGTTAACGCATGTAAAATCAACCGTGGCCCCGATATTGTCCGCACGGACATTGTCAAAATAGACAATGGACGTAATGCCCGTGCCTTTGGCAACGGCGCCGGTTGCATATTGCAGTCTGCAACACGGTCTGGAAAAGCAATGCGTAAGGCATCAAGCGCCCAGTTCCGCCCAATGGGCCGCATATCCTGCACAGTGCCCATCCAACCCGCATAGGTCAGGAAAATCCCCTCAGCGCGCAATTCGGCATGGACGTCGATGACCTCTTGGCTGAACCTCTCACTGCCCAGCAGCGCCTCCCACGCCGAAGCCAGCGCTTCAAGTGCGCTTAACGGAATGCGGTCGCCCGCTTCGTTTAGCGCTTGCAGCAATGGCTCGCCTTTTGGTCGCGCGTCTGCTGCGCTGGCAAAAGCTTCGCGCCACCACGCCATCTTGATTTGTGCGATCATCGGCTCGCGCGCATTGCGGTATATCTCGGCAAAGCGGTTGTCGATTTGCAGAAGCAGCGCAAATGCAGACCGAACGTGTGACGGCGCATAGGCAATTGCCAGCCTGGCGGGCGGAGCCAATTCCAAAACAGGGTCCGGCGTCATTTGCGCACTTCTTGAGCAGTTAAGCTATAATCGGCTTGCCATAACCAGCGCCGCGACAGTCTGCTCACCGCGCGATTAGACGCCGAGCGTTCTACGAACACCAGCCACGATCTTGTCCGCGTTCACCAGCGTCGCTTTCTCCAGATTTGCCGCATAGGGCATGGGCACGTCTTCGTTCGTAATGCGTAAAACCGGAGCGTCTAAATCGTCGAAGCCCTCTTCCATGCATATTGCCAGAATTTCGCTGCCAACCGAACATGTTGGCCAACCCTCTTCGGCAACGACCAAGCGGTTGGTTTTTGCAAGACTTGCCAAAACCGTCGCCTTGTCGAGGGGACGAATGGTGCGCAGGTCAATGACCTCAGCTTTAATCCCGTCTTCGGCCAGCCTATCCGCCGCCTCAAGCGAAAGGCCAACGCCGATGGAGTAACTGACAATGGTTACGTCCGTTCCTGCACGCATGACGCGCGCTTTGCCGATGGGTAGGACATGATCGTCGCCCATAGGAACCTCGTAAGTGCGGCCATAGAGCAATTCATTTTCTAGGAACACGACCGGGTCCTCGCAACGAATGGCCGCTTTCAACAGACCTTTGGCATCGGCGGCGTCATAAGGCGCAATCACAATGAGCCCGGGCACGCTGGCATACCAAGGCGCGTAATTCTGGCTGTGCTGTGCACCCACGCGCGCGGCGGCACCATTGGGTCCACGGAACACGATGGGGCAACGCACTTGGCCACCCGACATATAGTTAGTCTTGGCTGCGGAGTTGATGATGTGGTCAATCGCCTGCATGGCAAAGTTAAAGGTCATGAATTCGATGATGGGTCGTAAGCCGCCCATTGCGGCCCCCGTGCCAACGCCAGCAAAGCCATATTCGGTGATCGGCGTATCAATGACCCGGCGTGCGCCAAATTCGTCGAGCAGGCCTTGCGTGACCTTATAGGCACCTTGATATTCGGCGACTTCCTCACCCATGACAAACACGCGGTCGTCGCGGCGCATTTCCTCGGCCATGGCATCGCGCAAGGCTTCGCGTAAGGTGACGGTTTGCATATTGTCGCCCGCGGCAACAAAGTCGGCCTCTGCAGGCTGAGTATCCGACATAGTTGAAACTGGCGCACTCTGTGCCGGCGTCTCGACTGGGCGCGATGCGACTGGTTTGGGAGAACGCGCAGGCGCAGGTTCCTCTCCCTCACTTGTAATCAACGCAATCACCGTGCCGACTTTGACGCCATCGGTCCCTTCCGCAACATTAATCGACGAAATCACGCCTTCGTCCACGGCTTCAAATTCCATCGTCGCCTTATCGGTTTCGATCTCAGCAAGAATATCGCCCGATTTGACGAAATCGCCTTCTTTAACCAGCCATTTGGCCAAGGTGCCTTCTTCCATCGTTGGTGAAAGCGCCGGCATCTTAAGTTCGATTGCCATCAATATTGCTCCACCAAAACGTCAGTATATAACTCGGAAAGGTCCGGCTCTGGTGAAGTTTCGGCAAAATCGGCCGACTCATTCACAATTTTCCGGATCTCTTTTTCAATCACCTTAAGCGCGTCTTCGCTTACGCCCATTTCGGCGAGATAGGCCTTACAACCTTCAATCGGGTCGCTGTTGTCGCGGACCGACTGGACCTCGTCACGGCTGCGGTACTTGGCAGGGTCAGACATGGAATGGCCCCGATAACGGTAGGTTTTCATTTCCAACAATACAGGTCCCTTGCCGCTGCGCACCCAATCCAGCGCAACTTCGGCCGCGCCGCGCACGGCGAGCACATCCATGCCGTCGACCTGAATACCGGGGATGCGGAAACTTTCACCACGGCGGTAAAGCTGGTCTTCGGAAGAGGCACGGTTGACGCTGGTGCCCATTGCATATTGGTTGTTTTCGATCACGAAAATGATGGGCAGCTTCCAAAGCTCCGCCATGTTGAAGCTCTCATACACCTGCCCCTGATTGGATGCGCCGTCGCCAAAATAGGCAAGGCACACGCCGCCATCGTTCGCATATTTATGCCCAAAAGCCAGGCCAGCGCCGAGCGATACCTGCGCGCCGACAATCCCATGTCCGCCGTAAAATTTATGTTCGGTCGAAAACATGTGCATCGACCCGCCCTTGCCCTGTGAAATGCCTGCGGCGCGGCCGGTCAGTTCGGCCATGATGATATTCGGGTCGATACCATAAGCCAGCATATGGCCATGGTCCCGATACCCAGTAATGACGCTGTCTTTGCCCGGCGTCAATGCAGATTGAAGCCCAATTGCGACCGCTTCTTGCCCGATATACAAATGGCAAAAACCACCTATCAGGCCCAGGCCGTATAGCTGCCCCGCCTTTTCCTCGAACCGCCGAATCAGCAACATGTCACGGTAGAACTTCAGAAGCTCTTCCTGTGTCGCTTTATACGGCACGGGTTCTTTGGGACGTTCCCGATTGGCGCGCGCGGCGTCTTCGCTAACACTTGCCTTCTTGGAAGCAGGTTTTTTCGCTGGGGTGGTGGCCAAAATCATTTCCTTTGGTGGAATTTTTATATGCGAATACAATGCCGCCTAGTCAAAATCAGTCCCGGTGAAAAGCGCTTTTCCGCGGCGGAAATCCCTGCATAGCTATTCATTTGACGTCCAGCGCCTTAATTTAACGGAACAACAACCTCGTCAGAGGCAACAACGTTCAATTCTTTGCGCATGAGTTCGCCCGCAAGGTCTGGGTCGACATTGTCCCGGTCCAGCAGGATTTGCCGATTTCTAAGGGCGTCCCGTTCTTTCTGCAACTTTGCCAGCTCAACTTCACGCGCACTCAAAGCCGCGCGATAATCGGTCCAGGCGATGATTCCCGTCGGGCCGAGCAATGCGTAAGACGCGATGCCGAGCAGAGCCAGAAGCCCCAAAGCAGGCCCAACCACTGACTTCATATATTCCGGTTTTTTATTGCCTCGGGCCATGTTCAGACTGAATCATATTTTATACGAGTTGGCAAGGATATCACGGTCAGCGGAAAATACTCCGACCGGCATATATGGCAGATGCACCCAGCTCCTCTTCGATGCGGATGAGTTGGTTATACTTTGCCAACCGGTCCGAACGCGCGAGGCTTCCGGTTTTGATCTGACCGCAATTGGTTGCCACGGCCAGGTCGGCAATTGTTGCGTCCTCGGTCTCGCCCGAACGGTGCGACATAACGGCCGTGTAGGACGCACGGTGAGCCATAGAAACGGCGGCCAGCGTCTCTGTCAAAGTACCGATCTGGTTGACCTTAACCAGCAAGGAGTTTGCAAGTCCCTTGCCAATACCCATCGACAGGCGTTCCGGGTTCGTAACAAACAAATCGTCACCCACCAACTGCACCCCTGAACCAATTTTGTCGGTGATAGCCTTCCAGCCTTCAAAATCGTCTTCGCTCATGCCATCCTCAATCGACAATATGGGATAGTCCTTGCACAAGGCAGCGAGATAGTCGGCCATTTCATTTGGCGTCAGCGAGAGCCCCTCACCCGATATTTCATATTTGCCGTTGCGGAAAAATTCGGTCGCGGCGCAGTCCAGAGCCAAGACGACATCTTCGCCTGCTTTAAATCCTGCCTTCTCCACCGACGCCATGATGAAATCCAACGCATCACGGGTCGACGCCAAATTGGGGGCAAAGCCGCCTTCGTCACCAACCGACGTTGCCAGGCCCTTTTCATGCAGGCCCTTCTTCAGTGTATGGAATATTTCTGAGCCCCAGCGGACAGCTTCCGCAATTGAACCAGCGCCGACGGGCATGACCATGAATTCCTGAAAATCAATCGGGTTGTCGGCATGTTCCCCACCATTGATGATGTTCATCATCGGCACTGGCAAAACATGGGCATTTACGCCGCCAACATAGCGATAGAGCGGCAGGCCACGTGCATCCGCCGCCGCTTTCGCTACCGCAAGGCTGACGCCCAGAATGGCATTCGCGCCCAGTTTCGTTTTATTGTCGGTGCCATCAAGATCAATCATGACCGCATCGATATTTTCCTGCTCCTCGGCGTCCAGTTCGGCCAAGGCTTCAAAAATGGGACCGTTAACCGCATCAATCGCCTGAAGCACGCCCTTGCCCATATATTTGGACATATCGCCATCACGCTTTTCAACGGCTTCATACGCTCCTGTCGAAGCACCCGACGGGACTGCCGCACGGCCGAAACTACCGTCCTCCAACACAACATCAACTTCAACCGTAGGGTTTCCCCGGCTGTCGAGGATCTGGCGTGCATGAATGTCGAGGATAGCGGTCATAAAATGGTCCGTTTGTGCGAAGGTGGAGATATGCCAGCGCGTTTATCCATGTGATCAGGTTTTGGCAACGATGCTCCGACATATCGATTTTAAAACTAAATTTGCGGTGCTATAGTTGACTAAGGCACCCGCAATACAAATATCGGTGCGAAGCAAGACAATTTCTTTCGCCTCAGTTGTTCAAAAGGAGTCACTCTTATGGCCGAGACAGTAAAGCCCGCCCCCGCCAAGAAAGCAGCCACTAAGCCAGCAGCAGCCAAGCCTACCTCGGCCAAAACCGCTGCGCCAAAGGCCGTAGCAAAGGCGCAACCAGCCCAAGGCAAGACCGAAAATGTCAAATCAAAGGTCAAATCGGACATGAATGATTTTAAGGCCCAAGCCACCGACACCGTCCGCGCGGCAGCAACCAAAGGAAAAGATCGTGCCACTGAAGCGGTTGGCAGCATCAGCAAGCTTATCCGTGATAGCGCTGGCACCATCGACGATAATGTTGGAAAGCAATATGGCGACTATGCCCGCAGCGCAGCCGACATGGTTGAAGGCTTCGCTGGTAAGATGGACGCCAAGGATGTGGATGCGTTGGCAGAAGATGCGCGACAATTTGTCCGCAAAAGCCCTGCCGTCGCCCTGGGCGCTGCGGCTGCAATAGGCTTTGTTTTGGCGCGTCTCGTGCGTTCGGGCGGTAAAGACGCCTGAGTCGCAACACAGGCGTCATTGCAAAATGCCGCCAATGGGCGATAAGCGGGTATGATGAAGATCGAAGAACCTCAGATCGAAGCGTTGGAAGACCTAGCACCGCCAACAGAGCCAAGCGCGAGCGAACAGATTGCATTGGTGATGGAGGATCTGCGTGCGATGGTGAAGGCAGAAATGCGCTATCATCGGTCGCGGCTAGATTACACACGCCACGTATTTCGCTGGTCATTCCGCTATGGCGCAATCGCGGCCTTCGCATTTGGCGGCGCGTCCATTGCGCTGGTGCTGGGGCTAGTCCTTACACTTTCGCCATTAATTGGCCCATTGGCGGCAACCATATTGGTCACCATAAGCTTTGTAATCATCGGTATAGTTTTCGCCGCATTGGCCCGAAGATGGATGCGGAAAGTTTACTTCCCGGAAATACAGAAAAATGTCGACGATCTTACCTGAAGAACCCGTTGTCACTGACCGTGAAAGCGTGATTTTATCCAACGCTGAACGGCGGTATTTGCGGCGTAAGTTGAAAGATAGCTTGGCCGTCACGCGTGATGTCCTTAATCCACGTAATCAACTTCGGCGGTTGGTGGAACGTCAAACCACCCAAGCCAAACAGATCGCAGACGAGACAGTTCAAATTGCGAAGAACAATGCCCCCATAGTTGGTGTGATAGGGGTAAGTGCCTTGTTAATTGCGATGCGCGGTCCGATTTCACGTTGGATTTCGAGGCTGCGACACAGTAAAACCAAAACGCCCACCAGCAAATGACATAGGAACGATATATGAGCAAGATTGGCGACAGCATCAAATCCGCAGCGGATAGCGCGAAAGCAAAAACCGCACGTTCAAGCGCTGCGGCGCGTCAGAAGGCCTCAGTGGCCTTTGAAAAAGGCAAAGATGCTGCGGCAACTGGCGTAGAGCAGTCAAAGGTGATCGCTCGTCAGGCAAAAGCAAAAACAATTGAGAGTGTCGATAAAAGTCCGCTGGCAATTATATTGGGCGGAATTGCCATTGGTGCGATAGTCGGCGCGCTTTTGCCGCGGACCGAACGCGAGACCAAAGTGTTGGGCAAGGCGGGCAAAAAATTGAACAAAAAAGCCCGCAAAATAGCCGAAGCTGCAAAAGTTGCGGGCATGAGCCAAGTGGACACGCTTGGGCTAAATGGCGAAGCGATGCGTGCGCAATTCAGAGAGCTTGTCAGCAAGGCAGCTCTCGCAGTAAAGGCCGCAGGTCAGGCCGCTACAGAGGCGGCCAAGGAAAAAAGTTAAGGATAGTTGTTTGAGCGATACGAAATTACATCTCGTTTTCGGCGGCCGCGTTGACAACCCGCAAACGTTAAACTTTACCAACCTCGAAGATTTGGACATTATCGGTATGTTTCCCGATTATGCCAGTGCGGAGGAGGCATGGCGCGGAGCGGCCCAGCGCACGGTTGATGATGCCGAAATGAAATATGTTGTGGTGCATTTGCACAAGCTTTTGCAGCCCGAAAGCTAGGGTCAGGGCCACTTAAATCCACCTTCGCGGTTTGAGGCCATACTGTTCAGTGCAAGGCGGCAAAGCGCAGGCTTAGTGGTTCTAAGTCGCGCTTTGCCAACGCGGCAATGGACAAAATGGGACAAATCCGAAGGACGTCTTGACGCCGCGAAGGTGGATTTAAGTGGTCCTGACCCAAATAACGGCACGCCGCGCCGATTAGGCGTGCCGATACCGCCACAATAACAATGGCCGCGCCAGCAATAATCCGGCGATAAACCCGCCAATGTGCGACCATATTGCGATAGCGATTCCCAAGCTAGGCCCCACAAAGCCAAGCGCAAGATTTAACCCCGCCCAGGCGATGGTTAAATGCAATGGCCGCGCATATTCGGCGGGGATCGGACCCCAAGCCTTCGGTTTTTTGTTCGGAAACAGCAGCACATAAGCGCCAATAACCCCCGAAATCGCGCCGCTTGCGCCAATGGCTGGCGCCATCATATCCACAGACATCGGCCAAGCCATGAATGACGCAAACCACTCCATAGCTGCGGCCAAATACGCCGATCCGATGTAAAGCGCGAGATAGAGCCCACCGCCCAATACGCGCTCCACCATCTTACCGATAAGCAAAAGCATCAGCATGTTCATCACGACATGCGCGACACCGCCGTGCAGAAACGCCGCCGATAGTGGCGTCAAAAACGCTGGCACCAAAAAACCGACATCGGAAAATGCCGCACTACCGCTGCTTAGGCGGGTCGGGAATAGCCCACCCGATATCACTGCATATTGCCACCAAGACGGAACCAGCAATATTGCTGCGATCACCAGATTGATGACCACCAATGCGTTGGTAACAGGGCCACGCGGAAACTGCATATCAGGCCGTTAGGCGCTGCCCTGCGAAGCGCATAATCAAATAAACTCGATTTTCGATACAATATAATATTTGTCACCAGATGGGACTGTCAATTCGACCTCGTCTTCGACAACGCGTCCGATGAGGGCGCGGCCCAATGGCGAATTATACGAAATGCGGCCCGCTTTTGCGTCTGCTTCGGTCTCGCCAACAAGTTGATAGCGCACGGGCTTATCATTTTCATCTAACAAGTTAACGGTCGCACCAAAGACGATTTTGTCGCCCGACAGGGTTGAAGGGTCGATAATCTGCGCACGACCAATCTTGTCCTCGATGTCCGAAATCGCGGCTTCAACCTGGCCCTGACGTTCCTTGGCAGCATGATATTCGGCATTTTCCGATAGATCACCATGCGCACGCGCTTGCTCGATTGCTTCCACAATCAACGGGCGTTCTTCACGAAGGCGCTTCAGGTCGGTCGTCAGCTTTTCATAGCCTTCGGCCAACATCGGATATTTCTCAAAACTCGCCATCAGGCAAAAACCCTTCGTCACAAAAATATCCCGACCGGACGCATGCTAACAACGCATCCGATATGCAGTTCAATTGTCGGGGAAAGATACTGCGCGTGTTAATAATAGTCTTGAAGTGGCCGAACTTCAAGTTGCCGTTGTTGCAGTGCGGCAATCGCCTGCGCAACCGCCACACTTCCCGCAGCCGTAGTATATTGCGAAACCTTGCCCACCAGCGCAGAACGGCGGATTTCTTCACTGTCTTTCAGGCTTTGCCAACCTTCGGTCGTGTTGAAAATAAGCTGGATTTCGCCATCCTTAATCTTGTCGACGATGTGCGGGCGGCCTTGCGCAACCTTGTTCACGCGCTCGACCTCTATGCCCTGCGCCAACAAATAGTCCGCAGTGCCGCCGGTCGCGCAGACGGTGAAACCGCATGCGATAACCTGACGGACGGCAGGCACGATCACTGGCTTGTCGGTATCTTTCACCGACACGAACAATTTCCCGTTCATCGGCGGTGGCATGCGCGCGCCAATTTGTGATTTGGCAAAGGCCGTCGCAAAATCAAGGTCGATGCCCATGACTTCGCCCGTTGATTTCATTTCGGGCGACAGCACGGGATCAACGCCGGGGAAGCGGTCAAAGGGGAACACCGCCTCTTTCACCGCGATATAATCAATATCGAGATTGATGGGCGGCAGATCTTTCAACTTCTCACCCGCCATGACGCGCGCGGCGATTTTTGCGATGGGCGCGCCAATGGCCTTGGCGACAAACGGGACGGTGCGCGATGCACGTGGATTGACCTCAATGAGGTACACTTCGCCCTCTTTCACCGCAAATTGGATGTTCATCAGGCCGCGCACATGCAGGTTGACCGCAAGCAATTCGGTCTGCCGGCGGATTTCCGCAATGATGTCGGCAGGCAGGCTATATGGCGGGATAGTGCACGCAGAGTCGCCGCTATGCACGCCTGCCTCTTCGATATGTTGCAGGATACCAGCGACAACAACTTCGTCGCCATCGCACAAGGCATCGACATCAACCTCAATCGCGTCGCGCAAATAGCTGTCGATCAAAACCGGCGAGTCGCCGGAGACAATCACCGCTGTCTGGATATAGTTTTCTAACTGCGCTTGCGTATCAACAATTTCCATCGCGCGCCCGCCAAGCACATAAGATGGCCGCATCAGCACGGGGTAGCCAATATTCTCGGCGACTTTGATTGCCTCTTCCCGGCTGCGCGCAATGCCGTTTTCGGGCTGCTTAAGCTTTAGCTTGCTGATCAGCGCGGCAAAGCGTTCGCGGTCCTCGGCCAAGTCAATGGCGTCAGGCGATGTGCCCAAGATAGGAATACCCGCCGCCTCAAGCGCCTTTGCCAAATTCAACGGCGTCTGCCCGCCGAACTGAACAATGACGCCCTTCAGCGTGCCATTCTGTTGCTCGACATGCAGGATTTCCAGCACGTCCTCGGCGGTCAGCGGTTCGAAATACAGCCGATCCGATGTGTCATAATCTGTCGACACCGTTTCCGGATTACAGTTGACCATGATCGTTTCATAACCTGCATCCGCCAGTGCAAAGCACGCATGGACGCAGCAATAATCAAATTCGATCCCCTGCCCAATACGGTTCGGCCCGCCGCCCAAGATGACAATCTTTTCACGGTTCGTAGGCGCGCTCTCACACTCCGGCGTGCCAAAGCTTGGTGCCTCGTAAGTGGAATACATATACGGCGTTTTTGCCTCAAATTCCGCAGCACAGGTGTCGATACGCTTGAACACCGGACGCACGCCCAATTTGTGGCGCAGCGCGCGCACTTCGTCTTCGGTCACTGCCCCCGCCATCGCGCGGGCGGCCTGCATCGCAATGCCCGAACCGCGGCGAATGGCCGTTTCCATGCCAGGCCGCATATTGACCGACTCCACCGCAAGATAGGCAAGCCTTTTGTCAGAGAAGCCCATGGCCTTCAAACGGCGAAGCGCCTCTTGGCTATTGGGCAGACCGCTGGTCTTGACGTCATTTTCGGCGGCGATGATTTCTTGCAGCCGTTCGAGGAACCATGGGTCGAACTTCGCGATGGCATGGATTTCTGCGACGCTCATGCCCTCACGCAGGGCTTGCGCCGCGACCAGCAAGCGGTCGGGTGTCGCACGACTGAGTTCCGCCGATAATTCATCCTTAGATGCCCCGCGCAGGGCATCGATATAATTGAACCCCGAAAGCCCAGTCTCCAACCCACGCAGCGCCTTTTGCATGCTTTCGTGAATGTTACGGCCAATCGCCATCACTTCACCCACGGACTTCATCGCCGTGGACAGAAGCGGCTCCGCCCCCTTGAACTTTTCAAAGGCGAAACGCGGGATTTTGGTGACGACATAGTCAATCGTCGGTTCAAACGACGCTGGCGTTGCGCCCGTAATGTCGTTGGTAATCTCGTCGAGCGTGTAGCCTACCGCCAGCTTCGCCGCGACCTTGGCAATGGGGAAGCCTGTGGCCTTTGACGCCAGCGCCGAAGAACGCGACACACGCGGGTTCATTTCGATGACGATCAAGCGACCATCCTTGGGATTTACTGCGAACTGTACGTTCGAACCACCTGTTTCTACACCAATTTCCCGCAAACACGCGATGCTGGCGTTGCGCATGATCTGATATTCTTTATCGGTCAGCGTCAGTGCAGGCGCAACGGTGATGGAATCCCCGGTATGCACGCCCATCGGGTCGATATTTTCGATGGAGCAAATGATGATGGCATTGTCGGCGCGGTCGCGCACGACTTCCATCTCATATTCTTTCCAACCGAGCAGCGATTCCTCAATCAACACTTCGGTCGTCGGTGAAGCATCCAGCCCACCCGTGACGATATGGATAAATTCATCACGATTATAGGCAATCCCGCCGCCGGTACCGCCCATGGTGAAGCTGGGCCGGATAATCGATGGCAGGCCCGTGCGTTCCAGCACCTCCAACGCCTCTTCCATCGAATGCGCGATGCCCGAACGCGCCGATTCCAGCCCGATCTTGGTCATCGCGTTGCGGAATTTGATCCGGTCCTCGGCCTTATCAATCGCCTCGGCATCCGCGCCGATCATTTCAACGCCATATTTTGCCAGCGTGCCATCGTTGAACAACGCCAAAGCGACGTTTAGTGCCGTCTGCCCACCCATCGTCGGCAACACCGCGTCGGGGCGCTCTTTTTCGATGATTTTGGCGACGATTTCGGGCGTAATTGGCTCGACATAGGTCGCGTCGGCCATATCCGGATCAGTCATGATCGTCGCCGGGTTCGAATTGACGAGGATGATACGATAGCCCTCTTCGCGCAGCGCCTTGCACGCCTGAGTCCCCGAATAATCAAACTCGCATGCCTGCCCGATGATGATGGGGCCAGCGCCGATGATGAGGATGGATTTTATATCTGTTCTTTTAGGCATGGCTTGAGGCTTTTCCAAATGCCCTCGCCCCCTTTAGGGGGAGAGGGAAAGGCGACGCGAAGCGTTGCCAGGGAGAGGGGGAAGTCAATTGACCAAGCGCAACATCCAAACGCGGAATAACGCCAAAACGCTGCGAACCGAAATGACCCCGCCCGAGGCAAAGCTCTGGTCGATCCTGCGCGGCAGCAGGCTGGAGGGCATCAAATTCGTCCGGCAAATGGTTTTTGGGCCGCATTACATCGCCGACTTCGCTGCGCGGAGCCACAGGCTTGTCATCGAACTCGATGGCGACAGCCATGCGGGGAACGAAGCCCAAGACGCCGCGCGCACCGTTTATATGGAAAGCAAGGGCTACAAGGTCGTCCGCTTTGCCAATCGCGATGTTTTTGAAAATCCCGAAGGCGTCGCGCGCATGATCTTGGCGGCGATTGGAAGGGATTGGCCTTAATCCCTCACCCCCTTTAGGGGGAGAGGGACAGACCGACCAACGGGAGGTCAGGGAGAGGGGGCAGTCACCGAAGCGCACTCCCCCCTCTCCCTGCTTCGCTACGCGAAGCTTTCCCTCTCCCCCTAAAGGGGGTGAGGGAGGGATGGATGTTATGTCAGCGCGTTTGGGCATTAGCTAAAAAACCAAGCTAAAAATACGGAAAGGGGTAGGCCAATAATTGCGGTTATCGTTCCCCACTTCGCCCAGTCTATATTCAAAAAAAACCGTTTCGACTCCGCTGAAGCACGTCGAAGCTCAGCAGCACGTATCCGGCCGTTTTGGTTTATTTTGAAATGCCGCCCATACGGAGGTTCGGGATCGGTAAAAGTTTTCCCATATCCTAGCTGGGCAAGTCGAACTCGAACATCATTTATCGTGTTTAAAGGAAACTCTGAGTTGGACGTCCGAAAGTAATTTGACAGATCGAACCAGCCAATTGGCGCTTCATCTGCAGCCAAGAGAGCCCCATTAACAAGATCGATAAAGTCCGAATCTGCCGTCATTTGTCGTCCATCATCCCCGCGAATTTCTCGAACAGATAATGGCTGTCCTGCGGGCCGGGTGAGGCTTCTGGGTGATATTGCACGCTGAATACTGGCTGGTCCGCGAGTTCGAAGCCGCAATTGCTGCCGTCGAATAGGCTGATATGTGTTGCCTTGGCGTTGGCGGGCAAGGTCGCGGCGTCCACCGCAAAGCCATGGTTCATGCTGGTGATTTCCACCGCACCGTCGCTGAGGCGCTTGACCGGATGGTTTGCGCCGCGATGGCCTTGATGCATCTTTTCAGTCTTCGCACCAACGGCAAGGCCAAGCATCTGATGCCCGAGGCAAATGCCGAACACGGGTTTCTTGGTTTCCAACCATTGCTTGATCACCGGCACGGCATATGCGCCCGTTGCGGCTGGGTCGCCGGGGCCGTTCGACAGGAACAGGCCATCGGGCGCATGGGCCATGATTTCTTCGAAGGTTGCGGTGGCGCTAACGACGGTCACGTCGCAACCGACATCGACCAAATTGCGCAGGATATTGTGCTTTATGCCATAGTCGATAGCGACGACGCGTGGTTTTTTGTTCCCCTCCCGCAGGCGAGTGGAGGGACCAGTCCCCCGGACTGGTCCGAGAGGCTCCACTGGGTTAGGGGTGGGCGGCGACATATCGGCAAACGCAGCGCCAGACCGAGAGACCCCACCACCGGCCCCTCCCCTGAAGGAGAGGGGTGAGGCGTAACCATCACCCAACGTCCACAACCCCTGATCCCATCCGTAGGTCTGCAACGTCGTCACATCCTTGGCGAGGTCCATGCCCTCAAGCCCTGCCCAAGCCTTTGCCCGCGCCAGCATGGCAGGCACATCAAAATCGCCCTTCGCCGAATGCGCGATCACGGCGTTCGGCGCACCGGCCACGCGGATCAGGCGGGTCAGCGCGCGGGTGTCCACGCCGGAGATGCCGATGCGGCCATTGGACTTCATCCATGCGTCAAAATGCTGCGTACTGCGGAAATTGGATGGGTCCGTCACATCTTGCCGCACAATCGCGCCCAAGGCATGTGGGTTCAATGCCTCGACATCTTCGGGGTTCGTGCCAACATTGCCGATATGCGGAAAGGTGAAGTTGATGATTTGCCCGGCGTAAGACGGGTCGGTCATCACTTCTTGATAACCGGTCATTGCGGTGTTGAAGCACACTTCACCAACCGCCTGCCCCTCGGCGCCAAAGCCCCTGCCCCAGATGACTTCCCCGGACGCCAGAACCAATACCCCCGTCGCTCCAGAAGGCGCGCACGAAGATTTGGGGTCGGCCATGATGGGGTCGCTCCTGTTAAACAAAATACAGCAATGTCGCTAAGGCACCGCGCCTAGAGATGGTGGCCCAAAGCGTCAATGCGGAAATCAAGAAAGCTGTGGAATGTTTTACACAATGCGCCCTCAACCGTCACCCTGAACTTGGTTCAGGGTCCATTTATCCTTTCAAGCCCTGCTCATGATGCGTGATTGACCCTGGAACGACAGTCACCGAAGGTGAAACAAGTTCAGGGTGACGGAATTTGGATGTTCGTCTAACGCATTGCATCATCAAAAATTCGGAACCAAATATGATTCGTGACACCATCAAAGCCGCCCAAATCACCGCAATGAAGGCAGGCGAAAAAGACCGTCTGGCCGCCGTCCGCCTGATCCTCGCCAAAATCAAAGACCGCGACATCGAGCTGCGCACCGCATCGCAGCAACCCGATGATGACGCGATGGTGGTTGAGGTCATGCAGAAAATGATCAAGCAACGCCGCGAATCGATTGCTTTATATGAGCAAGGCGGCCGCGCGGAACTTGCTGCTGTTGAGGCGGCGGAATTGACGATCATCGAAGATTTTCTGCCTACGCAGCTAAGCGACGCGGAAACCAGCGCGGCGATCGAGGGCATCAAAGTCGAGCTTGGCGCAGAAACCTTAAAAGATATGGGCCGCGTCATGGCCGTCCTGAAAGAGCGGCATGGCCCACAACTCGACATGAGCAAGGCCAGCGCTTTGGTAAAAGCCGCGTTGGGTTGATATTCTCCCCTCCCGCAGGCGGGAGGGGTTGGGGGTGGGCATCCGACAGCAATGGAAAGAGCATTCAACTCCAGAAACACAAAACGCGCTCGTGACCTGAGAAAACAGGGCGCACCCGCCGAAATAAAGTTATGGCAACGCTTGTCAAAGCGCCAACTGGATGGATTTAAGTTTAGCCGCCAAATACCGATTGGGCCGTATTTCGCAGACTTTGTTTGTCGGTCAGCAAGGCTCGTTGTCGAAATTGATGGCCCTTCCCATGACGTGCAGGTTGAGTATGATTGCGACCGTACCGAGTGGATTGAAGCGCAAGGGTATCGGCTGATCCGATTTACGAATGGGGATGTGATGCAGAATTTGGAAGGGGTGATTGTAATGATCGGTCAGGTTTTGGCCGAAATGTCGCTGCCCACCCCTAACCCCTCCCGCCTGCGGGAGGGGAACAGGTGAAAATCAATTCCACAGAAGTTATATTGTCCTCCTACTCCCCTCCCGCAGGCGGGAGGGGTCGAGGGTGGGCTTCAAGGATGAAGGCCCAATGACGCTTACCCCGCAATGGCTGGATGAATTACGCGCGCGGATTACGCTTTCTGCGTTGATTGGCCGCACCGTCAAGATCACCAAGGCTGGCCGCGAGTTTAAGGCATGCTGCCCATTCCATAACGAAAAATCACCCAGCTTCACAATCAACGATGAAAAGGGTTTCTATCATTGCTTTGGCTGCTCCGCCCATGGCGATGCCATTCGCTGGATGACCGACCAGCGCGGCCTGTCTTTCATGGATGCCATCAAGGAACTGGCGGCGGAGGCCGGGATGGAGGTCCCTGCCGCTGATCCGAAGGCAGCTCAACGGGCCGAGAAGGCAAACAGCCTGTATGACGTCATGACGGCAGCGCAGGCGTGGTTTGTCACGCAGTTGCTTGGCGTTGAGGGGTCCGCTGCGCGGGGATATCTCAAGCAACGCGGGTTTACGGAGCAAACCATCCGCGACTTTGGTTTTGGCCTCGCGCCCGATAACCGCACTGGCTTAAAAACCGCGCTCAAACAATTTGGCGACCCGATGTTGATTGAGGCAGGGTTGCTTATCTCGGTCGATGGCAAGGCACCCTATGACCGGTTTCGCGGGCGGCTGATGATACCGATCCGTGATCCGCGGGGCCGCGTAATTGCCTTTGGAGGCCGGATTTTAGGCGAAGGTGAGCCGAAATATCTGAATTCACCGGACACGCCTTTATTCGACAAGGGCCGTACGCTTTACAATCTGGACAAATGCGCGCCCGCCTCGCGCCAGACGGGCCGCGTGATTGTGGTTGAGGGCTATATGGACGTTATCGCCCTTGCGCAGGCTGGCTTTGCCGATGCTGTGGCACCTTTGGGCACCGCGCTGACCGAACAGCAGATACAGATGCTGTGGCGGATGACAGAAAAGCCTTCATTGTGTTTTGACGGTGATGCTGCCGGGCAAAAAGCCGCCATGCGCGCGGCTTTACGCGCACTGCCATTGTTGAAACCCGGCCATAGTCTTCAGTTTGTGACCTTGCCCGAAGGACAAGATCCAGACGACCTGGTTAAGACATCGGGTGCCAATGCACTCAATGTGCTGCTAGAAGCCTCTCAGCCGCTCGTAGAGAGGCTATGGCAGGCTGAGGTGTCAGCAGCCCCCCTCAGCACGCCAGAGGACCGTGCGGGGCTTAAACAGCGTTTGGGCGCGCATATGGCAAATATCGCGGACGGAGAAATTCGCCGCCATTATGCCGATGCCTTTCGCGAGCGGTTCGACAATCTATTCGCGCCGCGACGCAGCTCTGCATTTACGCCATCGGCACTTTTTGTGCGCGGACAAAAGCGCGATTGGCGCAAGCCACCAATTTTGCCGCCGGGTGCTGAAACCAAAAGCTTCAATGCCAAGGGTTCGGACTTTCTTATCCAGGGTATATTGGCCGCGCTGCTGCGTCATCCCGCGCTTATTGCACAACATCATGAGGCTCTAAGTGACTTCGTTCCGCCCGACCCGAATCATGCGGCTTTGCTCAACGTGATGCTGACGGAATCTTTTAGCAAAGAAACGCTTGATACCGAGGGGATAATTACCATATTGGGCGAGAAGTTGTATAATGTCGCGTCGGCACTGCTCCACAGCAATGGTAAGGTTTTTGCCTTTAACCGTGGAGAGTTCGGAGCGAGAGGCGACGGATTTTCTAACGCTTCAAAAAATTTGGGTGAAGCAATCAGGCTGATGAAGCAGCGCCCTGCGCTGGAAGAAGCTCTGGAACGCGCCACGCGGTTGGCGAGTTTGGAGATGACTGAAGAGACTTTTGCCGAACAGCAAAGGTTGCGACACGAAAAAAAGGCATTTGACGATCGTATCATCGAATTTTTTCGGCGTGATACGGATGGTTTGTAAGTTTATCGGGGAATTATTTTGGCAAGTCGCGCAAATGAAAATGAAGAAGACATCGGCGAAAACGGTGATGCACCGCTGATCGACCTGAATGATGCGACCGTAAAAAAACTGCTCGCTAAGGCCAAGCGCCGGGGTTTCCTGACTTATGATGAACTAAATGCGGCATTGCCGCAGGATCAGATGTCGTCCGAACAGATTGAAGACGTCATGTCGGCGATTAACGACATGGGCGTGCAGATTGTTGAGAATGACGAAGCCGGCGACGATAATGAGGAGGATGCAGAGGAAGAAGTCGAAACCATCGACAATATTTCCGAAAATGATCCCCGTTCGCTGACGAACACTATCAAGAAAACGGGCACTGGCGAACGCACCGATGATCCCGTCCGCATGTATTTGCGTGAAATGGGCGCGGTGGAGTTGCTGTCCCGCGAAGGCGAAATCGCTATTGCCAAGCGAATCGAGTCTGGTCGCGACACCATGATTTTGGGCCTGTGCGAAAGCCCTATCACTTTCCACGCGATCATCGACTGGTCCAATGCGCTCAATGACGGCGAAATGCAGTTGCGGGAAATTCTAGATCTGGATGCAATGCTTTCGAAAGAGCCTGCCCCTGAATCGCTGACCGAGGATGGCGAAGAAGAAGGCGATGGCGAAATCAGCGAGAAGACCGCTGGTACTTCCTATAAAGAGGAAGACGAAGTCGAAGACGAGCCCGAAGCGGTGAGCGAAGATGATGAAGATATGACGGAGCGGCGCTCGCGTCCTGTCGAGGAAGAGGAAGAAGATAACACCCTCAGCCTCGCGCAAATGGAAGAGGCATTAAAGCCCGCTGCGCTTGAGCGTTTCGCCAAGATCACGTCGCTGTTCAAAAAATTCTCAAACATTCAGCTCGAGCGCATGCGCGCCCTGAACGCGGGGGAAGATTTTTCCACAGCTTCGGAAAACAAATATCACAAATTGCGTGAAGAACTGACCGCAGAAGTTGAAAGTGTTCAGTTCCATGCGAACAAGATCGAATATCTGGTCGATCAATTATATTCATTCAACCGTCGCCTGACGGCGTTGGGTGGTCAGATACTGCGCTTGGCGGAACGGCATAAGGTTCCGCGCAAGGCCTTCCTCGACAGCTATATGGGTCATGAGCTCGATGAGAATTGGCTCTCCGAAGTGTCAAACATCGACAAGAAATGGACGGCTTTCGCAACGAACGAAGCCGAAAGCGTCGAACGCATCCGCAGCGAAATCGCGGACATTGCCGCCAGTACCGGCATGTCACTTGGTGAATTCCGCCGTATTGTGAACATGGTGCAAAAGGGTGAGCGCGAAGCACGCATCGCCAAGAAGGAAATGGTTGAGGCGAATTTACGCCTCGTGATCTCCATTGCCAAGAAATACACCAACCGTGGTTTGCAGTTCCTCGACCTTATTCAGGAAGGCAACATCGGCCTGATGAAGGCTGTCGACAAGTTTGAATATCGCCGTGGTTACAAGTTCAGCACCTATGCAACATGGTGGATCCGTCAGGCTATCACCCGGTCGATTGCCGATCAGGCGCGGACCATCCGTATTCCTGTGCACATGATCGAAACGATCAACAAATTGGTACGCACGAGCCGCCAGTTCCTGCACGAACAAGGGCGCGAACCTACACCCGAAGAAATGGCCGAACGCCTTTCGATGCCGCTTGAAAAAGTGCGCAAGGTGATGAAAATCGCGAAGGAACCGATCAGCCTTGAAACCCCGATTGGCGACGAAGAAGACAGCCATTTGGGCGACTTCATCGAAGACAAAAACGCAGTTATACCAGTGGATGCCGCGATTCAGGCCAATCTGAAGGAAACAGTGACCCGCGTTTTGGCATCGCTTACCCCGCGTGAAGAACGCGTATTGCGTATGCGGTTCGGCATTGGCATGAACACCGACCACACACTTGAAGAAGTCGGGCAGCAATTCAGCGTGACGCGTGAGCGTATCCGCCAGATTGAAGCCAAGGCGCTGCGCAAGCTCAAGCATCCAAGCCGCAGCCGCAAAATGCGCAGCTTCCTCGATCAATAAAATCTCAAAAGCCGGGCCCTTTCTTGCTCTCAGGATTGGGCCCGTTTTTGTGTGCGCCGGTGCAATCCATGCTCTGGCGTTAAGTCGCTTGCTTGGTCTCGCACTATCCTGTTGCATATCCCGATTAGCCCACTTAACGAATTAATCGTTCGATTAACAAAAAGGGTTCGTCCATGCGCTTTGAAGGCACCGATAACTACGTCGCCACTGATGACCTGAAGGTCGCCGTTAACGCCGCCACCAAGTTGCGTCGGCCTTTGCTGGTCAAGGGTGAGCCAGGCACCGGCAAGACCGTGCTTGCGCAGGAAATTGCGACCGCGCTTGGTGCACCGCTCATCGAATGGAATATCAAGTCCACGACCAAGGCGCATCAGGGCCTGTATGAATATGATGCCGTTGCCCGCCTGCGCGACAGCCAATTGGGCGATGCGCGCGTGCATGACATCAAAAATTACATCAAAAAAGGCAAGTTGTGGGAGGCTTTCACCGCCCCCCAATTGCCCGTGTTGTTGATCGACGAAATCGACAAGGCCGACATCGAATTCCCCAACGATTTGTTGCAAGAACTCGATCGTATGGAATTTTTCGTTTACGAAACGCAAGAGACCATCAAAGCGGTCGAGCGCCCCATCGTCATCATCACATCCAACAATGAGAAAGAGCTGCCCGACGCGTTTCTGCGCCGTTGTTTCTTCCATTACATCAAATTCCCGGATCGTACGACGATGCAGGCGATTATCGATGTCCACTTTCCCGGTATTCAAAAAATGCTGGTTTCAAAGGCAATGGACATTTTTTACGAAGTTCGTGACGTGCCAGGCCTGAAGAAAAAGCCAAGCACAAGCGAATTGCTCGACTGGCTAAAGCTGTTATTGCATGAGGATATGCCATTGGATGTGCTTCAGTCGCGTGACCCGACCAAGGCGATCCCGCCTTTGCACGGTGCGCTGCTCAAAAATGAGCAGGACATCATGTTGTTCGAACGGCTTGCGTTCATGGCCCGCCGCCCGAATAGCTAAAATTCGTCCGCGCGTTGTATTGATGCCATCGCCGCCAAGCAGCTAAATGCATAATCGGTCACTTTATACAGGAGCCAGCCGATGTTTTTCTCATTCATGGAAGAGTTGCGGTCTGCGGGTATCTCGGCATCGCTGAAGGAGCATTTGGCGTTACTTGCCGCGCTGGACGCCGACGTGATTGGCCAAAGTCCGGAAGAATTTTACTATCTGGCGCGCACCACTTTGGTCAAAGACGAAGCATTGCTTGATCGCTTCGACCAGGTTTTTGGCAAAGTCTTCAAAGGTATCTTCACCGAATATGGCCAAAACCCCGTTGATGTTCCCGCCGACTGGTTGAAAGCCATCGCGGAAAAATATCTGTCGCCCGAAGAAATGGCGAATATCGAAAAAATGGGTAGCTGGGACGAATTGATGGAGACGTTGAAAAAGCGTCTGGAAGAACAGGAAAAGCGTCATCAGGGTGGCAGCAAATGGGTCGGCACTGGCGGCACATCACCTTATGGCAATTCAGGTTATCACCCCGAAGGCGTGCGGATTGGAGGCGAATCCAAGCATAAGCGTGCGGTCAAAGTATGGGACAAGCGCGAGTTTCAGAATCTCGACCACACCAAAGAATTGGGTACGCGCAATATCAAAATCGCAATGCGCCGCCTCCGCCGTTTCGCGCGCGATGGTGCGGTGGAAGAGCTGGATATTGAAGGCACGATTAACGGCACCGCGCGCCAAGGCTGGCTGGACATCAAAATGCGCCCTGAACGGCGCAACGCCATTAAGGTGCTGTTGATGTTGGACGTTGGCGGATCGATGGATCCGTTCATCAAACTATGTGAAGAGTTATTCAGTGCGGCCACTAGCGAGTTCAAAAATTTAGAATTTTTCTATTTTCACAACTGCCCATATGAAGGCGTTTGGAAAGACAATAAGCGCCGGTTTAGCGAGCGTACGCAGATGTGGGATGTACTCCACAAATTCCCGCACGATTATAAGGTTGTGATGGTCGGCGATGCCTCCATGAGCCCTTATGAAATCACCCATCCCGGCGGTTCGGTTGAACATTTCAACGAAGAATCGGGCGCGGTGTGGATGCACCGTATCACCAGCACCTATCCTGCAACGGTTTGGTTGAACCCCGTGCCGGAAAAGCAATGGGGCTATTCGCAGTCCACCAAGATCATCAAGGAACTGGTCAACGACCGCATGTACCCGCTGACGCTAGAAGGTCTGGATGACGCTATGCGCGAGCTAAGCCGCAAGCACGGACATTAATAGAGCAAGTGCTTCCGCCGTTCTTCGATCCAAGCTTGCTCATCTACAGAGGTTAAGGCGTCAAATGCCTCTGGTGTACTGTCGGCAGAATCAACCCATTCGCGCAAGGCCTGCCCGCCGTTGATGACGTCGATTGCGAGCTTGCCGACTTCATACTCATACGGAAAATCGCGCCACAGGTCATAATCCGGGTACAGCCGCCGGATGGCCTTGAACGCCAAAGTCTGCAACCGCCATGGCTGGAACGCTTGATGGTCATAGCTTGGGCCTTCGGCATGAATATGCACGCCATGGCAAAGCTGATGCACATGTTTGTGGAATGTTGGTTCAAACCAGATTTCGCGCAAGCTACAGCCCTTCAACCATGACGGCGCGAAACTGTGCATTTCAGCGATGACGGCACGCGCATCAATATCAGGTGCGCCGAATATCTCGAGCGGACGCGTCGTGCCCCTGCCCTCGGACAAATTCGTGCCTTCAAGCAAAACGGTGCCCGCATAAGCCCGCGCCATGTTGATATTTGCCGCATTGGGGCTTGGGTTGATCCAAAGCCGGTCTGTCGGCCAGCCAAAGCCTGGCGCAGCGTCGGGGGCATAGCCCTCCATATCGATGACGCGATAATCGACGTTGATTTTATAATGATCTATGAACCATTGTCCCATCTCGGCCAGCGTCAGGCCATGGCGCATGGGCATCGGCCCTGCCCCTACAAAGCTTTCCCATCCAGAACGCAGCGTGAGCCCTTCTACAGGGCGTCCAGCGGGGTTTGGGCGGTCCAGCACCCAAACCGACTTTCCATGCGCAGCAGCGGCCTCCAGAATGTATAGCAACGTCGTGATAAACGTGTAAATGCGGCAACCCAGATCCTGCAAATCGATGAGAATAACATCGAAAGTGTCCATAGAGGCGGCGGTCGGGCGGCGCACTTCGCCATACAGGCTGAACACTGGGATATTGTGCGCGGGGTCCATGAAATCCGCCGATTCCATCATATTGTCCTGCTTGTCACCGCGCAGGCCGTGTTGGGGTCCAAAGGCGGCGGTGACGTTGACGTCGCCTACAGCCGCGAGTGCATCAAGCGAATGGGTGAGGTCCGCCGTAACGGAAGCGGGGTGCGCCAATAAAGCAACGCGCTTGCCCTTCAAAGGAGCGCGGAGTTCAGCTTCTGCCAAAAGGCGATCAATTCCAAATTTCATGCTGCGCTTCGTGCCTCCAGTTGCACGGCAAAGCAATCCTTATGATGAAAATCTGGTTTGCCCGCAGGGTGCGCCACGGCCCAATAGGAGATGTCACCACTCTTCGTGGCAATAACCGTGTTGATGCCTACCCGAAGACTACGCTCCCGCCAAGCATCGGGTAACGCAATCGTCGCAGTCAGCGTGAGAGCGTCGGCAGCTTGCGCGACTCCGATGTTTGGAGCTTTTGTTTCCAACTCAACCATATCCGAACGATAGCCCGAAAACTGATATGCTGCCCATTGGCGCGACGGTGAAAAATTATACTCTAAATAGTTTTCATCTTCAAAATTGCCTATAAACAATTCAAAGCACGTCTTTTTCCAAAGCCCATCAATGCGGTGCGGTGTTGATCGGGCCGGAATTTCTAGTGCGCCTGTTTCGCCAAACACGCGATAGGTCAACGTAACGTCTCCGCTCGTCCCACGCGTAATCGTGACACTGATACCCTCAACACCGCTGGCCAGCGATTGCGCGTGACAAGTCAACAGCACCTCAGTTATTGAAATATTGGCCAATGTCGAAACTCCATGCTAGGCGCGGGCGCACTATGACTGCTTATAAATCCGACCTCCTCCGCCTGCTCGATGCACGTGGCTATATTCACCAAACAACCGACGCTCCGGCGCTGGACGCACTGGCATCCAAAGAGATTGTGCCGGGCTATATAGGCTTCGACGCGACCGCGCCATCGCTTCATGTCGGCAGCCTTGTGCAAATCATGCTGCTGCGCCGTTTGCAGCAAAGCGGACACAAGCCAATTGTCCTTATGGGCGGCGGGACAAGCAAAATTGGAGACCCAAGCTTCAAGGATGAAGCCCGTAAGATGCTGACCACTGACCTGATTGGTCAGAACATTGCGTCCATAAAACGCATTTTCGAGCGGTTCCTGACTTTTGGCGATGGCCCAAGTGATGCGGTGATGCTCGACAACTCCGAATGGCTCGACGCGTTGGAATATATCCCCTTCTTACGCGATGTTGGCCAACATTTTTCGATCAACCGGATGTTGAGCTTTGACTCAGTGAAGCTCCGACTTGATCGGGAGCAGTCCTTGTCGTTCCTTGAATTCAATTACATGATTCTTCAGGCCTACGACTTCATGGAATTATCGCGTCGAACAGGCTGCCGCCTGCAAATGGGCGGATCGGACCAGTGGGGTAACATCGTCAACGGCATCGAATTAACGCGCCGGATGGAATCGGTCGAAGTTTTTGGCGTGACCACCCCGCTCATCACAACCGCGGACGGCGGCAAGATGGGCAAGACCGTCTCGGGCGCGGTGTGGCTCCATGAAGATCAATTGCCGAGCTATGATTATTGGCAATTTTGGCGGAATACCGACGACCGCGATGTTGGCCGGTTTCTGCGCCTGTTCACAGACTTGCCGTTAGACGAGATACAACGGCTTGAGGCCCTCGGTGGTTCGGAAATCAACGCGGCCAAGATCGCCTTGGCCAATGCCGCGACCGAACTGTGCCGTGGCGCGGACGCAGCGACCCTTGCATCGGAAACCGCGCGCAAGACGTTTGAAGAAGGCTCAAGCGGCGGCGATCTGCCTAGCTTTGACGCTTTGGGCGACATTTCCCTGATTGATGCATTGGTTGGCTTGGGCTTTGTCGCTTCAAAGAAAGAAGCACGCCGGATGATCCAAGGCGGCGGTGCACGCGTTGATGGCGATGCCGTGACAGACGAAGACGCAGTCATTTCAGCTCAAGCAGCCCATGTGAAAATCTCAGCGGGAAAGAAAAAACACGGTTTAATCAACTTCATATAACCTGCCGTCACTTCCCAAAGGGCGGGTTTACCATTTATTCGTAACTCTGGCCCATATTGCTGTTTCAATTAAACAGCGCATGGGGTGCTGAGCATGGCGCAAGCCTTACAAAATTCAGATATGAATTTGCGTCGCGCGGAGCGGCACCGTTCCAACTATAAGGTGATTGCCGAAAGCCGACGGCATGGCGATCAGTATATCCATATAGTGAACATTTCTGCGCAAGGGTTTATGATCGACAACAACCCCGGTTACGAACGCGGCGAAAGGGTTGAATTACGATTGCCGATTATTGGCCGGATTGAAGCGCTGGTTATCTGGACAGTGGCCCAACGCGCGGGGCTGCAATTTGAACGCGTGCTGCGTTTCCCTGATTTTCAAGTACTGCTGAACGAAATTAGGCCGTGACTCATATAAATCACACCCTAGTCACAAAAGCCGCTAACCGCCGCGCAGGGTGGCAACACCTGCATCTCTTTCAAACAAGTATAACGCCATCCGCGCCGCCTGACCGCGCGCGCCATCAAGCCCGCCGTCTCGGTCAAGCAACAGGCGCGCATCATCTGCGGCGACGCCAATCAGCGCGCGGACTTGTTCGGGCGTCGCGACGCGAAACGGGTTTTCGCCCGACTGCCTTGTGCCCAGCAATTCACCCGCGCCGCGCAGTTTCAAATCCTCTTCGGCAATGCGAAAACCATCGTTCGTCTCGCGCATCAACGCCAGTCGTGCCCGCGCTGTTTCGCCAATTTGCGTGCTGCGGACAAGGATGCAGGCTGATTTCTCGGCCCCTCGACCAACCCGCCCGCGTAACTGGTGCAGTTGTGCAAGACCAAAGCGATCCGCTGCCTCAATCACCATAAGGCTGGCATTTGGAACGTCCACGCCAACCTCAATCACCGTTGTTGCAACCAGCAACCGCGTTTTGCCTGCAACAAAGTGTTCCATGACGGCGTCTTTTTCCGGGCCGCGCATCCGCCCGTGCACCAGCGCAACCTGATCACCAAAGCGCAAGCGAAGCTGTTCAGCGCGTTGTTCGGCGGCGGCGAGGTCGCTTTTGTCGCTTTCCTCTATTAATGGGCACACCCAAAACGCCTGTTTTCCAGCGGCGAGATGCCGCGCGACGCCATCAACGAGTTCCGATAGCCGGTCCTGCGACATCACCCGGGTTTCAACCGGCGTCCGTCCGGGGGGAAGCTCGTCCAGTATCGAGCTATCCATTTCACCATAAGCGGCAAGCGCAAGACTGCGTGGGATTGGGGTAGCCGTCATGACCAACAAATGCGGCACGCCCCTGCCCTTGCGGGACAGCATCAGCCGTTGTGACACGCCAAAGCGGTGCTGTTCATCAATCACCGCGACCGCAAGCGCCTTATAGGTCACAGCTTCCTGAAATATCGCATGGGTGCCAACAAGGATGTGAATGGACCCATCGGCAAGCCCCATCAAAGTTGCCTCACGCAAGCGGCCTTTTTCGCGACCCGTAAGAATCGCAATGTTGATGGGCAGGCCAGAAAGTATTTTTTGAAGGCTGGCATAATGCTGCCGCGCAAGGATTTCTGTCGGCGCGAGCATCGCCGACTGCATCCCTGCCTCAACGCCGCGCAGCAGCGCCATCAGCGCGACCATCGTCTTACCAGCGCCCACATCGCCTTGCAGCAAGCGCAGCATGGGCCGCGACTGGGCAAGATCGCCCTCTATCTCGGCAATGGCGCGCTGTTGAGCGCCTGTGAGCGCGAAAGGCAATCGTAGCTTTGACACCAAAGCGCCATCGCCGCGTATCGGCACGGCGGTTCTTTTGTCCATCGCCGCACGGATTAAACGCATTGCAAGTTGGTTGCTGAATAGCTCATCATAAGCCAGCCTATTCCGCGCGTCTTGGTCATCCTTGTTGTGCAGTAGGTTGATAGACTTCGACCAGCTTGGCCATCCCCGACTGGATAACAAGGTCGGTTCAATCCACTCCGCCAAATCAGGCACAGCTTGTAAAGATGCCGCCGCCAATTGCCCCATGCGCTTATTGGTAAGGCCATCGGACAAGGGATATATCGGTTCGGCCAGCCCCGGCGAGGCGTCACTACCGATGGGCACAATATGGTCGGGATGGACCATCTGAAGCTCGTCGCCATAACGGTCCAATTTGCCCGATATTATGCGCGTTTCGCCAACGGGAAGCTGCTTACGCGCCCAACCACCATTCCGGCCAAAGAAAGTCAGCGTAATGTAATTGCCGTCCACGTCTGCCGCGAATATGCGTAATGGCGCACGTGGGCTATTTCCACCGCGATGGTCCATAACGGTCACGGTGAGGATGATGTTTTGGCCCACATCGGCCACATCCAAACGCGACACCGCCTTGCGATAGGTCCAACTGTGGGGGAAATGGTACAGAACATCCTTCACCCGTTCCAGCCCAAGCCGCTCCAACGGCTTGGCAAGACCAGGCCCGACACCCTTTAGGGCACGTATGTCTGCAAATAACGGATTGAGTATATCGGGGCGCATGACTAGGGCCTCTTATAACCCGCAAATCATATTCCACCAGAAGCTTAAAGGAGTCGTGACATGGACGCTGACCCCTATCGTCGCAAACTACATTATCGCGCGCACCACCGTGGCACGCGTGAGGCCGACGCTATGGTCGGTGGGTTTTTCGATCATTGCTCTGCGCAATGGGGCGAGGTTGAGTATGAATGGTTTGAACGCCTGCTGGATGAACAGGATGTTGACATCATGTCATGGGCGCTCGGCACGGCTGCGCCGGATCCGGCCTTTGCTGGCCCGTTGATGGACCAGATGATGCGACTGGATTTCATTGTGCTTCCTGAAGGACTCAGCACCCATAAGTCATGATTGACCTGCAACGCATCATAAACAGCCGCCAAGCACTCACGCTTGCGTCGGTTCCAAATGGCTTTGCGCCATTGTTGCTGGCGGACCTCACGCGCGCGGCAAAGACACGTGCGCTCTACATTGCGCCCGATGAAGCCGCGATGCGCGCCATTGCGGATGCAGTGCCTTTTTTTGCGCCTGAAATCGAAATTCTGATTCTGCCCGGTTGGGATTGCCTGCCCTACGACCGCGCGTCGCCTTCAGTCGCCGTCACATCACAGCGCATGTCGACTTTGCAAGCACTTCAACAACCTGCGAAAAAGAAGCAGCTTGTGGTCACGACCATAAGCGCGGTCATTCAAAAATATGTGACGCCTTTCCGCATTCGCCAGACAGGCGAGCGGTTGACCGCTGGCCGCGAGATAAGCCGTGCGCGGCTGGCGTCCTTATTACAATCCAACGGCTATTTTCGCGTGGACACAGTCGCCGACGCTGGCGAATTCGCGATACGCGGTAGCATTGTCGACCTGTTTCCCGCCGGCAGCGAAGTCGGACTTCGCCTTGATTTCTTCGGCGATGAAATTGAAAGCATCCGCCGCTTTAACCCATCGGACCAACGCAGCATTGATCAGGTCGATCATTTCGACATCTTGCCAGCGGTAGAAGCCTTAATGGACGAAGAGGCCATTAAACGCTTCCGCATAAGCTACCGTGATCGATTTGGCGTCACTGCAACCGGCGACCCACTATATCAAGCGGTATCCGAAGGCCGCAGGCTGTCCGGCATGGACCATTGGCTGCCATTGTTTGAAGAGCGCATGGCGACCATATTCGACCATGTTGGTGCAGACGCCCTGATTATCCGCGACAGCGGCGCGATTGCGGCGGGCCAGTCACGGCTCGACTCGATCACCGACTATCACGAAAACCGTGTGAAGGCGCAGGCAGCAGAGCCCGGAAGCTACCGCCCGCTACCGCCCGAAATGCTGTACCTAAGTGGCGATGAACTCGACCAGTTATTTGCGGATAATGCTGCGCATCTCGTCACACCCTTTTCGCAGCCGGACTCGGCAAACATCATCGACTTCGGCATTGGTGCCGCGCGCGACTTCGCGCCGGAACGGGCGCAAAAGGCAAATGTGTATGAGGCGGTGGCCGCTTATCTTAAATCGCTTCATGCCGCCAAAACCAAGACAGTCATTGCCAGCTACTCAGGTGGCGCGCGCGAACGGCTGAAGGGGTTGCTGGCAGAGCATAAGGCACCGACGATTGTCGCAGTCGATAGTTGGCAGCAAGCCTTGGGCGTCGCCGCTGGCCAAACCGCCATGGTCGTTCTGCCGCTGGACCATGGCTATACCACGCCCGACCTTGTGGTGCTGAGCGAACAGGACATGCTTGGCGACCGTCTTGTGCGTCGCCAGAAGCGGCGCAAGTCGGCGGACGCTTTCTTGGCCGAATTGGCCGCGCTGACGCCGGGTGACCTCGTTGTCCACCAAGACCATGGTATCGGGCGCTATGATGGCCTGATTTCCATCCCCGTCGGCAATAGCCCGCATGACTGCGTTGCCCTTACCTATTCGGGCGGCGACAAATTATACGTCCCTGTTGAAAATATCGACGTGCTGTCGCGTTATGGTTCAGACAGCGAACATGTCGCGCTCGACAAATTGGGCGGCGAAGCGTGGCAGCGGCGTAAGTCGAAGCTGAAAGAACGTATCCGCGCCATTGCCGGCGAATTGCTCAAAACCGCCGCCGAGCGCGCATTACGGCCGGGGTCCGTTATTGAGGTTGATGGCCCTGCTTATGCGAGTTTCGTTGATCGCTTCCCTTATGAGGAAACCGAAGATCAGCTCCGCGTGATTGAAGAAGTGCTTCAGGACCTGTCGGCTGGCAAGCCTATGGACCGATTGGTGTGCGGAGATGTTGGCTTTGGTAAAACCGAAGTTGCGATGCGCGCCGCTTTTGCGGCGGCAATGGCGGGGCTTCAGGTCGCTGTCATTGCGCCAACGACCCTGCTGGCGCGGCAGCATTATGCGAATTTTGCCGAACGTTTCCGTGATTTGCCTTTGAAACTGGGTCGGCTGTCGCGGCTTGTGCCCACTGCAGAAGCCACGCAAACGCGTGAGGGCCTTGCCGATGGGACCGTGGATATTGTGATCGGGACGCATGCCGTGCTCGCAAAGTCGCTCCTGTTCAAACGCCTTGGGCTTGTCATTGTGGATGAAGAACAACGCTTCGGCGTTAATCACAAGGAGCAATTGAAGGCGCTCAAGACCGACGTGCATATGCTCACGCTCACCGCTACGCCCATACCACGGACATTGCAGATGGCGATGTCGGGCTTGCGTGATCTGTCGGTCATTCAAACCCCACCGGTCGACCGTCTGGCCGTGCGCACCTATGTCATGCCGTGGGACCCGGTCGTGCTGCGCGAGGCTTTGCTGCGCGAGCATTATCGTGGCGGGCAAAGCTTTTTCGTTGTGCCGCGCATTACCGATTTGACCGAGGTTGAGGAATTTCTGCGCACCGAAATACCCGAAGTGAAATATGTTACCGCACATGGCCAAATGTCGCCCACACAAGTCGAGGAGCGCATGAGCGCTTTTTATGAAAAGCGTTATGATGTGCTGCTTTCAACGACCATCGTCGAAAGCGGCCTCGATATTCCAAGCGCCAACACCCTCATCATCCTACGCGCAGACCGTTTCGGCCTTGCGCAATTATATCAGCTTCGCGGGCGCGTGGGACGCTCCAAAACGCGCGCATATGCCTATTTGACCCACGAACCCAACCATGTGCTCACAGAGACGGCGGAGAAGCGCCTGAAGGTGCTTGGCGATCTGGATAGCCTGGGTGCAGGATTCCAGCTTGCAAGCCATGACCTCGACATTCGCGGCGCAGGCAATTTGGTGGGTGACGAACAATCCGGCCACATCAAAGAAGTAGGCTTTGAATTGTATCAATCGATGCTGGAAGAAGCGATCCTTGAGGCCCGCGCGGGCGCGCAGGGGCTGGCCAAACCACGTGGCAGCTTCTCACCGCAAATCACCATCGACGCCCCAATCCTTATTCCCGAAGATTATGTCCCCGACCTGTCGGTCCGCATGGCGCTGTATCGCCGCCTGAACGACCTCGAAGAAGGCCAAGAAGTCGAAGGCTTCGCTGCGGAAATGACCGACCGATTTGGTCCGATCCCCGAACCCACGCAAAACCTGCTCAAGCTTATCCAGATCAAGCAAAACGCGCTTATCGCGCAAGTCGCCAAGATCGAAGTCGGGGCGCGCGGGACATTGGTCAGCTTCCATCAGGACACGCCGCCCAATATCGCTGGGTTGCTCGCTTATGTCGACAAGCTAGGCCAAACGGCGAAGCTGCGCCCCGATAGCAAGCTGGTGATCAACCGCGTTTGGGGCGACCCTGTGGCGCGATTAAACGGATGTTTGCAACTGTCACGTGGCCTCGCCAGTCTGGCGCGCAAATCGGGCTGAACGCAGATTCGGACCAAATCCTCGCAACGGTTGGGTGTAAGCGGTGACGCGCGCAGAATAATCCTGCCCTCATTATTGCCGCTGTTGGATTAAGCTTTCGTCTGCACGGTTTTGCGCTTACATCGCAAAAATGATTGACGGTTTCGGACGCAATATCGACTATTTACGGATATCGGTGACCGACCGTTGCAATTTTCGTTGCACATATTGCATGCCGGAACAGCAAAGCTTTTTGCCGCATCGCGACCTGCTGACCTATGACGAAATCCTAGTTTTGGTGGAGCGATTCATCGCCCATGGCATCCGCAAAATCCGCCTTACCGGCGGCGAACCCCTTGTGCGGCGCGACATCCATATCTTGATCGACGCGCTTGGTCAGCATGTGCGCAATGGCGCTCTCGACGAACTGACCATGACAACCAATGGCAGCAGGCTGGTGCAATTTGCCCCGTTGCTCGCCTCGGCGGGCATGAAAAGGATTAACGTCAGCCTCGATACTTTGGATGCAGTCGCGTTTCGTCGCATCAGCCGGGGTGGAGACCTCAATATAGTGTTGGCCGGCATAACTGCGGCGCGCGCGCACAATATGGATGTCAAAATCAACATGGTCGCGCTGAAGCATCAGAATGAAGACGCGCTGTTGCCGATGGCGCATTTCTGTGCGGAAAATGGGCTTGATCTCACCTTGATAGAAACCATGCCCTTGGGCGCTGGCGGCTCGGAACGCGAAGAGAGCTACATTGCGCTTGATGACTTTACGGCGCCGTTGCGCGCACTTTATGATCTCCAACCTTTAGCGCATAAGAGCGCAGGCCCTGCCCGCTATTGGCGGGTTTCGCCATTGGACCTTCGCCTTGGCCTCATCACCCCCATGAGCCATAATTTCTGCGACCAATGTAACCGGATCCGCCTGACCACCGACGGCAAGATTTACATGTGTCTTGGTTCGGAACTGCATGTCGATTTACGCAAGGCGCTGCGTGAGGACACGCTATCAGATGTCGATCATTTGCTTCAAAAGGCTTTGCGGCTTAAACCCCAGCGCCATGAATTCGAAACACAGCTTGCGCAGCCCGGTTTGCGGCTCGCGCGACATATGAACGCAACAGGTGGATGAACCAAAATATGCAACTTGCGATCATCTCATCGGCAACCCCGCAAGCCCGTGAAGCCGAAGCACTTTTGCGCGAAGTGCATGAATTTGTGCCGCTCGACAGCGCCGATGCCGTCATTGTGCTGGGTGGCGACGGGCACATGCTTCAGGTTTTGCACCAGTTATTGGAAAGCCGCCGCGACATTCCCGCTTATGGCATGAACCGCGGCACCATTGGCTTTTTGATGAATGGCTGGGACGTGCATGACCTTCCCAGACGCTTGCAACGCGCCAAGTCCTTTTCTGTCCGTCCGTTGACGACGGAGATAACCACCATCAGCGGTCAAAAATTCACATTGCCCGCGATTAACGAAGTTTCCCTGCTGCGCGAAACGCGTCAGGCGGCAAAGCTGGAGATTTCGGTCAACGGCAGGGCCGTCATCCCCGAACTCATTTGCGACGGCATATTGGTCTCCACGCCCGCCGGTTCCACCGCGTATAATTTATCCGCCAATGGCCCCATTTTGCCTTTGGACTCCTCGTTGCTCGCCTTGACCCCCATCAGCCCATTTCGGCCGCGACGTTGGAAAGGCGCAATATTGCCCGACCGCTATGTCATCCGAATCAAAATATTGGAGGCGAGTAAAAGGCCAGTGAGCGCGGTCGCAGATCAACGCGAAATCCGCGATATCGCGCATGTCGAAGTGGCCCTGGACCGCAACCGCGCGCTGACTTTGATGTTCGATCCGGAACATGCCTTGGATGATCGCATATCGATGGAACAATTTATTGTCTGAACGGGCAATGGGCGCTTGCCAAAAGCAAAAAAGCGCTGCTATAGGCGCGCCTCTGCCTGAACATATCGGGCCGTTCCCTGGTAGCTCAGTGGTAGAGCAGTTGACTGTTAATCAATTGGTCGGGGGTTCGAATCCCTCCCGGGGAGCCATTTTTCTGGCTAAGAAATTGAAATTGCTGTGTTTTAGCACGATCAGATTCCCGGCTAACTACATCAATTCATTGTATAACGGACCGGACGGTTTTAGGATAGTGTTTCCCTTGAGTTCACGTCTGGAATTGGGTCGTATCCTGATAGTCCGTTTTTATCGCATATGGTCGGAGAGCGGCCATTCGGTCAGTCTATGAACCAGCGGCAGCTATCGGCGGCGGGACATTGTTGCCTGTATGTCTGGAATTTTGTGGAAAATGGACATCAAGTTTCTTATTATCTGACGCATAATGGAAAACCTCCAGCCCTTTACCTTCAACGAGAAATTCGCCGCTGTCCTGCTCGTGCTGTTCTTTCCAGTATATGTTGTCACGGCAGTTGCCTTACATCCCGGCAGCGTCCTAGCAGCACAAGACTTTGTAGCACTTCTGTTCTGGAAGATTGCTTGGTTTGTCCTTGGAGCTATTGCGGTTTGCACAGCTATTGTGACGCTGTTTTCCAAGCCGAGCTATCATCCGTCTCACTGGCGGATGCATATTGGCCGCGTATTGCCCATAGCGGCACTGATTGTCGCTATGCTGTTGAGTTTCGCCATCGAAAACGCAATGTCCATTCGACAGATGCGGAACTTTGCCCAGTTGCACGACAAAGAACTCGTCGGTTATCCGCCCCGCGCTGTAATATACCGCGAGGGAATTCCAGATGGAGGGGTCGCTATTGTTCGGTTACCCGGCCGCAACCCGGAGGGCTTAAACCAAGGCACTATGGTCGAATTGACTGGCGAGCGCATCCGATCCTGTCGTCCGATCAGCAACCGCGACTGGTCCTGTAACTTCGATTAGCACTTCTTCGTCCGCAATGTTGTCATGTCCGGAACATCCGCATTTGGTATAAATTTACAATCACCAATTTTAGCCCGATTTGCTGCACCTTAGCATAATGCCAAAACGTGCCTCATGGACCACAGGGTTTTCAGTCGATGGCCCTATCCGCCAGCATGGCCCAAACCCCGCCATTTTCGGCACTCCCGGGAAGCCTTTTCTGGCTCAGTAGACGCTAAAGCGGCCCATGGGCCTGCCAGAGTAGCCGGAGCGCGGCATAGCCGACCAATGAGGCCGTTAGCACACGTAACAAGCGTGGGGAGATATAGCGCATGCCGAACAGGCTGCCGCATTGTCCGCCGACCAACACAGCGCCGAGCAGCAGTCCATATTGCAGCGCAGGCTCGGCAAGCGAATGCGCCCCTGATTTCACTATTTGACCAAGCAAACCCGCCGCCGAGTTGATCAATATGTAAAGCGACGCGAAGGCGGCGATGCGGCGTGGCTCTGCCCAGCGGATCAGGTGTAAGACCGGTGCCATGAATATGCCCCCGCCAATGCCCGACAGGCCAGCCAGCAAGCCCACGCCGCCCGAAAGCGCCAGCAACAATGGCTTTGGAACTGCGCGCGGCGTCATCTTATCCGCTTGGAGAAAAAGCGCGATGGCCGACGCCAACAATGCGCCACCCAATATCGTCAGGAACATAACCTGTTTCAGCGGCACCAGCCCGCCTGCGAAGGCAAGCGGGGCAGATACCATCAGCAACGGGAGAACTTGCGGCCAGGACACCAAGCCAGCGCGCACAAAGCGGATGCTGCCCCCGGTCACGACGATGATGTTGCAGACAAGGGCAATCACCGGGATCAGTCGGTAATCCACCCCCCATAAAGCAAGCAGCGCCGTGTAGGTGGACCCGCCGCCAAAGCCAACCGACGCATAGACAAATGCGACAAGAGCAAAGAGGCTGGCCAGCCAGATCATCTTCGCCCTTCCCTCATCTCCTGATTAAAATGCGCCGTGACAGTGCTTATATTTCTTTCCCGAACCGCACGGACATGGGTCGTTGCGGCGCAGATCAGGGTCGCCTGCATATGGGTCGATGCCCCCAGATGCCATCGCTGGACGCGGGATCGTCGTTGTCACCAACCCAAGCGAACCGGCGTCAATATCATCGCTGTTATCTTCGCCTGTAAACGGGTCGATATGCGTTGTCAGGAAATCGGGGAGTTCAGGCAAATCTTGCGGAACAAATTCTTCCTCCGCGCGGAAATCATTGGTGGCGATGGTTTTGGTCACGCCTTCGCGAATAGCCGATAACATGCGTTCAAACAGGCCAAATGCCTCTTGCTTATATTCGTTGACCGGGTTCTTCTGCGCATAAGCGCGCAGGTAAATCACCTGACGTAAGGCATCGAGCGTGGACAAATGCTCTTTCCAATGATGGTCGAGCGTTTGCAGCAAGATACTTTTTTCAACCTGACGCCAGATGGCATCGTCAAGAACAGCGCCCTTCGCCTTGAACTTTTCGGTCGCCATATCGGCGATGCGGGTTTCGATGATTTCGGGTTCAAGACCGTCTTCCTTCAACCAATCGTCGATATCAGGCGTCAGCCCCAGCAGCTCAGTGCATTTTTGCTTGAGCCCCTCCACATTCCATTGCTCGGGATACGTGCCCTCTGGGCAATGGTCGCCGACAAGGTTGTTGACGGTATCGTTGAGCATATCGTCAATGATATCATCGACGGCTTGCGCATCCATGATGTCGCTGCGTTGTTCATAGATGACCTTGCGTTGGTCATTCATGACATTGTCATATTCGACCAACTGCTTGCGGATGTCATAGTTGCGCGCCTCCACCTTTTTCTGCGCGGTTTCGATAGCTTTCGACAGCCATTTGCCGCCAATCGCCTCCCCATCTTCAAGGCTGGAGTTCATCATCCGCGAGAATAATGTTTCCGAGCCGAAAATACGCAACAGATCATCGTCGAGCGACAAATAGAAACGGGAGAGCCCGGGGTCACCCTGACGCCCCGAACGGCCACGCAACTGGTTATCGATACGGCGGCTTTCATGGCGTTCTGTGGCAAGGACAAACAATCCGCCTGCTTCGATAACTTTCGCTTTTTCCGCCGCGATTTCGGCTTGCAAGGCCGCGATGGCGGCATCGCGCGCTGGCCCCTCGGGCATGTCACGCAATTCGTCATTCAACCGAAATTCAAAGTTGCCGCCCAGTTGAATATCCGTACCGCGACCCGCCATGTTGGTGGCGATGGTAACGCTGCCCAACCGCCCGGCTTGCGCCACAATATGCGCTTCGCTTTCGTGGAAGCGGGCGTTCAGGACGCTGTGCTTGACGTCTTCTTTCTCCAAAAATTCGGACAACAGCTCTGATTTTTCAATCGACACCGTTCCGACCAATACGGGCTGACCACGGTCATTCGCCTCTTTGATCGTTTTGGCAATCGCGCCGAATTTATCTTGGGTGTTTTTGTAGAATTGGTCATCCTCATCCACGCGCTGCACGGGCACGTTGGTCGGAATTTCGACGACGTTTAGCTTGTAGATTTCATGAAACTCGCCAGCCTCGGTGGCCGCGGTGCCCGTCATCCCGGACAATTTGGGATACATGCGGAAATAATTCTGGAAAGTGATGGTCGCCAGCGTCTGGTTTTCCGGCTCAATATCCACGCCCTCTTTGGCCTCAACCGCTTGGTGCAGGCCGTTGGACCAGCGACGCCCATCCATCATGCGCCCTGTAAATTCGTCGATGATGATGACCTTGCCATCCTTGACGATGTAATCAATGTCGCGCTTGAACATCACATTTGCTTTGAGAGCCTGATCAAGATGGTGGACGACCAAGGTATTTTCATAATCATAAAGATTAGAGCCCATCAGCAAGCCAGCGCCCTCAAGCATCCGCTCGACCTTCTCGGTGCCATCTTCGGTTAGCGTAACATTGCGGCTCTTTTCGTCTTTCTCATAATCGCCCGCGTCCAACTGGAGAACGACGGCATGGACCTGCATATAGAGTTCGGATTTGTCGTCGGTCGGGCCGGAAATAATCAGCGGCGTCCGCGCTTCATCGACCAAGATAGAATCGACTTCATCGACAATCGCGAAGTTGAACGGGCGCTGCACCATTTGCGCGCGTTCATATTTCATATTGTCGCGCAAATAATCGAAGCCAAGTTCGTTGTTCGTCGCATAAGTGATATCGCAAGCATATGCGTCGCGGCGATCATTTTCGGCGATGTTTGGAACGACAACCCCTGTCGTAAGGCCAAGGAACCCGTAAATCCGGCCCATCCATTCCGCGTCACGGCGGGCCAGATAGTCGTTCACGGTCACAACATGAACGCCTTTGCCCTCAAGCGCGTTGAGATAGCAGGGCAATGTTTCGGTCAAGGTTTTACCCTCACCCGTCCGCATTTCGGCGATTTCGCCACGATGCAGCACAATACCGCCGACCATCTGCACATCGAAATGACGCATGCCCATGACGCGCTTTGATGCTTCGCGCACAGTGGCAAACGCCTCTGGCAGGATATCGTCAAGCGTCTCTCCAGCGGCCAGACGATCTCGGAATAGCTGCGTCTGCCCTTTAAGACGTTCATCGTCCATGGCGGCGATGTCGACTTCAAGCGCGTTGATGTTTTCGACAATCTTCATGATTGATTTGACGTAACGGTCGTTCGACGACCCGAATATGGCTTTAGCAAATCCGCCGAGCATGGATAATTCCTTCAAAATATATTGGAAACGCGCGCGGTTGGCGCGCGGTAGGTAGCTATTGAACGCACCCCAAAGGGCGCAGAAAGCCTAACCTAAAATGATATCATGCCGGTCAACCGGCGTATCTGGCGTTACGGCAACCAGCTTCGCTTCACCGACGGCGGGTGCAAGTGACACGCGCACGTTCGCGGCCTCACGGACCACAGGTTCGCAAGCGGCAACAGCTTCAAGCGCGGCGGCCGCAACATAAGCCTGCGCAACCGCGGTATCCACAGATGCCGACGCGGAAGACACCGGACGTGCAGCCTCCGCAGCGGAAAATCCGCTCATCATCGCCAGTAGATAAATCAGTAAACGCATATTGTGCCCTAAGAGGTGCTTCGACGCATATAGGGAGACAAAGGCTGCTCGTCTATCCCGAAGCGAATTAGCTGGCGTGCATTGCCAGTTGCGCCAATTGCGGCCAGCAGATAGACGAAATATACCATTCACACGCCCTCCAGAGAATTCTCAAAATATTACAAGGTTCAAGTTACTTGTCTAGCAATTCTCCACTCGCCATATCTTTTCCCATCATGCCCGACATTGCGGGCGCGACGCCGCGTGTTGCGCGGGCGGGGTATAAGGAATGGGACCGTTGTGACCTGAGCTATGTTACGTTTGATGCGGGCACCACAGTTGCGGGGGTAACTACGCAAAATCTGTGCTGTTCAGCGGAGGTTGATCTGTGCCGCGCGCATTTGCCGCACGGCAGTGCCCGCGCGTTGGTGGTGAATGCGGGCAATAGCAACGCCTTCACCGGGCAGCGGGGCAAAGACGCGGTGGACGCGATTGTCGGCCAAGTGGCGGCCCATTTGAACTGCGACGTGACGGAGATATTCGTGTCTTCAACCGGCGTCATTGGCGTGCCTTTGCCCATCGACAAGGCGCAGGCCGGGCTGCGGGCCGTGTTTGATGCTGCTATATGCAGTTGGGAAGATATCACGCATGGTATCGGCACCACCGACACCTTTGCCAAGGGCGCAACCGCCAGCGCTATGGTCGATGGCCGCAAGGTGCAGATTGTCGGCATTATCAAGGGTTCAGGCATGATCGCACCCGATATGGCCACGATGTTGGGTTATATCTTCACCGACGCCGCCGTCGACGCGGCGTTTTTGCAGCAGCTTTTGTCCGCCGCCAATCAAGCAAGCTTTAGCTGCATTACCGTGGACAGCGATACCTCCACCAGCGACACAGTCCTCGCCTTTGCCACAGGCAAGGCAGGTAATGCGCGCTTGGCCTCGTTTGAAGACGCCGGAGCCGACGCTTTTGCAGCAGCGCTAAACGATGTTTGTCGCCAATTGGCGCATCTCGTGGTGCGTGATGGCGAAGGGGCGCAGAAGTTTATTGAAATTCAGGTCACAGGGGCCGTTAGCAATGACAGTGCGCGGCGCGTGGGCATGGCGGTTGCCAATTCGCCCTTGGTCAAAACGGCGATTGCGGGAGAGGATGCCAATTGGGGCCGCGTCGTTATGGCGGTTGGTAAAGCTGGCGAGCCTGCGAACCGCGACACGCTTTCCATACGCTTTGGCGCGACTTTAGTCGCACATAATGGCCTTGCGGTTGCAGATTATGATGAAGCGCCCGTGGCGCGTCACCTAAAGCAAAAGGACATAGAAATCGGCGTTGATCTGGGCCTGGGGTCGGGGCGCGCCACGGTGTGGACGTGCGACCTGACCCATGGCTATATCAGCATCAACGCCGATTATCGCAGTTAAAGCGCGGCTTCGAGCCAGCTTTTCAATTGCGCCTTGGGCGCTGCGCCGACCTTCGTATCCGCAATTTCGCCGCCCTTGAACAGGATCATCGTCGGAATCCCGCGCACACCATATTTGGCGGGCGTATCGGGATGATCATCAATGTTCAGCTTCACGATCTCAACCTGTCCGGCCAATTCTTCACTGATTTCTTCAAGGCTTGGGCCAATCATCTTGCATGGGCCGCACCATTCGGCCCAAAAATCAACCAATACGGGTTTGCCTGATGCCAGCACGGTTGCGGCGAAGTCATTGTCGCCAACGGATTTAGTAGCCATGATAATCTCCTTTGTTGTGCCCATGTATTCGCGCCGCCAAGGACTGACAAGCACCATGCGCAATAGTTTTGCTTGAAGCGTCAGGAGGCGGGGTAATAAGGTGCCAATATGGCGTCGGAAAGCGTGATAAAACGCGGCGCGTGCGTGAACAGCAGCGATACTTCTATACGCGACGCCGGAAAGATCGTCTGCAATGCTGCACGATAATGCGCCATTTGCCGCAAATGTGGGGCTGGCACGCCGTGTTCATCTTGCGGCACTTGCCGACCCGTTTTGAAATCGATGGCCCGCACCAGACCTGGTTCAACCAGCAACCTGTCAATCCGTCCATTGATTACCGTTTCGCCAACCACCGCGACCAATGGGACCTCGGCGCGGGCGGAGGGACCAAAAAATGGTGCCCATTGCGCGTCGTTCACGATACCGCCAACTTCGGCAATAAGCTGTGCCGGGTCAATGTCATGATCGGGCGTCTGCGAAGCTAACCATTGCTCCGCCTTTTGTAGCGAAACGTCGTTGGTGATGCGTTCCAACACAGCGTGGATAAGCTTGCCACGTGCCGCCGCCTTGCGCATCGCCGAAGTGGCTGGCGCATCGCCATAATCGTCGTCATCCAGACGCGACGGGACTAAAGGACGCGGCGGGCGTTGCTCCGCTGGCGCTGGCGCGAAAAGCCAATGCGGCGTGGCAACAGACGGCTCAGTTTGCGCAGAGGCAATATTGCTGCCCTCTGCGGGCGTTAGGCAAGCCCCCTGAAGCCCAACATGACGCATCACCCTGCCCCAGCGTGCATCGTCCTCCCAATCGCACCCAAGCGCCGCCATGCCCCGTTGCACAAGCGCGCACCAGCTTTCGGCTGGCGGCTCTCCATTGCGGCTAATGCCCAATGACCCGGCCATGATCAGCCGCTCTTCGGCGCGGGTAATCGCAACGTAGAGCAAGCGTTTGTGCTCCTGCAGCTCGCGAACCTTTTGCCGCTCGACGGTTTCTAGCAACTGTCCCGATTGTTCCGCCTTGCGAATGGGTAACAAAGGTATGCGATGCCCCTCGTCCATTAAAAGCTCGACAGAATGGTCCGGTTTCTTGGTCGGGTCAGATGTGACATCGGCCAAAATGACCACAGGCGCTTGTAAGCCCTTTGCACCATGGACGGTCATAATCCTGACCTCCTTGCTGCTGCTGTCGCCCTCACGCTTGATTTCGGTGTCACCACGGTCGAACCATGCAATGAATTTTTGCAAGCCCCCGCTGTGCTGCTGTTCAAATTGCAATGCGGAATTCAGCATCTCTTCAATGGGCACCAAAACCTCACTGCCCAGGCGCGCGGTGAGTTTACGCCGCGCGCCGATGGGACCGGACAATATTTGCTCAAGAAAATGATAGACCGTCGTAAAATCGGCCATCGCCAGCATGTCGCGCAGCAGAGCGATTTGCGGCTCAAGCTCAGGCCGATCACGAATATGCTGCCACAGACTGCCCTTGCGGTCGCCGACATAGCCATATTGGAGCAACGTATCCTGCGACCAGCCAATGATGGGTGAAACCAAGACGCAGGCCAGACTAAAATCATCATTTGGTTGAAGCACAAATTTGATGGCGGCCAGCAAATCCTGCACCACCAGAGGCTGCAACAATCGAAGCCTGTCGATACCTGCAACGGGCACATTGCGTTCATGCAATTGCGCCACCAGCATCGACGCCATGTCGCCACGGCTGCGCAATAGAAACAGGATATCGCCGGGTTCAAGGGGACGATTTTTGCTGACTAACCAAGGCTTTGCGTCGATCAACGCCTTGACATGGTCCGCCAGTTTTTCGGCCAGAGCACGTTTTTCGTCGCTGAACCAATCCTCTTCTTCGTCCGAACTGCTGTCATCTTGCCCATTAGGCTTGGCGGATATGGGTTCCAGCAACTCAACCATGCCGATATGCGGCTTGTCGCTAAAATGCTCGGCGATTTCATCGCTTATGCCGAAACTTTCGGGGCCAGCCTCTTCGATAACGGCATTCACGAAATCAAGGATTGGTGGGGTCGAACGGAAGCTTTGCGACAGGGTAAGCCGGTTCAACGCGGCCCCCGATTTACCGATACGCCCGGCAAAATATACGCCTGCTGCTTCATAGCGTTCCGGGGCAGTCCCTTGGAAACCGTAAATCGCTTGCTTGAAATCGCCTACGGAGAACAAAGTGCGCGCCTTGTCGGGCTTCACGCCCATGCCACTGTAAAAATCATCGCTGAGTGCGCTGATGATATCCCACTGCGCGGCGTTGGTGTCCTGCGCCTCGTCGACAAGAATATGATCAATCTGCCGATCTAGCTTAAACCGCACCCAATCCGCCATT
Organism: Sphingorhabdus sp.; assembly: GCF_050921905.1. Taxonomy (NCBI): domain Bacteria; kingdom Pseudomonadati; phylum Pseudomonadota; class Alphaproteobacteria; order Sphingomonadales; family Sphingorhabdaceae; genus Sphingorhabdus; species Sphingorhabdus sp. The sequence continues at coordinate 621,229 of NZ_CP050888.1, read as the reverse complement.
TGGCCATGTTTAAGCAACGCCGCCGTGCGCCGGATCATGTCGTCAAAATCCACCGCGCCAAGCGCGTGTTTCGCCTTGCCATATTGGGCCGCAAATTCTTTGCCCACCAACAAGGCTCGCGCAAGTCTATCGGCATATTGCGCGCGCGCCACCTGCCCCATCAACTGGTTGGTCCATTGGAACAGTTCCAACGCTTGCGCGGCATAAGCGTCCGTGATCGGGGTAAAGCCCTTGGACGAAATCTGCATGTCTCCGTTCTTATTTGACCAACAACCATGAAACTCCGTGAATAGAGCTGCTCGTTCGGCGGGAGAACGAGACAGCCAGTCTTGAAGCACCGCCGCACGCTTACCTCCCCGACTGTCGGCTTTATTACCGCACCATAAAAGATTGGCGTCGATGATGGATTGCAGGTCCCCGCGCGGAAGTTTTTCGTCGGCAAACTCACCCGCCAACATTTCTTCCACAGAACCCGAAAAGCTAACATCTGCCAAACGCCGCGCCCAAACCACCGCGCCAGCATCATCGGGGATTGATGCCATTATATCCGGCGCAGCCGCCGTCCGATGCAAGAAGCGCAGGGCCGCTTCCTCGCCCATGTTCAGGCTCAATTCCTGCAAGTTGCTAATGATCCTGCCGTCGCCGCGCGCTTCGGCATCCAAAACCAAGTTCCCGAGCGCCGCGTCGAGCAATTCCCGCTGCTCGCGGCCCTCAACCGGCTTAAAGCCAGGCACGAGGCCAGCCTCTTCCGGAAAGCTGCCGAGAAGCGATTGGCAGAAGCTATGGATGGTCAATATCTGCAATCCGCCACCGGGTGCATCCAACACTTTTGCGAACAATTGCCGTGCCTTCTTGCGCGCCTCTGGGCCTGCATCGGCATTAATCGCCTCAAGGTCATGGAACAATAGCCCATCGTCCATCTGCACCCATGTCGCCAAAAGCTGATTGATACGGTCCGCCATTTCGGACGCGCCAGCCTTGGTAAATGTAATGCACAGCAAATTTTCAGGCTCGACGTCATTTTCCAGCAACAGCCGAATGACGCGCGCAGTCAGCACCTGCGTTTTGCCCGTCCCTGCCGAAGCGCTCAGCCAGATATTGTCGTGCGGCACAACGGCGCTGCTTTGCGCAGGAATCAACGGGTGCAGCTTTTTGGGTTCAGCGCTCATGCCGCATCCTCGATTATGGCCTGACGCCCATTCCATTCCTGCAAGCGCATCAATTGGTCATAATCGCCGTATAGAGCGAATTCAGGATGCAGCTTTGCGGTAAAGGGCGTGTTGCCCAATATCCATTTGCCGATCGCAGCTTCCGCCTGTTCAACCGCAAAGGCGACGAAGTCTGCGCGTTCAGGCTTGTTATCGGCCGCACGCGTGCTGGTGGGCACGGCGATGAAACCAAAATCCTTGGCCTTGTTTTTGGCAAGGCTCCAATATTCAAAATGGCTCGCTGTGCCTGATACGCCCTTGATAGCCAACGCCTCCGCCATATAGCCAATGAGGCCCAGTTGCAGTGCGAAGCCCGCGTTGATTTGCTTGGGCGATGGTGGTTTACCGGTTTTATAGTCGATGATGACCAAGTCGCCATCTGCAGTGCGGTCAATACGGTCAACCCGCCCCCTGACGGCGATGCCTTTGATATGGACGGTGCCGGGTTGTTCGGCAACCGCCACGACGCGCCCTTCTTCGGCCATCAGGCGTTTGGTTTCATAGGCCACCCAGCGTAAACCAGCGGCAATGCGCGGTTGCCATAATGTGCGCAGCAATGGGTCGCTCGCCTCCTGCGCCAACAATGCATCGGCGCGCGCGACGAGCTTATCGACCGCGCAATTGTCGTGCGTGAACCATTTTTCCAATATGTCGTGCACAAGGCTCCCACGCCAAGCGTAGCTGGGTTCGGCATCGACCTTTTCCAGAACCGGAAGGCCAAGGATGCGCTTGGCGTAAAAGGAATAAGGGTCAGATTTCAACTGGTCGAAATCGGTAACGGACAAGGAAACCAAACGTTGTTCGGCATTTGGCATCGGCACTGGCCGCTTGGCAAATGGTTCTTTTTCGGCAGAATGATCCAGCGCGTCGGCCCATCCCAATAGTGCATCATCAGGAGCGAGCGCCTCCCCCATCAGCGCTTTGATCCGCAACAGAAAGCGTGACGCGACCGTTGGCCCGCCGCGATCCCGCCGTGCGCGAGTCAATAACACCTCTTGCGCGCCCAGTGCCGTCGCCAAATCATGCGCCGAAAGGCCAATATTCCGATCCAACGTCGGCAGTTTTAGATGGCGCCGGATGGCGGGGGCCAACCAAGGGTCAGGCTGCGCTATTTGCGGCCATGTGCCTTCGTTCAGGCCTGAGCAGATCAAATAGTCTGCCTGCTGTAGGCGCGCTTCTAACAAACCGTAAATCGCGACACGCGGGTGCCCACCATAAGGCGGGCGAACAACCGCACCGGAGAAAATTTCCTTGAACGTCGCAACCAAGCCTGTCGCATCAACACGGCCAAGTGTGGACAGATCGCTCGCAGTGACCTCCTCCCAGTTCTGCGTCAGTTCGCGGCCACTTGCGCCACGCCAAATGCCGCCATCGGTAAGCGCAGTTGCAACATCGCGCAGCGATGCCAGAACATGCTCAAATGGCTGACCATCGGCCCGTTCGAGCGGTGCCAGTTGCGTCGCAACGCCAGACCACCATGCGATCAGCGCTTCATTTGGTTTGCGCGCAGTCTGTAACCGTCGCGTGATCGCCGAAAGGCCAATGCCGCTGGCGGTGCCGCGCAATGCAAGGTCAAGCTGCCGCACATGGTCCAACCACGCGAGCCTTTCCGCCCCGGCAAACACCAAAGGGTGCTTGGCAATGGCCAATATGCTCGACGCGGAAAAGCGGCTCCAGATTACGTCCACCAGCGCCAATGCAAGCGTGCCTGGTGGTGTTTGCAGCAAGGGTATGCCCGCGCTGTCATCCACTTCTATGCCCCATCTATGCAACTGCCCAGCCACCCGCACCGCCAATTCGCGATCTGGCGTAATCAGGGCGACGCGCTTTCCGGCAACCTCCAGCGCGCCCCTGATGCGCACGGCTATGGCCTTGGCCTCTTGCGCGCTATCTTCCGCCTCCAGCCATTTTGCATGCGGAAGGCTTTTGCGCAGCGGCGGCAGGTCCTGCCAATATATGCTATGTTCCGGCAGGCAGAATATCTCGGAAATCGCCGCGGCGTCTGGCTTGGGTCTAGCGGTCGGGAGGATGTCAATCTCGCTGCGGTCGATGCCCATAAGTTCCAACAAATGCTTCAAATGAAACTGCGGATGGACCTCCACATTACGACGCCGCCCAAAGCCTGGGCTATCGTCGGTGGACGGCGATAGATCATCCCAACGCGCGTCAGAAAGGTCAAGATCAACGCCCGGTAAAATAACGTGCCCGTTCGGCATAAGTGCGACACGGCGCAGCAAGCGGGCCACAGCCTTTGCAGACGTCGTAATCCCCACCGCTATGACCGGAGCCGTATCCACATTTTGCGCTAAACGCAGCTCAAGCGCCGCAAGCAAATGGTTGCGGCGTTCGGCTGGCCCCATCAATCTGCGCGCGGTTAACGCGGATCGATATGCCGGCAATATCTGCAAAAGCCGCGCATAAGCGCTTTGCCAATGCTCTGCTAATTCCTTGGCTTCGGTTTCGATATCCGCGATCTGCGAAAAATCTACTAGATCAACCTCAAGCGCATCAATCAATTCTGCCAATTTGCGCGCAAGTCGCAACGCTTCGGCAGGCGAAAGTGGGGCGTCACCGGGCTGGTGGTCCTGTACGAGCTTTGCCAGCAGCATCAGCCGCTCAAACGAAGCAATGGCTGGCCATATCGCGCTGCCCGCCTGTATGGGATCAAGCATTGGGCCTAAGGCTTCGTCCAGTTGCATGTCACCCACAGCAACCATATGCGGCAACAGCATACCTGGTGCCGCCTGCCGCACAAAAGCCTCCGTCATTGCCTTGATCGCGCGGTTATTCGGCAGGAGGAGTATGTTGTTACTGATCGCAAGCGGGTCTGCGCCAGCCGATTGCAATATCCATTGCGCGGTTACATCGCACAGGTCATTACCCAAAGGTACATTGAACACATGGGCGCGCGGGGCGGAGCCTTTATCTGCCATATTGTTTCGCCAACTTCGCTTCGGTTGCAGCAATGGCCGCTGGATAGCCGACGTCAAACCATTGCCCGTCATGTAATATGCCCATGCAACGGCCCTGGGCTATAGCGCGATCCCAGAATATATTGGTTGAAAACACGTCTGAAGGCGGATCGACAATGAGGCGCTTCGACAACATCTGGATGCCCGTCCACACAAAAGACGCAGGCGCGTCGCCCTGACGACGTGACAGGCGGCCGTCTGCATCCATATTAAAGTCGCCAACGCCTTGGCTGTTATTCGCGGTCTCTAGCGGAATGACGAGCATCAGCACGTCCATGCGCGCATCATCCCAATGCTCCATGAGCTGCGAGATCGCATTCTCGCCCGCATTGGTCCACCAATTGTCAGCGTTGACGCAAATAAAAGGGTCATCGGAAATGAGTGGCAAGGCGTGCACCAAACCACCGCCTGTGTCGCGCAACACATCGCGCTCGTCGGATATGCGCACATCCAAGTCAGCCGCAGAAGCTGCTAAATGTTGCTCTATTTGCTCTGCGCGATAATGCACGTTGACGACGATCTTGCCGATGCCGGCATCGCGCAAATGGTCAAGCACATGGTCGAGCAAGGCAACGCCGCCCACTTCGATCAGGGGCTTCGGCCGGTCGGCGGTCAGGGGCATCATGCGCGTTCCCTTGCCCGCCGCCATGATCATCGCTGCATCCACATGCTTAACCATCGATGTTTAACTTCGCAGGCATGTTACTGCGCACGTCCGCAGGGATATACGTATCGAACCAGTGTTTGATCGGCGCAAGGTTCGGATGGGCTAAGTCGCGTTCCAGCAGCCCCCACATACGCGGCAGGAACGACACATAACGCGCCTTGCCATCGCGCTTCCACAGGCGCGTAAAAATGCCGATAATCTTGGTATTTCGTTGTGCACCCAGCAAGGCATAATACGCCCCAAAATCAGCACCGGGCCTTGCCGCATCATGATAATATGCCAGCATCTCTGCCTCAAGCGCAGGGGACACGTCCCGGCGTGCGTCTTGCAGTAAGGACACCAGATCATAGGCCGGATGGCCGACCAAAGCGTCCTGAAAATCAATTATCCCCTGCTGTCCATCATCCAGCAGCATGATGTTTTCGGCATGATAATCCCGCAGCACGGTAACTTTCTGATAATCCGCAAGCGGGGCCAGCGCTTCGGTCCATATCTGGTCAAATTCGCTTACATCAAATGATAAGCCCATGGTCGGCATAAACCATTCGGACAACAGGCGCACTTCGCGCATATAGGTCGCCATGTCATAGCCTTGCGATTGCACAGCAGGAGTCTGCGCCAACCGGACAATGGCATCAATAGCCGCGCGATAGACTGCGGCCTCATCTTCTGGATGGTCGTCCAGATGCTCCCGCATCCGCCGGTCGCCAAAATCCTCCAACAGCAAAAGGCCGCGCGTCAGGTCGGTGGCAAAAATTTTGGGCGCGCGAAACTGATGCCCGTTCAAATATTGCGCAATATGAATAAAGGGTCGCGGATCTTCATGCGGTGGCGGCGCATCCATCAAAATCGCCTTGCCGCGCGTGGGGGACTCCACGCGGAAATAGCGGCGGAAAGACGCGTCGCCCGCAACAGGCGCAACTTGCGCTCCCTCCCAGCCATGCAACCTCAAAAATGCGTCCAAGCCAGACGGCGGCACCATGTTAATTACGTGTGTCATCATCATCCATTTTCAAAGTCACTATTCGGCTTCCGTCCGCTTGCGGTGCTATGTCTATACTGTGGCTTGGCACCACATAGGCTGAACCAAAGCGTTCGGCCCACTCAACGAGCGTGATACGTTCGCTGCGTTCGTCCGCAAGCCCCAGTTCGTCCAGTTCGTCAGCATCATCGAGGCGATACAAATCGACATGGGCAACGGCAACCAAAACATCTGGCGGTTCGTAGCTGTGAACGATGGCGTAAGACGGGCTGGCGACTTCGCCTTCATAACCAAGGCCCGCCAATATCCCTGCGCACAACACGGTTTTGCCAGCACCAAGCGGGCCGTTGATCGCGACCCAGTCTGAACGCTTTAAATTTTTAGCGAGCGAATGGCCAAAGGCGCGCATATCCTCGTCGGTTGCAATGATCATGTCTTCGGTAGCGCCATGATGATTGTGGTTCCCTCTCCTTGTGCAGAGTGCACATGGAAAGTGCCACCATGCGATTCGATTATCTGCCGTGCCAAGGGCAAACCAAGCCCGCGGGTCATGGCGCCGACAGCGCTGAAGCTACCTGTGGGCACGCTGTCAGGCGAGAGACGCTGAACATCGATACTGTCAATGCCCGGGCCGTTATCGGATACGACAAGTTCAAGTACGTCGTTTTGCCAACGCGCCAAGAACAACACTTCGCCAGCCTGACGTTGGTAACGAATGGCATTGTCCAGCACCAGGCCGACCGCCTGTGCAATGCGTTTGGGATCGAGCGACATGCCTCCCTTGGCCTCGCCGCACTCCACCTTTAACATCACGCCACTTGCCTCTGCCATCTGCGTCTTGGCCGCAGCAATGTGTTCCACCAGAGCTGGAACATCAACGTCTTCAAACGCGAGCGGTAAGGCACCTGCCTCAATCTGACTATAGTCGAGCACGGTGTTGATTTGTTCTGAAAGACGGTCGGCCGATTGGACGATCGCGTCGACATATTCTATCGCTTGCGGAGACAAATCGCCTGCAATCCCCGCCTTTAGCATGTCCGCAAAACCGCTGATCGACGTCAACGGCGTGCGGAATTCATAGCTCATATTGGCCAAGAACTTGCCCTTGATCGCATCTGCATCCTGCAAAGCGCTATTCCGATCGCGCAAGGCTTGCTCTATTTTTAACGTGTCGGACATGTCGAGCATGGTGAACAGCGTGTTGCCGTCGGGCAGCGGTATAGTCGCGACTTGGAACATGCGGCCATCGGCGAAGACGGCCTTACTCTGGCGCTGCGCACGATTGGACGAAGTCATCCGGATCAGTTCGCCAAGGACTGTTATCTGTGTGGGTTTTTTCAGATGCCCCGCCAACAAAGGCAAAAGTTCATCTAAGCGGGGATGTTTGATCAGTTGATCATCGGACAATTTCCACGTTTCCGCAAATAGCCGGTTCCAGATACTTAACCGACCATCGGCCGAAAAAACTGCAATCGCTTCAAACAGATTATCAAAGGTCGCTGTCCGCACGCGCAGCAAGATATCGCGCGCGCTCGCCAGTTGCGCCTGTTCGGTGCGGTCTTCAAAAATCATAAGCAGCCCCCCATAAGGGATTGGCTGCGCCAAAACGCGCAAATGTGTGCCGTCGGGAAGGAGCCAGTTTTCTTCGGTTGGATCGGACGCGCGAAACCACTCCTCACGCTCTTTACGCCACGCCGGGAAATCACGGACTTCAGGTAGTTTGCCATTTTCACGCATGCGGTCCAACACGCGCGCAAATTCGGGCTTTTCCGAAAGCCATTGGTCACGAAAAGAGAACAGACCTTGAAATGGCAGATTTGCAAAAGTAAGCCCATGGCGGCCATCAAATTGCGCAACGCCCGCGGACATCAGGTTCAAAAGATCGCGTTGCGCCTCCGACAATTCACGCACTTCTGATTTTGTGTCGACTAGATCCTGAACATCAATCGCAAGTCCGGCGACGCCCGACGCGCCCAATGGGATATCAAACACGCGCAACTGACGGCGTTCCCCGTTCAACGTCGCTGAAACTACACGCTCTTTTTGCGTATTCTCAGCAGCGGCTTCGGCTGCGTAATCGGCGGCGCTTCGGCCATTTTCAGGTTCAAGTAATTCAACGCCATCGTCGACCACTTGCAGCCCATCAATCGCACCCACGGCTTCAACATAAGCATGGTTCACAAAATGCAGGTTCATGTCTGGTCGTCGGTGCCACATGGGAATGGGGGCAGCTTCAATCAGGCCAGCCAATGCCGAAAATGCCGAACGCGCTTCTTCAGATTCGCGCGTCCGCCGCTCCAGTTCGCGCAAATTTTCGGTGGAATCAAAAAACCATAATAATGCTGCTCCATTGGGGTAGATGACATTGTCCGCAATATTGCCAATGACCGTCAGCCTCCGGTTGGACCCTTCGATGGCCAAGTGCAGTGTGAAGCCCTTCCCCGTGCGCTGCGTTTCGCGCACCTTAGCTTCAAGTTCGGCCAAGTCCTTTTGCGCCAGGCCGGCATTGTCACGTTCGCCAAGTTCCGCAAGTGAACCGGCAGGTTCGTCCAAGCCAAGCATTCGCACGAACCGTTCGGTCGCCTCTATCCTGCCATCATCTTTTACCACCACAGGGAAAGCTGGAGCCGTTTCCAAAAGGCGACCAAGACGCATGGACCGGCGCAGCACTTTTGCCGCTTGGTTGCGCATCGACAGCCCCATCCAAATAGCGACAGCGGCTCCTATTAGCCAAAGCGCCATCAAAATTCCTATAAGTGCAATGGGCAGGCCAGTGCCTGTCATCGTCATGTGCCCTTTATGTTTCCACAGATATGCTAATGCCCAAATGCGCAGCGCACGCAACGAAAAAAGCCTGCTACGTTTCCGCAGCAGGCTTTCTTTTCGTCACAAACTGAAATGTGATTAATAGCGATAATGGTCTGGCTTGAATGGCCCCTCGGTCGAGACGCCGATATATCCAGCTTGCTTGTCGGTCAGCTTGGTCAACTTCACGCCGAGCTTTTCGAGATGAAGCGTCGCGACCTTCTCATCGAGATGCTTTGGCAGGACATAGACTTGGTTTTTATAATTGTCGCCGTTGGTCCAAAGCTCAATTTGCGCGAGCACTTGGTTGGTAAAGCTTGCCGACATCACAAAACTTGGATGTCCGGTTGCACAACCAAGGTTTACCAAGCGGCCTTTCGCAAGGACGATGATCTGCTTTCCGTCTGGGAACTGAACGAGATCGGTTCCTGGCTTCACTTCGGTCCAGCTATAGTTTGATAAAGCTGCGATTTGAATTTCACTGTCAAAGTGACCGATGTTGCACACAATACTCATGGGCTTCATGTTCATCATATGCTCAGCCGTGATAACGTCGGCATTGCCCGTTGCTGTGCAGAAGATATCCGCGCGTTGCACGGCCTCTTCCATGGTCACAACTTCGAAACCTTCCATTGCGGCCTGCAATGCGCAGATTGGATCGACCTCCGTGACCATCACGCGCGCGCCGCCGTTGCGGAGCGATTGAGCCGAGCCCTTGCCAACGTCCCCAAAGCCAGCGACGCATGCGACTTTACCGGCGAGCATGACGTCGGTGGCGCGACGAATCGCGTCCACGAGCGATTCCTTGCAACCGTAAAGATTGTCGAACTTTGACTTGGTAACGCTGTCATTGACGTTGATTGCGGGAAACGGCAGTTCGCCCTTCTTCGCGATTTCGTACAAGCGGTGAACGCCCGTGGTGGTTTCTTCCGAAACGCCCTTCAAATTCTTGACCGTTTGCGTTAGATAACCCGGCTTCTTGGCAACAAATGCCTTCAACGCGCGCTGGAATTCGACTTCTTCTTCATTCTCCGGCTCACCAAAGCTTTCGCCGCGCTCAAGCCTTGCGCCCCACAACGCAAACATCGTGGCGTCGCCACCGTCGTCGAGGATGATGTTCGCAGTGGTGTCGTCACCCCAATCGAAGATGCGGCCGACATAATCCCAGTAATCCGCTAGACTTTCGCCCTTGACAGCAAACACCGGAATGTCCTGCGCAGCAATGGCGGCGGCGGCATGATCTTGTGTCGAGAAAATGTTGCAAGTCGCCCAACGCACATCAGCGCCAAGCGCCGTCAGCGTTTCGATAAGAACTGCGGTTTGGATCGTCATATGCAACGAACCGACAATGCGCGCACCCTTCAAAGGTTGCGACGAACCAAATTCTTCGCGCAACGCCATAAGGCCGGGCATTTCGGTTTCGGCAATGTTTATTTCTTTACGGCCAAAATCGGCCTCGCCTATATCGGCAATGACATAATCGTTAAAAGCCACAGGCTTATTCTCCGGGAGGTTTCAGATAACCCGGCCCATAGCTACGGATTTCCCGGAAATCAAATATAAAGATTGCTTTATATGCCTTTCCAATGGGGTGCTTTGTCAGAAACGCAACGCTTTCCCTTGTCATCAACATGGGTCAAATCCGAAGGACGCCAAAATGGCTTCGATCTCGAAACAAAATGCCCTTGCAGGCAAAATAACTGCCTGCGGCGGCCATTTTCCTTCGATATCTTTGCCATTTTGACGCCGCGAAGGTGGATTTAAGTGGTCCTGACCCTAAAACAAGCGCCGTTAATCATAGCACACTTGACTTAGCAAGGCGCGTCCCGGATGAAGCGGCAACTCTCTCTCTTGCTAAAGGAAATTTCTCATGAGCATCTCTGTTGGCGACAAAATCCCTGACGTCAAACTGGTCAAGGCAACTGCCGAAGGCCCTCAACCCGTTCAGTCTGCCGAATATTTCGCCGGACGCCGCGTCGCATTATTCTCCGTGCCGGGCGCCTTCACACCAACATGCTCGGCACGCCACCTTCCCGGCTTCGTTGAAAAGGCAGACGAACTTGCCGCCAAGGGCATTGACGAAATTGCTTGCACCGCGGTCAACGATGCCTTTGTTTTGGGTGCTTGGAACAAGTCGGGCGGTTCGGACGCAATCACCATGCTCGCCGACGGAAATGGCGATTTCGCTGCTGCGCTCGGTCTAGAAATGGACGGCAGCGCATTTGGCATGGGCAAGCGCGGGCAACGCTTCTCGCTCGTCGTCAACGATGGCATCGTTGAGCAAGTTAATGTCGAAGCGCCTGGCGATTTCAACGTAAGTTCAGCTGAATATATGCTCGGGCAGTTGTAATTTTTAGGTAGATATAGCGAAACTATATGGGAAAGGGAGGGATTACCCTCCCTTTTTTGTTGCCAAATTCATAAAATTCGGTGAAGCATGATTATGCCTAGTACACACGCTCAAAACATCATTAATCAACTCGTTACCGAATATGAATCTTCGGTTAAAAGACTTCAATCGGCGCTTGCGGCTTATTTGAAGGATAGGGTTCCCCCAAGTGCAGAGCAGCGCGCAAGCAATGACTTCTGTTATCCCGAACTCATCATCACTTATGCCGGCAAGACGCGCGAGACCAAGTCTAACCTCGCATTTGGCAAGCTGGAGAAGATCGGCACGTTTCGGACCACCTTCACCAAGCCCGACCTTTTTGCCGATTATATTGGCGCGCAGCTCGACCTTTTGAATGAGCAATATGAACTCGAGATTTCAGTTGGCCGCAGTCGCCAAGAAATCCCCTTTCCTTATGTTCTGGATGGTTCGGTCGATCTTGAGCTTGGGACCGTTAGCCCGAACGAGCTTGCGCGCCATTTCCCCACGACGGAGTTGGCAGATATTGGCGATGAAATCGCCGATGGTCTTCTGCGCGTAAAGGGCAACAGCAGTTCACCACTCGCTTTGTTTGATGGTCTCCGCACCGATTTTTCATTGGCCCGGTTGCGCCACTATACGGGCGCGCCTGCGGAGCATGTGCAGCATTATATCCTGTTCACCAATTACCACCGTTATGTCGATGAATTCGTCAGTTGGGCATGCAAGCAGGTCGGCAAGGGCCGCTATACCGCATTGTCAGGCGCTGGTGGCCTATATGTGGATCAACCAACAGATAATGCAGCGCAGCTTGTCGCAGACAGCACATGGCGTCGACACCAGATGCCGGCCTATCATCTGATCGCTCCGGACCGTTCGGGTATCACCTTGGTGAATATTGGCGTCGGTCCGTCCAATGCCAAAACGATTTGCGACCATTTGGCGGTGCTACGGCCCGAAGCGTGGTTGATGATTGGCCATTGCGGCGGCCTACGTGAGACTCAGCGGATTGGCGATTATGTCCTCGCCCATGCCTATTTGCGTGATGACCATATCTTGGACGAAGTTCTGCCGCCTGAAATTCCCATTCCGCCCATTGCCGAAGTGCAACAAGCCTTGGCAAGCGCAGCGGAGGACGTATCCGGAGCCAGCGGTGCAGATCTGAAACGGCGGATGCGGACAGGCACCGTTGTGACCACCGACGACCGAAATTGGGAATTGCGCTATTCCGCCTCCGCGCTTCGTTTCTCGCAAAGCCGCGCGATTGCCATCGACATGGAGTCGGCGACGATTGCGGCGCAGGGCTATCGTTTCCGCGTACCATATGGCACATTATTATGTGTTTCGGACAAACCGCTGCACGGCGAGATTAAATTACCCGGTCAAGCAAACCGTTTTTACGAAGAGGCGATCGCCGCACATTTACAGATCGGCATTCAAACATGCGAGTTGCTTCGCGAGGCCGGGAATAGCTTACACAGCCGCAAGTTACGCGCATTCAACGAACCACCATTCCGATAAGCACACGGGAACCAACTTCAATCCAAACGATTAACAACATTGCATTACAACCCAAGGAGGAACGGATTATGCCAAGAAAGTCCGAAAAAAATGGTGTGTTCAGCAAGCTTTTGGCCACAATGCGCGATCTGTCCGATGCCCTTTCGGGTAAGGCGCGATCTGCGGCAGAGACTGCGACTACCACCGCAAAGTCAGCCGTAGATTCCGCCTCCAGTGCCGCCGTCACCGCAGGCACAGTCATTAAGGAAAATCCCGGCAAGTCCGCCGCTGTGGCTGGCGCAGTTATCGCAACCGCCGCAGCCGCCGTCGCCGGTAAGAAGGTATATGACCGCAAAACCGCGAGCAGCGCAAAGCCCGCTGCGAAAAAACCGGCTGCGAAGAAACCAGTGGCCAAGCCTGCTGCAAAGCCTGTCGCCGCTGCAAAGCCTGCACCGCGGGCAAAGCCAGCGGTGAAGAAGGCCGCACCGGCGAAGCCCGCAGCAAAACCAACAGCCTAAATTCCGCAATGTAAACGGCCCCGCCATTTGCGGCGGGGCTATTTTTGTTTACCAGCCCTTTTTCACGCCCTTATTTTGCGTCTTGAGCCAAGTCATCAACGGCGCAAAATATTCAAGCATTGGTTTGCCTGACATTTCGCGCGTGCCGGTAAATGCCTGAAGCGCATCTGGCCAAGGCTTCGACGCCCCCATTTCGAGCATTGCGTTCAGCCGTGCTCCAACGTCCTTGTTGCCATAGAACGAACAACGGTGCAGCGGTCCCTTCCATCCTGAAATATCGCAAGCGGCCTTGTAAAACTGGAACTGCAATATGCGGGCAAGGAAATAGCGTGTATACGGCGTGTTACCGGGGATATGATATTTGGCCCCAGCATCAAAACGGTCGGCCGGGCGTTCCACGGGCGGAATAATACCCTGATATTGCAGGCGCAAATCGGTCCAGCCTTTGTTGTAGTTAGTAGGCGCGATTGATCCGTTGAATACGCCCCAACGCCATTTGTCGATCAGCAAGCCAAATGGCAGGAACGCGACCTTGTCCATCGCTTGACGCAGCAACAGGCCATTGTCCTTGTCCGCGCCGGGGACCTTGGCCGGATCCAGCAAGCCGATCTGGACAAGATAATTTGGCGTAATCGACAAAGCGATGGCGTCGCCAATCGCCTCGTGGAAACCATCATTGGCACCATTCAAATATAGATAAGGCTGCTTGTTATAAGCGCGCTGATAATAATTGTGCCCAAGTTCATGGTGGATAGTCACAAAGTCGTCGGTGTTGACCTTGATGCACATTTTGATACGCAGATCATCGACATTGTCTACATTCCAAGCCGAGGCGTGGCAGACGACTTCGCGATCGGCAGGTTTGATAAACTGCGCGCGATCCCAAAAACTTTTTGGCAATGGCGCAAAGCCAAGCGATGAGAAAAAGCCTTCGCCAATCTTCACCATATCTTTTTCGGCCTTGCCACGATTCTCACTGAAATCCGCCATGTCGGTTTGCTTATACCCCTTGGCCACCAACAACTCGCCAATGTCATAACCGATGTCGCCCGCTCCAGGAGGCGCGACAACGTCATAAATATTCCCCCATTCCTGCGCCCACATATTACCAAGCAAATCTGCGCGGATTGGTCCGGTTTTGGACTGAACGGCATCGCCATATTTTTTGTTCAACTGCGTGCGGACATAAGTGTGCAGCTCGTCATATAATGGCTTTACCTCAAGCCATAATTTGTCGGTCAGCTTGGCAAAATCATCGGCTGGCATATCATAGCCAGACCGCCACATTGCGCCGACGTCCGCATAGCCAAGCTCGGTTGCGCCTTGATTGGCGATTTCCACCATGCGCGTGTAATCCGGCCCCATTGGCGCGCCGACATTGTCATGCCAGCTTTCCCACATCTCCTTCAGCTCTTCAGGATTGCGGTTCGATCCCATCTCGGCTTCAATATCCGAACCGTTGATTTCCTTACCGCGTAATGTGCCCCGGCCCTTGCCATAAGCGGACTGCAATTTGGTTGATATGGTCGCAAGTTCCGCCGCTGCACCCGGCGTGGTCGGCGCGGGCAAGACTATGCCGCCGCGCAAGATATCAAGCTTGCGCTTTGTATCAAAAGACAGGCCGGCAAGCGCCTGATATTTGGCTGCCTCAAGTGCGTACGCAACCGCCTTTTCTGTTCCGATTTCGCCGTAACGCGCGGCGATAGCGTCGGTGTCATCGGTAAGGTAAGTTGAATTAATCCAGGCGACACGGCCCCCTTCGATGGAGAAGTTAAAAAGGTCCTTTTCGGCGCGGGCAACAAACGCATCGGCATCAGATGCCGTGGGTGCATCTGCGGTTGCCGGAACATCCTGCGCCATGGCGATGCCCGGAACACAAAGCGTGGCGAATGCCAAAGCGGCAATGGATACAAGATTTTTCATATTGGGTTCCTGACAGACATTAGGGCGCGATGGTGAAGCGTTAGGTCTACCCCGTCAAGGCGCGCGGCGTTTCCAGCTTCGAATGGCCAAGCCGACGAGCACACCGAAGAATGTCACCAAAAACAATATCGTTTTTATCGGCCGAGCCGCAGCCGCCACACTTGCAAGCATATCATGCCCGCCGGTAAACGCTGCCTGAATAAGCTGGCTAATGGTCTCAGCATAATCGGCAATGGCAAAACCCACGGCTGCGACCATGATGACCTTACCAAGCCGAGCAACCATAAGGTGCGGCGACGCGGCAAGCATCCGCCCGCCTGCAAAAGCGCCCCAAGCATAAACCGCGATAAAGATGAGGTCCAATTCCATGCTGTAAATGGCGAGGTCCATCACACCCGATGCGGCCCAGCCCGCGTGGATGATGTCAACGCGCGCCGCATTTCCGGCTGCCTGATGGTCGCTCATGCCCAATGGCGCGGCTTCGGTGACCAGCCAGACATTCACCACGACCATCGCCGCAAGCAACAATATGCCGGACAGCCAAAACGTCCAGAAACGCCTTTCCAGAGCAGTTTCCTTGCGCATGGCTACCTTAGAGCTCCAAAGATGCCGCCAACGCCCCTGAAAGGGCGTCCTCGCGCGTCAGATGATAGCTTGTATAGTCATGCACCTGCCCGCCGTGATGGCGCTTGTGTTCTCGCACTAACGTAGCGCCCAATCGCTCCACCGCAGTGCGCGATCGGACATTGTCTGCGCCGACCTGAAACACAACAATGCGCACAAATTGGAATATATGCCTTAGCATCAGCGCCTTCACTTCGCGATTGATGCCCGTCCGCCAATATGCGGTCGCAAAGAAGGTCCAGCCGATTTCTATTTCTTCGGTTGTTGGATCGTAACCGGAAAAGCGCGTGCTGCCGATGATTTCGTGTGTCGCGCGGTCCAAAATGGCAAAGGCGCCCTGCGATGCCATGGCATCGGCAAAGAAGCCGTCAAAGACCTCCCTTTTGTACCGATCACGAAACGGATGCATCGCCCAAATTTCCGGATCAGACGCTACGGCATAGAGCGCGTCATAATCCGTCGTCACTAACGGCCGCAGCATGACGCGTTCGCCCGTCAATACCGGCTGAATATCAAAATGGGGGGGCGTCACCAGCGGTCACCCGTCAGCGCCGCGACAAAGGCCTGCCCAAGCTCTGGCTTGGTTACCGCGCTCATATGATTGCCCGGCACCGTAAATAGTTTCCCATGTTGCAAAAGCGCCGCGAGGTCGGCCGCAGAGCCATTATCGTCATCTTGTTCACCGCATATAACAGCAACGGGCAGGGTCCATCTGGCAATCACTGCCGCATCTGTATCGACAAAACTATCCAAAATTTGCCGCAATGCCGCCGGGTCACCGCCAGTGGTTTTCAGGAAGGCCTCGGCCATCCATGCGGACGAACCCTTTTCATGCTGCCCCAAATTGTCAAAGACATTCCGAAAATACGTCCCACGGTTTACGGTCTGAGTCAGGCCTTCCAGCCCCATGCCTGAGATAACGGCCCTATCGGGCGCGGCCCCGCGCGCCAGCATCCGCGATACTGTTCGCCCGCCAAGCGAATAACCGCCAAGATCATAATCCGTGATATCCAAATGCCCAAGCAGCGCAAATTGGTCATCTGCCAAAATATCGCGTGGATAATATTTGGGATCATGGGGTTTGCCACTTATGCCGTGGGCGCGCAGGTCAGGCATGATGACGCGGTATCCCGCTTGGGCCAACGCAGCAGCATGGCCGTATTTTATCCAGTTGGTGTCGGCTTCGGACATGAAACCATGTATCAGCAATAAAGGCCGCCCCTGCCCCGTCTCGCGCCACGCGATTTCGACCCCGTCGGCGGCTTGGAAACTATTGCATGTGATCATCAGCTACTTCTTTGCTTTTACGAATTTGACCTTAGGTCATCACCTATTGCCACGCGCGTTTCTGTCAGGAAAGTTTTTTCCGGTGATTATACATTCTGCCTGCAATCGCCTTGCTTATAATAAGCATAGCTATTATGTGTAAGGGATGAGTGACGATCTTGGTTTTCTTTTGGGTGATGCCGCACGCTTGCTGCGCCGGTCGTTTGACGAACGGGCGCGCGTCATGGGTGTCACCCGTCCCCAATGGCGCGTGCTTGCATTGTTGAAGCGTTTCGATGGCAGCACGCAAGTAACCGTGGCGGACATGCTTGATGTAGAACCCATCACGCTGGGCCGAATGGTTGACCGGCTGCAGGATGCTGGCTTGGTGGAACGTCGCGCGGATCCAGCAGACCGCCGCAGTTGGCGCTTACATCTAACGCCCGAAGGCGAGCAAAAAATTGAGGCTTTGCGCCCAACCGCACTTGCCCTTTTTGATGATGCACTGGCCGGACTGGATTCGCCCCAACGTTTGGAACTGGAAGCAATGTTGAATATCATTCGCGCGAATCTGACTCGCAAACCTCTTGATGTGTCACATGGCTGACGCCGACCCGCAAATCGACGTCAGAGCCAACGCTCCGGCCAAACCCCGCCGTTTCGTGCGCTTGGCGCTGCTCGGTTCGGTTCCGTTGCTACTCGTCGGCGGTGCGACCGCATATTATATTGCGAACGACCATTATGTATCGACCGATAATGCCTATGTTCAACAGGACAAGGTTTCTATTTCGGCTGAGGTCGGCGGACGCATTATTGATGTGGCTGTTCATGAAAATGATGTCGTCAACGCAGGTGACCTCTTGTTCCGGATTGACCCTGCGCCCTACCGCATTGCCATTGAACAAGCCGACGCAACAATTGCGGCCGCACAAGTCCGCGTATCGTCACTTCAAACAGAATATCAGACAACTGGCGTAGATATCGAAAGTGCGCGAGAAGACGTTGCGTTTTACGAGAAGGAATATCAGCGGCAAAGCGCGCTGATGCAGGACGGTTTTACGACACGCGCCCGTTTGCAGGCGGCTGAACACGCATTGTCGGACGCGCGTAGCCGCGTTGCATCGGCTCAAGCCACCGCAACCAAGGCACGCGCGGCACTCGCCACTGGTCCTGCCGCACCCGGAATCAACCCGGCCATAAAGGCGGGTCAGGCGCAGCGCGAACAGGCGCTTTTGAACCTTTCACGCACTGAAATACGCGCACCCGTCGCTGGGGTTGTGAGCCAAGCCGACCGTTTGCAACCCGGTCAGATGATGGTTCAGGGTCTACCTGGTGTGACCATAGTTGCCAGCAACAAAAGCTGGATTGAGGCAAATTTCAAAGAAACCGATCTTGCCCATATGCGGGTTGGACAGCCTGCGGAAATTACTTTCGATGCGTATCCGGAACTGAAAGTTCGCGGTAAAGTGTCGAGTATTGGCGCCGGGACCGGATCGGAATTTTCTGTGCTGCCAGCGCAAAATGCCAATGGCAATTGGGTGAAGGTAACGCAGCGCGTGCCTGTGCGGATCGCCATTACCGACAAGCCAAAGCGTGCGATGATTGCGGGGCTGTCGGCACATGTCCGCATCGACACCGATAAGTAATCCCCTCGATCAACCGGCCTATCCGGTCAAGAACAAGGCGCTGCTGACGCTTGCCGTCATGGGTGCGACGATTATCCAGATATTGGATTCGACCATCGCCAACGTGGCTATCCCGCACATGCAAACCAGCCTTGGTGCGACGATGGACACCATCACCTGGGTCCTGACCAGCTACATTGTGGCGAGCGCCGTTGCGATGCCTATCACGGGTTGGCTTGCCGACCGCGTCGGTTCGCGCAATCTGTTTCTGGGCGCGGTGGCCGGGTTTATCCTGGCATCTATGCTGTGTGGTATCGCGACGAACCTCTCCGAAATGGTGGTGTTTCGCATACTCCAAGGCGTATGCGCCGCGTTCATCGGTCCGCTTTCCCAAACCATCATGCTCGACATTAACAAGCCGTCGGAGGCACCGCGTGCGATGTCGATCTGGGGTATGGGCATCATGATAGCGCCCATATTGGGCCCGATGATCGGCGGGTGGCTAACCGAAAATTACAACTGGCGCTGGGTATTTTATATCAACTTGCCCATCGGCATCCCCACCATCGCCATATTGTGGTGGCTGCTGCCCTCGCGCCCGATTAACCGGCGCGCACTTGACCGTTTCGGCTTTGCTATGCTGGCGATTGGCTTGGCGACGCTTCAGTTGCTGCTGGATCGTGGGCAGCAAGAAGATTGGCTGCAAAGTTGGGAAATCATTATCGAGCTGCTTGTCGTATTGGCGGCGCTTTGGATGTTTGCCGTCCATCAAATGACAACGCGCCGTCCGATGTTCGAGCGGTTGTTGCTCACCGATCGCAACTTCTTCATTTCGCTGAACATGATGTTGCTGGTGGGCATGATGATGTTCGGTATCTTCGCGCTGTTGCCACCTATGCTCCAGAATCTCTATGGATATAGCGTCTACGACACCGGTGTGCTGCTGGCGCCGCGCGGGGTGGGCATTTTGCTCGCCATGTTCATCGCCGCAAAATTGGCCAAAAAAGTCGATCCGCGTGTCTTGATATGTGTCGGCTTTCTGATGACCGCTGCATCCATGTGGATCATGACCAGCTGGTCCTTGAACATGGATTGGCATTTGATCGTCTATACGGGCCTATTCCAAGGTTTTGGCATGGGCTTAGTTTTCATCCCGCTCAATGGCGTCGCATTTTCCACGCTGCCGATGCGGATGCGGACCGACGGTTCAAGCCTGTTATATTTGTTCCGAAGCTTGGGCGGCAGCTTCGGCATATCTGTCATGACCACAATGCTCGCCCGTAATATGCAGACAAGCCACGAAGATTTGGCATCGCACGTCACGGCATCATCAATGAGCGTAATTGACCCGTCAACGGCGGACAGGTTGGGCGCGCTGGGCGAAACTGCGATGCAGATGGTCAATTTGGAAATCAGCCGGCAGGCCGCCATGATTGCCTATCTCGACGACTTCAAACTGATGATGATCCTATTGATTATCGTTAGCCCGCTGGTTTTCTTTTTGAAACCGGGCAACGCCGCGCCGGGGCAACAACCAGCTATGGCAGACTAACGGCTACGCCACGCGCTTTGTCAGCCCTTTTTGCTCCATGCGCCAAAGCGCCATATCGATACGATCCTGCCCAAAAAAGGGTTCGCCATCGAAAACGAGGGTTGGCACCCCCCAATGCCCCGCCGCCTCAAGTGCGGCTTGGTTGGCGGCGATTTCTGCGTCAAGCGCCTCTGCGTCGCTGATCGCTTCGGCATCCAGCTCTGCCAAATCCAATCCCGCGCGCATTGCAGCACCCGACAAATGGTCGCCCTCATGCCAGTTTTCTGCCCCACCCCAAATCAGCCGTGAGACTTCATCGCAAAAGGCAAGGCTCTTGCCGCGCCGCGTCGCCGCCTGGCCCAACCGGGTCAGGCGAAAAATATAGGGCTGCTCGTCCGCAATCTTGCGTGTCCGCACATCCTGCACAATCGGGTCGGGCCTCGGCGGGCCGAACGGAACGCCATGGAATTGCGCGACGCGGAACATATCGGTAAAGGTATAGCGCAACCAATTTGGATGACTGCGTTCAAAGAAGTCAGGTTCGCGGATGGCGAGCGGATAGACCGGACGCAGGTTGAGCGTCAGGTCATATTCTTCCGAAAGTGCGCGATACCGCCGGGTGGCGAGATAGCTGTAAGGGCTGCGAAACGACCAGAATATATCGGCTTGCAGCCCCATAACTTACCCCTTTTTCAAATGCCGCCGCCCAAGCAATTCGGCAATCTGCACCGCATTTAGTGCAGCCCCTTTACGTAAATTATCGGACACGCACCAGAAGGCAAGGCCATTGTCCACAGTCGGGTCCTCACGCACGCGGCTTACATAAGTCGCATCGTCACCTGCGGCCTCAATCGGGGTCGTATAGCCACCGTCTTCGCGCTTATCGATGAGCATGATGCCTGGGGCCTCACGCAAGATATTCTGCGCGGTTTCCGCCGACATTTCCCGCTCATATTCGATATTCACCGCTTCGCTATGGCCAACAAAGACAGGAACACGCACGCAGGTCGCGGTCAGCTTGATTTTCGGGTCGAGGATTTTCTTGACCTCAACCATCATCTTCCACTCCTCCTTCGTATAGCCATCTTCGAGAAAGCTATCGATGTGCGGGATAACGTTGAACGCGATTTGCTTGGTGAACTTCTTGGCATCGGCGCTGTCGCCGACAAATATGTTGCGGCTCTGTTCGAACAATTCGTCCATGCCTTCTTTGCCCGCGCCAGACACCGACTGGTATGTCGATACGACAACGCGGGTAATCTTGGCGTAATCGTGTAGCGGCTTCAACGCGACGACCAATTGCGCCGTTGAACAGTTCGGGTTGGCGATGATGTTCTTGCGCTTGTAGATATCAATTGCGTCTGGGTTGACCTCAGGCACGATCAAGGGAACATCCGGGTCCATCCGGAAAAGCGAGCTGTTATCGATCACCACGCAGCCAGCAGCAGCGGCAATCGGCGCGTATTTCATGGTCGCTTCCGAACCGATGGCAAAAATCGCCATGTCCCAGCCCGTCCAATCGAAATTCTCGATATTCTGGATCTTGAGCATTTTGTCGGTATCGCCATATTCGATTTCGATACCTTGGCTGCGCGATGATGCCAGCACCGCGACCTCGTCGGCAGGGAATGCGCGTTCGGCCAAGATGTTGACGACTTCGCGGCCCACATTGCCCGTCGCGCCTGCCACTACGATACGATAACCCATGAGATATTCCTTCTTTTGTGTTCCCCAGCGAAGGCTGGGGTCCAGCTATGGCTGAAAGACTTTGTTTAGGTCTGGACCCCGGCCTTCGCCGGGGCACATAAGCAAATCCTTCTTTTGTGTTCCCCAGCGAAGGCTGGGGTCCAACTATGGCTGAAAGACCTCGTTTAAGTCTGGCCCCCGGCCTGCGCCGGGGCACACACAATAAAAAAGGCCGGGCTCTTTGTGGGAGCCCGGCCTTTGGTGTTCGGTTTAAGAACGCTCGGCGGCTCCTGCCTTATTCGGCAGCCTCGGTGGTCTTAATAGGACGCGGGTCACGGCGTTCGGCAATACGTGCCTTCTTACCGGTCAGGCCGCGCAGATAGTAAAGCTTCGCACGACGCACGACGCCCTTACGGACGACTTCGATGCTGTCGATGTTTGGGCTGTACAAAGGGAATACGCGCTCAACGCCCTCACCGAACGACATTTTGCGTACGGTGAAGTTGGAGCCCATGCCCTTGTTCGAACGCGCGATGCACACGCCTTCGTAATTCTGAATACGCGTGCGCTCACCTTCGATGACCTTCACGCCCACCTTGACGGTGTCCCCTGCACGGAACGCAGGAATTTTTTTGTTTTCTGACAAAGCTGCAATAGCTTCGGCTTCGAGTGTTTGGATGAGGTTCATGCCCCATTTAATCCTTATTCTTTTGTCGCACGTCAGAGGCAGGCTGAACCCGGGCGTCTTTGTAACGCCCCCAAAGGTCCGGTCTGCGTAACCGAGTGATTTCCTCCGCCTGTTGTTTCCGCCAAGCAGCTATTTTCGCATGATCCCCCGATCGCAACACTTCAGGGATCATACGCCCTTCCCAATCATTGGGTCGGGTATAGTGCGGATATTCAAGCAATCCTTGTTCAAAGGATTCCTCGTCACCGCTGGAAGACGCGCCCATTACGCCGGGAAGCAGCCGAATGCAAGCGTCTAACAGCATCAACGCCCCGATTTCGCCGCCCGATAGGATGATGTCGCCCATGGAGACTAGCTCGATTTCGGGATGTGCGTCAAAAAGGCGCTCGTCAAAGCCCTCAAACCGGCCACAGAGCACCGTTACGCCGGGGCCTGCCGCAAGTTCACGGATACGCGCCTGCGTGATTGGCTTGCCACGCGGGGTCATGGCAAGGATGGGGACAGTGGGATCATTAGCAACCGCGTGTTCCACCGCCGCCGACAGAATATCCGCGCGCAATACCATCCCCGCCCCGCCGCCTGCTGGTGTATCATCGACGGTACGGTGCTTATCTGTGGCAAAGTCACGGATCTGAATAGGCGCGCAAGACCACTTCCCCTCCTCCAGCGCACGGCCAGCCAAGGATATCCCCAGCGGTCCGGGGAACATTTCAGGGTAAAGCGTGAGAATTTGGGCGTGCCATTTATCTGTCGGTTTGACGACCAACCGGGGCTCGCCTTCGTGATGCTCATAAATTTTTGGATATTCGCCCGCAAACTCTTTCAAGCGATTATGAACTTCATCGTCAGGACCAATTACGAAAAAAACACGCGGCGAGAAGGGCTTTGCCCTGATTGCGCTTACCCTACCCAATTTCAACTCTCGCAAGCGATAGCTAATATTGGATATTTCCAGATGGTGACCGCCCTTTGCGCGCGTTTGATGATGATATACTATTAGCGTGCGTTTGCCACTGGCTAGAGATGAAATTTCTGATAATGTTACGTGCTTCGCGGATTTTCGTTTGCCTGCGTCGTCACGCAGGTCAATGCCGTTATCGGGGTCAACAAACAAGACATCCATTGTCGCAACATCATTCATCAGGTGCGCAAACCATATATCACGATCTTGAAAACGATTTTTGGCTGTCGGAACCTCTGCCCGATGGAAATAGCAGGAACTTCCAATTAGATCCTCAAGTCGGCCTACCGAACGATTACCTGTTTTAACTAGATCAACGAGGCCGTCGAATAACTCTGGCGATACCGGTCTCCAATAGTCGGGCTTATTTAAATAGGAAATATGCCTCCCGTCATCGTTGTGTTTTTCATCTGGATGCAACCACCAACAGACGGCTAGGCGCTTGGCTGGCGAAATAGCCTTCAACAACCCGATTTTCAGGTAATCACCGATGTCACCGGAATATCTGTTTTGCACTCAAACCGTCCAATTCTCAACCTTCAACCCTGGCACGTCGGCGAAATGTTTTTCGTTATTGGTTACCAACACGGCGCCCAGCGCCAGCGCATGGGCCGCAATCAATCGGTCGAAGCTCCGCCTGTTAACGCCAACACGCTGGACGAGCGTCGCATAATGCTCCGCAGCGAGATGGTCGAAATCCATATTGGTGACGATCGTCAAAAATCGTTCGGCTTTTTCCCTATCACCCTCTGGGTCGTTCGATTCTCTCGGCCCGACCAGAAGCTCGGCAGCGGTTATGGCAGAAACGCATAAACCTGATTTGAAGTTGTCTTTGACCCGTTGGCGCGCAATATCGCTGCGGCCATCGACAAAATCGATGCAGATATTGGTGTCGAGAAGATACAATCAAGCCACCGACTTGTAAGATGACTTGTCCCAAACGCGATCATCCTGTTCAATATCTCCTCGGCCATGTTTCATAAAGCCGGGTGACATGCTGCCATATAGGCTCATCAGAACCGCCAACGCCTCAGATTCTTTCCATATCGAAATGCGTCCGCTCTTATGGGGAAGAATGACTACATCGTCACCTTCGACAAACCCCGCACCTTTCGGCAAACGCAGAGCGACAGAGTTGCCGGATTTGAATGTTTTAGTCGTCCATTGCCGCGCCATTGCAACCTCCGTATATCTAGTCAGTATATACTAAATCACGAACGCCGCGTCAATGATGATACGCC
This sequence comes from Sphingorhabdus sp., assembly GCF_050921905.1. Taxonomy (NCBI): domain Bacteria; kingdom Pseudomonadati; phylum Pseudomonadota; class Alphaproteobacteria; order Sphingomonadales; family Sphingorhabdaceae; genus Sphingorhabdus; species Sphingorhabdus sp. Next base: position 596,664 of record NZ_CP050888.1, on the reverse strand, counting down.
CGTCGGCTTGAGCACCCCATTGGGGCACGGCATCTGCGGTCATCGGAACCATGAACTTTTTGCCTGGCTTGCCGTCGGCAGAAGGAGGCATTTGGATTTCAAGGACATCGCTTGCACCGAAATTCTCGACAGCCACGCAGGTGCCGAGGTCAGCGCCGTCGGTGGATACGCATGGCAGGCCCAAAAGGTCGCTATAATAATATTCGCCCTCACCCAATGCTGGCAAGGCTTCGCGCGGGACAGTCAACAATGTGCTGCGTAGTTTTTCTGCTGCGTTGCGGTCGTTGATTTCGGCGAAGCGCGCGATTGCACCGTCTTTGGTCGGGCGGAGCGACTTGACCGTTAGCGCCCCATCATTGAAGCTCTTATAATGTTTCAAGCTGTCCAGACTGTCCGCAAATAGCTTGAGACGGACTTCGCCCGTCACGCCGTGCGCGCCGGAAACGGCGGCAAGCGTGACGACTTGGTCGTTCCCCTCCCGCAAGCGGGAGGGGTTAGGAGTGGGGCTCGCTATAGGCGAGCGATCTGCTTTCGAGGATGGTAGCCCACCCCCGACCCCTCCCGCCTGCGGGAGGGGAGAAGGCATTTAGGCCTCAGCCTTTTCTTCAGTTGCTTCTTCAGCGGCTGGAGCAGTTTCTTCAGCAGCAGGCGCTTCTTCGGCGGCAGATTCAGTTGGTGCAGCTTCTTCTGCTACAGGCGCTTCTTCGGCGGCAGCCTCAGCTGGTGCGGCTTCTTCTACTACAGGTGCTTCTTCGGCGACTACTTCAGGCGCTGGAGCAGCGGCGGCTGCGGCGGCAGCTTCTTCAGCTTCGGCAAGCTTGGTTGCCTTGTCTTCTGCGCGATCCTTGGCTTTCTGGCCTGGCTCACCCTTATTCGGGTTGCTCTTGACCTTACGCTCCTTAACACCAGCGACGTCCAAGAAGCGGGCGACGCGGTCCGATGGCTGTGCACCAGCGGCGAGCCAATGCTTTGCGCGTTCGGCATCGAGGATCATGCGCTCGGCGCTGTCCTTGGGAAGCTGTGGGTTGTAGCTGCCGATACGCTCAATGAACTTCCCATCGCGCGGTGCGCGGGCATCGGCCACGACGATTTTATAATAAGGGCGCTTTTTCGAACCGCCCCGCGACAAACGCATTGATAATGCCATAAAACTAACTCACCTTTCTTAAAATATCAAAACTAAACAGTATATTATTTCTTTTTATTCAAAAGCCTTGCGAGGTCAGGTGGCATCCCGCCACCGCCGCTTAGTCCGGGAAATCCACCCATGCCCGGTGGCATTGCGCCGGGGGGAAGGCCGTGCATTCCCTCCATCGCGCCACCCAGATCTGCGCCGCCTTTTCCGCCAAACATCGCTGCAAGGCCCTTAAGCCCTCCCATTTTTCGGATTCGCTTCATGGCGCTTGCCATTTCCTGGTGCATTTTGATGAGCTTATTCACGTCTTGCACCGTCATGCCAGATCCTTTGGCAATGCGGATCTTGCGCTTGGCGTTCAACAATTCTGGCTTGGCGCGTTCTTTCGGTGTCATCGAACCGATGATGGCGTCCATATGCACCAGCAACTTATCGTTCATCCCGCTGGCGTCCATCGCCTGCTTGGCCTTTTTCATGCCGGGCATCATGCCAGCCAATGCTCCAAGGCCGCCCATTTTCGTCATTTGACGAAATTGCATACGCAGGTCGTCCATGTCGAACTGACCCTTGGCCATTTTGGCGGCGAGCTTGTCGGCATCCTCCTTTTCGACCATTTCAGACGCACGTTCGACCAAGCCGACGACGTCACCCATGCCCAAAATACGGCCAGCGACACGGCTTGGGTTGAATGCCTCAATAGCGTCCAACTTCTCGCCGACACCCGCAAATTTGATTGGCTTACCCGTAATGGCGCGCATCGACAGTGCCGCACCGCCGCGCGCATCACCATCCATGCGAGTCAGCACGATACCGGTCAGATTAACGCGTTCGCCAAAGCTTTTCGCAACATTCACCGCGTCCTGACCCGTGAGCGAGTCCACGACCAGAAGAATTTCCTGCGGCAGCGAAACCTTCGCCACCGCCTGCATTTCGTCCATCAGTTGCTGATCAACATGAAAACGACCAGCGGTGTCGAGGATGAGGACGTCAAAGCCCTGCAGCTTTGCCGCCTGCATAGCGCGCTTGGCAATATCGACAGGCATTTGCCCCTGAACGATGGGTAAGGTCGCGACATCAGTCTGCGTTCCGAGCGTGCCCAGTTGCTCCTGCGCAGCCGGACGATTAACGTCGAGCGACGCCATCAGGACCTTCTTGCCCTGCTTCGTCTTCAACATCTTCGCGATTTTTGCGGTCGTAGTGGTTTTACCCGAACCCTGAAGGCCGACCATCATGATGATCGCGGGTGGTGCAACGGCCAGGTTCAGGTCGCTTTGTTCAGCGCCCAACATTTCAACAAGCGCGTCGTTGACGATTTTGACGACTTGCTGGCCAGGTGTGACTGACTTCAACACTTGCGCGCCGACGGCTTGCTCGGTCACCTTGTCGATGAATTCACGGACGACAGGCAACGCAACGTCAGCCTCAAGCAAGGCAACGCGCACTTCGCGCATCGCCTCACGCACATCGGCTTCGTTCAACGCACCGCGACCGCGCAGGCGATCAAACACCCCTCCTAACCGGTCACTCAGCTTGTCAAACATCGACATTCCTCACCAAATCGCCCCATATGGCGCATAAACGAACAAAAAGCCGGTGAGCGAATCTTCGCCAACCAGCCTGGAAACTACGGATTTCCAACAAAAATTGAATGACAGATGTCCTGCCTTGGCGCGTCGATTACCAACCTAGCCATCCGAATGCAAATCATTCCGCCCGTGGTCATCAAGCAACATGTGTTTCTTAAAACGACGCCTCTCTTTGGATTAACGATATATTGACCATTTACGGCGATAAAGGACGCGATCGGAAAGATAATGGAATCGCAACAAATCCTACCTGACAGATATCCGCCTCCGCGCAAACCGCGGGATGGAAATGGTCCAATTCGCAGCTTTGTCCTGTTTGCGGCGCTTGCGCTATTTGTGGCTATTGGCGGCCAATTGGGCTCCCAAATTGTGCGCACATTCATGGGCTATAGCGAAGGGACAAACCAGATCATGGTGACTGCCTTATTGCTCAATGTAGCGCTCATCCTCTTAACTTGGCGTCGCACCAATGCCTTAAGCGATGAAATCCAAGTTTACCGTCAAGCAGAAGTGAGGGCACAACATCTGGCGATGACCGATCCTTTAACGAATTTGTACAACAGGCGTGCCTTTAAGGAAAAGACATCCGAAATGATCGCCCGCGCGTCGCGCCTGGGCAAGTCAATCGCGTTCCTGATGATCGATCTCGACGGCTTCAAAAAAGTGAATGACACTTACGGCCATGACAGCGGAGATATTGTTCTACGCGAAGCGGCCGACCGAATGCGCGAGGTTGTCCCCCAGAGCAGCGTCATCGCGCGGTTGGGCGGAGATGAATTCGCGATTTGCCTTATGTTCGAACCTGAATTTCCTGACACGGTCGACAAGATCGCCAAACATCTTATCGAAGCCTTTGCACGGCCAGTTGCCATCGCCGATGCGTCACAAATGGTGACGGCGTCCATTGGCATCAGCCGACCAGAGCGGGATTGTGCTGCCATTGATATCCTGATGCGCCGTGCGGACATCGCGTTATATGCGGCCAAGACGAATGGGCGTAACGGATATCGCTGGTTCGACAACAATATGGAAATTAAACCAAGATCACGCAGCCCGCGACAGAGCGATAATCGCGACACAATATCGACTAAGGCATTCGTGCCTTTCTTTGAACCGCAGGTTGATCTTCACACTGGCGAACTGGTTGGCTTTGAAGTGCTAGCGCGCTGGATATCCCCCATCGGTGGCCTTGATTCACCTGACGACCTTATACCAGTCGCCGACAAAACCGGGATGAATGATGATTTGTCCATCACCATTTTCCAACAAGCGTTGCTGGAAGCGAAGAACTGGGATCCAAGCCTCACTATTTCGGTCAACATCTCGCCAGCCCAGTTACAGGATCTTTGGCTGGCGCAAAAGATCTTCAAGCTGCTTGTCGAAACCGGTTTTCCAGCCAATCGGCTCGAAGTGGAAATTCCAGAGAGCGCGCTGTTCAGCAATCTCAGCATCGCGCAGTCCACCATGGGGAGCCTTAAAAGCCAAGGCATCCAGATTGCACTGGACGATTTCGGCTCAGGCGACAGTTCACTTGCCCATCTTCGCGCGCTGCCGTTTGATCGGATAAAGATCGGCCGAAGCTGTGTCTCATCGATGCTGGATAATGCTGAAAGCGCAGCTATTGTGCAGTCGGTTGCTGGGCTTGGCAGAACCCTTCAGGTACCGATTATCGCCCAAGGTGTCGAAGACGACCATGTTCTTGCAAAACTGAAGGAATTTGGTTGCAGCAAGGGTCAAGGTGCCCTGTTTGGCCACCCCTTGAACATCGACCAGGCTCGCAACCTGCTGATCGATAATGACCTTTTTCCGAAGCTTTATCGACTGAACCCAGCCCATGCCAAGCATAAAGCCAAAGTGGCGAACCACGGGGCGTATTGAAGGCCTGTTCCGCATACCCAGCATGAGCGGTGGACACTCCGGCCTGCAGCCCCTAAATCGCCGTGGATGGCAAAAGGCGAATTTCACAAGATGCATGGACTGGGTAATGACTTTGTCATTATTGATGCGCGCGCATGTCCGATGGAAATGCCCCCTGCCCGCGCGCGGGCGATTGCGGACCGGAAGATCGGCATTGGCTGCGATCAGCTCATCCTTTTGCTTACCTCCAAAGTTGCCGATGTCGCCATGCGCATTTTTAACGCGGATGGCAGCGAAGTCGAAGCATGTGGCAATGCCTCGCGCTGCGTCGTTGCTTTGTTGAAACGAGACCTAAAAATCGAAACAAAGGGCGGGATTATTTCCGGGCAATTGTCCGGCAACGATGTAACCGTTTCCATGGGTGAAGCCAAATTCGACTGGCAGGACATTCCGCTCGCGTTTGCCATGGACAGTGGCGCCCTGCCCCTTGCGTGGGAAGAACTGGAAAACCCCATGGCGGTCAACATGGGCAACCCGCACGCCGTGTTCTTCGTGCACGACACCGATGCGGTTGATCTCGCCGGGCTTGGCCCAATCATTGAGCATGACGCCGCCTTTCCAGAACGCGTAAATGTCAATGTCGCGTCCGTCGATGGCAATGAAATCCGCCTGAACGTATGGGAGCGCGGCGCGGGCCTAACGGGCGCATGCGGCACAGGGGCCTGCGCGACGGCTGTTGCCGCGATCAGGCAAGGCAAGGCTTCGTCACCTGTTATCGTCCACCAATCGGGCGGCAGCTTGACCATCGCATGGGCACCGGGGCAGCCAGTTATCATGACCGGCAGCGCGACTTATGTCTTTAACGGACAAGCCGACTGGGATGATTTTGGATGAATACCCCGCTGCAGAAGCCTGAAGTTATCAGCATGGGGTGCCGCCTTAACCTCGCCGAGAGCAATGCCTTGGCCGAGCAACTTGCCGGCCATGAAGACATTGTCATCATTAACAGTTGCGCCGTCACCAATGAATCCGTGCGCCAAACGCGGCAAGCCATTCGGCAAGCCCATAAGCGTCGCCCCGATGCCCATGTGTGGGTAACTGGCTGCGCGGCACAAGTAGAGCCCGAAACCTTTCAAAACATGCCAGAAGTGGCTGGTGTGTTCGGCAATCATGAGAAACAAAATGCCGCATTGCTGCGCGAGATAATCAATCGCCCGGACCGCCCGGTTGTCGTGTCGGACATTATGACAATTGCGCAAACCGCACCGCATCTTGTCACCGCTTACGCGGGCAAGACGCGCGCCTTTGTTGAGGTGCAAAATGGCTGCGACCATCGCTGCACCTTTTGCATCATACCCTATGGCCGGGGCAACAGCCGGTCTGTTCCAGCCGGGAGCGTTATCGAACATATTCAAAAGCTGGTGGACACGGGTTTTCAAGAGGTCGTGCTGACGGGCGTCGATGTCACCAGCTATGGCCATGATCTGCCGGGGCAGCCAAATCTAGGCTCGCTTGTTGAGCGCATCTTAAAGCTTGTGCCAGACCTTCCGCGCCTTCGTCTTTCGTCCATTGATGGCGTAGAAATTGACGCGCGGCTGTTTGACCTGCTGACCAGCGAAACGCGAGTCATGCCGCATGTCCATCTGTCATTGCAAGCAGGCGACAATATGATCCTGAAGCGCATGAAACGGCGCCACAGCCGTGAACTAGCGATTGACCTTGTTGCGCGATTGAAAGCAAAAAGGCCCGACATTGCCATTGGCGCTGACATCATCGCCGGTTTCCCGACCGAGGATGACGCCATGTTTGCGAACAGCGTGGACCTCGTGCGCCAATGCGGCATCGTTCATGGACATATATTTCCCTATTCGTCCAAAAAAGGCACGCCAGCGGCGCGCATGCCGCAATTGCCGCCACAGATTATCAAGGCCCGCGCCAAAACCCTGCGCGATGCAGTCGCTGCTGAAAAAGCCATGTGGATGAATGCATTGATCGGCACCGTTCAAAATATTGCCGTCGAAAGCGGCGGATTGGCTGGTCATGCCGAAAATTTCGCCTATCTGAAGCTCGACAAAATGATGCCGGAAGGCCGTATCGTATCGGTCCGTGTCACGCATATCCAAGACGGAATTTTACAGGCAGAGGTTATCGAATGAGTGAGAATGCTGGGTGGACGGACCGTTTGTTCGGCGGCCTTAAAAAAACGTCAGGTAAGCTGACCGAGAATATCGCCGGGCTTGTTACCAAGGCAAAGCTTGACGCAAGCGACCTTGACGAGATTGAGGATGCTCTGATTGCCTCTGATCTTGGCCCAGCAATGGCCTCACAAATCCGGGACAAGATTGCCGCTGGCCGGTTTGACAAGGGTATTGATGCCGATGGCATAAGGCAGATCGTGGAGGATGAAATCGCTTCGGTCCTTGCGCCAGTTGCCTCCCCGCTGGAAATTGACGCTTTCCCGCGCCCTCAAGTCATTTTGGTCATTGGCGTTAACGGTTCAGGCAAAACAACGACCATCGCAAAACTTGCCAATCTGTTTTTGGAACAGGATTATGGCGTCATGCTGGCGGCAGGCGATACATTCCGCGCAGCCGCTATTGGCCAGTTGAAGATTTGGGCAGAGCGCGTTGGCGTGCCGATTGTTACAGGCCCCGAAGGCGGCGACGCGGCGGGTGTGGTGTTTGACGCCGTCAAAAAGGCAACAGCCGAAGGGATCGATGTCCTGATCGTTGATACGGCTGGCCGATTACAAAACAAACGCGAGCTTATGGATGAACTTGCCAAGATCCGCCGCGTCTTGGGTCGGCTGAATCCAGCCGCACCGCACAATGTCGTCCTCGTCCTTGACGCCACAACGGGTCAAAACGCGTTGTCACAGATTGAAACCTTTAAAGAGGTCGCAGACGTGACTGGGCTGGTTATGACAAAATTGGATGGTAGCGCGCGCGGCGGCATTTTGGTCGCGGCGGCAAAACAATTCGGACTGCCCATCCACGCCATTGGCGTGGGCGAGGCTATTGATGATTTGCGGCCATTCAACCCGCAAGATGTTGCCCGCGCCATAAGCGGTGGTTCATTGTGAGCGAAGTCACTCAAACACAAAAGCCATCGGGCAAGCTTAACTTCGTCCTCGATTTCGGACCGTTATTGTTGTTTTTTGTGGCGTCGAAGTTTGGCAGTTCCGACACCGACCCAAAACAGGGCGCGATTATCGGTACGATGGTGTTTATGGCTGCGATCATCGTTGCTGTGATCGTGTCAAAGGTAAAACTCGGCAAGATTTCACCGATGTTGAAGCTAACGGCGGCCTTGGGAGTATTCTTCGGCGCGCTAACGATCTGGTTTCACGACGAACGCTTTATCCAGATTAAGCCGACAATAATCTATGTGTTTTTTGCGGCCTTGCTCCTTGGCGGGTGGATGCGTGGTAAGGCGATGCTGAAATATATTCTGGAGGCAGCCTATCAGGGTCTGAACGAAGCTGGCTGGTTAAAGCTATCGTTAAGCTGGGGGCTGTTTTTCCTCGCGCTGGCGGGATTGAACGAGATTTTCCGTCGACCCGAATGGTTTTCGTTCGACACGTGGCTTTCGATCAAAGTGTGGGGTGTAACTGCACTCACCTTCCTTTTCGCCTTGGCCAATATCCCTATGCTAATACGCCACGGCCTGAAGCTCGGCGATGATGCCGAGCTTCCGCCGCAGGGATAATCGCTAGGGTCAGGACCTAGTTTTGGTCGGCGCGCAACGCGCCATTGCCGTCAAGATTTTCAGCGACAAATTCCCAGTTGATTGCTTTGTTCAACAACGCATCGACATAATTCGGACGGGCGTTGCGATAATCGATATAATAAGCATGTTCCCACACATCGATCGTCAGCAACGGACTCATATCGTGCGCAACGGGCGTATCGGCGTCATGCAGCGAGGTGATTTTCAGCCCGTCTCCCTCAAGCACTAACCATGCCCAACCACTGGCGAAATGGCCAACGGCTTCTTCTTTCAGCTTTGCCACCATGTCTTCATGGCTGCCAAAGCTTTCATCAATCATCGTTTTTAGCTTGCCCGTCGGTGCCTGCTGCTCTGGCGTCAGGCATTTCCAGTAGAAACTGTGATTCCAAATTTGCGCGGCGTTGTTGAACAACCCCTTGTTTTCTTGCGCTTTGGTAGCAGTTATAACTTCAACCAAAGACGCGCCTGACAAGGCGGCAACATCGGCAATCAACATGTTGGTTTTATCGACATAGGCATTGTGGTGCTTGCCATGGTGATAGTCGAATGTCTCGGCGGAAATGAGATCACCAAAGGCGGATGTGTCGTAAGGCAGGTCTGGGAGAATGAATGACATTGCTTATCTTTCTGTATCGGATGGTCCGGAAGCAAACGCATCGGGGCAGTCCCCGTTCCGTCGGTCACGCACTGCTAACGCAGAAAATATGTGACAAGCCTCGTCCATACAGATAGGCATTATCGCATCAGCGGCAATACCGCCTGAATGCCTAGGGGAGAAATCATGGCGAAGTTTTTTGGAAATCTACATCTGGTGCTGGTCGCCGGGCTAGTGCTGTCATTTACAGTAATGTTTGGCTTGGACGGAGACGGAGTCACGGCGCAATCCATCACGCGTTGGCTGCATACATTTTTCGGGATCGTCTGGATCGGATTATTGTACTATTTCAACTTCGTGCAAATCCCAACGATGCCAAAGGTCCCGGCTGAACTAAAGCCAGGCATTTCGAAGCATATCGCCCCATCGGCGTTGTTCTTCTTCCGCTGGGGCGCGGCGCTGACCGTTTTATTCGGCCTTATTATAGCTGTTCAAGCTGGCTACGCGCATCAGGCGTTTACCTTGCAAGATCCTTATAAGCTGATCGGCGTTGGCATGTGGCTTGCTGTTATCATGGCGTTCAACGTGTGGTTCATCATCTGGCCAAACCAGAAAAAGGCGCTCGGCATTGTTGAAGCCGATGACGCGACAAAGGCGAAGGCAGCTACCACCGCGATGATGACATCGCGTTTGAACACATTGCTATCTATCCCGATGCTGTACACGATGGTCAGCTTTAACGGCGGCTAAATCCGCATATCTGGATGTCAAAGAAGGGGCGGCACATGCCGCCCCTTTTTTTATCCTAAAAGATCGTGTTTTTTCAACGTGTGGCGCAACTGGTCATAACTGAGATTGAGCGCTTTTGCCGTCTGGCGCTGGTTATAACGACACTTTGCCAGCGCTTGCTCCAACACAGATTTTTCAAACTTCTCCGTCGCCTCGCGGAAATCGTTTACATCCACGGCTTGGCTTAGGTCCGTTGAGTAACGGGGTTCGGCGACATTGTTCTGATTATCGGCCTGCACCTGAGCAGGCGCAGAAGCGGCCACCCCGCCCCGCCATGGGCTGTCGAACGGGTCGAATTGAATATAGTCAACTGGCTGTGCCGGGTCGGCCCAGCGATATACCGCGCGCTCCACAACATTGCGCAGTTCGCGGACATTGCCGGGCCAGAGGTGGTTTTCCATCGCGCGCGTTGCGACTTCGCCAAATCCGGGCCAGCCATCCCAACCCAATTCCGCCGCCATTTTGCGTCCATAATATTCGGACAGAACCTCAATATCGCCTTCGCGCACACGTAGCGGCGGCAAGGTGATGACCTCAAAACATAACCGGTCAAGCAAGTCGGCCCTGAACCGCCCCTTGTCGACCATATGGGGCAGATGTTCATTGGTCGCAGCGACAATCCGCACGTCAACGCGCATGGGCCGGGATGAACCGATGCGGGTGACCTCACCATATTCCACCGCACGCAATAGCCGCTCTTGCGCCCCCATGCTTAAGGTACCAAGTTCATCAAGGAACAATGTCCCGCCGTCGGCCTCTTCGAAACGGCCTTCGCGTGCCCGCGTCGCACCGGTAAATGCCCCTGACTCATGGCCAAATAATTCAGCCTCAATCAGCGTCTCTGGTAAAGCCGCGCAGTTTATGGTGACCAAAGGCCCATCCCAGCGCGCACTGAGGCGATGGAGACGCTCGGCAATCAACTCCTTGCCCGTCCCGCGCTCTCCTACGACCAATACAGGTCGATTGAGCGGTGCAGCGCGGCTTGCACGTTCCACAGCATCCAAAAATGCCGTTGATTGACCAATGAATTGAACGCTATCCCGATCCATTTTTAAACATTGGCATATTTCACCATAGAGTGGCAATAATTACTAGCAACTCCCCCGCACAAATTTTGAGAAATGGCAGAAATGCAACAAAAACGCGAATTGGCACAGTCCCTGCTAAGTATTTTGCAAGCCGGTAATATCGGCAAACAAGATAGGGACTACATAGAATGCGCAAAGATATCGAAACCAGCAATTATCCAAACGGACAAGATAGCCGTCTCTGGTTGGCGGTCGCTTTGTCCTTCACGATGATCTTTACGAGCTATGCCGTATCGGTTCTGAACCACCGCGGCGTCGGCGAGATCAGCGCACACACCCAACCGAATAGGCCAATCGTTGTCAGCTATCTTGCCTGACGTCGATAACCTGCGACCGGAGTGCCCCCAGCTCTCCCTCCCCCTGCCAAAGGCACCCGGTCGCCACCTTTTTGAATGAAGTCACCAATACACATTATCGGAGTTACCCAATGGGCATATTTTCACGAACCCGCGATATCATCGCCGCCAATGTGACCGATCTTCTCGACAAGTCACAGGACCCTGCCAAAATGATCCGCATGATCATTCTGGAAATGGAAGAAACATTGGTCGAGGTTCGGGCATCTGCTGCGCGCACCATTGCTGACCAGAAAGAACTGCGGCGCCATATCGACAAGTTGAACACGCTTGAAACCGACTGGACCGACAAGGCCCATCTGGCGCTGTCAAAGGGCCGTGAGGATCTTGCGAAAGCCGCCTTATTAGAAAAGCGCAAGGCGACGGATATGAAGGAGCAGTTAACCGCGGAGATCGATGTTCTGAACGATGCGCTGAAGGCTTCTGAGCAGGATATTCACAAGCTGCAGAAGAAGCTTGCCGACGCCCGCAGCCGCCAGAATGCGCTCATGACACGCTTGGAAAGCGCCGAGAATCAAGTCAAGCTGCGCACGATGTACAATGGCGACAAGGTCCGCGAGGCATTTTCCCGCTTCGATGTCCTCGAACGCCGCGTCGATGAAGCGCAGGGATATGCGGACTCACTCTCCATCGGGTCAGACGCGCCGCGCACTTTGGGTGACGAAATCTCAGCGCTTGAGAGCTTCGATGTCGTCGACGCCGAGCTGGAAGAAATGAAAAAGGCCATGAAGGCCGACCACAAGAAAGAAGGCTAAACTATGGAAGACGTACTCGTTCCGATTATGATCATGGGGATGCTGTTTGTCGCCCTCCCCTGGCTGGTACTCCATTATGTGACGCGCTGGAAAACCGCTGCGACGCTAACCAATGATGATGAACGGATGCTTGGCGATATGCACGAACTGGCCCGCCGTTTGGAAGATCGCCTCGACACTGTTGAGCGCTTGGTCGCGCAGGAGAACCCCGGTTGGCAACCACGCCGCATCGAACTCGATACGCCAGATTTTGACCCAGAAAATATACGTAGGCTGGAAAGGAACCGCTGAAATGTCAGGGAAACACACCAAATTCTATCTCGATAAACAAAATGCCAAATGGAAGGGCGTCTGCGCTGGCTTAGCCGATTACACGGGGATTGATGCAATTTGGTTCAGGCTCGGTTTAATTGCGCTCACGATAGGACAGGGCTGGCCAATCTTGCTTTACATCGCTGCAGCTTGGATGGCCGATAAAAAGCCTGTGCATCTGTATACCGACGACCGAGAAGAGCAGAAATTTTGGCAAGGCGTTCGTCAATCGCCTGCCCGCACCACCCGCGACATTCGGTCACGCTTTCGGGAAATCGACCATCGCTTGGCCGAAATGGAAACTTATTATGTCAGCAACAATAAGCAGCTAGCCGACGAAATCGAAAGCCTCCGTTAACCAAGTGCTTATCAAGGAATTAGCATATGTTCACGCTCATCATTCTTGGCCTTATCGGTTGGTTCACTTACCGCCATTTCGCGCAGAAAAAGCGTCAGGCCGACCGCCGCAATTGGCGTGTTGATTATCGCGACACCCCAATTCGCCCACTGCCCCGCCGACTACCGTGGAGGGATTTATAATGAGCTTTGGTGGACCAAATTTCGTCATCGCAATAGTTGCGATGTTGACGGTTGGCTGGCTGGTCAACAACTGGATCCGCGCCAAACATGGCTATCCCTTGGAAGATGAATGGGGCGGTAAGACCGCCTTGACCGATGGCGACTATCCCGAAGCCGAACGCAAGATCATGCTTTTGAGCAACGAGAATGAAACGCTGAATGGCAAGATCGGGCATTTGGAAGAACGCGTCGCGGTTCTGGAACGGATTGTGACGGATAAGGCCGGGCGTTTGTCCGAAGAAATCGAACGGCTTCGTTAAAATAGGAGGCATGATATGGACCCCGATAAACTCGCGATGATAACGGCCATTGGTCCGATGATAGGCATGGGCGTTGTTTCTATCTGCGCCGGATGGGTGCTAACGACATGGATGCGTATCAAAAACGGCTATCCGCTCGATGGGGCATGGGGTCAGGCCGTGTATCCCAAAAATGATCAGGAGGCTGTTGAACGCGTGAAGCTGCTGAGTCAGGAAAATGCGCAACTGCGCGCGGAGCTTGGGTCGATAAAGGATCGGTTGGCGAACGTCGAGAAAATCGTCGTAGACGACAGTCACAGGCTGAGATCAGAAATAGAGGCCCTTCGCGGGCCGTCGAACTGAAGGGGCGAAAAATGGACATCAACCCCCTCATCATTCCCATCCTGGGCATCAGCTGCGGCCTGCTTGCCGTTTTCGGCGGTGTGTTCGTCCTGCCCTTCTTCAAGCTGAAGCAACGACAGCTCGAACTGAACGCACAGAACGTTGCCGAAAAGGCTGCGCAATATGCCTCGAAGCAGGGGATACTCGAAGAACGCGTCGCCGTTCTCGAACGCATTATCACCGACCAAGGCTACAGCGTTGCAAAGGAAATCGAAGAGTTGCGAAGCTTACCGCCTAAGTCGGTGACGCCGCAACAAGACCTGATCTAAGGGAGATATTTTATGGGTCCGTTTGAAATGGTTGTGGCAATCATACTGATCGTCACCATCGGCAAGATTATCCAGACGAAGCAAAAAGCCAAGCATGGCATTGTTGAAGATCAGGATTTTATGGGCACCAAGACCCATCGCCTGTTGAACAGCGCAGAAACACAGCAGATGCAGGACGAGATCAAGACACTGAAAGAACGTATTCAGGTGCTTGAGCGCATCGCGACCGACAATAACAGCGCGAACGACCTGAACCGTCAGATAGAGGAACTGCGCAGCCGGTAACGGCGCGCGGATCGAAAGGAAGGAACCATGGAACAGGATCCCAATTTCTACATCATTATCGGTGCTTTTGCAGTGCTGTCCTTAGGGATTGTATCTTCGCTCGGGTTGCGTGGATGGCGCGATTGGATTGCGCTGAAGCATGCCGAGTTGGACATTGCCCGCCGCAGCAGCGACGCGCCAGTGCCGTCGGCTACGTCGCGTATCGAAGTCGCGGACTTAAAAGAGCGCGTCAAAAAGCTTGAGGCTATCGCCGCAGGGATTGATATCTAAACCCTGCGGCCATATGCGGGTGCCCATGACCACACTCACCGACATTCAAGAAGAATATGCATTCCTCGAAGCCGACGACCGCTATCGTTTGTTGATCGATCTTGGCCGCGAACTGGCCCCAATGCCCGATGCGCTGAAAACCGATGCGAGTTTGGTCAGGGGCTGCTCGGCAAGTGTCTGGGTGTATCCTGTGACCGACAATAACCAACTTTCGTTTATGGCGGACAGCAATGCCGCGATCACCAAGGGCATCATCGCGCTTGTGCTCAAAACGGTAGACGGCAAAAACGCCGCCGAAATTTTGGGCACTGATATAGAGAATGCCCTCGCCCCGTTTGACCTGAAGAACCAACTCAGTTCAAATCGAACGCAGGGCATTCCCAATATGATATCGCTTATCCGCGAAACAGCAGCGCGTTATGCCATCTGAACTGGCCTCACGCCCAGCCAAATCGCAAAGGCCGGCAGTCGAGGCAACAGCAACCGGTCAAACAGCCATAAAGCCAGCAGTGAAACGGCAAGCAATGGCAACAATATGGCCATCACACCCATGATCACCGCCACGCCGCGTATTTTCTGCGGCACAGCAGGGGCAATAGGTGCCCCAAGCGCGTCAGCGGGCTTACGCCGCCGCCACATCATAAAGCCCGATATGACCAAAGTGATCAGGCCCAACGCGGTGAGAACACCGATAAGCTGATTGATCCAGCCAAAAAGCTGCCCCTCGTGCCATGCAATTCCATAATTCACGGCGCGGTCAATGACATGCTTGTCCGCAAAGCCCGTCCGCGACATCTCCTTACCCGTTGCAACATCAAAGCTGATACTGCGGTTTAGTGGCCGGTTTTGCGCCTCCGACTTGATCGTCCAAGCCATTGGCGTTGGTGGACCAAAACGCTCCGGCGCGCCCGGCGGCTTTACTAAAACGGGATGCGGCAGCTTTTCCAATTTCGCCTTGGCCACCATGTCGGAGAGGCCAATAAGCGGTATCCCAGCAGCCTGCATTTTCATCATGGCGTCGTGATCATGCTCGGCATGTGGGGCATGGCTACCTGTTTTCCAGTCTTGCGCGCCTTGGACAAGGCCTAGCTCCGCCCTTGCCAAGCGAAAGGCATCGCCCCAGACACTTGCCCACGGCAGTCCAGTGGTAAGCAAAACAAGCGCGAGCCCCGAAACCCAAAAGCCGGTCACCGCATGCAGGTCGCGCAGGAGTATACGCTTGCCCTTGCCAAGCCTGGGCCACACAACGCCCTGAAGGCCCTGCCCGCGTGGCCACCACATATACAGACCGGACAGGATCATCACTATGGCCCAACAGGCCGCGAGCTCAACAATCCAATCCCCCATTTTGCCGATCAAAAGCGAACCATGAATGCGCGCGACCGTTGCTGAAATGCGACTATCAGGGTCGATGCTGCCCAAAACCCTGCCCTGCGGCGACACATAGACGTCACGCATGGACCGGCCATCGGCTAACCCGATATGAATCATTGCGGCGTCCCCGTCACGTGCGGGCAACCGATAGCCGTGAAACTGCGCACCCGGATTAGCGTCGATGACCGCGGCAAGCTGTGTATTGGGGGACACGGCGCCATGGGGCGAAAGATTGCTAAATGCGCGCTCCTGCCAACGATCCAATTGTGGCTTGAACAGATAGATTGCACCTGTTGTCGCCAGCACGAGAACGAGTGGCATGACAAACAAAGAGGCATAAAAATGCCAACGCCAGATTGTTCGGTAGAATGATGTATTTTCCATGCCCTACCTCCTAAAACCGCGCACGAACGCCGCCATAAATGGCCCGGCGTTCCACGGGATAGTAAATGGCCGAAGCTGGCGTCGCCACGACCGCTGCCGACACGTCGCCAATGGCTTTCACGCCGGCCAAGTTTCGAGCATCGACGAATATATCGACACCGTTTTTGATGCGCGCGCCTGCGGACACGCCAAGCAATGTGTAACCGGCATTACGGGTTGTGTTCCGATAATCCGCCCAAGCACCTTGGGGCACCCATTCAACATTTGGCGAAATATGAAGTTTATCGCCGCCCAGCCGAAGCTCAGACCGCAGAACATGCTTCGGAACCACCGGAAGCCGGTTGTCGCCATATTGGGCATCCCCCACAAATCGAAAGTCCGAATATTGCCAGATTTGCCGAAAGCGCAGCCAATTGGTCGGCGTGGCGCTGAACGCAGCTTCGACGCCCTGATGACGTGTCTTGTCCGCGTTAAAGGTTGCCGCGGGGATGTCCGGTCCCACTGTAAACTGAAGCATCTCCCTTTTGATATTGGCGCGATAAACCGCCACATCCCAGCTTACCCACCCCAATGTCCCGCGCGTGCCAAGCTCCGTGGTCCACGCGGTTTGTTCACGCACCGGAACGAATGCCGCAATTTGTGCCAGTTCAACAAAGGTCGGGAATTCGGCTGATTTGCTGTAGTTCGCAAAAAACTGGATTTCGGCATCCGGTTCCCAAAGCACACCCATTTTTGGTGACACCGCATCAAACGACGCCTGCGCCTTTACCGCAGCGGGCACAATTTGCGATTGCTTGCGAAATCCGTCGGCGTAAATGCCGCCTGCGATCACGGTTAGGTTCTCGATTGGACTGACCCTGATTTCACCATAGATGTTGGTCGTGCGCGCCGTCTGATCAGCGTCAAATGTCAGCGCGCCACGCTTGCCGCTCAGGTTGACGAAACGCTTTGCGTCAATGCTCCCCCAACGCGATTCACCGCCCAATGTCATACTCCATACATCACCCGAGCGTTCGTAGCGGGCATATACGCCGCGATCGATCGACACCTGATCCACCACTTGAAAAATTGGATGATACAATTCCTTGGAATTCAAAAAGGCCCCGACATCCAAATGGCTGTTACCCCAATTGAACCGGGTCCTGTTCTGGATGCGGATCGAATCGATATCGCGCGCCTGATCACCGATAAAATTGCCACTGCGCGGGGCAGTCAATGCCGTTGCACGAGTCATCGCGCCCGGTAACTCCTGGTCCAACGTGGTAATGCTGCCATAAAATCGCGTGGATATGATATCCGAAATTTGTAAGCCGACGTTGCCGTGGAAACGGATAGAGTCCCGCCGCGCATGTTGGCGATCCCCCTTATGGCTATCCGCACTAATCGCGGCCCAAGCGTTGGCGTCTTCGTCACCTAGGCCGAACGATGCCAAGCCCCGATAAAAATCAAAGCTGCCTACATCACCGCGCAGGTAGAGACCCGCTGCATTATCCCCTGTTGGCGTTACACCATTAACCGCGCCGCCCAGCGTTCCGGAACCGAAGCGTAAGGCGTTTGCGCCGCGATATACTTCTAAATGGTCGAAGAATATCGGTTCAAGTTCCTGAAAGTCGCCATTGTCATCGGCAAGATTAATGGGAATACCGTCCTGCAATAACGTCAACCCGCGCATGTGAAACCCGCGCGACAGGCCAGAACCGCGAATGGAAATGCGGATTTCCTGCCCAAAGCGTGGTTGCGTATATACGCCGGGGGAAAAGGCCAATGTATCGCGCAACGACACAATAGTCTTATCCGCATAATCCTGATGACTGACAATATCGGTACCGCCTGCGGTCTGGTTTGCCGTGACTTCGGCTTGGTCGGCAGCGGCGCGACCAGTGACAATGATTGTGGCATCAGCAGCATCTTCAGCGGCTGCAGGGGTAATGATCGCACAAAAGCTGCACGCCGCACTGGCGCGCAAAATGGATAAAAATTTCATGATATTTTCCTAAATCTAACCGAGAAATGCGCTGCCAAGCAGCCCTTTGGTTTAGATATAAGAAGGTGGTCCAATCGCCGGAGGTGGCGGCGCGGCTAAGCCAGCGCCAACCGATACTTCGCGCTTGGCAAAAACGGGTATCGCCAGCGCAATAGGCGCCATGGCGATTTGCAAAGCCGTCGAAGGAAAATTCCCCGTAATAGCAGCACCGGCAAAGGCACAAGGTTGGTGTTCAACCGATTTGCCTTTTGATGGATCTTCCTTGTGCAACTTGCCCGTTTTATCCATCCAGACGGTTTGGGTATCCATGCCCGCACAGATGGTAAGCGCAAAACCACGTTCCGCTGACGGCATATAGCCGGACGGAATGATGACACGCATCGCCAATGCCATCAGTATAAATACAGCGGCAAAGTTCCGTAAAGGCGTCGAAGCGAGGTTCACCCGCGCCCTATAGGCGCGCAGATTCGTCCGCACAAGAGGCTACCCCTTCCACTCGCGGCGTTCTTCGGCGACGCGCAGGACGTCATATGCCGCCTGGCCTGCCTGAAACGCCTTTGCGGCATCGCCGTTGCCGGGGTTCACGTCAGGATGCGTTTCCTTGGCAATTTTGCGCCACGCCTTTTTCGCGTCCTCAAAAGTGGAATCGCTTTCGAGGCCTAATATATCCAGCGCGTGCATTTCATCACGGCTTCGGCTGCCATCGCCGGACCCTGCCCAGCCATAATGCGCGGATTCCTTATAACCCGAAGAATCCCGGCGCTCATTGGCCTCGCGCTCGTCGGCTTCCTCCTTGGTCAGGCCTTCAAAATAGTCATAACCGCGATTATACTCGCCCGCATGTTCTTCACAGAACATCCATCGTTCGGGATTGTTAGGGGATTTTGGCGCGGGGCAATTTCCAGCCTTGTTACAGCCATATCGGTCACACAGGCGCACCTGCTGCGCCTCGCTGCTGCTGCCATAGCCGCGCCAGCGGGGAAAACCCCAGTCATTTCGTCGCGTAGATCGCACCATGCCGCCGACTTAGCGGCGGCATGCGCATTTTGCTAGGGGCGTAAACGCAATTTATGCGCCGGACAGCGTGCTGGTCGCTCCGCCGAGGCCAGTGAAAGATTGTTGGACTATGTAAACGATAACCGACCCAACGAGATACGCCAAAATGACGACTACAGTCATCCCGGCGACTTTTTCTTTCGGAACCCTCAAAACGGGATGCAAACCCAAATAGATCAAGTACACCGAGTAAGCTAGGCCGCCGATATAGCCGATAAAACCCAAAAACGGGATTATCAAAAATATCGCAAAGACCCATGCAGGCGTGCCAGCATATATGATGAGTTTGGTCGCTTGTATCAGCTCATTACCGCCATTGAAACTTGGCGAAATGGCCTTCACCAAATAGGCCATTGCCATCAGCAACACCAATCCCAACACATAACCCATGACCATCTCCGTCACTAAATCGCTTGCCGTAAGCTCCACAGTCCCGCCCGCCACATATTCAGACAGCAACGAATTAAACAATACAGCTGCGGCGATCCCCATCAGCGCCGGTATCAGCGCCAAAGGCATTGCATAGCCCGTGAACAGCCTGCCAATAGTTGCTGGTTCGGCAGCAATGACATTCCATTCATCCGTCGGTTTGAAGATGATATTTTTGGCGCGTTCCACAATCGACATTGACTTAGCCCTCCAGACTTTGAATTGGCATGGAACAGAACATATTGGTGCCCATATGTAAATATTGACGTTAGCGTAAATTTGGGGGGAGGCATGCAAGCCGTCGGCGATATTGGTCGCGCGAACTTGCGCGCATGGGGTAAAAGCCAGAGGGTCTGTAAGCCGGGTTCTGTCCTCCACTTAAGCCGAAACCAAAGCGGATGTGCGACCATTCATCTAGGCGACGCATTGCTGCGGCACTCATGCAACCAACCCGGGCGACTGGCAGGAGGATGCCATATGCCGCCCCTATTCGGTTTTGCTCCCGGTGGGGTTTGCCATGCCATTTCTGTTACCAGAAACGCGGTGCGCTCTTACCGCACCGTTTCGACCTGGCCGCATCGAAATGCGGTGGACTATTTTCTGTGGCACTTTCCCTAAAATTGCTTTCGCCGGACGTTATCCGGCACCGTTCCTCGCTGGAGCCCGGACTTTCCTCCCCTTAGCAGTTACCCACTAAGCGGCGGTCGCCCAACCCTCTGGCATTGGTTAGATAACAGAACTGCCCTCAACAGCCAAGAGTAAGCTGAACAAGATAGCGCGACATTCCCCGTCGATTACGCCGTCGATGTTTGCGGGGCGAAACCGTCGCTGAAATGCCACTGTGGCCGCGCGGCCATCGGCTATGCCATAGCCATAACGTTCAAGTGCCAAAAGAAATGCGGCGTCCGGCCAGCCGGGGTCAACCAGATTTGCGCTTGGCCGCTGTATGGCAAGGCCAAGCCTGGCAAGCCGTTCCCAGTCAAAAAGCTCGCCCGGATCTCCTTTGCGGGCTGGTGCCACATCGCTATGCCCCACCACGTTGCGCGGTTCAATCCCATAGGTCCGGACTAATTCCGCAACCAATCGGGTCACTGTATCCATTTGCGCCTCAGGAAACGGGCGATAACCAAATTCGTGCCCGGGATTAACGATCTCAATGCCAATGCTGGCGCTGTTGCAATCGGTTACGCCGCGCCAATACGACAATCCGGCATGTTGGGCGCGTTGCTCCTCACGCACCATGTGCACCAGCTGCCCATCTTCATCGACCACATAATGCGCCGAAACCTTGGACGCCGGGTTCGCCAGCCAGTCAATAGCCGCCGCGCCCGACTGCATGCCAGTATAGTGCAGGACAAGCATAGTGATGGGCAGGCTTCGCTCGCCGAAATTGGGTGATGGGTTCCAGATCATAGTCATGACCGGACCATAGGTAAGTCGGGAGCGACGTGCAATATCAGGCCCGCACACTCCTTACGCCACGTCCTGTATGCGCGGTCCACTCTAGGTCCTACCTCTAGCTTAAACGCGGATCAGCGCGCCAATCAACAGATGTTCGGCATCGGGCTCTGCCAATTGCAACATACCACCACCTTGAACTGCCAACATATACGCCATCCATGCCGCCGCCGTGCGCGAGTCCACGGCTGCGGGGTCAAGCTGACCGGTCAGGGCCTCTCGAATAGCCGAATCCATGACGATTTTGGGTCCACTCGCCCGAATGACAATTTCCTGCTCGCCGGAGCGCGCTTCGGCGCCCACGGACAATGTCCCGCCACGCACCAACGCGTCATTGGCAAACAGAACGAGATTCAGCAATATTTTCGCTGCCCGTTTTGGCATCATCTCCGCAGGCACGGCCCACTCAAGTGCCGTGCGTCCGCTTGATGTCACCATCGGCTCAATCACCAATTTCGCCTCTTTGGGATCAACTTCAGCGCCAAACCCGCCTGCGGCACCAAAGGCCAGACGGAAAAACTTCAGCTTGTCGGCCGCCGCCTTTGCGCTCTCCGCCAGCAAATCCATGCACCGTCGCCGCATTTCGGGATCATGCTCATCCGCCAATAGCTCCAGGCCATTATTCATCGCGCCAACAGGGCTTAACAGGTCATGGCACAGGCGAGAACAAAGTAGGCTGGCAAAATCGATTTCGGTTTCGGACATTAAGAGATGTTCCAGATGGTATCGGGCGTGATGCCGTCGCTCATGAACCGAGTTGGCGGGTGTTTCAACCCTCTACCAATAACGTAACGGGCGTAAATCCGGTCACCCGAGCGCCTGCAATCACAGGCTGCCAAGCCGTGATCGCACGATCGGCAATGATGAGCCAAATATGATGGTCGGGTGCCGCGTATGCGACGTCGGTTGGCGACGGCGCGGCCACTCCATTGGGGTGCGAATGGAAAAATCCCAACACAGGAATTCCGCCGCTTCTCACGTCCTTACCTGCTGAGATCAATGTGGCCGGGTCAATTTCGAAATGCCTTGCAGGATCGGTAGCAACATTCTGCGCCAGCTCCACCGCGGCGACCCGATCCCCCTTCCCCCGCAATATACCGCAACACTCATGGTCCCGTGCGGTTTCAGCCCAGTCCAGAAGTTGTCGCCAGTCGCTGCTTGATAAATGCAAAGCCATCTCCCATGTCTACGAGATGCTTGGGGAAATTACCACATTTACAGGCGTTTTGGGTGCGGGGCGGCTGGATAGTGCGCTTACCGCAGCATTGCCGCAATTTTCACGCGCGCGCATTCAGGCTTTGATCGCTGATGCCGCGCTGCGCATCAATGGTCAGATTTTCGCCGACGCCGGCAGCAAGAAGATGTCGGGACAAAAGTTTGAACTTAACGTCCCTGCCCCGGTGCCCGACAAAGCAATGGCGCAGAACATCGCGCTCGATGTGGTTTTTGAAGATGAACATTTGATCATCATCAATAAGCCCGCCGGGCTCGTCGTACATCCTGCGGCGGGTCATAGCGATGGAACCCTCGTCAACGCGCTATTGCACCATTGCCACGGCAAGCTATCGGGCATAAGCGGGGTGCAGCGCCCCGGGATCGTCCATCGCATTGACAAGGACACGTCCGGGCTTTTGGTGGTCGCCAAAAGCGATGCCGCGCATGAGGGCCTGGCAAAACTCTTCGCCGCGCATGACATTGAACGCAAATATATCGCGATTGTAAACGGCATTCCCGCGCCACCTGCCGGAACCGTCCGCACACAAATTGGCCGTTCCACCACAAACCGAAAGAAAATGGCGGTGCTGCCCGAATCAAAAGGGCGCCATGCCGTCACGCATTACCGGATGGTTGAGGCCTTTGCCAAAACGGCGGTGGTCGAATGCACGCTGGAAACGGGGCGCACGCATCAGGTCCGCGTACATATGGCCCATATCGGCCATCCGCTCATTGGCGATAGCGTCTATTCTAATCGACAAAACCACTATAAAATTGGTCCAAATCAAGCCAAATTCGACCGGCAGGCATTGCATGCGGCCTCTTTGGGGTTTATTCATCCCATCACCGGCGGAACTTTACGGTTTGAAAGCAGTATACCAGAAGACATGCAGCTTCTGTTAAGCCAGCTTCAGTCATAAAAGTTACGAAGGGAACGCCGTACCATCGGGTGCTTGATGAGGCCCGAAGGAAGGCACAATGAAAGAGGAAAACATGTCTGTTAAAAAGAATGTTCCGGCTACGATACCTGCCCTTGGGGGGGACGCGAGCCTTAATCGCTACCTAAGCGAAATCCGGAAGTTTCCGATACTCAAGCCTGAGCAAGAATATATGCTTGCCAAGCGGTTGCAAGAACATGGCGACACCAAGGCAGCCGAACAGCTGGTTACGTCGCATCTGCGACTCGTATCGAAAATCGCCATGGGCTATCGCGGCTATGGCCTGCCGGTATCCGAGCTGATTTCCGAGGGGAATATCGGATTGATGCAGGGCGTAAAGAAATTCGACCCCGACCGCGGTTTCCGCCTCGCGACCTACGCGATGTGGTGGATCCGTGCGTCGATGCAGGAGTTCATCCTGCGTAGTTGGAGCCTCGTCAAAATCGGCACCACCGCCGCGCAGAAGAAGCTTTTCTTCAACCTGCGCCGCATGAAAAACAATCTTCAGGCCTTTGAAGACGGCGACCTGAACCAGGAAGCGTTGCGCAAAATCGCCACGGACCTCGGTGTTTCCGAAGAAGAAGTGAACAATATGAACCGCCGCATGGCGATGGGCGGCGATACGTCGCTTAACGTGCCCATGCGCGAAGATGGCGATGGGCAATGGCAAGACTGGTTGGTCGATGACACACCGTTGCAAGACGAGCGCGTGGCCGACGCACAAGAAGGCGACATGCGCCATGCCTTATTGTCCGAAGCGATGGGCAGCCTAAATGACCGCGAGAAGCACATATTGACTCAGCGCCGCTTGATCGAAGAACCGCAAACTCTGGAAGAGCTCAGCCAGACCTATAACGTCAGCCGAGAGCGTGTGCGCCAGATCGAAGTGCGCGCCTTTGAAAAACTGCAAAAGGCGATGCTGCGTATCGCGACTGAAAAACGGTTACTGCTCGCGTTTTAACTATCTGTAAAAACAGGTGACGGGCGCAAAGCACTGCGCTAGTTTTTGCAAATGACAAAAACCAAGCCTTCGCTTTCCGCCCGTGTCCTTCGTTCCAGCTTTAAGGGGGCACTGTACTTCATCGGCGGTAGCGTCGCGCTTACCGCCGTATATGCCGTCGTGCCTATCCCGACGACATTGACGATGTTGTTCGACAGCAACGGGGCAAAGCGCGACTGGACCCCCCTTTCCGACATTTCGCCAAACCTTGTGCGCGCAGTCATCGCCGCAGAGGACGGTAAATATTGCAGCCATGACGGCTTTGATCGCGACGCCATCGAAAAAGCCTTGGCACGTAACCAGCAAGGCGGCCGCATGCGTGGTGGTTCAACCATCAGTCAGCAAACCGCGAAAAATGTGTTCTTGTGGCAAGGGTCCGGCTGGACCCGCTATTTGCGCAAAGTGCCTGAGGTGTATTTCACGTTCCTGATCGAAAAAATCTGGGGCAAACGCCGGATCATGGAAGTATATCTGAACGTCGCGGAAACCGGCATTGGCACCTATGGTGCAGAGGCCGGGGCACAGCGTTATTACAAAAAATCCGCCAAGAACCTGACCCGCATAGAGGCAGCACGCTTAGCAGCAATCCTGCCCTTGCCCAAAAAGCGGGCAGTCAACGGCGTAGGCGGCTTTACCCGCCGCTATGGCAACAGCATCTCCGCCCGCATCCGCGTCGTCAAACGCGACGGCCTCGACGCTTGCATCTACACATAAAAAAAGGGCGGAGCCGAAGCCCCGCCCTGTTTTTGCCGAATGCTGCTCTATTAGAAGGCGAATGTAACTGTTCCGCTCACGGTGCGTGGTGCACCGATCTGAACGAAGCCGGGAACGCCATAAGTCGCAACACCGTTTGTGCGGTTGTACGATGCACTCTGCGCCAAGCCGCCGCCAAAACCGCCGACATAGAATTGGTCGAAGAGGTTGTAGACGTTGACTTGGAAGCGTGTCTTGTCGTTCAAGCCCAGGAAGCCAAGGTTGATGCTCGCATCAAGGTTGACCAACCAATAAGCAGGTGTAGCTTCGCCAAAGATTTGAGTCCGCGCCGTTGTACCCAAAGTGCCGGTTGGAACAGCGCCAGTTGGAATGAACGTTCCGGTGTAGGTTGCCTCCCCCGTGTCGAAGATGTTCCGTGGGCCAGTGCGCTTTGCAGTAATGCCAAGCTCAACTGGTCCAACTTCACCGCGCACGGTTCCACCGAATGAATATTTCGGCGAACCACCCTCACGCTGGCCAGCTGTCGCAGCAAAAACAGGCGTTCCGTTGGTGTTCTCACCAAATGCAACGTTGTTCTTGATTTCCGACTTCATGTATGACCCGAAGACATAGACGGCCAGTTCTGGAATTGGCTGATATGAAATCGAACCATCAACGCCATATTTGTCGACGTTGCCCAAGTTACGGTAAACATTCTGGTCTAGCTCTGGATCGTAAGCCGAGGCCAAACGGTTCTGGAACTTCGTCAACCAACCCGAAAGTTGTGCCTGAATGTTGCCCGAACGGTAACGAACGCCAACATCAACGCTGTCCGTCGTTTCCGGGGCAGGGCGCGCACGCGCGGTCGTGATCGGAAAGAAGAAAGCGTTGTACAAGCTGTCTGTACCTGGAACCGAAAGGCCCTGAGCAAAGCTTGCGAACATGCTGAATTCAGGTGTAAACTTGTAGTTGAAGCCTACGTTTGGCAAAACCTTGTCATATTTAAAGACGCGGTTTTGTGGACCAGCCTGCGTTGGGTTCAGCGTTGCGTTTAGAGTGTTCTGGCTCGCATCGCCGAAGCACTCAAGAAAGCCGCCAGCTGAGCTGGTGAAGCAATAGTTGGTCAGGTCGCGCTTGAAGAACGGTGCACGAACACCGGCTGTCAC
The DNA here is from genome assembly GCF_050921905.1 of Sphingorhabdus sp. Lineage (NCBI taxonomy): Bacteria > Pseudomonadati > Pseudomonadota > Alphaproteobacteria > Sphingomonadales > Sphingorhabdaceae > Sphingorhabdus > Sphingorhabdus sp. The sequence goes on along the minus strand of NZ_CP050888.1, from coordinate 570,721 downwards.
GACCAAATTGCTTTCCATGAATTCACCACGATATTCGCCCGAAACCTGCTGCAAAATTGCATAGGACAGACGGTTACGCTTTTGAAGCGTTACGCCGTTGGCAGCAATTTGCGGATTGTTAACGGGGAAAACGTCAAATGGTTCGCCATTAACGTCCAACAAGCCAACTTCGCCCGTCTGACGGTGACGTGCACGGTCAAAGGTGTAGGCAAGACGAACCGAATGCGCATCGTTGATTTCATAACGGAGCGAGCTGATGACGCCATAACGATGTGTTTGGGTCTGGCTTGGGGCAATCATGGTAACCTGATCAAGGATGTCGCCATCGCCGTTCAGATCCTTACCAAAGAATGGCGAACCCGAGAGGTATCCAGCTTGGCAGTTTACGCCAGCACCACTTACAACGGTCGTGCAGTTTGCTGCGCCGCCAGTCGGATCAATGTCACGACGTGCTTCACGTGCAGTAACGGTACCGCCGCCATTTGCCTTTACGTACTGATAACTTGGATCGACCGTCAACGTCAGCTTTTCACCGAAAGTGAATTTTGACGCACCACGGATGCTGCCCGTGTTTGACGGGTTATAGCGACGGTCGAATTCTGTGCCGCATGTTGTTGCCGACTGTGCAGTACCCGCAACTGGTGTTACCGTTGTCGTGCAAGGGAAGTTAATCAGATATTCCCGCTCATCATTATTCGCTGGGAAACGGTTGGACGAAGCGGCACCAACGACACGGCCGGCGTCGTTGCGCAATGGCAGCGAACCGAAGAAGTTGTTGCGGTTTTCGTTGTAGCTACCAGAAATCGCAATGAAGTCACCATCGCTGCCAATTGGCTGATAGATTTTTGCGTTATACTGCTGCTTGTCGACGACGCCGTAATTGTTGAACGGATTGTCGTTGCTTGCCATCGATGCCGAGAAAAATGCACGCGTTCCGAGCGATGTCAGATTACCGGTGTTTACAAGGCCAAATACGCGCATGAAGTTAAATTGACCGATTGAGCCCGAGAGCTTAACGCCAAAATCTTCAGTTGGTGTCAGTGTACGGTAGTTGACAGTGCCGCCAACGGCTGATGCCGTAGGGCTGTCAACATCGGTCGTGCCAAGGTTAACATTAACCTGCTCAATCAGTTCAGGATCAAGCTGTTGGTTCGAATAGATGGCGTAGTTGCCAGAGTCATTCAACGGGATACCGTCAAACGTCAGCGAGATACGCGACGAGTCAAAACCACGGATGTTCAGCGTGCCGCCCGACGAGCCATAAGCATCGTTATTCTGAAAGCTTACGCCCGGAATGACGTTGATGGTGTCGAGAATTGTCTGACCTGGGTTCTGACGTTCGATCAGCTCTTGCGTAAGAACTGCTTTTGCCTTGGTCGAGTCAGGTGCCTGAATTCCGGCAACGTCCTGCGAACGCGAACCGGAAACAACAATGACCTCTTCTTCGAAGTCTACTGAACCCGTTGACTGCGCGAATGCCGCGCTGGAAAAGCTGCAAATGGTAAGTGCGACAGCGCTTGCTGCAAGCTGGTAACGAATTTTCATGCTCTTAACCCCTATGATTTTCACATGCCGTAAGTTCGACAAATATTGGTTCTTGGCCGAATCACGCGAACGAAATGGACCTTGCGACCTCCCTTGGAACCCGTAAATGTCAGTAAAATGACAGTCGGCTCCGCAGATGGGGGGCCCTTAGCCGAGAGCGAGGGGCAAGCATAGTTTCGCACTGCACCAAATTGTGCAAAGCAGCATTCTTTCTTATTTTTTCGGCAAATGTGGCAGCTTTGCCACAGTGTCCCGTCCAAGTTAGGCGGCGTCTTCTTTGCTGGCCTTGACAGATTTGGCATATACCAAAACGGGCGTTTTGCGACCTTCGACCACGTCCTTGTCCACCACAACCTCGTCCACGCCGTCATAGGTCGGCAGGTCGAACATCGTATCGAGCAGAATCGCCTCAAGGATAGAGCGCAGCCCACGCGCACCGGTTTTGCGTTCAATCGCCTTCTTGGCAATGGCTTCCAACGCGTCATCGGTGAAGCTTAAGCCGACATCTTCCATTTCAAACAGCTTGCGATATTGCTTCACCAGCGCGTTCTTTGGCTCCGACAGGATTTTCACCAAAGCAGCGATGTCGAGGTCTTCAAGCGTGGCGGTTACCGGCAAACGTCCGACGAATTCGGGGATGAGACCAAATTTCAACAAGTCTTCAGGCTCTACCTGCTTAAGGATTTCGCCAGTACGACGCTCGTCCGGGTCGGCAACATGCGCGCCAAAACCAATAGACTTGCCCTCAAGCCGGTTCGAAATAATCTTTTCAAGCCCGGCAAATGCACCGCCGCAGATGAACAAGATGTTCGTCGTATCAACCTGCAGAAACTCTTGCTGTGGATGCTTGCGGCCGCCCTGTGGTGGGACGCTGGCCGTGGTGCCTTCCATGAGCTTGAGCAACGCCTGCTGAACGCCCTCCCCGCTGACATCGCGGGTGATGGAGGGATTTTCGGCCTTGCGGCTGATTTTGTCGATTTCGTCGATATACACGATCCCGCGCTGCGCCTTCTCGACATTATAATCGGACGCTTGAAGCAGCTTGAGAATGATATTCTCGACATCTTCACCGACATAGCCGGCCTCCGTCAAGGTCGTCGCGTCTGCCATCGTGAATGGCACGTCAAACGTCTTGGCGAGTGTCTGCGCCAGCAATGTCTTACCGCAACCTGTGGGGCCGACGAGCAGAATGTTGGACTTCGCAAGCTCAACATCCGCGCCCTTTGCGCCATGGTTGAGCCGTTTATAATGGTTATGCACGGCAACCGACAATACGCGCTTTGCCTGCGGCTGACCGATGACATAGTCGTCCAACACTTCGCAGATTTCCTGCGGCGTTGGCACTTCGCCCTCTTTACGGCCGTTCAACGCGCCCTTTGTTTCTTCGCGAATGATATCATTGCAAAGTTCCACACATTCATCACAGATGAACACAGTGGGGCCGGCGATCAGCTTGCGAACTTCGTGCTGCGATTTTCCACAGAAGGAGCAATAAAGAGTGCTTTTAGTATCTGAACCGCTCAACTTCGTCATAATATGTCCTGCTTACACGCTAATTTTAAACGCACATTATTGAACCGTCATCCTAAAGATGCGTTCCGATTTAGCAATAGCCCAATACGGACTGTGCCATGAAGGCAAATCTGCGAAATTCATCCACGATAGTATCAGCTTGCGTCGGCTTCGGCATTTGCCGGGCGCTTGTCAAATACCTCGTCTACAAGGCCGAAGGCTTTTGCTTCATCCGCTTCAAGGAAGGTATCGCGGTCCATCGCTTTTTCGATATCCTTCAATGGTTTACCTGTATATTTTGCATATAGGTCATTCATACGCTTGCGAATACGTAATATTTCATTTGCCTGAATCTGGATATCTGACGCCATGCCGCGTGCGCCGCCCGAAGGTTGATGCACCATGATACGGGAATTGGTCAAAGCGACGCGCATGCCCGGTTCGCCCGCCGCAAGCAGGAAACTGCCCATAGACGCCGCCTGCCCGATGCATACGGTGCCGACTTTCGGACGGATATATTGCATCGTGTCGTGTATCGCCATGCCCGCAGTGACCACACCGCCCGGCGAGTTGATATACATCCAGATGTCCTTCTTCGGATTGTCCGATTCGAGAAACAATAGCTGCGCGGTGATGACGGAGGCCATATTGTCCTCCACTTCGCCCGTCACGAAAATGATCCGTTCGCGCAAAAGCCGCGAAAAAATGTCCCAGCTACGCTCCCCACGGTTCGATTGCTCGATAACGACGGGGACCAAAGCTTGGACTGGATCAAAAGGAACGTGCATGAAATACCTCTAAGATGTTATGTTTATGCGTTACCGCCTACATCGGCTTGGGCAAGCAAAGTTTCAAGCACGAAAACGTTTTAGTTTGTGCACTTAATAATGCGTCGTCCGAAGTGGCCTGCTTTGAAAAAGCATAAAATCGATTAGTCTAGCTATTTACATTGGTTTGACCGATTATGTGGGAATGTTAATAAAAGTGTCGTGGGGTATTCCCCCCACCGAACTCAGAGGAATTAAGAATGGCAGATGCAGATCCCCGCGATGCTTGCCCAATGCGCTCGGGCGGCGAAATCAAAATGCGTTCGTTACTCGGACGACAGAATAAGGATTGGTGGCCGGCTGCGCTGCCGGTCGACATGCTTCATCAACATGGCATCTCTCCGGACCCGATGGGTGAAGATTTTGATTATACCGAAGCCTTCAAAAAGCTCGACTATCAAGCCCTGAAAAACGACCTCACTGCGTTAATGACCGATAGCAAGCCCTGGTGGCCAGCGGATTACGGTCATTATGGCCCGTTCATGATTCGCATGGCATGGCATGCCGCTGGCACGTATCGCGTGACCGATGGCCGTGGCGGTGCAGGAAGCGGACAGCAACGGTTTGAACCGCTGAATAGCTGGCCCGACAATGGCAACCTCGACAAGGCGCGCCGACTATTATGGCCGATCAAGCAGAAATACGGTTCGTCAATTAGCTGGGCCGACCTGTTCATTCTCGCTGGCAATGTCGCCATTGAAAGCATGGGTGGCCCCGTATTCGGGTTCGGCGGCGGGCGTAAAGACGTCTACCAATCAGAAGGTGATACATTCTGGGGCGCAGAGGAAATCTGGGTCAACGAAGGCGCAAAGACGCGTCTTGATGAAGAGAATGTTGAGCTGGAAGGACCACTTGCCGCGATTCAGATGGGCCTAATCTACGTCAACCCAGAAGGGCCAGGCGGCAACCCCGATCCGTTGCAATCTGCACGTGACATGCGTGCTACCTTTGCCCGCATGGCGATGAATTCGGAAGAAACCGTCGCGCTCACCGCTGGCGGTCACGCCTTTGGTAAGGCACATGGTGCAAAGCCGGGCGCAACCTTTGGTCATGCCCCTGCAGGCGAAGCCATTCACCAGCAGGGCTTTGGCTGGCTGACGGACGTTGATGAAATTGGAAAAGGCCACATCACGACCTCTGGCATCGAAGGCGCATGGTCGAACAACCCCACCCAATGGGGCGGCGATTATTTCCGTATCCTGTTCAAATATGATTTTGAACTCGTTCAGAGCCCCGCCGGTGCAAAGCAATGGCAGCCGATCAACCCTGATCCTGCGGATATGGCACCGGACGCGCGCGATCCGTCAAAGCGTGTACCAACGATGATGACCACCGCGGATATGGCGTTGAAGATGGACCCCGAGTTCCGAGCGATTTCGGAGAAATTCCGGGACGATCAGGCCGCATTGGACGATGCCTTTGCACGCGCATGGTTTAAGCTTTGCCATCGCGATATGGGACCAAAGAGCCTGTATCTCGGGCCTGAAGTTCCCGAAGAGACGCTGATTTGGCAAGATCCAGTTCCGGCTGGCACCGCGCCTTCGGATACGGATGTTGCGGCGTTCAAATCGGCGGTGCTCTCAAGCGGGCTGACAGTATCGCAACTGGTCAAGACAGCTTGGGCTTCTGCTTCGACCTATCGCAAGTCGGACAAACGCGGCGGCGCCAATGGTGCCCGCATCGCGCTTGCACCGCAGAAAGACTGGGACGTTAACGAGCCCGCTGAACTGGCAAAGGTTTTGGCAAAGCTCAACGCGCTTCGCGGCTCCATGAGCCTTGCCGACGCAATCGTGCTGGCAGGGTCAGCAGCGGTCGAAAAGGCGGCGAAGGCTGGTGGATTCGATGTGACGGTCCCATTCACTGGCGGTCGTGGCGATGCGACACAGGAATGGACCGATATCGAAAGCTTCCACTGGATGGAGCCGCAGGCCGATGGCTTCCGCAACTATCTCAAAACACGCCAACCGGTGAAGACTGAGGAGTTACTGCTCGATAGGGCGTCTCTGCTTGGTCTGTCAGGACCGGAGATGACAGTGCTCGTTGGCGGCTTGCGTGTTCTTGGTGCGAACCACGGCGATATCGCTGAAGGCGTGTTCACCACCCGCAAGGGCGAACTGACCAACGACTTCTTCGTAAACCTGTTCGATAACGAAACCTTCTGGGATCTGGTCGATACAGCGAGCGACGAAGCATTTATCGGCTACACAAGAGGCGGCCGGACCGAAAAGTGGCGTGCAACGCGCACTGACCTGATCTTCGGTTCAAACAGCCAGCTTCGCGCCACGGCTGAGGTCTATGCCGAGCGCGGTCACGAAGAAAAGTTCGTTCGCGACTTTGTAAAGGCTTGGGTCAAGGTCATGAACGCCGACCGCTTTGACCTGATGTAAATCGGACCTGTTAAAACAAGAAAGGCCCCGGAATCTCCGGGGCCTTTTTCTTTGTCCAAAGCTGGACAATTATTTCTTAGGCCCATCCTTTTTGGCAGGTGCCTTTTTGGCTGGCGCGGCTTCGGCATCCTTTTTAGGGGCGGCCTTCTTCGCAGCAGGCTTGGCTTCCTTGGCAGGCGCTTCATCTTTTGCGGCTGCCTTTTTGGCAGGTGCCTTTTTCTTGGCGGCAGGCTTTGCATCTGGTTCAGCTTCAATCGCTGCTTCAAGCACGTCCTTAGTCACGGTCTTGTCCGTCACGGTCGCCTTGTCGAATAGGAAATCGACTACCTTGTCTTCAAACATCGGCGCACGCAATTGTGCCGCTGCCATTGGGTTTTCCTGCAGATATTGCACGAAACGCTGACGGTCTTCAGGGCGATATTGCTGCGCAGCTTGCTGCACGAGCATGTTCATTTCCTGCGAACTGACTTCAACACCATTGGCTTGGCCAATTTCCGAGAGGAGCAAGCCTAAGCGAACGCGGCGGACGGCGATATCGCGATACTCTTGGCGCTCGGCTTCCATTTCCTTTTTCGCAGCTTCGGCATCTTCTTCGCGCGCCGCTTCCTGCTCCAATTGTGCCCAAATCTGTTCGAATTCGGCTTCGACCATCGAAGGTGGCACGTCGAACTCATGACCGGCGGCAAGCTGATCCAGCAACTGGCGCTTCATATAAGTGCGCGTCAGGCCGTTATGCTCTTGCTCAACCTGAACCTTCATCAGTTCGCGCAATTTGTCTATGCCGTCCAGGCCGAACATCTTGGCAAGATTGTCATCCGCCTTAGCTTCAACGGGCTTGCGCACTTCGTTGACGACGATGTCAAAAGTTGCCGCCTTACCCTTCAGGTTTTCAGCATTATAATCGTCTGGGAAGGTTACATTCAGAACCTTTTCGTCATTGGCTTTCACGCCAACCAACTGGTCTTCGAAACCGGGGATCAACTGACCCGAGCCAAGCTCAACGGCCATGCCTTCGCCCTTACCGCCTTCGAAAGGCACGCCGTCGAGTTTGCCTTCAAAATCGATGACGACGCTGTCGCCCATTTTGGCAGCATATTTCTTGTCGGCTGCTTCAAAGCTCTTTTGCCCTTCGGCAAGCTTCAAGATCGATTCATCGACTTGCGCGTCGCTCACTTCTACAGTCAGGCGGTCAAGCGTGATGCCGTCAATAGACGGCGCGGCAATCGCAGGCAGTATTTCCAGATGGAAATCGACAACCGCGTCTTTGCCCGGCGCATAATCTTCACCGAGATGCACATGCGGCTGAGTCGCTGGACGCAATTTGTTATCCGAAATCGCCTTTTGCACGCCTTCTTGAATCGAGCTGTTCAGCGCGTCCTGAAGGAGCGAATCCTTATGCATCTTCTTGACCAGATTGGCGGGAACCTTGCCGGGACGGAAGCCGGGCATACGCACTTGAGGCGCAATTTTCTTCACCTCGGCATCGATGCGGGATTCAACATCCTTGGCGGAAATCGTCATGCGATAAGCGCGCTTCAGGCCTTCATTCTGTGTCTCGACGGTCTGCATGTTTTCTTCTCTATCTACGACAGGCCCGCTGGCCTGCCAAAAACTGTTAAATGGCTCTCGGGTTCAACGACAGCCGGGAACGTCCCCTTTTTCGTGGTGCGGGCGAAGGGACTCGAACCCCCACACCTTGCGATGCCAGAACCTAAATCTGGTGCGTCTACCAATTCCGCCACGCCCGCTTACGAAAAGCTGCCGTTTAACAAACGACGGGAGCCTCTAACGGGAAAGCCGCTGCGGGGCAAGGGGAGAAGCGGCGAAACCACCGCACCCCCGCACCGCCCGATTACCCTAAAGCCTTTTTCAACAAATCATTAATGATTTGCGGATTGGCCTTGCCCTGCATCGCCTTCATGGTTTGGCCTACGAAGAAGCCAAACAATTTGTCCTTGCCGGAACGATATTCAGTTACCTTGTCCTCGTTCGCGGCCATGATCTTGGCAATTTCCGCCTCAATCGCGCCGGTGTCGTTGGTTTGCTTCAAGCCCTTTTCCGCGACGATGGCCGATGCCGCCTGCCCCGTTTCGAGCATGATCTCAAAAACCTGCTTGGCGATGCTGCCGCTGATGGTGCCATCGGCGACAAGGCCAAGCAATTCGGCGGCTTGCTTTGGATTGACGGGGCTTTCGTCGAGTGTTTTGCCGAGCTTGTTGAGCGCGCCGAACAATTCGGACATCAACCAGTTGGAGCCTTGCTTGGCATCGACGCCTTCGGCCAGCAAATCTTCAAACCAGAATGCGGTTTCGGCCTCTGCGGTCAGGACGGCGGCGTTGTAGGCCGTCAGGCCCATCGCCTCATAGCGCGCGCGCTTCGCATCGGGAAGCTCGGGCAAGGACGCACGGCATTCCTCCAAAAACGCGTCATCCAGTTCCACCGGCAACAAATCGGGGTCGGGGAAATAGCGATAATCATGCGCGTCCTCTTTCGACCGCATCGAACGTGTTTCCATTTTGTTGGGGTCGAACAGGCGCGTTTCCTGCACCACCGCGCCGCCGCTTTCGATCAGGTCGACCTGACGCTGCGCCTCATATTCAATCGCTTGCATCATGAAGCGGATCGAGTTGACGTTCTTGGTCTCGGTACGCGTGCCAAGCTTTCCGCCCGGTTTGCGCACCGACACGTTGACGTCGGCGCGCATCGAGCCTTGCTCCATATTACCATCGCACGATCCGACATAGCGCAGGATCGAGCGGAGTTTTTTCAGATAAGCGCCTGCCTCTTGCGGGCTGTTCATATCGGGACGCGAGACGATTTCCATCAACGCGACGCCCGAACGGTTAAGGTCGACGAAAGACATCGTCGGATGCTGGTCATGCATCAACTTGCCCGCGTCTTGTTCAACATGGATGCGTTCAATGCCGATTTTCTTGACCGCGCTATCAGGGTCTTTTTCGTTGAGCGTAACCTCAATCTCGCCCTCACCCACTATCGGGTGATAGAGCTGCGAAATTTGGTAGCCCTGCGGCAAATCGGCGTAGAAATAATTCTTGCGGTCAAAGCGCGACAAGCGGTTGATCTGCGCGTTAATGGCCATTCCGGTACGCACCGCCTGACGCAGGCATTCGCGGTTGGGCACGGGCAACATGCCCGGCATCGCCGCGTCGACAAGGCTGACATGGCTGTTCGGTTCAGCACCAAACTCGGCAGATGCGCCCGAAAAGAGTTTCGATTCACTCGTTACCTGCGCATGGACCTCAAGGCCAATCACGACCTCCCATGCGCCGGTGTTTCCCTGGATGCGGTATTCGCTCATTTCAATAAATCCCAAGCTTCTCGATATTCGGCAAACTTGTGCTGATACCCATATCCACAGTCAGTTGCCTTGTCCTCCCCATAAAAACAGAGATTTCTCATCCCCTGCTCTGGCTTTCTAGGTGTTCCATCTCTTTTTGGATGCGAGACGTAAAAAGCGTGGTCGCTTTGCAACGCATTCAACAGAGTGCCCGTAGGAACGATATATACATCACGTTCACGCAATCCGTTTCCGATATCCACAATTGCAACAAAGTCGTCTTTATCTTGCTGGTCCAAAAAAATGAGCCCCGACTTCTTCACCGTCCAAACCGCACTATGATTTGAAGTGGTTTTTACCCTTATTAGTGTCGATCTGCCTGATCCTGCCCAAAGGGTTGACACGTCAAATGCTGGATTGCCTCGATCAGCCATGAATGCGTGAAACCCGTGATAAATGAGTTCTGCCATTATGATGTGCTCGCCAAGATTCCCCTTTGCGCTGCTCACCACCACTGCTCCGCTTCCGCCGTAAAGCCGGATCGCTGCTCAATCGCGAGGCCAGCGTTCAGCACCGCCTGTTCATCAAGCGCCTTACCTATAATCTGAAGCCCCAAGGGCAGGCCTTCTTTGCTTAGACCACCGGGAACCGACATGGCTGGTAAACCAGCCAGCGAGGCGGGGACCGCAAACACGTCGTTCAGATACATGGACAGCGGGTCGGCGTTTTTCTCGCCCAGCCCAAACGCAGCGCTTGGTGCGGTTGGCGCGAGGATGAGGTCACAGCTTGCCCAAGCATTTTCAAAATCGCGCGCGATCAAGGCGCGGACCTTTTGCGCTTGTGTGTAATAAGCGTCGAAGAAACCGGCGCTCAACACATAAGTGCCGATCATGATACGGCGGCGGACTTCTTCGCCAAAGCCAGCGGCGCGGGTCGCGGCATACATGTCTTGCAAGCCAGCACCCTCCGGCAAGTCGCGCAGACCGAAGCGCACACCGTCATAGCGCGCAAGGTTCGATGACGCTTCTGCAGGGGCGATGATATAATAAGCTGGCAGCGCATATTTGGTGTGCGGCAGGCTGATATCGACGATTTCCGCGCCCGCATCCTTCAACCAAGCGATGCCATTGTCCCACATACTGGCGATATCTTCGTCAATACCGTCGAGGCGATATTCCTTGGGGATGCCAATGCGCTTGCCCTTCAAGTCGCTGTTCAGGCCAGCCTCCCAATTAGGCACGGGCAAATCGAGCGAAGTCGAATCCTTAGGGTCAAAACCCGCCATCGCCTCCAACATGATCGCGCAATCGCGCACGTCGCGCGCCATGGGTCCAGCTTGGTCCAAGGAGCTTGCAAAGGCGACAACGCCCCAGCGCGAACAACGGCCATAGGTTGGCTTGATACCGCTAATGCCCACAAAGGCCGCAGGCTGACGAATCGAGCCGCCGGTATCGGTCCCCGTCGCCGCAGGGCATAAACGCGCGGCGATGGCCGAGGACGAACCGCCAGACGATCCACCGGCCGCTAATGCGGTATTGCTGCCGTCATTGCGACGCCACGGCGAGATGACATTGCCGAAGTAACTGGTCTCATTCGACGAACCCATCGCGAACTGGTCCATGTTCAGCTTACCGAGCATCCCTGCCCCAGCCTTCCAAAGATTCGCAGAGACGGTCGATTCATAGGTCGGCACAAAGCCTTCCAATATGTGGCTTGCGGCGGTTGTCTGCACGCCTTGCGTGCAGAACAAATCCTTCATGCCAATCGGCACGCCCGCCATTTTACCCAGCGGCTTGCCAGCAGCACGGTCGGCATCGACGGCCTGCGCCGCCTCTATCGCCTTTTCCGGTGTTTCCACGATGAAAGCGTTGAGCGCTTTTGCCTTAGCGACGTTTGCGTTGAAAGCAGTAGCGACTTCAACAGCCGAGAAATCACCAGCGGCGACGCCTGAGCGGATCGCAGCTACCCCGAGTTTTGTAAGCTCACTCATTCGACCACTCCGTCATGCTGAACTTGTTTCAGCATCCATCGTGCAGCACGACCAGAGCTTGAAAGGATGGATAGACCCTGAAACAAGTTCAGGGTGACGGAAGGGTAGGAAGTCAAGTGGCGTTCCATCATTCAATCACCTTCGGTACGCCAAAGAAGCTGCCTTCCTTGGCTGGTGCATTGGCGAGCACTTTGTCGCGCACGTCGCCATCGGTCACAACGTCATCGCGCAGGCGCAGCTTATTGGGGATGACCGCCGTCATCGGCTCAACGCCGGTGACGTCGACCTCTCCCAATTGCTCCACCCAGGCCAAAATGCCATTGAGCTCGCCGACCATCTTGTCAGCCTCAGCATCGCTAATCGCGATACGCGAAAGCCGTGCGATTTTGTTCACGGTATCTTTATCTACAGACATGCTATTCCTTGTGGTCGGAATCGACAAGCGATCCCTTCGTGCCGCTAGCATTGCGCCTGCATTGCTTCAACGGAAAAGCTTAGAGTCAGGGACGCTTAAATTCGCCTTCGAGGCGTCAAAATGGATTTAAGTGATCCTGAACCTACGCGTTGCGCAAATACCAGTCATAATCAATGCTGGGCACTTGTCCGAAATAGCGGTCCTGCTCCACGCGCTTTACGATGGTGAACATGTCAACAAAGCGGTCGCCCAGATACTCCCGCAGCAATTTGGAGCCGTGGAACCGGTCGACTGCGGCAAACCAATTGCTTGGCGGCTTGTCATCGCCTGACCCGTCACGGTCATAGCCATTGCCCACAACCGCTGGGCCGGGGTCAATCTGGTTTATGATACCATGATGCATACCCGACAATACGCCAGCCACCGCAAGATATGGGTTGGCGTCGGCCCCGCAGGCGCGATGTTCGACATGGCGGCTTGATGGCGGACCGGCCGGAACACGGAAGGATACAGTGCGATTATTGACGCCCCAAGTGGGGGCAACCGGTGCGTAGCTGTTTGCTTTAAACCGGCGGTAGCTATTCGCATGCGGCGCAAAAAGCGCGAAGCAATCGCCAACGCTGGCGATCATCCCGCCTATGGCATGGCGTAACATAAGCGTGCCTTCGGGATCGTCAGCGGCGAAGAGGTTATTGCCGTCTTTGTCGTTCATCGACACGTGAATATGCATGCCGGATCCTGCCTGTTCGGCAAATGGCTTTGCCATGAACGTCGCCTCAAGCCCGTGCGCCTGCGCCACCGCCTTCACGACGCGTTTGTACATGATCGCATCGTCACAGGCGCGCAGCACATCGGGCTTGTAGCGCAAGGTCAACTCGCACTGGCCCGGCGCAAATTCGGATATGGCAGACTCCAACGGAAGCCCCTGAATATCGCAGGTTTCGTATAATTCGTCGAAAAAGGGACGGAAATCGTCGAGCTCGCGCAGGCCATAGACTTCGACCATCTGCGGGGTTTCACCACTATATTCTGGTCGCGCGGGACGGATAGACCCATCGCGTGCACGCTTTGGATCCAGCAAGTAAAACTCAAGCTCCACCGCCAAAGCGGGCGTCAGGCCCATTTCGGCAAAACGATCGACGACAAGGCCAAGGACATGGCGCGGGTCAAGGTCGTGCGGTTGGCCATCCAGTTCATAAAAATCGACCATGAATTGCGCCGCATTGTCGCCCGCCCAAGGGGTGCGGACCAACGTGCCGGGAATTGGCTTCATCGAACGGTCGGCATCGCCATCTTCCCACACCAGACCCGTTTCGACCGTGTCCTGCCCGGTGATATCGACCACAGCGATGGAGCCAGGGAAAAAGCGGCCGATTTCATAGACGGACAACACTTCATGTTGGCGCAGGCGCTTGCCGCGCGGGACGCCGCCAAAGTCGGTGTAGATCATCTCGATAGAATCGATATCAGGATGCGTCGCAAAAAACGCCTCTGCCTCGCTACGCGGTGCGATGGTCGCTGATGATATTGCGCGTTTGATTGTCATGATGTCACTTCCGTCCGCCCGAATTTTCAAATGCTAATAGCTCAGTCAGCGCATTGTTCAACTCTGCCACGAGGCGGTCAACCTGCGCGGCTTGCGTCACCGGGCTGACCAGCATCATATTATGGAATGGCGCGAGCAAGATACCGCGATTGGCGAGATAAAGGTGGATCGAGCTTTCCAATTCATGGTCCATCACTGCGCGCGCTTCACTACCATTGCGCGGCGGGGTGGCCGAACAGACCAATTCAACGCGCGCGCCAACATGGCTGACATGCCAATCCAGCCTGTGCGCGGCAATCACCGCGTTCAATTGCGCCACCAGCCTGTCGGTAATCGAGAGCATATGGGCATAAGCATCTCGCGTAATCACCTGCCCCAACATCGCGTGCATCGCGGTAATAGCAAGCGCATTGGCCGATAAGGTCGTGCCTATACCGCTATGCCCCGGTGGACGCGACGCGTTCACCGCCGCCATCCGTTCGGCAATTTCCGCCGTAAAGCCGTAAACCGCGCACGGCACACCGCCGCCGATGGATTTACCTACGACCAATATGTCGGGCTTTGGGCCATGCGTGTTGCTGTGTCCGCCATAGCCGGATGAAATGCTATGCGTTTCGTCCAGCACCAAAATCGTGCCGGTTTGATCGCATAGCTGGCGCAATTCTGTCAGGAACCCCGGCGCATCGCGCACCATACCGATGTTGGTCATCAACGGTTCGGCCAAGACGCAAGCGATATCGCCGCCGCGCAAAGCGGTCGTCAGCGCGTCCACATCGTTAAATTCGATTGTAACAGTCGTTGGCAGCAAGTCCTGCACTTGCCCTATCAAGCTTGGCCGGTTGACGGCACGGCCCTCGCGCAAGTCAACGAAAACATCATCAACCGCGCCATGATAGCAGCCGTTGAAGACCAAAATCTTGTCGCGTCCCGTCATCGCGCGGCACCAACGAATGACGGCGCGATTGGCTTCGCTCGCTGTTGTCGTCACTTGCCACTGCGGCAGGCCGAACATGTCGGCGAGCATATTGCCCAATTCTGTGCCCTTCGCGGTGGGCAGCATATAGCTTAAACCTTGGCCTGCTTGTTCGGCTATGGCCTTGGCCAGCGGCGCTGGCGAGTGGCCAAACATGCTCGCCGTATCGCCAAGGCAGAAATCATCGAAGACCTGCCCGTCAATGCTCGTCAGCGTCGCGCCAGAAGCCGCCTGAGCGACGATCGGGAATGGGGTGGGCCAATCGAGCATCCAATGAAACGGAACGCCTTGGAACCAGCCCTGCGACTTTTCTGCCTGCGCCTTGGATTTCGGTTTAGCCGCGATGAAGAGCGCGACTTCGCGTTCGCGCATGTTGCTTATGGCTTGGCGGTCGATCATAAACGGTCTAGCATCGCATAATAGAGCAACCCAAGCGTCGCCAATGGCCGCGCGAGCCATTTCCCGCCGGGAAAGCGAATGTGCGGTAAGTTCGCGAAAACATCAAAGCGTGACATTGTGCCAACCACCGCCTCTGCCATCAATTCCCCCGCCAGCGTCGTGACCAGCGCGCCATGGCCAGAAAAACCGTGGGCGTAAAACAGATTTCCCTTGCGGCCCATATGCGGCAGCCGGTTCATGGTAACGCCAACGGCACCGCCCCAGGCATAATCGATGGGAACATCGCTGAGTGAGGGAAACACCTCAGCAATGTGCTTACGCACAAACGCGCCAATGTCAGTAGGTGGCGTCTGCACATATTTTTCACCACCGCCAAAAATAAGGCGTTTGTCGGCAGAGAGGCGGAAATAATTCAAAACAAAACGACTGTCCGCTACCGCGGCGTCGCTGGGGAACAACTGGTCGGCATCAGTCAGTGGCGCAGTCGCGATATTATAGTTCATGATTGGGACGGTGTAGCTGCGCAATTCCGGCGCGATACCACCCGTCCAAGTGTCGGCTGCCATGATGACATGCTTAGCGGTCAAAGTTCCCCCCCCTGACCGTATCTCGACATGTGTTCCTGTATCGACAGGTGTTTGGGCCGCCGTATTTTCATATATCCGCACGCCAGCCTTTTGCGCCGCTTGTGCAAGCCCAAGCGCGTAATTCAAAGGATGGAAATGCCCGCCTTGGGGGTCATAAATACCGCCGTGATAACCACCGCCGTTGATATGGCGCCCGATATCCTGTGGCTGGACAATCTGCGCCTCCCAACCAAAATGCTGTGCCAAAAATGCGGCATCGCGCTGCATCGCATCGAAATGCGCTGGCCTGTAGGCCGCTTCCAAATGCCCCGCTTTTGCATTACACTGAATATGGTGCTCGGCAATACGGTGCTTGACCCGGTCGACCGCACCATAAGCCAAATCGAATATAGCCTGCGCGCGTTCGCGGCCAAACTCTGCGTCGATTTCCTGCATCGACCAGCGCAGGCCAGGGATGAGTTGACCACCATTGCGGCCTGATGCACCAAAGCCAATGGTCTGGGCCTCAAGCAATATAACCGAAAGTCCTTTTTCGGCACAGGCCAGCGCGGCGGAGAGGCCAGTAAATCCTCCGCCAATAACGGCTACATCACAGTCTTCTGCACAAGCCAACGCAGCTTGCGTTTCCCAAGCTTGTGCGGTCGCGGCGTAATAGCTTTGGTTGAGGTCACTCGACCCGCTCATTTTCATTCGTCACCCAGAGCTTTTTTCACCTCTGGTGACTGGCGTTCCAGGGTCCATTTATCCGCAAAGGGCGATGGTCGGCTTTGCGAAATGGATGCTGAAAGTAGTTCAGCATGACCATGAAAGAGTGATGTGCAAACGCGATTCACGTTACACCCGCAATAACAAATGCTCGCGTTCCCAGCTCGAGACCACGGACTGGTAATTGAACAATTCATAGTCCTTGACCGCGTAGAAGATGTCGAAAAACTCTTCTCCAAGCAGGTTGCGCACGGGCTTGCAGGCGCTGAACCGGTCCAAGGCCGCTTCCAACGTGCGGGGCAAGGTGCGGGCGCGGTTGTAGGCGCTGCCGGTGATCGCCTTGGCAGGCACCATCCGCTCCACCATACCAATATAGCCGCAGACCAACGACGCCGCCATCGCGAGATAGGGGTTGGAGTCTGCGCCCGGCAAGCGGTTTTCAACGCGGCGGTTGACCTTGTCCGAAATTGGCACGCGGAAACCGCAGCTTCGATTATCCTCGCCCCATTGGACGTTGATGGGCGCGGCGCTATCGGGCCGCATCCGGCGGAAGCTGTTCACATTAGGCGCCCAGAGCGGCGATATCTGCGGCATGAACTTCACGAGACCTGCTATATAACTGCGGAACAACGCACTGTCCTTACCATTGGCGTTGGAGAAGAGGTTTCTGCCAGTTTCAGCGTCAACCACCGATTGGTGGATATGCATTGCGCTGCCCGGCTGCCCGGCCATCGGGTTCGCCATGAAGGTGGCATAAACGCCATGCTGTTTGGCAACTGCGCGGACGGTGCGCTTGAACAGAAACACTTGGTCCGCCAGCTTCAACGGGTCGCCATGAATGAAGTTGACCTCAAGCTGCGCTGCACCCATTTCGTGGATCATCGTGTCGATATCGAGGCCCATCAACTCACAATCATCATAGATGTGGTCGATAATGTCCTCATATTCGTTCATCGCCTCCAACCCATAAGGCTGGCTTGCGGTTTCTGCGCGTCCGCTAGAGCCGGTAGGCGGCACTAATGGAAAGTCGGGGTCGACATTTTGGCTCACAAGGTAAAACTCGACCTCAGGCGCCATAATCGGCTTCCACCCGCGCTCGGCATACATGTTGAGTACTTTTTTCAATATCGTGCGCGGGGCGATTTCGACCTCGCTTCCGTCGCCATGCAGCACATCGGCGATCACGAAAGCAGTCGGTGATTTGAAGCCCGGCGCGACGCAGATTGTGTCGGGATCAGCGATCAAGATTTTGTCCGGATCCTTGTCCCAAATGTCCGCAATGTCTTCGGGATAATGGCCATCAATGGTGCAGATGAAAACACTGCCCGGTATGCGCAGCGATTTGTCACGGACAGATGACAGGAACTTCTTCGCAGGCAGAACCTTGCCGCGCTGCACGCCGTTAATGTCGGGGACGATGCACTCAACCTCATCGATTTTGTGCTCAGCGATCCAATTCGCAAGATTGACAGACATTGTTTTTCACCAGTTTTTTGGAATACAGATAAGCGCATGCCGGACTTGAAAGGTCAAGCCCGGCATGTATCTTTTCTATACCAGCCCGCGTTTTTGCAGGGCCGAAACGCTTAAAGCGGAATCAGAAGCCGTAGCTTACCGAGAACACAACGCCGCCTGAGCTGTCCTTGGGAGCAAATATCGTCCGACGGTTGGTGTCTACATAAGAGGCACCCAGCGTAAAACCGGAAACAGCGGCGGTCAGCCCAAGTGACCAATCAACTTTTTCGCTACCAGCAGTGAACGCGCCATCTTCTATGCCCATTGATCCGACAATCGAAATGGGCGAATTTGGCAGCGCGATGGTAGCGTTTGTGCCAAAATAGACGTTATCGTCATTGCCAGTATTATCCTGACTTGGGACATAGCTCAATTGCACACCGACGGTTGCCGGGCCAAAGGTTGAACCAAGCTTTCCAGTGAATTCAACATAGTTGAAGCTCGATACGCCCGGATAGAGATAGTAAGTCGCACCAATGTCATATGTCATGTCTTCGCCACCGGCAAAACCGGCGTAAAGGTCAACCTCCACATCGTCCCCTGCGTTTTCGGAGAGATTGGAGCCCCAAGCACCGACGTAGAGGCCGGACTCGTGCTTTACGGTCAGATATGGCTGGACTGCAAAATCCTTATCGGAAAGCGAAACGCCGCGGAACCGATAGTCAGATACAACAGCCACGCCGCCCGTCAGGGTGATTGGGCCAGCCGCTTCTTCATCTGCTTCTTGCGCGAAGGCAGGTGCCGACATTGCTATCGCGCTTATGGCGACGCTCATGCTTGCCAGCTTCAAAATGGAATTACGCATAATTTTACCCCTTCTTAGGTACGGTTGATACTAAACCGATAGCCGCGCCATGCGCCGTTATCGGCAGATGCCGTTCTCTTCCCGCTAAATCTATTTGCCCACGCAATGGTCAGATTCATTTTGCCAGCGCTTTATTGTGCAACTGCACACAAACATCAAAGCGTGCGCCAAGCAAGCAATTTTATGCCAATGTCATTGTCCTTTTTAAGCGATGTGACAAAACCGTCACAGTCACCGTCTGAGACAAGACACTGATATCAGCGAACTAGGGGCAGGACTGGATCAGAATAAAATTGCGACGACCACCACGAGCAAAATCAAACCGCCAATGCTGATACCAACTGTTCTTCCCATGGCAAATCTCCGTTTCCTGACACTGAAACAGGATTATTGCGGACAAGTTCCACCGAAATTCATAACCCAGTCGTTTTCTAAGCCATGTTATAGCTGTGTTATGTGTCAAAAAGACGCGGAGGAACGGCTCGGTTTACCACTTCGCGCAACGCAAATGCGGTTTCGATCCGCGCGACCCGGGGCAAGCGGGCAATTTCCTGCCGGTGGATGAATTCATAATCCTCGATTGATGCGGCACGCACGACCAGCAGATAATCATTCCGCCCGCTCATGAGGTGGCATCGGATGGTCGACGGACTGTTGACAACCGCCGCCTCAAACGCAGCCATCGCCTCCTCGCTTTGGCTGTCGAGGGTGATTGTAACCATCACCGTCGCCCCTAACCCCAATTTGCGTAAGTTCACGTCGGCACGATAGCCGCGCAATATGCCTTCATCTTCCAACGCTTTTTGCCGACGCGCCGCCGCGCTTGGCGACAGTCCAGCGGCATCACCCAGTTCCATCTGAGTCGCGCGGCCATTTGTCACTAACGCACCCAATAATTTACGGTCCGCCCGATCAAGTTGCATATTATTTTCATCCAACACAAGAAATACGACGAATATATGCACTAAATGTCCAGATAAGTCGAATCTTTGCGGAGTTTCGGCATCAAGACAATGCTAATCTTTATCAACTTATTTTGAGGAGCAAAAATCATGCGTGTTGGCGTCCCCAGCGAAATCAAGGTTCATGAATATCGCGTTGGCCTAACCCCCGGTGCCGTGCGCGAATATGTGGCCGCTGGTCATCAGGTGGTGGTGCAATCAGGCGCTGGCGCGGGCATCATGGCAAATGACGACGCATATCGCGCCGCCGGGGCAGAAATCGCCGCAACAGCAGAGGAAATTTTCGCGCGTTGCGACATGATCGTTAAGGTCAAGGAGCCGCAGCCAAGCGAATGGGTGCAGCTTCGTCCCGGCCAATTGCTCTTCACTTATTTGCATCTTGCACCCGATCCAGAGCAGGCAAAGGGCCTGATCGCCAGCGGATGCACCGCCATTGCGTATGAAACCGTGACCGATGATCGCGGCTCTCTGCCGCTATTGGCCCCCATGAGCGAAGTTGCCGGTCGCCTCGCGATTGAAGCCGCTGGCCAAGCCATGCGCCGCAGCGAAGGTGGCGCAGGCATATTGCTCGGCGGCGTCCCCGGCGTTCCGGCTGGCCGCGTCTCGGTATTGGGCGGAGGCGTTGTTGGCACGCATGCGGCACGGATGGCCGCTGGCCTTGGCGCGGAGGTCACCATCGTTGACCGTTCGATCCCGCGCCTGCGCCAACTCGATGAGATGTTCAACGGACGGGTACGCACACGGTATTCGACGCTTGAAACCATCGACCATGAAATCAGCATTGCCGACGCCGTCATTGGCGCAGTGCTTATTCCAGGTGCAAGCGCTCCACGCCTTGTGACCCGCGAAATGCTGAAGCGGATGAAGCCCGGTTCGGTCTTGGTCGATGTCGCTATTGACCAGGGCGGTTGCTTTGAAACATCGCGCCCCACCACGCATGCCGAACCCACCTATGTCGTTGATGGCATTATTCATTATTGCGTCGCAAATATGCCAGGTGCCGTCCCACAGACCAGCGCGGCAGCGCTGAACAACGCGACCCTGCCTTATGGCCTGGCGCTTGCGCAGAAGGGCGTTGTGGCGCTGGACAGCAGCACAGAAACCGGACGCGGCTTGCTGGCGGGTTTGAACGTGCATCAGGGTAAAGTAACCAGCCAAGCCGTTGCAGAAAGTCTCAACCTTGCATTTGTTGCGCCCGAAACGGCCCTCACTGCGTGACTTGAACGCTTGCCAGTGCTAAACACACTGCATGGGTAAAGAGGGACGAATTACCGCACATCAAATTGCGGCCATGCTTGGGGTATCGCAGCCCACGGTATCACGTGCCTTGCGCGGGGATAAGAAAGTCAATGAAACCACGCGTGCGCGCATCGTCGCGCTCGCAAACGAACTCAATTACTCGGTTGACCACAACGCCCTTCGCCTGCGCACGCAGCAGACATATTCGATCGCACTTGTCATCCTGTGTCGGCAGGGTGAAAATAGAGCGCGTATAAACCCTTTTTATCTGTCTTT
The DNA here is from genome assembly GCF_050921905.1 of Sphingorhabdus sp. NCBI lineage: Bacteria > Pseudomonadati > Pseudomonadota > Alphaproteobacteria > Sphingomonadales > Sphingorhabdaceae > Sphingorhabdus > Sphingorhabdus sp. The sequence goes on along the minus strand of NZ_CP050888.1, from coordinate 549,740 downwards.
ATTGGGCTGCATCGCGGCATCAGCTGCGGAACGCGGCTATAATCTCATCATCTCATTTCAGGATTCCCCAGCAAATTTCTTTGCCAATTACACCGGCAGCCGACAGGCCGATGGCCTCATCGTCATTGGCAGCGGTCAGAATATCGCAGGTTGGCAGTTTTTCGGCGAATATGCCCGGCACAAAACGCCGATGATCTGCTGGGGCGCCAGCAAAGAAGACCTGATTTCGATCAAAAGCGACAATGTGCAAGGCGCACGACTGGCCATTGACCATTTGTTGCAACAGGGGTGTAAACATATTGCCTATATTGGTCCCACCCATAGCGAGCAGCCCCAGTTTCAGGACCGGCTGACAACCTATATGGCGCACATGTCGGCTAAGGCTATGCAGCCCATTTGCCCACCGCTCCCCGAAAACGCCGTGCGTGAAGACCAAGGTTATGCCGCAGTCCAGGGCCTCATCCGCGACAAAATTGCGTTCGACGGCTTGTTCTGTGCGAATGATTTTATCGCGCTGGGTGCCATGCGCGCCCTGGACGAGCATGCTATTGCCGTAGGCAAGGATGTGCGCGTCATCGGGTTTGATGGAATCGCGATGGGCGCTTATGCGCAGCCGCCGCTGACAACGATTGAGCAGGATTATGTGCAAGCAGGCGAAATGCTAGTCGAAGCATTAATCGCCGCGCTCAAAGGCGAAGCGCCTAGCATCGCCCCAGTTCCTGTCAGGCTGCTCACACGCGGAACAGCCTAAAGCCGGGGTAATTTAGGCGGCGCACGCTCCCTCGAAGATACAGGCTACAAAGCCTTCAGGGTCATCCTCTTAAATAAAATGTCCGTCATGCACGCTGCGGAGGTATCGTCCGTCAAAATGCTGAACGCGGCGCATGTGGTCCCGGGTCAATTCTGCGATCAGCATGTTGCCCGTCATGCGGCGGAGGACCTTGATTGCACCAGATTGTCCACGACCGACGGATCTGCGAGGGTCGAGATATCTCCTAAATTTGACACATCCCCTTCGGCAATCTTGCGTAATATCCGGCGCATGATTTTTCCGGAGCGGGTTTTTGGTAAACCCGGCGCAAAATGGATGACATCTGGCGTTGCGATCGGGCCGATTTCATGGCGCACCCATTTGATGAGGTCAGCCCGTATGTCCGCTGACTCCACCTCATTCACATTGAGCGTAACATAAGCGTAAATGCCCTGCCCTTTAATGTCGTGCGGGAAGCCGACAACCGCCGCCTCAGCGACTTTGGCATGGGCAACGAGAGCGCTTTCGACTTCGGCAGTGCCCATGCGGTGGCCCGAAACATTGATCACGTCGTCAACCCGTCCCGTAATCCAATAATCACCGTCCGCATCTCGCCTACATCCATCGCCAGTGAAATATTTACCGGGATAGGTGGTGAAATAGGTTTGGAAAAACCGTTCATGATCACCCCACACAGTCCGCATCTGACCCGGCCAGCTATCGACGATACACAAATTGCCATCGGTCGCGCCTTCCAGCAATGTGCCGTCGCCGTCGACAAGCACCGGTTGCACGCCGAACATCGGCTTTGACGCTGCGCCCGGTTTCAACGCGTGCGCGCCCGGTAAAGGTGTCATCATAGTCGCGCCTGTTTCGGTCTGCCAATAGGTGTCTACGATGGGGCAGCGACCTTCGCCGACCACATGATAATACCATTCCCATGCCTCAGGATTTATTGGCTCCCCGACCGATCCCAGCAAACGCAGCGAACTGCGGGAGGTTTTCTTCACCCAAGCATCGCCTTCACGCATGAGTGATCGCAGGGCCGTGGGCGCACCGTAGAAAATATTGACCTGATGGCGGTCAACAATTTGCCAGAACCGGCTGTGGTCAGAATAATTGGGCACCCCTTCAAACATAACGGTCGTCGCACCATTGGCGAGCGGGCCATACACGACATAGCTATGGCCCGTGACCCAGCCAATGTCGGCGGCACACCAATATATTTCGCCCGGCGTATAGTTGAACACATAATGATGCGTCATCGCTGCCCACACCAGATACCCGCCGGTTGTGTGCAACACGCCCTTTGGTTTTCCGGTGGACCCCGACGTGTATAATATGAACAGCGGGTCTTCTGCGCCCATGATTTCGGGCGCGCAATCGCTAGGGACACCCATGCGGACATCATGATACCAGACATCGCGCACCCCCTGCATGACGATGTCATTTCCGACATGGCGCACCACAAGGCACGCCTTGACCGACGCGCAATGCGTTAGCGCTGCATCCACATTCTGCTTCAACGGCACCAGCTTGCCGCCACGCATGCCGGCATCGGCTGTGATGACAATATTGGAATCGCAATCCTGAATGCGCCCCGCAAGCGCTTCAGGCGAAAAGCCGCCAAATACGATAGAATGGATTGCCCCAATGCGCGTGCAGGCGAGCATGGCCATCGCGGCTTCGGGAATCATCGGCATATAGATGGTGATGCGGTCGCCCTTTTGTGCGCCTAAAGCCTTCAAGGCGTTGGCCATCAGGCATACTTCGGCATGCAGCTCGCCAAAAGTGATCCGCCGTTGCTGCGACGGATCATCGCCTTCCCAAATGATGGCGATGTCATCTTTGCGTTCGGGCAAATGGCGATCAATGCAGTTGGCAGAGACGTTCAACGCGCCATCCTCAAACCATTTGATGCCGAAATCAGCTTCGTGAAAACTGATATTCTTCACTTTGGTAAAGGGCGTCATCCAGTCGAGGCGCTTGGCCTCTTGTCGCCAGAAGCTATCCGGATCACTGACCGATTGGGCATAAGCAGCGTTGTAACCGTCTGCCGTGACAAACGCCTTTTTCTTCCAATCATCCGAAACAGGATAAATTTCCGACATTTTGCCTTCTCCCTAAAATTGCCATGTCTACGTCAGCATAATGCCGCCTGCACCCATCTGCACCCCCGAATTAAGTCGAACACAGACGCATCGCGAAATACGCCCAAAGTCTAACTATCCGCAACGGCAAAGTCGGGCGGCTATGCCGGACGAAGATACGAAGTTTGCCAGAAAGCTGTTCGTAAACAAATAGTTAGTTCAAATTGGTTCGACGCTAATTATATGTCGGGATCAAAAGCGAAGAAAGATAGCGATAGCGAAAAGACATATTCGTGGCCGCAGCGAATGCAACAAATCTCGGCAACGAGTAATTGGTGGACAGGGCTGGATTCGAACCAGCGTACGGAAAACCGGGCAGATTTACAGTCTGCTGCCTTTAACCACTCGGCCACCTGTCCACATCTTCGTGCGGGGCATCATGTGTTTGCATGAGGGCCGGCCCCGCGGAAGAAGCAGCGCAATGGCGAAACGGCCCTTGCCTGTCAATGCCTCAAGTGGGAAAGGGCATCAGAAGCTTCTCTTTTTCATGCACAGGTACATATAATGTCTTCACATAAGAGCCACCGACGCCGTGGCGCCGCCGTTACCAGTGGTAATCCCAAATTTTACGGACGCCACGCCGTTTATGCCGCGCTCGACAATCCCGAACGCCGCTTTATCAATTTGTGGGGCACGCGGGAGGAAATCGGCAAGATTGTCGTGCCTGATGGCCTGACGGTGCAATATGCCGAAGTGAACGATCTGGCGCGTTTCGTCCCGAAAGACGCGCCGCATCAGGGCCTGGTGCTTGAGGTTGCGCCGCTGGAGGAGGTTTGGCTGACCGATGCACTTGCGTTGCCGAATGACGATAACCGGCCGTTGCTGATTCTCGACCAAGTCACCGATCCGCACAATGTCGGCGCGATATTCCGGACAGCGGCGGCCTTTGATGCGGTGGCTGTTGTGACGCAAGACCGGCACGCGCCTCCCGAATCGGGCGCATTGGCAAAAGCCGCGTCGGGCGGGCTGGAAATTACGCCATGGGTGCGGGTGGTTAATCTGGCGCGTGCGCTGGAGGAGATTGCAGAGGCTGGATATTGGCGAATCGGCCTTTCCGGCCATGCAGAGGTGACGCTGGATCAGGCGCTGACACCGGGACGCAATGCACTGGTGCTGGGCGCGGAAGGCGACGGCATGCGGCACAATATTGAGGAGCATTGCGACCAATTGGCGAAATTGCCAATCAGCGCCCAGATGGAGTCGCTGAACGTGTCCAACGCCGCAGCCATCGCCTTATACGCAGCCACCGTCCGCCGCGGCGCATAAGCCGCATGGGCATTCCGACGAAAAAACTGCATGCCGCGCTTGATATGCTGGCCGCGATTGAGCCCGGCATTGCTGAGGCCATCATGGTCACAGGCTATCCTGACGAACGGATAAGTCAGCGGGGATACACCACCTTGCTGCGCACGATTGTCGGACAACAGGTCAGCGTCGCGGCGGCGGCATCGGTCTGGAACAAGCTGGAGGCGCAACTGGGCGCGGATTGCCCGCCCGAACAGTTGCTGGCGCAGGATTTCGATGCGTTGCGGGCCTGCGGCCTTAGTCGGCAGAAACAGGGCTATGCGCGGTCCCTGGCGGAGCTTGTGATTTCAGGCGCATTGCCGCTCGATGCCCTGCCCGATGATGATGAGGAGGCGATTGCCTATCTTACGCAGGTCAAGGGCATTGGCCGCTGGTCAGCAGAGATATATTTGCTGTTTGCCGAGGGCCGCACCGACATTTGGCCAGCGGGCGACCTTGCGGTGCAAGAGGGCGTCGGGCGTTTGCTAAAGCTGGACGTGCGGCCCTCGGAAAAAGAAATCCGCGTCATCGCCGAACGCTGGCGTCCACATCGCGGGGCCGCAGCGATTTTCACATGGCATATCTATGCCAAGGGATTTCAGGCAATTTAGGGCTTAAGGCCTTTGTTCAGGCCCATGACCTCGATCAGAAACGTCTTTGGCTTTTTGAAATAGCGGCTTTGTCGGTTAACACTCAGGCCAAGCAACGCCGCAGCCTCCATCGCAAAATGCGCGCAATTGCGTCGCCCCAAATGGTAACTTTTGCCAGGCAGATTGCGCCATTTTTCAACGAAGGCCATAAACCGCATATACTCGGCATCCGATAACTGCACGGAGAAATGCGGCTGGCTAGCTGCGACATAATGCGCGCGCCTCGTTTCGACGATGCCCTTGACTGATCCCATCAATATGGCGGGAGATACGTTGACAGCGGTGAAGCCATAATTGGTGTCAACCGCCTCGCCCGTTGAATCAACCTTGCCTTTCAACCTCACAAAGGCGTGCGGAAAATTTTCGCCGAAATCATGGCTGTAAAAAGTTGCGACCACTTCGGCACGCACGGACGCGGGAAACTGGCTTAAAATGGCGAAAATCAGAAGTACGCAATAGCGAAACATAGACGCTCCATAGATATTCAAGATGTATCCGCCCATGACCGCGCTTGCAATAATCAGTTGACGTTTTGGGCAAATTGATGTCGCTGACAGCCATGTGAGTAAGAGAGGAAGCATCATTATGTCAGCAGCACAAAAAAGCATTTTCATTACAGGCGCCGCGTCCGGCCTTGGCCGCGAAGTCGCGCGGTATTTTGCAAATGTGGGTTGGTTTGTAGGTCTGGCGGATATTGATGAAAAAGGTTTGGACGAAACCGCCGCCTTGTTATCAAAGGGCCAATATTCGCTGCACAAGTTGGATGTCACCGACCGCGCGCAATGGAAAAAGGCAGTTGCCGAATTTGCCAAGCACACCAACGGCCATATGACCGTTTTGTTCAACAATGCAGGGATAGGCGCTGGCGGCCCGATCCAGGACATGACCGACGAAGATATTGACCGCATGATCGCGATCAACCTGACGGGCGTGATCAGCGGCACGCGGGCCTGTTTCGACCTGCTGAAGAACACGCCAGACGCATGCGTGCTCTACACCAGTTCTGCTGCGGGTATTTACGGGTCGGCGGGCTTAAGCGTCTATAGCGCCACCAAATTCGCGGTACGTGGGCTTGCCGAGGCGCATGACATTGAATGGCGTCCATATGGCATAAAAGCCCGCAGCCTGATGCCCGGATTCATCGATACCAACATCATCGGCAATGTCGACACCAGTAGCAACATGACTGGCAAGGAAAGACTTCAGTCAGCGGGTGTTGAAGTCAGCCCCGTTTCAATCATTGGCCCTGCGGCGTGGGAAGCCATTCACGGCGACAAGGTGCATACGCCAGTCAACAAACTGGCGAAGCAACTTGCCTTTTTCGCGCGCTGGTTTCCGAACCGTTTGCGCAAGCAATTGGGCCTATTGGGCGAAATTGGCGACATTGTGCATACGAAGCCGTGATTGCAGCCTAAGCCGTAATCGCGTCGATTTTGCCGGCAAGGTCAATATCGCGTTGCGACAGGCCATCCGCATCATGGGTGGTCAGCAAAATTTCGACGCGGTTATATACGTTGAACCATTCGGGATGATGGTCCGCTTTTTCGGCCAAAATCGCGACGCGAGTCATGAAACCGAATGCCTCGGCAAAGTCGGCAAAGCGCAAATTGCGGCGGATACCCTTGGCATCCGCGTCATACGTCCATTGCGGCAGTTGCCGCATTGCGGCATCGCGGACGGCGTCATCCAGTCTTGAAACGTGCATATCCTAATCCTGCTTTTGCAATTGAACGAATATCTGCCTAAGTCGCGATATGTCCTCGCGTCAAGCATCCTCGCCATCGCTTAGCCTTGACAATGTCGCGGTCATGCGCGGCAACCGCATATTGCTGCGCGGTCTATCGGTCGCGGCGCGCCCAGGTGACGTCATCTGGATCAGGGGCGCCAATGGATGTGGGAAGTCCAGTTTGCTCCGCCTTGTCGCCGGATTGCTGACGGTGATGTCGGGGACGATCGAATCCGAAGGTCGCATGGCGCTTGCGGACGAGAATATGGCGCTGGATGCCAATGTGACAGTGGAGGCCGCACTCCGTTTTTGGGCAGACTTGGACGGCGCATCCGCCGACGCACGTCACGCGGCCTTAACCGATATGGATTTGCAAAACCTCGTTCATATCCCGGTCCGCTTTCTCTCGACGGGACAACGCAAGCGTGCCAGCATCGCGCGCGTCCTTGCGTCCAATGCAGATATTTGGTTGATGGATGAGCCCTATAATGGCCTCGACAGTGCAAGCTGCGCGCGTCTTGATCAGGCAATTATTGCCCGTGTGGCTTCGGGCGGGATCGTCCTTGTCGCCGCGCATCAACCGCCATCCATCAATGTCGCACATAGTTTAATACTCGACAGCCAAGGCGTTGCCGTATGAAGGCCTTTATTGCTCTGGTCGCCCGTGAGGTGCGCTTGGCATGGACAGGCGGCGGTCTTTGGCTTCCCGTGGTGTTTTATCTCGCCGTGGCCACATTATTCCCCTTTGTGACGGGGCCTGATAAGGCATTGCTCGCGCGGACTGGCGGCGGCATTTTGTGGATCGCTGCACTGTTGGCGACGCTGCTTCCCATTGAACGGCTGATTTTGCCCGACCGGCAATCCGGCGTGCTGGATCAGCTTGCCCTGCGCGGTTGGTCCGATGAACTTGTCGCGACCGCCAAAATCGCAGGGCAAATTGTCGCTTTCGCTTTGCCACTGCTTTTGGCGACAATATTCGGCTCTGCGCTCATCGGCTTGCCGGAAGCGCAATTGGGCACTTTGATCCTTGGCCTTGCGTTGGCTTTGCCTGCCTTGTCTGGCCTGTCCGTAATGATCGCGGCACTCACCGCTGGCCTAAGCGGTGCGAGCGCGCTTGGCGGGTTATTGTTGGTGCCCATCACCATACCGTTACTCATCTTCGGCGCAGGCACCCTCGCCGAAGATCCCGGTAACGCGATGCAGTTGCTCGCGGCAACATCATTGGCGATAACGGCGCTGTCCCCCTTTGCCGCAGGCGCCGCCCTGCGCGCGGGCAGAACTTAGGGTCTCTATTGCGCGGATATTTTCCGGGCATAGCCGTCCGCAACCATCGCCTCGACCATATCAAACAGCTTTTCCGGGTCCTGCGCGCGCAAAATAGGGATGTTGGCCTCCATCCCCTCGGCGATAACAATTTCGCGTTTGCCAGTCTGCACAGCCTCCCAAATGCGGCTTGCGACCTTATCCGGGTCAATACCATTGTCGATCGCCGCGTCACTGATGCCGCGCACGGAGCCATCGGCGTTGAGCGCATTGCGTGAGACATTGGTTTTGACGGAACCGGGCGCGACAACAAGGACTTTTACACCCTGCCCCGCCACTTCGCTGCGCAGCGCGTCGGCATAGCCGATCAAGCCATGTTTCGCCGCGCAATACGCCGTGCGCATAGGGATTCCCGCCTTGCCCGCCACGCTGGAGATCATCACAATCTGCCCACTGCGGCGCGCGACCATGTGCGATAGCAAGGCCTGAGTCAGCGCAATGGGCGCGAGCAGGTCGACATCGACAATCCGCTGATAAACCGAAAAATCGGTATCCAATGCTAGCGACCGTTGGGAGATGCCCGCATTGTTGACCAGCACATCGACATAGCCCTGAAACGCGATAGCTTCGGCCGCTTTACTGGCCAAGCTAGTATAATCCACCTTGTCGAATGGCAAAATCAAACAGCGTTCCGCTGCGTCTGTTTCCGTTGCAACGCGCCGCAGTTCATCAACATTGCGACCTGACAATATGGCATATCCGCCGCTGGCAACAAACGCCTTGGCCAAGGCTTCACCAATGCCCGACGATGCCCCTGTGATCCACGCGGTTTTGCTAGGTTGATCTGTCAATTGTGCTCTCCTTATCCCCCCTTTCCGTCAACGTAGGCTTGGCCGCTGTCAAGACATTCTGGCTTGCACTTTGTCGGCGAGCGCACCACATGCGGGATATGCTTATAGAAACCGAACTGACACCCAACCCTTCCACCATCAAATTCCTGCCCGGCCGTGCGGTCATGGACACAGGAACGCGCGACTTTGCTTCGCCCGAAGAGGCCGAAGCCTCTCCCTTGGCGGAAGCACTCTTCGCGCTTGGCGATGTGACAGGCGTGTTTTTCGGGCATTCCTTTATTTCCGTGACGGCAGCATCCGGCGTTGAGTGGGCAAAGCTTAAGCCCGACGTGCTTGGCATATTGTTGGACCATTTCAGCGCCAACATGCCTTTGTTCAAACCAGCTACCGCTGGCTTCTCGGTGCCGTCGGGTGAAGCAGACTATCCGTTGGATGACCCTGCCGATGCCGATATCGTTGACCAAATCAAGGATTTGATCGAAACCCGCGTCCGCCCTGCGGTCGCCAATGATGGCGGCGACATCATCTATCGGGGTTTCCAGAAAGGCGTCGTTTTCCTGCAAATGCAGGGTGCGTGTGCCGGGTGCCCATCTTCATCCGCCACGCTGAAAAACGGGATCGAACAATTGCTGAAGCATTATGTGCCTGAAGTGACTGAAGTGCGCGCCGCATAAAAATCAAATATTGCGAAGGTAGATATCATGTCAAAAGCTTTGAACGACGTTGCCCTTGATCAGCTTTTTCGTGAAGCGCGCAGCTATAATGGCTATCTGGATACGCCAGTGTCGCCCTTACAGTTGGAACAGATTTGGGACCTGATGAAATTTGGTCCGACATCGGCCAATTGCCTGCCTGCGCGGATCATTTGGTGCAGCAGCGAAGACGCAAAGCAAAAACTTGCCGCTTTCTGCATACCAAGCAACGGCGAGAAAATCCTTCAGGCACCGGTGACCGCGATTATCGGAATGGACCTCGAATTCTACGAAAATCTGCCTGATTTATTCCCGCATACCGACGCGCGAAGCTGGTTTGTCGGCAATGATGAGCTGATAGAAAAAACCGCCTTCCGCAACAGCAGCTTGCAGGGAGCATATTTCATGCTCGCGGCGCGCGCACTTGGACTTGATACAGGGCCAATGTCGGGATTCAACAACGCAGCCGTGGACGAGGCATTTTTTGTCGGCACTAAAGTGCAATCAAACTTCATTTGCACCTTGGGCTATGGCGACAAAGCGAGCACTTTCGAACGCAGCCCAAGGCCAGCGTTTGACCGCTTCAACAGCATCCTCTGATCAAGCGGCCAACAAATAGTCATGCGGACATTGGTCATCGATACAGCGACACGGGCGTGCTCGGTCGCCTTGTTCGATGACGACCATGTTATCGCGGCGGAGCATGAAGTCATTGGCCGCGGCCATGCCGAACGCTTGCTTCCCCTCATCGCTGCACTGCCCGGCAACGGCAAAGCGGACCAGGTGATGGTCAATGTCGGACCGGGCAGTTTTACAGGTATTCGTGTCGGCGTAGCCGCCGCAAAGGCTTTAGGCCTGGCATGGCATATTGATGTATCTGGTTATGGTTGCCTTGCTTTGGTGGCGGCGATGGGGCGTTCAAAGCTGCCCAAAGCCGCGGCGATAGACGTTGTCATGACTGGCGGCCATGGCGAGTATTTCTTTGAGGCTTTTGATGCGCTTGGGCATTCGCGTGCGCCTGTGCGCTCCGTCATACCGGCAGATCTGCTTAGCCTTGCCACGGCCACTGTGGTGGCAGGCGACATTGATCTCCAACGCGCCGATCGCCATTGGCTGGAGCTACTACCCGATGCGCGCCATTGGACGCATTTGCGGGCCGACCATCCGCTTACGGCAACGCCCATCTACGGCAGAGCGCCAGACGCAAAGCCCGCAGTCCTCCCAAAATGATTCGGGTCGTTGATGGCGAAGCCGGGGATATTTCGGCCATGATGACAATCATGAACGACGCATTCGACCCCAGATTTGGCGAAGCATGGACGGCTGCACAATGTCTATCAACTTTGGTGCTCCCCGATTGCCAGTTATTGCTTGCTAAAGACGTTGGAGAGGTCTGCGGCTTTGCCATGAACCGCTGGGTTCTTGATCATCAAGAGTTGTTGATGATTGGCGTCGCGCGGCGACTTCAGGGCCAAAACATCGGAAAACTGTTGTTATCCGAAACAATCCAACGTGCGCGCCAGGGGGGGCGAACCAAAATCTTCCTTGAAGTTCGCGATGGTAACAATGCGCATGGTTTTTATCTTAAATCTGGATTTACCCCGATTGGGCGTCGTAAAAATTATTATAAACATGCCGACGGTATAAGTTCCGATGCAATTACTCTGCTATTGGAACTATAAACGTAACGTCGATGTTTGGCTATTGGTTGACGATATATCTTTAATCATGTAACAAATTATTCTCAAAAACACATAATAGATGGGTCAGGATTTTGTAAAATGTCACAAGAAAGTAACGATGTCGCAGAACTGTTAATTACGCTAACGGCTGATATTGTCGCAGCGCATGTTAGCAACAACAGTGTTGCCGTGTCGGATGTATCGACTTTAATCTCTAACGTACACGCGGCACTGTCCGGAATTTCCGAACCAGCTATTGTGGTAGAAGCAGCCTTGGAACCAGCCGTTCCTATCCGTAATTCAATCAAGCGTGATTTCATCGTCTGTCTGGACGATGGTAAGAAGCTAAAAATGCTCAAGCGTCACCTTATGACGCATTATGGCATGACGCCGGATGATTATCGCGCGAAGTGGGGATTGCCGGCCGATTATCCGATGGTTGCTCCCGCTTATGCCGAGCAGCGTCGCGAGTTGGCCAAGGCGATTGGCCTTGGACGCGCGCCGGGTTCGGGCCGCAAGAAAAAAGTAAGATAAGCTTTTCGCTTATCCGCAAGAATATAAGGCCGGGACACTCCCGGCCTTTTTCTTTGACGAATCATGGCGCGGCACTAAATGTCTTGTCCAATGGATAGCAAAATTGACATTGAGGCGCTCTGTAACCAACGGGGCTTACGCATAACCGATCAACGGCGGGTCATCGCGCGCGTCATTTCCGATGCGACCGACCACCCCGATGTGGAGGAGCTTTACCGCCGTTCGTCGGCGATTGATCCCAAAATCTCGATTGCCACGGTATATCGGACCGTCCGCTTGTTTGAAGAGGCTGGCATATTGGACCGGCATGATTTCGGCGATGGTCGCGCGCGGTATGAGGCATCGCCCGAGGCGCATCACGACCATTTGATTGATGTCGAAACTGGCAAAGTCGTCGAATTTGTCGACCCTGAGCTTGAGGCATTACAGAAAATCATTGCGGAACGGCTGGGCTATCGTTTGGTCGACCATCGTATGGAGCTTTATGGCGTCGCCATCGACCGCAAGGATTGAACGACGCAACCCGGCGGCTTTTGTCACGGGGCAGTTCTTGTTTTTGACACGACTGCTGCTGATGGCTGCAAGCCTGTCTGCAAGCTTGCTATTACACAATGTCTGGCGGATAGTCCGCAAACCGTCGCCTTGGCCGCGCTTATTTTTGCTCTCAATCAGCTGGACCAGCGGCATTGCGACAGCCACCACTGGCACCCGCATACGCAATAATGTGTTCTATGCCGCAAACCACCATAGCTGGATCGATATTCCGGTAATGTCTGGCGTTACGGGCTGCACTTTCGTGGCCAATGACGGCATCGAAGGCTGGCCGCTGATTGGCTGGCTGTGCAAGATCAACAACACCATCTTCGTCAATCGCGAAAACCGTGCCAGCGTCAGCAATCAAATCGATGATTTGCGGGCGGCCATGACGGGCGACCAGCCTGTGACCATCTTTCCCGAAGGCACGACGCATGATGGATCGGGCCTTTTGCCGTTCAAACCGTCTTTGTTCGCCGCTTTAGTCCCGCCGCCCGCTGGCATGCTCGTTCAACCTGTCTATCTCAATTATGGCCGCCACACGCCGCGCGTGGCTTGGGTTGGCGACGAAAAAGTGACAGAGAATTTCTGGCGACTTTTGTCTTACCTCAAACCGATAACCGCGACCCTGCATTTTCTGGAGCCATTTGATCCGCTCCATTATCCGGACCGCAAGGCCATTTCTGGCGAAGTGCGGGCGCGTATTGGCGCTGCGATGGAGGGTGGCGGCAACGCGGCGCGCATAGTATAGGCGCAATTTATGAGCATGGATTCCCCAAAAACCTATTCGATCAAAAATTACGGCTGTCAGATGAACGTCTATGATGGCGAGCGCATGGCCGAGATGTTCGAAAGCCAAGGCATGTCGCCTGCGGATGACAAGGCGAATGCCGACCTCGTCGTCCTCAACACATGCCACATTCGCGAAAAGGCATCGGAGAAGGTCTATTCGGAGATTGGCCGCCTGCGCCGCAAGGATGGGACGAGGCCGGTCATCGCCGTCGCTGGCTGCGTCGCGCAAGCCGAGGGCGGCGAGATCAGCCGCCGGGCACCCGAAGTCGATATTGTGGTTGGTCCGCAAGCTTATCACAACCTGCCCGACATATTGGCCGCAGTTGGACGCGGCGAACGTGTGGTTGACCTCGATCTGCCGGGCCTCGACAAATTTGATAAGCTGCCTGCCCGCCGCAAACAGCCGCCATCGGCGTTTCTGACGGTTCAGGAAGGTTGCGACAAATTCTGCACCTATTGCGTCGTGCCCTACACCAGAGGCGCGGAAATTTCGCGCGGATGGGCCGAGTTGATCGATGAAGCAAAGGCAATAGTCGATGCTGGCGCGCGCGAAATCACGTTGCTTGGCCAGAATGTCAACGCATGGGATGGCGAAGATGACAAGGGCAAGCTGCAAGGCTTAGACGGCCTTATCCGCGCGCTCGACAAGATACCCGACCTTCGCCGCATCCGTTACATGACCAGCCACCCGAACGACATGACCGAAGGGCTGATTGCCGCGCATGGCAATGTTGAAAAGCTGATGCCGTTCTTGCACTTGCCCGTGCAATCCGGCTCCAACCGCATCTTAAAAGCCATGAACCGTAGTCACAGCCGCGACAGTTACATGCGCATACTGGACCGCGTTCGGACTGTGCGGCCCGACATCGCCTTTTCCGGTGACTTCATCGTTGGTTTTCCCGGTGAGACCGATGCCGATTTTGAGGACACATTAAGCCTCGTGCGCGAAGTCGGCCATGCGCAAGCCTACTCCTTCAAATATAGCCCACGCCCCGGCACACCCGCCGCCGACATGTCAGACCAGATACCCATGGAAATCATGGACGAACGGCTGCAACGGCTTCAGGCGCAGATCGTGGCGGACCAGACTGCGTTCAATGATCGCACCGTGGGGCGCACCACCGATGTCCTTTTGGAACGGCCCGGAAAATTTGCAGGGCAACTCATTGGCAAATCGCCTTGGCTTCAGTCGGTGCATGTCCTTGCGCCGGAGCTTTCAATCGGCGATATCGTTACTGTGAAGATAACCGATTCTGGACCGCTTAGCCTGAAGGGTGAACCAACGATGAGAGCAGCCGCCTGAATGGCAAAAAAAGCCCAAGCGCAAGCCGGTGACTTGTCCCGGCTGGAGATGAGCTTCGACAAACCGCATTTGATTAACGCGGTTTTTGGCGAATTTGACCGCAATCTGGTTACGATTGAAAACCGCCTTGGGGTCTATATCTCGGCCCGAGGGAACCGCGTGCAGATTGAAGGCGAGGCTGGTGCCATTGGCCGCACCCGCGACGTTCTCAACGACATTTATTCCCGCCTATTGCGTGGACAGGAAATCGATACCGAAGCCGTGCAGTCCATTATCGCCATGACCGCTGAACCCACTTTAGAAGGCATTGTCCGCAAGGACGCGACCGACGCGCCGGGTATCATGATCCGCACGCGCAAGAAGACATTGGTCCCGCGTTCGGCCACACAAATTCCGTATATGGAGGCATTGGCCCGCGACGAGATTATCTTCGCTCTTGGGCCAGCAGGCACCGGCAAAACCTATCTAGCGGTGGCGCAGGCCGTGGCCATGCTGATTACCGGCGCGGTGCAACGGCTCATCCTCTCGCGCCCGGCGGTTGAGGCTGGCGAGCGGTTGGGTTTCTTGCCCGGCGATATGAAGGAAAAGGTCGATCCCTATCTGCGACCGATTTACGATGCCTTGTACGATTGCTTGCCTGCCGAACAGGTCGAGCGGCGGATTGCGTCTGGCGAAATTGAAATCGCGCCCATCGCGTTCATGCGCGGGCGGACGTTGGCCGATGCCTTCATCATTTTGGATGAGGCGCAGAATACTACGGCGGCACAGATGAAGATGTTCCTCACCCGTTTCGGCATGAACAGCCGCATGGTCATTTGCGGAGATCCGCATCAGGTGGATATTCCCGGCGGTGAACGCATGTCCGGCCTGAATGACGCGGTGCAGCGCCTTGACGGTGTCGATGGCATAAGAACCATCCGTTTCAACAGCAGCGACGTCGTCCGCCACCCACTCGTCGGTAAAATCGTCGACGCCTATGAGGGTGGGCATGATTGATGTCGAACTCGACATGGGCGTGGTTTGGGGCGACAGCGATTTCGGGCAGAGTGAAGTCGAAAAGGCCGTCGATGCAGCAGTCCGCTTTGCAGGCTTGGCGGGATTAGCGGAATATCCATCGCCGGTAGAAGTCAGCATCAAGCTCACCGATAACGCCGAAGTTCAGGCTTTAAACCGCGAATGGCGCGACAAGGATAAGCCCACTAATGTCCTGAGTTTCCCGATGTTGGAAGACGATGCTTTAGAACAGCTCCGTCACCCTGAACTTGTTTCAGGGTCTTACTTCTTATCCGAAGCCGAGAAAATTAAGACCCTGAAACAAGTTCAGGGTGACGATCAGGAGATGGAGATGTTGCTCGGCGACATCATATTGGCCTATGAAACCTGCGCTGCTGAGGCGAAAGAAAAAAACATTCCCGTTGCCCATCACGCGACGCATTTGGTCATCCACGGCATGCTACATTTGCTTGGCCATGACCATATCGAGGATGACGATGCCGAATTGATGGAGGCGCTTGAGGTAAAAGCGCTTGCATCTATAGGCCTTAACAATCCATATAATGATTAAATCGACCATTAAGAGGCCAGTACGCTTCCATTATGCCTGAGGGTGACAGTTTTAGCGGTTCGAAAACCGCAACCGACGACGATAACGACGGACGAATATGGCAGCGGCTGAAGACCATGTTCTTTGGCCGCGACCACGGGCCGACCTTGCGCGAGCAGCTTGAAGAAGCGATTGCGGAGCATGAGGAAGATAGCGACGACAACGGACAATCGGACGCCGATGGCGACTTGACCGCCGTCGAGCGCACGATGCTGCGCAATTTACTCCATTTCAGCGAGCACCGCGTCGACGACGTCATGGTGCCGCGCAGCGACATTATCGCGATTGAAGAAAGCGCTGGCTTTGCCGATTGCATCGCCGCGTTCGCCGAACATGGCCACAGCCGCCTGCCCGTTTACCGCGATACGTTGGACAGTATCATCGGCATGATCCATATTAAGGATGTGTTCGCGGTTCTGGCCTCAGATCAGGACCGTCCTCAAAGCCTTGAATCCTTCATTCGCCAACCACGATTCGTGCCGCAAAATATGAGCGTACTTGCCCTGCTCGACGAAATGCGCCGCACGCGCACGCATTTGGCCATCGTACTGGATGAATATTCGGGAACCGAGGGCTTGGTAACGATTGAAGATTTAGTAGAAGAAATCGTCGGCGAAATCGAAGACGAACATGACGATGAACCCGAATTGCTGTTCACGCAAACGGCCCCCGATATGTGGGAAGCCGACGCGCGCGCGGAGCTCGACGATCTGGCCGATGCCATTGACCCGAAGCTGGCGGAAGTGGATGAAGACGTCGATACACTTGGCGGCCTCGCCTTCGTCATTGCCGGCCAAGTCCCCGACATCGGCCAAATGCTGTTGCATGAGGCCAGCGGCTGGACTTTGGAAATATTGGAAGCCGACGAAAAACGCGTTACCCGAATCCGGCTCTACGCCCCTGCGTCCGACCGACCCGACGCAAGCGCATAAGCACCGGGGAGACCGACCGCATCCGTTTAATCGTCACCCTGAACGTGTTTCAGGGTCTATCATGCAGCAAATACAGAGCGACAATGGATAAACAGACCCTGAACCAAGTTCAGGGTGACGGAGTGTGACTTTTCAAAATCACACTCTCCCAAACGGTTCGTATCGAGCGTCGTCGAGGCCCCGATCTGTCTATGCTACCCCCTCATCATCCCCGCCAATTTCACCGCCCTGGTCCGCCAGCTTTCGGCGAGAGTCTCCAGCGTCGCGAGCGCCCGCAACTGTGATTTGGCCCCTTCTGCGCGATGCCCGCCGCCAATCAAAAGATGAAAGGTTCGGGCAACGGTCCAATCATGCTCTGCCGCGTGCAGTTGTTGTATGCTGTCGCCGGGTGCCACTGCGCCTTCTTCAATCACGCGGAAATAGCCACCGCAACGGCCACTGTTTATGACTGCGCTCGATAGGCCATGTACACCGAAATGATGATCGAGCTTCCAGCAGGGTTGTCGGCCTTGCGCGACTTCGACCAATGCCTTGCCGATACGGAAGCGGTCCCCGATCCGCACTTTGTCCTCGGTCAGGCCCGATGCGCTGATGTTTTCGCCAAATGCGCCCGCTTGGTCGAGCAGAGGGTGGACAAATTTCTCCGCCGCAAAATGGGCAATCCATTTGGGATAATGTTCTGCTGGATAAAAATGCACCGCCTTGTCCGCGCCGCCGTGCACAATGGGATCGGCGACTTGATCTCCCTCAAAGCCATTCTTGCCCAAGAATACCGGTCGGTCCACCGGCGTGCGCGCCATGGCGCTCATCGTGCCGTCGGCGTGAAACGCTTTGGGTTTCCCAATAAGCAAAACATCGATCTGACTTAATATCATATTGAGTGCATATCGCACCAAATGCACCATTCCCATTGGCATTTTGCGCTGCCGCCGATAAAAGCCGTCCGATGCAGACCAGCGACCTTCGCATTGCGCTATTCAGCGGCAATTATAATTATGTCCGTGATGGCGCAAATCAGGCTTTAAATCGGCTTGTAGGCTATCTTTTGAGTCAAGGCGCATCGGTAAGGATTTATTCCCCAACGGTTGCTGAACCTGCTTTTGTCGCGACCGGAGACCTGGTGAGTGTTCCGTCGGTCGCGATTCCCTTTCGTCCGGAATATCGCATTCCCTTGTCTTTATCCCGTGCCGTCCGGCGCGATCTGGAGGCGTTCAACCCAAATATCTTGCACATTTCAAGCCCTGACCGGGTATCACGCAAGGCCGTAAAATGGGCTCGAAAGCGGCATTTGCCGGTTTTGTGTTCCGTGCACACACGGTTCGAGACCTATCTGCGTTATTACAATCTATCGTTCATGGAGCCTGTCGTTGAGGCATGGATTCGCCGGCTGTACCGGAAATGTGACGCCTTGGTTGCCCCGTCCGAAAGCTTTGCGCAGGTCCTGCGCCAGCAGCGGATGAACTATGACATCGACATTTGGTCACGCGGCGTGGATCGGGATATCTTCGACCCTGGCCAGCGGGATATGGCGTGGCGGCACGGGCTTGCGATAGCCGACGACACACCCGTTATCGGCTTTCTGGGACGGCTCGTGATGGAAAAGGGCCTTGATGTCTTTTCCGATACAATTGACCAACTCAAACGCCGCAAAGTCCCGCATCAGGTTCTGGTGATCGGCGACGGCCCTGCCCGCCCCTGGTTTGAATCGCGTATTCCCGATGCAAAATTCGCCGGCTTTCAAGTGGGTTCGGATCTGGGCCGTGCAGTTGCGAGCATGGACATTTTTTTCAACCCTTCGGTGACCGAGGCTTTTGGCAATGTGACGCTCGAGGCCATGGCCAGCGGCCTGCCCGTGGTAGCCGCAAAGGCAACCGGCAGCCAAAGTTTGGTCGAAGACAAAGTGTCCGGGCGGTTGATTGCGCCCGGAGCGATAAACCAATTCGCCGATGCATTGCAGGCTTATTGCGTGGATGAAGACTTGCGAGCCAAACACGGCGCTGCTGGCGAACAACGGTCGTTGGACTATAGTTGGGATGCCATCAACCAGACCATGGCCGACACCTATCTTCGCCTCATCCGTCAACATACGGCGCGTGCCGTTGCTTCGCGTTAAGTCGGTCTTACAGCTGTGCAGCTTCGGGCGTTCATGCGGATCCCGTGATGCCTATTCAGGCAGGATTGTGACATGAGCGACCTTTTTGGTGACACCGCAATAGTTCCCGCATCTATGCCCGAAAACGCCCCGCTTGCGGACAAGCTTCGGCCTGCCAAATTGGATGAGGTCATCGGTCAGGAACATCTGACGGGCCCAGATGGCGCGATCGGCCGCATGGTTGCTGCGGGCAAATTATCCTCGATGATCCTGTGGGGACCACCCGGCACGGGCAAGACCAGCATCGCCCGATTGTTGGCCGACGCGGTGGATATGCATTACAAGCCGATTTCGGCGGTGTTCTCGGGCGTAGCTGACCTGAAAAAAGCCTTTGCCGAGGCAGAGGCAATGGCAAGAACGGGCAAGCAGACATTGCTGTTCGTGGACGAAATCCATCGCTTCAACCGCGCGCAACAGGACGGCTTCCTGCCCTTTGTGGAAAGCGGCGTGGTCACACTCGTCGGCGCAACGACCGAAAACCCGTCGTTCGAGCTCAACGCCGCCTTGCTGTCGCGCACGCAAGTCATGGTGCTGCAACGTTTGGATGAGGCGGCGTTGGCCACGCTGCTGACCCGTGCAGAAGCCATATTGGAACGCGCCCTGCCCGTAACCGACGATGCGCGGTTGGCGTTGATCTCTAGCGCCGATGGTGATGGCCGCTTTTTGCTTAATCAGGCGGAAACTTTGTTTGCGATTCACATTGAAAATCCGCTCGAATCACAAGCCATGGCGGCGTTGTTGCAGCGCCGGATGCCCGTTTATGACAAGGATCGGGAGGGACATTATAACCTGATATCCGCCCTGCATAAAAGCTTGCGCGGGTCCGACCCGCAGGCGGCTTTATACTGGATGGCGCGTATGTTGGTGGCGGGCGAAGAGCCGTTATATGTGCTGCGCCGCTTGGTCCGTTTCGCCAGTGAGGATATCGGCCTCGCTGACCCGCAGGCTTTGGTCCAATGCCTGGCCGCCAAGCAGGCTTATGAATTTTTGGGCAGTCCTGAAGGCGAAGTCGCCATTGTGCAAGCATGCCTCTATCTCGCTACCGCGCCTAAATCGAATGCCGCGTACAAGGCGCAAAAATCCGCGTGGAAAATGGCACGGGATACCGGCTCACTGATGCCGCCAGCGCATATCCTGAATGCACCGACGAAGTTGATGAAGGACATCGGCTATGGCGCAGGCTATGCCTATGATCACGACAGCGCTGACGGATTTTCGGGCGCGAATTACTGGCCGGATGCGGTGACACCTACCGCTTTATACCAACCCGTCGAACGCGGCTTTGAACGCAAGATAATCGAGCGGCTGCAATATTGGGACCGGCTGCGCGCGCGCAATGGCGAAACCGACAGCCAATAATGCGCCCATTCACCCGTTTCGCGTGCGCCGACTGGTCCGGCGCAAAAGGTAGCCGACACCCCGGCATCGCGCTCGCGGTCTGTGACGCAGGCGATGAAGCCCCGCGCCTCATAACGCCGCCTGACAAGGCCTGGTCGCGCCAAGGCGTCGCCGACTGGCTTTTGGCGCAAGATGATGATTTGCTCATCGGTTTCGACTTCAGCTTCGCCCCGCCTTTTGTCGAACGCGGCAGTTATTTGCCGGGCGATGATGTGCCCGCGTCCGCCAAGGCATTCTGGGCGTATGTCGACCATGTCTGCGACGACCCGGATCTGGGCGCGGCATCCTTCCTCGAAACCCTGCACCGCAGCCATTTCTATTTCGGCGCGGCAGATGTTACAAAATCGGACTATCTGTTTTGGCGGCAATGTGAGTTGCAGAACAAAAGCAGCAGCGGCAAGGCTTCAACCGTTTATGACGCCATTGGCGCATCGCAAGTCGCCAAGGCGAGTTTCGCGGGTATGCGGCTTCTGCACCAACTGCGCGATGCTGTGGCGATTTGGCCCTTCGATCCGCCTCCGGCGCGCGGCAAAGTGGCTTTAGAGATTTACACCACCATCGCCGCCCGCGCTGCTGGCGTTGCCAAGGGCCGCAGCAAGGTGCGCGATGCCATTGGACTCGATTTGGCGTTGCAAGCGCTTGGATCGAAACCCCATTCACCCTTAAACCGCTACACAGACCATGCGACCGACGCCCTGATAACCGCAGCATGGCTGCGCAATGTTGCCGAAAATCCGCAACTTTGGGCACCCAATGCACTAAATTTTGAAATTGCTGCAACTGAGGGCTGGACCTTTGGAGTCATTTGACGCTATGGGACGCGCCGAGTGCCGGCTTAGCTCAGTTGGTAGAGCACCTGATTTGTAATCAGGGGGTCACGAGTTCGAACCTTGTAGCCGGCACCATTTTTCCCCTCAAAACCCGATAGGTGCGATGTGTTTTCGCGCGGCTGCTTTTTTGTTCGAACATGAAAACGGAACAAAGCGGCACATCGCGGCACGCTGGCGGCAGTGGGTGCGTCATTGCTCCGCACCCTCGCCCTTATTTAGCCAGCGCCGAGCCTTTCAAAACGCCGCTAACCCAGTTGATATTCTTGTCATCACCGGCATAGCCTGCTTGCATCGGCGATACGGCAATGCAGCTAAGGTGGAGGAAGGATTCATCTTGCAATTGATCAGCGGAAGGCTTGGCCGAATTTTGACCGAGTAACAAGCCAGGCAGCGCCGGGATATCCATCTTATACGTCCGCGCCATTTCCTTCATTTCGGGCGATGCGCTTGCCGCCATATTTTCGGCAAATTTGAGGGTATAGGCATTATATGTGCCGACTTTTGAGACGCAGAATCTTGCTCCCTTTGCCTCATTGGGAAAATTGACGTTCAGCGC
This sequence comes from Sphingorhabdus sp., assembly GCF_050921905.1. NCBI lineage: Bacteria > Pseudomonadati > Pseudomonadota > Alphaproteobacteria > Sphingomonadales > Sphingorhabdaceae > Sphingorhabdus > Sphingorhabdus sp. Next base: position 528,057 of record NZ_CP050888.1, on the reverse strand, counting down.
CAATCCGACCGGAACCATCCGTCCGCCGTTTGATGCGACATCCAAAGCGCGCACCATCTCCGCACTTTTTTCGGCGATGATGGGAGATTGCGCATTCTCCAAATCGGGGCCAGCGCTATTCTGTCCTGCACTTAAAGCAATTGCCGGAACCCCACGCAACGTTGCAAATTGCGCTGCGCTGATTGTACCGCTGCTGATGGCAATCGCGCCGACATTTTGCCCTTCATTAGGGCCGGAGAGTACGAGGTCGGGTGCCCTGCCCCAACGTTTCATCGCGACGATATCCAACCCGTATAACACCGCCATAACCGGCGTGGAATTCACATAATAAAAATCACTCCCCAAACCTTCACGGGTCATCGGGCCAGCGGCGGATGCACCTATACTGGCGGCATTGTTGCGGCAAGCGGCCTCCAAAGGAGTGAGCGGGCGCAACCCTAAAGCTGCGCCCATCCCGCTTTGGTTCTGACAGGGAACCGATACAATCACATCATGGCCATCGGCCTTCAACGCCTTATACAGCGCGACCACATTGCTGGTCAGGCCGTCATCATTGGTGATGACAATATTACGCGCTTCAGCCGCAATTGGGGCGGCGAAAGCCAAAAATGCGACAGTGGCAAATAAGTAACGCATATCGGGTCCCTTATGGTTCAATACTTAAAGCGCAGAGCGAACGGCATGACGCTTCATCTTATATTTTGATCTTGGCTTCCACGCCGAAGGTTCTTGGTTCGTTAAAGAAACCCTGTATGCCGGTGCGCGGTGCCCCGGCTTTGTAGAACAGATGCTCTTGGTTGAACAGATTCCGCGCCCAGACCGCGATGGAGAGCTTTGCATCTGACGCGCCTATATCGATGTCGGCAAAGGCAATGCGGCCGTTAAAGATAAGCGCCTTTTCACCCTTTGGCTGCACATAGCGAACGGCGCGGGTGACCGGGTCAAATTCGGGGTCACTATAGTTGCCGTAAAAGCCATCATTGAAGTTACCGTCAAGATGCGCGCGGATAGTGAAATCTTTTAACGGCAGTTCATAATCGATCGAAGCGCTTGCAGTATTTTCAGGTGTATAAACCTGATAAATGGGGATCGGTACCGTGATAAAGACGTTACCGGGTTGTGGGAATGGATTAAGCGTCGCGGGAATTTTGACGCTGTTATAAGCATAGCTGGCCGAGAGCGTTAATCCAGTAACCGGGGCCAGATTAAATTCCGCTTCAAAGCCTTTCAATTTACCTGTGCCCGGGGCGTTAACGGTGTCAGAGGTAGTGCGTGTTGTGGCAACGCGGACGCCGTTGACGATATCTTCATACAGGCCGAAAAAGTCGAGCTGGATGGATTTATAGTCGCCTTGATAGGCAGCGACATTAAGCCGCGCGCGCCCATCCAGAAATTCCGCCTTGGCACCAATTTCAAACATCGAAACGGTCTCAGGTCCAAATGGCGCGTAATTTAACGAACGAGAGTTGGCACCGCCAGATTTGTAGCCCGTGCTCCATTTACCGTAAATCATGACGTCTTCAGACGCATCAATAGACAGGTTAACCAATGGATCAAACCGGGACCAAGCCGCGTTCAAGGGCACAGGCCTTGTAACATTGACACCATTTACAGGGATGGTCGGGGTCGTGCCATTAATCGTGAAAAGCTCGCCCACCTTTTTGTCGCGTGTCCAGCGCCCCCCGAGGGTAAGGTGGAAAACATCGTTGGCAACCGGCGGCGTGTAGGTCGCTTGCCCATAAACACCCATGCTTGTCGTTTCAACGCGGCTGGCGCGCTGAACAACTTGAGTCGCATAATCAATTGAACGGACCACGATGGCCGTTCCTGCTGCGTCGGTGAATTGCAAAGTGTTGAACGCTTTTGCGCTATCCTCGGCATTCTCCCGATAATAAAGCGCGCCAGTCGCAAATTTCAAACGTTCGAAATCCCCAATGAATTGAAATTCTTGGCTGATTTGATCTTGGGCAAATGGTGCCAAGCTGTAACGACCGAATTGAAAGCCGACGAAACTGGCCGTCGGGTTTGCGGACGTCCGTGGTTGCTGGAGCGAAACGATATTGATGGCGTTGTCATATTGGGTCTGCGTCATATCGCGATAAGACGAGATGGACTTCAAGGTCAGGTTTTCGGTCGCATCCCAGTTCAAACCGAGGCGAATACCCTTTGTGTTTCCGACACTGGCATCTTGCGGCATACCAACCGGAGTGCTCGACGCGCGCCGTGGCTGCACGATTGGCAAGGCAGAAAGACGGTTGGGTAAAATCGCCGCTGAGGTAGCGGTCGCTGGAGCACCAACGGGAGCCTCTACCAATTGCAGATAGTTTGTGCTTGTGGCATCGCGCGCGATATCGAAGGCGTAATTAGCGGTAAAATTAGTTGATGGCTTCCATTGCACTTCGGCACGGAAACCGCGCTTGTCAAAGCTGGCATAGTCCAATGCGCCTGGAAACGGGTTCTTCACGAAACCATCACGCTTTGTCAAAATCCCATCCAATTTTAGACTGATGTTATTTGTCTCGGGCAAGTCGAGATGGGCTTCGGCTTTATAGCTTCCGTAATTGCCAAAGCCCAAAGTGGCATCCAGTCCAAATTCACCGCTCGGTCTTTTGGTGACAATGTTTACCGCGCCACCCTCGGTATTGCGCCCAAAAAGAGTGCCTTGCGGTCCTTTAAGCACTTCGATGTTCTCAACATCATAGAGCGCAGTTCCCAAACCTTGGGCGCGCCCCATATACACTCCGTCCACATAAACGCCGACGCCTTGATCGCGCGCTGGCTGGTTGCTGTCCGACAAAACACCCACGCCGCGCACGTTAATGATAAGCGCGCCCGGACGCGAAAAGAACGGGGCGACGCGCAGCGAAGGAATGGCGCCATCGCCCAAATCAAGCAGCGATTGTATGTGGCGATTTTCAATACCCTCACTACCCAGAACCGAGATAGAGATAGGCACATCCTGCAGATTTTCCGTTCGTTTTTGGGCGGTCACGACAATTTCGGACAAGCCAGCATTATCTTCATCAACAGCTTCTTCTGCCATTGCCGGGTTAGTTAAACACGCCGCCAAAATCGCTGCGACCGAAGCTGTGGTAAACTTGTTGATGCTGCGATGCGCAGCTTTTGAATTACTGATCATTTTTGATTCCCCAAAGAAACTGAGCGCTCGCCTAATTTGCGGGGAAGACCAAAATATGATGAAAATATTACTATTTCTCCGCCTATTGTCATTCGATAGTCACAAAAATGCAAAGCCGCACGTCCCGAAAATGATCCGAGATCATCTGCGCGGCGTTCTACACATCAAAAAAAAGACATTTGGACGACATGAGCCGAGATCGCGTCAGGAACTGTTCAATCGGTCTGGATCGGGTGCGCTTAGGGTCAGGACAGCCAATATCAGTCTATCGCGCCCTGCGGCAGCGATCCGAACAATAGAGCACATTGTCCCAATCCTTTGCCCATTTCTTGCGCCAAGCGAATGGCTTGGCGCACGCCGCGCATATTTTCGATGGAAGGTCAGATTTTTTGACCATTTTGGGCATTTGCTATCCAGATCGCTATGGAGCCGCGAAAGGTTCCGTTACATTTTTATCGCATATGGTACTATATTTTACAGAAATGTTACTAAGCAATTGCTGCGCAGCATTTTCTGGTTAATATCGCAATACGCTTAACGGCGGCTCAGTGGGATGCTGGGGCAATTTTAAATCTCATCCCCAATAAAAACCCGGATCAACCGGGATGGAATGAACAACAGGAGAGTGAATATGAAATTGGGAAATCATCTGCTGAAGGCTGCCATGTTGTCGACAATCAGCATCGCTTCGTTGAGTTTGGGTTCAGCCGCCTTTGCACAAGACAATACACCCCAAGCCAGCGACGAAGTTGATGAAGATGTCATCATCGTCACCGCGACTAAGCGCGAACAAACGCTGGAAGAAGTACCGGTCGCCGTTTCGGTAACATCGGCCGCTGCCATTGAACGGGCGCAGGTTCGCGATCTTAAAGATCTGCAGACACTCGTTCCCTCGCTCCGCGTGAGCCAGTTTCAGAGCTCGGCATCCACTGATTTCATCATTCGCGGCTTTGGCAACGGATCGAACAACCCCGGCATTGAAGGCTCGGTTGGCGTATTCATCGACGGCGTTTATCGGTCGCGTTCGGCTGCTGCCATCGGCGACCTTCCAAACCTGCAGCGTGTTGAAGTGTTGCGCGGTCCACAATCGACCCTGTTCGGCAAAAACGCCTCGGCTGGCGTTATCTCGATTGTTACTGCTGCGCCAAGCTATGAATTTGGCGGTTCGGCTGAAGTCAGCTACGGCAATTACAACGCAATCGTGGCCAAGGCCGACGTCACTGGCCCGATTTCTGACAATATCGCTTTCAGTCTCGCTGGCGGCATCAACAAGCGTGACGGTTATGGCACCAACCTGACCGATGGGTCGAAAACAAGTGAGCGTAACCGCTGGTATGGCCGCGCGCAATTGCTGATCGAACCTTCGGACAGCTTCAAGCTGCGCTTCATTGGCGACTATGACAAGATTGACGAAAATTGCTGCTTCGTTGGTAACATCTTCGACGGTCCGACCGGTGCCGCCATTCGTGCCATCGGTGGCAAGGTGAACTCTGGCGGTATCTTCAGCTTCAGCGAGTATCAGAATTTCGCATCGGAAAACAAAATCACCAATGGTGGTGTTTCGATGCAAGCTGATTATGAAATGGGTTCGTTGAGCTTAACCTCCATCACCGCATATCGTGAGTCACGCGCCAAAACGAACGCCGACAGTGATTTCACCAGCGCAGATTTGATCGGCCAGAACCGTGGCGATGTGGATATCACCACAAAAACCCAGGAATTGCGTTTGGCTTCGGATTTTGATGGCCCATTCAACTTCTTGCTTGGCGGTTATTATTTTGATGAAAGCATCAACAATAAGCAAGCATTGACGCTTGGTAAGGATTTCCGGAATTACGCTAACGCCCTATCCGGCGGAAGTTATACAGGCCTTGAACCAACCATTCGCGCATTGGCAGGCGTCCCTTCGTCCGCAGCCCAATTTGGTGGCCAAGGACAAGGTCGTTTTGAAGATTGGGATTACAAGAACAAAGCCTACTCCCTCTTTGGAACGGCCGATTTAGAACTCACGGACGGCCTCGTTCTGACGGGCGGCTTCAACTACACCAAGGACAAGAAGAACCTTGCGAGCGACATTCGGGTTACGGACGTGTTCTCCGCGATTGACCTTGTACAAGTCGGCGCCAATGCCGGATTGCCTGCAGCACTTCCGGCAGGCTTTGTACCTGCAGGTGGCACCGCACTCTCGTCCGGACTGTTCCCGCGGATCAATGGTTGCGCAACCGTGACCAATGCGCCACCTGCTTCAACGCCTAACCCCACGCGTTCGGGCACCTGTAACCCATTCCTTGGTTTGCAAGCGCTGCAATTCTTGCCGCCATTCCTGAACATCCCGAATGTGGTTGAAGATGGCCGTACGAGCGATGGTCAGCTGACCTATTCGGCACGTTTGGCATGGGAAGCGACGGACAACATCAACCTATATGCCAGCTATGGCACAGGGTTTAAGGCAACGTCGTGGAACATGTCGATTGACTCACGCCCATTTGCTTCAGATTTTGTTGCGGGTTCGCCAGCGCAGGGTGCACCGTTAACGGCCTCGGCTATTCGCACCGCGGGTCTTGCATCAGTCAACCTTACCAGCGGAACGCGTTATGCACTTCCTGAAGAGGCAACGGTTATGGAACTGGGCTTGAAAGCAAAATGGGACCGCGTTGCATTCAACCTGACAATCTTTGATCAGTCGATCAAAAATTTCCAGGGCAACAGCTTCATTGGCACAGGTTTTGTTCTGACCAATGCGGGTAAGCAGTCAACACGCGGGATCGAATTTGATGGTTCGGTCAATCCAACCGATGCATTGCAATTGCGCGCTGGATTCACCTATCTCGCGCCGAAATATGATAGCTATGTGGCATCTGCATTCGGAGATATCAGCGGTCAAGCGCCTGCAGGTATTCCTGAACTGTCGACAACAATTGGTGCAACGTACACGGCAGAACTCGGCAACGGTTCAGAACTCATACTGAACGCCGATTACCATAATGAATCGAACACGCTCATCAACGACAACCCTGCTTACCGCGATTACAAGCGTGAAGTGAATGACCTCAGTGCGTCAACAACACTGAGCCTCGATAATGGCCTGCAACTGTCGCTGTGGGGCCGTAACCTGACGAACGCGAAATATCTCTCCGCCATCTTCCCAAGTGTTGTGCAGTCTGGTTCGATTTCGGGCTATCCAAACCAACCACGCACATATGGTGCATCGGTGAAGTACAAGTTCTAATATCCTGAATTCTTCAGGGCAAAAGAAGCCGGGGCAGCCATCGCTGCTCCGGCTTTTTTATTGCCAGAACGCGGCGCAGCATACTCAGACGCATAGCGGCATACCAAGAGACGCTTGGCCTTATGTTGCTAACATCTTTAACACCAGAAAAATGGTGCCCGAGGGCGGATTTGAACCACCGACACGCGGATTTTCAATCCGCTGCTCTACCCCTGAGCTACTCGGGCTACGCGGCGAAAACCGCGTGGGAGCGCAGCCTATAGAGAGGCGATGCGCCTCTTGGCAAGCGCAAAATCAGTCGCCGCCGTCGGAACCGATGCTATCTTCATAATCGGCCAGCGGCTCTGGCACGCGATAGCCTTCATCCAGCCATTTCAGCAGGTCACGATCCTTGCATCCCTGACTGCAAAAAGGCTTGGATTCCGCCACTATTGGCTTTCCACAGAGCGGACATTGGTTAGCTTTGCGCGACATGGACATGGCCATAGCCTGTGGCCTTTTCATCCGCAACCACGACCATATCCGCACCCGCAAGACGGACAGCCGCCGCGCACCATGCCGCCCAACGTTCGGACTGTAGCAATGTCGCAACCTCCGGCCGTGTCGTCACTGTGCGTGCGCCGAAACCTGAAGACTGCGCCACCGCGCGCAACAACCAATAGGCCTGTGTCTCGTCTGATAATGCCGCGATACGCGTGCCGAACACATGATCGAGCACAGACGGCCTTGGCCGTGCACGCACGACCTGCATCATGCCATAGCCATTGATGGCAGTGCGCTCAAACGGACGGGCGTCTGCTAAGGATGCGGCATCAAAAGCTTCGGCAACCCGTGTGCGCTGTGCCTTGGACTCCATCGACACAAAATCGATCATGACCATCGCGCCGACTTGGTAAAGGCGCAGTAGGCGCGCAGTTTCGGTCGCGGCGATCCTATTGATAGCGAACGCATCGCCAACACCATCAATGTCGAACACCAATCCCGCTTTGGTGCGTTGAAAGCTTATGGTCACATCGCCAACACGAGACTGGCCGGCGATGGCGACGTCAAAGCCCTCGGCGATGGACGCGTTGATGGCAGATTGACCAAGAGACGCCATACGTGCGTCCCACAGGGCATCTTTGCCAATCAGGGGATCCCCATGCGCGCTATCCCGCAATAGTATCTCTGGCGGCTTGATACGGCCCGGCTCGGATATGGCTTCGCGTGTAACGGCAAAAGGTACGCGCGCGCCTTCCGGCTCTTTGGTTTTGCTGCGCAGCAAAAGTTCACTATTGTCGTCGGCAACGACATACGCGCCCGACGGCGTTTTGCGGTCAATGCGGCCAGCGCCACATTCGCCCAAGCCCCATAAAGCGTCGCGCTGGATATGAATTTCAACGATGTTTCCGTTTTCGACAACCGCCGCGCGGCGCTCGCCCGGCGCATCATCGCGCCATATATCAGTCAAGCGGATAACCCGATGCACGCAACAGCGTGCGTGTTTCATATAAAGGTAAACCAATCACGCCAGAATGGCTGCCCGCCATCCAGTCGATCAACGCCTCTGCCCTGCCCTGAATGGCATAGCCGCCGGCCTTCCCCAGCCCTTCGCCGCTCTGGATATAGCTTTCGATTTCGTCTGCCGACAAACGTTTGAAGCGCACGATGCTGTCGCAAATCCGGCTGCGCATCCGGCCATTTCCGTCAATCACCGCAACGGCACTAAGGACATGATGGCGGCGACCGCTGAGTAAGTTCAGGAACCCGCGTTGCATGTCGGCATCGACAGCTTGCGGCAATATTCTGCGGCCAACGGCGACCGTGGTGTCGCCTGCCACCACAATCTCGCCAGCGTCACGTGGAACGGCAACCGCCTTCTCCTCGGCCATGCGCAGCGCATAGACACGCGGAACCTCTCCCTTACGGGGTGACTCATCAATGTCCGGTGCGACGATACGCGCAGGCACAACGCCCAACCGCGCGAGAAGGTCACGTCGGCGTGGGCTTGATGAGGCCAATATGAGTATGGGGTTCAGACCCAAGGTCTGCCGCCCTTATTTAAAGCGGTACGTGATCCGGCCTTTGGTCAGATCATAAGGGGTCAGTTCGCACAGCACTTCGTCACCCACGAGAACGCGGATACGGTTCTTGCGCATCTTTCCGGCGGTATGGCCCAAAACTTCATGGCCATTTTCGAGCTCGACACGGAACATGGCATTGGGCAGCAATTCACGGACTGTCCCACGCATTTCGAGTAATTCTTCTTTTGCCATTCGGCCCCTTAAATCTTCAAAAATTCAACGTTGCTGCGCCTGTAAACCTAATGTTCGAAAAAGGGAAGCGCTACAGTGTAATCGCTTCATTGCGACAAAATATCGTAAACTTTACGTTCATATCTTGCGCAATACGTTATAGCTCGAACGTAACGATGATATACATTGAGCTTCTCCCCATGAAAACAACAGGTTTGAGCGCAATTTTGCTGGTGTCGGCCTCTGTTCCCGCAATGGCCATGGATGATGTCCAGAACCCGGGCAGCACCGTTGTCATTGCCAATGACGACGTCGAAAAAGCCGTTGAAGACGCGCCTTCGGGCGAAATCGTCGTTACGGCTGAACGTATTAAGGGGTCTGTGGACACCGATGTCCCGCCCGTCGAGGAGTTGAACGAGGCTGACATTGCGTCTTTGGGCGCATCATCGCTGACGGACCTTGTCGCGGCGGTCGCACCGCAAGCGAATTCGGGGCGTGGACGCGGGGGTGGCATGCCGATCATATTGCTGAATGGCCAGCGCGTATCGGGTTTCCGTGAACTTCGCGATTTACCGCCAGAAGCCATTCGTCAAGTTCAAATTTTCCCAGAAGAAGTCGCGCTAAAATATGGTTTCCGTCCAGACCAACGGGTGATCAATTTCATCTTGAAGGACAATTTTGCCTCCTTCGCCACAGAATTTGAACATGCCCAGCCGCAGGATGGCGGCTTTGCGCGCAATGAATTTGAAACGACGCTGACCCGCATTGGTAAAAACACGCGGTTTAATTTGGATATTGAGCTTGAACGGTCCACTGCGCTGACCGAATCCGAACGCGACCTGATTTCTTCGGGCGGTTTGCTATTGGCGCGCGGCGGCAATATCAGCGGCCTTGGCCTCAATGGAGCGATTTCGCCTGCGTTAAGCACGCTTGTCGGAAGCAATGTAACGCGGGCTGCTGTGCCCTTGGGCATATCCAACCCGAGTTTGGCGCAATTTGCCAGCACGGCAAATCGCCTGAATGACGGGGATATCGACGATGCACGAACATTGCTGCCCCGCACCGAACGGCTTGAGGTGAACGGGACGTGGAGCCGATCGCTTGGTCCGCAAACAATATTGTCGCTGAACGCCAATTACGCGCTGACAGGCAGCGAATCTTTGCTGGGTTTGGCCGTAACAAGCTTCACCCTGCCCGGCAGCAGCCCGTTTTCACCATTCGGTCAAGACGTGACGCTCAGCCGCTATTTCGACACCCCGCGCCCGCTTGAACGGGCAAGCGAAACGCATGTGTTCCAGACTGGTAGCACGTTCAACCACGCGCTGGGCGGATGGCGGTGGACAGTAACGGGCAATTATGCACGCACTGCAAATGACACACGCACGACGCGCAACGCAGATTTCTCTGACTTACGCGCTGGCGTTTTGGCCGGAACGACGAACCCCTTTGCAGCCGATTTTGGTGCGAATTTGTTGTTCCTCGCCCCTGATCTTGCCAGCAGCCTGAACCAGAATATGGACGTGCGCAGCACCCTTGCTGGAACGTTGCTCAAATTGCCCGCGGGCGATATGCAAATGACGTTCGCGTCGGGCTTTACCCGGCAAATGCTGGACAGTGAAACATGGCGTTCGGGCGTCACGACCGACACCTCCTTGCGCCGGAACATCATGAACCATTCGGTCAATGCGGAATTGCCCCTGACCAGCGGCGATTTCGGCATTGGCTCCGCGATTGGCGAATGGTCAGTCAATGGCAATATCGGCTATAACGACCTGTCCGATTTCGGAAAGCTATTGGAATATGGCGCTGGCTTGCGCTGGGCCCCTGCGCGCAACCTGACCTTTCAGGCATCGATCACAGGCGACGAAAACGCACCGGGCATTGGCCAATTGGGCAACCCGACTTTGGTCGCGCCCAATGTTGCGACCTATGACTTTACGCGCGGCGAAAGCCTGTTCATCAACGTCCTTACCGGCGGCAACCCTGCCCTGATCGGCGAAAAACGCCGCGATGTCATATTGAACGCGAATTGGAATCCAGATTTCATCAAGGATTTCGCGCTTCAGTTCAGCTATTTCAAAAACAACAGCCGCAATACCACGGCCGCATTCCCATTGCTGACGCCAGAGATTGAAGCCGCCTTTGCCAGCCGCGTCGTGCGTGATGTCGATGGCCGCTTAGTCAGTATCGACCAACGACCGGTGAATTTCGACCGTGAAACGTCACAGCGGATCCGCTGGGGCTTTAACCTGTCGGGCAATATCGGCGCGCAGGCACCCGCACGCGGGCCAGCAGGCGGCCCTCCTCCTGCTGCGACAGGCGTTCCCGGCGCGCCTCGGGCGGCAGGCGGCAGCGGCGGTCGCGGCTTTGGTGGCGGTGGCCGTTTTGGCGCTCCCGGTGGTAGCCAGCCCAGCCGCTGGAACATCGCTTTATACCACAGCTACCGCATAGAAGACGAAATCCTCATCCGTCCCGGCGTGCCTGTGCTCGATTTGCTCAACGGTTCAGCGACAAGCAGCAATGGCGGCGCATCGCGGCATGAGGTCGAGCTTTCAGGTGGCCTGTTCCACAAGGGCTTTGGGTTCCGGCTGCAAGGGACCTATAAGAGCGGCACTACCGCCGACGGTTCGGGCCTTCCCGGCAGCAATGACCTGCGGTTTAGCGACATTGCCGCAATCAATGCATTTCTGTTCGTCAATTTTGACCAGCAAGCGCGCGTGATAAAGGCCGTGCCTTTGTTGAAAGGTAGCCGCATCTCATTCCGGGTCGAAAATATCTTGAACGATATTGTCGATGTCCGCGACCAGAATGGAAACGTGCCTTTGGGCTATCAGCCGGGCTATATCGACCCGCGCGGTCGGGTATTTGAATTGAGCTTTAGAAAGCGGTTCTGAACAATTCGATCAGCGCATAAAAAACCCCGCCGGAATTGCTTCCAGCGGGGCCTTAAAGCTTAATTTTCTGTAGGCGTTACATGCCGCCATGCGCCAATGCCGCCAACAACAGCAAGGCCACGATGTTCGTGATCTTGATCATTGGGTTTACGGCTGGGCCAGCGGTGTCTTTATAGGGATCACCCACAGTGTCGCCGGTTACGGCTGCCTTATGGGCCTCCGAACCTTTACCGCCATGGTGGCCATCTTCGATATATTTCTTGGCATTGTCCCATGCGCCACCGCCCGAAGTCATCGAGATAGCAACGAACAGACCGCCGACAATCACACCCAACAGAAGCGCGCCGAGAGCGGCAAAGCCCTGTGCGGGACCTGCAACCCAGCTGATCACGAAATACACGACGATTGGTGCCAGTACCGGCAGCAACGAAGGAACGATCATTTCGCGGATCGCCGCCTTGGTCACCAAATCAACGGTGCGGGCATAATCGGGCTTCGAGCTGCCGTCCATGATGCCGGGATTGTTCGCAAACTGGTCACGAACGTCCTTCACCACTTCACCGGCTGCCTTGCCGACTGCAGTCATGCCCATTGCTCCGAAGAGATATGGCAACAACGCACCCAGCAGCAGACCGACAATGACATAGGGGTTCATGAGCGTGAAATCGACGCCGCCTTCTGCAAGGCCGAGTTTATCGGAGTAGAACGCCAAGTCAGCGGTATAAGCACCAAACAAAACGAGCGCCGCCAGAGCCGCCTGAACCGATGGCATAGCCCTTGGTCACGGCCTTGGTGGTGTTACCCACAGCGTCGAGCGCGTCGGTCTTTTCACGAACCGATTTGTCCATTTCAGACATTTCAGCGATACCGCCTGCGTTATCGGTGACCGGCCCATAAGCGTCGAGCGCGACAACCATACCGGCCAAAGCAAGCATCGAGGTTGCAGCGAACGCAATACCGATAATGCCCGCCAACTGGAACGAGACAATGATACCAACACAGATAACCAAAGTTGGCAGTGCTGTAGATTCAAGGCTGATCGCTAGGCCCTGAATGACGTTGGTGCCAGTGACCGGTTTCCGATGCCTTGGCAATCGAACGGACCGGGCGGTAGTTGGTGCTGGTGTAATATTCGGTGATCCAGACCAGAAGCCCGGTGACGGCCAAGCCAACCATCATCGAATAGAACAATGTCCAACCCGTGAAACCGCCGGTGCTATAGGTCACTTCGGCATTCATATCGCCGCCGAGCGTCTGGTATGTGACATAGCCAATCGCCGGAATCGAAGTGACTGCGGTGACCAGAAAGCCCTTATACATCGCACCCATGATGTTTTTACCGCCGCCCAAGCGGACGAAAAAGGTGCCCAAAATCGACGTCAGAATGCAGATACCGCCAACAACCAATGGCAACGACATCAGGTTCAACAGCTCAGCCGCTGGCATCGCAGCTGGCATCAACAAGGCGAGCAAAACCATAGTTGCGCCAATGGTCACAACATAGGTTTCGAACAAGTCGGCCGCCATACCCGCACAATCGCCAACGTTATCGCCGACATTATCGGCAATCGTCGCAGGGTTGCGGGGGTCATCCTCAGGAATATTTGCTTCGACCTTACCGACGAGGTCAGCGCCGACATCCGCAGCCTTGGTAAAAATACCGCCGCCGAGACGCGCGAAGATCGAAATCAACGATGCGCCGAACGCTAAGGCCAGCAAACCGTCGATAACGGGGCGGCTGTTCGGAAGGTTCATTGCGACTTCGGTGAGGTAATAGAAGAAACCGGCAATCGCAAGTAAAGCAAGGCCAGCCACGAGCATACCCGTGATCGCACCGGCATTGAACGCCATTGTCAGGCCTTTTTGAAGGCTCTCGCTAGCGGCCTGGGCCGTACGGACGTTGGCGCGAACCGAGATATTCATCCCGATAAAGCCTGTCGCGCCAGACAACACAGCGCCAAGGACGAAGCCGACCGCAGACAACGGCCCAAGGAAAACACCGACCAGAACCGCAACGATGAAGCCCACAATTGCAATAGTACGATATTGGCGTGCCAGATATGCGCCGGCGCCTTCCTGGATAGCGGCTGCGATTTCCTTGCATCCGCGGCGTACCGGCCGATGCAGCAAGCACCGAGCGGCTTGTTATAATTCCATAGAGCACGGCGACAACCCCGCACAATATAGCCATAATTGACAAAGACATAAGCTGTCCTTTCCCCGTTTTTCTGTGTTAGAAACTCTCCCTTAGTGTACCCGAAAAGGCACACAAGCGGCTGCGGTATAGGGTGGCTTTGCAGTATGACGCAACCCATAAAAACGGCCTTGTGGGCCGGTTTGGCTTATTGATGTTGATAACCGAGCATCGGCGGCAATTTTACCGGAATCGCGCCGTCTTTTAAGGTGAGACCGCCGCCGGATAATACACAGCCAATGGCGGTTGCTTGCACGGGCAGCGGCAGTTCTGGCCGCGCGGTAAACAGCAATTGATAATCATCGCCCCAGCTTGCCGCCTGCAACCGGCTTTCAAGGCTGTCTGTGCGATAGCTGATATAGAGCGGCGACAAGGGCACACACGCAAGGTCAATTTCTATGCCAATCTGGCTGGCAGTCGCCAATCGTTCGGCATCGAGCAGCAAACCATCCGACACATCCATCATCGCGGTGACAATCGGCGCAAGCTTTTGGCCGTCGGCCACCCGCGCGACTGGCCGGTTAAACGCATCGGCCAGCGGCCCAACCTCATCAAAACCAGCGTCAATGAGCTCAAATCCAGCCAAGGCATCGCCGAGCGTCCCCGTCACATATACTATGTCGCCAATTTGCGCGCCGGATCGCGATGGCACGGGGCGATGGGTTGCCCTGCCCAAAGCGGTCAGCCCAAGCGCCCGCTTATCGCCGCGATTGGCAACGGTATCTCCGCCAAGCAAAACGACGTTATAATGCGCCAGCGCCTTTTCCAACCCAGCGGCAAATGCCCTGTCCCATGCATCGTCACCCAGCATGAAGCCAAGCAGGACACCCATGGGCGCTGCGCCCTTTGCAGCCAAATCAGACAGGTTCGATGCCAATAACTTCCACGCGACGTCGGCTGGATTGGCGTTTGACCGGAAATGCACGCCCTCTGCCATCATGTCATGCGTGATAATCAACGCCGCATCGCCGATGTCGATCACCGCAACGTCATCCATTAACCCACGCGCCGCTGGGTCAGTGGCAAAACCACGCAAGAGGTTGATGAAGCTGGATTCGGTGGTCATAGGGAAACGTTACCGCATTGCGAGGACATGCAGAACTATATTCAGGACAGCGCCGTTCAGCGGGCGCGTACGTCCTTTGCAACGGCGTCCAACAAGCCATTGACGAACTTCGCGTCCTTCTTGTCAAAAAACGCATGGGCGACGTCGAGATATTCGTCGATGACCGTCGCGGTGGGTACATCTGGCCGGGCAATCAATTCATAGGTGCCGCAACGTAATATCTGGAGCATCGTCTTGTCCAGACGGTCCATCTTCCATTTTTCACCAAGTTTGCCATCGACACGTTCGTCGATTTCTGCGCGCCGCGCATCAACGCCCGAGACAACATCATCGAAGAAATCGGGGTCGGCATCGGCATATTGGGCGTCTTCGATTTCCTGACCCAGCCGGTGCGAATGAAATTCATTCAGCAGACGGGCAATGCCGATGTCTTCCATATCCATTTGATATAGCGCCTGCACCGACGCAAGCCGCGCCGCCGATCGCGATTTGGATTTGGCACTGGCGTTATGGGCACTCATAATCTTTTCCTGACACTCGCCGCATGGGCGGGTAAACCTTCGGCATCGGCAAGCGTTGCCGCCGCCGGACCGATGCTGTTGATAGCCTGTTGATCGAGCGCGATGAAGCTGGTCCGCTTCATGAAATCGAGCACCGACAGGCCAGACGCAAAGCGCGCGCGCCGTCCGGTGGGCAATACATGATTTGGTCCGGCGACATAATCGCCAATCGCCTCGGGCGTCATACGGCCCAAAAATACCGATCCCGCGTGGCGGACGAGGTCAAACAGTCGCTCGGCGCGGTCATCATCGACCGCCAGCTCCAAATGCTCCGCCGCCAGCCGGTTGACCAAAGGCATTGCGCCTTCCAGATCAGCGACCACGATAATCGCGCCAAAGTCCGTCCAACTGGCCCGCGCAACCGCGCCCGTGGACAGCGTCGCAATTTGCGCGTCAACTGCGGCTGATACTTGGTCAGCAAATTCGGCATTGTCCGTGAACAATATCGACTGGCTGGTCGGGTCATGTTCGGCCTGACTTAACAAATCGGCGGCAATCCATTCGGGGTCATTTTGGGCATCGGCCACCACGACGATCTCGGACGGCCCGGCAACCATGTCGATGCCAACCACACCATAAAGCTGCCGTTTAGCCTCGGCCACCCATGCATTGCCGGGGCCCGTGATGACATCTACGGCCCGAATGTGCGCGGTTCCATAGGCAAGCGCCGCAATCGCCTGCGCGCCTCCGACGCGCCAGATTTCATCCACACCAGCCACATGCGCGGCGGCCATTACGGTCTGGTTGGTCTCGCCGCCGGGTGTTGGCGTGACCATGACAATGCGCTCCACCCCAGCCACCTTAGCGGGAATCGCGTTCATCAACACCGATGATGGGTACGCCGCACGGCCACCGGGGACATAGACCCCCGCCGCATCAACCGCCGACCAGCGCGCACCAAGCCGCACATTGTCACTGTCACGATAATCGCGGTCCTCTGGCAATTGCGCCTTGTGATAGGCCTCAATCCGTTTCGCCGCGAGCGTCAGCGCGTCACGCAGCTCAGGCTCGAGCGCGTCATAGGCCGCTTTGCACTGCGCCGCGTCAATCTGCCACCCTGCTTCGTTTAGGTTAAAACCGTCAAAGCGTTGCGTCATTTCAGCCAGCGTCACATCGCCATGTGCGCGCACATCGCGAATCGTTTGCGCCACGGCGCTCGACACATCGGCGTCCGCCTCACGCCGACCATTTACCAACGCGTCAAATGCATCCACAAAACCAAACTCGGAGGAATCAAGCCGCTGCACGGGCGCCCGTCAATTCTCGGAAACGTTGCACCATAGCCGGAATAGTCCCGCTCATCATCTTATACGCAGCGCGGTTGACGATCAGCCGCGCCGACACTTGGGAAATGACCGCCGTTTCGACGAGGCCATTTTCGGCGAGCGTCTTGCCCGACGACACCAGATCCACAATCCGCCCCGAAAGCCCAAGCGAAGGGGCAAGTTCCATCGCGCCATTCAACTTCACACATTCCGCCTGAATGCCGCGCGCGTGATAATAACGGCTGGTCGTGCCGGGATATTTGGTGGCCACACGAATATGCCCGCCATTGACATCATCGGGCACGCCGTGCGGCATCGCCACCGATATGCGGCAACGGCCAATGCCCAAGTCCACGGGCGCATAGAGTTCCGAATAATCAAATTCATCGATAACGTCCGAACCAACAATGCCAATCTGCGCCGCGCCATGGGCAACAAAGGTCGCCACATCGAACGCGCGTACGCGAATGATACTGATCGCTGGATCGTTGGTCCCGAACAAAAGCGCACGGCTGGCGTCGTCGAAAAACGCCGCTTCAGGCTCTATACCGGCCGCCTGCATTAACGGCAAAGCCTCGTCAAGAATCCGTCCCTTGGGGATTGCAAAGATGATTGGTTCGGTCACAATGACCGCGCTTTACGGGTCGCGGGCGGAAAGGGCAATATGGCAGAAAATATAGCATCGGATGATTTTGGACGCGGCGTGATGGATGATGCGCATGTGGCGGAGGGCATGAGGGTGCAAGCCGAACATTGCCGCCGCAACGACGCGCCCGTGACAGCGCGGATTGTCGAGGCGCAGCTTGCGCTCATGCAAGGCGAAAATATGGTCGGACAGCGCATTGCCAACTGGCCGGGGCTGCCACTGGAGGATGCCCTGCCATTGCGGCTCGCGGGCGGGCTTCACCATCTGCACCTGACGGGCGCAGATGATCGCTTGGGACGAATTTATCGCGGCGAAGTGACGGATCAGGCCGAAGTCGACGCCATCATCGCCGCAATTACGCATGACCATGATGCGCGATTATTGCCATGGCTGGATGGTCCGCCCCAAACCAACGAAGTCGGGCGTTCCGCCAACTTCATGGCCGCTTTGCTGTGGCTATCACCCAAAATCGGAACGCAATTTGAACTGAATGAACTGGGCGCGAGCGCGGGCATCAATAGCATGATGGACCGTTATCATTATGACTTAGGCGGCGTCAGCGTGGGGCCAGAAAATTCTCCGATGCGTATAAGGCCCGATTGGCGCGGCCCGCCGCCAACTGAGTCGCCGGTAACGATCACCCACATTCATGGCTGTGATCAGGCCCCCATTGATTTATCCGACCCCGCTTCCGCAATGCGCGTAAAAAGCTATGTCTGGCCTGAAAATCTGGATCGGATGGCACGCATGGACACCGCGATTGCTCTTGCCGCTGTGCAACCACCCAATGTTGTAAAGGCCGATGCGCTTGACTGGGTGTTGGAGCGCCTATCTGCTCCACAAGACCCTTATGTCGTCCGCATATTCAACCATTCGATTGTGTGGCAATATATCCCCCAGGACCGGCGTCAGAAAATCCGCGCAGCCATTGAAGCCGCTGGACAAAAGGCAACGTCCGAACAACCGCTCGCCTGGATCATGCTGGAAACCAATCGCGAGACTTTCAAGCATGAGCTATCGGTCAAATATTGGCTTGGCC
This sequence comes from Sphingorhabdus sp., assembly GCF_050921905.1. Lineage (NCBI taxonomy): Bacteria > Pseudomonadati > Pseudomonadota > Alphaproteobacteria > Sphingomonadales > Sphingorhabdaceae > Sphingorhabdus > Sphingorhabdus sp. The sequence continues at coordinate 509,791 of NZ_CP050888.1, read as the reverse complement.
CCGACGACTGGCATGTGTTGGCCGAAGCGCATGCCCATGGTGCGTGGATAGACTGGCGCGGCGATTAGCGCAGGAATGCGTCCATCGCCGCGTTCACGGCATCGGGTTGTTCCCAAATCACGAAATGTCCGCAATTTTCGACGGGCACGATTGTTACATCGGGCACAAGCTCTTTTATGCCATCAATGTTGCTCGGCGGCAAAGCCAGGTCATCCATCGCCCATATAATCAATGTCGGGATCATCAGTTTCGGAAACGCGCCCGCGGCAAAGGCCGGGATTTCGGCATCCTCGTCCATCGCAGGCACATAAAGCGCAGACGCACGGTACCAGTTGAGCATTCCGAAACAGGCGTCACGGTCGGTCCAATCGGCCAATAATGCGGCGCGTTCTTCGGGTTCCATCGCATTTGGCTTGTCCCATTTGATCGTCTTCAACAATAGTCCGGTCAGGCCCTGTTCCTGCACCAACAGGTCGTTCGCCGGATCGCGAAAGGCGCGAATATATTGGCTCGACTCACGCTGGTTCATGTCGGTAATCAACAAATTCTGGAAAATATAGGGATGCGGCGCATTGGCGATAATCGCGCGCGGCACACGCCCCGCCCAATCGGGATTGAGCGCGCCGGCTTGCCCATTCAACGCAACGCTCCACGCAATCGCCCCACCCCAGTCATGGCCAGCGATGATGAATTGCTGCACATGCAACGCATCGGCCAGTGCAAAGATATCGGCGGTCAGCTTGTCCGCCGTATAGGCGTCGACCTCCTGCGGCTTTGACGTCCCGCGATAGCCGCGCTGATCGGGCGCGATGCAGTAAAAACGGTCGGCGAAATGCGCGATCTGGTGCCGCCATGTGCGGTGCGATTCGGGAAAGCCGTGCAAGAAGATAATCGCCGGATTCTTAGGATCACCGGCCGTAAATACATCCATGTCTATGCCCGTCGAAAGCGACAGGCGGTGCGGGGTCAGGTCGATCATGTCTTTGGCCTTGTTGTTTAGCTGACCCGCTTCACGCGGATGCCCCGGCCGTTCATCACCAGCATGAAGCTGCCAAGCGAGCCGCGTTTGATAACAAAGGCTTTACCGTCCTTCAAAAGCAAGGGTGTTGCCTCCGTCGTCTGCCACACCCCTGCATCCTTGACGGTGAATTGGTATTTACCGGCTCCTATGGACTTCACGCCCGCCAATTCGCCTTCGACTTGTTTGAATTCTGCTTCCTGCTCTGCGTCGCTTTCACCAAAAAACGGAATTTTCGGTAAGGAGAAACCGAACAAAGACTTTTTAGTTTTGCGCACATCATTTTGGTCCAGCATGACAATCTGGCGGTTGTCGGTGGCATCTTCCAATGCCTTGGTTGCCGCATCGAAGCATGCAAGACGCGCGGTGGCTTCGGCCACAGCGCGACACGCGACAATGTCGGTGTACACCTTAGGTCGGTTCGTCTTTGTGTCGGCGGCAAAAGCAGGGGAAGCGCATAAAGCCGCCAAAAGAACTGCTTGAGTCAATTTAGGCATATATTCATCTCCTTTATGGGCCGATTTTCTAGTTCCTTAGAATAGCTAAATCTCGCCGGGTGCAATAGCCTTGATGGCCAGCGCATGGACGCGCGTTCCGGGAATATCGCCGAGCGCCTTGTTCACCATGCGCTGCCGCATCACACGGTTTACGCCAGCAAAGGCCGCGCTTTCGATTTCAACAGTAAAGTGGGATTCACCGGACCCGTCATCGCCGCTATGGCCGTGATGCTTGGCGCTGTCGTTGATGACGGCAAGGCGGGTTGGCGCGAATGCTTTTACAAGCAGCATTTCCATTTCAACATGTGCAGGACCTTTTTTCATGACCTCCTCTTCCCATATGGCAGGTTTTTCGCCAAGGAAAATCATGGCCTCCGACCGTTCCACTGACCGATTTCACGGCCGCATTCGAGGGGGCGGGCGGCCATGCGCCTATCCACGCTGCCGCGAAGCGGGGGAATTTCGCGCGCCTGATCCGAAAGGACAAGCCGCGTCGGCCAACGGCCCCGGCGACTATCAATATCTCTGCCTTGACCATGTGCGGCAGTTTAACGCGGGCTATAATTGGTTTGCGGGCATGACCGCCGACGAAATTTCCATGGCGCAAAGCCCGGTGCAATTCTGGCCAAGTGAAACCCGCGCCTTTCGCGCCAATGGCAATGTCGATTCGCCGCCGAAATGGTCGGATTTTAAGGACCCGCTGGATGCTATCTCCACCCGGTTCCGGTCGCGCCTACCCAAAGAGCGTGCCGATGGCCATTTTCTGTCGCTGGAGGACCGCAAAGCGTTGCGGACGCTAGGGCTTGGCGAGGATGCCGATCGCCGCGCCTTGCGTAGCGCCTATTCGGCGAAGGTGCGCGCGTATCATCCGGACAAAAATGGCGGCAACCGCTCCTATGAAAAGGCTTTGCAAGACGTGATTGCTGCCTATACGCACCTTAAATCTTCGCCCGCTTTCATTTGACGAGAATAACATGACTGACATCCCAAATATCCAACCCGACAGCCGCGACGCGACCATCATCGCCGCCCCTGACAAAATGGTCAGCGTGCGCGCATTGTTCGGCATTGATGTGGATATGGAATGCCCCGCTTTCTCTATTGCCGACGAACGTGTGCCAGACACCGATGACAGCTATGTCTTTGACCCCGACACCACCCTCGCGATCCTTGCTGGCTTTGCTTATAACCGCCGCGTGATGGTGCAAGGCTATCACGGCACGGGTAAATCCACGCATATTGAACAGGTAGCGGCGCGTCTGAAATGGCCCTGCATCCGCATCAACTTGGACGCGCATATCAGCCGTATCGACCTTATTGGCCGCGATGCCATTGTTTTGCGTGACGGGCAGCAAGTGACCGAATTCCGCGAAGGCCTGTTGCCTTGGGCGTTGCAGACGCCGACGGCATTGGTGTTCGACGAATATGATGCTGGCCGCCCTGACGTGATGTTCGTGATCCAGCGCGTGTTGGAAACCGAAGGTAAGCTGACCCTGCTCGACCAAAACCGCGTCATTCGCCCTAACCCCTATTTCCGTTTATTTGCCACCGCCAACACGGTGGGGCTTGGCGATACCAGCGGCCTGTATCATGGCACGCAAGCGATTAACCAGGGCCAGATGGACCGCTGGAACATTGTCGTTGGCCTGAACTATCTACCTGCGCAGGTTGAAGGCGAAATCGTTTTGGCAAAGGCCTCGGGCACTGACGCTGCTACTGTCGCCAATATGGTAAAGGTTGCCGAAATGACCCGCCAAGGTTTCATCAACGGCGATATCTCGACGGTCATGAGCCCGCGTACGGTCATCACCTGGGCGCAGAACAGCGCGATTTTCAAAAATGTCGGCTTTGCCTTCCGCCTGTCATTCCTCAACAAATGCGATGACGCGGAACGCGCCTTGGTCGCCGAATATTATCAGCGCGTTTTTGGACAAGATCTGCCAGAAAGCGTCGTTGGCAAAACAAAGTAACTACCGGCTATTTCGCCGCCTCAGTTGAAGGAACGCATTATGAAACGCTTCGCACTGGCTCTCGCGCTCATGCTGTCGGCATCACCGGCATTTGCCGCGTTGAAACCCGGGACACGCGCAACCGATTTCACGACGCAAGCCGTGCTGGCCGGCAAGGCCGACACTTTCAACCTGAACAAGGCTTTGAAAAACGGGCCAGTAGTGCTGTATTTTTATCCCAAAGCGTTCACGTCAGGCTGCACCGTTGAGGCGCATGAATTTTCCGAAGCTGCCGATGACTTTGCCGCTTATGGCGCGTCAATTGTGGGCATGTCGGCGGATAATCTGGAAACGCTAAAGCGTTTTTCGGTTGAGGCCTGCCGCAACAAATTCATGGTCGGTATCGCGACCAAGCCCATGATCAAGGACTATAAAGTCAGCCTGCCCATGATGGGAGGCACCAACCGCACGACCTATGTCATCGCGCCTGATGGCAAGGTGTTGTTTGCCTATTCGCAGCTTGGCGTGAAGGGCCATGTTTCCGGAGCGCTGAACGCGGTAAAGGCATGGCATGCGGCGAACGCCAAGCGCAAGTGATGCGTAAACTCTCTCTCCTGCTTTTGCCAATACTCCTGTCTGGTTGCACCGTGGCCGTCGCATATGGCGATGTGCCGCACAGCACGCTGGCGGAAAATCCGCGTTGCAATCCAGCGCAGAATGACAGCGCCGCGATAGCCGGAAAGGACCATTTCATTGTCACGAGTCGTCTGCCCGATTGCCGCGGCGACACTATCGTCCTGACCAATCACAGGGCCGATCGCGTGCGTTACGCCCGCTTTGCGCCACCGCAAAAGATAAAGCCTGCGAAGGGCGATGCGCAAGTGGTTGTGCCACTTGCATTCCAACCGGAAGATGCATGGTGGAATGGCCTGCGCGATGCGACGAACCTGCGCAAGGGCCGTGTGCTGCTATATGTGCATGGCTATCGCGAAACGCTGGCAACTACGGCGCGCGACGCGGTGCAAATTGGCGCAATGAGCAATTTTGATGGGCCAATTATTCATTATAGCTGGCCCTCACAAGGCAATTTGCTGAGCTACGCTGTTGATGAAACCAACATGTATTGGGACGAGCGCAATTTCCGCAATTTCCTGACCAAATTGGCGCGGACGGAGTGGGTCAAGGAGATCGTCGTCGTGTCCCATTCGCTTGGCGCGCGGCTTGTAATTCCGGCGGTTGAATATGTTGACCGCACATCGACCAACGCCGATTCCAGCAATATTTCCAATATCATATTGGCATCACCTGATATGGATCGTGAAGATTTTGAACGCGATATCGCTGAAGAAGTCTTGGCCGCGCGGCGATGTCAACAATGACCGGCGCGTGACCGTCTATGCATCGCTCAGCGACCGCGCGCTGGCCTTATCGCGCGCGGTGCATGGCTATCCGCGCTTAGGCTCGCCATTTTGCTTCAACCCCTTTGAGGCGCAGGAACTAAAGGCAAAGGGTCTGCCGCAACGCTGCTTTGCGACAAAGTCAAAATATCAGACCGAACCTGCCAAAACCGGATTCACTATTATCGACACGACCGACGTGTCCGGCGGGGGCGCGGGCCATAGTGATTATTTGCGCAGCTTTGCGGTATGCAAGGATTTTGCCGCCGTTGTGAACGGCGCACGCACCACACAGGACCGCGTGGCGACCAAGGATGCACATGTATTCACCCTGCGCGCGCCCGAAAAGCCGACGAAGGAAGACATTGCCGCGATGTGCAAGAGATTGCCTGATTAATGTCCAACGAAACCCCTCTGGAACAATTTAAGCAAGTGTTGACCGGCACTGCCCGTGCGCTCGCGCATGAGCCGGAGGTAGAACTGGCCTTCACCGCCGATGCGCCAAGCCAGGCGGGCAAGAATTTCAAGGTACCCATGCCGGGCCGTCTGCTTCCGCCCGATCAAGTCGCCGAGGCGCGTGGCTTTGCCGACAGCTTTGCGTTGAGGTTGAAGCATCATAACCCCGCCCGCCACGCCGCATTGCGCCCTTCCGAAGTCATTGCGGGCGCAGCCTTTGACGCGGTGGAAAATGCGCGGGTTGAGGCGCTGGGTTCGCGCAATATGGCGGGAATTGCGGCAAACCTTGGCCATGCGCTTGAACTCAAAATGCGCACCTGACCCGATTGCCCGCGCACAAGCCCCTGACGAAGTGCCCATTTCCACGGCCTTATCCCTGATCGTGCGCGAACGGCTGACCGGCGCGCCCGTGCCGGCCGGTGCCGCCGCTGGCGTTGATATGCTGCGCAGTTGGATTGAGGAAAATGCCGGTAGTGACCTTGATGCGCTGGCGCTTGCGCTGGATGATCAAAGCGCCTTTGCCGCGCTGACTCAATCCATGTTGGAGCATCTGAACCTTACCGAAGGTGATGTCGATCCGTCCGATGCCGATGAAGGCGGCGACTGATGCAGAGGATGCGCAAGACCAAGACGGGCGACAGCGAAGATGACGGCGAAGGCGAAGCTGGCCAAGCCGAAGCCCGCGCGGAGCCGCAACAAGGCGAAGGCGAAGAGACTGAGGCCGATTATGACGGCGAAGATATGGATGATCCAGGACGGCGCCGACGGCGAAATGGGCGATGACGGGATGCAACCTGTCACGCCGCAGCGCCGCAATTGGGACCATTTGCCGCAAAGCGATTATAAAATCTGGTCGACCAAATTTGACGAGACGATCACCGCGACCGAACTTGCCGACGAAGAAGAGCTGAACCGGCTGCGCGCGTATCTCGACCAACAATTGTCGAACCTGCAATCGGTGGTGACAAAACTCGCCAACCGCCTGCAACGCCGCCTGATGGCGCAACAAAACCGCAGTTGGGATTTCGACCAAGAAGAAGGCATGCTGGACGCCGCACGACTTGCCCGCGTGATTGTCTCACCGGGAAGCTCTTTGTCCTACAAAATCGAACGCGAGACCGATTTTCGCGATACTGTAGTCACCTTACTCATCGACAATAGCGGCTCGATGCGCGGACGACCCATTAGCATTGCCGCGATCAGCGCCGACATATTGGCGCGCACCTTGGAACGGTGCGGCGTCAAAACCGAAATATTGGGCTTCACCACCCGCGCGTGGAAGGGCGGGCAAGCGCGCGAGGACTGGCTCGCCGCCGGACGCCAACCCATGCCCGGCCGCCTCAACGACCTGCGCCATATCATCTACAAAAAAGCCGATGAGCCATGGCGGCATGCCAAGCGCAATCTTGGCCTGATGATGCGCGAAGGGTTGCTGAAAGAAAATATCGACGGAGAGGCTTTGCTCTGGGCGCATAACCGCCTGATCGCCCGCGCCGAAGACCGCCGCATATTGATGGTCATTTCCGACGGCGCACCCGTGGACGACAGCACCTTGTCGGTCAATCATGGCGGCTATCTTGAACAGCATTTGCGCAAGGTCATCGAAATGATCGAAACCCGCAGCCCCGTGCAACTGGTCGCCATCGGCATTGGCCATGATGTCACACGCTATTACAAACGCGCGGTGACGATCATGGACGTCGAACAGCTTGGCGGCACGATGATTGAACAACTGGCGGGGTTATTTGACGAGGAATAAGCTTGCCTTTCGCACGCCGCATTATATGATTTAATCAAACGATTAAACCTGCGGGGAAAAAGAGATGAACGTCACCGAAGCCGTCGCCAGCCGCCGCTCTGTCCGGCAATTTCTGGATAAGCCTGTCGATCAGGCTATCCTCGAACGCGTGCTTGCTAAGGCGCAGCGTTCGCCCTCCGGCGGCAATACGCAGCCTTGGAATGCTGTGATCCTCACAGGTGCGCCGCTGGCTGACCTGACCGCCAAGATTAAGGCCAAAGCGGCCACTGCGCCGATGGGTGATGGCCATGAATATGACATCTATCCCAAGGGCCTTGAGGGGCGCTACGAAGACCAACGCCGCGGCGTGGGTAAGGCGATGTTCGACGCGCTTGGCCTCGCCCGCGAAGACGGCGCTGGCCGCGTTGCGCAGATGATGAAAAACTGGGACAGCTTTGGCGCGCCGGTGCAATTATTCACCTATACGGCCAAATATATGGGCCCGCCGCAATGGTCCGACATGGGCATGTGGCTGCAAACCGTGATGCTGTTGCTGCGCGAAGAGGGTCTCGACAGTTGCGCGCAGGAAATCTGGGCGATGTACGGCACGACGATGCGCGAATTGTTGAACATTGATGATGAACATATCTTCTTCTGCGGCATGGCAATTGGCTATCGCGATGCCGACGCCGCCGTGAACAACTTCACCGTCCCCCGCGTGGAGATTGATCAAGCGATACGCTGGGACGGGTTTTAACGTATTTTGTAAGCGGCACCGTTCTTCCTCCCCATCGATCCTGAGCCTGTCGAAGGGCGATGGGGAGGTGGCAGTCGAAGCGTTTAGCTTCGAATGACGGAGGGGCATTGAACGTCAAGAGGCCCCTCTACCATTCGCTGCGCGAACGGTCCCCCTCCCCATCGCAAGTCGATGGGCAGGATAAAGTCCAGTAACCCGTCGCCCCAGCGAAGGCTGGGGCCTATCACGCCTTTCGGTCTAGCCCGTCGGAAGTTTGTATAAACCGAGAGACGCGATAGGCGCCAGCCTGCGCTGGTGCGACGGGGTGTTTTCCGGAACGGTTTGTCCATCCCATATCGCTCGAACACACTCTTCCTCCCCATCGACTTGCGATGGGGAGGGTATTTCCAGACCTTGACCTCCGCCGCCATTTCCACCATCGCCAGCGCATGACAGAATTGCGCCTCTTCAACAGCCTGACCCGGCAACTGGAAACCTTCACCCCCGTTCACGACGGCGAAGCGCGGGTGTATAGCTGCGGGCCGACGGTGTATAATTACCAGCATATCGGCAATATGCGCGCTTATGTCTTTGCCGACACGCTGGGTCGCGTGCTCTCCTATAAGGGCTACAAGCTCACCCATGTCATCAACATCACCGATGTTGGCCATCTGACCAGCGACGCCGACGCGGGCGATGACAAGATGGAGAAAGCGGCGGCAGCGCAAGGAAAGTCCGCATGGGATATCGCCGCCTTTTACCAAGCGGATTTTGAGGCCGATCTGGAACGGCTGAACATCCGCAAGCCCGCGCACCCCAAAGCCACCGAATATATCGACGCAATGATTGAATGGGGCAAAAGCATATCCGACAAGCATTGCTATATACTCGACAGCGGCCTGTATTTCGATGTTTCGACCGTGCCAGAATATGGCCGCTTGGCCCGCGCCGTCACCGAAGATGGCGAAGCGCGGATCGAAGAAGTCGATGGCAAACGCAACGCCGCCGACTTTGCCATTTGGCGCAAGACGCCAGCGGGCGAAACGCGGCAGATGGAGTGGGATTCCCCTTGGGGCAAAGGCGCGCCGGGGTGGCATCTGGAATGCTCGGTCATGTCAAAGGCGCTGCTCGGCCTGCCATTTGATATCCACACCGGCGGCATTGACCATCGCGAAATCCACCACCCCAATGAAATCGCGCAAAATCAAGCGCATGAAGGCTGTGCCGATAGTGGCGCACGCATTTGGATGCACAACAACTTCCTGATCGAGCGTAGCGGCAAGATGAGCAAATCATCCGGCGAATTCTTGCGCCTGCAATTGCTGATCGACAAAGGCTTCCACCCCCTCGCCTACCGCCTGATGTGCCTGCAAGCGCATTACCGCAGCGAGTTGGAGTTTAGTTGGGGTTTATTGTTCGGAACACTTACACGTTTGAAGCGGATGATTGGTAGCATTGAACGGCTTCGTGCCATGCTCCCACAAGAAACTAATCAACGGAATCCTGACTTTCCAATTGACGCCAACCACTATGGTGTTGGTGGATTTATCACAGCGTTCGAAGATACAATTTATGACGACCTCAACACTTCTAGCGCCTTAGTTTTACTAGACGCCTTTATCTCGGGTAAAGATCTGGAACCATCTGTTCAACTTGCTACAATCGAAGTGGCAGACAACGTCCTTGGCCTTAACCTTATGACCCTCACACGTCAGGACCTCCGCGTCCGGCCTAAAGCCGCCATCATCACCGAGGAAGATATCGAAACTGCCCTGGCCGCACGCAAAGAGGCCCGCGCCGCCAAGGACTTCGCCAAGTCCGACGCAATCCGCGACGACCTTATCGCCAAGGGCGTTGAAGTGATGGACGGCGATCCACTGGGTTGGGATTGGAAATTGGATGTTTAAGCCTCACGGTCAGCAGCCCCTCCGTCACGCTTCCGCTTCGCTCCAGCGCGCCACCTCCCCAATGCAAGTCATTGGGGAGGAGTTTAGCGCTACCTGCTCTATCCTCCCCATCGACTTGCGATGGGGAGGTGGCAGTCCGCAGGACTGACGGAGGGGCCTTAGTGCGTCCGCGCAAATCTGCCTTATCGGTTAAACGCGCCAAGCAGTTTCGCCGCGAACTGACCAAGCCCGAACGCATGTTATGGCAATATCTGCGAACATCGCCATCGGGCCATAAATTCCGCAAGCAGCATCCTGCCGGGCCCTATGTGCTAGATTTCTTCTGCGCGCGGGCCAATTTGGCGATTGAGGTTGATGGCATGGCCCATGACACCGACGTTCGCGCCGCCCGCGACCTTGCCCGTGATGCATGGCTCGCGGCACATCGCATCGACACCTTGCGTATTCCCGCGATTGACGTACTCCGGGATGTAACAGAGGTAACAAACAAGATTATCATGCTCATTGAAGAACGACTTTTACGCTTTGGGAAGCCCCCAGTGTCATCTTTAGTCATTGGGGAGGAATAAAAATTGACCAAAACGAAACTCGTCATGTCGGGCCTTGTGCGTCCGTTGATTGAACCGCGTTTGCCCAACTGGATTGATCCGCATTTCTTCATGTCCAAGGATGAGGCGCTTGCGCTTGCGCCGCAGGCCGAGATTGGCTGGTTCGACATGTATGACAAGGGCGACATGGCCACGGTCATCGGTGCCGCGACCCACATGAAATGGCTCAACAGCATTTATGCCGGCGTCGACGGCATGCCGCTACAGCAGTTAAAGGCGCAAGGCTGCGTTGTCACCAATGGCGCGGGTATTAACGCCATCACCATCGCCGAATATGTGGTGATGGGCATGCTGACCGTCGCCAAAAACTATCGCGAAGTCGTGCGCGCGCAGGAACGGCGTGAATGGTTGCAGGATTCGCCGGGCAAGGTTGAACTGTTCGGGTCAAAGGCATTGCTGCTGGGCTATGGCGCGATTGGCAAGCTGATCGAAGAACGCCTCAAACCCTTTGGCGTTGATGTGACGGTCGTTCGCCGCTCGCCGGGGCCAAATATGCTGACGCCCGACCAATGGCGGGCGCAGTTAGGCGATTTTGACTGGATCATCCTCGCCGTTCCCGCAACGCCGGAAACCGACAATATGATTGGCGCTGCCGAGCTTGCCGCGATGAAACCCAGCGCAACATTAATCAACATCGCGCGCGGGTCGGTTGTTGATCAGGACGCTTTGGTCACCGCATTGCAAGCCAAGCACATCGCCAACGCGTTTCTGGACGTCACCACGCCGGAGCCTTTACCCGCAGATCATATATTGTGGAGCCTCGACAATGCCCATGTCACCATGCATCTGTCCGGCCGCGCGCAGGACAAGATGTTTGTCCGCTCGGCGACGCGCTTCTTCGAAAATCTCGAACGCTATCGCAAGGGCGAAGCGCTTGAGCCAATGGTGGACCTCGACCTTGGTTATTGATAACCATCGGAGCCCTGAGCAGCAGTCGCAAAGCGGCTGCGTCCGTCGAAGGGCGCTTGTCAGTTGTAGCGCTGCCCCCCCCACCCGACAGGCGCGCTTCGACAGGCTCAGCACTGCGGTATGAGAGAAACAGTTAATGCCACATAACCCCGCTGAAATCTGGCACAAAGTCGCCTTGTCACGCGATGTAGATGCCATCGCCGCGATTTTGCACGATGATTGCATTTTCGAAAGCCCCGTTGTCCACACGCCCCAACTGGGCAAGGCGATCACCGCCAAATATCTGGCGGCGGCGGGACATACGCTGGGCAATGCGGAATTCAAATATGTCGGCGAATGGCACCGGGAGAACAGCGCAATCCTCGAATTTCAAACCGTCATCGACGGCGTTGCTATCAACGGCATTGACATGATCACCTGCGATGATGACGGCCTGATCACCCATTTCAAAGTCATGGTCCGCCCTTTAAAGGGCATGAACATGCTGCACCAGAAAATGGGCGAAATGTTGCAGCAGATGGCGGGCTAAACAAAATTAAGCGGTATCTCCAGCAGTGCATCAATGACTTTGCCGTCCGGTGCAACCAATTCGTCCAGCATTAACATCGAAATACCATGGACCAACGACCACGCATGCAGCGCCGCGACTTCGTGCTCCATGGCAGTGGCATTGGTCGGCAACACATTTGCAACGCAATCTTTGAGCAATTGCATGGCATTGTCCATTGCGCTGTCATTGGCATCAATATATTTAATCGACGGTTTGGTCGCCATCATCAACCGGTATAATCCGGGATTGGCCAATGCGAATAAGATATAGGCGCGGCCCGATGCCTCTAATGCAGTTTTTGGCGTCTTGCCAGCCATTGCATTGCGCTGATTTTCGCACAGTTGCTGCGCGCCGTGTTCGCACAACTCGAACAACAACGCCTGTTTGTCGGGAAAATGGCGATAGACGGCCGTCGCGCTAACCCCCACGGCCCGCGCCACCTCGCGCAACGACATTTCATCGGCAGCCCGGCTCGCAAGGAGCTCCAATCCAGCCGCGACAAGAGCTGAGCGCAGGTCGCCATGATGATAGCGTCGCGGTTCAGATTCTATGTTGACACCGTTACCTTTGATCATCATGTTATCACCGTAAACTTTAATGAGTCGAAGTTCAAGCAAAGGATGTTGTTATGGCAAGTGCAGTCGAAACATTGATCCGCGCCGTTGTGAGCAAAGGTGTGACCAAGATTGCCGATTTTAATCGCGACCGGATGAAAGCGGATAAACCCAATCCCTATCTAACGGGTATTCATGCGCCAATGGAGGCGGAACTAACGCTCGAGAGCTTGAAAGTAACCGGCAGCATCCCGAGCGAACTGGACGGTCGCTATATTCGCATCGGTCCCAATCCGGCGGCTCCCGAAAACCCCGCCGCCTATCACTGGTTCACCGGCGACGGCATGGTGCATGGCGTGCGGCTGCATGACGGCAAAGCATTATGGTACCGCAACCGCTGGATCAAGAGCCGCAAAGTCACTAAGGCGCTCGGCCTTCCCGATGCGCCGGGGCCACGCAACGGCACCTTTGATACGGTCAATACCAATGTCCTGGGCCATGCTGGCGAGACATGGGCGATTGTCGAGGCAGGTGGCTATCCTGTGCGGATTAACGAGGAACTTGAAACCATCGCCTTTGATCCTTTTGGCGGGACGCTCAAAAATGCTTTCTCTGCGCATCCGCATTTCGACCATGACAGCGGTGAAATGCATGCGATTACCTATAAGGGCGATATCGCCGACACGATCTGGCATGTAGTCGTCGATGCCAAAGGCAAGGTCCGCCGCGAGGAACCAATCCGCGTACAAGATGGCCCGTCGATCCACGATTGTATGATCACCAAAAACTATGTGATCATCCTCGATTTACCCGTGACCTTTTCCATGAAGACATTACTCGCAGGCCATCCTTTTCCTTATGCATGGAACCCCGCGCACAAGGCGCGCATCGGTCTGCTTCCAAAGGAAGGCAGCAGCGACGATGTAATCTGGTGCGACGTCGCGCCGTGTTATGTGTTCCACCCCTGCAACGCTTTTGAGGCCGAAGACGGCACAGTCATCATGGATGTCTGCGCGCATGATACGATGTTTGCCGAAAGCAAAATCGGCCCGGATTCAGCGCGCGTCCCGTTTGAACGCTGGACGATAAATCCAGCCGCACGCAGCACCGCGCGCATGGTAATTGACCCAGATTCCCAAGAATTTCCTCGCCCCAATGAGACACGCATCGGTAAGCCGTACCGGTTTGCCTATACGATGTCGCTGCCCGATGGCTTTGACGGGGCCTCGCCGAACCAGTCAAAGCTGTACAAGCATGACCTTGAGGCTGGCGCTCGCCAAGTCCATGATTTCGGTTCGGGCCATATCCCCGGCGAGTTTGTTTTTGTGCCAAAGCAAGCGGCGAAGGCGGAGGATGATGGTTGGCTGATGGGCTATGTTGTGAACATTGCGGCGCAGACGACCGATCTGGTGATCCTGAACGCAGCTAATTTCGAAGCCGCTCCTCAAGCCATCATCCACATCCCGCACCGCATCCCGCCCGGCTTTCACGGCAATTGGGTTCCGGCATAAAAAAAGGCCGGAAGGTTTCCCCTCCGGCCCGTTTTGTCTCAGCGTGCGCTGAGGGTTTAGACTTAGAAGTCCATACCGCCCATGCCGCCCATTCCGCCCATGCCGCCTGGCATGCCGCCAGCGCCACCGGCCTTGTCTTCTGGTGCGTCGGAGATAGCAGCTTCGGTGGTGATCAACAGACCAGCAACCGATGCCGCATCTTGCAATGCAGTGCGAACGACCTTGGTAGGGTCGATAACGCCCGAGGCCACGAGGTTTTCATACACATCGGTTGATGCGTTGAAGCCCATGGTCTCGTCATTTTCGCGCAACAAATTGCCCGAAACAACTGCGCCGTCATATCCAGCATTGGCCGCGATCTGACGCAATGGAGCGACAATAGCCTTGCGGATGATGTCGATGCCACGTGTCTGGTCGTCATTGACGCCCTTAAGGCCTTCGAGAGCCTTTGTAGCGTACAGAAGTGCCGTACCGCCGCCGGGGACGATGCCTTCTTCAACCGCTGCGCGGGTTGCGTGTAGCGCGTCATCAACGCGGTCCTTGCGTTCTTTCACTTCGACTTCGGTCGAACCACCGACCTTGATCACGGCAACACCGCCGGCGAGCTTCGCCAAGCGCTCTTGCAGCTTTTCCTTGTCGTAATCCGACGTGGTGTTTTCGATTTGCGCACGGATCGCTTCTACGCGGCCCTTGATCGCATCGGTTTCGCCAGCACCGTCGACGATGATGGTGTTGTCCTTGTCGATGGTGACGCGCTTGGCTTGGCCAAGCATGCCCAAGGTAACGGTTTCAAGCTTGATGCCCAGATCTTCGCTGATCATTTCACCCTTGGTGAGGATCGCGATATCTTCCAACATCGCCTTGCGACGATCGCCAAAGCCAGGTGCCTTCACCGCAGCAATCTTCAAGCCGCCACGCAGCTTGTTGACAACCAAAGTGGCAAGCGCTTCGCCTTCAACGTCTTCTGCGATAATCAGCAATGGACGCCCCGACTGCACCACAGCTTCGAGGATTGGCAACATGGCTTGCAAGTTGCCGAGCTTCTTTTCGTGGATGAGGATATATGGGTTGTCCAACTCGACCGACATTTTTTCGGTGTTGGTGATGAAATATGGCGACAGGTAACCGCGGTCAAACTGCATACCTTCGACAACTTCGAGCTCGCTTTCACGGCCCTTGGCTTCTTCGACGGTGATGACGCCTTCTTTGCCAACCTTCTCCATGGCATCTGCAATCATCTTACCGATTTCAGCTTCACCATTGGCAGAGATTGTGCCGACCTGTGCGATTTCCGAAGAACCCGCAACTGGCTTTGAACGCTTAACAAGGTCAGCAACAACCGCGTTTACCGCTGTGTCGATGCCGCGCTTCAGGTCCATTGGGTTCATGCCCGCTGCAACCGACTTCATGCCTTCGCGCACGATTGCTTGTGCCAAAACGGTGGCAGTGGTCGTGCCGTCACCGGCAATGTCGTTGGTCTTCGAAGCAACTTCGCGGACCATTTGCGCGCCCATATTTTCGAACTTATCCTTCAGTTCGATTTCCTTGGCGACGGTAACGCCGTCCTTGGTGATGCGAGGTGCGCCAAAGCTTTTGTCGATGACAACATTGCGTCCCTTTGGACCCAAAGTCACCTTCACCGCATCGGCGAGGATGTCTACGCCGCGCAGGATGCGTTCACGCGCATCGCGGCCGAATTTCACGTCTTTAGCAGCCATGATATTTTTCCTTTAAGTGTGTGCCCCAGCGAAGGCTGGAGACTGAATTATGTTGTGTTCCCCAGCGAAGGCTGGGGTCCAGATTCGAACGCTTGGACTGGATCCCGACCTGCGCCGGGAAGCACGTCAGTTGCTTAGGAAACGATTCCCAAAATGTCCGATTCCTTCATGATCAAAAGGTCTTCACCGTCGATCTTGACTTCGGTGCCCGACCATTTGCCGAACAGAATTTTGTCGCCCGCCTTCACGTCGAGCGCCGTTACGGTGCCGTCATCGGCGCGTGTACCCGAACCCACCGAGACGACTTCGCCTTCTTGTGGCTTTTCCTGAGCTGTATCAGGGATGATGATTCCACCAGCGGTTTTTGCTTCGGCCTCGACCCGACGGACGAGAACGCGGTCATGCAATGGACGAAATGCCATGTTGAACTATCCTTTTTTTGTTTCGCCATCCCGCCACGCCTGCATGAAGCAGAGGACGGCAATGAATGTATATTAGCACTCATACAGGACGAGTGCTAATACAGCCCAGATAGGGTGTTTTTGTGACAGGTCAAGGACTCGGGGAGCGAATTTTTTGCGTCGCAGGTCAGGCGCGCGCCGGCAACCCCGCCGCCCGCAACGCCGCATGTGCATCCGCGATGCTATATTGGCCGAAATGGAATATCGACGCCGCCAGAACCGCGCTGGCATGGCCTTCGCGCACGCCAGCTACCAGATGGTCGAGATTGCCAACACCGCCGCTGGCGACGACTGGGATGTTGACCGCATCCGCGATTACGCGGGTGAGTGCGAGGTCGTAGCCATCGCGCGTGCCGTCGCGGTCCATGCTCGTCACCAGCAATTCGCCTGCGCCAAGTTCGGCGAGCCTGACGGCATGTTCGAGGGCGTCAATGCCGGTTGGATTGCGGCCACCATAAGTGAAGATTTCCCATCCGCTGCGCGTCCGCCGCGCATCCACCGATGCCACCACGCACTGGCTGCCGAAACGTGCCGCGATATCCGCGACAAGCTCTGGCCGCGCCACCGCTGCGCTGTTGACCGCGACCTTGTCCGCGCCCGCCAGCAATAACGCCCGCGCATCCTCTGCGCTGCGCACGCCGCCGCCGACGGTCAGCGGCATGAAACATACTTCTGCCGTCCGCCGGACCACGTCAATGATCGTGCCGCGCCCTTCATGGCTTGCGCCGATATCCAAAAAGCAAAGTTCGTCCGCACCCGCCGCATCATAGGCCTGTGCTTGCTCTACCGGATCACCGGCGTCGCGCAGGTCAACAAAGTTCACGCCCTTGACCACGCGGCCATTGGAAACGTCGAGACAAGGAATGACGCGGACGCGGACGGTCATAACAATGCGGTAACAACTTGATAACTATTCCAAATTGCTAGAAGGCTGATCAAAAACATGAGGCCCCAAAACAAGGCTGGCTTTTCGGACTTTGCAACTGTGGTAAACGAAAATGAGAAGGTGCTCGCGCGAAACGCGGACACCGCAATCCACCCACAAAGCAATGCAACGAAGATGTCGACAAAAATATACATCAGTTTTGTGCTCCCACCTTAATCGCCGTCGCCAGATCCAGCCGCCCGTCATAAATCGCACGGCCCGTAATCACGCCTTCAATGCCGTCCTTCGCATGTAGCGACAGCATATGGATGTCATCAATGCCCTTCACCCCGCCACTGGCGATCACGGGTATATGCACCCGTCGCGCCAAGTCAACCGTCGCGTCTATATTACAACCGGTTAGCATCCCGTCACGGCCAACATCCGTGAACAAGATAGCCGCAACGCCCGCGTCTTCGAAGCGGCGGGCCAGATCGATGACGGGCATGTCGGATGTCTCGGCCCAGCCCTCAGTCGCGACAAACCCGTCGCGCGCGTCGACTGCGACAACAATACCGTCCGCAAATTCGCGCGCCATGTTCTTCACAAATGCCGGGTTTTTTAGCGCCGCCGTGCCAATCACCAGCCGCGCGACGCCCATGTCGAACCAGCGTTCCACCGTCTGCGGATTGCGAATGCCGCCGCCCAATTGGATGTAGCCGGGGAAATTTTCGATGATCCCCTCCACCGCTTCGGCATTTTCAGGCCGCCCGGCGAACGCACCGTCGAGATCAACCACATGCAGAAATTGTGCGCCTTGTTCGGCAAACAACATCGCCTGCGCCGCCGGATCATCGGCATAGACCGTCGCGCGGTTCATATCGCCCTCGGCCAAGCGCACAACCTCGCCACCCTTCAAGTCAATCGCGGGGAAGACTATCATAACAAACTCTCTCGTCTCTGCGTCTCTGCGCCTCTGCGTGATAAATTTGGTTCGCACAAAGGCACAAAGGCAGGAACATGTTTGTGCGTTTTGGTCACGGCATCCATTCCAGAAAATGTTTCAGAAAATTGATGCCATAAGCCTGGCTTTTTTCCGGATGAAATTGCACACCCATTATGTTGCCGCGGCCTACAGCAGCGACGAGAGTGCCGCCATGTTCCGTCGTAGCCAGCACATCGGCGGCGTCCGCTGCATCAAAGTGATAGCCATGTAGGAAATAAGCTTCGCCGCGCTCTATCAACGGCGCGCCGTCCCGCGGCACCACATCATTCCAACCCATATGCGGGATTTTCAGATCCGGCGCGGGCGCAATCGCGCGCACAGTGCCGCCAATCCAACCCAGCCCGCGCGTGCTTCCATGCTCAACGCCTTCGTCGGCGAGCAACTGCATCCCCACGCAAATGCCTAGAAACGGTGTCGCTTCGAACCGAACGCGCTGTTCCATCGCGGCGGTCATGCCTTCAATGACAGACAAAGCTTCCATACAATGCGCAAAGGCGCCTACGCCGGGCAGAACGATACGGTCGGCCTTGGCAACGATAGCGGGATCAGCGGTCACGCGAATATCGGTCGCGCCCGCCGCCTTCAACGCATTATGCACCGAATGCAGGTTCCCCGCGCCATAATCTATGAGAGCAAGTCCGGTCATTTACAAACTATCGTCACCCCAGCGTAGGAGTGGCACGTTGAACATGCCCCGCATGTTCAAGGATTGTCCGGGGGACAATCCGACCTGCCGCTGGTCCATCACGTCTATCGTTCATGCACGACAGGCGAGATAGGCTCCAGCCTGCGCTGGAGCGACGCGGCGCTGGCATTAAGGCAGGTTTCACAACGTCCCCTTAGTCGACGGGATAGCATCCGCCTTGCGCGGGTCGATCTCAACCGCTTGGCGCAAGGCGCGGGCCAAAGCCTTATAACAGCTTTCAACAATATGGTGGTTGTTCGAACCATATAGATTTTCGACATGCAACGTGATGCCCGCGCTGGTGGCAAAGCTATGGAACCAATGTTCGATCAGCTCGGTGTCCCATTCGCCCAAGCGCGGCATGCCAAGCGATACTTTCCACACAAAATAAGGCCGCCCCGAAATGTCGAGCGCACAACGCGTCAAGGTTTCGTCCATCGGAGCATAGGCCGTGCCATAACGGGTAATACCGCGCTTATCGCTTAATGCCTGTAACACAGCCTCGCCAATGGCGATGCCCGTATCTTCAGTGGTATGATGCTGGTCGATATGCAGGTCGCCTATCGCCTTCACCTTCAAATCGATCAACGAATGGCGCGACAATTGCTCAAGCATATGGTCGAGAAAGCCAATGCCCGTTGACACTTCATACACACCAGTGCCGTCAAGGTTAACCTCAACATCAATGGACGTTTCATTCGTCTTTCGACTGATAGAGCCTGTACGCATGGCCGCCGATATAGCCGCACTAGCGCATTTGGCAAGTTGGCTTGCGGCAATAAGCGTCTTGATTTCGGGCTCCCGTCGGTCCACCTAGAAGCGATGACCGAAGAGCATGTTGATAGCCTGATTCCTTATGATGACGTTGTGCAAGAGGCATTGCGCGCGGTGGTGGGCCGTGTGCTCGGCAATGTCGCGCGCGATGGCCTACCGGGCGATCATCATTTCTACATTACTTTCAAGACTCAAGCCCCTGGCGTTTCCATTCCGCAACACCTGCATGAACGCTTCCCTGACGAGATGACTATCGTGCTCCAGCACAAATATTGGGACCTAAAGGTGGAGGCAGAGCATTTCGAAGTTGGCCTGTCGTTCAGCCAGATCCCGTCGCATCTGTTCATCCCTTATTCCGCGATCACCGCCTTTGTGGACCCAGCCGTGGACTTCGCGTTACAGTTCCACGTTGACGCAGGTGAAAGCGCCCCTGAACCGCACGAAGAAGCCGGCAATGACGGCCCCTCCGTCGTGGTCGAAGACGGCTCCAACGTCGTCAGCGTGGACTTTGGACGGAAAAAGTGACGGGGCAAACCCGCACGGAAACCGACAGTTTTGGGCCCATTGACGTCCCCGCAAACGCCTATTGGGGCGCGCAGACGCAGCGTAGCATCGCCAACTTCCCCTTCCCTGCGCATGAACGCATGCCGATGGCGATTGTGCATGCGCTGGCATTGGTAAAACAAGCCGCGTCGCGGGTTAACCGTAAGCATGGGCTGGATCCGACGCTGGCCGACGCCATTGAAGCGGCGGCAGCGGAAGTCGTCGCCGGAAAGCATGACGATCAATTCCCGCTGACCATCTGGCAGACCGGCAGCGGCACGCAATCGAACATGAACGTGAATGAGGTTATCGCCGGGATTGCCAATGAGGCATTGACCGGAACACGTGGCGGCAAATCGCCCGTGCACCCCAATGACCATGTGAATATGAGCCAATCGTCGAACGACAGCTTTCCAACGGCGATGCATATAGCCATCGCCATGGCGGCACGCGACCAATTGTTAAGGGCCGTTCGGGCATTGGCAGCGGCTTTTGCGATCCATACCGAAAATTGGGCCAATATCGTCAAGATTGGACGCACGCATCTGCAGGACGCGACGCCTTTGACATTGGGCCAAGAATTTTCGGCCTATGTCGCGATGCTCGGTGACAGCGCAGACCGGATTGTCGGCATATGGCCACGGCTTTCGCGGCTCGCACAAGGTGGAACTGCGGTTGGCACCGGCTTAAACGCGCCGCCAAATTTCGGCACAGATTTCTGTACCGAACTCGCCGCCCTGACCGGCGGGGTGCCATGGGTCAGCGCGCCGAACAAATTTGAAGCTTTGGCGTCGCACGACACGCTGGTCGAAATGTCCGCCATCTTGAATACGCTTGCCGTCTCGCTAACAAAAATCGCCAACGACATTCGCTTGCTTGGCTCCGGCCCGCGCGCCGGGCTTGGCGAGCTCATTCTGCCCGAAAATGAACCGGGCAGTTCGATCATGCCCGGCAAGGTCAACCCGACGCAATGCGAAATGCTGACCATGGTGGCCGCACAAGTCATCGGCAATCATCAGGCGGTTACGATTGGCGGAATGCAGGGGCATTTGCAGTTGAATGTGTTCAAACCGATGATTGGTGCAAATGTCCTGCGTTCGATTGAACTGCTTAGCATCGGCATGGAAAGCTTTGCCAAAAACTGCGTCGATGGCCTTGAACCCGACCGTGTGCGCATCGCGGACTTGGTCGACAGATCGCTCATGCTCGTCACCGCGCTCGCGCCGATCATCGGCTATGACAATGCCGCCAAGATCGCCAAACAGGCGCATCGCGACGGAACCACCCTGCGCGAAGCGGCGTTGGCATCTGGACTGGTTGACGAAGCCACTTTCGATACCCATGTCAGGCCAGTGGATATGGTTTAGGGTCAGGACCTATTAAATCCACCTTCGCGGTTTGAGGCCATACTGTTCAGTGCAAGGCGGCAAAGCGCAGGCTTAGTGGTTCTAAGTCTAGCTTTGCCAACGTGGCAATGGACAGTATGGGTCAAATCCGAAGGACGCCAAAATGGCTTTGATCTCAAAGCAAAATGCCCTTGCAGGCAGAATAGCTGCCTGCGGCGGACATTTTGCTTCGATATCTTTGCCATTTTGACGCCGCGAAGGTGGATTTAATAGGTCCTGACCCTAAGGCATTGCACCGTCATGCTGAACTTGTTTCAGCATCTTAGTTTTTGACGGTGGCGATTTAAGTAAGATCCTGGAACGTCAGTCACCGCAGGTGAAACAAGTTCAGGATGACGACATTTAAGGGATATGGACACAGAATATGCTAAAATCCATCGCAGGAGCCGTTATTGGCGAAGTTATTGGACGCAAGCAGGGTCATGGCTTGCTCGGCGCTGGCATTGGTCTGGTGGCTACGCGCTTGGCGACCCGCTCGATTCCGGGCCTGTTGCTCGTCGGCGGCGCAATTGTGGCCAAAACCATCTATGACAAAAGCAAAGAGCGCAAGGACGCCTAACCAGCTTTCGTCACCCGCCGACCGCGCTTCCCTCTTGACGCCGCCCTGCCCTTTCGCGCAGTAGCGGCTATGGCCCATAATGACACCCATAAGCCGTATGACTTGGAGCGCCGCGGCCTCCTGTTCGTCCTTTCGTCGCCTTCCGGGGCTGGCAAGTCCACGCTTTCGCGCATGTTGCTGGATGCCGATGAAAAGATCGCCTTGTCGGTATCCTACACAACCCGTCCCCCCCGGCCCGGCGAAATTGAGGGCGTGCATTATCACTTCACCGATGTCGCGACATTCAAGCAAATGGCGGCTGACGGCGAATTTCTGGAATGGGCGCATGTTTTTGGCAACCGCTACGGCACGCCAAAGGCCCCCGTTGAGAAAAAGCTTGCGGCAGGTTGCGATGTCCTGTTCGACATCGACTGGCAAGGCGCGCAGCAATTATATCAAGAGGCGGGCCCCGACGTCGTGCGCGTTTTCATCTTGCCCCCATCGATTGAGGAGCTGGAGCGCCGGTTATTAAGCCGCGCGCAGGACAGCGAAGCCGTCATTAGCGACCGAATGAGCCGCGCAAAGGCGGAAATCGGGCATTGGGACGGCTATGACTATGTGCTTATCAACGATGATGTGCAGGCCTGTTTTGAAAAAGTGCGGCAAATACTCGCGGCCGAACGCATGAAACGGCGGCGGCAAAAGGGCCTGATCGGCTTTGTCCGTGACATTGCTGCGACTTAGGGCCGCGACTTACGCCAACCCCGCCAGCAACAGGGTCAATCCGCCCAGCCCAATCGACAAATGCCAGCGCAACTTCATCCAGCCCGCTGGCAAGGCACAGCGCGCCGACAGCCAGCGATCCGCCAAGGGCGATAGCAAAAGGAAAAACCCAAGCCATGCCATCGACGGGCCGGGCCATTCCCATCCCAAAATCCATGGCGCATAGGTCGCAAGAGCCAGCAAGCTGGGCGCAACGGCAAGTGCAAATATGCCATTGGCCGACGCGTCATCCCGGCGCGTGGTCGCGCCAAGCGCCCACCACATGCCGCCAATGAAGCTGAAGATAAATGCGGCATAACCATAAGCCAAAGCAAGACCGGTCCAGCGATATTCGGAACCCGACACCACCATCGCGGCAGCAATAATCTGCGGCAATAATCCGGCATAGCCAGCGATAAAGGCCGCCTTGGGAATGGGGCGTAAGGTGAATGTCGCGCTGTCGGTCATGGCTAAATCCTTATATGCAACGCGCCGTTACCCGCTCTGGTCACCCCCTGCGAGATGGGTATTCACCTATGTTCCCGGCGTCAGCAGGTCGAGAAAGCGGACCGCAGCCATGAATTCACCGGCGCGGTCGCTGCGGTTTTTTTGCGCCCAATGGTCGGCGCCCCATAACTCTTCCTGCCAAAGCTCATCGAGGCAAGCGGCGTTCCAAATGTCTTCGGGCGTGCCAGCGCGCTCAACGACCGCCAAGGTTGCAACGAGCGACCCCGACAAATGCGCAAGCTTCGCCATTGCCGCCAGTTCAAACGTGCCGCGCGCAGTGACGACCCCGCGCAATGTGTCCAGCGTTGCGGCGGGTTGCGGCTGGTGCATGATGCCTTCGACAATCACGAAGCTGATGTCATAGCGCGCTTTCGCCCAATCCAGCCAAGGGTCCCAAATCTGTGCCTGCCGCTCGGCAAGAGCCTCGCCTGCTGCGCCGCGATAGCAAAATAGGTCGGTCTCGCCATATGCGGCGATGGCGGCGGCAAAGCCAGCCTGATCCGGAGCGATCCGGTCAATGGCGGCATTGGCAAAGCCGGTCACGGGCATCACTATCGGGTTGAGCGTTTTTTCCACCGCTTCCCACTCGGCCACCACCGCGTCCGCCATTTTCTGCGTCGGCAGCGCGAGCGCATTGCCCGTGGGTGTCTTTACTGGACGCCCGTCGAGCCTGACGGCTTGGCCCAAGGGGGTGGGTTCAAGCGTAACCGCTTTCCAAAACCGCCTCATAGACCGGGTTTACTTTTCCATCTTTTGGACAGGATTACAGGCACGAAAAGAAAGTCGAGTATACCGACCAGAAACAACAGATATCCCGCCGCCTTGGGCAGTCCAAACGCCTCCCGCGCGATGACGGCAAGGCCCACGACAAGCATGATTGCGCCCGTGATCCGGCACAAGTTGATGACCAGAAAGCGATATTGCGCCTGCATTTCTGCGCGGGCCTTCTCATCGATTGGCGTCATGCAAAATCCTTTAGATAGGCCTTCAGATCGTCCATGCTTTCGGCAATATAGTCTGCCCCTGCTTCGCGCAACTCTGCAACGCGGTGATAGCCCCAATTGACGCCCACGGTGCGCGTTCCGGCCGCACGGCCCATATGGATGTCGAACACGGTATCGCCAATGACCACTGCATTGCGTGCGTCCGCGCCCACATCGGCCAGTGCCTGATACACCATCGACGGGTGCGGCTTGGACGGGTGGCGGTCGGCGGTTTGCAGCGTGACGAACAAGCCCGTAATCGCATGATGGTCCAAACAGCGGATCAGCCCACGATCGGACTTGCCCGTCGCCACGCCCAGCTTCCATCCGTCTTCGTCCAGTTCGGACAATAAAGCCGCCATGCCGTCATATAATGGCTCATCGACCAAGCCATTGTTGCGCAGGTTGAGGAAAGCGCCTCGGTAATGTTCGGCCAACTCATCATGGGTTTTGTCATCGGCATGGGGCAACAACACCCGCATCGATTCCACCAAAGACAGCCCAACCACGCGCCGTATATCCTGCCGCAGCGGCGGCGTGCGCCCCGCACCCTCAAACGCATGCTCCATCGCCATACAGATATTGGCCTGACTATCGACCAAAGTCCCGTCGCAATCAAATATGGCGATTTTCACCGTCACCGCAGATTGCGCATCAAATCAGCGATATCGCGCTTGCCTGCACGCTCGGCACCGTCGGCAGCGGCGTTGCGCACGGCGTCGGGCTTGTTTTGCCCGAGCTTAGATGTGCCGCGCCACGCGGTGATGTCCATATTAAAGCCGACTATGCCCCGAAGCATCTTTTCGAAATAACCGTCTGCCATTTTCGATCGGTTCCAAACCGGTTTTGGCGCCAATTTCGATTCCTGAAATAGACTAAGCGCATCGGATTGGGCGATAAGCGCCGCCGCGTCCATTTGGCGCATATTGCCCTGCATCTCTATGGCGCAATAATTCCAGGTGGGAACCTGATTATCCATGCCATACCAATCCGGGCTGATGTAACCGTCCGGACCGTTCACAACAAACAATGCTTCTGCGCCATCCAGATATTTCGTCATCGCGTTGTTACGCGCCAAATGAAAACCAAGCCGATCCTCCGCCAGAAAAACGAACGGCAGATGCGCCACACGCGGACCTTCTGGGGTGGCCATGAAGAGCATGCCAAACCCTATATCCTGCGCAAAGACCCGCAACGCATTGCGATCCTCCCAAGCGAATGCAGCATTTGGATGCATATCTAGCTACCTGCTTTCAACAATGTGCACATAAGTAAAGGTACGGCAGCTATCCAAAGGGCAAGTTGCATCATAATCCCACAAAAATACATGTTGTTCGTTCCCCCCTCGTCGTTCTGACGACCCGTCAGAATCTCAAACCCATGCCCTTTATGCTAAAACAAGTTCAGCATGACGAGAGGGAAGTTGCGTGGGTATTCCTAAGCGAAGTCACCCTGAACCCTTACCCGTCACCTAAAACCCTTACCCGTCACCCTGAACTTGGTTCAGGGTCCATTTCTCCACCGCAACCGCCGGTCGTTTGGCACGATAGACCCTGAACCAAGTTCAGGGTGACGAAAAGGAGGACGTCATCAGCATAACGATAGGAGGCCGTAGAAAGCGACATCTTCCTGCCTTCGTGTCTTCGTGCGAACCAAAAAAGCAAGAAGGTTCGCACAAAGACACGAAGACATAAAACCTATTTCTTCCCAGCAGGCTTTTTCGCAGGGGTCCTTTTTGCCAGCGCTTTACCCGTCACGGCCTTCTTAATCACCGGCTTCTTCGCCGCGATTTTCTTGCCAGCGGCCATTTGGCTGCGTTTATTATCCTGGGGTTTGTCGGACACCGAACCGCGCGAGCGGCGTTCGCCCTTGCGTTCTTTACGCGCCGACTTGGCGATGTTGGCTGCAACGCGCTTTTTGCCTTCGGCGGTTTCGCTGAACTTAGGCGCGTCCAAAACCAAAGCATCGCCCAATTCCATATCGAAGCCCAAATCGTCAAAGCTGGCCTTCATATGCGGGGGCAGATCCGCACGAACGTCGATTTGATGGCCTGCGGGATGGTCAATGCGGATGCGGCGGGCGTGGAGATGCATTTTGCGGCTGATCGTGCCCGTCAGAAACGCGTCCTTGCCGCCATATTTGCCGTCGCCGACAATCGGATGGCCAATCGCGGCCATGTGCACGCGCAACTGGTGCGTGCGGCCAGTATAAGGCTGCAATTCGACCCAGGCGGTTGCGTTGCCCGCCCGTTCAACGATGCGATAGCGGGTGCGCGCCGATTGCCCGTCTTTTTCGTCGACATGCATTTTTTCACCGCCGCTGCCCGGTTGCTTGCCGATGGGCAGGTCAATGAAACCATCGGCAATGTCCGGCACGCCGACGACCAACGCCCAATATACCTTGCGCGCGGTGCGCGACGAAAATGCCTTAGCAAAATGCCCCGCCGACCGCGATGTCCGCGCAAGCAGCAACGCGCCCGATGTGTCCTTGTCCAAACGATGGACAAGCTTTGGCCGGTTATCAAGTTCAAAGCCCAAGGCATCGAGCAAGCCGTCAACATGGTTCTCGGTCTTGGTTCCACCCTGTGTCGCAAGGCCGGCTGGCTTGTTAATCACCAAAGCAGCATCATCCTTGTGGATGACCATGCTCAGCGCGAATTCCATTTCGTCTTCGGTCAGGTCACGGCGCTTACGCACGGGCCGTGCGCTGGAGGATGCAGAGGTATCCGCAGGCGGAACGCGCAAAGTCTGTCCGGCCAACAACCGGTCACCCGGCGTGGCCCGCTTGCCATCTACGCGCAATTGCCCCGTGCGCGCCCAGCGCGACACGATGTTGAACGACGCATCGGGCAAATGCCGCTTGAACCAGCGGTCCAATCTTATGCCATCATCATCAGGGGCGACGACAAATTGTCGTATGCCCTTATCGTCATTCTTGCTCATGCCCAAATTGCCTTTGCTATCGCCATACCAGCGAAAATTGCGCCAAGCGCCAATACTACCGACGCCAGCGCATAGATTGCCGCAAGGCCCATCTGCCCGCGTTGCACCATCTGCGCCATTTCAAGGCTGAAGGCGCTGAATGTCGTAAACCCGCCCAATACGCCCACACCCAGAAACAGACGCAACGGTTCCGCCGCATTGTCCCCGCGCATCAACCACATTGCCAATATACCCATGCATAGCCCGCCCGCGACATTTGCCGCAAAGGTAGGCCATGGCCAGCCAGCAGCGCCAACGGGCAAGGCGCGGGACAGGCCATAACGCAAGGCTGCGCCCATGGCTCCGCCCGACATGACAAGGATGATGGGGTTCATGCCCGCGCTGTAGCGGGACAAAGCCTACTTTAGCAAGCTTTGCCGCCGCGCAAGATCATGAGGCGGGATTATGCTTTGCCAAAAATGCCTCCATCGACGACAGCAATTTGATCCGGTCTGCCTCACGCGTAAAATAATGGTCGGCGAGCGGGAGCGAGACAAATTCGACCGCTTTGTCCGCCTTGGTCATGGCATTGAACATTTTTTGCGACTGGACATGATCGACCGTCACATCCCGCTTTCCATAGATCAGCATCAATGGTGCCTTGATCTTCGCAATGGCGTTAACCGGCGACAGTTCAGCGCACTGCCACAAATGGCAGGCTGGCAAATGCCTCCACGCTTGGTGGCGCAGCAGGCGTGGTTGCCGCAACGGGCGGCGGCGTTTGGGCAAATGCCGATCCCGTCAACAGCAATGCAGCAAGCAGAAAGCGACACATCATGCATTTTTCCTCAAAGTGATTCTCCTCATTTTTTAACGCCTTTTGCCGAAAAGCGCAAAAAATAAAGATAATATATCAATCACTTCGAGGTTTTATTTTTGAACCGCCCGCGACAACACCGATGACAAGGTTCATGGCCGGGTTTGAACGGCACTGAATATCAGGCCGAGAAAAATACAGGCAGGTTGAAAAGATTAGGGTCAGGTTGCGACCCGATGGACGTTTCGGCGTAACCCCCGCCACGATCCGCGTTTGACGCATCGATCATGGCAGAACCCGAGCCCAGGACAACACAAGCCAACTGAGGGGAATTGGCAATTTAACCCTCCCGATTAAGGACCAACATGACCGGGGGAATTATTGTTTATCACCGAACTCGGGTTCATAACCTTCGATATACACCTGTTTACAATGCACAGAAGTAACGTTCAGGTAACATCTGGGCCTCGGGGATAATCGCCTTTTGTATCCGGAACTTGTTGGTCTGCACTGCGTTTATCACATGAGGCAAATGATACATTGAACCGCCGTTACATTTACCATGTAACGGTCCCAGCAGTGTGCACGCACTTAACCTGCTGTATGAAATCGTGACGCAGGAGACCTCCGATTACATTTACAGACAAAGATACCGACCCAAATTTTTCGGTCAGGGTTAATGAAGAGCGTGACGTCGTTTTATCCAGCGCCGTGTTTCAACGTTCGCCCGTTTTGTCGGGTTTGCTGCGCTATTTGATCGACGAAACGATTGCCGGTCGCGCTAGCACGTTAAAATCATTCATTGTTGCGGTCGATGCATTGGGTCGCAAGCAAGATTTCGATTCCGCATCGGACAGTTCGGCCCGCGTCCAAATGGGCCGACTGCGCAAAACGCTGGAAAGTTATTACGGGCAAAATGCGCCAAGCGCCGGTGGCTGCATTTACCTGCTTCCGGGTTCTTATGTCGTCCATTTGGATGCGCGCGAACTTGCCTATCCCAAGCTGACGCCGTTACAAAACGCACAAGAACCCTCGGTTGCGGAAGACACCGCGCATATATCGCCGCCAGCAGGTTCGGCACAGTCGTCAATTCCCTTTTATCGCCGGTCTTTTCTCGTGCCTTTCCTTATCCTCCTCGTCATTTCCCTTGTTGCAGCAGCAGCTTATTTCACGCAAAAAAAGCCCACAGCCGTCTCGGTCTATCGCAGCCCGATCCTGGAAATCATTCCCATCGACACCGGCAAAGACCGGCAGGCGGGGCAAACCTCGCGCCGCATCGCCAGCTTTCTGGCCGATGATCTCAGCCGCTTCAAGATATCGCGCGTTCGGGTCGGCACCGGACCTGCTTCAGCCGCAGAGTTCATCGATAGACCCCATGTCTATCGTCTCTATTCGCGGCTCGTAACGGACGAAGACGATGTCACATTATATCTGAATATTGACGATGCGCAGGCTGATATCATGATCTGGTCACGCATCGTGATCATCCCGCCCGAGCCCGAAAAAATGCGCGCTGCACTTGTTCCTATCATGGGAGAAATTAATGGCGCGCAAGGTGTCATTGCGTCTTATGAGGCGGTGCAGACGCGTAACAGGAATGATGGCGGCTATCCCTGCCTCCTAAAATATTTCGAATTTTCGCGATACCATGGCGACATATTAGAGAACAAAGTTGCCGCCTGTCTCGAAAAGCCAGTGCTTGAACCGCATATCCGTGGCACAATTCTGGGTGTCCGCGCTTTATTCGAAATGGAACGCAAAAGCGCGGCAGCAGATGTGTATGCTGCTTATGCCCGCGGCATAAAATTTGCGCGCGCTGCGATCATTGTCGATCCCAATGATGGCTGGGCCAATTTTGCTGTCGCCAACCTGGCTTATTTGAAGCAGGATTGCCTCACCGCACGTTTGTACACACAGCGGACCATGACAGCGAACCCGAACAGCGCGGCGTTTTCGGCCATACTTGCCGGCCTCGCGCCCATTTGTGATTATCCTGACGCGGAAAAACTGCTCGATCAGGCTCTCCAAACACAAAGTCCCTACTTCGCAAGGGCGCGACTTCAGTTGGTTTTAGCGGCGATATCACAGAACCGGCCAGAAAAAATTGATGAAATTTATGACGCGGAATTGCCCTTATCACGTTATAACCGTTCCAATTTTTACCTGACAGAGGCCATGATTGCCGCAAGCAAGGGGCAACGCGCTAAAGCCGCGCGCTACTGGGACTTGTTTGCAGCCACCACGCCCCGGCAAAGCAAGACGGCGGATGACAAGCTGCGCGATGTCATCGTCGTTCCGGCGGCGCGCCAACAGATGATTCAGTATCTGCAGGATGCAGGTGTTACAATCTCCTGACCGGACGGCGCGAAAAATGCCTGCCCCCATATCGCCCCAGCGCAGGCTGAGGCCCATCACACCTCGCAGGCGAACGATAAGCGTGATAGGCACGCCCCAAGCGCGCGCGCGACAGTCCGCCGCGCCGGCGCTTATGTTAAGGAAAATATATGATCCCCTTTGTCACCATGACCGACGTGCGCGGCCAAAAAATCTCGGTCAATCCCGAAATCGTGCAGTTTGTCCGCGTCGCCGACAATGCACATGATGAATGCTTGATCGTATTTGGAAAGGACCAATTGTTGCGCGTGCGCGGCAGCCTAGATGAGGTGACGGACAAGCTACGCCAAGGATAATCGCGGGTTGAAGCCGCCCCGCTTCATCCGGTAGGCGCCAAACTATCAAAAAACCGCTGCGTCCGCTCCTCGTCGCCCCAGCGCAGGCTGGGGCCCATCGCGCCTGTTGGGATAGCGGAAAGACGTTATGGGCACCATCCTGCGCTGGTGCGACGTAGGTTTGTGCTGCCCACTCAGCACGCCAACCAGTCCCGCCCACAAAATACCTGCGTCATGCTGAACTTGTTTTGATTCTGTCGATCATTGGTCAACCTCTCTTAACCTTTCCACCGCTCGCCTAAGGCTATCAGATCTCTGTGAAGCTTGTTCGGGGGCCCATATCTCTCTCACAAATGAGCACAGACGTGAGTTGTAGCCCAGTCCCTGTGAAGCCAATGCCCCCTTGGAACGAATTAGGTCGTTCTTCACATCTCTTGGTGCTCTTTTGGCGCATCGAAGGAGGTACTGTTTTGGGTCCGGTAAATGATCCGGATTCAGAGTGATATTGTTTGCACCTCGTTCAAGCAACGTTGCCATCCCTTGGTGGTCAGCAAGCAGCCACGATTCAACCTCTCGAACTGCAACACGGAATATCAGATTTGCATTTTTGGGCACCTGACCAAACCAGCTATTAATCAAAGCACTGGCACATTGCGTATCATCTAAATCGGTCATTAAAAACACCGGGTGCCTAAGTGCCATTCTATTAAAGTCTAAGCATTTCCGTTTCAGATAACCATTGCCGCCGCGACGTAGCATGTTTGCGACTTCAAATGTCGGAAGTATATCTTCCACCAAACGAAGGCCTACTGCTTCGCTTAGCTCATCCTCAGTCGCAATAGTAATATAAGGCACTACCAGAAACCCAATTGCTCTGCTGTTTTTGGTCGAGTGACTGGAAGAGCAACCTCTGCGACAGAAAATCCATCAGCTATCGATTTAGACTCTTCGTCGCCGAGTTTTCTAACCGTGGAACCGTTCGCTCCACTCTCGATCAATAAAACTCCGTTCGCATCAATACCAGGATTGCTAAGCAGTGCCACGCTATGAGTAGTAATGATAGTTTGGCGTTTTCGCTTGCTCGCTCGCTGAATTTTTTCCAGCATGAGAGGAATTTGCGATACTATTGCATCATTGAGAGACAACTCCGGTTCTTCAAGTAGCAGCAATGAGTTTCCGTCCAGCAAAGACCATAGCAACCCCAGCAAACGAAGTGTACCGTCAGAAAACTGATCCTCTCTCTGCCACCCGGCGTTTGGCCTATGGTGTTTGTATCGTGCCCTTAAATGAGGTCTGCCATTCACTGCATCTTTCTCAAAAGCTAGCTCTTCAAACTGCGGAACCGCAGCTTGTAATGCTTTACCAATTTTCGTTAAACGAGAGTCCCTCGATCGTGCGGTCGCACGCGCAATCCGCTCGAGAAAACCCTGCCCGAAAGGGTCATCTTCAAGAACATGGCCCCCTATTCTATCGCCAAATTTCAACAGTTGCGGGACTAAGTGCAGATATGTGGTTTCTCCAAAAAATTCTGCGATTTCGCGGAACTCTTCATTCGCTTGAATTTGTTCAAGATGTGTCTGAGTTAGCCGAGTTTGATCTTTCTTGTCTCCGTCATCCGGGCGAGAAATTATAACCTTGCCGTTTTTGCGAACTTCCTCTTTTGATATGATAATTCGTTGAGCACCTTTACCTTCTGGCTTGAATGCAATCGTGTAATTCCAGTTGTTGTCTCCAGCTTCAATTTGGAGTTCAATGCTAACCTCTGGAGCACTGCGCGCATGTAGGCACCTCAATTTCGAGATACCTCCACGATCGGCAATAGCTTTCTGGAGCCCTCCCCCTTGCGCTTTGCTGATGTCTCGTAAAAATCGGAATACATCTAAGAGGTTAGATTTACCTGCCGCATTTGCACCGAGGAGATATGTTGTTTCTGCCAACGGGACGTCTGCCTCGCGGAAATTCCGCCAATTTCTGAGTTTGAGATTTCGGACAATCATTCGGGTTCCAATTTCTATCGAGCGTCAATAGGCTTACAGCGTATAACGGCACAATGAGAGGGTTCGCAAGTCTCACTAGACTTAGTTGAATAAAGGATACCCCTCTACCCCACCCGCCCCACATTCTCCGCCAACACACTCGCCACATAGCTGTTCAACGAAACGCCCTCACGCGCGGCGACGATCTTGAGCTTCTCATGCAAGGAACGCGGCACGCGTTGACGCCATTGGCCGAGCGATGATGGTCCCGGCAATTCGCGGCCAAGTGCCTTTGCCGCGTCCATCCATTCGCCAATCGCGCGTTCGGCATCGGCCAAGGCTTCTTCGGGCGTCTCGCCATCGCCGATGCAGCCGGGCAGCGCCGGAACGCTTGCCAACCAGCCGCCGCCATCGGCCTGCGCCAAGGGTTCGACCATGATTGCATATTCAGTCATTTTCTGGACCATCATTTTCTACTCTCGTCATTTGAATGATGATACCTTATGCGGTATCATTATCCAATATCTTTTCATTGTCCGCCACTTGCACCCCCACCCCATAAGCGCTAAGGCGCGGCCAGCAAACGACTCTCCCGCTTTTGTGCTGGTTTGACGCGCGTTTATTGGCCGTAGATAGCGGCAACCGTGTTGTCTTCCCCATCCGGCCAAAAGCCCAAATTTTAAGGGACCATATCACCATGACCGCAATCGGATTAGACAGCCTGCAAACCCGTTCCACCTTGACCGCTGGCGGTAAGACGGTGGATTATTTCTCGATCAAAAAGGTCTCGGAGAAATTGGGCGATGTGTCGCGTTTGCCGTTTTCGATGAAGGTATTGCTCGAAAATCTGCTCCGTTTTGAAGATGGCGGCTTCACCGTATCGGTGCAGGATGTGCAGGCGTTGATCGATTGGCAGAAAGACGCAAAGTCGGACCGCGAAATTCAATATCGCCCTGCCCGCGTATTGTTGCAGGATTTCACCGGCGTGCCGTGCGTGGTCGATCTCGCCGCGATGCGCGATGCGATGACCGCGTTGAAGGCGGACCCGTCGAAGATTAATCCGCTGGTCCCCGTCCATCTGGTCATCGACCATAGCGTCATGGTCGATGAATTCGGCCATCCCAAGGCGGCGGAGCAGAATGTCGAAATCGAATATCAACGCAATGCGGAGCGGTATGACTTTTTGAAATGGGGTTCCAAGTCGCTCAATAATTTCAAGGCTGTCCCCCCCGGCACCGGCATTTGCCATCAGGTCAATCTGGAGCATATTGCGCAGGCCGTTTGGACCAGCACTGGCGTTGACGGCGCGACGATAGCTTACCCCGATACCTGCGTTGGCACCGACAGCCATACAACGATGATCAACGGCCTGGGCGTCCTTGGTTGGGGCGTGGGCGGGATTGAGGCGGAGGCCGCGATGCTGGGGCAGCCGGTGTCGATGTTGATCCCCGAAGTCGTCGGCTTCAAGCTGACCGGTGCATTGGCCGAGGGCGTGACCGCAACTGACCTAGTGCTGACCGCAACGCAAATGCTGCGCGCCAAGGGCGTGGTTGGCCGCTTTGTCGAATATTATGGCCCCGGCCTTGCGTCGCTTAGCCTTGCCGACCGAGCGACATTGGCCAACATGGCGCCCGAATATGGCGCGACCTGTGGCTTCTTTGGCATTGATGAAAAGACCATCGAATATCTGCGCCTGACCGGCCGGGATGAGGACCAGATTGCGCTTGTGGAGGCTTATGCCAAGGAACAAGGGCTTTGGGCCTATGCCGATATGGCCGACCCGATTTTCACCGACACGTTGGAGCTGGATATGGCATCGGTGGTGCCTTCGCTAGCTGGACCGAAGCGGCCGCAGGACAAGGTCATCCTGACCCAAGTCGACAATGTGTTCAACGACGACCTCATCAACGTCTACAAGCATGACAGCGCAAAGCGCGTCGCGGTTGAGGGCAAGACGCACGATATTGGCGATGGCGATGTTGTGATTGCCGCAATCACAAGTTGCACCAATACATCGAACCCAAGCGTATTGGTTGCCGCTGGTTTGGTGGCGCGTAAGGCCAATGCCTTTGGCTTGCGTCCCAAGCCATGGGTGAAGACATCGCTTGCGCCGGGGTCACAGGTTGTAACCGATTATCTCGATCGTGCGGGCCTGACGGCGGATCTGGACGCGGTCGGCTTTAACTTGGTCGGCTATGGCTGTACCACCTGCATCGGCAATTCGGGACCATTGGCCGAGCCGATTTCGGCGGCGATTAACGGCCATGACATTGTCGCTGCCTCGGTCATTTCGGGCAACCGCAACTTTGAAGGCCGCGTGTCGCCCGATGTGCGCGCGAACTTCCTGGCCTCGCCGCCTTTGGTGGTCGCTTATGCGCTTAAGGGCACCGTGACCGAAGACTTCACCACGACGCCCATCGGGCAAGCAACCGACGGTAGCGACGTGTTCCTGCGCGATATCTGGCCCACCAACCAAGAGGTGCATGATGTCATGACCGCAAACATCGACCGTTCGATGTTCACCGCGCGTTATGCGACGGTCTATGAAGGCGATGCGCATTGGCAGAAGATCCAGGTCGAAGGCTCGGACACCTATACATGGCGCGCCGGGTCGACCTATGTCGCCAATCCGCCTTATTTTGAAGGGATGAGCATGACGCCCGCACCGGTGATGGACATCATCGAGGCAAAGCCGCTAGCGATCTTGGGCGATTCCATCACCACCGACCATATTTCGCCCGCCGGTTCGATCAAAGCCGACTCGCCAGCCGGAAAGTTCCTTTTAGAACATCAGGTTAGCAAGGCAGACTTCAACAGCTACGGCGCGCGGCGCGGCCATCATGAAGTCATGATGCGCGGCACCTTCGCCAATATCCGCATCAAAAACGAAATGGTCCCCGGCATCGAAGGCGGCATGAGCAGCTACCATGGCGAAATCATGCCCATCTACGACGCCGCCATGAAGCATAAAGCCGACGGCACGCCATTGGTGGTCATCGCCGGCAAGGAATATGGCACCGGCTCTTCGCGCGATTGGGCCGCCAAGGGCACCAACCTGCTCGGCGTCCGCGCCGTCATCGTCGAAAGCTTTGAACGCATCCACCGTTCGAATTTGGTCGGCATGGGCGTATTACCGCTGCAATTCATGGACGGTGAAAGCCGGACGACCTTGGGCCTGACCGCTGATGATAGCTTCACAATCACCAGCGTTGGAATGCTTCAGCCGCGCCAGACCGTGACCGTGATGGTCACCCGCAAGGACGGTTCAACGTTCAATTTCGACACTTTGTGCCGCATCGACACCGCGAACGAAGTCGAATATTTCATGAACGGTGGAATTCTGCACTACGTGTTGCGGAAGCTTGCGGCTTAGGCATAATGCCGGTTCAGTTGACCCGTCGCCCCAGCGCAGGCTGGGGCCCATCACGTCTGTCAGTCTGACTGCAAGGCGAGATAGGCTCCAGCCTACGCTGGAGCGACGCATTATTTTGACGGCCTAAACTCGTTTTAAAATCGACAGCGCCGCTTTCAAATGCGGCGCGTCGATCATTTTGCCGCCGATTTGCAAAACACCCGCTCCGGGGTTGGCTGCGAACGCATCAACGATTGATTGGGCATGCGCCATCTGCGCCGAAGAAGGCGCAAAGCCAGCGTTGATGGCGGCAACCTGCGACGGATGAATGGCGAGCATGCCGCTAAAACCATCGCGCGCGGCGCGGGCCACATAGGCGGCAAGACCATCCTGATCACTTATGTTCGGAAACACCGTATCAATCGCTGCAACACCTGCGGCATGGGCGGCAAAAAGCGTGAGCGACCGGACCATTTCATATGGCGCAGTGTAGCTGCCGTCCGCCTCTCGCGACGTCGCAGCCCCTACCGAAGCGGGCAAATCCTCTGCCCCCCAACTGACACCCGCCAGATAAACTGCGACGTCACGCAAGCTGCCGAGGTCAAACACCGCGCCTGGCGTTTCGGTTGCGATGGGCAAGATGGGTGGTGCCTCGCCATCCTGACTATCGGCCACTGCCGCGGCTTCGGCGCGTAGCCAATTGACCGAGCGCGCGCCTTCTGCCTTGGGCAAGACAATAGCATCTGGAATATAGGGCAGGACTGACGCGAGATCGTCATGCGTCATATGGCTATCTTGCGGGTTCACACGGACGAACACGGGCACTGGCCGGTCGCCGGAAAGATACTCCGCCGCCGCCTCGCGTGCGACAATTTTGCGCTCCAAGCCGACTGAGTCTTCTAGGTCGATGATAATGGCATCAGCGCCGCTGGCGGCGGCCTTGGCAAAGCGATCAGGCCGGTCACCCGGGACGAAAAGGAGCGAGCGTAGTTTCATGGAGGCGACGCCTTTCAACTTCACCGAAGCCCTGAGCCTGTCGAAGGGCGCTTATCGGTGGGGCGTGCTTCGACAGGCTCAGCACTAAGGTCTAGGGTCAGGACCACTTAAATCCACCTTCGCGGCGTCAAAATGGCAAAGATATCGAAGTAAAATGTCCGCCGCAGGCAATCATTCTGCCTGCAAGGGCATTTTGCCTCGAGATCGAAGCCATTTTGGCGTCCTTCGGATTTGACCCATTTTGTTCATTGCCGCGTTGGCAAGCTTGGACTTAGAACCACTAAGCCCTGCGCTTACCGCCTTGCACTGAACAATATGGCCTCAAACCGCGAAGGTGGATTTAATAGGTCCTGACCCTAGTTATCAGTCAGCGCTTTCTTTAGCAACGCGGCACGCTCAGTTTGGCAAACAAGTTCGTTACGTTGATTGATGCATCGGTGCAGAAAAGTCACAACCCCGGCATCGGGCCGTGACTTGCTCTCCTTGAGCGCAATAACCTCGGTCTCGGCGCGCAACGTATCGCCGATAAACACTGGTTTTGGCATCACCAACTTATCATAGCCGAGATTGGCGACCAACGTACCAAGCGTCGTGTCGCCTACCGATAGCCCAACCATCAGCGCAAAAGTGAAGGTGCCGTTGACGAGAATCTGCCCAAACTCACTGGCCTTCGCCGCCTCCGCGTCGATATGCAGCGGTTGCGGATTGTGGGTCATGACCGAGAACAAAAGATTGTCTGTCTCCGTCACCGTGCGGCGAATTTCGTGGGCGATGGTGTCGCCGATTTGCCATTGGTTGAAGTAACGTCCTGACATTAAATCCTCCCCGAACCGGGGAGGTGGCGCGCCGAAGGCGTGACGGAGGGGCACGTGCCGCCTACGCTTCGCTCGACCGAGGGTGCCCCTCCACCACCTGCGGTGGTCCCCCTCCCCGTTTCGGGGAGGATTTTTGTGCCGCTCATCATCATTCCACCACCGCTATCCGCACTAACAACGCCTCAACCTGCACCTGCGCGCCAGCCACGGCATTAAGTTCCGCCACGACCCCGTCAAACGGCGCAATGAGGCTATGCTCCATCTTCATCGCTTCGAGCGTGAGGAGCTTCTGACCCTTGGTGACATTATCACCCGCCGCAACCTCGACCGCGATGATGCGACCAGGCATGGGGGAGAGGATATCGCCGTCATGGGCTGAAGCATGCGCGCCGCCAGCATAGCGATAAGGTTCGACCCACCAAGTCTGACCATTGCCAGTCTGGAAGAAGCCCTTTGGCGGGTCTTGGCTAAAAACGAACGGCCTTGGATCGACATACTCAAGTATCGGAATTTCGACTATTGTCGCAACCCCATCGACCGACAAGACAGCCTTGTGATTGCGATTCCGGTTGAGGCGGAAGCCCGCAACTGCCTGATTGGTATACTGCTCTGCGCTCCGCGCCAAACAATGCTTGTCGGGGGCCTCGTCAGGAATCAACGCGTCGCCTGCGCGCTGCAGCAGACCGGTATCGACATTGCCCGAGGCAAAATCCGGATGTTCAAGCGCGTTGATAAGAAACGCGGCATTGTTTTTAACCGGCCAAATTTTGCTATCGTTCAAAGCCCATGCGAGCGACCGTATCGCGCCTTCGCGGTCCAAATCATGGGCGATCATTTTGGCAATCATCGGGTCATAAAATGGCGAGACTTCGGACCCCTGACACACGCCTGTGTCGATACGGACACTGCCATCGAGCTCGAAAAACTCCAGCCTGCCAACGCTCGGCAAAAATCCTTTCGCCGGGTCTTCGGCATAAAGCCTTGCCTCCATCGCCCAACCATCAATGCTCAGCTCGTCCTGCCGAAGCGGAAGTGGCTCGCCGCTCGCTACGCGCAATTGCCATTCGACCAGATCGACCCCAGTAATCTCCTCAGTGACGGGATGTTCGACCTGCAACCGGGTGTTCATTTCCATGAACCACACGAGGTCCGGATCGATGAAGCCCTTGGAAGAATCGGCGATGAATTCGATCGTTCCAGCACCAACGTAATTTACGGCCTTTGCTGCGCGAACAGCCGCTCCACAAATCAGCTCGCGGGTGTATGGCGTCACCCCCGGCGCAGGGGCTTCCTCAATCACCTTCTGGTGACGGCGCTGGAGCGAGCAATCGCGTTCGAACAGATGGACGATGTTGCCATGGGTGTCGCCGAAGACCTGCACCTCAATATGGCGCGGGCGTTGGATATATTTCTCGATCAAGACATGGGCGTTTCCGAACGAAGCGGTCGCCTCACGCTGGCAAGAGGCGAGCGCATCGGCAAAGTCGCCTGCGTCATCAACCTTACGCATCCCCTTACCGCCGCCGCCCGCGACGGCCTTAATCAGCACAGGATAGCCGATTTCGGCGGCGCGTTCGGCGAGAAAATCCGGGTCTTGATTTGCACCCATATAGCCGGGGGTGACGGGTACACCCGCTTGGGCCATCAGCTTCTTGGCCGCATCTTTCAGGCCCATTGCGGTAATGCTGGCAGGGTTCGGCCCAACCCAGATCAGCCCGGCATCAATCACCGCTTGCGCAAATTCGGCATTTTCGGAGAGAAAACCATAGCCCGGATGGATCGCCTCTGCTTTCGTGGCGAGCGCAGCCGCGATGATGTTCTCGCCCACAAGATAGCTCTCCCGCGCCGGAGACGCCCCAATATGCACCGCCTCATCCGCTTCTCGCACATGCAGCGCCTTAGCATCGGCATCCGAATAGACCGCAACCGTGCGAATACCCATGTCGCGCGCGGTACGGATAATCCGACAGGCGATTTCGCCCCGGTTGGCGATGAGGAGGGATTTGATCATGGGTGTGTTAGCATTTGACTTTAAGCGAAACGTGGTCGGCCAAACGTACACCCTTGCGGAGCTCTGTGCCGAATGACTTTCCAATGCCTGCACGTTCTGCGAGGTCATGCAGGTTCATTCCGTCAAGCCGCTGAGAGTGGCGAATTCCAAAGAGATGAATCGCTACCACCTTGTCGCCCTTGCCAGCTGCCGCAACTGTTTGTTTCAACTCATCAACAATGTCACTCATCGTCTTCCTTTCAAGTCGTAAACACCTTAAATCCTCGGCGTACCCTCAAAATCTACGCCGTGCCGAGACAGCGCTTATTTGTTCGTAAAGAAAACGATCCAAGAGCCAAGAATCAGGGCGGTCAGCGTCCAACGCAGCCACCCCCGATAGTATTCCTTGTCACATTCTCGCGAGCAAATCGGGTTTCGGTCGTGATAAACTGGGAAAGCGGTGAAGATCGGTCCACCTCCACAATTCGAACAATAGTGCTTATACCGATAACGACCCGGCGAGCCCGGTACATTCATAACCCTGATATTTTTAGTTCGCCTTTTACTCACATCCGGAACACCCCGAACCGGGGCGCCTCCTCGACTGGCGCATTTAGCACCGCCGCGAATGCCAGCCCCAGCACATCCCGTGTCTGCGCCGGGTCGATGATCCCGTCGTCCCACAGGCGCGCGGTGGCGTAATAAGGGTTGCCTTCATCTTCATATTTCTGACGGATGGGCGCTTTAAAGGCTTCGGCCTCCTC
The DNA here is from genome assembly GCF_050921905.1 of Sphingorhabdus sp. NCBI lineage: Bacteria > Pseudomonadati > Pseudomonadota > Alphaproteobacteria > Sphingomonadales > Sphingorhabdaceae > Sphingorhabdus > Sphingorhabdus sp. Next base: position 469,413 of record NZ_CP050888.1, on the reverse strand, counting down.
CGGCGTCCATTTCTCGGCGTCACGGTGCACGGTGGCGAGGACGGAGGCAGCTTGTTCGCCGCCCATCACCGAAATCCGCGCATTGGGCCACGTAAACAGGAAGCGCGGCGAATAAGCCCGCCCGCACATGCCGTAATTGCCCGCGCCAAAGCTGCCGCCGATCAGCACGGTAATTTTGGGCACGCTTGCGGTGGCGACGGCGGTGACGAGTTTTGCGCCGTGCTTGGCGATGCCTTGCGCCTCATATGTGCCGCCGACCATGAAGCCGCTGATGTTTTGCAGGAACAATAACGGGGTGCCGCGTTGCTGCGCCAGTTGGATGAAATGCGCGCCCTTGACCGCGCTTTCCGAGAATAACACGCCGTTATTGGCAAGGATCGCGACCGGCATCCCCCAGATATGCGCGAAACCACAGACGAGCGTGGTGCCATAAAGCGCCTTGAACTCATGAAACTCGCTGCCATCGACAAGCCGCGCAATGACCTCGTGGACGTCATAAGGCGCGCGCACGTCGTCGGGGATAACGCCGTAGAGTTCGTCCGCGTCATATTTGGGCGGGCGCGGCTCGCGTGCCCCGGCGCAGGCCGGGGTCCAGCCTGACGGCGTCTGGGCCCCAGCCTGCGCTGGGGAACACGCTCCGCCCAAATGCGAGATTATATCACGCACAATGGTCAGCGCATGTTCGTCATTCTCCGCGACATGATCGACCACGCCCGATTTACGGCCATGCAAATCGCCGCCGCCGAGATCCTCCGCGCTGATTTCCTCTCCAGTCGCGGCCTTGACCAATGGTGGCCCGGCGAGAAAGATTGTACCTTGGTTGCGGACAATAACGCTCTCGTCGGACATGGCGGGCACATAAGCGCCGCCTGCGGTGCAGCTTCCCATAACGCAGGCGATTTGCGGAATGCCCTTTGCGCTCATATTGGCTTGGTTGAAAAAGATGCGCCCGAAATGGTCACGGTCGGGAAAAACCTCGTCCTGATGCGGCAGGTTCGCGCCGCCGCTGTCGACCAGATAGATGCACGGCAAGTGGTTCGCCTCGGCAATTTCTTGTGCCCGCAAATGCTTTTTGACGGTCATCGGGTAATAAGTGCCACCCTTTACCGTCGCGTCATTGCAGACAATCATGCACTGGCGGCCCGAAACGCGGCCTATTCCCGTGATCAGGCCAGCACCGGGAATTTCGCTATCATACAGGTCGCACGCTGCAAGCTGGCCGATTTCTAGGAAAGGCGAACCGCTATCCAGCAGGCGTTCGACGCGCTCCCTTGGCAGCAATTTGCCACGCGACGTGTGCCGCTCGCGCGACTTCTCATTACCGCCCAGCGCTGCTTCAGCCACCTTTGCCCCAAGCGCATCGCGCAACGCCCGATTGTGGGCAGCGCGCGCCTTAACCTCCTCGGAGTCGGGGTTTATCGACGTTGGCAGGACGGGCGCGCTCATGCAGACACTCCGTCATGCTGAACATTTTTCAGCATCCATTTTTCCTCTCAAGCCCGGCCCTTAGAGGCGCGATGGACCCTGAACCAAGTCCAAGGCGACAAAATTGCTATACTTGGGAAGTATATAACGCGCAAAGCAGGAAAAGGAATGCGCAACTTTATTACGCAACCCAATTTTTCGTCACCCGAATTTACTTTGTAACGCCAACAAGGCCATCGCCGCAATGGCCGCCTCCCCGCCCTTGTCCTTTTGCTTGGGGTCAGCGCGCGCAATGGCTTGCTCTTCGTTTTCAACGGTCAATATCCCGTTGCCGATTGCGATGCCGTCCATCGTCAACGCCATGATACCGCGCGCGCTTTCACCAGCGACGATCTCAAAATGATAGGTTTCCCCGCGAATAACGACACCAATGGCGACAAAGCCGTCATACATCTGCGCCTCTGCGGCCATTGCAATTGTGCCGGGAATTTCGAGCGCGCCGGGCACAGTAATAACCTCAACCTCATGCCCCTTGGCCTTCAACGCAGCCTTCGCACCTGACACGAGCATGTCGTTCAGATGGTCATAAAACCGTGCTTCAACGATAAGAAACTTTGCCATTACTCGCCTCCAGTGCCGGGAATAGGCCTTTCGCCTACAATGGAAAGGCCATAGCCTTCAAGGCCGACCAGCGTGTGGTGCGTGTTGGTGAGCAACATCATGTCGTGGACGCCAAGTTCGGTCAGGATTTGCGCACCGCCGCCATAATCGCGCAATTCCTCGATCTCCGGCGCTCCAGCTTGCTTGCCCTCGGCGCGCAGTTGCATGAACCGGGAAACGACGTTTTTCATTGGCTTGTTGATGACCACAATAACGCCAGCGCCTTCGTCCGCAATGGCCTCCATCGAGCGGGACAGCAGGCCAGAACGCTCGTTTTCTTCGCCAAACACGTCAACGAACATCGACATGGTGTGCATCCGCACCAAACTCGGTTTTTCAGGGTCAATTCGCCCCTTAACCAAAGCGATCGTCTCATCGCCCGTCGCCTTGTTGTAAAAGGTCATGGCGGTCCAGTCCCCGCCCCAGCGGCTGTTGAACTTCATCTCCGCACGCTTTTCGACCAAATGGTCATGCTTGCGGCGATAGGCGATTAAATCCCGAATCGTGCCCATTTTCAGGTTATGCATACGGGCAAAGGCAACAAGGTCGTCCATCCGCGCCATTGTGCCATCGTCTTTCATGATTTCACAAATCACGCCCGACGGATTGAGACCAGCAAGCCTGCTGATATCGACAGCGGCTTCCGTATGGCCAGCGCGCACAAGCACGCCGCCATCGCGTGCCGTCAGTGGAAAGACGTGCCCCGGCGAAACAATATCGTCTGGGCCCATGGAGGCATCCACAGCAACGGATATGGTGCGCGCGCGGTCTGCGGCGCTGATGCCTGTCGTAACGCCCTCACGCGCTTCTATGGACACTGTAAAGGCGGTCTGCATGCTTTCGCGGTTTTCCCGCGCCATAGGCGTCAGGCCAAGCTGTTCGCAGCGCATTTTGGTCATGGAAAGACAGATGAGCCCACGGCCATGCGTGGCCATGAAATTGATCGCGTCTGGCGTTGCCATTTGCGCAGGGATAATCAGGTCGCCCTCATTTTCACGATCCTCATCATCGACGAGAATATACATACGGCCATTGCGCGCCTCTTCAATGATTTCCTCAATCGGCACGAGCGCAGCCGTGTCATCGTTAGAGAACAAATAGCTTTCCAACTTACGCAAAGTCTCAGCGGTCGGGTTCCAGCCCGGCTCATCCAAGTCGCGCAAGGTATTGGCATGAAGGCCAGCAGCGCGGGCCAAGCCGGACCGTGACAAGCCACCGTCGTTGACGAGGCTCCGAAGTTTCGTGATCAGTTGCGTGCTCATGATTCGTCTTTTTCACACTGTGATGTGATTGTCAAAGTGCATATTCACATCAGCGTGAACGATTGACGCTATTGAATGCATAACATCCGCCCGTTATGCCCACCGCAGGAGAACCAAAAACATGGCATCGACAATCTGGGTAAACAAACAAGCGCTGACGCAGACGCAGGTGTATGAAGCGGCATCGCCGTCGCTCGGCGAAGATGCAGTTCGTTTGCGCATCGAAAGCTTCTCCGTCACCGCGAATAACATCACTTACGCCGTCATCGGTGACATGTTTGGGTATTGGAATTTTTTTCCGGCGGATGGGGATTTTGGTGTCGTGCCGATGTGGGGCCATGCAGTCGTTGAAGAATCACATTGCCCCGATATTGCGGTCGGTGAGCGGGTCTATGGATATTTACCGATGGGAACGCATCTTGTTGTCGTACCCGGCAAGGTAAGCGCGGGAGGCTTCACCGACATGGCTGCGCACCGCCAACCCATGAGCCCCATATATAACCAATATAGCCGCCTTGCTGCCGACCCGGAACATGACCCCGCAAAAGAAGCAGAGCGTATGTTATTCGGGCCTTTGTTCAAAACCGGGTTCCTCATTGAAGCCATGCTACGCCGAGAAAGCTGGTTTGGGGCAGAAAACCTGCTCATCACCAGCGCTTCATCCAAAACGGCCATGGGCCTTGCGAGCGTCGCGAAGGATTTATCGCCGGGTATCAAGCGTATTGGCCTGACCTCCAAAGGCAATGTGGGCTTTGTCATTGGGACTGGCCTGTACGACGAAGTCATGGCCTATGATGCAGTCGACACCCTGCCCAAGACCGCTTCGGTATGCGTCGATTTTGCAGGCAACTCGCGCCTGCTTCGTAGCGTTCACGAAACATTGGCAAGCCATTTAAAATATAGCTGCTTGGTCGGAGCTACCCATGTTGACGCGCGAGGCCCAAACAGTGCTGGCGCAAGTGGCGGCGAAATGCCGGGGCCGAAGCCCATCCTGTTCTTCGCACCCGATCACGCCGTTGCAACGATTCAGGAACTGGGACCAAAGGGCTTTGGCGAAGCCATCGGCCGCAGTTGGAAAAGCTTCCTAACCGCAGCCGAGGGTATCGTGGAAATTGAGACCCATGCGGGATTAGAGGCTGCCGCAACCGCCTTTCTGGAAACCCTTCAAGGCCGGACCGATCCGCAAAAGGGAATCATCATTCAGCCTTAAAAACCCGTCCGTCCTTCATAACAAAACGCACCGTTTTCAAAATAGTGATGTCCGCTATGGGGTCACCTGCTACGGCGATCAAATCTGCCGCTTTACCGGGTTCCAACGAGCCAACTTCTTTTTCAACGCCCAATAAGGTCGCTGCATTCATTGTCGCGGCCTGAATGGCGGCGCTAGCGGGCATGCCATGCTTGACCATTAATTCAAACTCGTCTGCATTCCGGCCATGTTTGGAAACACCGGCATCTGTGCCAAACGCAATTTTTACGCCTGCGGGATAGGCCTTGGCAAGACTCTTGCCGGTCACACCAATCCGCCATTGCACTTTCGCCAGCACGTCGGGCGGATAGGCATTGGGGTTTGCGGCAAGCCGCTCAAGATAGCCATTTACCGTAGACAGCGTCGGCACATAATATGCACCCGCCGCCTTGAACAATTTAATGCTCTCGTCGGTCATCATGGTGCCGTGCTCAATCGAGTCCGCGCCTGCGGCTAAGGCGATGTTGACGCCGTCGTCGCCATGGGCATGCACGGCAACTTTCTTGCCGTAAAGATGCGCGGTATCAACTAACGCCTTCACCTCGTCATCGAATAATTGCCGTCCAAGTCCAGCGCCAATGCGGCTGTTCACACCGCCTGTCGTTGCGATCTTGATGACGTCCACGCCGCGCCGGACTTGTTTGCGTATCGCCTGACGGCAACTTTCAACGCCATCACAAAGATTTTCCTGACCGATGCTATCATGTAGGTCTTCGGAGACCGATAGCGTTGCGTCCATATGCCCGCTGGTCGTTGAGATCGAGCGGCCAGCGTCGATGATCCGTGGACCAGGGAGTTCGCCCGCCGCAACCGCATCGCGCAGTGCCAAGGTTGCGCCAGTGCCATCGCCCAAGTTGCGCACTGTAGTAAAGCCAGCCATCAACGTTTTCTTCGCATTACCCGCAGCGCGATAGGCGGCGCGGGCCGGGCTGTCGGTAACGGCCTCAATCAACGCTGCATTACCGCCAGCGTCGCTATCCAGATGCACATGGCTGTCAATTAAGCCCGGGAGAACAAATTTGTCTTTCAGATCAATCAGCGTCGCGCCTGCTGGTCCCTGTTGATGGCCAGGCAAAATTTCGGCGATTTTGCCGTTGCGAATAATCACGGTGGATGGGCCACGTGGCGGGCTGCCGGGCTTGTCGAGCAGCTTTCCAGCATGGATTACTGTAACAACATCGGCGGGCTGTGCTGCCAGGGACGAAGTCGCCAGCAACAAGGCACCTACGGAGACAAAAACGACCTTCTTCATGATACTCAAACTCCCTTATCGGCGCGATGCCGTGTGCCTTTTATCGGCGGGTCCTGTGGCGGCCCAGCGAAGCATTGCGCGACTGCCATCCATTGATGCGCGACTTCGCCTGTGACTTCAAGCGCAGTGTCCGCAATGTTGCGGCATTGGGTGACGACCTGACAAAATTCTGTCGCGCTGCCGGAAATCACGCCACTCTCGCAAGACGCGCCATATTCCCACACCGCGCCGGATGGAGCGGACAGGCGCAATTTCGGCATCTGGCCCGGTGGCTCGATGCGGCGATTTTTCCATGTGAAGCCCCACGTGTTCACGCCAAGGCGTACGATATTTCCAATCCGGTCAGTGTCCTGCCGTTCCATGCCAAGCACATCGTATACGGCCTGCCCATGTGCCCAAGTTTCCATCAACCGCGCAGTGATTGAACTTAGCGCGCTCATATCAGGGCCAACCCATTTGAGACGAAGCTTGGGATCGGCGCTTGCAAATGCATCGGCGGTAGTTCCCGCGCGCGCAATCCAAGCATTTCGCAATGCATGGCCCGAAAGGCCATCCAGATAGCCTGCCTCAAACTCAGGCAGCTTACCCCCACGAACGCCAGCCATCATCGCGGCGACAAACGCGCCAAACGCGGCCTCGTCTTGCAAGGATAAATCGACGGCGATATTCCAGACATGCAAATGGCGGATTATGTTGTTGATGGTCCAACCCTTGAACTGGGTTGGCATTTCAAACTCTGCTTCGGAAATCGGCGTCAGCAGCGCGCATAACGCCTTGCTTTCGTCCAAGAAATCTATTGCCTGTTGCATGATTATTCCTGTTTTATTTGGTTCGCGCAGAGATATTCAAAGTGGTCTGTCTTGCCAATATGCGAACACATCGTCCTGAAGCTTTCGGATATGGGCATGCGCTTGTGGCCCTGTCCATTGACCCTGATAATCGGTCCGCCCTGTCCACCAGCCCTGCCCGGGCAAGCCGTCACCTTCACGCACCACAAGCACCGCGAGCGCAGGTGCGCCGTCTTCGGCGGTGATCTGGTCTATCTTATCCAGCGTTTTGCATACCGCGCGCATTTTAGGCCGCGTGAAGCGGAAGCCAAGGTTCAGCAAAAGCTCGGAGTAACTGATCGCTCGGCCTTCACGCCCGTATTGCTCCAATATGGCCTTGATCCGCGCAACATCGTGTAGCGCCGAAACATCCGCCGCAGGATCACTCAGAAACTCTTCAAGGACCCGGTCCAAGTCAAATCCTAAAGATAGTCACGTCGCAAATCATTCATGACAGAATAAAACTCCTCCATCACCTCATTGATTATTTGTTTAGCGGGTTTCACCGCATCAATGCGTCCGGCCACTTGCCCGGAAAGCGCTATCGCAGCCTCCATGTCACCGCCGAAATACAAATCAAGCACCCCGCGCATTTCGGCCATGATATTGTCCGTTGGCTCAACGTCCAGCTTTGTTGTTCGTTCGGTGCGCAAGGCGCGCAATGCTGGCCCAGGCCCGTGGCGGTTAAGGAACAGCGTATCGGTCTCCTTCGCGTTGATGATGGCGTCTTTCCAGTTATGATGAACAGGTGATTCCGCAGCGCTGACCATCCGTGTGCCCATTTGCACAGCCTCTGCGCCAAGAGCGAATGCGGCTACCATTGTCCGTCCGCAGACGATTCCGCCAGCGGCCACAATAGGCACGTCAACTTTGCTCCGGATGAGCGGCAGCAGGACCATCAGCGCGACGTCCTTTGGATTTTTGAAACCTCCGCCTTCGCCGCCTTCAACCACAAGGCCGTCAACGCCGGCATCAATGGCCTTCAATGCACCGGCCAATGTGGGCACCACATGGAATACGGTTAAACCCGCCGCCTTTAATGGACCGCAATATTTGTTAGGGTCGCCCGCCGATGTGGTGACAAACTTGATGCCTTGGTCGACGACAAAATCTACGATGCCAGGATCACGCACAAAGGCTTGTGCGATGTTCACACCGAAGGGCTTATCAGTAAGTTCGCGCATCTTGATGATTTCGGCGCGCACTTCATCCAACTGTCCCGAAGATGTTTCGATGATGCCAAGACCACCCGCGTTCGATACCGCCGATGCCAGTTGCGCCCGCGCAATCCACCCCATTGGCGCCTGAATGATTGGATATTCGACGCCGAGCAGGTCGGTCATGCGGTTCTTCATGGGCTTCATATCAACGTCCAATCTGGCTGGTGCGGATGTTTAACTGGCCGGCAAGCCCAGCTTTGCGGTGGGACTCAATGGCTTGATATTCAGGCGAAGACACCATTTTCTGCATCGCCGCGAGTGACGGATATTCGACCAAAGCGACCATGTCCCATAGATCCTCAACTTCACCGATCATCATCCCGGTAACTGAGCCGGCATAAATTTGGCGGCCACCGACGGCAGCCAAGCAGGCCTGAATAGCCTTACCGTAGCGGGCATAAGCCTCAGCACCCGACAGATCGGAATCGCTGCCATCAGCATATTCCGCTTTGTCTTTAAACTTCAGCAAATTGACCATGGCAAAGGGCCCGTTCTCTGGACCGCCGAAAAATGACGAAGCCTGCTCCATTGATGGAAACATCGCATTGTCTACAAGCATGATACGCTCCCTCTCTGCCGATTTAATCATGTGCTTAAATCAGCGCTGTGACATTGTAAAAGTGATTATGCGCTAAAGAGGTGGCGCGGATCTAGCTGGGTTTACGAAACGATTCTGATATGGGGATGACCGCGCGTTTCCACGGTTGTGTTTTTGCCTAGCCCACGAAAAATTGTCTCAACAATCGTTGCAAGCTTCTCCACCCTCAACTTAACCATGCCAATCGTAAAAAGCGCATCCGGGTTTGTGTAGCATTGCACCATCTGGTTTATTAATGACACGGCCTCATCAATCGAGAGGCCTTCAAAATAGCCCTGCTCCATTGCTTCTGCGACAATCAGGGAGAGATAATGATCTCCCAGATCAACATAGCCGCGGATAACCTCAAAATATTGTTGGCCAATTTCGAGGTAACTTTTCAGCAGGTCTGGCTCGGCCTCATATTGCTCAACCATCGCAAGGTAACGCCGCGCAAAATATTGGTACATCTTTTCCTGAACAGGCAAGTCGGATTCGGTTACCTCAACCATTATCCGGATTTTTTCGGCAAAAAAACGTTCGGCCACAGCCTCAAGCAACGCTTCTTTATTGTCGAAAAAACGATATAGATTGGATGGCGACATGCCAGCCGCAGCCGCCAGATCTGTCATTGAGATATCTACCGCCCCGCGCTTGCGGACCAAGTCATCAACAACCTCCAACAATGCAGTTCTTCCAGCATCAATGTCTGTCTGCGGGCGCGCCATCTCACATCCTGTATTGCATTAGTATAACAGTTTTATGATATATAACAAAATATTTCAATTTTCAATCAATCAAATGTAAATTGTCCTTGCGGCGTTGTGCCTTGAGCGATTTCATTATGTTCTACCAGACCGGAAAGTGTCAGCCCAAGAAGTCGGACCCCCGTTTCGGCCGGTAAAATTTGATCAAGCAACGCATGCCCAACTTGCGCGATGGTCGCACGATCCGACAAGGCCTGGCCAACGGTTCGGGAGCGCGTAATCGTCCGGAAATCCGAATAGCGCACCTTCAATACTAATGTCCGGCCCTCTGCCTGATACCGGTCAATGCGGTCCCAAACGATATCGACTATTTCTTCCAATGCATCGCGCAATTCTGGCTCACTGCTTTTGTCTTTGAAATAGGTGCTTTCCGCCCCGATAGATTTGCGCACGGAATTTGCGTTGACAGGACGGTGGTCAATTCCGCGCGCGGCCCAGAAAAGATAGCCGCCCCAACTGCCAAAATGCTGCGCCAGCCACGCCTCATCCTTGCGCGAAAGGTCTGCGCCCGTATTTACGCCAAGCTTTGCCATCTTCTCAGCGGTGCGCGGCCCGACACCGTGAAATCGGCGGACCGGAAGGCTAGCTACAAATTCCGGGCCTTGATCCGGCAAAATGACGCACATTCCATTGGGCTTATTCTGGTCGCTGGCCAGCTTTGCAATGAACTTGTTATAGCTTACACCAGCGCTCGCGGTAAGGCCCGTCTCGTCGCGGATGGCCGCGCGGATAGCCTTGGCAATCTTGACAGCTGACCCGATGCCCTGCTTGTCATGAGTGACATCAAGATAGGCCTCATCCAACGACAGCGGTTGAATGAGGTCGGTGTGCCGCGCGAATATTTCACGAATTTGCCGGGATACCGCTTTGTAGGCCTCAAACCGTGGTTTGACGAAAATCAGGTCGGGGCATTGCCTTTGCGCCGTGACCGAAGGCATGGCCGAGCGTACACCGAACGCGCGCGCTTCATAGCTTGCCGCAGCAACTACACCACGCTTGGATGAACCACCTACGGCGACAGGCTTTCCGCGCAGGTCAGGGTTATCCCGCTGCTCAACACTGGCGTAAAATGCATCCATGTCGACATGGATTATCTTGCGGATGAGAGCAATATCCCCTTCCATCGCAGACCAACGCCTACGAACCCAGCGACATCCGCAACGCTTTGCGGTCAAGCTTGCCGATCATTGTTTTTGGCAAGACATCCATGATCGTGACACCCTGAACGCGTTCATGTTTACCCAATTTCGGGTTGAGCCACGCCGCAAGCGCCGCGCCATCTTCGGTCGCACCATTGGACAATGTCACAAAGGCGCGCGGAATTTCGCCCAGATACGCATCAGCAACGCCAATGACGAGCGCTTCCTTGACCGCAGGATGTTGGTAAAGCACATCTTCAACTTGGCTTGGGAACACCTTAAACCCGCCAACGGCGATCATATCCTTCAACCGGTCAACGATGAATATAAAGCCATCTTCGTCAATCGTCGCGACGTCGCCTGTGCGCAGATATTTGCCGAGAAACACTTCTGCATCCGCCTCTGGCCGCTTCCAATATCCGCACATAACCTGTGGACCAGAAAATATAAGCTCGCCGGGTTCGCCGGGTAGAGCGGGCTTAGCCGGGTCCTCCTTGTCAACAAGCCGGACATCGGTTCCAGGGACAGGTTGCCCGATGCTGCCAATCTTGTTCATGCCCTCATAGGGGTTGCACGAGACCACGCCTGAGCTTTCGGTTAAGCCATAGCCTTCGATAACGACGGCCCCAGTCGCCGCCTCAAACCGCTTTTTTAGTTCACCGGCCAAGGGCGCGCCGCCCGAAATACAGGCGCGAAGGCTGCTGAAATCGGTCTTTGCAAGGTCCGGGCAATCCAGTAAGGCTTGATACATGGTCGGCACGCCAGGAAGCGAAGTTACCTTTGCGCAGGCAATCGCCGCCAAAGCCGCCTTTGCCTCAAATCGGGGCAACATGACAATTTCACCACCATTGGCAACTGTGCGATTGAGGACAGTTGCATTTGCGAAGACATGGAAAAACGGCAGGACACCAAGGATACGATCGTCCAATGGTCCATCAGGATGATTCATTCTGCTGTGCGGATCAAGCATGTTAATCTGTCGCGCATTGGCCGTGATATTCTGATGACTTAACATTGCGCCTTTGGGGGTGCCGGTAGTGCCGCCCGTATATTGCAACTGCGCAATATCTTTTTCGGGTGCGCATGGCTGAATCGCATAATCGCCATCATTTGCGACCAGATGGGCAAAAGTTGACACGCGGCTATCAGAGGGTATCGCCGCAATCTCGCCGCGTTTGAACAGACGGTAAGCCCAGCTTTTCGCCTTTGGCAAAGCTTCAGAAACGCTTCCTACGATCAATTCTTTCAGGCTGCTATTGTCGAGCACCTTCATCGCCGTGGGCAGAAGCGCCGCCGCAGAGACCGTGAACAAAATGGAAGTGCCGCTGTCGGCGACCTGATGCGCGAGTTCATCAACGGTGTAGAGCGGCGAAAAATTCACGACCGTGGCCCCCGCTGCCAAGGCGCCATAATAAGCCGCAATATACTGCGGCACATTGGGCAGGAACAGGCCAATATGGTCACCCTTGCCAATGCCTTTGTCCTGCAACCCGCGGGCTACGCGCCGAACCATGGCAGCGATCTCGGCATAGCTATATTTGCGGCCCATGAAGTCGGCCATTGCAGCGCGGCCCATGCGCTCTGCCGATTGAAAAAACATGTCATGCAGTGCCAATGCAGGAAACTGCTGCTCCCATTTGGCAGGATGAAAATAATGGTCGTTCCAAATGCTCTGTGTCATGCAGACATTATGCCGCGTGATACCAACCAACGCCATCGCGAATTTCACATTTTATCCGTCCGGCAAAATGCAAATGCCGCAGATGTGCCTGCGCCTCACCCGTAGCTAAGCCATACACGGTGTCATCAATTTCACGGTCGAATAAAAGGCTGAAAGTATCGACGGCCCGCATTTCGGTGGTACGCAATTCGCGCTCAAGCTTATCAAGCCGTTCATGATGTCCCGAGGCAAGCTTGTCCAAACGGACATGCACACCGGTAAATGGCTCCCCATGCGCAGGCAGCACCAACATATCTGCGGGCAAAGCCGCACGGAATTTCGCAATGGACGCCAGCCATTCACCCAGCGGATCAGCCTCCGGCTCGCTGTCCATGACCGATACGTTCGATGTGATGCGCGGCAAAATCTGGTCGCCGGCGATAATCATATTGTTATCAAAATCGACAAGGCTCGCATGCTCAGGTGTATGCCCACCGCCAGTCATGACGGTCCAGTCGCGCCGCCCGACGCGGAGAACTTGCCCGTCATCCATGCGCACATGTCCCGTTGGCAACCGCGACACCGCGCGCGCAAAGCCGCCCCAACCTGCTTTACGCAGCTTTTCAATGCGCGCCTCGTCAAAGCCGGCAAATCGACGGTTGTTTAGGACTTCCTCGGGCGGCTGTTCTAACTGTTCGCTGGTAAGCATCCGCGCCATCAGCCATTCGGTGCGGTTCATCCAGATCGGCACTTTAAACTTGTTTGCCAACCAACCAGCGCAGCCCACATGGTCTGGATGGAAATGCGTTACGAAAATCCGCTTGAGTGCGCGCTCGGCCAGCACGCCTGCAAACATCGCCTTCCATTGATCAATCGTCGCTGGCATGAACAGGCCGGTATCGGCAATGGCATATCCGCCATTCGCCTCATCCAACAGCCATAGATTGATATGCGCCAAGTTGCCGGGCACGGGCATCCGCGTCCAACCCATATCGGGCGCTATTGGGTAAATTTCGCCATATTGCGGGGCGTGCTCACCTAAGGGGTAGGTTAGCCCCTTAAGCTCTCTTGCTTCAAAACCATGGTCGGCAAGCGATGCGTCATATGCGGGGGGTGTGGAAATTGCCATACCCCCGCCGTGCCTTAATCAAGCGATTAAGGCAATCATCACGTTTCGATTATTCGCCAGCTTTTTTGAACAAAGTGTCGGCGGTCAATTCTGCCTTGCCAACATTTTCGTCTTCACCGTTCAACGCAGCCTCTGCGCGACGTGCAGCTTCGGTACGTTCTGCGCGCAATTCTTCGATCAAAGCGTCACGATCTGTTCCCAGGCGCGCGTCGTTGGCAGCTTTATTGTCGATACCAGCTTTCTTTGCAGCGCGGTTCACTATCGCATCCAGCTCGCGCTGCGATGTCAGACCAAGTGTGACTGGGTCCTTCGCCTGAATTTCAGCAATGTTCCAGTGGCTACGCTCACGAATGGCGGCAATTGTATTACGCGTCGTACCGATCAATTTGCAGATCGCACCATCCGAAATTTCAGGGTGATTGCGCAACAACCAAGCAATGCCATCTGGCTTGTCCTGACGCTTCGATACTGGTGTATACCGCGGGCCTTTTGTGCGGCGAACCTGATCCGGACCCTTTGACATTTTGAGGACATAATCCTCATCTGCCTGACCCTTTTCAATTTCTTCCATCGCCAGTTCGCCGGCGTGCACAGGATCACGTCCGGTATATTTCGATCCAGTCATGTCATCAGCCATGGCCTGCACTTCAAGGATATGAATACCGCAGAACTCGGCGATTTGCGAGAAGCTCAAACCCGTGTTGTCGACCAACCAAGCGGCGGTCGCATGTGGCATCAAAGGGGTGGCCATTTCATTTGCTCCAATAATAAGGGCCGCCCCTTACGGAGCGGCCTGAATGTCGTGCGGCAGCATTAGGCGAAGTTTGCCATATCGGCAAGCGACAATGCGCGTTTGGACTTGCACGCGCCGCAGCACCCGTGCATTCCGAGCAATCATTGGGGGAAGAAATGCTACGTTTGATCAAATGGCTATTCATTTTGTTGCTTGCCGCCCTGGCTGCGCTGTTTTTCTGGGGCTATGCGCCTGACACACAGGCCGCCCAGATGGAGCGCAAATATAGTAACTCCGCTTCGCGCTTTGCCGAATTGGAGCCTGGCCTGCGCGTGCATTATCGCGACGAAGGAAAGCCGGACGGACAACCGCTCGTTCTTATTCACGGCTCAAACGCATCGCTCCATACATGGGAGCAGTGGGTTGCGATTTTGGGCAAAAACTATCGCGTTATTTCGCTTGATCTTCCTGGACATGGCCTGACTGGAAATAACCCCGCAGGCATCTACGACAATGCATCTTATGTTAGCGTCGTTGACCGTTTATTGGCCAAACTGAATGTTGATAAGGCAGTGATCGGTGGCAATTCGATGGGCGGCGGGGTGTCGTGGTTATATGCATTGGAGCATCCGGAGAAGGTCGAAGCTTTGTTGTTGGTTGATGCCAGTGGGCAGCCACATGCAAGGTCCGGAGAAATGCCACTTGGATTCCGGCTGATGCGTATGCCGGTGATAAAAGAGGCCGTTCGCTTCATTGCCCCCCGCAGCATTTTTCAATCCAGCATTAAAACGTCCATGAGCGTTCAATCCAAAATCGACGACAAGCTCGTTGATAGATACTGGGAATTAAACCGCTATCCCGGCAACCGCGCCGCAACCATGCAGCGGTTTTCAAGTCCCAAGAGCATGTCACCTGGCACAAAAGAACGGCTCTCGGCTATTAAGGTGCCAGTTTTGATCTTATGGGGCGCAGAAGATAATTTAATCCCCGTCAGCTCGGCCAAATGGTTCGCTGAAGCCATGCCGCAGGCGAAGCTGGTCATTTACCCCAATGTCGGCCACATCCCGATGGAGGAGATTCCTCAGAAGAGCGCTAATGATGTCAAAATCTGGCTGGATGGCGTGGCGGCGAAACCGCTAACATGATCTTCCCGACATGCGCGCCGGATTCCATATAGGCATGCGCATCCGCGGCTTCGGCCAAAGGAAAGATCTTGTCTATTTCCGGACGCAACGCACCATCACAGACCAGTGGCCAAACGGTTGCAGATATTTCCTGGGCAAGCATCGCCTTAAACGTGGGGGTTCGAGGGCGCAGCGTTGACCCTGTCAGCGTCAGGCGGCGAGACATGACAAAAGCCATGTTGATTTCTGCTGTCATCCCACCTTGCACCGCGATGGTGACATGCCGCCCATCTTCACGCAAGCACTGCAGGTTTCGCGCCACGTAATTCCCTGCGACCATATCAAGCACCAGGTGAACGCCCTCGCCACTTGTGAGCGCCTTCACACGTTCGACAAAGTCGGAACTGTTATAGTTGATGGCTTGATCCGCGCCGATTTTTTGCGCTGCTTCGCATTTGTCGTCAGAGCCGCAGGTCACAATCACAGTCAGGCCGAAAAGCTTGCCCAGCTTGATCGCCATGGTGCCAATTCCGCTGGTCCCACCGTGAATAAGCACGGTCTCGCCAGGAGAAGCATAGCCCCGCTCAAACACATTATGCCATACGGTGAACAATGTTTCAGGCAAAGCAGCCGCTTCGGCCATGTCCATGCCCGCTGGAACCGGCAAGCACAGTTCCATCCGTGCAAGGCAATATTCGGCATACCCACCGCCAGATACTAAGGCGCAGTAACGGGCACCGACATTAGTCGGGTCGACATCATCACCCACGGCGACGATTATTCCCGACACTTCAAGCCCGGGCAGATCACTTGCGCCCGGAGGCGCGGGATAAAGCCCCTTGCGCTGGATAACGTCAGGCCGGTTGACGCCCGCATAAGCGACTTTCAACAACACCTCGCCCACGGCTGGAACGGGCAGCGGCCGACGCGAAGCGACAAGCACTTCGGGCCCGCCTGGCGACGAAATTTCGATTACGGTCATTATATCCGGTAACTGTAGCATTACTGAGTTATCCCTTTTGAATGGACGGCCTTCTAGGGTCAGGACCACTTAGGCAAGCTTCATATTGACAGCAACTGCCCATCGGTAAAATATGCGTTATGGATATTGACGAAAATCTGCCGCGCCGGCGCGACGATCCTGTGGCCAATCTTGTCAAGCAGGATATTGATGCCCTGTCTGTAGCCGAACTTGAGTTACGGATCGCTGCGCTAAAGGTCGAAATCACGCGCTGCGAAGCCAAAATTACCTTTGCAAACAAGCACAGAAGCGTTGCCGACGCGTTGTTCAAGAAGTGACTCATCGCGGGCCAATGTTAAATGGTCCTGACACTAAGAAAGCGGGAACCCAAACCGTTATCTGTCTTATCACGCTTGAAAGCACCGAAGGCCGCGCCGATATAGTGTGTAGACCGCGCAGCGACTCATTTTAGGGAGACGAAGTTATGCCATCATTTGCAGAGTCGCTGGAAACCACTCTTCATAACGCATTGAAGCATGCTGGCGACCGCGCGCATGAATATGCAACGCTGGAGCATCTCCTGCTGGCGCTCATTGACGATGCGGACGCCGCGAAAGTCATGCAGGCTTGCGGTGTCGATCTCGGCGAACTTTCGGACATCATCATTACATATTTGGATACAGAGCTGGAAAGCCTGCGCGTGGAGGGCAAGGTTGACCCATCGCCGACAAGTGGTTTCCAGCGCGTTGTTCAACGCGCAATTCTGCATGTCCAAAGTTCCGGCAAAGACGTCGTAACCGGGGCAAATGTCCTCGTCGCTTTGTTCTCGGAACGCGAAAGCTATGCCGTATACTTCTTGCAACAACAGGATATGAGCAGGCTAGATGCAGTATCTTATATTAGTCACGGCATTGGCAAGGACGGCAAGCTAGCCGAACCTCGGCCAGGTGCCGACGCTGATCTGAAAAACGAAGAGCCAGAAGACGCAAAGGCGAAAAAGGACAAGAAAGAAGGTGCGCTGGATCAGTTCACCGTCAATCTGAATGAAAAAGCCAAGCAGGGCCGCATTGATCCCCTGATCGGGCGAACGGCCGAAGTTGACCGTACCGTCCAAATTTTATGCCGCCGGTCTAAAAATAACCCCCTTTATGTGGGCGAGCCGGGCGTTGGGAAAACAGCGATTGCAGAAGGCCTTGCCCGACGCATCGTGGAAAAGCAGGTGCCTGAGGTTCTGTTACCAGCAGTGATCTATTCGCTCGACATGGGCGCGTTGCTGGCTGGAACGCGGTATCGCGGTGACTTTGAAGAGCGCTTAAAGGCAGTTGTGTCCGAACTGGAAAAGCTTCCGGATGCAATCCTGTTCATCGACGAAATCCACACGGTCATCGGCGCGGGCGCAACAAGCGGCGGGGCGATGGACGCATCGAACTTGCTAAAGCCCGCGTTGTCAGGCGGGACCATCCGTTGCATCGGTTCGACCACTTACAAGGAATTCCGGAACCATTTCGAAAAGGACCGCGCATTGCTGCGCCGGTTCCAAAAGATTGACGTCAACGAGCCAAGCATTGAGGACACGATCAAAATCCTTGCGGGCTTGCGCAGCGCATTTGAAGAGCATCACAAAGTTAAATACACCCCCGATGCCATCAAGGCCGCAGTGGAGTTGTCCTCACGCTACATTAATGACCGTAAGCAGCCAGACAAGGCCATCGACGTCATTGACGAAGTTGGTGCCATGCAGATGCTTGTTGCCCCGTCAAAACGCCGCAAACTGATCACAGCCCGCGAAATCGAAGCAGTTATCGCCACAATTGCTCGCATCCCGCCAAAGCAGGTTTCGACCGATGACAAGACTGCGCTTGGCACGCTTGAGGCAGATCTCAAGCGCGTGGTGTTCGGGCAAGACAAGGCGATTGAAGTGTTGGCGAGCGCCATCAAGCTCAGCCGTGCCGGCCTGCGCGATACCGAAAAGCCAATCGGCAGCTATTTGTTCAGTGGCCCGACCGGTGTCGGTAAAACCGAAGTCGCGCGGCAATTGGCGTCTATCCTTGGCATTCCGCTCAAGCGGTTTGACATGTCGGAATATATGGAGCGCCACAGCGTCAGCCGTCTGATTGGTGCGCCTCCCGGCTATGTAGGCTTTGACCAGGGCGGACTTTTGACCGATGCCGTCGATCAAAGTCCGCACAGCGTATTGTTACTCGACGAAATCGAAAAGGCGCATCCGGACCTGTTTAACATCTTGTTGCAAGTCATGGACAATGGCCGTCTGACCGACCATCACGGCAAGACAGTCGACTTCCGTAATGTCATTTTGATCATGACAACCAACGCGGGCGCCAGCGATATGGCGAAAGAAGGCATCGGTTTTGGCAACAATATCAGCAAAGAAGATGCTGGCGATGAGGCCGTGAAGAAGATGTTTGCGCCGGAATTTCGCAATCGCCTCGATGCGACGGTGCCATTCAGTTATCTGCCGACCGAAGTCGTCGCGCGCGTCGTTGACAAGTTCATACTGCAATTGGAACTGCAGCTTGCCGACCAAAATGTCCACATCAAGCTTGATGATGAAGCACGGGCCTGGTTGACCGAGCGGGGCTATGACAGACTTTACGGCGCGCGCCCGATGGGTCGTGTTATCCAGGAAAAGATCAAGCAGCCGCTGGCCGAAGAGCTGTTGTTTGGCAAACTCATTCATGGCGGCGAAGTTGCTGTACGCATCAAGAACGACCAGCCGGTATTTGAAGTGACGCCTGCGCCACCTAAGTCTGCCAAGCCCAAGCCGCCAAAGAAGAGTGCTGTTAAAAAGTCCAGCAAAGCCCGCTAGGCTGGGGACTTACTAAATCTGGCCGATTGGCAACAACTGGGCTGATGGCCCAATATCCTTAAACAATTCGGGTTCAGTTCCGGTCATCCAGACTTGCGCCTTAGTATCTGCCAACAACCCAAATAACGAAGCGCGTCTTGACGGATCGAGATGCGCCGCGACCTCATCCAACAACAAGATTGGCGGGGCATCGCGTTGCGCCGTTACAAGCGCCGCATGCGCGAGGATGAGGGAAAGCAGCAATGCCTTCTGCTCTCCTGTAGAACATTGCTCAGCGACCCGCCCTGAGGCGCTGTGCAATACTTCGAGATCGGCGCGATGCGGGCCAAGCAAAGTGCGCCCGGCAGCCGCGTCACGGTTACGTCCCTTGCGCCATGCAGACGCAAGATCGCCATCTACAGTTGCAACCTTATCGACCAATTTGATTTGCGGCGTGGCAAATGGTCCGGACGTTGTCGTTAGCAATTGTGTACTTAACGCCTCAATGACCCAAGCTCGGGCCGCCTGAATAAAGTTTCCGCTCTCCGCCATCTGCCCCTCAAGCGCATCTAACCAAAGTGGGTCGGCGGCAACACCGCCCGCCAAAAGCCGGTTGCGTTGTTGCATGGCCTTTTCATATCGACTGCTGTGCCGCGCGTGGCTCGGGTCTATCGCCAATACCAAGCGATCCAGAAACCGCCGTCGCGCGGCTGCGCCATCCGCAAACAAGCGGTCCATCGCCGGGGTTAGCCAGATAACCGACAGCCATTCGGCAAGGCTGTTTATCGCAGCATTGCTCTCGTTCACCCGTACCTTGCGCCGTTCAGGCTGCTCTGCGCTGACGCCCGTGCCAATCACGTTGCCACCGGCGTGCGCAACGATAGCAAAGCCGCCGCTGCCCTCGTTGCGCACCATGTCAGACATGGCCGCTCGGCGAAGACCTCGGCCTGGCACCAACAGCGAAACTGCCTCCAAAACATTGGTCTTACCCGCGCCATTTGACCCGTGAAGTGCAATGAACTGTGCCACTGGCCGGATGTCCAGCGCAGCATGATTTCGAAAATCATTCAGGGTTAGTCGCGACAGCGTCATATCATGCGTCTGCTATAGTATGGCCGCTTTTGGTCAAGCGGCTATTGGCAATCTTCTACTACCAAATATTAGCATTATTTCCCAATATGTGAATTTATTCCAATATTGTAATTGTCCAAAAATGACATAAAATACTGATTTAAAAATATATATTCATTTTGGCATAGGCCGTGCAACGTAGTTCGCATAGCCGGAATGGTCCGGGACATCGAAAAGGAAATCAACATGACACAATATGCACGCACACAAGTTTTATCGGCTTTCGCAGCAGTCATCTGCGCATTCATCACCATCGGCATCAGCGTGGCACCTGCAGTTGCGCCCGCCGCAGCATTCATAGCATAACATAAACCCGCGTTTTGGAATTAGGGAGCAATTTAATGGCACGTTTAACACTTGATAAAGCCAACAAGAAAATTCTTGGCGTTTGCGCTGGCCTGGCAAACTGGACTGGCATGGATGCCATGATCATTCGTTTGATCTTCGCCGTTGCAACGGTTGTCGGCTTTGGTTCGCCGGTATTGATTTACATTTTGCTGGCGTTGATACTCGACTAACGGGCATAAAACCGCCGCCAGCGCGCTTACGTGAAAGAAAAATGACTTGAACAACCCATCACAGACCGGCCCATCACAGACCGGATTGCGCAAAGAACTATTAGCTGACGTCAACTGGCAACCGGGTTTACCTCGTAAATCCGCAGCCCAATGGATTAAGCCACTTTCCGCACGAATACCGAGCCCGCAGAATATCCCGCGCCGAACGAGCATATTAAGCCAATATCCCCCGCAGTGAGGTCTTCATTATGCTTGTGAAACGCAATGATCGAGCCGGCACTTGAGGTGTTGGCATAGGTATCAAGCACTGTGGGACTTTCATCCTCATTTGCTTCATGCCCCAAAACCTTTTGTGCGATCAGCCTGTTCATGCCCGTATTGGCCTGATGCAGCCACAATCGGCGCAAATTTGATCCCGATAGGCCCAAGCTTTCGGCATGTTCAACAATCATTTGCCCGACCATCGGCACAACCTCTTTAAACACCTTCCTGCCCTCTTGAACGAATAACTTGTCATTGCGCGGCCCGCTTTGGTTGACTGGGCCTTGCCCATGCGCGCGGTTGAGAAAACCAAAATTGTTGCGGATATTGTTCGAGAATTGCGTTTTCAGCCGCGTGCCCAAAATTTCCCAATGTTGTGCGGGCGCCATATCCTTTGCCTCAACTAATATTGCTGTGGCCACATCACCAAAGATGAAGTGGCTATCGCGGTCGCGCCAATTAAGATGCCCCGAAGTAATTTCGGGATTTACGACCAATACCGAGCGCGCGTTGCCGCTGCGGATATAGTCCGCAGCAGTTTGAATACCAAATGTCGCGGACGAACACGCCACATTCATGTCGAAGCCAAAGCCGCGCTGCATACCAAGATCATGTTGGATCTCGACCGCCATGGCAGGATAAGCACGCTGCATATTCGATGCAGCGCATAAGACGGCATCTACATCTTCGATGCTCCGCCCGGCGCGCTCAAGCGCATCACGGCATGCCGCCACGCCGATTTCGGCCATTAACGAAATCTGGTCATTTGGCCGTTCGGGGTAACGTGGCTCCATGATGTCGGGATCGACGATGGCACGCTTATCCATCACATGCCGGGATTTTATCCCGCTGGCCTTCTCGACAAATTCAACTGAGCTATGCGCGAGCGGCTCTGCGTCAGGGTTCGCCGCATTGTATCGGTCGGCATAGGCGTTGAAGCTTGCGACCAGTTCCTCGTTGCTGATGGTGTCCGGTGGCGTAAACAATCCTGTCGACGAAATGACTGGAGTTGAACCGTGTGCATGTTGCGACATGTATTTTCCCGCGTTGATTTTTATTGCGTCCGGTTGCCTAGCCTTTGCGTATTTACGAAACAAGCCGTTTGAAATGCATTGCAACGGCGTTATGTGAGCGATGGGGGAGGAATATCTTAATGTCGTTGAATGAACGCCAGCCAAGCTGGTTGTCCCGGCTGTTTCGGCGGGCGCTGGTCGGTATATATAAACACGGCGGATGGCGGGCGCATGGCATCGTTCCGGAACCACGCAAATTCGTGCTCATTGCCGCACCGCACACCAGCAACTGGGACTTTGTCTATTTTTTAGGATTGACCGAAGACTTAGGAATTAAGCCACATTTCATGGCTAAAACCTCACTTTTCCGCTGGCCGTTTACCAACTTCATGCTCGATATGGGCGGCGTTCCTGTCGACCGCAGTTCAAACCGCAATTATGTGCAGCAGATGATCGATGAATTCGGCCGTCGCGACGAATTCATGCTGACCATCGCGCCAGAAGGGACGCGGGGCACCGTCAAGGCTTGGAAAACTGGATTCTACCACATTGCCGTGGGTGCAGGCGTACCGCTGGTATTGGGCATGATGGATTATGGTTCCAAAACCGGCGGGCTTGGGCCTGCCATCTGGCCAACAGGCGATTATAGAGCCGATATGGCAAAGGTTGCAGAAATCTACGCGAAGGTTAAACCAAAGCACCCTGCCAAAGGAATGACAGAGATATTTGCGAGGGACGATGCATGACTGATCTTGGTTCGACGATGCTTATCAATGCTGCGGCGTTGCTGACCGTGATTCTTGCCTTATGGGCTTACTCCGTCAAAATTCGGGATGTGTCATTCATCGATGCCTTTTGGGCATTCGGGATGGTGTTACTGGCTTGGGCGACATGGGCGCAGTCAAGCGCGCCGGGCGCACGGTCGCACCTGCTGCTTGGTCTGACCAGCCTGTGGGGCTTACGTCTCACATTCCATCTGTGGACACGCTGGCGGGCGCATGGCGAAGACCCACGCTACGCGAAAATTATGGGCAGCGTCATGGAAAAGAAAGGCTGGAGCTGGAGCAAGACATCGCTTCTGTCGGTGTTTCTCACCCAAGCGCCACTGCTCTTCATAACCGCCCTACCCGCGCAACTTGGGATTTGGGCAAGCGAAGGCGGGCGCTCAGTGTTGGGCCCGTTGGCATTCTTCGGGACCATCATTGCGATCATCGGCATATTGTTTGAAACCATCGGTGATGCGCAGCTTAACGCATTCCGCGCCAATCCGGCAAATAAGGGCAAGGTTCTTAATACCGGCCTGTGGCGCTATACGCGTCACCCCAATTATTTTGGTGATGCCTGCACATGGTGGGGCATCTGGCTCATCGCGTGCGAAGTAGGGCTGGCCGGATGGATTAGCGTCATTGGTCCGATATTCTTGACATTCACCCTGACGCGATGGTCGGGAAAGCCATTGTTGGAACGTGGCATGAAGAAGACGCGGCCCGAATATGCTGATTATGTCGCCCATACATCGGGCTTCTTTCCCCTACCGCCAAAGCGCAAATAATCAGGCGACCACTCCAAACAAGTCGTGTTCGTCAGCGTCTTCAATGTTGACCATCACGACATCACCCGCTTTCAAAGTTGGTGCGACATCGCGCAGATAGACATGGCCGTCGATCTCAGGCGCATCGGCCTGCGACCGTCCGGTCGCACCGATGCTGTTGTCTTCGTCCACGTCGCCGATTTCGTCTATGATTACGGGGATGCTGCGGCCAACCTTTGCCGCAAGCTTGGCGGCGCTGATCGCGGCGGTTTTCGCCATGATACGCTGGAACCGCTCTTCTTTAACTGCTTCGGGCACTGGGTTGGGCAGATTGTTCGCCTGCGCGCCGTCCACCGGTTCAAAGCGGAACGCGCCGACACGATCTAACTGGGCTTCCTCTAGCCAATCGAGCAGATATTCAAAATCGGCTTCAGTTTCGCCAGGAAAGCCGACAACAAAACTCGAACGTATCGCGATGTCTGGTGCAATACTGCGCCATTTGCGGATGCGTTCAAGTACTTTTGCCTCATTGGCTGGCCGTTTCATGGCCTTGAGGACATTGGGTGCCGCATGCTGGAACGGGATGTCGAGATAAGGCGTCAAATACCCTTCAGCCATTAACGGAATGACATCATCCACATGCGGGTAAGGGTAAACATAATGCAGCCGGACCCATGGCGCGACGCCATCACTGGTGCGCAAGCCGCCCAATTCGCGCGCAAGGTCGGTCATATGCGCACGCACCTGACGCCCCTTCCACGCGCGCGGTTCATGCCGCGTATCCACCCCATAAGCGGATGTGTCTTGCGAAATGACCAACAGCTCTTTGGTGCCAGCGGAAACAAGCTTCTCCGCCTCACGCAGCACAGCGTCAATCCGGCGGCTTGCAAGCTTTCCGCGCAGGGTCGGAATAATGCAGAACGCGCAACTGTGGTTGCAGCCTTCGGAAATTTTCAAATAGCTGTAATGGCGCGGCGTGAGCTTCAATCCGCCTTCAGGCACAAGATCAACAAATGCACCACGCGTCGGAGGTGCCGCTTCATGGACCGCCGATACGACAGCCTCATATTGATGCGCGCCCGTAATCGCTAACACATCGGGAAAGCGCGCGCGGATGACATCGGCTTCGTTGCCCATGCAGCCCGTCACGATGACACGGCCATTTTCCGCGATAGCCTCGCCAATAGCTTCCAGGCTTTCTTCCTTTGCAGAATCGAGAAAACCGCACGTATTGACGAGCACGACATCGGCACCGGCATAATCGGGCGACAGGCCATAGCCATCTGCACGCAGTTTGGTGAGAATCCGTTCGCTATCGACCAGCGCCTTGGGGCAGCCAAGCGATACCATGCCGACCTTGGGCGCTGCTTTAATTACTGTTGCCATGATGATGGGCCGCATAGCGGGTTTCGGTGCGCTTGTCACGGCTAGTGAACAAGCGCATGATTAAGGCGCGAAATGACGAAAGGGATATGGATGGCAAACGCAAATCTGTTGGCGATACTTGTGGCCGCCGCGACGGGCTTTTTGATTGGTGGCTTATGGTATGGGCCATTGTTCGGTAAAGCGTGGATGGCGGAGCATGGATTTACCGAGGAGCAACTGCGCGGTGGCAATATGCTGAAAATCTATGGCCTGACCTTTGCCTTTTCGGTGCTATCGGCCGTTTTCCTTGGCCATTTGCTAGCATTTTTTGATACAAATGCACGTTCTACACTGATGATATCTGTCGGCATTTCGCTTGGCTATATTATCCCCGCCATTGGCACCAATTATCTGTTTTCGCGCAAATCGGGCCGGTTGTTCGCGATTGATGCGGGGTATTGGCTCGTGTTTTACGCGGCAATGGGATTGGTTTTTCTGTTACTTGGGCATTAGGGTCAGGACCACTTAAATTCACCTTCGCGGTTTGAGGCCATTTTGACGCCGCGAAGGCGGATTTAAGTGGTCCTGACCCTAAGCTTCTGAAGGGATGATCTGCACGAGCAAATCGCCGGCTTCCAATTTTTGCGCTTCGGGCTGCCAAAAGCCAAAGTTCACGCCGTTACGGTAAATGCGGAGGCCAATTCCCTCGGGCAAATCGCGTAAGCTTTTGCCAACTTCGCTTGGCGTTACTTCACGTTCCTTGATAATGACCTCGCCGCCGACAGACGCCAAATCTGTCAAATATTCCGAAATATGTTCGCCATGGCACGAACTGGCCAACAACAACCCGGTAAAACTGACCGGATTGATAACCGTCGTTGCCCCGGCCTGACGCGCGAGCAATTCGTTATCGTCAGCACGTATAACGACGCTGATTGGCACATTGGGCGACAGATGGCGAACAGTCAGCACCATCAAGATTGACGCATCATCGCGTCCGGCAGAAACAATCACCGATGACGCCTGCTTAATGCGAACGGCGTTTAGAATTTCGTCTCGCGTGCCATCACCGCACAAAATATTGCAACCCAGATATTCTGCCTCGGCAAGCCGTTCCTCGCTGCAATCAATTACCACGATGTCTTTGGGCTTGGTTCCGCGCTTGATGAGCTCATTAACGGCTTGCGAACCGCTGATGCCGAAACCCAATGTCACAATATGTCCGGACAAGGTTTGCTGAATCTTTTTCATGCGCCATTTTTCCCAACTGCGTTTGATGACAAAGTTATAGGCTGTACCTACGAAAATAAAGATGACGGCAATGCGTACCGGCGTCACGATAATCGCTTCGATAAAGCGTGATCGGTCTGAGACAGGGGCAATGTCGCCAAACCCCGTCGTCGTGACCGAAATCATCGTGAAATAGACGACGTCCAGAAAGCTGATTACACCGTCATGATTGTCTTTCAAACCAGCCCTGTCAAACCAGTGAATGATGATAACCAGCAAAATCAGAAAGAACGCCAGCGACAGCCGAAGGAGCACGTCCGCCCATACCGGCAACTTGCTTGCACGGCGAAGCGCTACTCTTAATTTGGAAGGGATGTCAGGATCAGCCATGAATGGACCCATATAGCTTAGAGAACTTACCTCCGGCAGGGCTTGTGGACTTCGACACTGCCATCAACCTCAACTGCATCCTCGACCCCCTTAGCCGCCATATCTTTGCTGCAATGTTCCCAAAGATTCATGGTGCGTCAGGTCAAGTTGCAGGGGGGTCACGGCAATATAGCCATCTTCAATAACCTCAAGGTCGGTGTCATGGCCCGGCGTGTGCAACATGCCATGGAGGCCAAACCAATAATAATCATATCCGCGCGGATCAGTACCTTTGACAATTGACCCACGACTATAGTCGTGAAAACCCTGACGTGCGACTTTGATCCCCTTCACGTCTTGCGGCAGCAGAGGCGGAAAGTTGATGTTGGTCAATGTCCGCGGCGTATTTGGCATGTCGAGCAACGGACGAAGGACGCTTTCGCCCCACGCTTCCGCCGCCGAAAAGGGGACAGCGTCGGCCATGCCTTCTTTGCTATAGACTTGGCTCAGTGCGATAGAACGAATGCCCGCCAACGCCCCTTCCATCGCGGCAGAAACAGTGCCGGAATAAGTAATGTCATCCCCCAAATTGGCACCACGGTTCACGCCGGACAGGATCAGGTCAGGTTTCGCATCCTTCATGATCACGCCAATGCCAAGCATTACGGAGTCCGTAGGCGTGCCTGCAACCGAGTAATGCTTATCCCCATGCTGGCGAATGCGCACAGGCTTGGTCAAGGTAAGCGAATGACCGGCGCCCGAGTTTTCCTCCGCAGGCGCAACGATCCATATATCATCGCTGATCGTGCGGGCAATCGCCTCCAACACCTTAAGGCCTGGCGCATTCACGCCATCATCATTGGTCAACAATATACGCATCAAACGGTCGCCTCCAACTTTCTAAGCCCGCCCATATAGGACAGCAAAGCCGCCGGAACAGAGACGCTACCATCGGCCTGCTGATGATTTTCAAGTACCGCAACGAGTGTGCGGCCAACCGCAAGGCCGGAGCCGTTCAGAGTGTGAACAAAGACATTGCCCTTGCCTTCGGCTGGCCGATAACGGCTATTCATCCGACGTGCCTGCCAGTCACCGCAATTCGAGCAGCTAGAGATTTCGCGGTATAGCCCTTGGCCCGGCAACCAGACCTCGAGATCATAGGTCCGCCGTGCGCTTGCGCCCATATCACCGGTGCAGAGCAGCATCTTTCGATACGGCAATTCAAGCGCTTGCAATATGCCTTCGGCGCTTTGCACCATGCGTTCATGTTCTGCCGCGCTGTCTTCGGGCCGGACGATGGAAACCAGCTCCACCTTTTCAAACTGGTGCTGGCGAATGAGGCCCTTGGTATCGCGGCCGGCGGCGCCAGCTTCGGATCGAAAACATGGGGTCAGCGCCGTCAGCCGGATCGGCAGGGCGCTTTCGTCCAAAATCTGTTCCCGCACGCTGTTGGTCAACGACACTTCAGCAGTAGGAATCAGCCAGCGGCCATCGGTTGTCTGAAAATTGTCTTCGGCAAATTTCGGAAGCTGCCCGGTTCCAAACAAAGATTCCTGTCGCACCAAATAAGGCGTAGCGCACTCGGTATAGCCGCGCTGCGTAGTCTGATGGTCGAGCATGAATTGGCCAAGCGCGCGGTTCAAGCGCGCCATCTGCCCCCGCATGAAGGTGAACCGCGCGCCCGAAATGGCAACGCCGGTTTCAAAGTCGAGACCAAGGGCGGGACCGATATCAGCATGGTCGCGGGGTTCGAAATCAAACTCCCGTGGTTCGCCCCAGCGGGCAATTTCGATATTCCCGGTCTCATCTGTGCCATCGGGGGTGTCAGCAGCGGGCAAATTCGGTAAACCCGCAAGCAAGGCGTCGAGTTCGATGCCCACCGCACGTTCGCGTTCTTCCAACTGCGGCAAAATATCTTTTAACTGGGCAACTTCGGCCTTTAACACCTCCGCCGTTGCGGTATCGCCCTTGCCCATGGCTGCGCCGATGGATTTTGACGCATCGTTGCGGCGGGCCTGCGCATTTTGCATCTCAGTCAAGATTGCGCGCCGGTTTTCGTCCAAAGCGAGGATAGACGCGGCAACGGGTTCAGCGCCCCGGCGCATCAATGCAGCATCAAAGTCTTTTGGATTTTCACGGATATATTTTAGGTCATGCATGACGGCAGGCTATGCCCCGCGAGCGGCGGTTTCGCAATGAAAAAGGGCGACGCAAAGTAGGCGGCGTTTGCGCGGCACTTACACAATGTGGCTTGCCATCATTTTCTTAGCGGAACGACTGCCCGCACAAAGAAGCAACGGATGCTTTCGAAGCGAACTGAGCAATTGAACGCGAAATTGCCCATGCATAAACGCAAACCAGTCCGCGTTTGGACACTTTCCAAAGCTTTTGCCCAATTGACGACACCACGTCACATTTGGCTTGTGCCGCATTTGGCCCGAGTCTATAGCGCCGCCAAGTGTGGATTGGACGCAGACTACTTCGTTCTGGAGGGGCTGCCCTGGGGGTGGAGAATTACGATGGGCGTGAGCGCCAAGCCTCAAGATACGACCAACGAAACAAACGCTGCTGACTTTGGCTTCGACGATTCATATGTTCCTGGCGACGACGAGCCATTTATGAACGATCGGCAATTAAGATATTTTGAAAAGCAGCTCGTTGACTGGAAAAATAGCATCTTGGCGGAGGCACAAGGAACGCTGAACCAGCTTCAGGATGGCCCCATGCGTGAGCCAGATCTCAACGATCGCGCTTCGAGCGAAACCGATTGGGGTATAGAGCTTCGTACCCGCGACCGCCAACGTAAGCTTATCGCCAAAATCGAGGCCGCCTTGCGTCGCATCACTGAGGGCGAATATGGTTACTGCCAAGTGACCGGCGAGCCTATTTCGCTCGCACGCCTGCGCGCCCGTCCGATTGCAACAATGACCCTCGAAGCGCAGGAGCGCCACGAACGGCAAGAACGCGTTTCACGCGACGATTAAAAGGCGCTTCAGCTTACCACGGTTGGTTATAATTAGCGCAGAATG
Source organism: Sphingorhabdus sp. (assembly GCF_050921905.1). NCBI lineage: Bacteria > Pseudomonadati > Pseudomonadota > Alphaproteobacteria > Sphingomonadales > Sphingorhabdaceae > Sphingorhabdus > Sphingorhabdus sp. The sequence goes on along the minus strand of NZ_CP050888.1, from coordinate 440,175 downwards.
CTGGGAAAGTAGGCCGCATTAACCTTTTGGCGATGTTTTGTTGCCAGTGTGCAAGGCCGAATTAACACTAATCTTGTTTGGCGCTGTAATATGGACGACCCATTAAGCGATACATTATTCTCTGATGCAAAGCGTAGCGTGAATCGCGATAGCCTTTTGCTGACGGCAGTATTACGTTTTCCAAATACACAAGAAGAACGGCCCGTACGCATCCGAAATCTGTCCGCCGGTGGCTTAATGGCCGAACTCCCAACTGGCCCAATGCGCGGCGAGCTTGTCGAAGTGAACCTGCACAACATTGGTTGGGTCAGTGGGCGAATAGCGTGGGTCACCGAGGGGCGCGTGGGCATCGCGTTCGAAAATCCGATCAATCCGAAAGATGCGCGCAAACCCGTTGCGGTCTCCGAATTGGATATCCCGCCTTATCTTAAGAAACTGAACGCAACGACTATCCCCGGCAAACTGCGCCGAGCCTAATCAGTCGTCGAGGCAGTAAATGTCGACAGGCACGACAATTTTGTCAAGCACGCGGCCAACCGGATAGGTCGACTTTCCACCCTGTTCGATTGCCGTTTCAAGCACTTTGCGCTTATCGGCACCGTTGATCACCAAAATCGCGGTCCGCGCCGCGCCAATGGCTGCGCCTGTTAATGTCACCCGATTGACGGGCGCTTCGGGTGGTAACGGATCGGGCGCAACGCCTACAGCGCGCACATCTTTGCCGCTGTCCATCGCCGATTCCAAATCAGGACCGGGGAAGATTGATGCCGTATGACCATCTGTGCCCATGCCGAGCCAGACCAAATCCGGCGGCCAGTGGAGGTCCGCCAACCGTGCATTCGCCGCGCTGCCCGCCAGTTTATGATCGGCGGCATCACTTGCGATTGGCAACACCCGCGCACCTTTTGGAATGAAGATTTTGGCAATCATCGCCACATTGGACAAGGGATTGTCCACAGGTACCAATCGGTCATCGGTTGGGATAATCGTAACATTTTTCCAACGAATATTGGCTTGAGCAAGCTTTTCCAAAATCGGTTTAGGCGTTGAGCCGCCGGGGAATGCCACCAATGCCTGACCACGGGCATCCAATGCGCTTTCGATGATGAAGCTGACGTCGCCGACAACGGCCTCAATCAGATCTTCCGCAGCGTCAAAATCCCACCATTCGATTTCTTCGGCCATATGCCTTGCGTCTCCGTTAGTTCCGTAATGCCGATGCGGCACGCGCTGCCGATTCAATCGCGGCAACATCTGGAACGCCTTTACCAACAAGCCAGCTACCGCCAACACATAAAATTTCCGGCACCGCCAACCAATCTGCCGCTGTGTCCTGTTTTATACCACCCGTTGGGCAAAATTGGCACTGGCCGAATGGCCCAATGAGAGCCTTGAGCGCGGGAAGGCCACCATTAGCCTCTGCCGGGAAGAATTTGAAATGCTTCAGTCCCAAATCTAGCCCGCGCATGATGTCGCTGGCACTGGCGATGCCGGGCAAGAAAGGTATGCCTTTGGCGATGGCTGCCTTACCCAAATTGTTGGTGAGGCCAGGCGATACAATGAACTCAGCGCCAGCGGCGATCGCGCATTCGAGACCGGGTACATCGATGATAGTGCCAGCGCCGACAATCGCGCCGGGGACCTTCTTCATCTCGGCAATCGCGTCCAAGGCGGCAGCCGTGCGCAAGGTGACCTCAAGCACGCGAAGCCCTCCTGCCACTAGCGCCTGCGCTATATCACGCGCATGCGCGGCATCTTCAATGACCAACACCGGAATAACGGGCGCGGTGCGTATGATTTTTTCTATTGCGACCATATGGTGTAAATCCTCAAATATATTGCTGGGCGTAGGCGGCCGCTGCGCCAAAAAGGCCGGGTTGGGGATGTGTGATCAGTTTTACCGGGATGGCGGACATCAGCCCTTCGAAGCGGCCCTTTGCGCGAAACCGTTCGGCAAAGCCCGAACGGATGAGGCTATTTTTGATCCGTAAGCCCAGCCCGCCCGCAATCACAACGCCAGCAAACCCTCCCTGCGCGAGCGTAATGTCACCTGCCACACTGCCAAGCGATAGACAGAAGCGGTCAACCGCTGCGGCGGCAAGGCTGTCCTCGCCTGACATTCCCATTTGCCACAAGGTCTTGTCATCATATTGCTGGACCGCACGCCCCTCAATCCCGGCAAGCGTTTCATAGAGATCGACAAGGCCTGGTCCAGACACCACGCGTTCGATCGATACCCGGCGGTAACGTTTGCGCAACCGCGCCAAAACAGCGTCCTCAATCGCATCTAGCGGGGCGAAATCGATATGCCCGCCTTCGGTCGCCTGCACATTATAGGCGCTGCCCCTGCGCCAGACATGCGCCACGCCAAGACCAGTTCCCGGCCCTATAATGCTCAACGTGCCGTCCGTAGCAAAGTCCTGATCCGGCCCCGTCAAATGCTGAAAGTGCTCTGGCCCCGCCTGCGCAACTGCATGGCCCACCGCGCCGAAGTCATTGACGATGACAAAGCTGTCGACGTCCAATTTCTCGCACACCATCGAACGGCGGATGATCCATGGATTGTTGGTAAACTTGATGACATCGGCGTCCACTGGCCCCGCAATCGCAATTGCCGCCCCGCGGGGAAGTGGCGCACCATTGATCCGTTCAAATTCCTGCCACGCCGTCTGGAAACTCGCATGTTCAGCGGTTTTCAGCGTCACCGCTTCGCCCAAGGCAAGCACGCGGCCGTCCATAACTTCGGCAATTGCGAAGCGGGCATGGGTTCCGCCGATATCGACAGCGACGATAGCCGTCATAGTCCAGCAACCGCCAACATGGCCGACCCGCCTTTCTCCGCCTCATCCGCGCCGGCCTGCATCAACGCGAACAGCTCACGCCCGGTGCCAATATGCCGTGCGGGCGTCGGCGCTGGCGCGCGGGCCGCCCAAATATCTGCGTCGACCAGAACCGACAATGTTCCGGTATTCGCGCAGAGCCGAATGATATCACCATCCTGAAGCTTGGCGATAGCTCCGCCGCGCGCCCCTTCCGGACTTAAATGGATCGCGGCAGGCACTTTGCCCGACGCGCCGGACATGCGGCCATCGGTTACGAGCGCCACATTAAAGCCCTTATCCTGCAACACGCCTAAGGGCGGGGTCAGCTTGTGCAATTCGGGCATGCCGTTCGCGACGGGCCCTTGGAAACGGATGACGACAATGACATCACGATCCAATTCGCCCGCCTTGAATTCTGCCAATGCGTCATTCTGGTCATGAAACACGCGGACGGGCGCTTCTATGGTCCAGCGGGCAGGATCGACTGCGCTGGTCTTAAATGTTGCGCGGCCCAAATTGCCCGTCACCAAACGCATCCCGCCATCGGGGCTGAACGGCGCAGATGGTGGACGCAGCATAGTGTCATCGGCAGTGACGGCTGGCGCATCCCGCCAGACAAGCCGGTCATCCTCCAACATTGGCTCACGCCCATAATCAGCCAAATCATTGCCTGCGACCGTCATGATATCGCGGTGCAGCAGGCCGGCATCTATCAACTCCCGAATGACATAACCCATGCCGCCCGCCGCGTGGAAATGGTTCACATCGCCAGAGCCATTTGGATAGACCCGCGCAATGAGCGGCACAGCAGAGGACAGTTGGTCCAAATCTGCCCAATCAATAATGATCCCCGCCGCCCGCGCGATTGCCGGAATATGCAGTGCATGGTTGGTTGAACCACCCGTTGCGAGCAAGCCAACACATGCGTTCACAATAGCCTTTTCATCCACGCAAAGGCCCAAGGGACGATAATCATCGCCATCCCACCCAATTTTACTCAGGCGATGGACGGCGGCACGGGTCAATTCGGTCCGCAATTTCGTGCCGGGGTTGATAAAGGCGGAACCGGGTATATGCAGCCCCATCACTTCCATCATCATCTGGTTTGAATTTGCGGTGCCGTAAAAGGTGCAGGTGCCCGCGCTATGATAAGACGCGGCCTCCGCCTCAAGCAATTCGGCGCGGCCAACCTTGCCTTCCGCATAAAGCTGCCGAACGCGTTGTTTTTCCTTGTTGGCAAGGCCCGACGGCATGGGCCCGGCTGGCACAAGGATGGTCGGCAAATGGCCGAAGCGCAAAGCGCCGATCAACAGACCAGGCACAATCTTGTCGCAAATGCCCAGCATCGCGACGCTTTCGAACATGCCATGGCTCAGACCTACCGCCGTTGCCATCGCGATTACGTCGCGGCTGAACAACGACAGCTCCATCGAATCCTGCCCCTGCGTGACACCATCGCACATGGCAGGCGTTGATCCTGCAACTTGCGCGGTAGCGCCAACCTCACGCGCGAAAATTTTCATCTGCTCTGGATAACGGCCATAAGGCTGATGCGCGGAGAGCATATCGTTATACGCGCTGATAATGCCGATATTCATTGCCTTGCCATCGCGGATCGACGCCTTGTCCTCGCCACTGGCGGCAAAGCCATGCGCAAGGTTACCGCAGCTTAAAACCGGGCGGTTAACACCAGCGTCGCGTTGCTTGGCGATCAGGTCGAGATAGGCCTGACGCCCCGGCTTGGAGCGTTCAATAATCCGCGCAGTGACGGCCTCAATGGTGAAGTGCAATTTACTCATGCCAGCTCACTCCATCGCGTTCAGTCAGCGCAATCGCCGCATTCGGACCCCAGCTTCCCGCGCCATAGGCCTTCGGCTTAAGTGCCGTGGCGTTCCACAACGCCCGTATGGCATCGATCCATGCCCACTGTGCCTCAACTTCATCCCGGCGGACAAATAGCGTCTGGTCGCCTTCTATGAGGTCGAGAAGCAGTCTTTCATACGCAATCCGCCTGCGCGATCCGGCAAAGGCTGCCGTTAGCGACAAATCCAGCGGCACTTCGCGCAAAGTAACCCCGCCCCGATCCAGTCCGGGTTCTTTTGCCATCACCAACAACCGCACATATTCCTCCGGCTGCAAACGGATGATAAGCGTATTTGCCTCAAGTTTACCGCCACGGTCGCGGAACACATTATGCGGCACGGGCTTGAATTGGATAACAATTTCACTGCGCCGTTCGGGCAGGCGTTTGCCGGTGCGGAGGAAAAACGGAACACCCTGCCAACGCCAATTGTCGACATAAGCCTTTATCGCAACAAATGTTTCGGTGTCGGACGCTTTACCCAGATCGCTTTCGTAGCTTTTGACCGCATCGCCTTGGACCGCGCCTTCGGTATATTTACCGGTCACAACGTCGCCTTCGGCCACAGGACGGAGCGCGCGCAGAACCTTGACCTTTTCGTCACGAATGGCGGTGGCATCAAGGCTGGCGGGCGGCTCCATCGCGGTCAGTGCGAGCAATTGCAGCATATGGTTCTGCACCATGTCCCGCAGCGCGCCCGTGTCATCGTAAAAGCCCGCGCGCCCCTCAAGTCCGACAGTTTCGCTCACGGTAATCTGCACATGTTCGATGGCATTGGCATTCCACAATGGTTCAAACAACATATTGGCAAAGCGTAACGCCATCAGGTTCTGAACGGTTTCCTTGCCCAGATAATGGTCAATGCGGAAGGTGCGTTTTTCGGGGAATACGGCATTGACGGCGTCATTGATGTGGCACGAGGACGCAAGATCATTGCCCAAGGGTTTTTCGAGACCAATACGGACATTCTCGCCCGAAAGCCCGGCATAATCTAGGCCCTTGATCGTCGCTTCGAACAAAGACGGCGCTGTGGACAGGAAGATCGACACACCCCCCGAGATATCACCAATTGTCGCCGCCAGCTCGTCAAAGCCATCAGGATTGGACGCATCCAGCGCGACATAATGCAAACGCAGCAAGAAGGCATCAATCAACCCTTCGGCCTTGCGATCATCGGGTAGAAATTCGCACAATGCCGCACGCGCCATGTCGCGGAAGGCCTCGTCGGTCAGGGGACTTCGGGCGGTGCCAAATATTCGCAAGTTCGGATCGATCAAGCCATCGGCATGCAATGCGTATAAGGACGGCAGCAGCATTCGGCGCGAAAGGTCGCCCGTCGCCCCGAACAGCAGCAAGGTTGAACTATGGTCCCGCATTCCGTCGATCTCCTGGCAAGGCACCAGACAATCGCCTTGCAATTCGTCCCTCCCTTTATCCGGAAGCGGCGGGGCGTCTAGCGCTTATTCGTATGCAAGACTTAGGGTCAGGACCACTTAAATCCACCTTCGCGGCGTCAAAATGGCAAAGATATCGAAGGAAAATGTCCGCCGCAGGCAGTTATTCTGCCTGCAAGGGCATTTTGCTTTAAGATCGAAGCCATTTTGGCGTCCTTCGGATTTGACCCATACTGTCCATTGCTGCGTTGGCAAGCTTGGACTTAGAACCACTAAGCCTGCGCTTGCCGCCTGGCACTGAACAATATGGCCTCAAACCGCGAAGGTGGATTTAAGTGGTCCTGACCCTAGCTTTGTGCCCAAGCGCGCTGTTCGGCCATGCCCATGGAAATGAGGATCGGTTCATCCTGCTGCCGCGCCTGAAAGTCCGCTTTGCTCGACAGACCGCGCCAGCCCGAAGCGATCAGCGCCTGAACCGTTGGTGCGCCTAAGGTCGTGCCGGGGCCAAGGACAATGATCGTGTCGGGCGCGAATTCGGCGGCTGCGACCTGAACTGCGCGGGTAAAATCATAGCTGTCGGTCAGTTGCGCGCCGAGTGTGTAGTCATAAATGGCCTCATGGCTGAACGCGCGCGGGGACCAAATCCGGCCCTGCCCGTCAATCGCGGGAATTTCACCAGCCCCGAAATCGGTCATTGGGTTTTCGGCCCGCGCCATTGGAACGATGTGGTTCAGCAAGGGGCTATGGAATGCGGCGTGGTGCATAAGGCGCAGCGGGAAGCGGTCGTCTTTGGGCAGCCGCTCCATCAGCCATTTCAACCCGGCGTCGTCTGCGGCGAACACAATCATCCCGCCCAAGCGAATGGAAATATGGACATTAATGTGTGATGCTGTCTGCACTTCCTTCAACAAGTTACTGACAAAAAACATTTTGTCTTGGCTAATTTTCCAGTCATCATCGACGATTGACCAGACAATCTGCCCGCCGGTTCCATGCTGATGCATGATCCCGCCCATATTGTTGACGAGCCGCGCCCCGCCCGCAAGATCGACGATGCCCGCGCAAGCCAATGCCAGATACCAACCCATGGAGTTACCGGTGATCGCGACAATGTCGTATTGTGCGCGGTCAATCGCGGCGAAGTCCGCCATTGCGCATGCATAGATCAACGCCGAGGCATTATCGCCGGTCATATGCACCGATGGCGTGTATTTGTCTGCACTATCAAGCTGCGAGACAGTCACCTGCCCCTTCCCCGCCCGAACTGCGTCCACGGTGGCAATTATGTCCCCGTGTGCCGCATGATGCGCCCGAAGATAGCCAAGCTCTGCGGCGTTATACGTCCCGCGTCCTGGGCAGATGACTAAAGCGCGTTTTTTCATACCACCGCCGCCTGTGCGGCTTCGATTATGGACGCTTTGCTTGGCAAAACCAGTTCCGCCGCTGGTCCCAACGGAATGAAGCAATCCTCTGCCGTAATCCGGCTGACGGCATCGCCGCGTCCTGCCTCGGTCAATAGGGTCATCAACTTCTCGCTGAGGCTTCCCGACCTACGGCATTCATCGACTATCAAAATTTTCCCGCAATCCGCCACCGCCGCAACAATCGCCTCGGCATTTAACGGGTGCAGCCAGCGTAGATCGATAATCCGCAGGTCAATTCCTCCCGCCTTCAACTCATCCGCCGCCTGACACGACAGAAAAAAACCATTTCCGTATGTTATGATCGCAAGTTCAGTACCTTTGCCAAATTGACCGAGCGCACCGAGCGAAATAACATTGTCCTGATCTGGCGCCATATAAGGTGCAGTCCACGCACCGTCGCCCGGCTGTTGCAGGTCGGTTATATGATAGAGCGCAATAGGCTCAATAAAGACCACGACCCGCCCGTCCTCATGCGCCAGACGGACGCATTCCCGTAACATCGCTGGCGCGTCAGCGGCGCTGGACGGACAAGCGACGATGATGCCGGGAATATCGGTAAGGACGGCCAGGCTATTGTCATTGTGGAAATGCCCGCCAAACCCCTTTTGATAGGGCAGGCCAGCAATGCGGATGACCATCGGGTTGCGATATTGCTTGTTTGAAAAGAAGGATAAGGTTGCCGCTTCGCCACGGATCTGATCTTCGGCATTGTGCAGATAGGCCAAAAACTGGATTTCGGGGATCGGCACAAAGCCGTTATGCGCCATACCAATGGCGAGGCCCAAGATCGTTTGTTCGTCCAGCAACGTGTCGAACACACGCGTGGCGCCAAATTTCTCCTGCAACCCCTGCGTCACGCCATAAACGCCACCCTTGCGCGCAACATCTTCGCCAAACACCGCGACATTGGGATATTGCAGCATGATGTCCGCCAAGGCAAAATTGATGCTCTTGGCCAAGGTCGCTGGCTTGGCCAGGTTGCGCGCGTCATGCGCGAACAGGGCATCACGTTTCGCCGCATCGGGCGAGGGTTGCGGCGGCTTTTCGGATTTCGTTGGTTCAATCGACGCCATAACCCCTGCCGCCTTCAATAGTCGCGGCTTCGCCAGCGCATCGCGTGCCACGCTATCGACCCGGGCACGCATATCTTCATAGCGCGCAACTATCTCCGCGCCTGACATGCCCGCTTGTTCATGCAAGATACGCGCGCTGTGTAGCAAGGGGTCCTGCGCCTCAGCCGCCTCGATCTGTGCAATAGGGGCGTAGCTTAATTCAACGTCCGCCCCGGCATGCCCCATCAGTCGGATCGTCTGCATGTGCAGGAAAACCGGCTTGCGCCGCGTGCGGGCATAGGTCACCGCTTCTGCGCATCCGCGCAAGGCATCGTTCATGTCCGCACCGTCGCAGCTAATGTAATGCAGCGCCGGCCTATGCGCGAAATTGGCCGCGATCCACCCGCCCGGTGTGCGCACGGAAATCCCAATGCCATTATCCTCACACAGGAACACAATCGGCATGGGCAGATGCTGATACGCCGCCCAACATGCGGCGTTGAACGCTCCTTGCGACGTTGAATGGTTCGCGGACGCATCACCGAACGAACATAGGATTATCGAGTCATGCGGCAGGACCGCGTCAGCAAGCTGCAGCCGCTGCGCCATGCCAAGCGAATGCGCCGCACCCACGGCCTTAGGCAGATGTGAGGCAATCGTGCTGGTTTGCGGCGGAACAAAGGTGTGGGCGCATCCCAATACTTTGTGCCGTCCGCCCGAAATCGGGTCATCGGCTGACGCGGCGAAGGACAAGGCCATGTCATGCAAGGGCGTCAGGCCGCCGGCTTGCTTCTTACGCTGGATCAGGAACGCAGCATCACGGTAATGCAGGAATGCCATATCGGTCGAGCGTGTTGCGGCGGCCATGGCCGCAGTGCCCTCATGCCCCGAACTGCCAATCGAATAGAAAGTCTTGCCCTTGGAACGCCGCGCCCAAAGGTCGAGATGGCGGCTCATGATTTGTGTGTCGAACAAATCAACAAGCAGATGGGCAGCTGCTGTTGGAGCCGCATTTTCTAAACGCGGGGTTGGAAAGTCATGGGCAGCGACGCGGCGGGAAAATGCCTCGTCCAAGATCGTGGGGCGGTCAAACATAGCCAGCGATGATTAGCGTCAAAAGACGCAAAAGCCACAGCAAAGTGATAGGGTCAGGACCACTTAAATCCACCTTCGCGGTTTGAGGCCATATTGTTCAGTGCAAGGCGGTAAGCGCAGGGCTTAGTGGTTCTAAGTCCAAGCTTGCCAACGCGGCAATGAACAAAATGGGTCAAATCCGAAGGACGCCAAAATGGCTTCGATCTCGAGGCAAAATGCCCTTGCAGGCAGAATGATTGCCTGCGGCGGACATTTTACTTCGATATCTTTGCCATTTTGACGCCGCGAAGGTGGATTTAAGTGGTCCTGACCCTAATTTCAATCGCGCGATTAAATTGCTGGATTTGTAAAATTTCGGCGATAGTATGTAAAGGTCAGAGAGTTGTTCTTCCTGGATGTACCCAACCGGGAAGCGTTGAGAGCGCCGCCAGCCTTATATGAGCAGCAAATGCCAATGGGTTGTCGGTTAAATGGAGGAGAGAGAAATGCGTCGATTTAATCGTGTTATTACTGCTGCCTTATGCAGCACCATCTGCAGCGTTATGATAATGCCCGCAGCCTATGCCCAAACAGCCCAAGCCGAAGAAGATAGTGGTGATGAACCCATTATCGTGACCGCAACATTGCGTGCGATGGATGTGCAAGACATTCCGCTCGCTGTGACTGCAGTCGCGCCAGAGGCACTTGAGCGTCAGGGGATCAATGACATCAAGAACCTGGCGTCCATTTCGCCCAGTTTTAACATTCAATCATCGCAAACCGAAACGCAGGGCACCTCAATTAAAATCCGCGGCGTCGGCACCACCGGCAACAATACTGGCCTTGAAAGCTCGGTTGGCGTATTCATCGACGGTGTATACCAGTCACGTCCGGGCGTTGCTTTGGGTGATCTTGTCGACCTTGAGCGCCTTGAAATTCTGCGTGGTCCTCAAGGCACGCTTTTCGGCCGCAACACATCTGCTGGTGCGTTGAACGTAACCACAAAACGGCCGAACCTTTCCGAAGTCGAGGGCTTTGCGAACGCCAGTTACGGCAATTACAATTTCATGAATCTCCAAGCTGGCGTCAGCGTGCCTGTTGCCACTGACGTTGCCGGTGTTCGGTTGTCTGGTACATGGCGCAAACGCGACGGCTATCTGAAAACCCCCGCTGGCGTGGAGAGCAATGATCGTGACCGCTATATGCTGCGCGGCCAGCTTTATATTGAACCCAATGCCGATGTGAGCATCCGTTTGCTGGCGGATTATGCCAAGACTGATGAACAATGCTGCGAAGCCGTTATTGTTCGCGAAACCGAACTGGCGCCTTTCTTTGCCGCCAACGGACTATTAAGCGATGGCGTCGATCAGTCCGGAATGAGCGCTCTCAAGAATTTGTCGATCAACGGCGGCCCCTATCTGAACGGCTCCAAGCAATGGGGCACCTCGGCCGAGCTAAAATGGGACTTGGGTGGCGTAAAGCTGACCTCGATTACCGCATATCGTAAGTTCGATACGAACTCGACAACGGTCGGTGGCTTCACCGCCAACGACACTTACACGGTTGGCAATGGCGCACCGACGTCGCGCGCCGGTATTTTGCCGTCGGGTGACCATATCAAAACCTTTACGCAGGAATTGCGCTTGCAGGGCATGGCGTTTAACGATCACCTCGACTGGTTGCTCGGCGGATTTTACTCCAGTGAGAAAATCCGTGCCGACCAGACGATGACCCTCAATGCCGATTTCCAGAAGACCGGAAGCGCCTTTAACTTCGGTCCAGCCACGGCGGTCGGTCCGCCAGCTGGTTTTGGTTCAAACCCATTGTTTACGTTAACCGCTTTCGGCAATGCCGGTGTCCCAGTTAATGCCAATGGCAACTATGCCGAAAACCGGTTCCTGCAGGATGCAAAAAGCTGGTCGGTGTTCACGCATAATGTCATTAACTTCACGGATAAGCTCAGCTTAACGCTCGGCGCACGTTATGTGAATGAAACTAAGGACGCTTCATTCAACCAGCTTGCCGGAACGACCGGTGCAGGTGCAAGTGCGTGCCAAGCGAGTGTGAATGGTGTATTGAGCGGCGCAGTCCCTGCCCCCGCACGTGCAGGTTTGATTGGTATCAACTGCTTCCCATTTGCAACATCGGTTGCCCTTACTGCTCCGGCAGCATTGGGGGGTGGTTTGGCAAGTCGATGGTTGCCGTTGCCGCGTCAGTGGACACAGGAGTTCAAAGACGACGAGATCACCTATACTGCGCAACTTGGGTATAAGGCGAACGAAGATTTGTTGCTCTACGCCGGTTACAGCCATGGCTTCAAATCGGGTGGTTTCAACCTCGATCCACAGTCGGCAACCTTGCAGAACTCGGCTGCCATTCTTGCCGGCCAAACGACAACACGGGTTTATGCAGATCCGAGCTTCAAATCGGAAAAGGTCAACCAGATCGAATTAGGCGTAAAGGCAACTTTGTTTGGAGGCATCAAGGCCAATTTGGCTTTGTTCGATATGAAGATGAGCGACTTCCAGGTGCTTGAATTTACAGGCGTCCAGTTCCTGACCTTCAACGTCAATTCGGCGCGGTCTACGGGTGCTGAACTGGAGTTGTTTGGCAAGTTGAGCGATCATATCGCTGCGAATATGTCGGCCACATACGCCAATGCGCGCTATCCCGGAAACTGTGCGGATGGCGTAGCAGCCGCAGCCCTCCCATCCACATTGCGACTTTGCGGTCAAGATCTGACGAACGCGCCTAAATTTGCTGGCGTTTTCGGTATGACTTACGACGGTCCTTTGAATGACTCGGGGTGGAGTTTGTTGGTCAATGGCAATGTGAACTATTCCGATAGCCGCACGACACGGACAATTGACACCGACACGAACAATCTGCCCGTGCCGCTCGCTCGGCAGGAAAACTACTTCAAGATGAACGCACGCATCGGGCTTACCACACCTGATGACCGTTACACGTTCGAGCTTTGGGGTACCAACCTGACGAATGAAATCACACGCGGCATTACGGCCAATACGCCGCTGCGTGGCGCAGCTGGTGCACGCTCGTTGATCGGTTTCGTGGAAGAACCCCGCATGTACGGCCTGACCGTCCGCGCCAAGTTCTAAATAAACGACACAAACAAAAAGGGCGGCCTCCGCGTGGAGGTCGCCCTTTTTTGTGCCTTGCTTTCTGGTTTTTATGCAGCAGCTTTATACAAAGTCTCGCCCTTGTCCGCCATCTCGCGGAAGCTTTTCGGCGGTGCAAAACGGCTTCCGAAACGTTGCGCAAGATTGTCGGCGGTACGGACGAAATTTTCCATCCCGACCGTATCGATATAGCTCATGGGACCGCCCGTATAAGGTGCAAAGCCCCAACCAAATATCGCGCCCAAATCCGCGCTTTGCGGGTCTTTGACAACATCTTCTTCAAAGCACTGTGCCGTCGCAATCAGTTGGATATACAACAAACGCTGCTTCACCTCTTCGACCGAAGGTTGTTCGGCGGCGAGCGGATAATGCTCGGCCATGCCCTGCCATAGGCTCAGGCGCTCGCCCTTGTCATCATAGTCATAAAAGCCAGAGCCAAAGCGGCGCCCCTTTCGGCCAAGCTTGACCACCATCAACTCCATAAAGTCTTCGGTGCCGCTTGGTTGATAGGCGTCGCCCAATTCCTTCTTGGTTGACTGCATAACGTCATAGCCCAGTTGCAGCGTGGTTTCATCGAGCAACGCCAGCGGGCCGATGGGCATGCCAAGTGCCTTGGCTGCATTTTCGATCAAAGCGGGCTTCACGCCCTCCGTCACCAGCTTCATCGCCTCACCCATATATGGCGGGAACACGCGATTGGTGAAGAAGCCGCGGACATCCTTTACGACAATCGGGGTCTTCTTGATTTTGGCGTTATAGTCAAACGCCGCCGCCAAGGCACGATCACCCGTCAACGCGCCAGGGATGATTTCAAGCAAAGGCATCTTTTCAACGGGTGAGAAAAAGTGCAGCCCGACAAACAGTTCCGGCCGTGACGAGTTTTTGGCGAGGCCAGTGATCGGCAACGTGGACGTATTCGACGCGAACACAACATCAGGGCCGATGACAGCTTCGGCTTTCTTGATAACGTCTGCCTTTACATCGGGACGTTCAAAAACGGCTTCGATGATGAGGTCAACGTCTTTCAAATCGTCATAATTATCGGTCGGCGTAATACGCGCCATGAAGGCGTCACCGGCTTCTTTTGTCATCTTGCCACGGCTGACGGCCTTGTCGATGATCTTGCGGCTGTAATCGACGGCCTTGTGGGCGTCTTCCAAGCTGCGGTCGAGAACGACAACGTCCATGCCGCCCTTGACGGTGACGTGGGTGATACCCGAACCCATGAGCCCGCCACCCAACACGCCAACCTTCTTGATCTCAACCGGTGGCACGCCTGCGGGACGGCCAGCACCCTTTTCAGCAGCCTGCTTGTTGATGAACAAAGTGCGGATCATGTTCTTCGCTTGGCTGCCCGAAAGCAACTTGGTGAAATATTTCGATTCCACCCGCAGCGCGGTGTCGAATGGCAGGATCGATCCTTCATACAAGCAGGACAAAATCGCCTTTATGGCATCGAAATTGCCCTTGCTTTCCTTATGCGCCATGGCGTTGAGGCCAACGAATAATTGCACGGCGCGCGGGTCCATTGCCCCTGCCCCGCCCGGGAATTTGAAATCCTTCTTATCCCAAGGTGCCGTGACCTTCGGATTGGCTTTGACCCATGCCTTCGCATGCGCAATCAGGTCCGCCGCTGGCACGACGTCATGGACCAGGCCTTGTGCCTTTGCTGTAGCCGGATCGAGCGCCTTACCTTGAATGATCATCATCGCTGCATTCTGCAGGCCAATCAGGCGCGGCGTCCGTTGTGTGCCTCCGCCACCGGGCAGCAAGCCCAGCATGACTTCTGGCATACCAAGCTGAATTTTCGGATGGTCAACAACGACGCGATAATGGCACGCCAAAGCCAGCTCAAGCCCGCCGCCCAAGGCAAGTCCATTCAGCGCGCAAGCCACTGGCTTGGCCGAAGCTTTGCCGGAACTCAGGTCCTTGGCCGACTGACCGCCCGTTTCCATTTTGCGCAGCAATGCGTTCAACGCAAATGCCTGGTCAAAAGCTTCTTTGGTGCTGTTCGCCTTCGCGCCGCCCAGCATAGTAAGGTCAGCGCCCGCCAAGAAACCGGATTTCTTGCCCGAGGTAATGACCGCGCCTTTAACGGCGTCGTTGGTCGTGAAATCATCAACCCATTTGGCGAATTCTTCAATCAACGCGCCATTCCAAACATTCATGGAGGCGTCGGGTAGATCGATGGTCAAAAGTGCAATGCCATCGGCGTCGATATCGACGGAGAAAGTTTTGTAAGTCATATCTTCGTTCCTTGTTCGCGCGTTTTCGCGCCAATCTAAAACTTTGTCACCCCCGGCTTGATCGGGGGTCCATGGCCATATCCGTCGGTTTACGCTGACGTGCCGGACTATGGATCCCCGCGTTCGCGAGGATGACAAAACTAGGTTAATTCACGCGTTCGATGATGGTTGCGGTGCCCATGCCTGCGCCGATGCACAAGGTGGTGAGCGCGGTCGACTTGCCGGACCGCTCCAGCTCATCCAATACAGTCCCTAGGATCATCGCACCCGTTGCACCCAACGGATGGCCCATGGCGATTGCGCCGCCGTTCACGTTGATGTCCGAATGATCGATGTTCATCGCTTCCATGAAACGCAGGACAACCGAAGCAAAAGCTTCATTCAATTCCCATACGTCAATGTCGCTTTTGTTCATGCCTGCGCGCGCCAGCGCCTTTTGCGCAGCAAATTCGGGGCCGGTAAGCATGATGGCAGGTTCCGAACCGATAGATGCCATCGATACGATCCGCGCCCGCGCCTTAAGGCCATATTTTTCGCCAGCTTCCTTGGTTCCGATGAGCACAGCCGCCGAGCCATCGACGATACCCGAACTGTTGCCAGCATGGTGAACATGATTGATCTTTTCGACGTCGGGATAGCGCATGATGGCAATGTCATCAAAACCGGGCATCATCGTGCCCATCATCTGGAATGCGGGGGCCAACGCGCCTAAGGACTGCATATCGGTTTGCGGGCGCATCAATTCGTCATGGTCCAGCACGACCTCACCAATGACGTCCTTGATGGGCAGAATCGAACGCGCAAAGCGCTTCTCGGCCCATGCACGGCCAGCGCGCTTCTGGCTTTCAACAGCATAGGCATCAACATCATCGCGGCTGTAACCATATTTGGTGGCAATAAGATCAGCAGAAATGCCTTGCGGGATGAAGTAATTGGCAATCGCCGAACGCGGATCGATGGGCCATGCGCCGCCGTCTGAACCCATGGGCACGCGGCTCATCGATTCAATGCCGCCGCCAACCGCTAGATCGCATTCGCCCGACTTCACTTTTGCCGCAGCGATGTTCGACGCTTCAAGGCCGGAACCGCAGAAACGGTTCACCTGAATCCCCGACGTCGTGTGCGGATATCCCGCGGCAAGAATGGCGGTACGCGTGATAACCGCGCCTTGCTCACCCACAGGGGAGACACAGCCAAAGGCCACATCCTCAATCTCTTCGCCCGACAGACCATTGCGGTCGCGGATCGCGGCCAAGACCTGCGATGCCAGATCGATAGGCGTAATTTCATGCAGCGCGCCATCAGGGCGCCCCTTGCCACGCGGGCTACGCACCGCATCATAAATATAGGCTTCGGTCATATTTAGTCCTTGGTTACGACCACAGCGCCTGCCGCGATCAGTTGGGAGATTTCTTGATCACCGAGTCCAGCCTCGGTCAATATGTCGGCATAATCGCCGCCTTTTGTTGCGATATCGAAATGGGTAGCCAGTGGCTGCGTTGCAAGTCGCGGCGCAACCTGGGGATGCAACCAACGACCATCCTGCACAAAGGCCTGCCGCGCGGCGTTTGCGGGGTGGGATGCGGCTTCGACATAATCCAGCACGGGCGTTACACAGGCGTCGGTTCCGGCAAAAATCGCTTCCCATTCGTCGCGCGTTTTGGTCGCGAACACATCTTCCAGCAGTTCATGCTGCTTAGCCCAAGCCGTGCGGTCATGCTGACCGCCATATACGTCCTTGTCGACGGGCAACCGCTCCATCATCGCGGCGAAAAACTGCGGTTCAATGCAGCCAACGGCCATAAACTTGCCGTCAGACGTCATAAAACAACGGTAGAATGGCATCGCCCCGTCGAGCAAATTTGCCTCGCGCTGCGTGCGCCATTGGCCAAGCCCTGCCATGCCATGCACAAAGCTCATCAGGCTGTTGGTGCCATCGACAATCGCCGCATCCACTATATTGCCTTTACCCGTCCGTGCGCGTTCGACCAAAGCGGCAAGGATACCGTTGACGAGAAACATCGACCCGCCGCCAAAATCGCCCACCATGTTGAGCGGCGGAACCGGTGGCTGCCCGTCCTTGCCAATCGCGTTCAAAACACCCGTCATGCCGATATAATTAATGTCATGCCCGGCCATTTGGTTCCACGGACCCGTTTGGCCCCAGCCAGTCATCCGGCCATAAATAAGACCAGGATTGACCGTGTGACAGACATCGGGGCCAACCCCCATCCGTTCCGTCACACCAGGCCGCAGTCCTTCAATCAAGACATCCGCGGACTCAACCAGCTTCAACAATGCGGCAACCGCTTCGGGTTTCTTCAAATCAAGGATCATGGATTTTTTACCGCGCGCATCAATGGCCTTGGGCACGATTGCGCCACCCGGCCTGTCGATGACAATCACATCCGCACCCATGTCCGCCAGCAATTGGCCAGCATAAGGCCCCGGCCCAATTCCAGATAGTTCGACAATCTTTATGCCGCTTAACGGACCGGATTTGGCGGGAGAATCGGTCATGAAGTGGGCTCCGTTACGATAGGCATTTAATCGACTGATTAAGGTGCCCACGCACTTGACGCAAGCGTCAACTAAGTTTTTTAGCATGGAGCATGTTGGGCAGCGTTCGCAGCAAAGGGGGCGCCATCGCCCTTTTGCTAGCGTCAGACGATGCAAGCTATATGACCGGCAGCGAAGTGCATTTGGACGGCGGATTGCTAGCAGGGAGCGCTGCTTCGCCGGGGGGTTAAAGCATCTTAACGCTTCTTGCCTACGTCCGTATATCTGATCGCAGTTCCGGAAATCGGCGTGCGTCCATTGTTAAACAACGTGCGTCTCGTCTCACCATACTTGGCATGTATGACCGCATCGGCACCCATCTTTCTGCCGCGCTCCCAGATTTCAGCGTAAATTTTCTCCTTGGTCGGATCGGCCTGGAAAGCAAAATGCTTGCGCAAATTATCATTAACCTCTCCGACAACAACGTAGGCGCGATCAACATCGCCTTCGAAAACCGGTACAGCCTTCCCGCTCAGGGCATGAGCACTGCAATTGAGCATTAGAGATAAAGAGAAACCTAAGGTGATAATCCAACGCATTTTATACTCCATTTTGCGCTGGACCGGCCGTAAGTTTTATTTCATATATCCGGCTGATTATCAACAGGATAATCTGGGATAACGGCGTTGAAGGCGAAACAACGTACGTAGCTTGCTTTAGTCCCAAAATACGAAAACGTTAATTTTCAACGGGGGATACAATGAAATTTAATATCGCGCTTACATCATTTGCATTAGCATTGGCTTTATCAAACCCCGTCGCCGCAGAAACACTTAACAATGAATCAGTGCTTGCCCTGATTGATGCCGGACTTGGTGACGAAGTGGTAATTGCCAAAATAAAGTCATCGACTTCAAACTTTGAATTATCAACAGATACTGTAATCAAGCTGAGACAACGCGGTGTGTCAGGCCAAGTCCTAGCGGCTATGATCACGACATCGGCTGCAGCAGCCCAGCCTGAAATGTCACTCGACTCTCCTGACCCAATGGTGCCCCACCCGTCCGGCGTCTATCTTGCCGGAAAGGAAAAGATGACGAGGATTGAATCCACGACGACAAACCAAGCGCGGACATCCGGTATGTTAGGCTCAATCTTAACCAGCGGACTAAGTGGAATGCGCATTAAAGCCGGCGTGAACGGTGCAAAAGCGGATGTACGCACAAGCGAGGCTCGACCGGTATTCTACTTCTACTTCGACCAAGCGGCCCAAGGCCTTGGTGCATACGGAGGTGCAGTAACATCTCCTCAAGAATTTTCACTGATTCGGTTTGAGACGAAAAAAGATAAAAGAGAAGCAGTCATCGGCAGCGTTGGTCTCGGCGGAAGTAAAGCTGGATTACGCGACAAAGATCAACGCGACTTTGAAGTCTCACAGATAAAACCGGGTGTCTATAAGATCACACCAACGCTCCCACTAACTCCGGGAGAGTATGGATTTATATCTGGCGGGGTTGGTTCAGGAGCCAATGCGACTTTCCGCGTTTTTGATTTTTCTATCGTACAATAGGTAATATGAGGATGTGGTACTCAATCCACATCCTCAACCGCAACCGCTTCACCTGTTACCCGCTGGGCCAACGCGGCGGCGATGAAATTGTCTAGGTCGCCGTCGAGCACGTCGCTTGGCGTCGGTGACGTAACGCCAGTGCGCAGGTCTTTGACCATTTGATAGGGTTGAAGCACGTAGGAGCGGATTTGGTGGCCCCAACCGATTTCGGTCTTAGCCGCATATTCGCCACTCGCGACCTCTTCACGTTTGCGCAATTCGGCTTCGTAAAGCCGCGCTTTCAACATGCCCATCGCGGTGGCGCGGTTTTTATGCTGACTGCGGTCGTTCTGGCTGGCAACGACGATGCCCGATGGTTTGTGCGTGATGCGAACGGCCGAGTCAGTCGTATTGACGTGTTGCCCGCCTGCGCCTGACGCGCGGTAGGTATCGATCTTTAAATCGCCTTCGTTGATTTCAATGTCGATATTGTCGTCGATCACCGGATACACCCAAACGCTTGAAAAGCTCGTATGCCGCTTTGCCGCGCTGTCATAAGGTGAAATACGGACCAAACGGTGGACGCCGCTTTCGGTCTTGGCATAGCCATAGGCATTTTCGCCTTTCACCAGCAGAGTGGCGGATTTGATGCCTGCCTGATCACCCGCCTGATAATCGACCATTTCGACCTTATACCCGCGTTGTTCGGCCCAGCGATAATACATGCGCTGAAGCATTTCGGCCCAATCCTGGCTCTCGGTGCCACCCGCGCCCGCATGAATTTCAATGAAGGTGTCGTTGCCGTCTGCTTCGCCCGACAGCAATGCAGAGACCTTGTCGCGGTCGGCACGGTCTGCCAATGCTTTCAATGCGGCGGCACCTTCATCGCCCAACTCGGCGTCGCCTTCCATCTCGGCAAGCTCGATCAGTTCAACCGTGCCCGCCTTATCGGCGTCGATTTCGCGCACAGTCCCAATGGCCGCATCCAACCGGCGGCGTTCGCGCATAACGTCTTCGGCGGCCTTTGGATTATCCCACAAGGTCGGGTCCTCAACCTTGGCATTCAGTTCATCCAAGCGACGTAAAGCGCGATCCCAGTCAAGCGACATCTTGACGAGGTTGAGGGCGGCATCAATGCGGGCAACATAGCCTTCTGCGTCGGCGCGCATAAGAAACTCCACGGGAATGAATAGGTCAGCCGCGGCCTTTAGCGGATTGGACGCTCAAGTCAAAGGCAGCGATGACCAGAGTTATCAGCCGCATCACAAAATCTAATAGTGTCAGGACCTATATGTGATCCAGGCTAAGGCGGTCTGGCGGCACAAAGGTCCGTCGCGCTGGCACCGAGAACAACAGCTCTTTCGAATAAAAGCGAAGCGGTAAATCGCGGCGTCCCCGTGCGGACAGCAATAGGCTATTGACCGCCTCATAAAGCGGCAGGCCGGTCGCGACTTCTGCCAAATGCGCCTCATGCGTCCATGCCGCACGCGGCAAAGTGGCGGCCAACAAACCCTCGCCAATGGCGACTATCAATGCATCGTCGTGAAACAAGCGAATGTCAAAACTGGTCATTTTCCGGACCTCCAACTGGTCCGGCATATCCGGACGCGTTAAGCGGCTTTTGGCGCAGACTGCCTTACGCCTTCATCAACATGATCGGCAAATTGCGCGAAATTATCAATGAATTGTTGTGTCAGCTTTTGCGCGGTCACATCATATTCCGCGCCGTCGGACCATGCCGCACGCGGGTCAAGAATGCCGCTGTCGACGCCTGGCACAGCAACCGGAAATTCAAAGCCAAAATTTGGATCCTTACGGAATTCGGCATTGTTCAGGCTGCCATCCAGCGCCGCGTTCAAAAGCGCGCGCGTGGCCTTGATCGGCATGCGGCTGATGCCGGGCATCGTTGCCTTGCCACCGGTCCAGCCGGTGTTGACCAACCAGCATTGGACGTTACCCTTGGCAATGCGCTCTTTCAACAAATTGCCATAGACGCTCGGGTGACGCGGCATGAATGGCGCGCCAAAGCAGGTGGAGAATGTCGCCTCCGGCTCCGTCACGCCAATTTCGGTCCCGGCAACACGCGCGGTATAGCCCGAAAGAAAGTGGTACATCGCCTGATCGGGCGTTAACCGCGCGATGGGCGGCAACACGCCATAGGCATCAGCGGTCAGGAAGATAATCGTCTTGGGCACGGGGCCCATATTCTTTTCCGACGTATTCGGAATAAATTCGATGGGGTACGAACCACGGCTGTTTTCGGCGAGGCTATTGTCGTCGAAATCCAATTCCCGCGTTTCCGGGTCAATGACCACATTTTCCAGCACGGTGCCAAAACGCTTGGTTGTGGCGAAAATCTCCGGCTCTGCCTCTGCCGACAGGCGGATCATTTTGGCGTAGCAACCACCTTCAAAGTTGAATACGGCGGTGTCGGACCAGCCATGTTCATCATCGCCAATCAAGGTGCGGCTTGCGTCGGCAGACAAGGTAGTCTTACCGGTGCCTGACAAGCCAAAAAACACCGCAGTATGACCGTCGGCACCAATATTGGCCGAGCAATGCATCGGCATAACACCCTTTACCGGCAGCAAATAATTGAGGATGCCGAACACCGACTTCTTCATTTCGCCCGCATAAGCGGTGCCGCCAATCAGGATCAGCTTTTCGGTAAAGTTGACCGCAATCACCGTCTCGCTGCGGCAACCATGGCGCGCCGGGTCCGCGCGGAAGCTTGGCAAATCGATGATGGTGTATTCGGGTTCGAAGTTTGCCAATTCATGCGGCGTTGGGCGCACCAGCAGCGTCCGGATGAACAGGTTATGCCACGCAAATTCGTTGATGACGCGGACATTGACGCGATGCTCAGGCTGCGACCCACCGAACAGGTCCGCGACGTATAATTTGTCTTTACCGCCAAGCGCCGCAATGAAATCTGCCTTCAGCGCGGCGAAATGCGCAGGATCCATGGCGACGTTGGATTTACCCCACCAGATGCTGTTTTCGGTCTCGGCGTCGCGAACGATATATTTATCCTTCGCCGAGCGGCCAGTATGCGTGCCGGTTTTGACAACAAGCGGGCCATCCTTGGCCAATATGCCTTCTGAATTGGCCAAAGCGGCCTCTACCAACGGCGCCGTGCCGAGGTTGCAAAACAGTGTCGCATCCGTGCCAAAACCCTGTTGCGAAAGTGAGATATTCAGTGGTGTCGACATTAAATGCTCCGGCAAAAGGTGCGAATCTAGGGCATACGTATGCACTGTGAATACGCCGCCGGTATACGATGCATCGTAGAAGGTCAAATAGGGGACATATCAATTTACAGGACAAAGGTTATCCACGACAGACTTCGCATAGCATGAGCAATAGATTGAACCCCTGACCTTGCCACCCTATAGTCACAGGATGAGCGCCAATATCGCCTTGGTCGATGACGACCGGAACATCCTGACCTCTGTATCTATTGCGATGCAGGCCGAAGGATATGTGACGCGGATATATTCGGACGGCGAAACTGCGTTAAAGGCGTTGATCGAAAATCCCGCAGACCTTGGTATTTTTGACATTAAAATGCCGCGCATGGACGGGCTTGAACTGCTGCGCCGGCTGCGCGAAAAAAGCGATATGCCCGTCATTTTCCTAACGTCAAAGGATGAGGAGCTGGACGAGGCACTTGGCCTCGCCATGGGCGCCGATGACTATATAACCAAGCCATTTTCGCAACGGCTGTTGATTGCGCGGGTGAAAGCCATATTGCGACGCGCAACCTATGACAAAGTCGCGGGCAATGGCGAGGCGGAGCCCGAACCAGAACCCATGGTGCGTGGCAAGCTAGAAATGGACCCTGCACGGCACCATGTCAAATGGGACGAGAGGTCGCTTACACTTACGGTGACAGAGTTTATGATCCTTGAGGCGCTGGCCAGTCGACCGGGCGTCGTGCGCACTCGCGATCAACTCATGGACGCGGCGTATCAGGACGACGTCTATGTGGATGACCGCACTATTGACAGCCATATCAAAAGGCTCCGGCGCAAGTTCCGTGAAATTGACCCTGAATTCACCGCTATTGATACGCTTTATGGGGCCGGATATCGCTTCGCAGACAGCTGAGCCCGCTGATCTGCAGCTGGGATGGAGCCGGGGGTTATCGCTGACCACCCGTATACTTGCCGTCAACCTCTTCGTGCTTGCTCTGCTGGGTGCCGGTCTGTTCTTCCTCGACAGCTATCGCGTCCGGTTAATTGCAGAGCGCGAAAACGCAGCCCGCGTTCAGGCCAGCTTCCTGGCATCCAGCCTGCCCCTTATCACCAAGAAAAATTGGGACGATTATATCGCCAGATTTGGTCAATTGAACCTGTCGCGGATCCGCGTTTACGACCAAGACGGAAGGAAAGTATTAGACAGCTTTGCGGGCCGACAACCCACTTATGTCTTTCGCGACCCAGACAGCGAACCTTGGCCCAAAATTGCGGCACGCGGGATGGACGTCCTATTCGATTTCCTCGTCGGCGCGGCCAAGCTGGAACGCTTTGTTGAGCCTGTAGAAGATATCCCTTCCGCATGGCCAGAAATTCGCGCGGCAACGCCTTCCAAAGCAGCCTCGATGGTGCGTTTTGCGCCAGACCTGACGCACATGATTAGCGCAGCCTCAACGGCGCGCGATCAACGCTTTACTGTGCTGACCACCGCCAATGAACGCGACATCCGCTTGTTCGTTCGGGCAGAGCGGTTCAACGTCGGCATGTTTTTCCTTTTTGCGCTTGGCATCGGCGTTATGCTTTCCATATTTCTTGCCCGCACCATCGTCCGTCCGTTGCGCCATCTGGCACGCGCCGCCATAAAGGTTCGGCTTGGTCGCGCACAAGAGGTTACCGTTCCCCGCCTGCCCTCGCGCCGCGACGAAATTGGTATGTTGGCACGTGCGCTTTCGGATATGAGCATAGCGCTTCGCCAACGGATCGACGCCACCGAAGCCTTTGCCGCCGATGTCGCGCATGAAATTAAAAATCCGCTTGCTTCTCTGCGTTCCGCACTTGATGGCGCAGATCGGATTGAAGACCCAAAATTGCGTAAACAATTGATGGATGTCGCAAAAGCCGACGTACTTCGAATGGACCGCCTTATAAGCGATATTTCGGACGCCAGCCGCGTGGATTCCCAACTGGCCAAAGCGAAGTTTGAGCCTATCGACCTTGGCGACATGATCGAGCAATTGCTTCAGGCACGCGAAGACCGGGGCAGCGACAAAGATGTCGGCATTGCCTTTGCACGACCACGCCGGAAAATCGCGACAGTGATGGGTGAAGATGTCCGTCTTGAACGCATGTTGACCAACTTGATCGATAATGCGGTTTCCTTCTCACCGCCCGGAGCAGTCGTCGAAATATCCGCGACGGTTGCCGATGAAGACGTCATCATTCGGATCAGCGATGAAGGCCCGGGTGTGCCGCCACAAGAGCGGGAGGCCATTTTCCGACGCTTCCACAGCGAACGGCCAGCGACCGAGAATTTTGGTAAGCATAGCGGGCTTGGCCTCGCCATTGCGCGGACAATTATCGAGGGTCATCATGGACGCATTGCAGTTCGCGACCGGGTCGATGGCAAAGGCGGGGCATGCTTCGAAATCGCCCTACCCTGCGCTGCTGCGGCAACGCTTTAATGTTGGACATGGTGCATGGCAGCGCAGTCGCCATTGACGGGAACGGGTTGCTGTTGCTTGGGCCGTCCGGCAGCGGAAAATCAGACCTGGCGCTTCGCCTGATTGACCGCGGAGCAAAGCTGATCTGCGACGATATATTACACATCGAAAGCTGCAATGGTTTGCCACAACTGACCATTGCGCCAAATATAGCCGGAAAAATAGAAGTGCGTGGCATTGGGATATGTCCCATTGATTTCGTCGATTGCGCACCACTGCGCCTCATCGTGCAATTCGCGCAGGACGTGGACCGCATGCCGCCGGCCCATCAGAGCATAACCATAGCCGGTTACTCGGTGCCCATGTTCAAGCTGGACCCATTTCAGGCGAGCAGCGCATTAAAGGTGGAATGGGCGCTCCGGTCGGTCATTGACGCTGGGTTGCACCCGGTGGCAAACGCCGATGCCACGTCTAATGAAAGCGTAACAATGTGACCCAGAACACAGCCTCCGAACCGCAGAAAATCCTGTTGATTACCGGTGTGTCCGGTGCCGGCAAGACAACCGCGCTGAAAACACTGGAAGACCTGGGTTGGGAAACGGTCGACAATTTCCCGATTAAGCTGGCAGGCCAGTTGCTTAAAATTCCCGCGTCGGGCGGTGAAAATGGACCAAATATTCCGCTGGCGCTTGGCTTTGATAGCCGGACACGCGGTTTTGATGCCGAGGCGTTGATTCGGCAAATCAGGAAACTGCAGGCGCAAGCTAACCTTGAAATAATGACGCTGTTTTTGGATTGCGCTGGCGTCGAAATCGAGCGTCGCTACGCGGAAACCCGCCGCCGTCACCCGATGGCGCAAGACCGGCCTGCGATGGACGGCATCGCCATTGACCGGGCCGTGATGGAGCCATTTCGCCGATGGGCGGAGGCCGTCATTGATACAAGCAAACTGTCGGCGCATGATTTGCAAGTCGTCATCCGCGAGAGGTTCAGCAGCGATACGTCACTGCGCTCTAATATCACGTTATCAAGCTTTGGCTTTTCGCGCGGAGTCCCGCACAATGCCGACCTGGTATTCGATTTGCGTTTTTTACGAAACCCGCACTGGGACGGCAATTTGCGGCCCCTGACGGGGTTGGATGCGGCGGTTGCCGATTATGTTGCCGCCGACCCGAAATATGATGAAGCCATGCAGAAAATCCTTGACCTTCTGCGGTTCCTGCTGCCGCTCTACGACACGCAAGGTAAGGCTTATATAAATATCGCCTTTGGGTGCACGGGTGGACGGCACCGGTCTGTCCATGTTGCCGAAGCTTTTGGCGCTTGGTTGCGTGCGGATGGCTTTGCCTTGACGGTGGCACATCGCGATCTGACATCAAGACCGATTGACGCGCTGGAAGAGCCTGCTAACGGCGCAGACAGAACAACGTCGCGACAAGGCAGCAACATCACATGATCGGTTTGATTTTAGTCACGCATGGGAAACTGGCGAACGAGTTTCTTGTCGCGCTTGAACATGTTGTGGGGCCACAAAGGGACGTTGCGACCATCTGCATCGGCCCGCATGATGATATGGAAGCGCGACGCAATGAAATCGCCGCTGCTATCAAAAAAGTCGATACCGGCAAGGGCGTCATCATCCTATCCGATCTGTTCGGCGGAACGCCTTCAAATCTCTCCATTTCCTTGCTGGATAGCGGACGCGTTGAAGTCATCGCTGGCGTGAACCTCCCCATGCTCATCCGCTTGGATAGCGCGCGCAAAAACCTGGACGTGAAAGAGGCGGTCGCTGCCGCACGTGAAGCAGGACGCAAATATATCAGCGTCGCTTCTGAAGTGCTTGAAGCTTCACGATGACGCGGATTAGCCGCCCCGTCACTATCGTTAACGTAAAAGGCCTCCACGCCCGCGCCAGTGCCAAATTTGTGACGTTCGTGTCCCGCTTCCCCGAAGGGATCAGCGTTGAGGTCGAAAAGGATGGTCAATCCGTGACTGGCACGTCCATCATGGGCTTAATGATGCTGGGCGCGGCGAAGGGTAGTGAAATTATCATTCATGTCCAAGGTGAACAGGCCGAACTCGCCATTGAAAAGCTGGTTGGGTTGGTTGTCGACGGTTTTGGCGAAGATTGATGCGTCGTGAAATTACCGGATTTTCCAATCCGCTGTTAAAGGAAATACGGGGGCTTCGTGAAAAGAAGCTCCGTAAACGCGCTGGGCTGTTCCTTGCCGAAGGGCTGCGCATTATGACCGAAGCGCGCGAGGCGGGATTTCTTCCCGAAATGCTGTTTCGCGTTAAAGACCGACCCGTACATGAACTTGAGGTGGCTTTAGAAGCCGATGTTCTGGCCAATAAGGGCGACGTAATTGAAACCAGCGCCGAGATCATGGCGAAACTGTCGGGCAAGGACAACGCCCAAGCCGTGGTTGGCGTCTATCGAGACCATGGGACTGCTTTGGGGGAACTAGACCGGAGCAGCGCGTCAATCTGGCTTGTGGCGCAATCGATGCGTGATCCGGGTAATCTTGGCACGATGTTGCGCACCGGCGACGCCGTGGGGGCTGGCGGACTGATCCTGATCGATGATTGCACGGACCCATTTTCTGTTGAGTCCGTCCGCGCCAGCATGGGCGCCATTTTCACGCAAAAAATCGTGCAATGCCGGTGGGAAGAATTCACCGCTTGGTTGCGGGCGGGCGCAGGCCAATTGGTCGGCACCAGCCTGCAAACCGACACCGACTATCAATCTGCCCGCTACCACGCGCCATGCTTCATCCTGACGGGTAATGAGGCGCAGGGCCTGCCAGACGATTATGAAACCGAGTGCGACCTGCGCGTCAAAATGCCGATGCGTGGCAAGGCGGACAGCTTAAACGCGGCTGTCGCGACCGCAGTGATGGCCTATGAGGTTCTGAACCAGTTTCGGCATTCGAAAGCCGGCTAGCCTTAGCCAGTAGCTTCGCGTTGGTCCTCAATCGGTGGCGAAGACGGCGTTTCGCCATCGCCATAACGTGGCAAAGCCTCAACCATAGGAATATCTTCCAATTCACGCTTACCGGTTTCGATGTTCAAATCGGCAAATTTTCGACCCGTTGAAATGACATTGCGTTCGAAGCTGCCGACGAATTTATTGTAGTTATTCACCGCCGACGACAGCCCGCTGCCGACCGATTTCAGATGCTGTGCTGCCACCGCAATGCGGTCATACATTTCCTTACCAAGCGCCCCGATTTGCTTCGCCTCGCGCGCTAGCCCCTCTTGCTGCCAGACGCTGGCCACGGTGCGGGCAATTGCGACAAGGTTTGTGGGCGTCGCCAGCAGCACTTTCTTATCAAAGGCAAAGTCCCACAATTGCGGCTCATGCTCCAGCGCGGCCGCGAGGAAATGCTCACCGGGGACAAACATAATGACATAATCGGGCGCTTCGGAAAATTGATCCCAATAGGCCTTGCGCGACAAGCCATCGATGTGATTTTTCATCGATTGCGTGTGCCGCTTCATGGCCACAGCGCGAACATCATCGTCCACCGAATCAAATGCGTCCTGATAGTCGTTCAACGATACCTTGGCATCAATCACCAAGGTGCGCCCACCGGGGACATGGACGATAGCATCGGGCCGCAGTCGCAAACCATCGCCAACATCAATGCTGGTTTCGAGATTAAAATCGACATGCTCAGACAGGCCGCAGCTTTCGAGCACATTTTTCAACTGTTGCTCACCCCAACGCCCACGCGCTTTGGGCGCATTACGCAACGAGTTCATCAGGCCCGACGCGACGCTCGATACGCGTTCCTGACCCAATCGCATTTCGCCGATTAACCCCTTCAGGTCGCCATAGGCTTCGGTCCGGTCCTTCTCGATCTTGCCGACCTGCTCTTCATAGGCCTTCAGCTTTTCGCCTACTGGGCCGAGCAATTGCTTCAGCCTTTCCTCATTCTTCTCACCGGCTTGGTGGAAACGTTCATCGGCACGTTGCAGGAACGCCGCCTGCGCTTCGCCCAATAATTTCTGCCCAATCTCACCAAATTGGGCGGACAGGTTTTCCTTCGCATCGCCCAACGCCGCGATCTGTTCTGCAAAGCTCCGCTCGCGTTCTTCCAAACTGGTTTCAAGCCGCGCCAAGCGGTCCTTGGCACCATCGCGTTCGAGCACCACCTGATCGAGCATAGCCCGCAACTGCGTGGTCGTTTCCTGCCCTGCTTTGCCCGTGCGGTTACCCGCAAACCAGCCAAGCAACAGTCCGCCCAACAAGGCAAAAATCACCGCTACAATGACAATCAACGGCTCCAACGGCCACCTCCCGAATTAGAACGAAACTGGAACATAGCCCGTGTGGGGCGGAGGTCAAGTGGCTTCGGCAAAGTCCCGTCGCGACTTCTTGACCCGTGCGTAGCTCATCACGCTCAGCGGCAGCAGGGCGACGTAAAAGACGCCGACACCGATGAGCGCAACCCATGGCGCCGCGACCAAGGTTGCGGTAAACAGGCCAACGACTGCCAGCGCCATGAAACGCAGGCTACGCCGTACCTTAATCGACGACCAGCTATAGGTTGCCACATTGGAAATCATCAACAGCGCGCACAGCAGCAACCATGGCGCAATGAAGCGGTAATCGCGCACCCAATCCGCGCCGGTTTCAAACCAGACCATCATCGGCAACAAAGCCAGCGCCGCGCCCGGTGGCGACGGCACGCCCGTGTTAAACCCAGCGGACTTGTGCGGTTGGTTCTCGGTATCAATCTGTGCGTTAAACCGTGCCAGACGTAATGCCGCACACAGCACAAAAAATACCGATATGGTCCAGCCAAAGCGGGGCATATCCTGCATGACCCACATATATATGACCAAAGCAGGCGTGGCCCCGAAAGCAATCACGTCAGAAAGCGAATCCAGTTCAGCCCCGAAACGGCTTTCCCCCTTCAGCATCCGCGCGATACGGCCATCCATGGCGTCGAGCACGCCAGCAATCACGATTGCGGCAACGGCATTTTCCCAACGGCCCTG
Organism: Sphingorhabdus sp.; assembly: GCF_050921905.1. NCBI lineage: Bacteria > Pseudomonadati > Pseudomonadota > Alphaproteobacteria > Sphingomonadales > Sphingorhabdaceae > Sphingorhabdus > Sphingorhabdus sp. The sequence continues at coordinate 410,469 of NZ_CP050888.1, read as the reverse complement.
CATCGCGAACCATGCACCCGACAATCCCGTACACAGCGCAAGCGCGGTGACCGCGTTAGGCGCAAGCGCCCGCAAGGATATTCCGGGTCGGGAGGACACTACGTCCATCAATGCGCGACGGCAATCAGGTCTTGGTCAACACCGATTTCGGCGAGAACCGTTTCACCGGCAACGCAACGCTGCCCCTTGATGACTCGCGACGACGTGCCATGCGGCAAATACACATCAACGCGGCTGCCAAAACGGATCAGGCCAACACGCTGCCCATTGGCAACACTGTCGCCTTCCTTTACAAAAGCAACGATGCGACGCGCGACCAAGCCAGCGATTTGGGTGAAACCGATGCGAACCCCATCGCCGCGTTCCACGAGAAAATGTTGGCGTTCATTTTCTTCGCTGGCCTTATCAAGGTCGGCGTTAAGGAATTTGCCCGCGATATACACAACGCGCTTGATGGTGCCGCGAATGGGTGTCCGGTTGATGTGAACGTCAAACACGCTCATGAAAATCGACACCCGCGTCATCGGCTGATCACCAAGGCCTTCAGGCCCGCGCAGTTCAACTGGCGGAGGGACTTGCTCGATCAGCGTGACAAGCCCATCGGCGGGTGCCACGATAAACCGCTCATCGATTGGCGTCGCACGCGCAGGGTCGCGAAAAAAGGCCAATGTCCACGCGGTGACGGCCGCCATCGGCCAAGCCAGCGTTTCCCAGGCCATGAAGGCGAAAAACAGGGTTATGCCCGCGGCAATAAGTCCGAACTTGCGGCCCTCGGGATGGATGGGTGGAAACGACCATTTCGCAACCCCGGTGCCCCGGTTTGTCAATTCTTGTCTGCTCATTTGGCTTAGCTAGGGGATGCGCCGCCATCTTACAACCTAAGATACAATTTCAGCCATTTTCAGACAATATTGGGGATGCAGTTGAACATATGGCAAACTTTGCTATGGCACCGCTCATCATCCCATCTCCCTAATGGAAAGCGCTTTCTGCCATGGCAAAAATTAAGGTCAAAAATCCAGTCGTTGAGCTTGATGGCGACGAAATGACACGGATCATCTGGGAATGGATTCGTGAGCGACTCATTTTGCCATATCTCGATATCGATCTGAAATATTACGACCTTGGTATGGAGTATCGCGACAAGACCAATGATAAGGTCACCGTCGATTCCGCCAACGCAATCCGCGAATTCGGCGTAGGCGTAAAGTGCGCCACGATTACACCAGATGAAGCGCGCGTTGAAGAATTCGGTCTTCAGAAAATGTGGAAGTCGCCCAATGGCACCATTCGCAATATTTTAGGCGGCGTGGTGTTCCGCGAGCCAATCGTCATTGATAACGTGCCGCGCTTGATCCCGGGCTGGACTGACCCAATCGTCATTGGTCGTCATGCGTTCGGTGACCAATATCGCGCTACGGATTTCCTGGTTCCCGGTCCCGGAACGCTGCGTCTCGTATGGGATGGCGATGATGGGCAGAAAATTGACGAGGAGGTTTTCCGTTACCCGTCGCCGGGCGTGGCGCTCGCGATGTACAATCTCGACGATTCCATCCGCGACTTTGCGCGTGCGTCGTTGAACTATGGCGTGACCCGGCAGTGGCCGGTATATCTGTCGACCAAGAACACGATCCTCAAATATTATGATGGTCGTTTCAAGGATCTATTCCAAGAAGTGTACGAAGCCGAATTCGCGGCAAAGTTCAAGGAACTGGGCATTGTCTATGAGCACCGCTTGATCGACGATATGGTCGCATCGGCGCTGAAATGGTCCGGCAAGTTCATCTGGGCATGTAAGAATTATGATGGTGACGTGCAGTCCGATCAAGTTGCGCAAGGTTTCGGCTCGCTTGGCCTGATGACCTCCATACTGATGACACCAGATGGCAAGACGGTTGAAGCCGAGGCCGCGCACGGCACGGTTACGCGGCATTATCGTCAGCATCAGCAAGGTAAGGCAACCTCAACCAACCCGATTGCGTCGATTTTCGCATGGACGGGCGGCCTCAAATTCCGTGGCAAGTTCGACGAAACGCCCGAAGTCACGCGCTTTGCCGAAACGCTTGAAGAAGTCTGCATTCAGACTGTTGAAGATGGCCATATGACAAAGGATCTCGCGATCCTCATCGGCCCGGATCAGGCTTGGATGACCACAGAGCAGTTTTTTGAGCAGGTTCGTGCCAATCTCGAAGTCAAAATGGGCAGTTGGATGTAACTCCAGCGCGTTTGAATAGGTGAGAGCGCGGGGGGGCAACTCCCGCACTTTTTTTTGCCTTACCCTTTCTTTCTTATGCCCCCTGTGCGTAAATGGAATTTATGGCAGGCGAACTACAAACCGAAGGCATTAGCGATCTGCTCGTCATATTGGGCGCAGCGGGAATAGTTATCCCCGCTTTTGCCCGGCTTCGCATCACGCCCATCATTGGTTTTATATTGGTCGGGATAATGGTTGGCCCGATGGGACTTGGATCCTTGGTGCCACGTTATCCCATGCTCGAATGGGTCACCATCACCAATCCAGAGGTTATTCATCCCATAGGCGAATATGGCATTATTTTATTGCTGTTCTCCATTGGTCTTGAACTATCTTTCCGCAGATTATGGAAAATGCGGCGCTTGGTGTTCGGCGTCGGTGCAGCACAGTTATTTGGCGCTGGCCTGATTATTGCGGCTGGTCTGTATCTGTTCGGATATGGCGCGACCGCCGCCATCGGCATTGGCGTTGCATTAGCGCTTTCTTCCACAGCGTTGGTGCTTCCAATATCCGGCACGCATTCCGCCGTGGGTAAGTCAGCGCTGGCCATGTTGCTGTTCGAAGATTTGGCCATCGTCCCAATAATATTCGTTTTGGGTGCATTGGCTCCACAAGCCGGGGCGGATTCATGGTCAGGTCTTGTCACCATATTGTGGCAGGGGACGCTGGTTATTATCGGAATGCTTGTGCTTGGCCGCTTTTTCTTGCCCCGCCTGTTCGGACAAGCCGCGCGCACAAAAAGCCCTGAATTATTTGTATCGGTCAGCTTGCTCGTTGTCATTGTCGCAAGTCTCGCGACGGGCGCGGTTGGCCTTTCGCCTATCGTCGGCGCAATGATCGCTGGCCTGTTGATTGCCGAAACCGATTACCATCGCGAAGTCGAAGTGATGACAGCACCATTCAAAGGGCTGGCACTGGGCGTGTTCCTGATCAGCATCGGTATGCAGGTTGATCTGCGCTTTGTGGCGGCCAACTGGGTGGCTTTGGTGGGCGCGGTTTCGGCGGTCGTGCTGATCAAGGCATGTGTCACCGCGGCTTTGTTAAAGCTAAATGGCGCGCGCACGGGCACAGCGACCGAAACCGGCGTCCTTATGGGTAGTCCGTCGGAAACGACTTTGATCGTGCTAGGTGCCGCAGGCGCAGCTCAGATTATTGACGCTGCCGCAATCAATTTCTGGCAGGTCGCAACCGCGATTGGCTTGACGATCACGCCGATATTGGCACGGATCGGTCATGATATGTCCCGCCGTCTCGAGCTGCGCGAGAGCGATGATGAGATGCACGAACAAGACCCGACGCAGGAGCCGCGAACGGTTGTGATCGGCTTTGGCCGGGTCGGAAAGCTGGTGGCCGATATGCTGACCACGCACGGCCAGCCTTATGTTGCCGTGGAATCCAATGTCGACGCGGTAACCGCCGCACGGCGCGGGGGTTACAAGGTTATCTACGGCGACATTTCACGGCCCGAAACGCTGGATAAATTGGGCTTGGGTCATGCCAAGGCGCTGATCCTGACAATGGACCAACCGGTATTGGCCGAACATATCGTCACGCGCGTCCGTCAATGGTTGCCCGAGATCACGATTGTCGCGCGCGCGCGTGACCCGGACCATGCCGCGCGGCTCTATCAGGCAGGCGCGACCGACGCCGTGCCCGAAACGCTGGAAAGCTCGCTTCAGCTATCGGAAGCAGTGCTTGTCGATCTGGGCGTTGCCATGGGCCCCGTCATCGCGTCGATCCACGAAAAGCGCGACGAATTCCGGCGTCAGATAAAGGAAGCCGGGGGCCTTGAAGAGACCCCAAAGCTCAAACTTACCTCTTAACCAGCGATTTTTGCCTTAATCGCATCCAACGCCGCTTGCGCCAATTCAGCGCCCGCAGGACCGCCGCCTTGCGCCATGTCGGGGCGTCCGCCGCCGCCTTGCGCGCCCATGGCCTCCGTCGCCACACGCACGAGGTCAGGCGCAGCTATGGTGCCATGCAAGGCAGGCGAGACGGCGACCACAACCGTGTTGCTGTTTTCATTCGCGGCGATGATGGCGACGATGCCCGTGCCAATGGCCTTCATCTGGTCATCCGCAAGGCCGCGCAGCATTTTTGGTTCAATGCCTGCGATAACTTGCCCGATGAAGGTGATATCACCGATCTGTTCGGCCTCTGCCTTCGGACCACCGCCACCGGACAAAGCGAGCGCGGTTTTGGTTTCGGACAGTTCCTTCTCCATCCGCTTGCGTTCGTTCATGAGCGTTTCGATGCGCGCGCCCACTTCATCCGGCGCAGTTTTCAGCATCGCAGCGACATTCTTCAACTGCGTCTCACGGCCAACAAGCCATAAGCGCGCCGCTTCGCCCGTCAGCGCCTCAATGCGGCGAATGCCGCTTGCAACTGCGCCTTCGGAGATGATCGTGAACAACGCGATGTCGCCCAATGCGTTGACATGGGTGCCGCCGCACAGTTCCAACGAATAATGCGTGTCCTCGCTTTTGCCCATCGTCAAAACGCGGACTTCTTCGCCATATTTTTCGCCGAACAAGGCCAGCGCGCCAGCGGCGACGGCGTCATCGGGGGTCATCAACCGCGTCGTCACCGCGTCATTGCCACGGATTTGCGCGTTCACGTCGGCCTCGATCATCGCAATCTCTTGCGGCGTCACTGCCTGGTTATGCGAAAAGTCGAACCGCAAGCGATCCGGTGCCACCATGCTGCCCTTTTGGGTGACATGGTCGCCCAAGCGGTGGCGCAATGATGCGTGCAGTAAATGTGTGGCGCTATGGTTGGCGCGCAAGGCGTCGCGGCGCGCAGTATCGATTTTCAGCGTCACAAAATCGCCGACTTTGATCTCGCTTGTGCCAATCGTGACCTGATGCGCATGCAGTCGGCCCAAGGGCTTTGCCGTGTCCGTCACTTCGCCGCGCATGTTGCTGCTGGAAATAACGCCAGCGTCACCCATCTGGCCGCCGCTCTCGCCGTAAAATGGTGTCTGGTTGGTGATGACCGTGACTGTGTCATTGGCGACCGCCGATTGCACCTCAATGCCGTCATTGACGAGAGCTACAACCTGCCCCTCGCCTTCGCTTGCGGCGTAGCCTGTAAACTCGGTGCTGCCGACGCGTTCGGCAATGTCAAACCAGACATCGTCCGACGCCTTCGCGCCGGAACCCTTCCACGCAGCCCGCGCCATGGCTTTTTGACTATTCATCGCGGTTTCAAAACCCGCCTGATCAATACCAAAGCCTTGCGCACGCAAAGCGTCTTCGGTCAGGTCATAAGGAAAACCATAAGTGTCATACAGCTTGAACGCCGTGTCGCCTGCCAAAATATCGCCCGGCGTCATGCCAGCGGTCGCTTCGTCGAGTAGCTTAATGCCCTTATCAAGCGTCCGACGGAACTGCGTTTCCTCTTGCTTCAACGTCGCCTCAATCATGGGCTGCGCGCGCAATAGTTCGGGGTAGGCCGCACCCATTTCGGCGGCGAGGCTTCCGACCAGACGATGCATCAATGGCTCTTTTGCGCCAAGAATGTGTGCATGGCGCATGGCGCGGCGCATGATCCGCCGCAGGACATAGCCGCGCCCTTCGTTCGACGGCATGACGCCATCGGCCAGCAGGAAGCTGGTCGAGCGCAAATGGTCCGCGATGGCGCGATGGCTGGCCTTTTGATCGCCAACCGCCTTTGTGCCCGTGAGCTCCTCAGACGCGTTGATCAATGCCCTGAACGTATCGGTGTCGTAATTGTCCGGCACGCCCTGCATGACCGCCGCAATCCGCTCAAGGCCCATGCCCGTATCAATAGACGGCTTGGGCAATGGCACGTCGGTGCCGTCGTCCTGCCGTTCAAACTGCATGAACACGAGGTTCCAGATTTCGACAAAACGGTCACCATCTTCGTCGGGGCTTCCGGGAGGGCCACCAAAGATATGGTCGCCATGGTCGTAGAATATCTCGCTGCATGGTCCGCAGGGTCCAGTGTCGCCCATGGACCAAAAATTGTCCGTCGTGGCGATACGGATTATCCGTTCTTCAGGCAGGCCGGCAATCTTGCGCCACAGGTCGAACGCCTCATCATCGGTGTGATAAACGGTGGTCGTCAACCGTGCTGGGTCAAGCCCCCATTCCTTGGTCAACAATGTCCATGCATGGGTAATCGCCTGCTCTTTGAAATAATCGCCGAACGAAAAATTGCCGAGCATTTCAAAAAACGTGTGATGCCGCGCAGTATAGCCCACATTATCGAGGTCGTTATGCTTGCCCCCTGCCCGCACGCATTTCTGGCTTGATGCTGCACGCGGCGTTTCGCGACTTTCAAGGCCCGTGAACACGTTCTTGAACGGCACCATTCCGGCATTGACGAACATCAATGTCGGGTCATTATAGGGAACAAGCGGTGCAGACTGCACTATGTCATGATTGGCATCACCGAAATAATCGAGGAAGCCGCGGCGAATGTCATTGGTCGATGTCATAATGACTGCGACTTAGGGAACGACTCGCCGCGCTGCAAGCCGGATATGCAGTTTGCGGCCGCCATCACGCATAGGCATAAGGTCCGCCCTTTTGCAGGGCGGTCTGATACGCTGGACGAGCGTGGATTTTTTCGACGAAAGCAGAGAGGTTTGGCAGGTTTGCAGCCCGGCCCATTTTAACCGCTGCTTCGGCCGGAAAACTCATCATAATGTCAGCGCCCGTGAGCGTATCGCCAACAAACCAGCCCGTCGCTTTCAAATTGTCGTCCATGAACGCAAAATGGCTTTCAAGCTGCTGACTAATGCGCGAATGCAAGGGTGCAGCAGCATCGCCCAACCGCGCAGTATACAGGTTCAGCAAGATCGGCGTCATCGCCGAGCCTTCGGCAAAATGCATGAATTCCAGATAGCGGACATGCGCGTCAGATCCGCGTGCCGGCACAAGATGCGCACCATTATGCCGTTCACACAGATATTCGACGATTGCACCGGATTCGAAAATCACATTGCCGTCATCTTCAATCAAGGGCGATTTTCCCAAAGGATGGACGTTCAAAAGCGCTTCGGGCGCAAGATTGGTCACAGCATCACGGGCATGATGGCGGATTTCATAAGGAAGGTTCAGTTCTTCGAGCAACCACAAGATACGTTGCGAACGCGAATTGTTGAGATGGTGTACGATGATGGTCATAGCTGCTTCCTTATATATGGTCGTAATTTTGATGCATTTGCGCGGCGATTTCGCGCACCAGTTTGGCGGCGACTATGGCGGTAATGTCGTTCACGTCGCGCGCGGGGTTAAGTTCGACGATGTCCGCGCCCACGATCCGCGCGCGTTGTTTAGCGATAATGGACAGGACTTCGCGGACCGTTAAGCCGCCAGGCTCTGGATGTGCCACGCCGGGCGCTTCGGACGGGTCGATGCCGTGAAGGTCAACGCTGATATATAATGGGCCGTCAAGAATGGGGTGCGTCACCGCATGGTCACCGCCAAGCAGTAGGGGGATAGCATCTGCCTCCATGCTTTCGGTCACCGCCCGCAGAATTAATGCGTCATCGGCAGCGCAGTCATCGTCCGATAAGGGCAAATCGCCGAGGTCCTTGAGCATGACGTCCGTGCCAATTTCAAGGCCGGATTGCGCGGATAGATTGCCCCGGTCGCTCCACAATGCCGCGCGGATGGCCGGTGGTGCCAATGCTGCACCGCGCGCGAATGAGCTGTTCTGATCAGTCAGCAAGCCGATAAGATGAATGACTGGCCCCATGCCGACCGTTGTGCCCCAGCCATTGTGCCTGTCAAGAACTTAGCGCCCGTGCGTCCGCCGATGCCGTAAAGGCGGCAAGGGGTAGCATCTACCGACCTTCACACAAATGACCCGCCCCGGGGTGGACCAGGGCGGGCCGAAAGCAGCAGCCTCAGGCAAGGCCGCGCTTGTTCGTCAATTCTTAAACGTCGTCGTCTGCGTCTGGCCCGGTCATCAGGACCTCAGCGACTTCTTCTGTCTTGCCGCGAATGGCGGCTTCCAACCGGGCCGCAACCTCCGGATTTTCGGTCAGATAGCTTTTTGAATTCTCACGGCCTTGGCCAATACGGATCGAATCATAGCTAAACCAACTACCCGATTTTTCTACCAATCCCGCCTTCACACCCAAATCGAGCAGCTCACCCGTTTTGGAAATGCCTTCGCCATACATGATGTCAAATTCGACCTGTTTGAATGGCGGCGCGACCTTGTTCTTCACAACCTTCACGCGGGTCGTGTTGCCTACAATGTCTTCGCCTGCCTTAATCTGGCCTGTGCGGCGAATGTCCAAGCGCACCGATGCGTAGAATTTCAACGCATTGCCGCCCGTGGTGGTTTCTGGCGAACCATACATCACCCCGATCTTCATACGAATCTGGTTGATGAAAATGACCATGCAGTTTGACCGGCTGATCGAACCTGTAATCTTGCGCAGCGCTTGGCTCATCAACCGCGCTTGCAAACCCACATGGCTGTCGCCCATTTCGCCTTCGATTTCCGCGCGCGGGACAAGTGCCGCGACCGAGTCGATGACGATGATGTCCACGGCGTTTGAACGCACCAAAGTGTCGGCAATCTCAAGCGCTTGTTCACCCGTATCTGGCTGCGACACGATCAAATTGTCCACGTCGACGCCAAGCTTCTTCGCATAGCCGGGATCAAGCGCATGCTCTGCGTCGATAAATGCCGCCGTGCCGCCTGCCTTTTGCGCCTCTGCAATCACGTGCAGGGTCAATGTCGTCTTACCCGAACTTTCAGGGCCATAAATTTCAATCACGCGTCCCTTGGGCAATCCACCAATGCCAAGCGCGATGTCCAACCCAAGCGAACCCGTCGACACCGCATCGATGCTGATCGCTTCACGACTACCAAGCTTCATCGCCGAACCCTTGCCGAATGCGCGATCAATCTGCGCCAGGGCTGCTTCTAGAGCCTTTTCACGTTCCGAATTTTTCATACCGTTTGCCTGATTCCCATCAATTATCTTGAGACTAGCTGCCATTTTTCCACTCCTTAGCGTCATGCCTATTCCGAAAGACTTCGTCGGAACATCACCTATGTACGCCTTCTGTTCCAAAAGAACAAGAGTGGAACAAAAAAATTTACATCTTGTATTTCAATATCTAATCTAATCGTCCTTCGCAAGCGCGTCGTGAACCGCTTCGGCAATTTGCTGGACGGAAAACGGCTTAGCCAAGAAAGCGACATTGTCGAGGCTGATCGTTTCGCGCAATTGCTCCTCGGCATAGCCAGATATGAACAGCAACCGGATATCGCCATAGCTTTCGCGCAATCGCCGTGCCATGGATGGCCCATCCAAATTGGGCATCACGACATCGGATACGACCAAGTCGTAACGCTTCCCGTCGGCGAAGAGTTCAAGCGCTTGTTCGCCATCGTTCGCGGTTTCCACCACATAGCCTTGCCGGACCAGCGCCCGTTCGGCCACGGCGCGCACCATGTCCTCATCCTCAACGATTAAGATCCGGCCACTGCCCCAAAGGTCCTTTGGCTTGGACAATTCGCGCCTCGTGACTTCAGGCGTCGGAATTTCGCCCCGGTGGACCGGCAGGAAGATGTCAAACCGCGTTCCATTTTGCAGTTGGGAGTCTGCAAAAATAAACCCGCCAGATTGTTTGACGATGCCGTATACCGTTGAAAGGCCAAGCCCTGTGCCTTTGCCCATTTCCTTGGTCGTGAAAAACGGTTCGAATATCTTCGACAGATTTTCTTTCGGGATACCAACGCCGCTGTCTTCGACAGACAGTTGGACATAATCACCTATTGGCAAAAACTCTCTACCCATTGCGGCAACTTCGCTTTGGCTAACAGCGACGGTGCTGATGTGAACGACGCCACCCTTGGGCATAGCGTCACGCGCATTCACACCCAGGTTGATGATAACTTGTTCAAGCTGCCCCGGGTCAGCCCGCACTGCGCCAACGCCGCGCCCATGATGCACCTCAAGCCGCACGGTTTCGCCCAAAAGTCGCTTCAACAGGCTGGAGACATCGGCAACCACATTGGCGAGTTGCAGGATTTGCGGACGCAGGGTCTGCTGACGCGAAAAGGCCAGTAACTGGCGCGTCAGGCTGGCCGCGCGGTTGGAGTTATTCTTAATCTGCTGGATATCGTCATAATCGCTGTCGCCCGGCTGATGTCGCAACAGCATCAGGTCGCAATAGCCAATGATCGCAGTCAGGATATTGTTAAAGTCATGCGCGACTCCACCTGCAAGCTGGCCAATGGATTCCATCTTGGTCTGCTGCGCGACTTGGCGTTTCAGTGTAATTTCTTCGCTATTATCCTTCAGCCCGAGCAGCACCGCAGCCTCACCTAGTCCGCGCACGCCAGCGATCGACAAAGCGATCACCTCTTCGGGTCGCTCCTTCAGCCGAATGGCGATATCGCCTGAAGCTACTGCGCCGCTGCCGTATCGCCGAATGCTATCAAGGACCGCGCCTTTGTCCTCGTTGATGACAAGATCGCCCGGATAAGGCGGCAATTTATCTGCCTGCACATCAAGCACGCGCGCGAAGGCGTCATTGGCAAACAGGAACCGTCCGTCGCGATCAACCAGCGCAAGCCCAAGTGGAAGCGTCGACAGCAATTGTTCCACATGCGCCAGCGCCAAACCGCGATCAACTTTCACGCCTTCTTCATCGACCGCGAGCAAAAGCGCTGCGCTTTCGGCATTTTCTTCGTTCAAAGGCACGTGCAGCAACCGGATCGGCAAACCCCGGCGCCCCTCGCGTTCAAAGTATACGCTACCTTTTTCATCCATTCGAACAAAATCGGCAAAGAGCTGACCAAGAATAGGCTCCATATCCTTGCCCGTCGCGCGCAATGCAAAGGCGGCATTGGCCGCACGCACTGCGCCATCCGCGCTCACGGCGACCGCCATCACGCCGCTGCTGGACATCGCCCGGCCAATGCGCCCCGTAATCACCTCAATCGCGCGGTGCTCAATGGCGATCTCCTCTACCGCCGCCAAATGCCACAACAGATATTCATCGGCCATGCCTGCTCGAGCAACCTTTACGCGGAAGGTTCTGCCATCTTGAACGATCGTTGCGATATCCGTGCTTCCGTCGCGCCATGCGGCACGACCTGCGGCAACAAGCAATGCACGATTGGCGTCATCGCCGCCAAGGTCTGGTGGCGCTTTCAATCCCGGAAAGGCTATTGTGTAATGGTCATTGGCGCAGACCAAACGGCCTGCCCGGTCGCTGATCGCGATGGCAGCATTGCTCATCTGAGTCGCTGCATGGGTTATCGACCAGTCAGGCACCGACAATTCAGACGCGCTGTCGACAGAAGGTCCGCTGCGGAAAAAATGAATGACGCCGACCGCGGCGATTATCGTTCCAGCGCATGATCCCAACAGGATGATATTTTCCGTCGAAAACCACATAATTGTGAGCGACAATATGGTTGCCAGCACCACGACCCCGAGCTTTTGAAAATCCAGCCGCGGATAGGCATCGACATCCCCGCCAAGCATCTGAAAATCAGTCGGCGACGGTATCTTGTTCAAAACGGCCCCTTACCCGATAAAATCGCAAGGATCAGATTTAAGGCACAGTTTACCATGACCATGGGCTGGAACGCATCGCACCGTTTGTCAAGATTTCGTGATCGCTATGCAGGTTCTGCCTCGAACTTGCCGAAACTTCATCTGCCCGACAGAAGTGACTTCGACCGACGACGCCATTTGGCACTTACGCGCCAACGCCAAAACCAAGCGGAGATGAAATAGCCAATGGCGGCCATCACAATCGAAATAATTGCCAGCCCAGCTATCCCCTGAACAAGTGCAAGCGGCGCTTCATTCCAGACATAGTCGCCCCAGGCAGATAAGGGCGCAGCCGTTTCAATGAGTTCATAAAATCGCCCGGACCCATTGTTTAACCGCAAAACAGATTCACCGACATAGATCGACCCGAAGAGGATAAACGGCGTGGTCGCTGGCATACTGAGAAAAGTCATCGCCGCGCCGATTGGAATATTGGCACGGAACGGCAGCGCCAATAATGCTACGCCAGCAATTTGGACACCGGGTATCAGCAGGAAAATGCCGACGAGCAGGCCAAGCGCGACGCCGCGCGGCACCGAACGGCGCGTAAATCGCCACAATGCCGGGTGGAAAACGCGTTGCGCAAAAGGACGCAGAAAACGGCTGCGTTCAAAACTGTCGCGAGTCGGCGCTTGCTTATGTAACCAGGCGTTGAATTTGCTCATCCGCGATCCCGCATAATTCGTCCTTGTTCGCGCTTCCAGTCACGCTCTTTTTCCGTCGCACGCTTGTCTGGGGCCTTTTTGCCCTTTGCCAAAGCCAGTTCCACTTTCGCCCGGCCCCGGCCATTGAAGTAAATCGACAGCGGCACGAGCGTCATACCTTGACGCATAACCGCTCCATGCAGCTTATTTATTTCACGTTCATTAAGTAGCAACTTGCGCGGGCGCTTCGGTTCGTGATTGAAGCGGTTGCCATGACTGAATTCAGGAATATTGGCATTAATCAGCCAAATTTGATCATCACGAACTTCGGCGTAACTCTCGGCAATTGACCCCTCGCCAAAGCGTAAGGACTTTACCTCCGTACCAGTCAGGACAATGCCAGCTTCATATTTGTCATCAATATGAAAATCATAGCGCGCCCGCCGGTTTTCAGCGACCGTTTTGACCTTGTTAAATGCTTCCGGCTTTGGACGAGTCATTAGATGAGACCTGCATTCTCCAAAGCGGCATCAACCTGACGGCGGCTCGCCTCACTCGGCGGTGTCATTGGCAAACGCAACTCCGTCGGGAAGCCTTCGATTACCTGAGACAAAGCATATTTGATTGGACCGGGCGACGCATCAGAAAATAATGCCAAATGGAGGGGATAGAGCTTGTCATTCAGCTTGCGCGCCAAATCATAGTCACCCGATGCACAAGCCGCCTGAAACTCTGCGCATAGCTTCGGCGCGACATTCGCCGTCACCGAAATACAGCCTTTGCCGCCCGCCGCGTTGAACGCGAGCGACTGTTCATCGACACCTGACAACAAACAGAAGTCCGGCCCACAGGCCAAACGGTGGTCGGTGACACGCGGCATGTCGCCACTGGCATCCTTAATGCCGATTATGGTTGGCAACTTTGCCAGACGGGCGACGGTTTCCGGCTTGATATCCGTCACCGTGCGCGCCGGCACATTGTAGAGCAATATCGACAGATCGTTCTTTTTCGTCATATGTTCGAAATGCGCGTAAATGCCCTCTTGATTTGGCCGGTTGTAATAAGGCGCTACCACAAGCCCAGCGGCAGCTCCGCTTTTCTTAGAAAAGTTGAGGTGCAGGACAGCATTGTTTGTGTCGTTTGAACCGCAACCCGCGATGACAGGCACGCGCCCGGCGGCTTGCTCGATGCATATCTCAATGACACGGTGATGCTCCGCGTTAGACAGTGTCGATGCCTCTCCAGTGGTTCCTGCGGGCACAAGCGCGCTTGACCCTTGCTCGATTTGCCAATCGATTAACGCACGAAAATGCTTTTCGCTAAACGCTCCGTCGCAAAAAGGAGTCACTAGAGCCGGTATTGATCCGGAAAACATATTACAGGACTTCCATTCTGATCCAAATTGAACGCTAAGCTTAATATAGTCGCTTGTTCAGCGATTGATAAGATTGAGGTCCATAATATGTCCGGCATGGTAAAGCATCTTCTTTCAGCATCGACTCTCATTATTTCATTCACTGCGCTCGCCTCCGCACAGCAATCCGATGGGATCATATGGAAACCCGGCACTGGCGGTGGACAAATGTCCGCGCCATCTGGACAACCACTGCCTACACCCGTCGTTTACGACCCAAGCGAGGGCAAAATCCCCGCCGCGCTGCAGCGTTGGAAAATGTTAAGCGCACCCGGGAATTTCAGCTTTCACAATTATGCCTCATTTTTGATGCTTTACCCCGATTGGCCAAATGCCGACGACATGCGCAAAAAGGCGGAACAGGCGATAGATCCCCTGTCTTACTCCCCTAACCAACTAGTGGCCTATTTTGACCGTTTACCGCCAGTCACCAATGAAGGCCGCGCAAAATTTGCATTGGCGCTGGATAGCGTTGGCGACAAGGCGCGTGCCGAAGCACAAGCGCGCGAAGCTTGGCGCGGTGGCGCGCTGAGCGACGAAGATGAAGGCCGGGTTTTCCGCATTGCCAGCGGCACGCTGACATCCGCCGACCATGATGCACGAATCGACCGGCTGCTTTGGTCAGGATCGACGCGCGCCGCCGAACGTTGGATCGCATTCACCTCGCCGCAGCGTCGCCCTGCGTTTGTCGCTGCGCTTGCAACGCGGATGAAGGCACAAGATGCCGACTTGAAGGTGCAAGAGGCAGGTGCTTTAGCGAATAGCGAAGCCAGTCTGCTGGCGGCGCGGGCGGACGCGATGCGCGCTGCTGGCGATGGCGTTGCTGTGCGCGAATTACTTGCAAACCGCGGGAATCTGGTCGCACCGGTGCCCGTCCTCAAGGATTGGTACCAATTGCTACTAACACATGCCCGCGCTGCCGAAATGGACGGCCAATATGACGTGGCATATCGCATCGCCTCGCGTGTGGACGATGCCGTCCCTGCTGGCCTTGTCATGGCGGATCAGGATCTGCCGACGCGTGATCGCTATACCAGCCTCACTTGGCTGGCCGGATCGGTGGCTATGGAGCGTTTGGGCCGCCCACGTGATGCCGTAAGCATGTTCGAACGCTATGCGACTGCCGCAAAAACCGCACAAACCCGATCAAAGGGTTTTTATTGGGCGGGCAAGGCCGCAGCAAAGGCTGGCGACCCGTCAAGCGCGACGCTTTATTATGAACAAGCAGCGGCATATTATGAAAGCTTTTTTGGCCAGTTGTCTTTGGAGCAGCTGCGTCGTGCCTTACCGCAAGTTCCGCGCGTGGCAGCTACCCCGCCTGTTCTGGCGGACGGGAATGTTCCCCCCGTGCATTTGGCGGCGGCGCTGGCCGCCAAATATGGAAGCTGGCGTGACCAAAGCAATTTTTTCAGGGCCATTGCCCGCCACGCGGATGACCGTGACGCATATATTGCTGCAATTGGCTTGTCGCAAGCGCTTGGCCGTCCCGATTTAGCGGTCATGGCGGGTCGCGCAGCGCGCAGCGATGGCATCCCCGATTTGCTGGGTAACAGCTACCCCACCGTCAATGTTCCAGCGGCGCATAGCCAGACCTGGACGCTCGCCCACGCGATCATGCGTCAGGAAAGCCAGTTTGACCGCGCCGCCGTCAGCCGCGCAGGAGCACGCGGCCTGATGCAATTGATGCCCGGAACCGCGCGGGAGACATCGGGCAAAATCTCAATGGCCTATCGTCCTGATGCGCTGACCATTGATACCGATTACAACATCGCCTTGGGTGCCACCTATATTGAGCGCATGCTCGATTATTATGACGGAAGCTATCCCTTGGCCATTGCCGCCTATAATGGCGGTCCTGGTAACGTGAACAAATGGCTTCGCGCCTATGGCGACCCACGCACGGGCAGCATCGATATAATGGACTGGATTGAAAAAATCCCGCTCAGCGAAACCCGCGATTATGTCTACCGCGTTTTGGAAAATGCGGTGATGTATGACCATCTCCACCCTGAAAAGGCACGGGTGCAGTCATCCACGCCACTTAGCGCCTATTTGGGCAAATCGACACCGGGTTGATATCCAACCTTTCATATCGAGCGCAGTCGAGGCACCGCAAGGTCGTGCGGCACGACTGGGCTCTATCGACTCTCCTCGCCCCGAACGGCTAAGGCAGTTGTATGGCCGAGCGCACCAACCCGATCACCCCAGCCGGATTCGCGGCCTTACGCGAACGCTATGAACAATTATTCGCCATCGACCGCCCAGCAGTCGTCGAAATCGTCCATTGGGCCGCCGGCAATGGCGACCGAAGCGAGAATGGCGATTATATCTATGGCCGCCAAAAGCTCCGCGCGATTGACCGGGAATTGGGTCAGTTGTCCAAAAAGATGAAAGTCGCGCAAATACTCGACCCATCCAAGCAAGAGGACCAAAGCCGCATATTCTTCGGCGCTTGTGTGACGATTGCGGACGTCGATGACGTGGAGCGCACGATCACAATCCTTGGCGATGATGAAGCCGATGCGAGCAACGGGCGCATAGGCTGGAACGCACCGCTTTCCCGCGCATTACGCGGGGCGCGCGTGGGTGATGTCAAAACCGTGAATTTGCCCACTGGGCCCAAAGAATGGGAAATATTACGTATAGACTATCCCTTGGGAGAATAGCCAATCGCCCGCTGCGCCAACGCCACGACCGCTGGGTCGGCCTCCGGAAATTCCTGCGGCACGCTCTTTTCTAATTCTGCGATCACATGTGAAAGGACCGCTATTCGCGCCGCCTTTTGATTATTGCCGTCAACAATGGTCCAGGGTGCCCAATGCGTATGCGTGCGCTTGAACATATCCTTTAGCGCGTCGAGATATTGCTCCCGCTTTTCGCGATTGCGAAAATCTTCTGCAGTGACTTTCCACCTTTTGGTTGGATCATCCAGCCGTTCGATCAGAACCTTGTCTTGTGTTGCGGCGGTCACATGCAGGAATATCTTGATAATCTTTGTGCCGATTTCGCCTTGGCGCGATTCAAATTCGTTGATTTCGTCATAGCCGCGCCGCCATTCGGCTTCGGTGCAAAATCCCTCCACACGCTCCACAAGCACGCGGCCGTAGTGACTTCTGTCCCAAATGCTGATTTCCTGTTTGCCCGGCAATTTGTTCCAAAAGCGCCACAGGAAATGCTTGTCCTTTTCTTCTAAAGTCGGCGCAGAAATCGGGAAGACCTGATAAAAGCGCGGGTCAAGCAAAGAGGTCATGCGCTTAATTGCACCGCCCTTGCCTGCGGCATCCCAGCCTTCGAAGATGATTAAGGTGCGCGCTTCATGCAGGATATGCAGTGCTTGTAGCTCGGACAAGCGATCCTGAAGGCTTTTCAGGTCCTTGTCATATATGCCGTCATAAATTTTGCCGGCTTCAAACTTGGAAAGGTCAATGGACATGCCCGCTTTCCAGCATCTATTGCGCGGACAAACAAGCAAAAGCGCAGATCTGTCCCCAAAAGGGACATATCCTGCTTCCAATTTTGTCCCTGAAATCAGGCCTTGGGCGGTTGCTCCAATACACGAATGTTCAATTCGCGCAACTGCTTAGCCATCGCAGGCGACGGCGCGCCCATCAACAAGTCCTCGGCCCGCTGGTTCATCGGGAACAGCGTGATTTCACGCAAATTCTGCACGCCGCACAAAAGCATAACCATCCGGTCCACACCTGCGGCCATGCCGCCATGCGGTGGCGCACCAAATTGGAAAGCGCGATACATGCCGCCAAAGCGTGCCTCAACATCCGCCTGCGTCAAACCCGTGAGTTCAAACGCCTTGACCATCAAATCGGGGTGCTGGTTCCGGATCGAGCCTGAGGCAAGCTCATAGCCGTTACAGACCATGTCATATTGATATGCCTTGATGGTGAGCGGGTCCTGCGTTTCGAGCGCCTGTAGCCCGCCTTGGGGCATGGAGAAGGGGTTGTGGGCAAAGTCGATCTTTTTGTCTTCCTCGCTCCATTCGTAGAAGGGGAAGTCGATGATCCAGCAAAAACGGAACGCGTCCTTTTCAATTAGGTCAAGCTGCTCGCCCGTCCGCGTGCGGGCCGCACCAGCCAGCTTTGCCGCTTGCTCTTCCTTGCCAGCGGCGAAGAAGCAACCATCGTCTGGCCCAAGTCCAATAGCTTCGTACAGTGCGCGCATCCCCTCTTCGCCATGGTTCTTGGCGATTGGGCCGCCAAACTCGCCACCCTTGCGGGTGACATAACCAAGTCCGGCATGACCTTCGCTGCGCGCCCATTCGTTCATATCGTCGAAGAATTTACGGCTCTTGTCCGCAGTCTTTGGCGCAGGAATGGCGCGGACAACGCCGCCGCCTTCGACAATGCGTTCAAACAGGCCGAAGCCAGAGGTTTTGAAATGATCGGTAACATCGTGGATGATCAGCGGGTTGCGCAAATCGGGCTTGTCAGTGCCGTAATCTAACATCGCCTTTGAATGCGGGATGCGCGGGAACTGCCCTGCGGGTGTCACTTTCTTGCCGTCGGCAAATGCCTCAAACACGCCCGCCATCACGGGTTCCATTGTGTCCCAGATTTCTTCTTGCGTGACAAAGCTCATTTCCAGATCGAGCTGGTAAAATTCGCCAGGCAAACGGTCGGCGCGCGGGTCTTCATCGCGGAAACAGGGGGCAATCTGAAAATAGCGGTCGAAACCGGCGACCATCAACAATTGCTTATACTGCTGTGGCGCTTGCGGCAGCGCAAAGAATTTACCCGCGTGGATTCGGCTCGGCACAAGAAAGTCGCGCGCGCCTTCGGGACTGGATGCCGTCAGGATAGGTGTCGAATATTCGGTGAAGCCGATATCTTCCATCCGGCGGCGCGTTTCGCGAATGATCTGTGTGCGCTTGACGATATTGGCGTGCAGCGTTTCGCGGCGCAAATCGAGAAAGCGGTATTTCAGACGCGTTTCTTCAGGATATTCTTGCTCACCGGCAACGGGCAACGGCAGTTCTTCGGACTTGCTCAGCACGGTCACGCTGCGGGCGAAGACTTCAATCTGCCCGGTCGGCAGATGGGCATTGACCGTGCTTGCGCTTCGGGCCTTCACCTCGCCATCAATGGTTATGACGCTTTCAAGGCGCAACGCCTCCAATATCGGCAAAGCGGGGCTGTCGGTATCGGCCACGATCTGCGTCATGCCATAATGGTCGCGCAGGTCGACGAACAACACACCGCCATGGTCGCGCTTACGGTGGACCCAGCCCGACAAGCGGACGGTTTCGCCCACATGGGAATCGCGGAGTTCAGCGCATTTGTGCGTACGATAAGCGTGCATTGTTTACTCAATTCAAAAAAGCTGTGGAAAGCGGGCCTGTCAACAGTGCAGCGGCACTTTGTCAAGTCGCGAATGGGTGCTACGGCGATACCCAATGCAGATTCATCCACTTATCACCGACAGCAAACGCCTCGCCGAATTATGCGCACGCCTTGCACAATCGCCTTTTATTGCGGTCGACACCGAATTTATGCGGGAAAACACTTATTATCCTGACTTATGTTTGGTTCAACTGGCAGACGCCAATGAGGCTGCGGCAATTGACCCCAAGGCCGAGGGCCTTGACCTAACTCCAATGCTTGCGCTGCTGTGCGAAAATGAGGATGTGTTGAAGGTTTTCCACGCGGGCGGGCAGGATATCGAGATATTTTTCAACCTGACCGGCAAAACCCCGTACCCCATGTTCGACACGCAAATTGCCGCCATGGCGCTGGGTCAGGGTGAGCAAGTCGGTTACTCAAACCTCGTCGACCTATGGATGGGCATCCAATTGGACAAGGGCGCTCGCTTCACCGATTGGTCACGGCGTCCTCTTGATAAACGCCAAATTGATTATGCCATTGCCGATGTGACGCATTTGTCCGTCATTTTTCCGATGATGCTTGAAAAGCTTAAGTCGACGGGTCGCGGTGCGTGGTTGAATGACGAGATGGAGCGGATTTCCGACGCCGCGAATTATCGCAATGACCCCGAAAACGCGTGGGCACGGATTAAGGTGCAATCGCGCAAGCCCGAAGTGCTTGGTCGGCTTCAAGCCATGGCTGCGTGGCGCGAAAAAGAGGCGCAGCGCAAGAATATCCCGCGTGGACGGATCATGAAGGATGAGACGCTGGCCGATATCGCCGCGCATCCACCAAAAAGTCAGGCTGACCTGCCCAAAGTGCGCGGTCTTTCGCCCGCATGGCGCGACAATGACATCGGTGCGCGCCTGATCGGGGTGATTGAAGCGAGCCAGCCTATGGCGCGTGAAAATTTGCCAGACCGTGCCCGTTCGTCCCCTGGCGGTGGCAAAGATGGTTCGTTAGTCGCGGATCTGTTGAAGCTATTGCTGAAAATCCGGTCACGAGAGATTAACGTAGCCCCGCGCTTGATTGTGCGGACGGAAGAGCTTGAGCGCTTGGCTGCTGGCGAGCGCGAAGACCTTGAAGTGTTAACGGGATGGCGTTTTGACCAATTCGGGCGCGATGCCCTTGACCTTGTCGAAGGACGGTTGGCCTTTGCCGTGGTCAATGGCAAGCTCAAGATGACCCTAACGCATGAAGAAGACATGGTGCGGGAAACACCGGCTTAGGGTCAGGACCTAGATCAGCATTCGAGAACTTTTTTTACCAAGGTCAAATTTACGGGCGCATTTTCCGAGAGCGCCATGGCGTTTGCGGATCGCGCAAATTTTTCAATGGCCACATAGCTGCGTTCGATACGCCGCTTCACATAGCTTACGGCATCGATACTAATCGCTGCGCCCCGGTCGGCGAGTTGTTTTTGCAGTAATTGTTCAATCATCTCGTCATCCGGCGGCGCAATGTCGAGCAACATTGCCGCGCCTAATCGCGACTGCAAATCGGGCAATGCAATATTCCATTCCGAAGGTTGCCAACGCGATATCAGCAATAACGGCACGCCGCTCTCTTGCGAACGGTTCCACGCGTTGAAAATTGTTTCGTCAGAACACGCCTCGGCTTCATCGATGACCGTACCATTTCGTCCCGAAAAATAACGCGCCATCAGCGTTTTTCCGGAGCGCGCCGGCCCTGTAAGAATTGCACAGCCCGTTGCCCAGCCCGCCGCACTGGATAGCCCGGCAAAGGCCGCCGCATTCGAATCCGTAATGATGAGGCTGGACGACGCGCCACTGCGCAACTCGTCCAAGGGTAAGGCAATTTGACTCATCGACCCGCTAAATGCGCTTATGGCCGGGGTTGAGGCGCGGAAGGGGCCTGCCCCTCTGGCACAATGGATCTGACGACGTCATCAAGCGACGGCGCGGCGGATTCCTGCACCGTTGCGCCGATTTGATCCCCGGCCGCGGCGTCTTCGACTGCACCTTCCAGATCCTCGTCCTCAACCACTTCAGGTTCTAGGACCAGCGAGGCATCCGCCCGCAGGCGGCCTGAGGAGAAGGCCGATTGGAATAATTGATCCATCCGCAATACAGCTTGATCCATCATCGCAGGAATGCCCGCGCTACTCGATGTGCGCAACGTGAATGCACCCAAAAACTTGTTATCCGGGCCGTAACGCGCCGAGAAACGCCCGATCACTGGACCACCGGGCCATTGCCGTTCAATCCGCGCAATGGGAATGATAACGTCAGCCGCACCGAATTGGTCAAGGATCGTGCGCCACCAAATGCGGCTGCGGCGTTCCGGTTGGCCGGCATTCAACAAAAGCGACTCGCCGCCTGCCCCGCTTGGGCGGACATAATCGATCGTGCTGTCTGCGGTACGAAATTTGGCCCAGCTCCGCTGCCATGATGTGCGCTGTTCAAACACTGTGGGTGCACCTGCAGAATAGGTCACGGGCAACAACATCAAAGGCGCAGAACGCCTTGCAACGCCGCTGACGCCCAGCAACTGACCCGCACGCGCGCGATCAAACAGGACGCCCAGCTTTGCGACATAACGGCGTGGGCCAATTTGTTCCCGTTCCACCACAATGGCGGCAGTGATGCCGTCCAATGTCGAATCGGACAGGTCAGCCCCTGCTTCATTATGGGTTTTGCGCCACAATGCCGCCCAAGCGATGCGCTGCGCCTGCTCCCACCCCTTTTTTCGTGCTTCAAAGGCGTTGTCGCCCACCACATTGACCGAAACGCCGGTAACTTCAAAGTCGCCGCCGCTCGCAATCGGCGCAATACCGCGCTTTGGTCCCTCAATCTGCGCAACAACGATGCCGCCGCCGACCAGTGCCAAAGGCAAGCCAATCGCTGCAATGCGGAACCAATTCTTGCGCAAATTTGTCATCTCGGCACCTTTAGGCGACATAGACGTGGAATTCCAAGCCTGTTCTCGCTAACGGCGACAAATGGACGCAAAAGATCGAACCCCAGAATCCTACACTTACGCCAAGGCGGGTGTTTCCATCGAAACCGGCAATGCCCTGGTGCGCGCCATTGCGCCACTGGCCAAAGCAACGCGTCGTGCAGGTGCGGACGCGGACCTTGGCGGATTTGGCGGGTTCTTCGATTTGAAAGCAGCAGGGTTTCGTGACCCGTTACTGGTCGCGGCCAATGACGGTGTGGGAACAAAACTGAAACTGGCGATAGAGTGCGGACGGCACGAAGGCGTCGGTATTGATTTGGTCGCGATGTGCGCAAATGACCTGATCGTGCAAGGCGCGGAACCGCTGTTTTTCCTTGATTATTATGCGACCGGTAAGCTGGACAATGCTATCGCGACATCGGTGGTGGCCAGCATCGCTAAGGGCTGCAAACTGGCTGGATGCGCGCTGATCGGCGGCGAAACCGCGGAAATGCCCGGCATGTATTCCGACGGTGATTATGACCTCGCCGGTTTTTGTGTCGGCGCAGTGGAACGCGACCAAGTCCTGACCGCCGACAAAATTGTGGCGGGTGATGTCATCTTGGGCCTCGCGTCTTCGGGCGTGCACTCCAACGGCTTTTCCTTGGTGCGCCGACTTGCGGCGGACAAAGGGTGGAAGCTGGATCGTCCCGCTCTGTTCGACCAGAATGTGATCCTGATCGACGCGCTGATGGCGCCCACGCGGATTTATGTGAAGTCGTTGCTACCTCTGGTGCGCACAGGCAAAATCCACGCGATGGCGCATATCACCGGCGGCGGTTTGCTCGAAAATATTCCGCGTATTTTGCCGGCGGGACTTCATGCGCATGTCAACGCGGACGCTTGGACACAACCGCGTCTGATGGCGTTTTTGCAAGCACAGGGCAATATTGAGCCAGAGGAAATGGCGCGCACATTTAACTGTGGTGTCGGCATGGCTGTTGTGGTGGCACCGACGGATGTTGCGGATGTGACAACTGCGCTTGAGACCGCTGGTGAGACGGTGTTCAACATCGGTCACATTGCAGATGGAGACAAGGGCTGCACCGTCACGGGTTCTGTCGAAACATGGAGCGCGCAATCCGATTGGACTGCGACTTATGGGGGCTAAACTGCCTTTATTCCCCTCCCGCAGGCGGCAGGGGCTAGGGGTGGGGCGCACCGAGGGTTCGCTTGCAGCGTTTAATGTGGGGGCCCTCCCCCGGCCCATCCCGCCTGCGGGAGGGGAGAGAAATTGAAAGCCAGAATCGCCGTCCTCATCTCCGGCGCGGGCACCAATATGGCCGCGTTGTTGTATGCCGCAAAACTGCCAAGCTGCCCCTATGAAATTGTTCTGGTCGCCAGCAACAATCCAGACGCAGAAGGGCTAAAAATCGCCGCGACAGAAGGTATTCCAACCTTTGCGGTGTCTCATATCGGCCTTGACCGCGCCGCGCATGACGCGGTCATGCATGACGCGATCGTCGAGGCCGGTGCGGTCTATGTCGCTTTGGCTGGATATATGCGGATATTGTCCACGGAATTCGTCGCAAAATGGGATGGGCGCATGCTCAATATCCACCCTTCTGTGCTGCCAAAGTATAAGGGCCTGCACACCCATCAAAGAGCTATTGATGCCAAAGACACAGTCGCGGGAACCAGCGTGCATTTAGTGACGGCGGAACTGGACGATGGCCCCGTGCTTGGTCAAATCGAAGTGTCGATTTTGCCCGGCGACACAGCAGATACGCTCGCCGACCGCGTAAAAATGGCGGAATATCAATTATACCCCAAGACGCTGGCCGATTTTGTCGCGCGTGATACCAACCCGGAATATCTGACGGCGCAAGTCCGCACCCTCGCCCTCGCCCAGCCTGAAGCCGACGAAGTATCATCCCATGGCATGCCCTGCTTTGGCATCGTCGGTGGCAAGAAATTCGCTTATGTGTCCGTTGATCATCACAAAGACGGCAAAACCGCGTTATTGGTTAAGATCAGCGGCGTTGAGGAGCAGGCGATGCTGATCGACAGCGACGCGGAGCGTTACTACCGCCCTGCCTATTTCGGGGATGGCTGGGTGGCAATCAGGCTGGACCTTGGCGACACCGATTGGGACCATATTGGCGACTGGATCGCCAAAAGCTGGCGCGCGGTGGCACCGAAGAAATTGACGAGGCTTATGGATGTGGCGGAGGAGTTTTAGGCCGCAGTTTGACCAGTCAGCTTTTTGTTGACTTTTCTCTCAATTTCAATATTGATCTTGTTGGTTCTGTCGAACGGTCTACTGAAATTGGATCAGGTGACCAGGAGATAGCGTCAGCAGACTCCGGCTTCGGCTCAGAGTCGGCAGAACCACTTTTCTCAAATACAAGCTGCCCGTCTCGTTTGGCAGTGGCGATTTGATTGGCTACCCACTGATGGCCATTTATGCGCTCGTTGCCAGTTTTGCCATATACGGAAAGAACCACGTTTCGCGGACGCTCTGCACTCGGAACTATGGGCACAATAATCGGATTGCCATCGGTATCCGACACCATGACCACAATGATGACTGTGCCATCATTACGCGTTGAAGGAAAAATCGCTAGGGGGTTTTGCAAAAGCGCTGGTAAATCATACCAAATCTGTAGCGAAATCTCAGGATGCTCTTTTCTGGCCTTTGCGATCTTTGCCGCAGACATTTCCAAGTCATGCGGCCCGAGGCCAAAGGCATGTAATATTTCTGGTGTGCGCCCAAGCCGGACACCGCGAAATTTTTTCGACTCACCACGAATGATTGCGTCGATGGCGCGTATCCAGCTTGAACTCATATTTTAGGCGTTACCCAACAATCTCTTCAGGCTTGAAGAAATAGGCGATTTCGATGGCGGCATTTTCATCGCTGTCCGAACCATGCACGGTGTTGGCTTCGATGCTTTCGGCCAATTCCTTGCGGATGGTGCCGGGTTCCGCATTTTCGGGGTTCGTCGCGCCCATGATGTCGCGGTTGCGCTGCATGGCATTTTCGCCTTCAAGCACTTGAACGACCACTGGTCCGCTGATCATGAATTCGACGAGTTCGCCAAAGAACGGACGTTCTTTGTGCACAGCGTAAAAGCCTTCGGCCTGTTCACGCGACATATGAATGCGCTTTGAAGCCACAACGCGCAGGCCAGCTTCTTCAAGCATTTTGGTCACGGCACCCGTCAGGTTACGACGTGTTGCGTCAGGCTTGATGATCGAAAATGTGCGTGTAACCGCCATGAGATGCTCCAAATATACAGGGGTGAATTTGGCGCGCGTCTAACCTTGCTTGGCCTTTTGTGCAAGCTTTATGGGCCTTGCACCCATTTACCGACGTCCTGTTTCCAGTAACGCCGTTCCACCCCATCGCTAAGGCTTCGCCATGCAGCGCGCGCATTGTCGGTGTGGCTGGGCGGAAAGAGGTAAAAAATGCGATCGAACTCTTTTCCAATCGGACGCCAATTTCCATCAGCAATCGCCACAAATCGGGCTTTATTGGGGGCCTCCACATCATGTGACAGCAATATGGGTTGCAGGGCATCGTCCCCCTCGCCTGCCTTGGCGTGCGCTAGAAAGCCGTCCGCCTTTGCCGTCCAAAGCGCGGACGATATGGCGTCCAATTGCGCACCGTCGTCGCTAACGATCAATAACCGCCCATCATCGTCCAATATACGCTGGGCAATGACCGAGAGTATTTTCTCAGCAGGATCGCGGGTGAGCTGATAGAAATCGACCTGCATGATGCGGCTACATCAGCCTTCGAAATTGTCGGCGACGAAGCGATCAAGCAAGCGCACACCAAATCCGGTTGCGCCCTTGTCCCACACGGGACCAGGCTTGTCCGCCCAAACAGTGCCAGCAATATCAAGATGCGCCCATTTCACGCCGTCCTTGATAAAGCGGCCCAAGAATTGCGCGGCGGTAATGGAACCTGCGCCTTTCCCGCCGATATTCTTCATATCGGCAATCGGGCTGTCGATCATCTTGTCATAAGCCTTCGACAGAGGAAAACGCCATAAAGGGTCACCTGATGCCTTACCCGCTGCCGTGAGCTTATCGGCAAGTTCATCACTGTTCGAAAATAGCCCTGCATATTCACTGCCAAGCGACACAATGATCGCGCCCGTCAGTGTCGCCAAATCGACGATATATTCTGGGTTATAATTCTCCTGCACCCAATGCAGCGCGTCGCACAATACAAGACGGCCTTCTGCGTCGGTGTTCAGCACCTCAATCGTTTGGCCCGACATTGACGTGACAACATCACCGGGACGTTGCGCATTACCGTCCGGCATGTTCTCCACAAGGCCGCAGACGCCGACGACATGGGCCTTGGCCTTTCGTCCCGCCAATGCCTTCATGGCACCTGCAACCGCGCCCGCGCCACCCATATCCCATTTCATATCTTCCATGCCTGCGGCTGGCTTGATGGATATACCACCTGTATCGAACGTCACACCCTTGCCGACCAATGCGACCGGCCGTTGCTGAGCGCCGCCTGTGCCGTCCCACTTCATTACCAGCAGGCGCGCCGGGCGACGAGATCCTTGCGCCACGCCCAACAGCGCCCCCATGCCAAGCGCCGCCATATCCTGATCATCCAGCACGCTGATTTCGACGCCCAGTTCTTTTAAATGCTGGCAACGCGCAACGAAACTTTCGGGATAAATGATATTAGCGGGTTCAGTCACCAATTCCTTAGTCAGGGCAACGCCTTCGGCCACCGCATGATAACTTGTCCAATGTGCGCTAGCCTCTTTAGGCGCAGCAACGACGGTGAACGAGTCCACAGTCGGCTTTGACGTTTCGGGCAATTTGGTGCGATATTTGTCCATCCGCCAGTTGCGCAGCGTTGCGCCAAAAGCGACCTCTGCCGCGTGTTGCGCCGTCAAATTAGCCCCATGAATAGCAATGTGCTTTGCGCCCGATGTCTGCACCTTAGCGATAATGTCTCCGCCAGCTTTCTGGTAATCAGCCGCCTCATCTTCGGCCACGCCCAGTAGCATGATGCGCACCAACTTACCGTCTTGTTCGTTAATCAACAGAAAACTTTGTCCAGCAGCACCCTCAAACCTTGCAAGCTTTGCGGTTGCGTGAATAATGTCGGTTTTTTCCAAGGGAAATTCGAAATCGGCAAAAGTGCCTTTGGTAAGGATAAATGCGAGCACGTCAGCATCCTGCGGGCGCGCATGGGTAAAATTGATTTTCATGGAAATAAACAGCCTTTCCGCCGAGTGTCATGTTTGTCGTTTCTATAGGCCTATTACGCGTTCCGGTTAAAGCAAAAGATGCTATGAATATGCGAGCGCTTAAACCCAAATAATGCCATGCGTGGCAACATGGGTGGACCCACGGCAATAGCGGCGATAAAGGGCATATCGGTTTTTATGATTATTCCTGCCCCTCGGCCCGCCCTTCCTCGTTTCCTGCTTATGCCGATATTGCTCGGATGCGGCGCATTGCCGACAGTCGCGATGGCCCAAACCCCAGCATCCGCGGAAACAACGACGCAGACCAGCGACCCGATTGGGTTTTCTGCTGCGGATCTCGAATATGATTGGAATACCGAAGTCGTAACGGCCAAAGGCAACGTAATTGCCAATCGCGACGGTTATGTCGTGCGCGCAGATACCATCGTATGGAACCGCACGACTGGCCAAGTTGTGGCCGAAGGAAATATCCGGACGGTCGGACCAGAAGGTGACGTCGCTTATGGCGACAAAGTCGAGCTCACCGACGCTCTAAAAGACGGCGTTATCAACAATATGCTGGTGGTGCTGGCCGACCAGAGCCGCCTCGTCGCCAATCGTGGCGCACGCAAAGATGGCGTCTATACGCTAAACTATGCCGCCTACACGGCGTGTAAGGTCGAAACCGCCGATGGCTGCCCGAAAAAGCCAAGCTGGGAGGTAAAGGCGGTCAAAGTCGTCTATGACCCCGCCAAGAAACGTGTTGATTACGAAGGCGCGCGTATCGAGCTTTTTGGGTTACCCGTTATACCGTTACCGTTTTTATCGCACCCTGTCGGTACAAAGGCGGGCAGCGGCTTTCTCGTTCCAAGCATCGGTTTCTCCCGCAACAACGGCGTTGAGCTGGAGCAATCTTATTATTGGCGCATCACCCAAAATCGGGATGTAACCGGATCAGTCACTGCATTTTCAAATACAGCGCCTTTGGGCCGCGTGAATTTTCGGTCATTGGAAAAATACGGCGCGGTAGACCTGACGGCATATGGCACATATAGCGACCGCATTAGCACAAGCGGAGTTGAAAGCTCCGTTGGGAAAAATGTGTTTCGTGGATATCTGGAGGGCGCTGGCCGGTTTCAATTCGACCCACATTGGTCATTTTCGGCATCCGGTCGCTTTGCATCCGACCGGACATTCCTTCGGCGCTATGACATAAGCCGCGACGACAGGCTGCGTTCGACATTTTCGGCAGAGCGCATCGGCGACAAAAGCTACTTTTCATTGGCAGGCTGGGCTGTGCAGACCTTGCGTACAGGCGACCCACAAAGACTTGCGCCTATTGCGCTGCCCGAAATAGATTACCGCTTACGTATGGATGCCCCTGTGGTTGGGGGAAGTTTTCAGCTTCAGGCCAACAGCCTAGCCATTGCCCGCACGGCGGGACAAGACACGCAACGGGCCTTTGCCTCTGCCAAGTGGGACTTGCGGACAATTAATCGCCTTGGTCAAGAAGTGAACTTTACTATGCTTGCGCGTGGCGATGTCTACAACAGTGACGATAATGCAAGCACTCTTACGGCAATTTACCGCGGTGAAACCGGCTGGCAAACGCGCAGCATATTTGCAGCGGCGACAGACGTTAAATGGCCTTTCGTAGGAAAGGCCTTTAGCGGTACGCAGATTTTCACGCCACGCGTTCAGGTCGTTGCAGCGCCGTCCATTAGCAATCTGAAGATTCCAAACGAAGATTCGCGGGCTGTCGACCTTGAGGATAGCAATCTTTTCGCGCTGAACCGGTTTCCCGGCTATGACCGCTTTGAAGACGATTATCGCATAACCTATGGCTTCGACTGGGTCTTGCGGAAGACCAATTTTACCGCCGATGTCAATTTGGGCCAAAGCTACCGCCTATCCAACCGGGCTTCGATCTTCCCCGACGGGACAGGACTTTCGGACAAAGCATCAGACATTGTCGGCCGTTCAGAATTTCGCTTTAAAAACATCGTAAAGCTAACGCACCGTTTCAGACTGGATAAGGACAATTTGGCCATCCGGCGTAACGAAATCGACGCCACGATTGGTTCACGCGGAACCTATTTGCAGGCGGGCTACCTAAAGTTGAACCGCAACATTGGTCCGACGCTAGAAGATTTGAATGATCGCGAAGAAATTCGGCTCGCTGGGCGTGTCCGTGTTGCGCGCTACTGGTCGGTTTTTGGATCGACCATTCTTGACCTTACCGATGCCAACGAAGACCCCACAATCCTCTCGGATGGTTTCGACCCCATCCGGCACAGGCTTGGCGTCTCCTATGATGACGATTGCTTATCATTAAGCCTAACGTGGCGCCGCGACTATCAGCCTGTGGGCGATTCCCAGCGCGGTAACAGCTTCCTGTTCCGTCTGGCATTTCGCAATCTGGGTGTGTAAGGCGTCATTAAGAAATATTCTGACGGGTTTCTGGCCGCTCATCTGCTGTTCAGCAGGTATTGGCTACTTGGCCGTCCGAACCTGATACTGTATTGGATCAATATCAATGAAGTTATTCACGCGCTTGTCCTTAGTTGCCGTGCTCGTTTCCGCCACGGCACTGACACCGCTAATTGCGCAAACGGCCTCTGATGCTATCGCCCCTGAGTCCAATTTGGATATACCCGAGGGACAGCAGTTGTTCGGCAAAAACGACCCCAATGTGCGTCGTGCAACTGCGCAGGTGAATGGTGAAATCATCACTGGCACGGACATTGATCACCGCCTTGCGCTCATCGTCGCCGCGAATGACAACAAATTACCGCCAGAAGAACTCGCCCGTTTTCGCGCACAAATCTTGACCAATTTGATCGATGAAACATTGCAGATCCAAGAGGCGGCGGCCAATGAAATTGAAGTCACAGAAGCGGAAGTAAACCAATATTTCGACCGTGTCGCGCGACAGAACTTCAACCGCCCAACAAACGAGGTAGAAAAATATCTGGTATCCATTGGTGCGTCGGTCGCAACACTCAAGCGCCAAATTAAGGGCGAGCTTTCCTGGAGCCGACTGCTTTCGCGCAATGTACGTCCATCTGCGAATGTAAGCGACGACGAAGTTAACGCTATCATTGAACGCATTAAGGCGACCAAGGGCACCACCGAATATCGCTTGGGCGAAATTTATTTGGCCGCGACGCCTGAAACATTGCCATCAGTGCAGGAAGGCGCCAAAAAAATAATTGATCAATTGCGCCAAGGCGGCAACTTCGTAGCTTACGCGCGGCAGTTTTCTGAAGCATCCACTGCGTCCGTCGGCGGTGATCTGGGTTGGTTGTCGCTCGCGCAATTGCCACAATCGCTGGCCACGGCAGCAGCAAGCATGAACAGTAACGAGGTTAAAGCCGTGGCATCGCCCGGCGGTATCTCTATCCTGTTACTGATTGATAAACGCCAGGTGGCGACCTCTGATCCACGAGACTCCGTGTTAAGCTTGAAGCAAATTGCAATCAGCTTCCCAAAGGGCACGACTGAAGCGCAGGTGACGCCATTGATCAAAAGGTTCAGCGAGGAAACACAACAAATCTCCGGCTGCGGTGTCGCGGACGAGATGGCGCGCAAACTTGGCGCGGATGTGGTTAACCGAGACGGTATCAAAATACGCGAATTACCTGCGCCATTACAGCAGGTTATGCTCGATTTACAGGTTGGCCAATCAACACCACCTTATGGTTCTTTGGAAGATGGCGTTCGCGTATTCGTCCTGTGTGGTCGCGACGCACCACAAGAGGCGGCGTCCGAGAGTTTTGACGAAATCATGTCACGATTGGAAGAAGAGCGCGTGAACAAGCGCGCCCGTATCTACCTGCGCGATTTGCGCCGCGACGCCGTTATCGAATATAACTGATGCCGTCGGGCCGACTGGAACTGCCGCTGGCCATTTCAGTCGGTGACCCGGCTGGTATCGGGCCGGAAATTATTGGAAAAGCATGGGAAGCGCGCCATGCCTCTGGCTTGGCGCCTTTCTTTGCCATTGGCGACATTGGAAGTTTCGCGCCGCACTGGGACGGCCCAGTTGTCCGCATTGAGAATCCAGCGGATACCTTCAAGCATTTTGATAGCGCGTTGCCGGTCATTCAATTGCATAACTGCTTATCGGTTGTTCCAGGACGTCCCGACCTGGATGGCGCGCATTGTGCGTATCAGGCGTTGGAAATGGCGATTGGCTTTGCCCGGGCGGGGAGCGCCGCCGCCTTGGTCACTGGCCCTGTTTCCAAATCGCAGCTTTATGCCGTTGGGTTTACGCACCCCGGCCAGACCGAATTCATTGCCGAACGCTGCGGCGTAGCCAAGAATAATGCGGTCATGATGCTCGCTGGCCCGGACCTGCGCGTGGTCCCGATGACGACCCATATTCCGCTTGCCGAAGTCGCGGCAAAGCTGGACGGAAGGTTGATCCGTCAACGATTGCGCGCCACAGCAAAGGGATTGCAGCGTAATTTTGGTATCGAAAATCCACGGCTCGCGGTCGCTGGTTTCAACCCCCATGCCGGAGAATTGGGCAATATGGGCCGCGAAGAGCTAGAAATATTTGAACCCGCCATTGCGCAGATCAGGAGCGAAGGTTTCAATGTCATTGGCCCCCTGCCCGCCGACACGATGTTTCATGCCGAGGCCCGCGCGCAATATGACGCCGCCTTATGCGCCTATCATGACCAAGCGCTTATTCCACTGAAAACACTGTATTTCCATGATGCTGTCAACATCACTCTTGGATTGCCCGTCGTCAGGACATCGCCGGACCATGGCACGGCTTTCGGTATAGCTGGCCAAAATAAGGCACTGCCATATTCCATGATCGCAGCAATCAAAATGGCGGAGTCAGCGGCATTATACCGCCTTGCTGCCGCCGATGGTGGTTGATGACGGTTGCACTGCCCCCACTTAGGGAAGTCATTGCGCGCCATGGCCTTTCCGCCAGCAAGGCACTTGGCCAAAACTTCCTTTTTGATGAGAAACTGCTTGATCGTATCGCGGCCATTCCCGGCCCATTGGCGGGCGAAGTTGTGTATGAAGTCGGCCCCGGCCCCGGTGGCCTCACACGGGCACTGTTGCGCGCCGGCGCACATGTTGTTGCCGTAGAGCGCGACCACCGCTGCTTACCGGCGCTCGCCGATCTGGCGGAGGCATTTCCCGGCCAATTGCGCGTGATTGAGGGCGATGCCCTCAAAATCGATCCCTTTGCCGAAATCGGCGCGCCCTTTCACATCGTTTCCAACCTGCCCTATAATGTGGGCACCGCGCTGGCCGTTGGCTGGCTTGGCGGCAATGCATGGCCGCCAACATGGAAAAGCCTCACGCTAATGTTCCAACGCGAAGTTGCTGACAGGATAGTGTCCTCCCCTGGCACCGGCGC
Organism: Sphingorhabdus sp.; assembly: GCF_050921905.1. Taxonomy (NCBI): domain Bacteria; kingdom Pseudomonadati; phylum Pseudomonadota; class Alphaproteobacteria; order Sphingomonadales; family Sphingorhabdaceae; genus Sphingorhabdus; species Sphingorhabdus sp. Next base: position 377,705 of record NZ_CP050888.1, on the reverse strand, counting down.
TTTTGGCCGCCTGGCCATATTGGCGCAGTGGCGTTCGAATGCGTCAATTGCAATGCCAGTCCATCGCTCCGCTTTTACCCCGCCGCCAAAGGTCATGTCCGCCGTAGTGCATATCAGACCCAAGGAAGCGGCAAACGGAGTCAAAATGTCCGTGTTGGAAAATCTGACGGGTGCCGCCTTCGGGCAGAGGCGCAAAATGCTCCGGCAAAGTCTCAAAAGCGTTCCCGGCGCTTTGGAGGCACTCCACAGAACTGGAATTGCCGAAGATCGCCGCCCTGAAACCATCAGCATAGCCGAATGGTGCGCGCTCGCACGGGAAGTTGGATAACCCAATACGCTAGGGGTGGTCCTTTTATGCGACCAAAGCTAAGATCGTTTCATGCATAAACTCACCGACAGCGAACGACAGGTTCTTGAAACAATTCAACAGCGGCCCATGCTTGACCAGGTAGAGAGCTGGTCCGCGGTGAACAGCGGTTCCGGCAATCTCGATGGCTTGGCGACGACCGCAAAAATGCTGGCCGATGCGTTTTCAGTTCTTCCTGGCGAAGTTGCCCTGGCTAATCCCGAACCGATCGACCGCGTGCTGGCCGACGGATCCATCAAAACTGTCGCGCATGGGCAGCATCTGTTGGTCACAGTGCGCCCTGATGCGCCAACACAATTGTTGTTTACGGGCCATATGGACACGGTTTTTCCTGCGAACCATGAATTTCAGAAGCTGCGCTGGTTGGATGACGGAGTGCTCAATGGCCCCGGTGTTGCCGACATGAAAGGCGGTATTTCCGTCATGCTCGCCGCATTGCGCGCGGTTGAACTTTCGGCAAGTCTATCGCGTACGGGGTATCAAGTCCTTATCAACAGCGATGAGGAAGTTGGCTCACCTTCATCAGCGAAGCTCATAACCGAGCTTGCGCGGAACAAGTTGGCAGCGTTGACCTATGAACCTGCCCTGCCCGACGGCACGCTGGCCGGGGCACGTGGCGGGAGTGGCAATTTCTCAATCATTTTTTCAGGCTTGTCAGCACATGCCGGGCGCAATCCCGATGATGGCCGCAATGCGTTATTGGCGGCGGCGGATCTCGCGCTTCGGCTCAAGCGGCTCGCGCGCGAAGGGCTTTCGGTCAACCCTGCCAAAATCGATGGTGGCGGGCCGAATAATGTAGTGCCCGATCACGCCATCTTGCGCGTTAACTTCCGGCCACGTACGCCGGAGATTGTAACACAAACCGAGGCAGATTTGCACCGGATCATCGCCGACATCGAACGCGAACATGACGTGCGTGCCCATCTGCATGGCAGTTTTGGCCGCCCGCCCAAGCCAATTGACGACGGAGCCGCCAAGCTATTTGCCCTCGTAAAGCAAACTGGCGCTGATCTTGGTCTATCCATCGCCTGGCGTTCCAGCGGCGGCGTGTGTGATGGTAATAACATCGCGGCATGCGGCGTCCCGGCGGTCGATACGATGGGCGTTCGCGGTGGCAATATTCACAGCAAAGATGAATTCCTCATCGTCGAAAGCCTAACAGAGCGCGCGCAATTGTCCGCGCTGACCATTATGCGTTTATCAGAAAAAGGGGCATTATGACTTTCCTGATCCGTCCGGCAAATATGGGCGATTTGCAACCGATTTACGAAATGGCGAAACGCACCGGCGGTGGTTTCACCAACTTACCACCGGACAAGGAAGCGTTGTCGGCAAAGCTGGAACGGTCTGCCGCTGGATTTGACCGTGTGGGGGAATTTGTTGCAGACGACCTGTATGTGTTCGTGTTGCAGAACAGCATCACCGGCGAAGTGCGCGGCACCTGCCAAATCTTTGGCAAGGTTGGGCAGACATGGCCGTTTTACAGCTATCGCATTGGCGCGCTAACCCAGCATAGTGTGGAATTGGAACGCACATTCCGTGCGGACATCTTAAACCTCTCGACCGATCTGGAGGGCGCCACAGAAGTCGGCGGTTTATTCCTGCACCCCGGTGAACGCGCTGGTGGGCTAGGCCTGTTGATTGCGCGCAGCCGTTATCTTTTCATTCGCAATCACCGCCAAAGGTTCGCAGACAGAACTATTGCCGAATTACGCGGCGTGATCGACGAGGCCGGCGGCTCTCCTTTCTGGGATGGCGTGGCCGGACGCTTTTTCGGGATGAGCTTTCAAGAGGCCGACGAATTCAACGCGAAATTCGGCAACCAATTCATTGCCGACCTCATGCCCAAGCATCCAGTATATATCGCCATGCTTCAGGAAAGCGCAAAAACCGTCATTGGTGTGCCGCACCCTTCTGGCCGCGCGGCCATGCGGATGCTGGAAAATGAAGGTTTCGGGTGGGAAAATTATATCGACATTTTTGACGGTGGCCCAACGATGACCGCCCGCACTGACCAGATCCGGAGTATCCGCGAGGCAAAGGATGTGACGATAACGGAGATAAGCCATTCCGCACGCGAACAGAAGAAGTTGCTTACATTGGGCCGCTTGCACACCTTCAAGGCCGCTTATGGCTGGATTGATGATCGCGGCGATGACGTCATCATTGATGCAGAATGTGCGCGGGCGCTGAATATTTCGGTTGGCGATCAGGTGACTTACGTGGAGCGGTCTTAATGGCTTTGTTGGAAATCAATTTTGACGGAATTATAGGACCAAGCCATAATTATGCCGGGCTAAGCCTAGGCAATTTGGCTTCGTCAAACAACGCTGGCGCGGCATCTTACCCCAGAGCTGCGGCGTTACAGGGCATTGAGAAGATGCGTGCCAACATTGGTCTTGGTCTGGCGCAAGGGTTTTTCATGCCGCTTAATCGGCCAAACCAGAACTGGCTCAGCGGGCTTGCAACCGACATGCAATCGGCCGAGCCACATATCCGCGCAGCCGCTTTTTCGGCTTCTGCAATGTGGGCGGCCAATGCGGCGACTGTTTCGCCCGGACCAGACACGGCGGACGGCAAGTGCCATTTGTCGGCTGCAAATTTGCTCACGATGGCGCACCGAAGCCATGAGTGGACAGGGACGCTGGCGCAGTTGCAGTTGGCCTTTGCTAATGAACGGCATTTTGCGGTGCATGGCCCAGTTCCAGCGCCATTTGGCGACGAGGGCGCAGCCAATTTCATGCGCTTATGCGCATCGCATGATGCAGCGGGTGTCGAAATATTTGTCTATGGCAAAACCGGCGCCCCCTTCCCTGCGCGACAGCATATTGAGGCTTCAAAGGCCATAGCGCGCGCGCACCGGCTTGACCCGGCCAAAACTTTGTTTGTGCAGCAATCCGAAGTTGCCATCGCCGCTGGCGCGTTTCACAATGATGTCGTCGCCGTGGCAAATGAACGCGTGCTTTTCACGCATGAACATGCGTTTGAGCATCCAGAGCAGACCTATGCCGATGTTAAACGGCTTATGCCTGCGGCAGAGATCATCATCGTACCAGCAGACCGCGTGAGCCTTGCAGACGCCATTCAAAGCTATTTGTTCAATGCGCAGTTAGTCACCTTGCCCGACGGCGGCATGGCGCTTATTTTACCCAGCGAAGCGCAAGAAAATGCCCGGGTTTGGGGCTGGCTGACCGAAATGGTCGATGGCAATGGCCCCATCCGCAAGCTTTTACCCGTGGACGTGCGCCAATCAATGGCAAATGGCGGCGGCCCGGCCTGCCTGCGCCTGCGAGTCGTTGCCGATCCCGCAACGGTTGACCCGCGCTTTATCGCCGATGCGGCAAAGCTGGACGCCATAGCGGAAATTGTTGCCGCGCATTGGCCAGAGAGCATCACGCCCGACCAGCTTGGCGACACCGGTTTGCTGAATAAGGTCCGGTCGGCTCGTTTGGCGTTGTTGGAGGCCACTGACCTCATTACGCTCGCCTGACGGTCCAGATTTCTAACAACGCACGGGGATTGGGCCATGGAGGCTAGCGCATCAACCCGGCACGCGCATATAAAAAGGGTCCCGGATTCTGTTGCCCGGCTCCGGGGGGCCGCTGTAACCTTTCTGTTGCCCGGCCGGTTCGGCCGCGTTCTTTTAGTGTAAGTTTAGACCGTGAGGCCCAAAATTACGCTGCGAGAGCAAGTGCTGAGTTATCGTTTGCACCTATTGGTTATGAACCATTTCACGGCTTATTCATGCCGGGCAAAAACAATGCTTTTCAACGCACGTCGATCCTAGTTCAGCCCCTCCAAGACCTCTGACAAACAGAGATTTTGGTGGAGCTGCCGGGTACCGCCCCCGGGTCCGCTGCACCTATTGCACATCGCAATTTATCACCATAGCCGGGCGAACCCGGCACCGACCTATATAGGCGCTTTTTTATGAATGGGAAGTGAAGGCGGTTACAGACCCTGCATATTTCGGCTTTCTGCCGGAACATGGACAACCAACCCGTCAAGTTCGGGCGTCAGGATGATTTGGCAAGACAGGCGGCTCGTGCGTCGTGCGCCACTAGCCAGGTCAAGCATATCCTCCTCATCCTCAACCGCGCGGGGAAGCCTGTCGAACCAATCCTTATCAATGATTACATGGCAGGTGGAACATGCCATCTGGCCTTCGCAGGTGCCCTCCAAAGGCTGTCCAGCGGCTTGTGCGACGTCGAGCAGGTTCCGACCATCGACTGCTTGCACCTCTTGCGATTCGCCGTCGGCACTGATGAACGTGACTGTGATCATAACATCGCCTCTGCTGCTCGGTTGATTGCCTCTGCCGCAATATCAATCTCTTCAGCCGTCGTATAGCGGCCAAAGCCCAAGCGGATGGAAGATTTTGCCTGCGCATCAGTGAGGCCGATTGCGCGTAACACATGGCTTGGGCGACCGGAGCCACTGGCACAAGCGCTCCCCGCAGAAAATGCGATGTTCCGGCATTCGGAAATCAGTCGCGCCGCGTCAACGCCTTCCCGGCGAATGTTTAGATTGCCTTTATAGCGTTCAGCCGTTGCGCCATTGATGGTCCAGTCAGCGAACGCTGCCAAAGCGCGGTCCCACAGGGCGGAGACATGCACGGCGTCGATTGCCATCCGTTCCGCTGCCAATTTCGCCGCAGCGCCAAAGCCGGCGCATAAAGCAGGTGAGAGCGTGCCAGAGCGCATGCCTTGCTCTTGTCCCCCGCCCAGCATTTGTGGGGCCAGTGACACGCCATCGCGCACCCACAAAGCGCCGATGCCATTTGGCCCATGAATTTTATGCGCAGATATTGCGATCATGTCGGGGCCATCGGGAATAGGCATCCGGCCAAATGCTTGCACGGCATCGCACAGGAAAAGCTTGTTTTGGACGTGGGCGGCAGCGGCGAGATCGGCAACAGATTGAATGGTTCCAATCTCGTTGTTGATAAGCATGACGGCCAATAGTTCCTCCCCAGCATGGGGAGGGGGACCACGCAAAGCGAGGTGGAGGGGGTCAGCAGCAATATGTGGCGGTTTGTCTCCCGCCCCCTCCGTCACGCCTGCGGCGCGCCACCTCCCCGTTTCGTGGAGGATTTGTAGAGCGCCTTCTTCAGTCACGGCTAGCACCTGACCATGCCGCGCATGCACGCAATCCAGAACCGCAGCATGCTCGGTCGCAGCTGCGATCACCGGCAGACCAGATCCCATAATCGCCAGATTAATCGCTTCTGTCGCGCCGGAGGTAAAGATAACGCGCCCGCCGGGTGGCAACAAAGCTGCCACCTGATAACGGGCGACTTCAACCGCCGCTGCCGCCGCCCTGCCCGCTGCATGCGCGCTGTGCGGGTTTGCAAATCCGGTCTTTAGCCAAGGCTCCATTGCCGCAAAGGCTTCGGGCGCGAGCGGCGTCGTGGCTTGATAGTCCAGATATATCATGCGGCTTTTGCGCGGGCGGCGATGCTACGCCAGACATCGATGAAGCGCGCGACCTCAGCGTCATTCGTGTCAACGCCAAAGCTGACGCGGATGACTTCGGACGCGGATATATCATCCCATCCCATCGCGCCAAGCACATGGCTGGTTTTCAGCGTCCCAGACGAGCAGGCGCTACCCGCAGAAACCGCGATCCCCGCCATATCAAAGTTGATAAGCTGGCTCGATGCGGCAACGCCCGGCATATGGTAACTGCCGATGGTCGCGAGCCGGTTGCTTTCCGACGCAATGACAACGCCGCCAGATTCGACAACAGCGTCTTCCAATATTTTGCGGAGGCGGACCGCGTTTTCTATCCACAAAAACCCCGCCTCAAGCGCAACTGCAAATCCGATCGCAGCAGGCAAATTCTCCGTCCCACGTCTATAGCCTTGCTCTTGACCACCCGTCGGTGACAACAATCCAAGATTGCGCACGAGCAATGCGCCCATGCCCGGCGGCCCGCCCAATTTATGCGCCGAGACCGCAATCATATCAGCATCGGGAAGCGGCAGTTTCCCAGCGCTCTGTGAACAATCGGCGAAGAATATGCCGCCAACGTCCCGCACAGCGTCCGCAATCTCCTTCATGGGCTGGATAACGCCGGTTTCATTGTTCACGGATTGAATGGCATATCGTGCGTTGCCAATAATCGCACCAACATCGACCTGTCCAATATCCCCTACCGGCAAACGGTTCGGCCCAGCCACCGCCAGCACCGCATCATGCTCCACCGCACTCGCCACCGCCGCTGTTCCCCGAAGCCCAAGAGCAATCGCTTCGCTGGCTCCGCTCGTCAGGATGACTTCGCCATCCCAATCCAGCGCGGCTGCAATCCGCCTGCGTGCGTCTTCTAACGCAAAGCGGGCCACCCTGCCCTCTTGATGCGGCGATGACGGATTGGCCCAACGCACCATTGCATCGGCCATCGCCGCGCGCGCCGCCGGAATGACCGGCGTTGTGGCGGCATGATCAAGATAGATGCGGGTTTGGTCGGGCATAGTTTCCATGACAGTTGCGAAAATCGCCACTGCTTCTATATAGCGCTTCCAGTTCCTGCAAAGCCCGAACCGTCGGGTAAAGCTCTGCACACACTCTTAGAATCGAAATTTTATATGCCCGCCATTGCTATTCCCGGTCCAGAAGGCCGCCTCGAAGCCCGTTTTTCGCCGCCACCGCGCCCACGAGCACCAATTGCAATGATACTGCATCCGCACCCGCAAGCGGGCGGAACAATGAACGACCGCATCACGCAACAGCTTTATAAAACCTTTGTGGCGCGCGGTTTTGGCGTTTTACGTTTCAACTTTCGTGGCGTTGGCCGAAGTGAAGGCGAATTTGACAACGGTATAGGTGAATTGTCTGACGCAGCGTCCGCGCTCGATTGGGTCCAAAGCTTCCACCCCGAAGCTTCCACCACATGGATCGCCGGTTTCAGCTTTGGCGCGTGGATCGGAATGCAACTTTTGATGCGCCGCCCGGAAATCCGTGGCTTCATCTCGGTTGCGCCGCCAGCCAACATGTATGATTTCAGCTTTCTGGCGCCTTGCCCTTCATCGGGTATCATCATTCAGGGCGTGAATGACGAAGTCGTGAACCCGAATGCGGTGCAAAAGCTGGTAGACAAACTCCGCACCCAGCGGCACATCACCATTCATCATGATGAAATTCCCCGCGCAAACCATTTCTTCGAAAATGAAATGGATTTGCTGATGGCATCGGTGAACGGCTATCTCGATTTCCGGTTGGACCCGAACTGTCCTATTAAGTGATTTTTTCGCGCAGGGGCGCAGAGGACGCGGAGAGGCATTTATTCAACGTCACCCCGAACTTGTTTCAGGGTCTTATTTCTGAGAACGCTCAGTATCAAGATTCTGAAACAAGTTCAGAATGACGTCAGCTTTTGCAATCTCTGCGCCCTCTGCGTGAACAAATCAGGGCTGCTCCACTGCGCCAGTTACCAATGATTGGCCTTTTTCATCCGGCACCACCCATATCGCCACATTGGCGAAGATAACCAAGGCCGCCGCGACCATTAGCCACATTTGCTGGCTCGCGCCGTCCCGCCGCCAGCGTTTCCATGCCCCATAGAGCAGCAGGAAAGCCGACAGCATGGCGATGGACAATAAGGCATTAAGCATGATCGCACCCATAAAGACGGTGGATAAGCTGCGCAATCACGGAAATTCGGCATGGCCTTTTTCGGCGTGGTCCCATAGGGGGAAGTAGTTCGACTCAAGCTGCTACAGGATGTGCCATGCGTATCGCCATCGCCTCAGATCATGCCGCTCTCGCGCTGAAATCAGCGCTAGCTGAATATCTGCGCGCTGCCGGACATGACGTCGCCGACCTTGGCCCCCATGACGAAGCTTCAGTGGACTATCCCGATTACGGATACAGGCTTGCAAGCGCGATAGCCGACTGTTCGGCGGAACGCGGCGTTGCCTTATGTGGGTCCGGCATTGGTATTTCCATAGCTGTGAACCGCAACCCTGCCGCGCGCGCCGCTCTTGTGTCTGAACCACTGTCGGCCCGCCTGTCCCGCGAACATAATGATGCCAATGTCATTGCCATGGGCGCACGCCTGATCGGAATTGAAATGGCAAAGGCGTGTATTGATGCATTTCTCTCAACCGAATTTGGTGGCGACCGGCACCAACGGCGCGTTGATAAATTATCCAACCCCATCATGACTAAGGAACCAGCATGAGCACGCGCCCCGCACACGATCTTTCCGATGTTCAGCCTGACGGCTTTTTTACACGTGGCTTGGCTGAAACCGATGCCGAAGTGTTTGCCGGCCTTACCCATGAACTGGACCGCGAGCAGAACCAGATTGAGCTGATTGCGTCCGAAAACATTGTGTCGAAAGCTGTGCTTGAGGCGCAGGGGTCGGTCTTCACCAACAAATATGCCGAGGGTTATCCCGGCAAGCGTTATTATCAGGGTTGCACGCCCTCGGACGAAGTTGAAACATTAGCCATAGAACGCGCCAAGAAGCTGTTCAACGCTGGCTTTGCCAACGTCCAGCCGCATTCCGGCGCACAGGCCAATGGCGCGGTCATGCTGGCGCTCGTAAAACCAGGCGACACGATACTGGGCATGAGCCTTGATGCAGGGGGCCATTTAACGCACGGCGCAAAGGCGGCCATGTCAGGCAAGTGGTTCAACGCGGTGCAGTTTGGCGTGAATCCAGAAACCCACTTGATTGATTTTGACGAAGTTGAGCGGCTTGCCAAGGAACATCGACCAAAAATCATCATTGCCGGGGGCTCTGCGTATCCGCGTATCATTGATTTCGCGCGCTTCCGCGCCATTGCTGACGAAGTCGGCGCGATCTTCCATGTTGATATGGCGCACTTTGCTGGCTTGGTTGCTGGCGGCGTTCACCCCAACCCGCTTGAGCATGCGCATGTCGTAACCAACACTACACATAAGACGCTCCGTGGACCGCGTGGAGGCATGATTATGACCAATGATGAGGCTATCGCCAAGAAGATCAACTCTGCGGTCTTCCCAGGACTCCAGGGCGGCCCATTGATGCATGTCATTGCCGCCAAGGCGGTCGCCTTTGGCGAAGCTCTTCGCCCCGATTTCAAAACCTATGCCGCAGCGACGATTGCCAATGCGAAGGTTCTGGCCGCAACACTGCATGAGCGCGGTGCTGATTTGGTTTCCGGCGGGACCGATACGCATTTGGCTTTGGTCGACCTGACCCCGCTCGGCATTACCGGACGCGATGCGGACGAGGCGTTGGAGCGCGCGGCTATCACCTGCAACAAAAACGGCATTCCCAATGATCCGCTGCCGCCGATGAAAACCAGCGGTATCCGGGTTGGTTCGCCTGCCGGAACGACACGCGGCTTTGGCGCAGTTGAATTCCGGGAGATTGGCCACATGATCTCTGACGTGCTTGAAGGCTTGCGTCAAAAGGGCGAGCACGGCGATGCGGCGGTCGAGGCCGAGGTCCGCCTTCGTGTCCGCGAATTGTGCAGCCGCTTCCCAATTTACCCGTCTTGAACTATAGAGGTGACTTACCCATCTAATACACAGAAGGGAATTTGACTATGGGATATTGTAACGAGTGTAACGCAGAATATGGCGAGGGTGCCAAATTTTGTCCGAATTGCGGTGCAAAGACACCTGAGCAGCTCGCTGCAGAAAGCATACCCAATCAGGCCCGACATTATGTCGGTGAAGCAGCCGATGAGCTTTGGGGCGCGACCAAGGACGCTTTTCACACCGGCAAGCATCTCGCCGATCAGGACACCGTCAAGAAAGTCGCTGGCGGCGCAGCCATTGGTGCGGCGGCTAGTATCCTCGCACCCGTCGGGCTCGCCACAGGCGCATTGATTGGTGCAGGCATCGTCGCGTACAGACATGTGAACAAGAAAAAGAATCAGGAAAAATAATTGCGCTGCCCATTTTGCGGACATGAAGATAGCCAGGTAAAGGACAGCCGTCCGACTGAAGACAATAGCGCGATCCGCCGCCGGCGGCAGTGTGAGGGTTGCGGCGGGCGCTTCACAACCTTTGAGCGTATTCAACTGCGTGAGCTGGTTGTGATCAAAAGCGAAGGTAAGCGCGAGCCGTTCGACCGGGAAAAGCTGGAACGTTCGCTGTCGGTCGCGTGCCGAAAGCGCCCGGTGGACAATACGCAAATCGAAAAACTCGCCTCTGCGATCCAGCGACAGCTTGAAACCTTGGGTGAAAGCGAAATCGAAACCAAACGCATTGGCGAATTCGTCATGGATGGGTTGAAGGCTCTTGATAGCGTTGCTTATATCCGCTTCGCGTCGGTGTATAAGGACTTTAGCGAAGCCAAGGATTTTGAGGATTTCGCCGGGAGTGTGGTCGAAGCGGCGTTAAAATGAGCGCGCCGCCCATCATCATTCTTTGCCGTCCGCAATTGGGCGAAAATATTGGCAAGGCGGCCCGTGCCATGCTTAACTTCGGCCTTACCGAAATGCGTCTTGTCGCCCCACGCGACGGATGGCCCAACCCCAATGCAGGTCCAGCGGCATCGGGCGCAGACATTGTGTTGGCGAACGCCCAGGTTTTTCCGACGCTGGCGGAGGCAACCGCAGACATTGCGCATGTCTATGCCACAACGGTGCGCAAGCGCGGTGTGACGAAGCCGGTTATCACGCCCGAAGTGGCCGCCCGAGAGGTTCTGAGCAACACAGGGCGAAGCGCGATATTGTTCGGGGCCGAGCGATCAGGCCTAGAAAGCGACGAAGTCAATGTTGCCCGCGCCATCATCACGGTGCCGATTAATCCTGAATTTGGTTCGCTGAACTTGGCGCAAGCGGTCATCCTGTGCGCGTATGAATGGTCGAAAACGCAGACGCTAGCGAGCCCGCCCAAAACGGATTTGGAACCACCTGCCACGCAGTTCGAATTGGACGGCCTGATTGCACAGTTAGACGCCATGCTGGAGCCGTTGAATTATTTCACGCCCATTGACCGCGCACCAGTCACCCGCCGCACATTGCGCAATTTGCTGACGAAGCCAGCATGGAATGCGCTTGAGGTCAGGACATTACGCGGCGTGCTCACAACGTTGAACAAACGGCGACCGCCCGAAGGTTAGGGTCAGGCGCGCGTGGCGTCCCATCTATCAAGTTCGTAGGCGATAGAAGCTTCAACCAAACGCTCCCACAGGTCAGCAACCACCTCGACGGGAATGCCCAAGCTACTTGCCGCGTCGTGAACGTTTTTGAGAACCTGTTGCTTGCGTGCTTCGTCGCGGACGGCGTTGCGTTCTGTTTTAATACGGGCGGCGGCATCCATATAGGCGAAGCGAACAGCCAGAAGCGCGACCAATTGCGCATCAACCCAATCAACGCCCGCGCGCACTTGGGTCATATCATTGCACTTGACGGGTTCAATTGGGCTGACTGATCTGCTCATGGCCGCGCCTTTACGATTCCGCCACCGTAAAGTCGAGCCAGATGTTGACATAACGCCCATCAACGGCCATAGCCGCCGCTTCGCAATCGACCCTGCATTCCGGTGAAGCAGGTGTCCGGCCCATCTTAGATGTGTCGCGCGGTACCGGAAACAACGTTGTTAGCAATTGGAGACTGAATATGTCGATGCGCAAAAGCTCGAAGTATAAACTTGACCGCCGGATGGGCGAAAACATCTGGGGCCGTCCAAAATCCCCTGTAAATAAGCGCGAATATGGTCCCGGCCAGCATGGTCAGCGCCGCAAAGGTAAGCTGTCTGATTATGGCATCCAACTGCGCGCCAAGCAGAAGCTCAAGGGCTATTATGGCGACGTAACTGAAAAGCAGTTCAAGCGCGCGTATCAAGAAGCCAGCAACATGAAGGGCGATACGTCGCAGAACCTTATCGGTCTGTTGGAGCGTCGTTTGGACATGGTCGTATACCGCGCCAAGTTCGCACCAACCATTTTTGCGGCACGTCAAATCGTCAGCCATGGCCATATCCGTGTCAATGGCGTGAAGTGCAACATCGCCAGCCGTCAGGTTGCCGTTGGCGACGTTATCAGCCTGGGGCCGAAGGCCAAGGAAATGGCGTTGGTTATCGAAGCGCAAGGCCTCGCCGAACGTGACATTCCTGAATATGTTGCCGTTGATGGCAACGACAAGGTAACCTTCGCGCGCGTGCCGACGCTTGATGAAGTGCCTTATCCTGTGAAGATGGAACCAAATCTGGTCGTCGAATTCTATTCGCGTTAATCTTCCACGCAAATTTTCGAAAAAGGCGGTCCATGTGACCGCCTTTTTTATGCGCGGCAACCATGTCGGCCCGCGGAAGTTTCTCAATAAGCCTCCCGTCGCCCCAGCGGAGGCTGTGGCCTATGCCGCCCCGCAGTATCAACCAATATAGTTTTCTCCACACCGCGTAATCGGCAACACCCCGCGCTGATTTGACGGCAACGGGGCACATTCACAACGCACAGCCTTTTTCATTTGAGCCGCACGAACGGGTCTGGCACAGTGCCCGTGATAACAATTCCTTTAGGAGAATTTGATGCGCCTTCTGTCCTTGGCTCTTATTTCTGCGCTCACCCTCACCTCTGCGTGTCAGAAAGCGGCATCGCAGGATATGGACACTGCGTCATTACCCCAGATCGAGGTCCCTGCTTTGTCGGAAAAGACAATGCAGGACGTCACCCGCGAGTTGTCGCTTGATACCTATGAGGGGCGTGCCCCTGGGTCTATTGGCGAAGAAAAGACGGTCGCGTACTTGATTTCAAAGTTCAAAGCGGCGGGGCTAGAACCGGGAAATAATGGCAGTTGGACGCAGGACGTCCCCCTTATCGAAATCACTGCGAAAAACGTCTCGGCCTTAAACATTGCCGACCGGAATGGAAAGGCCATGTCCTTTGCCTATGGCAGTGAATATGTCATCGGCAGCTATCGCGAGGCACCCAAAACCGACATCAAGCAAAGCGACATGGTTTTCGTCGGCCATGGCATTGTCGCCCCAGAAAAGGGTTGGAACGATTATTCGGGCGTTGATGTGAAGGGCAAGACCGTCGTCGTGATGGTCAACGACCCTGATTTTGAAAATCAAGGCCTTGATGGTCCCTTCGGTGGCAAAGCTATGACCTATTATGGCCGCTGGACTTACAAATATGAAGAAGCAGCGCGTCAGGGTGCGGCCGCCGTTTTGATCATCCACGACACTGCGCCTGCCGCTTATGGTTGGAATGTCGTCAATTCTAGTTGGACAGGCACGCAGTTCCTCGCACAATCCAAAGATGGCGGCAAAAGCCAGACTCAAGCCAATGGCTGGATACAGAAATCCGTCGCCAAAGACATCTTCGCCGCAGCCGGCCAAAACCTGGAAAAGCAAATGGCCGCAGCAAAGCAAAAGGGCTTCAAGGCAGTGCCCTTGAACCTGACGGCGTCGCTTAGCTTTGAAAACGACATTGCGCGCAAGGCCAGCAAGAATGTGATCGGTGTGATAAAGGGCACCAAACGTCCCGACGAATATGTGCTGTACACCGCGCATTGGGACCATCTGGGGCGCTGCACGGCGGCGCCGGATGGCGATGACATCTGCAACGGCGCCGTTGACAATGCCACCGGGACCGCGGCGATCGTTGCGCTTGCGGAAGGCTTCACAAAAGCTGGCGCGCCAGACCGGTCGGTCGTGTTCCTTGCGGTCACTGCCGAAGAAAGCGGTCTGCTCGGCTCCAAATATTATGCCGAAAACCCGATATTTCCGCTGTCCCAGACCGTTGGCGGCGTAAATATGGATGCGTTTTCGATGTCCGGCCCTGCCAAAAACCTGACCGTCATTGGCAAGGGCAAGTCGCAACTTGACACTTATTTGGAAGCAGCGGCGAAATCAGAAGGCCGCACACCCGAAATGGAGCCGACCCCAGAGAAAGGATTCTATTATCGTTCCGACCATTTCAGCTTCGCTAAGCTTGGCGTGCCGATGGTCTATTTTGAAGGCGGCGATGACCTGATCATTGGCGGTAAAGCAGCGGCCAAGGCAGCCGCAGATGATTATGAAAAGAACCGATATCACGCCCCCGGCGATGAATTTGACGAAAATTGGGATTGGTCAGGCGTGATGTCCGATCTGAAACTTTATTACCGTGTTGGCCGGATGCTTGCGATGACCAATGCATGGCCGAACTGGAACGAGGGAGATGAATTCCGCGCCGTTCGCGACAAAAGTCGCAGCGGCAGATAATCCATGGCATTTCGTATGCCTGCAGAATGGGCACCCCATGAATCGGTCTGGATTGGCTTTCCCAGCTCCGTCAAGGTTTGGGGTGAACCACTGCATCGCGCCCAGCAGCAGATTGCCGCATTTGCCAATGCCGTCCATGCCTCTGGCCGTGGCGAGCGTGTCCATTTGATTGCAGGAAGCGCCGAAGCCGCCGCGATTGCCGCCGATCTTGTGGACAGCGGGGTTCATGTAGAACAGCGCCAAATAGGCGACATCTGGTTGCGTGACACGGGCTGTATCATTGTGCAGGACGGCAATCTGCGCATCGCCCGCGATTTTGGCTTTAATGGCTGGGGTGGCCGTTTCGATTATCCAGGCGATCTCACTATCGGCCATGAACTGGCCGCCGAAGCCGGGTTTGAAGTGAAAAAGCTTGATTGGATATTGGAAGGCGGCTCAATCGATGTCGACGGCGAAGGCCTTGCCGCGACCACCGTCGACTGCTTGTTGAACCCGAACCGTAATCCTGCACTCAATAAGGAAGCGATTGAAGCGCGGCTTCGTGATGACCTTGGGATACACAGATTGCTTTGGCTGGGCGACGGTTTGGCGCATGATCACACCGATGGGCATATCGACAATCTCGCCCGCTTTGTGGGTGTAAACCACATCCTCATTCCGCAAGGCGCAGGGCCCAATGATCCCAATCAAACCGTTTTTGAAGATGCCCGCAAACGCGCGGAAGCATTTGGGTGTCGGGTCAGCCTTATGCCTTCGGTCGGGCTCTTCTTGCAAGATGGGGAAGTCGTTCCGGCAAGCTATATGAATTTCTATATCGGCAATGCCGCAATTGTCGTGCCGATCTATGGCGTGGGGAATGACGATGCAGCTATTGCCACTTTGGCGTCATTGTTCCCGGACCGAAAAGTTGTCGGTGTCATGGCGGACGCAGTATTGACTGGCGGCGGCAGCTTTCATTGCTCCAGCCAACAAGTGCCAATTTGATTGTATTTTAATTCCACACTCGGATAGTCTAGGGTCAGGACCACTTAAATCATCCAAGCCAGAAGAGGATTTCTCATGAAAAAAGCTTTTCTATTCGCCCTCGCCGCCGCCACTTTGGCAGTTCCCGCGCTCGCTGACCACCATGGCGCCAAGATGGCCAACCATGACAAAATGCATAAGGCGCATCAGGAACGGCTTACGAAGATCCTTGCTGACCCCGCCCGCGCCAATGACGCAAAGCGCGACCAGTATCGCCACCCTGCAGAAACGTTTGAATTTTTTCGTCTTCACCCCGATCATGTGATTGGTGAATATGCCCCCGGCGGCGAATGGGTATCGCGCATCCTTGGCCGCTATATCAACGAAAATGGCAAATATACTGGCCTGTATTTCGGAACAAAAACCTTTTTCAGTGACCAGCAAAAGCAAGGCCTTGCCGCAGCTATTGGTAAATTTCCTTCCGACGTTGCCGCCGTATCCGGTCGGCCAGCCGCCGATTTCAATGCTTTTTCCTTAAGCGAAGCTCCCGAAGGCGCGAAAGGAACGTTCGACCGCATATTGATCATGCGCATGATGCATAACATCATGAACTGGAACATCGCCGACGCCGAAATAAAGGCTATGCGTGACCTGCTGAAGCCAGATGGCCTTATCGGCATCGAACAGCACCGCGCAAAGGCAGATGCACCCTATAGCTATACCAATGGCAGCAAAGGCTATATGCGCGAAGCCGACATCATCAGCTTCATGGAAATCAATGGCTTTGAACTTGTCGCCAAGAGCGAAGTGAACGCCAACCCCAAGGACAGCGCAAACTGGCCCGATGGCGTGTGGACATTGCCGCCTGCGCTGCGTTTGAAGGATGTCGATCGCGCGAAATATGAAGGCATTGGTGAATCTGATCGGATGACACTGCTGTTCAAAAAGCGCGATTGATGATTTTGCGGCGGCGGCCGCGCTGAACAAAATATGCGGAATATGCGGTTTGGTGACAATCATGATTGCAGCGCGTTTCGGGGTGCGGCTATAGTCGCGGCATGACCAGAGATATCACCGTTGCCGCGTTGCAACTGCCTTTGTCGGCTAGCGAAGCCGAAAACATCGATGCCGTCAGCGACCTTGTGTCGCAAGCATCCGACCTTGGCGCGCAAATCATCCTGCCGCCCGAGCTGTTTTCAGGGCCTTATTTCTGCAAAACGCAGGAGGAAGCGCATTTCGCAATGGCGCGGCCAACCTTGGAGCATCCTGCGGTCAAGGCCATGGCGAAACTGGCCAAGCGCCTGAATGTTGCCATCCCTGCCAGCTTCTTCGAACGCGACGGCGCGCATTTCTACAACAGCATCGCGATGATCGACGCCAATGGCGAAATCATGGGCGTGTATCGCAAGAGCCATATTCCCGACGGCCCCGGCTATCAGGAGAAATATTATTTCCGCCCCGGCAATACGGGGTTCAAGGTCTGGGACGTGTTCGGCACGCGCGTTGGCGTCGGCATCTGCTGGGACCAATGGTACCCCGAATGTGCACGCGCAATGGCATTGATGGGCGCTGAATTGTTATTCTATCCCACAGCCATCGGCGCAGAGCCGCAGGATGCGACATTGGACACACGGCATATGTGGCGGCGGGCGATGATTGGCCATGCGGTATCGAACTGTATGCCCGTCATTGCGGCTAACAGGGTCGGCAGCGAAGACGACCATGGTCAGACGGCGCAAAAATTCTACGGCACCAGCTTCATCGCCAATGAATGGGGCGATGTGGTCTGCGACCTGGACGACGCTGAAACCGGCATATTAGTGTCGACATTTGACTTGGACCAAGCCCGCGCGCACCGTGCAAGCATGGGCTTCTTTCGCGACCGCAGGCCCGCATTATACACCCGCCTTGCGCAGGATATTTGATCTGTCGCATCTCTATCTCATTGGCATAGGTTCAAATCAGCCACATCCCGTCATTGGCAGGCCAAACCGTATCATTCCGCACGCGATAGCTGCGCTGGAGATGGGTGACATTGATGTGTTCGCACATTCGGCCATCATTCAATCCAGCCCGATGGGGCCATCGTCACGCCGCTTTGCCAATGCCGCTGCGATAGTGGCAACCGCACTTGAACCACCTGCCCTGCTGGCACGTCTGCATGAAATCGAAAGCCATTTCGGACGCGTCCGTCGCGGCCAAAGTTGGCGCGCGCGGGTGTTAGACCTCGACATTCTTTTATGGTCCGGCGGCAACTGGGCCGACAGCAATCCAGCGCTTTTCATTCCGCATCCTGGCCTGCGTTCACGCGGCTTTGTCCTCACACCTGCCGCCATGATTGCCCCCGATTGGCGCGACCCCGTGTCAGGCCTTAACATTCGTCACCTGCAATCAAGATTTAACCGACCAAAGGCGCTTGACCGCACCCCCCACCGCCATTAGGGGGGGCGCTCTCCTTTGAACCCATGCTGGTTCAAAGCGGGGGCCCTTAGCTCAGTCGGTAGAGCAACTGACTTTTAATCAGTAGGTCGCTGGTTCGAACCCAGCAGGGCTCACCATATATTTCAAATACTTAGTGATAAGTAAAGAAATGCGTGGTCGGCTTCAGCAATCACGTGGCAATCACCGAATTATTATCTCTGTTGTGCGTGGTCATCGACACGATAATTCTTCATCTGCATGGCATAGTGCATTTCCCTAGATTTCTGGACGCGTTCTTCTCTAAATTTGAGGTAAGGAGGCGAAGATGGGCAAGGTAAATTTCAGTAATGAGTTCAGTGTTCGGGCGATGTGCCAGTGCTTGGCCGTGCAGCCCAGTGGCTACTATGCCTGACAGAAAATTCCGCTGAGCCAGCGGGCACGTGAAGATGCACGGCAGACCAAGCTGATCAGGCAGGCTTGGATTGATAGCCACAAAGTATATGGCTACCGCAAACTGCATGATGATCTGATGGATCAGGGCGAGATCTGCAGTCCGAACCGCGTGGCGCGACTGACAAAAATGGCCGACATCGAGGCGCAAATTGGCTACAAGAGGCGCCCTAGGAGCTATGGGGGCAAGGCATAGGTTGCCGTCGATAACACGTTAGCGCGGCAGTTCGATTTCGGCATGCCTAACAAAGCTTGGGTGACGGACATCACTTACATTCGCACAATGGAAGGCTTTGCCTATCTGGCTGTCGTGCTTGACCTCTATTCCCGCCGCGTGGTGGGCTGGTCTATACAAAGCCGACAGACCACCGATGTGGTGTTGCAAGCTTTGCACATGGCGGTTTGGCGACGAAAGCCAAAAAGTCGTGTACTGATCCATTCCGATCAAGGCGCGCAGTTCACCAGTTTGGACTGGGCTGCCTTTGTTAGGGCTCACAATTTGGAACACCCAATGAGCCGACGGGGCAACTGCAACGACAATGCAGTAGCCGAGAGCTTCTTCAACCTGCTCAAGCGTGAGCGCATCCAGCGTCGAACCTACAACACGGGGGGAGTAGCAGATACGGATGAACGGTTTACGAAAATGCTGACCGACACAATCCGCAAATATCAATTGAGTATATATTAAGCTGATGACATTGGCTACTAATTCCATTCTCTCAACAAGCTAATGCTTGCGAACATTCTATTGTAATCTCATAGCTGGAGCACGAAGAGGAAACAGAATGACAGGTCAACAACAACGCGATGAATTGCGCCGCCAAATCTGGGCGATTGCCAACGAAGTTAGGGGCGCGGTCGATGGCTGGGATTTCAAGCAGTTCGTGCTGGGCGCGCTGTTTTACCGCTTTATTAGCGAGAATTTCACCAGCTACATCGAAGCCGGGGACGATAGCGTCAACTACGCCAAGATGGCAGACAGCACCATTCCCGACGCGGTTAAGGTTGATGCGGTCAAGACCAAGGGTTATTTTATCTACCCCAGCCAGCTCTTCGCCAATGTCGCAGCAAAGGCTAACACCAACGATAGCCTGAACACCGACCTTGCTGCGGCCTTTAAGGCGATTGAAGCTTCGGCGAATGGCTACCCTTCGGAAGAAGACATCAAAGGCTTATTCTCCGACTTTGACACCACCAGCAACCGGCTGGGCAATACGGTGAAGGACAAGAACACCCGGCTGGCCAAGGTGTTGAAGGGAGTCGAAGGCCTGCCGCTCAAGTTTGAGGAGAACGAAAACGATCTGTTCGGGGATGCCTATGAGTTCCTGATCTCGAACTACGCGGCCAATGCAGGAAAATCTGGCGGCGAGTTCTTCACGCCGCAACACGTTTCCAAGCTTATCGCGCAACTGGCCGTTCACGGGCAGAGCAGCATCAACAAGATTTACGATCCAGCCGCCGGGTCAGGTTCGCTGTTGTTGCAAGCCAAGAAGCATTGCGGCGATCATTTCATCGAAGAAGGCTTCTTCGGGCAGGAGATCAACTACACAACCTACAACCTCGCCCGCATGAACATGTTCTTGCACAATGTGAACTATGACAAGTTCAACATCCAGAACGGCAACACGCTTGAACATCCGCACTTTCTTGATGAACGGCCCTTCGATGCTATCGTCTCAAACCCTCCCTATTCGGTCCGGTGGAAGGGGGATGAAGACCCGACGCTGATCAATGATGACCGCTTTGCGCCCGCTGGCGTGCTCGCGCCCAAGTCCAAGGCGGATTTCGCCTTTGTGCTGCACGCCTTGCATTATCTTTCGGCCAAGGGGCGGGCGGCAATTGTGTGCTTTCCGGGCATTTTCTATCGTGGCGGGGCAGAGCAAAAAATCCGCAAACATCTGGTCGACAGCAATGTCGTGGAAACGGTCATTTCGCTCGCGCCCAATCTGTTTTTCGGCACCACGATTGCAGTAACCATTTTGGTGCTGGCCAAGAACAAGCCCGACACCAAGGTGCAGTTCATCGATGCCAGCGGTGAGGATTTCTTCGCCAAGAAGACCAACACCAACGAGATGAGCGACGATCATGTGGCCGAGATCATCCGCATGTTTGCCAGCAAGGAAAACGTGCCGCATGTGGCCAAAACGGTGGACCAGCAGCGCATCATCGATGCCGACTATAACCTTTCGGTCAGCGCCTATGTCGAGCCGAAGGACACGCGCAAGCAGGTGATCATTGCCGAGCTGAACGCGGAACTGAAAACCACCGTTGCCAAGATTGACCGGCTGCGCAGCGAGATTGATGCGATTGTCGCGGAGATCGAGGCGTGAGCGATTTCGGCTTTCTGGAAAAACTGCTGGATGGGGCGGAGGTGGAATGGTTGCCGTTGGAGAAGGTGACTGACTATGAGCAGCCTACCAAGTATCTGGTTGAAAGCAAAAATTACGATGATCTGTTTAACACGCCTGTCCTTACAGCTGGAAAAACATTCATCCTAGGTTATACCGATGAAACAACTGGGATTTACGAGGCGTCGAAAAGTCCGACGATAATTTTCGACGATTTCACGACCGCAAACAAATGGGTCGATTTTGACTTCAAAGCGAAGTCGTCAGCAATGAAAATGATAACTTCTAGTGACGATCAAAAATTTAACATCAAATATTTATATTACTGGCTCAATACTTTACCAAGCGGCCTAGTTGATGGCGATCACAAACGACAATGGATTGGCACATTGTCGAAAAAGCTAGTCCCCATTCCCTGCCCGGATGACCCGGAGAAATCGCTGGCGATACAGGGGGAGATTGTTCGGATATTGGACAGCTTCACCCAGCTGACCGCCGAGCTGACCGCCGAGCTTGCAGCGCGCAAGAAACAATACAACCACTACCGCGATCAACTCCTGACCTTCGAAGATGCCGAGGTTAAGTGGAAGACTTTGGACGAAGTGGCTAGCGATTTTGGACGTGGAAAATCCAAGCATCGTCCAAGGAATGACGAAAGGCTTTACGGCGGGACAATACCTTTCATTCAAACTGGCGACATCCGAAGCGCAGGGCACGCCATCACGAAATACACCCAAACCTACAGCGACTTTGGCTTAAGGCAAAGTAAGCGGTGGCCTAAAGGCACGCTTTGCATCACGATTGCTGCCAACATAGCAGAAACCTCTATTTTGGACTTTGACGCGTGCTTCCCCGATAGTGTCATTGGGTTTGTCGCTGACCCTGAAGAAACAAGCTCTGATTATGTTGAGTACTTACTCCAGTCTATCAAGCGAAAGCTGGAAGAGAAGGGCAAAGAGAAGAGTAGTGCGCAAAGCAACATAAATCTTGGAACTTTTGCGCAGCTAAAGCTGCCGTTTCCACCACTTAAAGAGCAGGCGCGAATTGTCTCAATTCTCGATAAATTCGATACGCTCACCACCTCACTGAGAGAAGGTTTGCCGCGCGAAATTGCGCTGCGGCAACAGCAATATGAATATTACCGCGACCTGCTCCTGAGCTTCCCCAAGCCCAAAGAGGCGGTGGAAGCATGAGCCAGACCCTCGAACAGATTGCCCAGACGCTTCACGCCACGAAAATGAAGGCCCAACTGATCTACGCCTTCAACGGCACTGGCAAAACCCGCCTATCCCGCGCGCTGAAGGAGCTTGTCGCGCCCAAGGTCGAAGGCGAGGAAGATACAGGCCCAACCCGCCACAAAATCCTATATTACAACGCCTTCACCGAAGATCTGTTCTTCTGGGACAATGACCTGCACGGTGACGGCCAGCCCAAGCTGATGATCCAGCCCAATAGCTTTACCGACTGGATTTTGGATGAACAGGGCCAAGAGGTGAACATCACTCGCGTCTTTCAGCACTATTCCAGCGCGACCCTAACTCCTACCTTCAATGCTGCCTACACCCGTGACAACCCGGATGGCAGCAAAATCGAGGTGAAAGCCTTTTCGGAAGTGACTTTCACCGTCGAGGCAGGAGATGATGCCGGTACCGAACCGTTTAAGATTTCCAAGGGCGAGGAGAGCACCTTCATTTGGAGCATTTTTTACGCGCTGTTGGAAACTGTCGTGGCTGAGCTGACCATCGCTGAACCAGAAGAACGTGGCACAGATCAGTTCAACGCGCTAGAATATGTGTTCATTGATGACCCCGTCACCTCATTAGACGAAAACCACCTTATCGAACTTGCCGTGAACCTAGCCGAGCTGATTACGTCGGCCCCGTCGCAGCTGAAGTTCGTCATCACGACGCACAGCCCGTTGTTCTACAATGTTCTGCACAACGAACTCGACATGAAGAAAAAGCCAGCCAATGAAGGATGTTATCTGCTTGAGCGGCTCGCTGATGGCACCTTTAATCTCAGCACCAAATACGGCGATTCAAACAAGAGCTTTTCCTACCATTTGCACTTGCGGAGGATTTTGGAACAAGCAATCGCCGAAGAAAAAGTCGAGAGGTATCATTTCACCTTGCTGCGCAATCTATATGAGAAAACCGCGGGCTTTCTAGGACATAATCAGTGGGGAGATTTGCTGAACTCCGCGCCAGGCAGCAAAGACGCCTATGTCCGGACGATCCACACCTTTAGCCATTCGTCGCTGTCAACCGAGCAAGTGCGCGACCCCACGCCACAGGAAAAGCAGACGATCAAATTGTTGCTAGAAAATCTGGTCAATAATTACGGCTATTGGAAAGAGGACGCACCCAATGGTTGAGCAAACGAAGCCAATTGCGGAATCGAAGAACTTCATCGTTCTCGACAGATACACCAGCGATTGGACCGCTGCGGACCACTACCAGAGCGAAGCCGAACTTGAGCGCGAGTTGATCAAAGACCTGAGCAATCAGGGCTATGAGTTTCTGCCTGCGCTAACCTCACCCAAAGCGATGCTGGCCAATGTGCGCGTGCGGCTGGAAGACCTGAACGGCGTCCGCTTCACCGATGCGGAATGGCAGCGCTTTGTTGCCACCTATCTGGACAATCCTAGTGACGGGATCATCGACAAGACCCGCAAGGTCCATGACGACTATATCCACGATTTCGTCTTCGATGACGGCCGCATTCAGAACATCACCCTTTTCGATAAGGCGAACATCGCCCGCAACAAACTGCAAGTAATCAAGCAGTTCGAGCAGACGGGGCTGCACGCCAATCGCTATGACGTCACGATCCTCGTCAACGGCCTGCCATTGGTACAGATCGAGGTTAAAAAGCGTGGTGTCGCTATTCGGGAGGCGTTCAACCAGATACACCGGTACAGCAAGGAAAGCTTCAACAGCGACAATTCCCTCTACAAGTTCATCCAGCTTTTCGTGATCTCAAATGGCACTGACACGCGCTATTTCGCCAACACGACAAAGCGAAATAAGAACAGCTTCGACTTCACCATGAACTGGGCGAAGGCGGATAACGGGCTGATCAAGGACCTGAAGGATTTTACCGCGACCTTCCTTGAGAAGCGCACGCTGCTGAACGTGCTGCTGCATTATTCGGTTTTTGATGTCAGCGACACGCTGCTGGTGATGCGGCCCTATCAGATTGCCGCGACCGAGCGGATCATGTGGAAGATCACAAGCTCCTACAATGCCAAGGGCTGGAGCAAGCCGGAAAGCGGCGGCTTCATCTGGCACACCACCGGATCAGGCAAGACGCTGACAAGCTTCAAGGCCGCGCGGCTGGCCACTGAACTGGATTTCATTGATAAGGTGTTCTTCGTGGTCGACCGCAAGGACCTCGATTATCAGACGATGAAGGAATATCAGCGGTTCTCGCCAGATAGCGTGAATGGCTCTGAAAATACCGCTGCGCTGAAGCGCAATCTGGCGAAGAACGATCAGAAGATCATCGTTACTACGATCCAGAAGCTCAACAATTTGATGAAGAGCGAAGGTGACCTGCCCGTCTATGGGCAGCAGGTGGTCTTCATTTTTGACGAATGCCACCGCAGCCAGTTTGGTGAGGCGCAGGCGAACCTCAAAAGGAAGTTCAAGCGCTTCTATCAATTTGGCTTCACCGGCACGCCTATCTTTCCTCAGAACGCCTCAGGATCGGAAACCACAGCGAGTGTGTTTGGCGCAGAGTTGCATTCCTATGTCATCACTGATGCGATCCGTGATGAGAAGGTGCTGAAGTTCAAGGTCGATTACAATGACGTGAGGCCGAAGTTCAGAGCCGTTGAGAAGGAGCAGGATGAAGCCAAGCTCAGCGCGCCTGAGAACAGGAAGGCCCTGCTGCACCCTGAGCGGATCAAGGAGGTTTCGCAGTATATTCTGACCAATTTTCGCCAGAAGACGCACCGGATGAATCCCAGAGGGCGGGGGTTCAATGCGATGTTTGCGGTCAGCAGTGTGGAGGCTGCGAAGCTCTATTATGAGACATTGAGGAAGCTCCAGGATGGCAGCGAAAAGCCGATAAAAATCGCGACCATATTTTCGTTTGCGGCAAACGAAGAGCAGGATGCTATTGGCGACATTCGCGATGAAAGCTTCGATGTTTCCGCAATGGATAGCACAGGGAAGGAGTTCCTGAACGCGGTCATCCGAGACTATAACGCGATGTTCGGAACAAGCTTCAGCACGGACGGAAACGGCTTCCAGAACTATTACCGCGATCTCGCTAATCGCGTAAAATCGCAGGAAGTTGACCTGTTAATAGTTGTCGGCATGTTTCTGACCGGTTTTGATGCGCCTTCGCTCAACACGCTCTTCGTTGACAAGAATTTGCGCTATCATGGTTTGATTCAGGCCTATTCGCGCACCAATCGCATCTTCGATGCAACCAAGACCTTTGGCAATATTGTAGCATTTCGCGATCTTGAGCAGGCGACCATTGATGCGGTCACGTTGTTTGGTGAGAGCAACACCAAGAATGTAGTGCTAGAGAAGAGCTTCAGGGAATATATGGAAGGCTTCTCTGACATTACATCCGGGGCGGCCAGCCGGGGCTTCAAAACAATTTTAGCCGAGCTTGAGCAGCGCTTCCCTGATCCGAGCGAGATCCTGAAGGAAGCCGATAAGAAGGATTTTGCAAAGCTTTTCGGCGAGTTTCTCAAGGCAGAGAACGTACTTCAGAACTTTGATGAGTATGTCGCGCTAAAAGCGCTAAAGGGCGTGAATCAAAGCGTCCGAGAGGAGGTTGAGGCTT
This sequence comes from Sphingorhabdus sp., assembly GCF_050921905.1. NCBI lineage: Bacteria > Pseudomonadati > Pseudomonadota > Alphaproteobacteria > Sphingomonadales > Sphingorhabdaceae > Sphingorhabdus > Sphingorhabdus sp. The sequence goes on along the minus strand of NZ_CP050888.1, from coordinate 352,200 downwards.
TCAAAGCCCAACATCACCTAGAGGATGATCAAGTTGAAGAGCTGACTTCTGTATCGCTCCCAGCCGACCGCAAAATCCAAGACTACAAGTCGACTTACAACGACATTCGCGATTGGTTGCGTCGAGAGAAGGCTGCTGGTGAAAGCGATGCGTCGACGCTCGACTGGGACGATGTGGTTTTCGAAGTCGACCTCCTGAAGTCTCAGGAGATCAATCTCGACTATATTCTCGAACTAATATTCGCAAAGAATCGTAACACGAAAGATAAGAGTGATCTGATTGAGGAGGCCCGACGTGTCATCCGGGCGAGCGTTAGCAATCGGGCAAAAGAAAGCCTCATCGTCGACTTTATTAATCGGACTAACCTTGATGATATTGACGGCAAAGCGGGCATGATCGAAGCGTTCTTTGCATTCGCTCAGGAAGAGCAACGGCGCGAGTTTGAGAAACTGGTCGAAGAGGAAAATCTCAATCTAGAAGCAGCCAAGCGCTACATCACAAATTCGATCAAGCGTGAGTTCGCGACTGAAAATGGGAATGAGCTGAATGACGTGCTTCCGAAGATGAGTCCGTTAAACCCAGCTTACCTGACAAAGAAAAGCTCGGTATTCCTTCGCATGTCTGATTTTGTTACGAAATTCATGGGCGTAGGCGGCCAAATTTAACGACTGCCCTAAGCCGCTCACGCGTCGAGAAGTGAATCGCCTCGGGATTGTCGGAGGCCCCAGCTCCTGAGAAGAAGGGCCTACTATGAGCAAAACAACGCACAAATTTTCATCTAAGGGTCGCCATCGCGCGGTGCGGATGGTTTTGGATCACGATAGCGACTATCCGTTACGCTGGTCAACGGTGGTGTCGGTTGCTGACAACATCGGCTGCGCGCCGCAGACGCTTCACTAGTGGGTGAAGAAGGCTGAAGTGGACAACGGCACGCGTGCTGGCATTTTGGACTTGTAACGGTCGTCTAATCGCATATTCGTCAAGGGGGATTTTTGACATATTTCTTGGGGCTACGATTGATTGATCGCAGTGATGTTCGTTTTGGTTTGCTAGTTCAGCTTTGGTTGCGTCGTTGATAGTCGTTTGTCGGGAACATGGTCGTCTACGCGGTCGAGACTTGCGCGCCGCATGATAGGTTTCGTAAGGAAGGATCTTGCCAATGTTTAGTTCGCATTTTGCCGATAAGGCACTTGCAGCCGTTACAACGCAATGATCCAGCCCGCGCCCCGACAGGGACGGCTCGACGCGCCCAAAGCATGAACGCAAACGAGAAAGAGGTTTTCAACTCAGTCTATTGGCCTTTCTATTCTGCCTTGCGCGTCAGGCTGTGGCACCAGCTGAACGATTGAACAGTTCGCCGGTTTTGAGCATCGTATGCATGATGACCGCGAGTTTGCGCGCAACTGCAATGGCTGCTCGCTTGAACCCGGCCTTTTCCCTGAGCTTCAAGCCCCAGACACGCAGAGCACTGTCCGCTGTCGTCCGCGTCAGGATCACCATAGCGGCTTCGTACAGCAATGCGCGAAGGTGATTGTCGCCGCGCTTCGAGATGCGTCCGGCATAATCGACCTCACCTGACTGGTAACGCTTGGTGGTCAAGCCGATCCAGGCACCGACAGAGCGCGACTTGGCAAAGTTGGCGGGATCCTCGATCGCTGCAATAAAGGACGACGCTGTTACCACGCCAATACCCGGGATCGTCATGAGCAACTGGCACTGCTCGTCCGCACGCGCTGTGGCGATGAGCTGCTTGCTCAGCTGCGCGACACGCGCACGCACCGCCAGCCACGCTTCGAGCAACGGCAAAACGATCCGCTCAAGCCCGGCGTTCGTTGCCAGCAAAGTGCGGATGTGGCCCTCCAATATGTTCCCTGCACTTTTGGGAACAATCAGCCCGAACGTTTTCATGACACCGCGTATCTGGTTCGATATCTGAACCGTCATTTTCAACATCTGATGGCGGGCGGCGACCAATGTGCGAACGAGCATGCTATCAAAGCTCTTCACTCGAACCTCGCGGTAAAAGCCAACCTCGGCAAGGTGGGCCAGCCCATCTGCGTCGTTCACGTCGGTCTTGTTCGGTGCCATGTCGAGTGCTGCTTTGGCATGACGTGCATCGATACAAATCGCTGGCACGCCCTGCGCCGTCAGCGCATGAAAGAACCACACCGACAGCGGGCCTGTTTCAAAAACGACGCGTCGCACACTCGGCGCATGTGTGCGGATCACTTTGGCTATAACTGTGGGATCAGACGCGCATTTGCCGCGCCATATCCGTTTGCCGCCTTCGCGAACCGAGATGAAAGTGTCTTTCAAAGATACGTCTAAACCGATATATTGATCCATGATTGTCCTCCGTCAGGTGCTTGGGCCCAGTCACAATCGTGAGCCCGTATTTTTATCCTATCGGGGACAACCAGCATTCAATCACAGCATCGTCCAGCTAATCACAGCCCCGCGATTACCCTATGTTTCGTGCCGGTCACTTATGTCATTATACCACCTTTGCTTCGAACGCCAGCGGGCTGATGCCACCCAGATACGAGTGGCGGCGACGGGTGTTGTAGAACCCGTTGATGTATTGGAAGACTGCTGCCTCTGCCTGCCTTCGTGTTGACCATTTCTGACGCCAGATCAGCTCCGCCTTCAGCGATTTGAAGAACGTCTCAACGGATGCATTGTCGTAACAATTACCTTTGCCGCTCATCGATGGCCGCAGGCCGTAGGCCTGCAATTTCTTTTGATAATCATACGCACAGTATTGGCTGCCGCGATCAGAATGGAAGATGCAGCCTTCGGCGGGTTGCCGCAGGTTTACCGCCATATCCAGCGCCCTGATTGCCAGATCCTTGTTGGCTACGCCGCCCTTCGGGTCATTCTGTCGCTGACCGCCCAGCCAACGACACGGCGGCTGTGTAGATCAAGAACAACAGCGAGGTAGAGCCAACCCTCGGCAGTCCATATGTAGGTAATGTCGCCTGCCCATTTTTGGTTAGGAGCAGCGGCAACAAAATCGCCGTCCAGCCAGTTCGCAGCGATGCCAAGACGATGATTACTGTTGGTGGTGACCTTATGCTTGCGGGTGCGAACCGGCCTGATCCCGTTGATCCGCATTAAACGGCCAACACGGCGCTCGCCTACAACGAGCCCTACCTCGTTACCGCCCTACGGGCGTTGCCTTCGGCCCAACTCCATAGTCATGCGAGGACGGCCATAGCTGCCGAGACTGAGGCCATATTGTTCACGGATGTGGGCCAGCACTTTCATGTCACCGCGTGACCGTCGGCTTGTCGGCCGTGCGTGCCAGGACCGGTAACCGCGCGTCGATACCTGCATCACGCGGCAAAGCATCTCCACTGGCCAGACATGCCGCCAGTTGTGCACGAATGCGAACCTCACTTGCCGAGGCTCGCGAAGAACTGGGTAGCCTTTTTTAGTATCTCCCTCTCCTCCTTGAGGATACGGTTCTCTAAGCGCAGGCGTTCATTCTCGCGGGCTAAATCCGCTTGCGGCGCTGATACCAGATCGGTTGGCCGATACTGCGATATCCACTTGCCCAGCGTCGACAATCCAACGCCCAGGTCAGCAGCAACACGCCGCCGTGACAATCCGCTGGTCAAAGCAATCCGGACGGCCTCTTGTTTGAAATCTTCTGTATGCTTCATCATCTCTTCGGTCTCCTTGTATGAGTGTTTAACTCTCAAGTGACCGGCACGAAACCGTTACAAGTCCATAACAATATGGTAGCCATTGAACCACATGACACAGATCATTCAGTATAGCGTCCCACAGTTATAGCCAAAGTGATCCGCACACATGCGCCGAGTGTGCGACGCGTCGTTTTTGAAACAGGCCCGCTGTCGGTGTGGTTCTTTCATGCGCTGACGGCGCAGGGCGTGCCAGCGATTTGTATCGATGCACGTCATGCCAAAGCAGCACTCGACATGGCACCGAACAAGACCGACGTGAACGACGCAGATGGGCTGGCCCACCTTGCCGAGGTTGGCTTTTACCGCGAGGTTCGAGTGAAGAGCTTTGATAGCATGCTCGTTCGCACATTGGTCGCCGCCCGCCATCAGATGTTGAAAATGACGGTTCAGATATCGAACCAGATACGCGGTGTCATGAAAACGTTCGGGCTGATTGTTCCCAAAAGTGCAGGGAACATATTGGAGGGCCACATCCGCACTTTGCTGGCAACGAACGCCGGGCTTGAGCGGATCGTTTTGCCGTTGCTCGAAGCGTGGCTGGCGGTGCGTGCGCGTGTCGCGCAGCTGAGCAAGCAGCTCATCGCCACAGCGCGTGCGGACGAGCAGTGCCAGTTGCTCATGACGATCCCGGGTATTGGCGTGGTAACAGCGTCGTCCTTTATTGCAGCGATCGAGGATCCCGCCAACTTTGCCAAGTCGCGCTCTGTCGGTGCCTGGATCGGCTTGACCACCAAGCGTTACCAGTCAGGTGAGGTCGATTATGCCGGACGCATCTCGAAGCGCGGCGACAATCACCTTCGCGCATTGCTGTACGAAGCCGCTATGGTGATCCTGACGCGGACGACAGCGGACAGTGCTCTGCGTGTCTGGGGCTTGAAGCTCAGGGAAAAGGCCGGGTTCAAGCGAGCAGCCATTGCAGTTGCGCGCAAACTCGCGGTCATCATGCATACGATGCTCAAAACCGGCGAACTGTTCAATCGTTCAGCTGGTGCCACAGCCTGACGCGCAAGGCAGAATAGAAAGGCCAATAGACTGAGTTGAAAACCTCTTTCTCGTTTGCGTTCATGCTTTGGGCGCGTCGAGCCGTCCCTGTCGGGGCGCGGGCTGGATCATTGCGTTGTAACGGCTGCAAGTGCCTTATCGGCAAAATGCGAACTAAACATTGGCAAGATCCTTCCTTACGAAACCTATCATGCGGCGCGCAAGTCTCGACCGCGTAGACGACCATGTTCCCGACAAACGACTATCAACGACGCAACCAAAGCTGAACTAGCAAACCAAAACGAACATCACTGCGATCAATCAATCGTAGCCCCAAGAAATATGTCAAAAATCCCCCTTGACGAATATGCGATTAGACGACCGTTACAAGTCCATCACAATTATGGTAGCCATTTGAACCACATGACAACAGAATCAATTTCAAGTATGATAGCGTCCAAATCAACAATCGGTATAACCGGATGCAAGTCACATGAAAATCGACCGTATCGACATTAGAAACTTTCGTCGCCTCGAAAACATATCCGCAGGGATAGAAGAACGAGAAACGGTTTTCGTAGGGCCTAATAACAGTGGGAAAACTTCGGCAAGTGCTATTTTCCGATGCTTCCTAGGCCAACGGAAATTTCGGATATACGATTTTTCGGTGGCGCGAATTGGTGACTTTGATGCTTTTGGGGCTAACAGAGAACCAGATACTCTGCCATCAATCGAACTCGACATCTGGTTCAAGATTGACCCCGCATCAATTGAGTATGGAAGAGCAGTTGCACTACTTCCCAGCCTCTTGGTCGACTTTGACCGCCTCGGCGTTCAGCTCCGTTATGCGACGTCGAATCCCGGCAAGCTGCGTGAAGCCTACTTGGCGGCGTATCCCCAGAACGGTGACGACCCTCCCGAAAAAACTCTTTCCGCCTTTCTTGCCACTGACAGCGAGTTGAATCGACATTTTGAAATCACCTATGCGTCGCTCGAAGCCACCGATGATGGTACAATTGCGACTGCGCTGGATAAAGATGAAGGCAGAAACCTTCTTCAAAATCTGGTCCGGATTGATTTTGTTGGTGCCCAACGAAACATTGATGACGACGAAGAGAATCGTAGCAACAGGCTATCTCGCGCTTTTGCCGGGTTCTATCAGAAAAATCTTGAGCGACCGGAAGTGGCCGAAGAAGCACACCGTGTCATCAACGAGAACAATGATCAACTCACGGCACATTATGCGGAACAATTCTCTGGGATCATGAGTGTGATCAAGGGAATTGGCGTCCCCTCGGTCAATGACCGTGAGTTGAAGATTGTTTCGACTCTCAACCCAGAGACGGCGCTCAGTGGCAATACCGACCTGCTCTACGTCGACGTTGAACGCGGACATGAACTGCCAGAGCTGTATAACGGTCTGGGTTTCAAGAATCTCATCTATATGGCGATTCAAGCAAAGCATTATCATTCACAATGGGTACGAACTTCACAAAATCGCCCTCTCTGCCAGATCATATTTATAGAAGAGCCGGAGGTGCATCTACATGCGCAGGTGCAACACACGTTCATTGTTCCCCGTCAGCACCAATGGCACAGATTTGATGTTGTGATTTAAGGAGTGTTTTGGTCTCATCGTAGTGACGAAGGAACGAATCTATGGACGCCTCCCGCACAAGGGGATTTTTCGATGTTGCTTCGGCATTGGATGCATGAATCTATCCGGCCTGTTATTTGGAGCATTTCTGTCCATGGCCATGATGGGGATCCGCTCGGTTCGTGCCTTTTAAGATGAGCGGCCTCGAAGGCCATCGTTCCTTACAGGCTGTGAAGCAGCGGGCAGTGCCGTTACACCATCAAAGTCTCACCTCGCATTTAAACTGCCGATTCGATTATTCGCAGGTCCCGTTTTCCTCTACGCCATTTTGTAGCTTTCTTCGTTGCGCAGCATTGCCCACGCGATGCGCGCAGTCTTGTTTGCCATCGCGACCAGCGTTTTATTGTGCCCCACTCGGGCGAGCAGTGCTTGTACCCATTTTGAGCGCTGGTCGTCATATCTAGCAATCCGCAACAACGCGGAACGCGCGCCATGCACCAGCTGCCGCCTCAGATAATGATTGGCCCTTTTGCCGATGCCGCCAAGCCGTGGTTTGCCTCCAGTGGTGTATTGTCGTGGGACCAAGCCAATCCACGCAGCCAGGGCTCTGCCCGACGCAAAATGTCGGCCATCATCAATTGCCGCGACCAAGGCAGTTGCGACGACCGGCCCTACGCCAGGTAGCGACGTCAGGCGCTTGCAGCGCTCGTTTGTGCGGCAAATCTGGACCAATGTGTCATCAACCTCCGATACACGTGTATCTAGGTCGCGATACTCCTCGATCAGCTTCTCAAACAGGCTTTTTGCGAGGTCTGAAAGTTCGGCGGTGTTGACCAGTTCTTCGACCTGCAACCGAAACCGGGCAGCGCCAGCAGGAATGATGAGACCATATTCAGCCAGAAGACCACGCGTGTGATTGATTAGTGCTGTCCGCTGGACGATCAGCCTGTCGCGCATCCGGTGCAATGATTGAAGATCCTGCTGTTCAGCGGATTTGAGGGGCACGAACCGCATATTGGGTCGGCTGTCAGCATCGAAAATCGCCTCGGCATCGACCGCATCATTCTTCGAACCCTTCACAAACGGCTTGACGAAGCGGGGGTGGATCAGACGAACGGTGTAACCCGAGGCTTCGAAGGTCCGGCCCCAATGGTGTGAGCTGGCACACGCTTCCATGGCCACTGACGCTGGATGCAACTTGATCACCACATCAAGCAGCTTCGCTCGGCTTACTTTGCGCGAAATGACCTCGCCATCATCGGTTATCCCATAAAGGTGGAAGGACTGTTTGCCCAAATCGATTGCCAATGTTTGCATTTTAGTGAACTCCTTTCTCCGGTTAGCAAGACTTCATATGTGGCCTAGTTGCGGGAGGCGTCCATCCCATAAGATGAGACCAAAACACTCTGGCCAACCGAAGGCCTCTGCCGAACGTGTCGTGAAGGATATTCGGCGGGCAACTCGGCGGCATTTTTCTGCTGAAGACAAGATCAGGATCGTATTGGAAGGCCTGCGCGGCGAAGACAGCATTGCTGAGCTGTGCCGCAAGGAAGGCATCGCGCAAAGCCTGTATTACACTTGGTCAAAGGAGTTTATGGAAGCTGGCAAGCGCAGGCTTGCGGGCGATACTGCACGTGCAGCCACCAGCGGTGAGGTGCAGGATCTGCGCCGTGAGGCCCGTGCGTTGAAGGAGTGCGTTGCTGATCTGACCCTTGAGAACCGGCTGCTCAAAAAAAGCATGATCGCGGATGGGGACGACGACGCATGAGGTATCCAGCCTCGGAGAAGCTCGAGATCATCAGGGTCGTCGAGCAATCGCATCTGCCTACAAAGCTCACCCTTGATAAGCTGGGCATCGCCCGGCGGACCTTCTATCGCTGGTATGATCGCTATCTGGAAGGCGGTCCTGAAGCGCTGGCGGACCGGCCATCAAACCCGAGCCGTGTGTGGAACCGTATCCCCGAGGCGATCCATGACCAGATCATCGAACTGGCGCTGGAACAGTCCGAGCTGTCACCGCGTGAACTGGCGGTGCGGTTCACCGACGAACGGCGTTACTTCGTGTCAGAAGCCACGGTATACCGCCTACTCAAGGCCCATGATCTGATCACCAGCCCCGCTTATGTCGTGGTAAAGGCAGCCAACGAGTTCCACACCAAGACCACCCGTCCCAACGAGATGTGGCAGACAGACTTTACCTACTTCAAGATCATTGGTTGGGGATGGATGTATCTGTCCACCGTGCTCGACGACTTCTCGCGCTATATCATCGCCTGGAGGCTGTGCAGCAATATGCGGGCCGAGGATGTAACAGACACGTTGGACATGGCCCTAGCAGCATCGGGCTGCGACCATGCCACTGTTCAGCATAAGCCGCGGCTGCTCAGCGACAATGGCCCCAGTTACATCGCGGGCGAACTGGCGGAATATATCGAAGCTAACAAGATGAGCCATGTGCGCGGCGCACCGATGCATCCGCAAACACAGGGCAAGATCGAACGCTGGCACCAGACGCTCAAGAACCGCATCCTGCTGGAAAACTACTTCCTGCCCGGCGATCTCGAACGACAAATCGAAGCGTTCGTCGAGCATTACAACCATCAGCGCTATCACGAGAGCCTGAACAACGTCACGCCTGCCGATGCCTACTTCGGCAGGGCGCAAGCCATCATCCAACAACGTGAAAGGATCAAACGACAGACTATCGAATATCGGCGCTTGCAACACCGCAAGCTCGCCGCCTAATATCAACCCAACTGATGAGGCCAATGCTCCGTTAATTTACGCAGCCATCAGTGCCAAATGTTCTGACGACGGACAGCCATGGACAGAAATGCTCCAAATAACAGGCCGGATAGATTCATGCATCCAATGCCGAAGCAACATCGAAAAATCCCCTTGTGCGGGAGGCGTCCATAGATTCGTTCCTTCGTCACTACGATGAGACCAAAACACTCCTTAAATCACAACATCAAATCTGTGCCATTGGTGCTGACGGGGAACAGGCATGCTCCGTCAAATTCAATTTGACCGACGTTATAATTGTCTCCACATATAAATAACATGTATTCAGACAGGAGAGATTTTATGCGGAGAGCTTTTGGAATTGCGTTGGTGGCGGCTTGTCTTAGTTCACCTATCCTTGCGCAGTCGCAGATAACTGCAGGAAGCCCAAGTGATCCCACTACCAAAAATCGAAAAGAGAGCTCACCGGTGAGCAGCGATGATAAGGCTCCGTTGGATACGCGTATCGCAAACGGAAGAGTAGCAGGGTTTGATATTGCTGGAGTTAGGCTTGGGATGACACCGCAAGAGGCAATTGACCGAGCGGCGAAAGCAGGGTTCAAGATAAGCAGTAGTTCAACGGAGCTATCCTTTGCAGATAAGCGCATCGAAGCTCTGCGAAAGCGTCAGCCCGATTTTCAGGGGTCGAAATCTGCAAAAGTTGTGAGAAGGCAATTTTTCGAAGGTCCGCAGGGCGACTATCTTAGTGTGGAGTTTGCCTCGATGCCAGAAGGGTCAAGGGTGGAGAACATCAGCTACACGTTTAAGCCGTCCAGAACGGATGCAAAAGACGTAGAGCGCACAATCTTTAAAAAATTCGGATCGCCTAACGGACGCGCGACAATGGTCGGTAATTTTAAATGGTGCGATAACCAGTGTCAGAACGGCGATGCGAGTGCAGAGCTTGCTTTGCCGGTCTATAATTCTGTGCAGATAGATGGCAGAGTCCCAGCACAATCCTATATTCAAAAGTTGATCGATGCCGATGTTGACCGCCTCGCCCCGAAAGCCAAAGCTGGGATTTGAGATATCCAAATGCTTGGGCCCGAGAATAGATACAGCGTCAATTTAGGAGCTTAACTTGCTTAAGTTTAGCGTGATAGGACTGATAATAGCCGCCGGCGCTGGAACAGCACATGCTGATTCTCAGGCGGCTTGGGAGGATCCATTTCAAGGAGCGCGTTTTAATTCGCTCCCGGCAAAAACAAAGCCGCTCACCAGCGCGGATTGTAATGGCGACGTCTATAATAAATGCACTTTTGAAGTCATGATTGACTTCGATTCGGATAACTTGCCTGACCGAGCGTATATGGCAAATGCCGGTCGCAACGGCATCATAGTGGTGGATTTCGGCAACAAGCGTAAAAAACCATTAGTCGTTGGATCCTTTCGCGATCGTTTCCAGGGTGATAATTATATTGCAAAAGACACCGATGATCGCAGGAATATCGTGTTTATTCATCCCGAAGCCAGTGCAGCTACATACAGGATGATTTCTGGCAAGCCTAGGGTTCGATGGAATTCGGACTAAATGCAACGTAGCTTTGACGTCATCGTCACGCGCACTTTTCTGGCGCCGCAATGAACATCGAATCGAATTGGCAATTTGCGGGCGAGACCATTCATTTGATCCCGCCCGTTTGCCTGTCAACTGCCCATTCTATGGCAGCTATGCCGCCATTTTATGAGCAGCACGCGTCTGTCCTCGCCGGTGAACGTCCCACCCGCGGTTTTGCAAGTTCAGCCAACGGCTTTGTGGCCAAGCGGCCGAAAGCTCAGCGAAGATCGTGGCATCGCTCGCGTAAACATCACCGCTGACCCGTGCGACCGAGATCAAGTGCCGATTGGCAATGATGGCTGTCGTTAGGACATCAGCCAATACCTGCTCGCGCACTTCGTCCCATTGGCCATGCTCAACAGCCTTGCCGATTGCTTTCGAAGCCATGGGCTTAGCTGGAATGCCGACAGCATGCGCATATTCCGGCATATGGACGAAGTGCCCTTGCCCTTTTAGGACATTCGACAGATCAATGCGGTCACGACTGTGCGGATGGCTGTCGCGAAGCATTTTGGGCAGGACCAGCCCATGCGTTGCAGCGGTTCGGCGTAACGTGGGCATTTCTTTGCACTCGGTGCCCCAACCTACTGGCACCGCGCCGGGATGGCGGTCGAGCAGGCCGAAGAACGCTCTGACCATTTCCAGTTCATCATATTGGCGCGCGTCTAGCACGCTCACATTGTGAACGAGAGGCTGGCTGCCTCCGGGAGGGTAAGTGATCAACGCCCATGCTCCGGCAACTGCATGGTGAAAAGGCCATTTACAATTATATTCGCCTGCAGCGTTGTCGGCGTGACGATATGCGTCGTAGCCGTCCCAGTCGTAGGCATATTCAAAATCGAATATGCAGAAGGTCTGAGGCGTCAGCCGTTCGAGAGACTTTTGCCGGGTAAAGGCGATAGCGTCTTGACCAAATGTGGTGTCGCCATCGTTGGCGGCGGTATTATAGATACTCATAAGATTTTATTCCTTGGTTAGAAACACGAAAGCCCGCCAATGGCGGGCTTTCGTGGGTGTGATTGTGAAAATATGGGGTAGTAATGTATTGAGGGATATTGCTCGGCTAGCGCCTCCTGTGTTGTTGGTGTTGCAATTTCGTTGCGGTGCAATCTGGCGGGGCAGCGTGCACCGTCCGGCGCAGCTCAGACAATCGAGCTAAGCGTGCGCCAATGGTCATAGTCAGCCATGGCCCGCCTAAGGTCCTCAGCACTAAGCCACTCATGGGCAATCAACAGCCAGACGCTCTGCGCCTTGGCCGATAGCTCGCGTTCCAGAACGCAAGGATTCAACTGACGGTTAAGGTCGTGCCAGTCTGCCGGAAGGGCATAGTCGCTCGCCAACTGCTCCAAGCTATGAGAGCCAACACGGTCATACCATTCGGCGTCTTTAACATCATTTGCCAAAGCGGCCCGCAGCCGCAGCAAAGACGGCTTGGCACTTTCATCGCGGGGCTCGCCATCCGGGACCCTAACGAGCGCCGCAATAATGCGGTCGAGACGGTAACCTGCTAAGCTGTCGTCAGGGTCAAGATGGCTGGTGAGCGCGTCCAGCACCCCGACGCTGTCGGTCGCGGATTGCAAATCACTGACGTGCCGGGCTTCACTAAACCGGAAACCTCTGCCTTGGCGTTCGACCTTCAACACCGCAAAGGCGTCGATATAGACGAAATAAGGCATATGGGTTGCGCAAGCGTTAGCATCGGCAATGACGAAATTGGGGACAATTATTGCCATTTTGGCAGGGTATTCAGACATAGAATTTATCCTTTTTGTAAGCGTAGAAAATCACTCGCCAGTCATGGTCGCTGGCGGCGGGAAGCAGTTCTTGTTGATTGGTGTTTACAGTTAAGCCCGGCGGCTCAACTTAGGAGTTTAAAAGGCGAGCGTCTTCTCGGTGAAATATGCCGTGGTCGCACGGTCTTCCAGTGCGCGAATACCCTCATCCACCCGGTGCAGAAGGCGAATGCGAGCCCGCTCTGTATTCCACGACAGGCAGCTAAAAGAGTTTAAATGCGCAAGACCGCTATTAGATATCCAGGTGGCAAGGTCGCCGATGAGGCTGGAGGCATAAGCAGGATCGTTGCTGCGCAGGCCCTGAACGAGTGCAAACAGCGCGAGCGTTGAGGTGACATCTTCTTCGCAATAGCGCATGACCGCTTCTATGCCTTCGTCGTGCAGCATGTCAGCGACGTCGCCGCCATGTCCGTTGCTCTTCACCGGGATCCCGGCACTTTCACACAGCATCTCAAGGCTTGATCGCGGCGCCGATCCGAAGTTGGTAATCAGATCTGCGACATCAATGTGCGATCCGCTATTACGGTTTGCTACCCATGCATTGGTCAGGTTGTCACAATCAAAGACCGATGCCCGCATGGCTGTCATGGTCAGCACAGGCAAATCAAAGCCCTTGCCGTTGAATGTTACGCAGCGCCGTCCAGCAAGCAGCTCATCAATCCGCATGATGGCTACTCGCTCGTCATCAAATGTGATACTTTGAAGTCCGAACGTCCACTCGCCATAGGCCGCCTGATCGGCCGTTAGCACGCTTGCCACAATTGGCCGGTGCGTTGGCCATGGCGGAAATTTATCGTCTAGCGCTGGCGGCGCCAGCGTCTCGATATCAAGCGAGGCAACGCGGCTTGGCGCTTTTGTATAGGTTGATCTGAAATGCATTATGGTCTCCTTATCAAGACCCGGCTGGAGCTCGGCGACATGCCAATTTTTCCAACTCCTTCCGGGTCTCAAACCGGAAATCTTTTTTACTGCCTTCTCTTTTTGTTTTTTTCTTTTGTTCTGCACCGTCGTCGGCGTGGGCGCGTGTTGTGCACGTTTTCCAATAATACGTTCAGCGGTGATGCTGCGAATATAGGATCAAAATTGACGCACTGTGATCATGCACTTGGGCTACTTGCGGCAATCACGCCGTCAACGACGAGACAGCCACTTCTTGCGCCCGCGTCATCCAAAATCCTGGCACGAGCGCTGCAAAGCGCATTCTTTGCTCTGTCGATGCGCCCAATGTCAGCAGCATGAGCGAGAATGGTGTCGGCTGCCCCTTGCCTTCACTATCAAGAAATCGGACGCGCCCCTGTAGCAGATAGATGTCAGCAACGGGGCTAAGTGTTTCGTGGAACCAGGCTGAATCTGAGCGGACGGGCACAAGGCAGACCACTGTCTCGATATTGCCCGCTTGCCACTGGGCAAACGCGCGCTTCAACCAAATGAGTAATGCCGAGAATGGTGGGTTCATGAACGCCAGCCGCCCCGACCAGTCATCAACCAAGCCGTCGCCGCCTTCGCTAAGTATGATACGCCGGCCGGCAATCACTGGGCTTAGAAGATGGGCGCAAGGGTCCAGGTCGATCTCGCCAAAGGCAGCATAGATATGCATCATAAAGTCTGGTGGCGTAAACCGGCTATCCCGGTCAAACTTGTCGCCTGCGCCCCAGAAAGCCCGCTCCTTTGCGCGCCTCCGCGCATTGGGTGCGATAACTGACAACAGGCGCAGCAAGCTGCGCACTGACCCGTTGCCTTGTTCAAGACTGGCAATGGTCGCACGAGACAGCTTAGTCCGCCTCGCTAATGCTTCGAGTGATAAGCCCTTTCTTAGTCGGCGACCTTTTAGTTGGTCACCAAGCGTTCGGCCCGGTCCGATACCGTTTAGCTGGAAGTCCAGCGCCGCTTTGACCGCGACAAGCGTGGTCACAGACCCGATGCCGGCTTCCAAGCGCTTGATCACTTGTGGTTCGACATTAATCCTTGCCGCAAGCATTGCCTGAGACAGCCCGCATGAACGCCGCGCTTCTTTCAGTTCTTTGACTAATATGTGATCCATAATGGTATCATATACTGAGCATTGTTTAACACTCAAGCATGGTCGGTTTTGGCCGACAACGGGCGTTCGGGTGCTTAAGAATGAGTTTACCTTGCTGCGGCACTCGACATCTGTTCGGCGCGCTAATGACTGCAATGTTGGACGAGTACGAACCCGCTGACGCGGGAATGGTGCTTGCCCAGCTGTTGTGACAGCCTAACTTTCGACGCGCGTGGCTTGAGCTATCGAGATTTGAGGCAGACCCTTTGACTCCCTTCAACTGAGGAGTCGAACGATGACCAACATTACCCCTACCACCCATCTGCGCGCGCGAATGATCGAGGACATGAAGCTGCATCGCCTGTCGCGCGCGACGCAACGCAACTACCTGCGCGACGTAACGCGGTTTGCTGCCTGGCTGGGCCGGCCACCCGATACCGCGGCCGATGAGGACTTACGCAGGTACCAGATCGAGCAGAGCGACTCCGGACTTGGCGCGCCGGCGATGAACACGGCGGTCTCGGCGCTGCGGTTCTTTTACACGCGGACGCTCGATCGCCCGGACCTGACCCGCAAACTCCACCGGGTAAAGCATGCGCGTTCCTTGCCGACCGTGCTGAGCCGCGATGAGGTTGCGCGGATGCTGGGCGCGACGACCAGCCTCAAGCACCAGGCGATCCTGTCGGTCGCTTACGGTGCGGGCCTTCGCGCGTCCGAAGTAACCAAGCTCAAGATCCGCGATGTCGACAGCGAACGCATGTTGCTTCGGGTTGAGTGCGGCAAGGGCGGCCGCCACCGCAACGCGATGCTCGCGGGCGACCTGTTGCTCCTTCTGCGCGAGTGGTGGAAGGTTGGCCGCCAACAAGGCGTGATGCATCCCGATGGCTGGCTGTTCCCGGGACAGCATTATCTCAAGCCGATCTGCTACCGGCAGGTTCACCGCATCGCCGCCGAAGCAGCCCATGCCGCTGGCATTACCAAGCAGGTTGGACCGCACACATTGCGCCACAGCTTTGCCACCCATTTACTCGAGGATGGCGTCGATATCCGCATCATCCAGGTGCTGCTCGGCCATGCCCAGTTGACGACCACCGCGCTGTATACCCGGGTGGCAACGCGTACAGTCAAGAGCGTGATCAGTCCGCTCGACAGGCTGGCGATGTTCCCCGGCAAACAGGGGGCACCCGACGGCTGAGCCGTGCGGGCCTCACTTGAGGTCGCCGATATCTTCCGCGCTGCCGGGCCCGCATACCGGGTCGCGCAAGCCGGGCATCTGAGCCTTGTCCAACTCAAGGTAATGACGGCGATCGAGAACTGCCGCACCGCAGCCCTTGGCGGTCACATCGAAGCCTGCACCGACTGTGGGCACTGGCGGATCGCCTATAACAGCTGCCGCAACCGGCACTGCCCCAAGTGCCAGGGCGCTGCTGCACGCAACTGGCTTGCCGAGCGCGAGGCTGACCTGTTGCCGGTCGGCTACTTCCATGTGGTGTTCACGCTGCCCGCCGAGATCGCCGAGATCGCCTTCCAGAACAAGGCGGTGATTTACGATCTGTTGTTCAAGGCGGCGTCGGAGACGATGCTGACCATTGCCGCTGACCCTAAGCATCTCGGTGCCAGGATCGGTATCACCGCCGTGCTCCATACATGGGGGTCGGCCATGACCCACCATCCGCACGTCCACATGATCGTGCCGGGTGGCGGCATTGCGCATGACGGCGCGCGCTGGATATCGTCGCGTCCGGCGTTCCTGCTGCCCGTGCGTGTTCTGGGTGCATTGTTCCGGCGGCTGTTCCTGACCCGGCTGATGGCGCTGTACCAATGCGGCAAGCTCGCCTTCTTCGGCCATCTGGCACAGCTCGCCGACGCCCGGACGTTCAGGCGCCATCTATCGCCCGTTCGCAAGAAGCGCTGGGTGGTTTACGCCAAGCCGCCGTTCGCAGGACCTGAAGCAGTGCTTGCTTATCTGTCGCGTTACACCCACCGGATCGCCATATCGAACCGGCGGTTGATCGCGTTCGACGAGCAAGGCGTCACCCTCCGCTTCAAGGACTATCGCCGCGATGGCCCCGAGCGTCAGCGCGTCATGACGCTTGCCACGGCTGAGTTTATACGCCGGTTCCTTCTCCACGTCCTGCCCAGGGGCTTCCACCGCATCCGGCATTATGGGCTGCTTGCTGGTTCCGCACGCAAGGCCAGCATCGCGCGTGCCCGCCTGCTGCTTGATGTTGCACCACCACCGGACGACGCTGAACCTGTCGAACCGGTGGATGCTCGTCCGCCATGTCCCTGCTGCGGCGGGCATATGGTCATCATCGAGGCGTTCGAACGTTGGCAGCAACCACGCGCACCGCCATTCTCGCCAGCACCGATCCGGGAGCTTGTGTCATGACCCGGCATGGCCCGCCTGCAGTTCAACCCGCGCAGACCGTATCGCGGGTAATGCCCACGCTTGTGTCTTACGTCCACCGGACCAGCACGATCACCCCTCAATGTTGGCAAACGCCTTCGCTCTCGGGTCACAGCTGCCTAAAGATGGCGCACGCACCAGTGCAAAGGCTGCAATGTACCGCGACCGAGCACATCGTGCAGCACAGCTTAAAACCGAAAACCCCATAGCAATGACCACCACCGCGGGTCGTACCTGTCCGGGTTTAGTACGCCTGCCGGCGCCCGAAACCCTTCGACGCGCCGACAGTCCGCTTTTACTGAGAAACCGGCGAAAGCGGACGTTCGTTTACAACAAAGCCACTCCCGTCATACGAGACATTCACGACATTGCGCCTTGCAAATCGGCTGCTCAGAACGCGACATTCGTTTGGGCCGGATTCACCGACCCAGCGGCCATTCTCGGGTTTTTCAGCGCAGTACCATCCCTCAATTTGATCAGCTGGATCAGCGTCTCCCATGGAGTTGATCATCCTCAGTGCTCCGTCACCAGGGCAAGTTGACTGTCGGTGTCGAGCTTAAAGGCTTCGCGCCATATCCCGGTTTTGAAGTAATGCTCTTCTTGCTTGAGCCCTGTCCCAGAGCGGACCTCTTCGAGTAAGCCCATCCAGCACAATGGGCGAAGCACATGAATGAAAAGAGCCGCCTTCACTCGGATTGCGTCATGGCCATCGTGGCTTTCGCTAGGACCGTATAGCACATGACACAGCCGATCTTCACTTACGCCCAGTTGGGCTTCGACATTGATGACGTTGAGAAACACGTCCCAATTTCCGATCAGTCGATCACCGAACCGTGTATAACCGCTGTGGTCGGTGGCGAAAAGGAACCGCTCGGCAAGCAGAGCCCACATAGCAGAGGGGTCATCCCTCAGCTTCCTACCAAGGCGGGTCAAGTGCAGGGCTCCATTCTTGTGCCGCGCAAGTTTCGTGCTCAGCAACAAGTCATGCGTCAGTGCCAGCGGCGGGAAATCGCATTCGTTGAGCACCTTGTTGAGGGCATATAGGTCTTTGGCGGTGTAAAACGGCCATTCAAATGCCTTCGCTGCCCACTCGACGAAATAGCGCTTCAGGGCGCGGGTTGTTGTTAGGCCAATCGGCCCGTTCTCCGTGACGTAGTCGAAGGTTAGGCATATCGCACGCAACATCGGCGAATGGCGCATGGCGGCCGAAGGGTCTGAGATCGGGCGCAGGAAAATCATATGCCCTTATCGGTTAGCACACGGCAGATGGAAATAGGGGTAGTGGAAACAACCGCTACCACTTTGCGGTTATAGCCGTCTTGAAAGGGATCGGCGTGAAGGAGACTTTTTGAGCAAGATTCGCGGGGAATACACCGCAGCACCTGTCACATTGCCTCGGCAATCATCGCGGCATAGTCCTCGGCAGAAGCCTTGCGCGGATTGGACAGGGCTGACAGGTCACGCTCAGCGTAGCTAGCCAACTCGGGAATATCGTCGTTCGACAAGCCCATAGCCGCCAAACCGGACGGTAAGCCGAGTTCGCGGTTCATCGATTCGATGGCTTCGGCGAGATCGGCACCCGGAGGCAAATCCATCGCTTGGCGTAGTCGAACATATTTGTCGGCGCAAGTTTCGGCGTTGAAGCGCAGCACTGCGGGAAGAAAGACCGCATTCAACGTGCCATGGTGAAGGCGCAGCTTTTCGATCCGGCCTGCCGCATGGCTCATGGCATGGACTGCGCCAAGTCCCTTGATGAAAGCGAATGCGCCTTCGGTGGATGCCATCATCATTGCATAGCGGGCCTCACGATCATCGCCGTTGGCCACGGCCCGGCGAATGGCGCGCCAGCCACGCCACAATCCGTCAAGCGCGACACCATCGGCTGGGGGGTTGATCGTCGGAGCCAAAAATGCCTCGATGCAATGGGTGATTGCATCCATGCCTGTTGCTGCCGTCAGCAAAGGTGGCAGCCCCAACGTCAATTCGGGGTCACAAATTGCGACTTTGGGAATGAAGTGCGGGTGCGCAAAGGTCAACTTCCGGCCGTCTTCCATGATGATCACGAAACCGACCGAAACCTCACTGCCTGTGCCAGCGGTCGTTGGAACTGCAATGACCGGCGCCACATTGCCGACCTTACCCCGCCCGCCAGCGAGCGGGTCAAATTGGGCGAGCGGGCCACCGCTTTCAGCGAGCAGTGCAACCGCTTTACCAAGGTCCATCGAAGACCCGCCACCAAGGCAGATCACGCCGTCGCAGCCTTCGGAGCGATAGAGTTCGAGCGCCGCCAGCACCGCCCGCTCGGTCGGATTGCCGGGGGTATCGTCGAACACCGCCAAGCTCGCCCCGTCGCCAAGCGCTGCTTGCACCCGGTCGAGTATCCCTGCTGCGCGAATACCCTTGTCAGTCGCAATGAAAGGGCGCTTCATTCCCAAGCGCGACACTTCACCAGAGAGCAGATTCAGCGCACCGAAATCGAAATGGGTTGTCGTGAGATAGGTCAGCAGGGCCAATCGAGCCTCCTAATGTGCAGTTTGGTTTGGAAATTGAGTTGCACCTTCAAGACGATCGGCAAGTGCGCGCAGATGCTCGGCAAGACTGCGGCCCAGTTCACCCGATTGATCGAGCGATGCCAGTTCTTCCATCAGGGCGTCACGGATGGCTATGGTCGGAATCCAGAGCGCCAAAGCCTGCTCGATCCCAGTCCGGACGGCCTCGCGCGCTTTGCCGACATCGATGGCATGGGCAGCGTCACACGCCTCGGCAATCTGATCAGGATCGGCCCCGATCATTGCCGCTTTCGCCCTTTTGAACAGCCGACGCACTGGCCGATGATTTCGACAATATATTCGGGCACCTTCATGTTATGTGTCACCGAAATCTCGCGCAGCCGCCCCACAATGTCGGTGATCGGAATGACCTTGGTCGCATGGCAATCCGCACAAATACAAATCATGGCATCGCCCACGCTGTTCGCGGGCATGAAGGCAGACAGGCTGAGGATTTTTCTGATCAGCCCGGCGTCGAGCAGCCGTTTCAGAACCCGATAAACCTGGTTCGGCACGATTGCCCTGCCCGATGCCGTCAGCCGGTTTGCGATCTGGTAAGCGCCAATCGGCGCGTTGGCGGATTTGATCGTTTCGTGGACCATATCCTCCAGCTCTGTCCTACTGCGCCTTGTCTGAGCGACCGGCATACTCTGGGCGGTTTCTGGCGTAGTTGCCTGAAGCATTATCGTGTCCCCGCCGGTGGCACCGGATCGTAGCCATGACCTCCAAAGGGATTGCAGCGCAGGATGCGCCAGACAGACATCAGCCCTCCCTTGACGGCACCATGTATTTGAATTGCTTCGACGGCATAGGCCGAACAGGTCGGGGAGAAACGACAACTCGCGCCAAGCAGCGGTGATAAGAACCGCTGGTATAGCTGGATTACGCCAATGATCGCTGTCTTCATGCAAGTCTCCGCCATTTGCTTTGGCCATCACGATCCTCGACGCTGATGCCGCGCGCCGACAGCTCATTTCGCAACCTGTCCGCCGTTTCAAAGTCGCGTGTTGCGCGGGCCAGATCGCGCGCGGCAACCAAGCCGATAATCTCATCATCATCGTCGTTCGCGGCCTCATGGTGGGCAAACCACACCGCTGGATCATGCTGCATTATGCCCAGAAGCGCCGCACCGTCGCGGATAGTCGCAACAATGCTCTGCCGACGCACCGGATCGCGTTCCGATTGCAATGAACGCGTGAGCGCGAACAGCGAGGACAGCGCTTTTGGAGTGTTCAAATCGTCCGCAAGTGCAGCCGCAACCGGATTGTCCTCCAGCGTAGAACTTGAACCCGCCGCAACGGGCTCATTTTCGACGGCACGATAAAGCCGGTCGAGCGCGCGCTTTGCGGAAAGGAGAACGCGGTCGTTGATTTCGAGTGGCTGGCGGTAATGGGCTGTCAGCAGTGCATAACGCAGCGCCTCGCCCGGCACCTTGGCAAGCAGATCGCGGACCAGCCGGACATTCCCGAGCGACTTCGACATTTTTCGCCCATCGACGGTCACAAAGCCGTTGTGCAGCCAATAGCGGCAATAAAGCGCACCATCATTCGCGCACGTTCCTTGCGCGATCTCATTTTCATGATGCGGGAAGATCAAATCCTGCCCGCCGCCATGAATATCGATGCCGACGCCGAGCTTGTCCTCTATCATCGCCGAGCATTCGACGTGCCACCCTGGCCTTCCCCGTCCCCAGGGCGAAGCCCAGCCCGGCTGGGTTTCCGAAGACGGCTTCCAAAGCACGAAATCCGCAGGGTCGCGTTTGAACGGGGCTACTTCGACGCGCGCGCCTGCGATCATCTCATCGCGGCTCCGGCCCGAAAGCGCGCCATAAGCGACATAGCTCGACACATCGAAGAGCACATGGCCCTCCGCCACATAGGCATGGCCCCGACCTATCAGCCGCTCGATCAGCGCAATTATGCCTGGGATATGATCGGTGACCCGCGGCTCATGGTCCGGAGGGCGCACGCCCAGTGCATCCATATCGGCTTGATAGGCTTCAATGAAACGGTCGGTGACACTCGCAATCGGCACGCCCGCCGCAGCCGCTGCCGCATTGATCTTGTCATCAACGTCGGTGAAGTTGCGGACATAGGTAAGGCGCGTATGGCGGCTGCGCAGCAACCGGGCGAGCACGTCAAAGACCACTGCCGGCCGTGCGTTGCCGATATGGGCGTAGTCGTACACAGTCGGGCCGCAGACATAAAGCGTCACATGCACGGGATCAGCAGGCTGAAACGCCTCCTTGCGGCGGGAAAGGCTGTTGGTCAGCCACAGGACAGGCAACGGTTCTTGCACCAGTGTAGTAAACCATCTGAGTATCCAAGATGCAACATTATATCATCTCATACTCTCTTTCGACGCTCAAAATTTTGCATGATCACGTGAACGCTGACACCCCCGCGTGGCGATGGGGATCGCGGCACTATCGTGATGTGCAAGTGTAGCGGCTGTCACTCGCCCTGAGGTGCGCTGTGCTAGGGCTTTGCATCCATCTCGGTGAGGAGTCGCTGGGCACCATGGACTTTCTCCATCGTCCACAGCATGAAGCGGCTGTCGACGTGAATGGTGCGGTTTATGCTGGAGTCGTAGGACCAGTCGGACACGACTCCATCCAATGTGCCGTCAAACGCCAGGCCGACAAATTCACCGCGCGCATTTAACGTCGCCGACCCCGAATTGCCGTTAGTGATATCGACTGTTGAAAGATAGTTGACCGGCAGGGTTCCGAGTTTCGGGTCCACATAGCTGCCAAAATCGCGCGCCTTCAGCTTGGCAATGGCCACGTCGGGGGCGTCGAATTCGCCTTTGCCGGTCTGCTTGGCAACCAGCCCTTCCGCAGTCGTAAACGGCGTCCAGATCAAGCCATCACGCGCCCTCCCCTTGACGTGGCCATAGGTGAAACGGAGCGAACCATTGGCGTCCGGATAAAGCGTGCGCCCCTGCTCAGCTGCAAAAGCAAGCTGTCCCGCCATTACCGCCGAACGCGCAGCCTGCATTTTGCCGGCGCGCGTCTTGGCCTTTTGTTCATCGGATATCGTGCCTGCATAGGCTGCAACCGCAAGCTGGATGAAGGGATCGGTTGACGCTTCGAACTCCGCTGCCGATTTATCCATCCACCCCAGCCGCGTTGCCGTATCACCGAGCTTTGTTGTCGCATAAAGCGCGTCAACACCGATCCTGTCCAGCTTTGCCTCAAGCGCAGTGTTGCGCTTCGCAGCATCCACTTTGCGATATTCCCCAAGCGCCTGTTCGAGCAATTTACGATCGACGCTCGCGTCGAAGCGCCGCTCGATCTGCGTCAGCCTTTCACGAACCGGCAGCCGGTCGCGATCCTGATAACCGGACTCCCTTTGTGAATCGGGCTTTTCTCGTTCCTTGGCCCAGCGATAAAGCTGTTGGGCCGCGGACAGGAGCTGTGCACGATTGAGTGTTCCTAGACGAAGATTGTCCACCCGCGCTTGATTTGCTTCCTTTACCAGCGCATCGAGATCGGCAAGCGGCTTGCCATATTTCGCGGTTCGCGCTGCATCGGCAGCAACCCATTGGCGAAATTCCGCATCGGCCGCGTCTTTGCGGCCTAGCAGATTGATCGCATCTGCCCCGGCAATCTCGCCCAGCAATTTCTTCTTGTAATTGTCCGAGCCTTTCAGGATCGAGGCATATTTGATCGCTGCGGCTTCATTGCCGCTTGTCGCCTTGCTGATCGCGTCCGAATAGTCGGCGCGAAGTTGCTGGTCGATGGCATAGACCGCCTCAAAATTGTGACGCACTTCGGCTGCGGTCCAATGCCGATGAGTCACGCCGGGAAATCCGGCGACCATGACGAAGTCACCTTCGGCGAGGGGCTTCTGAGATATGGTTAGCCACGCTTTCGGCTTGTAGGGGACATTTTCCTTGGCAAAAGGCACAGAGGTGCCGTCGGGCGCCACATATGCGCGATAAAGTCCAAAATCGCCCGTGTGCCGTGGCCATTGCCAGTTATCGGTTTCGCCCCCGAAATTACCAATCCCGCCAGCTGGCGCATAGACCAAGCGGACATCTTTGATCTCAAGCTGCTGTTGAAGAAAGTAGCTTTGCCCGCCAAAATAAGGGCGGACGTCGCAGCGACGATTGGGCTGCTTTTCGCAGGCTGCGATCAGCGCCTTGCGGTTATCTTCAAGCCGGTTGAACCGCGTAAGGCCGTCGAGTTTGGTGGTCACGCCCTTGTTCATGGCTGTGGTCACGTCGCGCAAATCTTCAATCACAAAAACACGCGAACCCGGTGCAGCGGGAAGGTCTTCGGCGTTCGATTTGGCGAGAAAGCCGTTGGTCAGATAGTCCTGCCCGGGCTTCGAGTTATATTGGATCGATCCGTAAACGCAGTGGTGATTTGTAGCGACCAAACCTTGTGGGCTCAAAAACGCAGCCGAACAACCGCCGAGCGACACGATGGCATTGAGCGGCGCGACATTCAGCTTGCCAAGATCGGCAGGGTCAAGTTCCAGCCCTGCGGCCTTCAACTTTTCCCCAAGCGCCGGAGTCTGACTGGGCAGCCACATCCCCTCCTCCGCAAACGCGGCACCGGACCAGAAAAAAAGAGACAGAGCGGCACCGCCCAACAGTTTTACACGCATACGCACCTCAACTGATACACTATATCATTGCTGCATATGCACCGCCGGACTATCAGGCAAGGATGAAGTATCGCGCCGCTGCCTTTTCGCTCCTCTTGCTTGCATCGTCAGCCAATGCCGAAACCCGGTATATGGGAGATGTTTTCCAATCAAAACGGGTTATCGACCAGTTGGACACGAAGGATCTGGAAAGCGGTGTCGTACATCGATTCTGGTTTCGCGTTGCCGACACATCAATTGGTCAAGCATGGCATGTGCCGGTCATTGTCGTAAAGGGCGTGCGTCCCGGGCCGCGTTTGCTTTTGACAGCGGCTTTGCACGGCGATGAACTCAACGGCATCGATGTCATCCATCAATTGCTTGGATCAATCGAGCCTGCTCAACTTGCAGGAACGGTCATTGCTGTTCCAGGGCTTAACATTCCTGGCCTGATGCGAAAGACACGCGGATTTACGCCGAGCGAAGATGGTGCTGGCGCCAATCTCAACCGGTTGATGCCCGGCAAAACCGGCGAAGGCGCAGATGCCGCGGATCGGTACGCCCACCGGCTTTGGACTGCGCTGCTCCGCCCCAATGCAGACACCGTCGTCGATTTGCATACCCAGTCGCGCGGGACCGCCTATGAGATGTTTGCTTTTGCCGGATCGACCCGTGCGCGGGAAATTGCTGAATTGATCGGCCCTGACGTCATCAAGCTAGACCCCGGCGAAAAGGGCACGCTCGAAACCGAAATGGTGAAGGACGGTGTTCCAGCCATTACTCTCGAACTGGGAAGGCCCGAGGAGTTTCAGCCCGTGCTTGTGAAGCGCACTGTCGCCGGAATCTTGCGGCTGATGGCAGACATGAAGATGATCGCGCGGTCCGCTGAACCCCCCGATGTCGTGCCGCCCTTTATCGGCAACGATCTGGTCAATGTGCGGAGCGAAAATGGCGGTTTTGTTCGAATGAGCAAATCCTTGGGCGCGACGGTCGAAAAAGGCGAAGCTATCGGAACCGTAAGCGATGCATTTGGGGCGACAATTGAGACAATTACCGCACCTGTCAGCGGGAGGATTCACACCATTGCGACGACCCCGTTGCGCGACCCTGGAGACATGGTCGCGCGGATTATCTTCTGGTCGGATGATCCCAAATGCCGCAAGGGTTGCTAAAGCCGCGTTGGGTTTGCGAGCCCGTCATAAACGGCAGCCGCATCGAAAGCGGGAGCATCCTCGATCATCGCAAGCGCGACTGACCGGGTTTCGCCACCCGCCAAATCAACCGCGCGATAGAAGCAGCTCGTGAAGCCGACATGGCAACTCCCCGGCCCATCGACGGCTACGTAGAGAATGACGGCATCCTGATCATCATCGATGAGCATCCTATCGACGCGCTGGGCAAAGCCGCTATGTTCGCCTTTCCGCCAGAGCGACTGACGGCTTCGTGACCAGAAATGGGCGAGCCGCGTTGATATGGTCTTTTCAAGTGCGTCCGCGTTCATATAGCCAAGCATGAGAACCTGCTGGTTCGCCGCATCGATCACGATGGCAGGCAGCAGGCCATCGGCGTCGAACTTGGGTGCCAAAGCAAGACCAAGCTCGACCTGTTCGACGCTGTCGCGTTGTGCGAACTGAATCATTCGGACAACTCCTGCTGTGCTTGCACAAACCATTGGCGTGTCTGTTGGAGTTGCTTCTCGCCCCAAACTTGCCGATATTTTTGGGTCATGAAATCGCTTTCGTCGTCAAGCGCCTTCAACCGTTTAGCAATAAAGTCACGCGTCAGGGGAATGGCGCACAGGACTGTTATGCAGTGCCTCCATTCTGCGTAGGTGCGGGGAATGAGCGGAGCTGTCATAGTCTAAACCTCAGCCGTTGTCGCCGTATGAGGGGGTAATGATCGTCCCTCATCAACGATATTATAAGCACGATTTATGATCGCGGCGTCGGCTGGATCAGAGAGCATATCGAGGCCTAGGACATTCACACCCTTGGCTTTTGCCATTACGAAGGCAAGCAAGTCCCTCAATTCCTTGTCGCCAATGTCGCGGGTGATGAAAACAATCCGTGTGCGGCGGTCCTCACTCGGCCAGGCATCGAGAAACACTGGCGGGTGCCAGATGTGCTGCACGCCGTGGACGACGACCGGGCCATCGAACTCGACGAGATTGACAAGACCCTTGACCCTTAGAACATTCGGTCCGTTGAAAGTGACCAGAAGATCGAGCCAGCCATCGAAAACTTCTGCCGACAGCGGTTCGTCGATCGTGATACAGACTGATCGAATGTTATCGCCGTGCCGGTTGACGTCGTGATGGTGGTGATGATCATGGTGGTCGTGGCCATGATGGTGACCGCCAGAGTGATAAGCCTCCGCCTTGAGCCAATCGCGCACATCGCTGGTCTTGAGATCGGGGTTGAAGCTGGTGCCCGTCAGCACGCGCGCCGGGGCGATGTCGCCTGCGACAACAATCATCGGCTCAACGGCGGGGTTGATCGACCGTAACCGCGCAAGCACTGCTTCCTTTTCGCTTTCGGCGATCAGATCGGTCTTTGACAGCAGCAACCGGTCGGCGACGGCAATCTGCTTCACCGATTCAGCTTGGGCATCGAGCGTTGCCATCGCGGTCGCAGCATCGACCAGCGTGACCACGGCATCGACCCGATATAGAGTGTTCAGGCTGTGGTCGGACATCAGCGTGTGCAGGATTGGAGCGGGATCTGCGAGACCCGTGGTCTCGATCACGATGCGATCGAACCAGCACTGTCCTTCACGCGCATAGCGCCACGGCGCATCCTTTAGCGTTCTCTGAAGGTCGCCTTTGATCGTACAGCACAGGCAGCCGCTCGACATTTCGACGATGGTATCATCCTCATTGCTGCGCGCCACAAGATCGTGATCGAGCCCGATCGACCCGAACTCGTTGATGATGACGAGCGTCTTGGCTAGGTCTGGCGACCGGATCAGCCGGTTGAGTAACGTCGTCTTGCCCGCACCGAGGAAGCCAGTGAGAATGGTGACGGGAATACGTTCGGTGAGAAGCCCGGTCATAACGCCGTCCTTATCGAAATGCGAAAATCGCGCCCGGCAAGCGGCGCATAATCTTTCAGGAAGCTGGCATGGCGGCGGGCATCGACATTGAACAGATTGTTCGCTGATAGCGAAAGTCTGAAATCCTTGTCCGCCAAGGGTTGCCAGTCTGCGCTGAGATTGACGCGCGTAAAGCCGGGCGTTTTCGATTCGAAACCGGTGACCCGCTTCTGCGTTGCTGTTCGTTCCACATCGACGCGCGCGTTCGACTTTGTGCCGCTGGCATTTACGCCGACCAGCGCCCGATAAGGCGGGATGCGCGGTGCTGGCCCGAAATCATCAATTTTTGCGCGTACGGCATCAGCGACCAGGTCTGCCGAAATCCGGACTTCACCCAGTTCGAACAATTGCGCCTGTGCCTCAACCTCGACGCCTTCATAACGTGCATCGGCTTGAGCGAACTGGAAAACGGGCAAATCGTTGATGACGGCCCCGGTTTCAAATTCGTAGATATAGCCCTTGAACCGCGTCACATAGGCCGCCGCATCAACGCTCCACCCGTCGCCACCCGCGCGGGCGATCAGTTCGATGCCGCGAGCGCGCTCGATCCCAAAGCTCGGGTCGCCAATCTCATAGGATTGCGTTCCGACATGCGGGCCATTGGCGAGCAGCTCCTCGGCCGCTGGCGCACGCGCTGTCGTCGAGAGGTTAAGGCCCAATTTGAATCCGTCCCCCAGATCGGCAAACACCCCCGCAGCGGCAGACCGCGCCGTGAAGCTGCGATCAAACCCTACATCCTGCGAGCGAATGCTGGTCTTTTCGATCCGGCCGCCAAATTCGAAACGGAAAGCCCCGGCCTCGATTTCCTGCAAGGTAAAAATACCTGTCTGATCGGTTTGGTTCGGCGGCACGAAGGCTTCTGCGCCGACCGCAAGGAAGTCGCGGAAAAAGGTCTGCACGCCGCTTACGCCTTGCCAGCCGCCGCGCTTGCGCTGGCGAAGCTCAGCGCGCGCCTCATAGCCTTCATTGGCAAACAAAGTGCCGATAGCGCCATCCGCTTCCTTCTCGACATGGGCATAATCGGCATAGCCGCCGCGCAAGTTGAGCGATTCGAAGAAGCCGGACGGGATGTTCACCCCGGCGCGGATATCGGCGCGGGTCTGTTTGGCATCGATGGATACAGCCTCTTGCTCGGCACCCGGGCTAAGGTCGAAACGGATCGGCAGGCCATAAGTGGTTTCATAGCGGGTCAACGCGATACCGATATTGCCGCCGTCGTTGATATGCGCCACGCCGACACTGGCATTCTTGGTCTCGCCGGTTGAATTGGGAAGTCTGCCGCGAAGCGTGCTGAGTGCGCGGATATCGGGATCGATACTGGCGGCGGCATCGGCGCGCAGATCACGCGACAGGATAAAGCCGCCAGTTCGCAAATCGCCGGTTTCGGTATAGGCTCCGCCCGCCCGAACGGCAAAATCATCGCCAATGGCCGCTGTCACTGCACCGCCAGCGGCCCGTTCCAGCGCTGCGGAGCCATATGACCCGGTCAATTCAAACAGCGCGCCGTCATCGGGAACCGAAGTCGGAATTCGTTTGTCCAGGACATTGACCACCCCGCCGATAGCCGAAGACCCGAACCGCATTGATGCCGGGCCGCGCAGCACCTCGATACGGTCTGCAAGCAGCGGATCGATGGCGACAGCGTGATCCGCCGAGGTGTTCGAGACATCGAATGCCCCTATCCCATCGGTCAGGATGCGAACACGTTCCCCCTGCAAGCCTCGTAAGACCGGGCGTGAGGCATTCGGCCCAAAGCTGGTTGCCGAGACGCCTGCTTGCGTCGCCAGTGCATCACCGAGTTGCGGCCGAAGATCGCGCTGCAACTCGGCTTCGGCGACCACCGAGACTGGGGAAGAGGAATCGCGCAGATCACGCTGAAAAGCCCCGGTGACAATGATTTCGGCATCGCCTTCCCCGGCGTCTGCCGTTGCCTCTTCGGCAAGCGCGGGGGCCGCCAATAGGCTGGCGCTGGCGAGCAGAATGAAGCGATACATGGAAATTCCTTGGGTTTGGTGTGGCGAACCGCGTGGGCACGCAGATGGTGAAATGAGACAGTATATCATATCATTCAAAATGCAAGCATTTGCTCCGTGACTGGCTGGCCTATCGCTTCGGAACCGCCGCTTTGGCGAAGCGGTCAGACACTTTTGCCCAGTTCACAACTTGCCACCACGCGTCCAGATATTCGCCGCGTCGGTTTTGATAGCTGAGATAATAGGCGTGCTCCCAGACGTCATTGCCAAGGATTGGAATGCCCTTCTCTTCGGCCAGATCCATTAGCGGATTGTCTTGGTTGGGGGTGGAGATGATGGCGAGCGTCCCGTCCGGCTTTACAATCAACCACACCCATCCCGAGCCGAACCGCCCCGTTCCCGCTGTTTTGAACGCCGCCCTCATCTGATCGAGCGAGCCAAATTGCTTGTCGATTGCTGCCGCCAATGCAGGCGATGGTGCGCCGCTGCGGCTGGCCGGAGCCATTGTTTCCCAAAAGAAACGGTGGTTCCAATGTCCACCGGCATTGTTTCGGATGCCAACGGGAAGTTTGCTGGCCTTCGCCAACAGCGCCTCGACCGACTGACCGCGCACGGCGGAATCTTCGGCTGCGGCCTTGTTGAGCGCATCCACAAAGCTCTTGTGATGCCGCCCGTGATGCAGCGTCATTGTCTGGGTATCGATCACCGGGTTCAGCGCATCGAACGGATAAGGCAGCGGATCGAGCGTGAACGCTTGCACCTGGGCCTGAGCAGACTGAACGGTCGGCGCTGTGGCGGATTGGGCGAGAATGGGTTGCGGGGCAGCCGACGCGACCAGAATAGCGGCGGCAAGACGCGTTGATGTCATCATGGGTTTTTCCTCACTGTCATCATGGCGTGGCGGCGATCTCTCGGCCCACGGGGTAAAGGAGATATCGTTCGTTATAATAAGGCGAGCGTTCGTAAAACCACTGGAGGCGCGCGGTTGGATTGGCCGCAAACGCCTTGTCTTCGGCCAATCGCTTGTCGAATGCAGCTTTCAACGCCGGATCGCGCGCCAGCATTGCGGCGGCCATTGGCTCGATTACATAGCCTTCAATATATTCGGTGCGTTGCAAAATGCCGGGAAAGAAATTCCAGGCAAGGAAGGAATCGGGGCTTTCGGCTTCGAGCATCGCTGCTGCCAGCAATCCCAATGGCTGCGCCGACACGACACGAACCGATCCGGGAGGCATAAGCTCTTCGCGGCGCTCATGCCTATACTCCTTCGCCGAAAGGGGGACTCGCCCTTCGATCGCTGCTCCCAGTTTTGGTTCGACCAAGCGGACCATATCGAGCGGTACTGTCCGCGCGGTGCTAATCGTTTCCATCTGGATGCCGTGCAGCTTCATGCGCGCAATCACGTCGGCGGCAGAGGCAGGAACCCACCACGCGACCGGCAGCGCGTTGATGCGGTCAGGCTCTACGCCAAACACCGGCATTTGCTGCATGACGGGCTTGCCCAACCAGCGTATCTCATCGCGTCCCGATATTTCAGACTTGTAGCTTTCGTGCGCAATGCCACGGAACGGAATAATTTTGATCGGCTTTTCAATCGGTTTCCAGGTCAGGGTGATGCTGGTCGGTCGTGCCGCGCGATCCGCTGATATCGCAGCAGCAAGTTTGGCATGATCATCGCCAACCAGCTGTAATGCCCGTTCAACCAGTGTGTAGGTGCCCAGCACCCGCTGCCGGTGCGGCTTGAGCGAATGCGTTTCCACAAGCACCGTCGGGATACGCGCATGATCGCCATAGCCTGTGGAAAAACGCGGCGTGTCGGCATCGTGCGAGATACCCTTCAAGGGATCGCGATTGTCCACGGCGCTCACATAATAGCCCGGCACATGCCCGGCTTTCGCCAGCGCGTTCGAGATGGTGGGGCGAAAACTGTTATCCAGCCACGTGCCAATGGCTGGCGAATAGGCATAGAGGCCGTCCCATCCGGCAAAGGCAAAGGCGACATCATATTGATGATCGGTGCCGTCGGTCACATGCAGATCGAGATAGAGTGCCGGGTCATATTTGCGGATCAGGCCGATCATCGCCTGCATCTCCGGCGCATCGGCCTTCAGATATTCGCGGTTGAGATTATGGTTCAGGCTGGTTGTTCGCCAGCCCTGCACCAGCGGGCCGCGCTGGTTGGGACGGTTGAAACGCGACGCACGTTCGTGGCCGTCGATGTTGAAGATCGGCACAAACACGAGATCAGCTTTGTCGAGCAACCTGTCCTTGCCGCGAAACGCGATGTCGCGCAGCAGCATCAGGCCCGCATCCTTGCCATCGATCTCGCCCGAATGAATACCCGCCTGGACCAGCAGCACTGGCTTCTTTGCAGTCCCGGGCTTGCGCGCGACGACCGCGATCATGTCACGACCCTGCGGGGTTCGGCCGAAGGTCTCGATACTTAGCAATGGTGACGCAGCGGCCATCTTTTGCACAAATGCCACCGTGTCGGCATAATTTGGCGATTCAACAAGACCTGTTTTCTCGCCCGGCGTAGCCCACAGATGATCGGGCTTGACCGGCAAGCTCTCGCTGGCGCCCGTCCAGGGCGCAAGCGGGGGAAGCGGGGCCTCTATCGGCGCATCGCCCCGCGCTAGCGTCGTCGCAGGATATGCCGCGAGCAGCAACGCGGCCAGCAAGAGCCTCATTTCAACCCGCGATTGCGCAACAGTGCATCGGCGTTCGGCATCCGCCCGCGGAACGCAATATAGCTTGCGGCCGGATCGCGGCTGTTGCCGCGTTCAAGGACTTCCGTTCGCAATTTTTTCGCGAGAACCGGGTTGAAGACGTCGCCGCTTTCTTTGAACGCCTCGAAACCGTCTGCATCCATCGCTTCGGCCCAAGTGTACGCGTAATAGCCCGCCGAATAGCCACCATCAAAGATGTGGCTGAAGTGTGGCAGCCGATGCCGCATCCCAACCGCATGTGGCACGCCGAGTTGCGCCAGACGCTGCTTCTCCCAAGCTGCAGCATCAAAGTCGGCGGGCAAGGATGCCATGCTGTGCAATTCCATATCAAGAATCGCCGAAGAAAGCTGCTGCGTGGTCAGATAGCCCTGATTGAAAGTGCGGGCTTTCAGCAGAGCCTGCAACATGTCTTCAGGGATTGCTACGCCCTTTGCATTTTTGGCGTGGCGGCGCAGAATTTGCGGTTCCGCAATCCAATGTTCGTAAACCTGCGCTGGAAACTCGACGAAATCACGCGACACCGATGTTCCGGACAGCGACGGGTAGCGCACCTTGCTCAACAGGCCATGCAACGCGTGGCCGAATTCGTGAAACAAAGTCTCGGCATCGTCGAGCGAGATCAGCGCGCGTTCGCCGGGCGCAGGCGGCGTATAGTTGCAGTTGTTCACGACGATTGCATACTCACCGAGCAGTGTGCTTTGTTCGCGCAGGGAATTCATCCATGCCCCCGGAGATTTCGTATCGCGGGTAAACCAGTCGCCGTAGAACAGGCCGACTTTGGTCCCGTCGGCCTCACGGATCTCCCAAACCTTCACGCCCGGCGCATAGGGCGGAATATCGGGGCGCGGATGGAAGGTCAGGCCATAGAGCTTGGTCGTGGTTTCCATCAGGGCATCGACCATGCCATCGAGCGGGAAATACTGCTTGAGTGCCGCCTCATCTAGATTGAACCGTTCCTTGCGCACCTGCTCGGCATAAAAACGCCAATCCCATGGCTCAAGCGTGGTGATGCCATCCTTAGCCGCAATAGCAAGCAGCGCCTTTTCCTCTTCGCGAGCCATTGCGAGGCCGGGCTCGAAGACTTGTTTGAGCAACCCCATTGCCGCATCTGGCGTTTTGGCCATCGAGTCTTGAAGAATGAAGTGGGCGTGCGATTTCGCGCCCATCAGCTTCGCACGCTCCGCACGAAGCGTCAGCATTTCGCGGATCAGCGCCAGATTGTTATTGGCGTTGGCATTCTCGCCGCGCATGGTGAAAGCGCGGAATACCTTCTCGCGAGCCGCGCGATCGCTGGCCGAAAACAGGAAGGGTTCGACAGCGGAGCGTGTTGCCTTGATCAGATATTCGCCTTTCCGTCCCGCCGCTTCAGCACCGGCGGCGGCAGACTTTTGCGCCTCTTGCGATAAACCGGCGACCTCTGCCTGTGTCAGAAACACATCACCGGCCTTTTGGTCGGCGATCAAATTTTGTCCGAATTTGACCGCTGCCGCTGATAACGCCTGATTGATCTCTGCGACACGGACGCGGCTTTCAAGCGGCAATGCCGCACCAGCGCGAACGAAGCTCTTGTGCGTCTCTTCGAGGAGACGCAATTGTTCCGGTTCGAGGTTGAGCGTGGCGCGCGACTTGTAGAGCTTATCGACGCGAGCAAACAGCTTTTGATTGAGATAGGTTTCGGTGTTGAACTTGGTCAGTTTGGGCGAAACCGCTTCTTCGATCTTCTGGATTTCGGGTTTTGCATCGGCCGAACTGAGGTTGAAAAAGGTCGCTGAGACACGCGACAGCAACCGTCCCGATTTTTCCATCGCCTCGATCGTGTTCGCAAATGTCGGAGCCGACCGGCTCGATGCAATGCGCGCAATATCTTGCCGCGCCTCGGCAAGGCCCTTGTCGAACGCAGGCATGAAATGCTCGGGTTTGATCCGGTCGTAAGGTGGAACGCCGTCGGGCGAAGTCCAAGCCGCTATAAGCGGATTTGCCACTTGCGCCGCTGCCTTTGCCGCTTGGGCAGTTGGGGCGAAAAAAATCGGAAGCGCACAGAGAGGGGCTGCGAGAGCCAACAGCGAAACTGATTTGACGATGCGGATCATTGAACATTTGACCTTCTAGCTCGAACCCATGATATGATGTATCATTGCGTGAAGGTTCGAACCCTGTCCACCGAAATTGATTTCGACGAAATGCGATCATCGTTCGACGAGGGACAAGACTGGCCGGATGCCGTAGTGAAAGATGCAAGAATGAGGAGCAAAGTGTGATCGACGAAAGCGAAAACCTTCCAGTGAATCCGATGGTGGAACGCGGCGCAACGACGCTTGACGATGTGATCGCACTCCGATTGTCGCGACGCACCATGCTCGGTGGGCTCGCGGCGCTAACGGTTGGCGGCTGTGTAAGGCCAAGTCTCGAGACTACTCCTGCTCTGGCACATACGCCTTTCTCCTTTCGGGAAATTGCACGGGGCCTCGATACCACGCACCATGTTGCCGTTGGCTATAGTGCCGATGTCCTCATACGATGGGGCGATCCCCTGTTTGCGGACAGCCCGAGCTTCGATGCGATGGCTCAGACTCCGACGGCGCAGCTCAGGCAATTCGGTTACAATAACGACTTTATTGGGGTCGTGCCGTTGCCGCGCGGCGATGCCGAAGAGCGCGCATTGCTGTGCGTCAACCACGAGTACACTTCGACCCCGCTGATGTTTCCAGGCGTCGCCAGCAACTACCCGCATTCGATTACGCGCGCGCATTGCGAGATAGAGATGGCGGCGCATGGTGGTAGCATCGTCGAGGTCGAACGCACCGGAAAGCGCTGGTCAGTCGTGAGGGGGTCGCGGTTCAACCGGCGAGTCACCGCCGATACGACACCGATGCAAATCACGGGACCGGCAGCTGGACATCCGCGAATGCGAACATCTGCCGATCCGAAAGGCATGCTGGCGGCCGGAATGATGAACAACTGCGCCGGTGGAATCACGCCCTGGGGGACTTATGTGACGGCGGAAGAAAACATCAACGGGAACTTTATGGGCAGTCTGCCTAAAGGGCATCCGGAAACTG
The DNA here is from genome assembly GCF_050921905.1 of Sphingorhabdus sp. Taxonomy (NCBI): domain Bacteria; kingdom Pseudomonadati; phylum Pseudomonadota; class Alphaproteobacteria; order Sphingomonadales; family Sphingorhabdaceae; genus Sphingorhabdus; species Sphingorhabdus sp. Next base: position 317,352 of record NZ_CP050888.1, on the reverse strand, counting down.
CAAACCACAAAAGAATGGGTGTGCCGGGCGGCTGGTTTCAATGGGGTCGTTACTTTGATCGGTTCGACATCGGCAAGGAACCCAATGAACCCAATCGCTTCGGCTGGATCGTTGAAATCGATCCGATGGACCCGCAATCGACCCCGAAGAAGCGGACGGCGCTTGGCCGGTTCAAGCATGAAGGGTGCGAAAGCGTTGTCGCATCCGACGGCCGCGTCGTCCTATATATGGGCGACGACCAACGGTTTGAATATGTCTACAAGTTCATCACCAAGGGCCGCTTCAACCCACGCAGCAAGGCTGCCAATCGGGACCTGCTCGATGAAGGGACGCTCTATGTTGCCCGCTTCGACGCCGATGGCGCCCTTGACTGGCTTCCGCTCATTTTCGGGCATGGTCCGCTCACGCCAGACAATGGTTTTGGATCGCAAGCCGACGTCGTCATCGAGGCACGGCGCGCCGCCGATCTTTTGGGTGCCACGCCGATGGACCGGCCCGAAGATGTCGAGCCCGATCCGCGCAGCGGCCGCGTCTGGGTGATGTGCACCAATAACGACCGGCGAACCGCGGATCAGGTGAACGCCGCCAATCCGCGTGCCGTCAACAAAAACGGCCATATCATCGAAATTATCGAACCTGATGGCGACTTCACCGCAACCCGTTCGCGTTGGGAAATTCTCGTTCGCTGCGGCGATCCGTCCGATGCCGCAGTCGGTGCCACATGGAATCCAGCGACGAGCGCCAATGGCTGGTTCGGCAGTCCCGATAATTGTGCCATCGATCCAAAGGGCCGACTATGGGTTGCAACCGATGGCAATGACGATACTGGCGCCGCCGACGGTCTGTGGGCGATGGAAACCGATGGGCCGGGCCGTGCAACCGGTCGCGCTTTCTTCCGCACGCCGGTCGGCGCCGAACTGTGCGGCCCTCGTTTTACGTCTTCGGGAAGCACATTGTTCGTTTCGGTTCAGCATCCGGGTGACGGCACGGGGACGAACACCGCAACCTTCGAAAATCCGACAACACGCTGGCCGGATTTCAAGGACGGACAACCGCCTCGCCCAAGCGTTGTCGCGATCATGCGCGACGATGGCGGGCCTATTGGCGGATAACCGCTAATGCGCGCAGTTTCCTCCAATAGCCTCACCGGCGAAGGCGCGACGCACAAACTCTGACGACTCGCGCGTCGATCCATTGACTGCACCGCTATGGTCGGCGTCCGGATAGACGTGCGCCTCGATCCGCGTGCCTGCTTTGCAGGCATCGGCCTTGAGTGCGAGCTGCATTTGAGGCGGGACATCGCGGTCCTTGCCGCCGATGCCCATGAAGACCGGCGAGGTGACCTTAAGCGTTGGAAAGCCCAAGATGCCCGCATATTTGGCGAGCGCAAGCGCGGGATCGGCCTTGAAGGCATTGGTACGTGTCAGGCCTGCACCCACCGAAGCGCGTGCGACGTCAAGGAAACATTGGGTCGCAGCCGCTTTGGCGACCGGCAGCGCCTTGTCGGTGACATGATCTTCGATACGAAAGGCGGGATCGACCTGCTCCTGAAGCGACAGAAAGTAGAAATTATAGGCGAGCAACGGATCGACCATGTCAGCCGGGCGCGCGGCATCGAGCGCCGCCTCGCTATCGCCTCTGAAATAGGGCGTTCCGGTTGCGACAGTCCCTGCAATGTCAAGTTCGGGTGCGTAAGCGGGCGCGATGCCTGCTGTCGCAAATGCAGCACCTCCACCCTGAGACTGGCCGATCAGCACCGTGCGCTTGCCGATGCCGAATGTTTTGCCCTGGACCGCACGAATGCTGTCGAGCACGCTATACGCCACGGGCCGCGTTGCGAGATACGGATGCCCGCCGGGCGTACCCAAGCCCTGATAATCCGAGGCGACGACCGCATAACCCTTGGCCAGCCAGAAGTTCAGATAAGTCATGTCTCGCGGCGAGCGTCCTGCGAAGGACGGCGCACACATATCGCCGATCCCGACGGTGCCATGCGCCCAGGCCAGCAGCGGCCATCCGCCCTTCGGGGCCTTTCCCTTCGGAAGATACAGCGCACCCGACACTGCCACGCGATCCTTGCCGCCAAGCCCATCGGTAGAGGCGTAGAGGATCCGAACCGCACGACCGGCATTCTCCAAGGCGGTCTTGTCGGCAAGTGCTTCCTGCCGAAGCAATTTTCCAGGCTTGGACGGAAGCGGTTTTTGCCACGAATAGAAGTCCGGAACACCGCCATCGCCGCGAAGAGCCGGTTCGCCAGCTGCGGCTGCGCCGGATAGCGCGACGAAAGCCGAAATGGCTATCGCCAATGCTGTTACTTTCCGAGAAACCATGCGTAACCCCTACCGTTTGTTCGAACTCAATTTATATCGACAAACTGCTCATCGTCGTCGACAAACGTCAATGTGCGGACCGTTTTGCCGAAGCGCACATTCACCTGATTGACTTGGCGTCGGTAAACACCGTTCAGAAGCCGCGAGCCAATGCCCAAGCGGCGCACCGGATTGCGCACCTTGCCGCTGAATTCTATCCGGACAATATCGCTGCCGAAATCGACATGACTCACTGCAAGCCGGATCGGCCCATCGTTAGTCGCCATCCGAAAATTGGCCGCGACATAGGCGATCAGCGCCTGTTGCGCATCGGGATCGTCGAGACTCGGTTGTGCGTCGGGGGCAATTTGAGCGAGCGCCGGCTCGATGTCGTGCGCCTCAAACCGATGCGAAACTGTAACACCACCGTCCGCCGCGAGCGTAACAACCGAAAGCGCGTCATGCCCGCGATGCGCTGCGGCAGGTGACACCATAAGGACCAGCAAAGCGCACAGCAGGGACGACCAAAGGCTCTTCATGGCTTTGGCGGTGGCGCGGGGTAGGTCCGCAAGCTGTCAGGAAGAACTTTGAGATCGTCATCCTTCATTCTGTTTTGCGTTTCTTCGGGTGTTTCGATCTTCAATGTCTGGGTTTCAATGCGTCCGGCATAAACATTGTTCGAACGGTCGGCATCGGCGGTTTCCCAGAGCGGATCGAGCTCGGCCTTGGTCACAACTTTTGTCGTCACATATTGCCAGACCACTTTTTTGGGATCGTGCCGCCAGATTTCGGCTGGAATGCGAACGGTTTCACTTGTCCCGTCGGCAAACTCCATCTTGACGATGACCGGCATGACAAGGCCGCCCGCGTTGCGGAACGTAAAACGATAGAAGTTATCCTTCACAGCCCGTGCAGCGCGCTCCTCGGGCGTCAGCGGCTCATCGGCTGCTTTCGCCTTGCGACGCTCCAAGTCGGTCACCGTGAACTCATCGGTTTCGTTGTAATAATCGCGGGTTGCCGGGTCGCGATCGACAATGGTGGGTTCGTCGTTACGCGAAGCGGTCAGCGACTTAGGCTCGCTGTCCTTGACCCGTCGGCGTTCTGCGGCTTCGGCGTCGGGTGCACCGCTATCGATCCGGCCACGCACGATCTTGTCGAGCGCGATATCGACATGATCGGTCGAGTAGAACCATCCCCGCCAGAACCAGTCGAGATCGATCCCGGAAGACTCCTCCATCGTGCGAAAGAAGTCGTAAGGCGTCGGTCGTTTGAACCGCCAGCGCATGGAATATTCGCGGAATGCCCGGTCGAACAATTCGCGTCCCATGATCGTCTCGCGCAAGATAACGAGTGCGGTCGCGGGCTTGCCATAGCCATTGGCGCCGAATTGCAACAATGAGTCCGATTGCGTCATCAGCGGCACCTGATTTTGCGAGAGCATATATTCGGCAATCGCCTTGGGTTCGCCACGCCGCGATGGGAAATCCTTGTCCCACAGCTTTTCGGCCTGGAATTGCAGAAAGGTATTCAGCCCTTCGTCCATCCAGGTCCATTGCCGTTCGTCGGAATTGACGATCATCGGGAAATAATTATGTCCGACCTCGTGAATCACAACGCCGATCAACCGATATTTGGCCGCCTCGGTATAGGTCAAATTACTGGTTTTCTTGTCCTTGATCGGACGCGGTCCGTTGAACGAAATCATCGGATATTCCATACCGCCGACCGGACCGTTGACCGATTGCGCGGTAGGATAGGGATAGGCAAAGCTGAAGCGCGAATAGACGTCGATCGTATGGGCAATCGCTTTGGTGGAGTAAGCATCCCACAACGGCCTCGCCTCCTTGGGGAAGAAGGACATTGCCATGACGAGCGGCTGTTCGGCGCTGTCCTGCTTTACGCCCATCGCGTCCCACGCATATTTACGCGAAGATGCCCAGCCGAAATCGCGCACATTGGCCGCAGCGAAGGCCCAGGTTTTCTCGCTGGTCGCGCGGCCTTTCTCGGCGGCGACGGCTTCCTCAGGTGTGACGATATAGACCGGCGCTTTCGCGCTTCTGGCCTGCGACAGTCGGGCGCGTTGCGTTGCGGACAGGACAGTCTCAGGGTTCTGGATTTCACCGGTCGCGGCGACCACATGATCGGCGGGGACGGTCAGCGCAACGCGGTAGTCGCCAAACTCCAGCGTAAATTCGCCATCGCCCAAAAAGGCCTTGTTGTGCCAGCCTTCATAGTCCGAATAAACCGCCAGCCGCGGGAACCACTGGGCGCCCTCAAACAGGCAGTTGCCGTCTTCTCCCGCCTGCGTGAAACATTCATAGCCGGAGCGAGCGCCAACCACCTTCGTTTCGATCATCGGCACAGACCAATCGATGCTAAACCCCGTTTCGCCGCCATTGGCTGCGACCGCTTCAGCAAGCTCGATCCGCAAGAGGCTGTCGGTTGTGCTGAACGGCAGTGACTTACCATTGGCATCGCGGACGGCGGTGATGGTGAAACCGCCCTCCCATTCCTGCATCCGTTTGGCACGGCGGATTTCACCCAGACTAACCTTCTCGCCGCTAATCGTTCTTGTCAGCTCGGCAATCGAATCGCGCTTTGTCTCATTCTGATCGAGCAGCAGCCAGAGATAGGGCAAGGCGTCGGGCGAATTGTTGCGATATTTGACCGTGGCGGAACCCGTTATCGTCCGCTTTGGTTCATCGAGACGGGCGCGGATATCATAGTCCACCTTTTGCTGCCAATAGCGAAAACCGGGCGCACCGGCGGCGTTGCGATAATCGTTCGGGGCAGGCCAGTCTTCGCCTTCCAGCTGACGGAATTTGTCGACGGGACCAGACTTTGACTGCTCTGTCGGGTTAGCCATTACGGGGCCGGCACCAATCAGTGCGATGCCAAGCGTTATCGCTCTGACCTTAAATGTCCTTCTCAATGACCCGTCCCCTCAGTCCCCATTTTCCGAAGCCCTCCCCGGTTTCGGCCAATCCAAAGCAACAGGATGACAGTTCCTGCCATAGCCGCCCCAAGTCCGGAAAAAGCAGCGTCTGACAATTCATAGTCCGAGGCGAGCATCGTCAGGAACGCATATCCGGCCATTCCGAACGACAATGCGACGATCAACCAACCGATTGCACGGCGATAACGTGTGACCCTTGTCGCACTGCCGCGTGTGCGAAGTAGTCTTGCCACGATCTGGCTATCCGCCGTATCGGTCAGGATCATTCCGGCGGCGAACACACCCACGACAGCAAGGGTTTCGAGCAGCCCTCCGCCCGCCGAAGCCGCTGCACCCCAAGCCGCTGCCTGTGTCACTGTATCGAATACCAACCCGAAAATTGCGCCAATAGCGATGATGGCCGCAGGGTGCGAGGTTTGTCGAAGGGCTTGCGGAACAAGGCCTTGCCGCCACCCGATGGGCCGATAAGTCGCGGCGGATCGCAGTGCGCGCAGGTTGAGTATTCCGACCAGCAACAACAGTCCGACGACCGCCCAATCGACAAGCGGGCCGATCCATGCTGGCGCTTCGAACAGCCCGGACAGGGAAGACACAATGATTGCAACGATCGCCACTGAAAGGCTGTGGCCGATTGCAAACAAAGTTCCGACCCAAGGTGCCAGCCGAGGCCGTTCGTCGGCAGCACGAAAAGTCAGATTATCGACCACCGCGACATGATCGGGGTCAAGACCGTGGCGCAGGCCAAGGATGAACAGCAGCGCCCAGGCTGATTCAAGGACGGGAAAATCGATCATCCTATGGCTACCCCCCGTGCCGCCAGTGCTGAAAGACGTGCAGGAAGTTCAGCGCTGATCTTTTCCAACCGATTGCGCTTGGCGCGCTTCCAACGTCGGCATTCAGGCAAGGTGCGACCGCAGCCGATGCACCAGCCCGTCGTCGCATCAAAAATGCAAATGTCCTTGCAGGGTGACTTCATCGCGCTCGCTCAACATCAACGATGCCGCCCAGGCCATCCTCGCCGCCCCAGGCAAGGCAATTGCCGCAAGCATTCCATGACAGAGCCGCAATCGCTTGCGACCCTGCTTGCTGAACCGGAATATAACCTCTTTCACCCATCCGGGCGATCACCACCGCGCCATCGGCATAACCAATCGCCAGCACATCATCATAGGGATGAAAGGCGACATGGGTGACGATGCTCCCGCCTGGCCCCATAAAGACTGGTGACGATCCCATCGGTCCGTCCTTGCCGCTGAAGGGCCAGACAATCGCTGCGTCATCCCCACTTGAGGCGAGCCATTTGCCCTTCATACTCCACGAAAAGCTGCGTGTTTTTGCGCGATACCCGCTCATCCGCATATCGTGTCCGGTCGCAATCACCCAGCCGTGAAGTCCGGTTTCCTGCAACGAGGAAATGAGGAAGCGGCTGTCAGGCGAGAATGTGCAGGACAAGTGGGAGCCAGCCCAGAAGAACGGCTTTGGGGTGCCGTCCGCCGCAAGTGCGTAATTGAGGGTAACGCCGCAATAATGTGCCGCAGCAAGCCGCTTCCCCTTGGCGTCGAGTGCGATGCCGGAAACCGTAGAGGGATACGTAAAGCGATGCGCAGCCTGGTGCGATCCGCGTGACCAGACGATGGCCTGACGCCCCGCCGACGCAACCACGATACCCGACTCTTTGCTCGCCGCCAAATGCTCGACCCAGAGTGAGCCGAAGTTTCCAAATTCTGAATTGGTGCCATCGGGTCTCGTCAGAACAAGTCGGCCGTCGTCACCGCCGGTCAGCACGCCGCTTCCGTCCGGGTGCGGCGCAGCGCAGAGTATAGCACCATCATGCACGGCGAACATCGATCTATAGTCTGCAGGCGTCTCGACAACGATGCTGCCGCTGCCGAGGCCGATCCATGCCTCGTCGCCGCGCCACGCGATTGCTGACACCGGTTCGTCGTAACTAAGACGCCGTCCCCGATCATCGACGAGTTGGTCGGCCTCGGCAATCACCGCCTGCATCCTATGCCATACATGTGGCAAAAGATGTGGTCAGTGCCTCTTGATCGAGGTTGCGGCCGATAAAGACGAGGCGGCTGTTACGGGGCTCGTCGGCGCGCCATTCGCGATCCTGCAAATCGCCTGATACCAGCATATGCACACCTTGGACGACGTAACGGCGGGGTTCGTTTGGAAAGGCCAATATCCCTTTAAGTCGCAGAATGTCCTGCCCCTGTTCGGCAACGAGATTCTGTAGCCAGGGAAGAAAAAGCTTCGGGTCAACTGCGCCCGCCCCGCTCACCGAAACCGAGGTGATCGCATCGTCATGCTCATGGTCGTCTTCACCCAGAAAATCTGGCTCTATTTCAAGGATGCGGTCGAGATCGAATGCACCTTGGCCTAGAATTTCGGCAAGTGGTACTTGGGCATTCACCGTTTCATAGAGCCGCGCCTGATTGTTAATCCCGCGGATGCGCTGACGCACTTCTTCGAGTTCCTGCGCATTGACCAGATCGGTTTTGTTGAGGAGCAGCACATCGGCAAAGGCGATTTGCTCCTCGGCTTCATGGCTGTCTTCAAGGCGGGCCAGCACATGCTTTGCGTCAACTAAAGTCACGATTGCGTCGAGACGAGACCGTGCGGCGACATCGTCATCGACGAAAAAGGTCTGGGCAACGGGGGCCGGATCGGCAAGCCCCGTAGTCTCGATAATGATCGCATCGAAGCGATTGCGCCGCTTCATCAGCCCTTCGATAATGCGGATCAGATCGCCCCGAACGGTGCAACAAATGCAGCCATTGTTCATTTCGAACACTTCCTCGTCGGCATCGACGATCAGGTCGTTATCGATGCCGATTTCGCCAAACTCATTGACGATGACGGCATAGCGTTGGCCATGATCCTCGGTGAGGATACGGTTGAGCAGCGTCGTCTTTCCCGCACCGAGATAGCCGGTCAGAACCGTGACGGGAATTTTCTGAGGATTCATGTTCGCGAGTCCGTTCGATAAGGATGAGATGATATATTGTTGCATAATGGCGCGATGTCCAGCAAAAGCTGCGTGAGGAAGACGTAAATCTCGCACGCGGCAGGCACATACCGGAGATGAAATTTGATTGAGAAGATGGTGCAGCCTCATGAGCGGCAAATTCTGGAAATCGCTGCTGCGCAGCCAATGCTCGCACAGGTCGAGCAATGGGCGTCCGTCAATAGCGGGACGACGAATTTGGCCGGCCTGAAGACGATAGCCAGCATGTTAGCCGATGCCTTTGCCGCGTTGCCCGGCGAGGTGAAGATGGTGAACCCCGATCCCATTGAATTCGTCGATACGAACGGCACGATCCGGCAGATCGAGCGGGGCGAGCATTTTCACCTCCAAGTCCGGCCCAACGCCGCTGTTCAGTTGCTCTTTACGGGCCATATGGACACGGTTTTCGACGCCGATCATCCGTTCCAGACGCTCCGCTGGTTGGAGCCTGGTGTCCTCAACGGCCCCGGAACAGCCGACATGAAAGGCGGCCTCGCAGTTCTTCTCGCAGCTTTGCGCGCTGTGGAGAGTTCACCATTGCGTGATCGCATCGGATATGATGTCCTCATCAACTCGGACGAGGAAACCGGCAGCCACGCATCGGCCTGCCTGATCGCCCAACTTGCGCATGGCAAGACTGCGGCGCTGACCTATGAACCGGCGCTGCCTGATGGCACGCTTGCCGGTGCACGACCGGGAAGCGGCAATTTTTCGATCATGGTGCATGGCCGTGCCGCACATGCAGGGCGCAATCCCACGGACGGACGCAACGCGCTGCTTGCAGCCGCTGATCTGGCGCTACGGCTTTCGGCATCAAAGACTCCCGGCCTCAAGGTCAACCCGGCGCGGATCGACGGCGGCGGCCCCAATAACATCGTCCCCGATTACGCGATCCTGCGGGTCAATATGCGCCCCGCCAACCCCGAGGAAATGCGTGCGGCCGAAATCATGCTGCACGACACGGTTGCTGCGATTTCACGCGAACATGGCGTGCATTGTCATACGCATGGCGGCTTCAATCGCCCGCCCAAGCCGGTCGATGCGCAGGCGCACAAGCTGTTCGAACTTGTCCGCGATTGTGGCACGGCTCTGGGTCTGAAGCTCGCGTGGAAGGCAACCGGCGGCGTGTGCGATGGCAACAACATCGCCGCATGCGGCGTTCCTGTGGTCGATACAATGGGGCCGCGCGGCGGCGCGATTCATTCGGATCAGGAATTTCTGATTATCGATTCCCTCGCCGAGCGCGCCCAGCTTTCGGCGCTCACCATCTTACGGTTAGCTGAGCAGCAACCCGCATGAAGGCCTCCCGCCGCCACCAAAAGCATTAACCGGGTTTTGCGCCTCTCAACTGATAGAATATACCGCTTTCGTCGTATCCGGTGAGTTTCAAGGTGCCGGTCATGATATGAACCTTAGTCTCATTGACTGGCACTCCCGCAGGGCTCAATACTTCGATGAACTGGTTGGGCAGCGCGTGCATGTGGAATGGGCAACCGGGCGGGTAGCCAAGCATTACCCAGCGTTTTTGCGACTTCCCGTTTTCTAATGGCATCATCCAGCCTGCGACCTTGATCGTCTTGCCATCAAGCGCTTTCACGCCAGCGGGGAAGATGGGCTTGGTATAGATCACGCCTGTTTTCTTGTCGGTGCGGTCGTTCAGTTTGGTCTGTTGCAGCAGGGTCCACGACGTCCCCCCGGGCGGAGTTTTGGCTGGCTTCCAGACGTCGGCAACCTTGGGATCCGGCGCACGCCCACCTTTTTGCATAGCCGCCGATGCTGGAAGCGTCGCGACAAGTGCGAAAGCACAGATCGTTGCAAAGGAAATACGCATAACTCTCTCCTAACTGGCGCGCGCGAGTGTGGCCGCAAGGTCGGTGCGGAACACTCTGAGCGCAGGGATGAGCGCAGCGATCAGGCCTATTCCCAAAACGCCGCCAACTATACCCAGCATGGCTGGATGGAACTTGAACGGATCGACGCCGAGGTCACCGAGCTGCATAAAGCTCGACACAGCAAGCGCCATCGCCCCGAACGCGATAATGAAACCAATGATGATGCCCGCTATGGCAGTGACCAGCCCTTCGGAAAGGATTGTTCCAAACACCGAACCACGCGTTGCTCCCATCACGCGAAGTAGCGCGAGATCGCCCTCGCGCGCTTGTGCTGCGTTGAGCAAAGCTACAAAAATCGACATCCCACCCGTGATCGCAAGCAACCATGCAAACAGCCGCGCCCCGTCGATCCCGACCCCAAGCAACGAGAGCAGCCGGGCGGTTTCTGTAGCTGGAACAGCCGCCTGCATTGCGGTCTGGCGATTGACCATCGTCGGGATGCGCACCGCGCCAAAGGCTGAGCGATAGGATACAAGCAGTGCGGTAATCTCAGGCTTCAGTTCGCCGCGCTCGGTCAGTGTTTTGGGCTTCTCATCATGGTTGTGCGCACCCTCGTCATGCCCATGTCCTTCCTCCGCCGCATGGTCATGTTCGATCCCATGCGCATCCCAGACGCTTTCAACGGGCGTCAGGATCAAGCGATCAATGACTGTCCCGGTCGGTGCAAGAATTCCGACATTGGTAAACGGAGCATGGTCATGCTCGCCCGCCTCGCTATCCGCTTCAAGGCCGTGCGAACCGACGAACCGCTGCCCCAGACCCATGCCCAGGTCGCGGGCCACAGCGGCACCGATAACCGTTTCCTGCTCCTTTGCAAAAACCCTGCCCTGTGCGAGCTTGGCCCCATATAGGTCGAGATAGGCAGCCTCGGTCCCGACGATCCTGAACCCGCGAAAATTGTCGCCCAATGCCACCGGGATTGCAGACTCTACCGCTGGGTCGTTGCGCAAAAGATCGATACTTTCGAGCGGGATATTTCCCGTGGGCACATCAATCTGATAAATGCTCGACAGGATCAACTGTAAGGGCGAGCCTTTGGCACCCACGACAAGATCGATCCCTTTTGCATCGCGCTCAAACCGGTTGCCGAGCTGGGTCGAGAAAGACAGCAGGATGACCAGCGTGGCAACCGCAAGCCCAAGCAGCAGGATGTTGAGCGCGGTGGTGAGCGACCGATCCTTAAGATAAGCAAGAGCAAGCCGAAGCATCAATCCGCTCCGGCCAAGGCGCTAAGCGCAAGCGTGTTCGGCAAATATGTCCGAAGCCTGGCATCATGCGTTGCAATCAACAATGTCGAGCCATTGGCCTCCGCCGTTTCCAGCAGCAGCCGTCCAATATTTTCGGCATTGGCATCGTCAAGTGCAGAGGTCGGCTCATCGGCAATGACCAGTTTCGGCTTGCCAACCAGCGCACGCGCGATCGCTGCACGCTGGGCCTCACCCTGCGACAGGTTGCGCGGCTTCGCATCGGCGCGGTGGGCGATGCCAACCGAGTCAATCAGGCGCGCAATATCCGCCTCATCCCTCGGTGCGCCCGAGAGACGCTGGGCCAAACGCAAATTCGCCCGCACCGATAACGCCGAGACCAACCGCAGCGACTGGAAGACAACCCCGATCGTTCGGCGGCGCAAATCGTCACGAGCGGTGCCGGATAGTTGCGACATCGGCTCGCCAGCGACGTGAACTTCGCCCGCTGTCGGTGTCGCCAGTCCCGTAACGAGATTGATCAGGCTCGTTTTGCCAGCGCCCGATGGGCCAAGGATAAGCAGGTGTTCGCCCGCAGCTTGCGAAAATGAGAGGTCGTCAAGAATGAGACGACCGCCCACGCGGTAACATAGCGATTTAGCAGCGATCACTGCCATATGGGCGTCGTTGATCATATTAGGGACGAAATGGTCAGGCGGTGACCTTTTCCGACGGGCTGTCGCTCACGACGGTGTCCGACTCTGATTTGGCAACCTCCGCAGGAACAGATGTTTCAACATTGTCGCTGCTCTGCGCAGGCTGTTCCTGCTTTTCGGTATCAGCCGCTGATGCGTCCCTTTCCTTCGCAATCAGGCCTTGAAAAGCCATTGAACTGCGAACTGGCTCGGATTGGAACGGGCCTTCCGGTTGCTGCGGCGCGCCCGCGTTATGCGCCATCGCATAAAATGGCGAGAAGCGGCCACCCAAGCCAGCTTCCCGATCACAGGCAACCGCGCCCTGTGCCGAAAAAGCCGTAATGACGGCACCAACCAACATGAGCGCTTTCATAGACCGACTCCTATATCATGCGATGTTACAGCATAACACTCGGAAAGCCAGCAATTTCTGGCCGGATTCTAGCGCTTCGCAGCCGCGCCATTCCGCATGCGCCAATTGGTGATATGGCTGTATGCAAGGAGCACACTGCCGAGAACCGTCACGACCACCGCCATGCTTGTTACCTCTTCGAGCAACAAGCCGGCGACCAGCAGCAGCAGTGCCGCAAAGCCGGTTATCAGCGCTATGATTTGGCCTGACTGCCTCGCCCCGGTAACGAGGGCAAACAGGCTGGTCGGAACGGCGGTGGCCAGAATCCAGATATGCAACTGCTCGGTGGTGTTGCCCAGCACCGCTGCTGCGGGAAGAAGCGCGATGGCCATTGGCAGCGCGAGACAATGCAGCAAGCACAGGCCGGATGCACCCAGCGCCATTCCGTCGAGCCAGTTTTTGGAGATCGTCTTCATCCTCGGTCCTGCGAAGTGCGAATCAATAGGTTGCGCAATACATCGACTCCGTCTAGAATATAATGATATAACATAACATCCTTTCTCGGAGTCTTTATGCCACCCCAAAATGACAAGCGCCTTCCAGTAACTGTGCTTTCGGGCTTCCTCGGTGCGGGTAAAACCACGCTACTCAACCACATCCTTGTCAACCGCGAAAGCAAGCGTGTTGCGGTGATCGTCAACGATATGTCAGAGGTCAATATCGACGCCGACCTGGTGCGTGGTGGCGAGGCTGGACCATCGTGGCAATGTCGTTCGGTATGGCGGGTTATGCCGCGCTTGGCATGATCCAGCCAGACTTCGGCATGAACGATGCAGCTTATACCATGCTTGGCATTGCCATGGGGCTTACCGTCGTCGTGTTGGCGTGGCGTCGAGGGCGGTGGCCGGCAAGCAGCGCGCAGCATGGTTAGCCCGTGCACCAGTCCAGCAGGAACGGACGCGCGTAACCGTTACACCCGATGCCATTACCGTAATTAACCTGTCGACCAGAAGCGGCAGGGTTCAGGCGTCTGCCACCTCCCCTCAACTTCCAAGACAACTGACTGCTGAAAAGGACCAATCGTGAACCGGACCACTTTATCCCGGGCATCAAGCCTATCATTTATTGCATTGACAGCTGTCCTGCCGAACGCCGCGAATGCCGAGAGCTCCGACAGCGATAACAGCATTATCGTGACAGCACAGCGCGAGCAGATATTGACGTCGGAAGCGGCGACCGGATCACGCCTTGGGCTAAGCGTGCTGGAAACTCCGGCGACGGTGAGCGTGGTCACGGGTGATGACATTCGCGCGCGCGGCGATATCGCCATCGTAGATGCTGTCTCGCGCGCTCCGGGCATCACGAACAACGGCAATCCCGGCAATGGCGGGCTGACTTTCGCGGTGCGCGGGTTCAACGGGCAAGGTTCGGTATTGCAGTTGTACGATGGCCTGCGCCTGTTCCCCAACAACGGCACGATCACCTTTCCCTCCGACCCATGGAACGTTGAACGGATCGAGGTGCTAAGCGGTCCTTCCTCGGTATTGTTCGGCCAGGGCGCGCTCGGCGGTGTGGTCAACGTGATTCCCAAGAGCCCCAATTCCGAGGGCTTCGAACTGGAGGGGCAAGTCGGGTACGGTTCGCAGAACAGCTGGAACGTTGCGGCAGGTGCAGGCGGCCCGCTGGGCGAGATGTTCGCTTTCCGCGTTGATGCCAGTTATCGTCAGTCCGATGGTTTCGTCGATCGCGGTGACAACAACAATCTGGCGATTTCGGGCGCGCTCGAATTCACCCCGACCGACAGTCTCACCGTCACCCTGCGCAACGATTTCGGTAACGCCAATCCGGTGCGCTACTTCGGTACGCCGCTGATCGACGGCGAACTGGATACGTCGATCCGGCGCGAGAACTATAACATCGGCGATGCCGTAATGCGGTTTCGCGACAATCGCACCGCGCTGACCGTTGACTGGGGTGTGAGCGATACTGTCAGCATCGCGAACACGGCCTATTACATCACCAGCAATCGCAAATGGCGCAATCTGGAGACCTATGACTGGGTTCCGCCCGCTGGCGGTACTGGTCCGGGCCTGATCGCCCGATCCGACAACTTCGGGATTATCCATGATGCCGACCAGTTCGGCAGTCAGGGCTATGTGACCTTCGCGCAGAATTTTGGCGGCGGGGCCAGCAACAACCTCCTGATCGGTTACGACCTGAACCAGTTCAAGCTGAACTATTCTCACATGTTCGCCTCCGTTCCGCAGCAAGACCAAGTGGCACTGACCGGTTTCAATCCGGGGCTGTTCCTCGATACCGTTGGACTGCTGCCACGTTACCGCACCAGGACAACGACCTGGGCCATCTATGCCGAAGACCAGCTGAAATTGTCCGAACAGATTTCGATCGTCGCCGGCATCCGGCATGAAGAGAATGAAACGGGCCGCTTCAACTTCGTCTATACCGGTGGCGTCATCACAGGCGAAACACCGGCGCTGAACGGTGGGCAGGATGCGTTCAAAAACCTGTCCAGCACCACCTGGCGGGTCGGCGCGGTTTACCAGCCAAACGAGAACCTGTCGCTCTATGCGCAATATGCGACCGCCGTCGATCCGCTCGGCACGCTGACCACCTTTGCTACATCGGCGGCACAGTTCCAGCTGACCTATGCTGATGGCTATCAGTACGAGGCGGGGGTGAAAGGCCTGTTCATGGACGGGCGCAGCAGCTTCACGCTGGCGGCCTATCGTCTGGTCAAGCAAAACCTGTTCACTCAGAACGTGCCGGGCGGAGCGATCGATCAGGTGGGGCAGCGCTCATCGCAGGGGATAGAGGCAAGCATCGATCTGGAACTTCCGGGCGGTTTTGGCTTTTCGGCCAATGGCACTGTGCTTGATGCCAATTTCGATGAATTCGCAGGGTTGAACGATCGGACCCCGCCCCAGGTGCCCGAGGCGGCGGCCAATGCGGAGCTGCGCTGGAGCGACGGCAGCCGCTTCTCGGCCCGCGCCAACCTGCGCTATGTCGGACGGCGCTTCACCGACAATGCCAACGCCTTCCGCGTCCCGTCCTACACTGTCGTGGACTTGGGTGCGAGCTATGCCCTCACACAGAACGTCGCGCTGGATCTTCGCGTCTACAATCTGTTCGGCGAGGATTACGCATTCAGCACTTATGGCGACGAACAGTGGATTCTGGGTCGGCCGCGTTCGTTCGACGTCGCTGTTCGCGCCAGCTTCTGACCCGCGGGACAGGTGAACTGCGGTGGGCTGGCATGCCGTGAAGCGATGGCTCTATCTGGTCCACCGGTGGATCGGCATTGCCACCTGCCTGCTGTTGGTCATGTGGTTCGCCTCTGGCCTGGTCATGCTTTACGTACCCTTCCCCTCGCTTGACTCCGAAGAGAGGCTGGCGGGCCTCGACCCGATTGCCTGGGAGCAGGTGACCCAGCCCCCCGTGGTGGACACGCCGCTGCGGCAGATCGCGCTGGAAATGCGCGGCGATAGGCCGGTCTGGCGGCTGAGCCCTTGGGAAGCGGCACCATTCTCGGTCTGGGCCGACTCTGGTGAGCCTGCGGGCAGAGCAGGAGAGGCCGAGGCTCAAGCCATCGCCGCTGGCTTCGGCAAGGCCCCTGTCACTGCCATGTGGGCCATCCACAGCGACCAGTGGACTGTGGCCGAGCGCTATGAACAGCACCGGCCGCTGTGGAAGGCGGAGCTGAGGGGCCACAATGGCCGGGTGCTCTATGTCTCGTCCCGCACGGGCGAAGTCGCGCTCGATACCGCGCAGGGTGAAAGATTCTGGAACTGGCTGGGCTCGGTGCCGCACTGGCTCTATCCGCGGGCGCTGCGTGAGGAACAGCCCTTGTGGCGGCAAGTGGTGATGTGGGTTTCGGGTCCCTGCATTCTGGCTGCCATCACTGGCATCTGGATCGGCCTGATGCGCGTGCGTGCCGGACGCAAACGCTTCAAGGGCGGGAGAATGACGCCCTATCGCGGGTGGATGAAGTGGCACCATGTGACCGGCCTGGTCGGTTCGGCCTTTCTGCTGCTGTGGA
The DNA here is from genome assembly GCF_050921905.1 of Sphingorhabdus sp. Classification (NCBI taxonomy): domain Bacteria; kingdom Pseudomonadati; phylum Pseudomonadota; class Alphaproteobacteria; order Sphingomonadales; family Sphingorhabdaceae; genus Sphingorhabdus; species Sphingorhabdus sp. The sequence continues at coordinate 300,894 of NZ_CP050888.1, read as the reverse complement.
TCTTCTCCGGGTGGTTGTCTGTCGATCCGTTCCGGCTGTTTGCCAGCGACGGGATCGGCTCTGAGGCCTTGCAGGCCTATGCCGGCGAAACTCCGCTGCCTGCCTCCGACCTTGGCCTACTCGTCCAGGCTGCACCGCAGGCACACCGGCTTGTTTGGCAATCCGCCGCCGACCGGCCATTCCTGCGCTTGCAGCAACCGGGGGCAGAAGATCGCCTCCTGGCCGCCGACACCCTCCTGCCGCTCCGGCCCGATCATGATCGCATCGCAGAACGTTCGACGGCCCTTGTGCCCGGTGTCCCGGTTGCCGCGATTGACATGCTGGCCCGGCCTGACGCCTATTGGTACGCAGTGCGCGGTGAGGCGCACCTGCCGGTACTGCGGGTGAAGTTTGCCGATGAGGCGGCAACCTGGGTCCATATCGATCCGGCAAGCGGAAATATCCTCGGCGAAGCGGACGCGAAGCGCCGCGTCTATCGCTGGCTGTTTGACCTGTTCCACCGCTGGGATCTGAACCTGTTGCTGGGAACGCCGCCCGCTCGCGACGTGCTGATCTGGCTGATGTCGATCGCCGGCCTGATCAGTTCTGCCACGGCGGTCGTGGTCGGCTGGCGCAGGCTGCGCCGCCCTCGCAAGGCTCCATCTGCTGCAATTATCAATCACTCCTAGAAAGCGAGTATCCATGATCCTGCACCTGAAGACGTCCGCCGCGCTTGCGCTTACCGCCTTGGTTGGCTTGTCAGCCTCGGCCCAGTCGCCCAGAATCTGTTACGACAAAGGCATACTGCATCGAAGGTCAATTTTTCGTTTTATCTAGTTCGTTGAGGTGAAGCCCCCGGCACGTTGCGGTCGATATCCTTGTTTTCGCTGAAAATCGGCCACAGTAATTGCTGGCCCAGCGTCGCGTCGGGCAGATGTTCCACGCCATAGCTTTGCGGATAACTGCGGGTGATTTTCGCTGTCCCAAACAGCACATCCCAGAAGAACAGCAGATTTCCGAAATTGCCTTTGTAATTGACCGCCGGATCATCGGCGTGGCGGCCATGATGTGCATGGTGCGTCGCAGGCGTAGAGATGGTGCGTTCCACCAACCACATGACCGGGGACAGCCAAGGGATGCGATAGAGTGGCTCATCCCATTTGACGTCACTGTGCGCGCCGGTGATGACCGCAAGCTTGACGATCAGATATCCAGAATAGACCCAGCCCAGCCCGAGGTAGATCAGTGCCGCCGAGAACCAGATGCTGGGCATCATCGCATAGTAGATGATGTTGTTCCGGTAGACGAGCCGCACGCTCATATAGCGGGCATTGTGATGGGCGCGGTGGAGGTTATACAGCCAGCTGAAACTGTGCGACGCACGGTGCCACCAATATTGCATCATGTCATCCAGCACCAAGAACAGCGGGATCACGGCCCAAGCACTGAGGCTGCTCAGCGCGCCTTGATATTCGGGGAAATAGCGGCTTCCTAGCAGGCTAACCGAGGCGATGATCAGCGGCTGCGTGACAATCAGCAGCATGAAGGTGGAAATTGCTTCGGTAATGCCATCATTGCGGCATTGCTCCTTCTTTGAAAAAAGATCGGAGCGCAGGAACTCCGCCAGGCCGTATGCCAGCAAGATTGCGATGACGATGATGGTTGCCGGTTCCACGTCCACTCTCCTCTTTGGCGGGCGATGATGTTGGCCTCTTCCCGCTTGCGAATCGCTGCATAAACCGACAATCAGGGCAAGAATGCAAAGGACTTATCAATTATCGGACATGGCCCCGACCAAGGCCGATGCGGACATGGCGACGCTGTTGGTGCGTGCCGGGCAACGCTGCCGTTTTGATGCCGGGGCTATGATCCAGCAGCAGGGCGATAAGACGGACGGGTTCTGGCTGATTGAGTCCGGTAACGTCTCGGTCTGTCGTTTCGGCGCAGAAGGCGGCGTGACGATCTTTGCCGTGCTTGGCCCCGGCGACCTGTTCGGCGAACTGGCGCACTTCACCGGTGCCTCGCGGCAGGTGGATGTTGTGGCCGAAACCGACGTTGTCATGGTTCGCGTCGATACCGCAGCGATCAATACGCTTCTGGATGCGGAACCCGCTTTTGCCCGCTGGCTGTTAAAATCGCTCGCCCATCAGTTGCGCACGGCTCTCGACCGGATTAACGGGGACCGAGCGTTGTCTGCCGAAGACAGGGTAAAGCGTCTGCTTAAAGACATGGTCACCCGCGACGGACCGGAACTGCACATAACGCAGGAAGCGCTGGCCAATTATGTTGGCGTCTCGCGTGTGACCATGGGGGCGATCCTCAACAGGCTTTCGCGCGCCGGACTGATCCGGCTTGGCTATCGCCAGATTTATGTGACGAACGCGGATGCCTTGACATGGATCGAACCATAGGAACGGCGGATCGGCGCGAATGCCCCATTTCGCAAAGGCAGCGGCTCAATCGCAAAACGCAGAAGGTCCTAGATCGGCCATTTTGAATGGTGGAGGCGGCCTGAACGAATGTCTGGTTTAGGGAGCTCTGTCCGTACGCTGGAACGGCCGAAAAGTTAGCGGCATCTGCCGGTACGCGCTCGGCGGCCGTCAGATGACGAATACATTTGAATGGCTTTGCTATGTATATCCAATTTGCCCTTGCAAAGCACCGTGGGCGTCGCGCGTCATGAAGCCGTGATCAGGCAGCGGACTGATCAGTTGGTGCCTTTTAGCGTCATTACCTACCTTCCTACTCCTCCTATTCCCCGCACTCGCCCAGCCATTTGCTGCTGATTTTTATATTGTCGATCAATGGTGATCCAGTCCGGGTCATTGCGCAGAACCATTCGTTCAAGGGCAATTTTGTCGGCTCGGATCAACGCTGCAACTCGTTCTTTATCATCGCGAGCAGTTTCGAAGCGATGGATCAGCGCGTCATGCTCGTCTGTGGTTGGCTTCAATGTCTCTGCCAGCGACTGAGCAGGACCTGACATTGTGCTATCGTTGGACTTCAGATCTTTAAGGCTCGGCAATGGCGCAAAGCCTTTATCTGGTCCGCCCGACGATGTAGCCGAACTGGGCACGACGGGCGCGGCCAGCGTTTTGACCTCTGGTTCAGCATACAACTGCCCGGCAACCTCGTCGGCGCCAGAAGCACCTTGAGCGACCTTCGTCACTGGCTCGCGAAGGCTTTCTTCCATCAATGGTCTTGGAATCGTGCGGCCATCATCGACCAGCTTCACTCCGTCGTTTGTTGGCGCGCCATCCACATTGCGATCGCTCTTATCAGCATTATTTGACTCGCCGAGACTGTCAGTCGACGAATCGTTCGCTTTCGGCATTGGGCAGACACCAGAGGACTTATCTTTGGCTGAACTTGCCGTATTTCTAGGAGCGGCCGAGTTTCCAAACTTACCGGACGATTTAGCGGCAGATTGGCTACCGGCGCTATTGGCGGCGTCGTCAGCTTCGCCATTGGCCTGCATTTGCGTGTCATTTTTCCCCGGTGATGCTGCGAATGCAGGATCAAAACCGATGCAATGTGATCATGCACTTAGGCTGCTTGCAGCAATCACGCCGTTATTGACGGGATGGCCATATCCGGCGCCCGCGTCATCCAAAATCCCGGCACAAGCGATGCAAAGCGCTCCCTTTGTTCTGTTGATGCGCCCAACGTCAGCAGCATGAGTGAGAAGGGTGTAGGCTGGCCCTTGCCCTCACTACCAAGAAATCGGACGCGCCCCTGTAGCAAGTAGATATCAGCAACGGGGCTTAGCGTTTCGTGGAACCAGGCTGAATCTGATCGGACGGGCACAAGGCAGACTATCGTCTGGATATTGCCAGCTTGCCACTGAGCAAACGCTCGCTTCAACCAAATAAGTAACGCAGAAAACGGTGGGTTCATGAACGCCAGCCGCCCCGACCAGTCATCAACCAGGCCGTCGCCGCCTTCACTAAGGATAATGCGCCGGCGGGCGATGACCGGACTTAAAAGATGGGCGCAAGGGTCGAGGTCGATCTCGCCAAAGGCAGCATAAATATGTTCCATAAAGTCTGGTGGCGTAAACCGGCTATCCCGGTCAAACTTGTCGCCTGCGCCCCAGAAAGCCCGCTCCTTTGCGCGCCTCCGCGCATTGGGTGCGATAACTGACAACAGGCGCAGCAAGCTGCGCACTGACCCGTTGCCTTGTTCAAGACTGGCAATGGTCGCACGAGACAGCTTGGTCCGCCTCGCTAATGCTTCGAGTGATAAGCCCTTTCTTAGTCGGCGACCTCGTAGTTGGTCACCCAGCGTGCGGCCAGGTCCGATACCATTGAGGTGGAAATCCAGCGCCGCTTTGGCGGCAACAAGCGTGGCCACAGACCCAATGCCGGCTTCCAAGCGCTTGATCACCTGTGGTTCGACATTAATCCTTGCCGCAAGCATTGCCTGAGACAGCCCGCAAGAACGCCGCGCTTCTTTCAATTCTTTGACTAATATGTGATCCATAATGGTATCATATACTGAGCATTGTTTAACACTCAAGCATGGTCGGTTTTGGCCGACAACGGGCGTTCGGGTGCTTCAGAATGAGTTCGCCTTTTTGCGGCGCGACATTTGTTTAGCGCGCTAATGACTGCAATGTTGGAAACTCCCGACAGTCGCCTTTTAAGGGTGAGAAACCGATAAGCAGACGTTCGTTGATCGCGGTGCAACGGCAGTGTTCGAGAGATTTTGTTGAAAAACTCGCTTTCGAGGTGCGGGCTACAGCTGCCGTAATTTTAGGCGCACGCTCTTTGTGCCGCTCCCCCGGCTATTGCGGGGGCTGGCATCGGGATCAGTTTTGCCATTTTGCCGAGGTTATGGGCCGTTGCTGCAAGGTGGAACTCATCTTTGGCTCCATTTGGTCCTCACAGACGCAAGCGGTCGAGTTTGAGGATGCGTTTGCGATATCCGCCGATCCGTAGGCTATGTCGGTTACCAACCGGTTGGGATAAAGTCCGAACTTGTCGGCTGTCCTGAGTAGCATCGTGCGCGATGCGCCACACGAAGCTCCGTGTTCTAGCAGCTCTAGGGGTCACCGACCTCGATATCGTTGACGGGATGGAGTTCATACGTCGGCGCGTCGTCGAACTTGCGGCGTTCTTGCATCGAAAGTCCGCATGCCGCGATAACGGTAATCGGCAGATAGAATGCTGGAATTTTGTGCAAGTCCCGTCTGTGACTGCACGAAAGCTGGCCGATACGCATTATCGCCGCCCGACTGTCCGCGAACACTAAACTCTCGATGGCGAATATGTGGATCTACAACAATCCGAAATCCTGCCTCGCGGCGAAAGCATGTTGCCTTGCCAGCGGCTTTTCGTCCAAAGCCTTCACAACTTCCGGCTGACCTTCGAATACCTTTTTGAGGAACTTCGCGTAGTCAGAGTTCTCGTTGTAGCTGTTAGTGCCAATATGCTTCGCGAACGCCTTTAACTCATCCCGTATCAAGCGTTGGTCGCGTTCCAACTCATACTGAAGGTATCGCGCATGCCGGTGCAATTCTGCCGGTATTCGCTTATGCTTCGGGAGAACCAGCCTGCCGTTGACTTTCTCAAGAAGAATGCGCTCAGTCCGCACGATATGAATTATTATCTCTTTCTCGAATTCAATGTGCCGCATTTCGGCCATCCGATCAGCTGCGGCCTTTTGCTGTCTTTCGTCTAAAGCTTTCACGACCTCCGGCTGACCTTCGAATATCTTTTGAAAGAATTGATCGCGCGTCGAGTTCGCGTCATAGCGGCCATTGCTAATCTGCAGCACAAACGCCGCCAGCTCATCCCTTATCAAGCGTTGGTCGCGCTCCAACTCAATCTGAAGGAATGGCACATGCCGATGCCATTCTGCTGATATTCGCTTATGATCTGGGAGGACCAGCTTGCCTTCGACTTTCTTTAGGAGGATGCGCTCGGTCCGAACAATATGAACGATTGCCTTTGTCTCGAATTCAGAGCGCCGGACAGCGGCATCACGTTCGGCAGACGAACCTGAATATCTCGGCTTGTGATCAGAACCGCGGGGCCCTTCTTGGGCTTGCGGCGGCTTTTGAACGGGCACATCCGTAGATGTTTGCCCATGCGGTTTAACAGTCAGGCCGCCAGCATCATTGTGCATCCTCATACCTGCTGGCATGCTTTCCTGCTGAACATTTGCATCTGTGTCCTCAGGGGGCGAAGCGATAATTGGCAGAACGACATCTTTGACAGCATCAAGATTGTTTATGGTGCCAGATGATATCTGCGGGCCGGCTTCAATATGTTCTGTTTGGCGATCTGCATTTGGGCAACCGATACCACCCCGCACAGACATTTGATCGGGCACGCCAACGGGTTCCTTGGTTGCGTCATTGATGACGGCTGGAGCATTCGGCGTTAGCGCGGGTGAATGAACCGGCTCGTCGGCCGTTGCACTGGGCGCGGCGGCGTTTTCCACCAATGCGTTCATGCTACTGCCATTGACTTTATCCAACCGGCCGTTGCTCGTGCTGAAAGGTTCATCAACAGTATCTGTTGTCGCTTCTGCGAGCTTGGATTCGTCGCGAAACTCTGGTCGAGGATATGGTTCACTGCCTAATGAGCCAGCGCCAACGGCACCGGCGCGGTTCTCGCAGTTTGCTTCGGCAACGATGTCGAACTCTACAGATTTAATGTGGGGCGCCATATTGTTGTCCGGCATGTCCGGCAAAGACGCAACCGCAGGGGTTGGTGGCGGTTCAGCAATAGCAGCGTTATCGCGTGGTAAGATCGGCTTGGCCGGACCATCCAAGGATGGCGAAACAGGGGGTGGCTGCTCGTTCGGTTCCGCCTCCCCGTTTAACGATGGATTATATCCTGACTCCGCAAATATGTCGGCTTTATCGGATTGCACCGGCACAGGCTCGAGAGACGAATGCGCTGGTTTGCCGCCATAAGCCTCGTCAGGCGCAGGCGACGGGATGCCAAGAGACGCTGCGCCCATTCGAAGCGCTGGGTAAGCTACAGAGCTTTCTGGTGTTGGCGTCGCGGCCATATTCTCTGATGGCTGTATTGCGACAAGGCGCGACAAGTTAGCGCAGTTTGCGGCTGCCCGTTCAACGGATTCAGAAGTAATTTTGCGACTTGAGTCAAGGTCGTGCTGCACGCAATTGACCATAGTCTTCACGGCTGCATCTTGGCGGTCGAGACCAGCAAGGTGCATTTCAGCAGCAGTGGCTAATTCTTGGCGCTGCTGCCGTTCATAAGCCCGTCCTTTCTGGCTTGCCCGTTTTTGGCGGTCATGGACAAGCGTAGCGCGCGATCGCTCGCGTGCCGTTTCAAGCAACCAAAGGTCCATGGCTAGTGTTGCATCTGCAGCATGTTTGGCATCGGCGATGTCAGATAAAGGCAACTTTGCCAGGGTCGATACAATCGGACTCACGTTGGCTCCAGGGCGATACGGCTCAAGCTTTGCCTGAAGTTGAGCCAATCTCGCCATTTCAGCATTGTGGCGGGCAAGGATCGCACGGCGATCATCGTTGGCCTGGTTGGCTTCATTACTCAGTCCAATCAGCGTTGGAATGCCTGCAACTTCGGATGCATGCAACTGCCCGAGATGCTTGCTTGGGGTAATGTCTACGTTGCGGTCAGTATATGAACGAGGATCATAAACGGAGCCGCCGCCGCCGGTTCTGGCAGACACGTCGTTCACAATTGCGGCGTAGTTGCGCCGGAAACGGGCCTGCCAGTCCTTACCTTTGGTGATCTCGCGGCTTTTCTCGGCACGGAACGGATAATGTATTTTCCAACTCCGAATGCTCAAATAATGGCGCTGAGTTGCAAAATCCCACTCCCCTGTTTTAATATGACCCCGAGCCATCTCGTCCCGGATAGCTTCCTGGAAGGTTTCGGCAACGTTATCGAAATCAGCTTCGGTGCCATTGAGGCGCCGGCAAGGCCGGTCATAAAATATAAGATGTAAATGACAGTTCCGCTGATCATTATGCGGATCAGGGGCATGGATAACGGCCGCATACATGCACTTCTCTTGGTCCATATGCGCACCAAGATCCTCAAGAACCATTGCGCGCTGCTCGGCTGTAAATTCCACAGGCAGTTCGAACACCCAGCGGAAGTGCGTGCGTCCGGACCGCCCTGTATGAAAGACAATACCGTCATTTGCCAACTTGGCCGTATTCTTGCCGATCTTGGAAAGGTTCATTCCATGCGTGGTTAGCAGGCGGCGAAGATCCTTGTTGCTTCCCTTAAGCTTGATCCGGACTGGTTCACCCATGTGTGGAAGTGGATAATTTTCCATAGCCTCACGCAAGCCTGCGTCGCAGTTGGGATCAGCCAAGGTTGCAGCGATTGCAGCACTTGGCCGGTTTAAATCCAGGGATACCGCGTCCCCGTGGGAATCGCGTTCAAACATTTCGGTAAGCTCGAAGAACCGCATCCGTTCGGCGAAGTCACCATCAATGTTGGACTTGGAAAATCGGTCGCCATCATCGGTGACTTCAACGCGGCCACTATCGATATAACTGATATGGCTGTTGTTCGCCGGAGACTGGGATTCACCGATCTTCTGTTCGGATTTGTCGTCTTCAATGTAACTGTAATGCGCCGCGCCAGACGAACCCGCTTTCTTAGACTTTTTGCCGCCCGTTGCTTGGCGTTCCTTCAGGTGTATCGATCCCCGGCCATGGAATGAACGCCCGAACGTTGACAATCGCAATTGCCGCTTTCGCTCTGCGGGCACTGCAAGGCTGTCACATTTGATCCGGGCCAAGCTGCGTTTTAAAATTCCGACGCGGCCAAGCGAGCCATCATATTCGTGCTCGATATTGTGCATGATAAGACGATGCTCGCGTTCAGAGGCGGCATCGTTTCGTCTGCGCTTTGCTTCTGCAGCTGCCATCAGTGAGGCTATATGAGCTGGATTGCGGACCATATTTCTATCTTATTTTGTAATTTGTGTTTATAGAAATAGTCATTTACACTCAAAAAAGCAAGTTGCGATGATAACATCATCCAATTTGCGTATTTGCGCACTATACTTTCTTCATACGACCATCATATGGCCGTATTTCTTTATGTTTATCTTAATGCTTGCTGTATTCACAGCGAATTAAATGCGATCTGTATTTGTGCAGATGTAATAATGCAGCAATTTTGCCGCTGCATGCGAGCAACTTATATAAAGAATGTTTGGTGGATGTTCGCCGTAAGTTCGTCGAAGACATCCCGAGCTGATTAGAAAAGCTCGGGATGTCTTCAGCTTAAGGCATTCCGGCGCGCCGCCGAGCCGAATATGTCAGGGAAGAGTTCGCAACATAGCTCGCCAAACCTGCTACGCGAGCAACTCACAAGTCCCCGATGTTTGGTGGATGTTCGCCGTAAGTTCGTCGAAGACATCCCGAGCTGATTAGAAAAGCTCGGGATGTCTTCAGCTTCAGGCATTCCGGCGCGCCGCCGAGCCGAATATGTCAGGGAAGAGTTCGCAACATAGCTCGCCAAACCTGCTACGCGAGCAACTCACAAGTCCCCGATGTTTGGTGGATGTTCGCCGTAAGTTCGTCGAAGACATCCCGAGCTGATTAGAAAAGCTCGGGATGTCTTCAGCTTCAGGCATTCCGGCGCGCCGCCGAGCCGAATATGTCAGGGAAGAGTTCGCAACATAGCTCGCCAAACCTGCTACGCGAGCAACTCACAAGTCCCCGCTTCTTTAGGCCTTTGTAGATCGGACCAATAGGAACGCCCCAATTGGCAAGCTCCTTGATGTAGTCACCTAAGGAAATTATTTGCCGCCTGGTCATGGCGCCGCGTTTGCTCTCTTCGACTTCGCGGATAAATTCCTCAATATCAAGGAGCGGCGGCTGCGTTCTCTTTTTCTCTGGCTCTGGCTCATCAGAGGCGCTCGAGATGGCATCAGCAGGTGGCCGGCGAGGTGGTTGATTTCCTCCTGACTGCGGCTCTTGCCGGTCGCTGGAACGTTCGGCCTGTGCAGAAGCTTGGCTTGGCTTTGGAGCACTCGGCTCCGCTAACACAGGCCCGGGCCGATAGTGGGGCGCAGAACTTCCGATTGGATCAACCGCCCTGGCTTTGTCGCGATCGTTAGCCGCAGGCCCCGTTGACGTTGCAATGCCCACATCCGCTCGCGAAGACCCGTTGGCCATTGTGCTCTGGTTTTGCGATGCAATGGCATCGTTCAGCGCGGCTCGTGCAGAAGCTGCTGCGTTCCGTCCATCCGGCGCCGGTACGCCAGCACTGGCTTCCAGCGGCGTTGCCGTCGGGCTCACTGGTGGAGTACCGGTCCCATCATTAAATGTATTCGACATGTTTCTATTCCTCTACTTTCAAAGGGTTCATTTCGCACCTCCTTCCGAGGTGCTGGTGACGCGCCGCGCCGCAATCCAAGCCGCGACGTCGGCAGCACGATATCGCACGCGGATTCCTATCGTTGAGTAAGGGGGGCCGTCCCCCCGAACGCGGGCCTTCTCCCAATAGCTTTTGCTTGTTTGGGTCAGCCCCGCCACTTGGGAGGTGGTGAGCCACTCGGTGCCCGCATTGTTCAAATCGGTTATCATTCGTATACTCCTTTACGCCCCGCAAAATCGCGGCTGGCTCAAAGAAGATCTAAGATTCGGGGACCGATGTCTAACCGGACAAGGTGTCTCAATTCTCGTGAACGCGGTCAAAAATAGTAGGACACGTTTCTTGTTTTAAAATAACATTCTGATATACAACACTTTTCTTTGACATCAAATTTGTAGCAATTGGAGTGTTTTGGGTAGGGGCGCAAAATCCTTCGGACACTATGTCCACAGTGCGTAATACCTCTTTTACTATTGCATTTGGTCAAACCGGAGAAATTTTGCTCACCGATGGGAAAGCGCGATCATTATCACGCTGGCCTTGGACACGGCCGAAGACTGGACACTTAGAGTTCGCAAGAATCGTAAACGTCCAAATAGTGGCTCGTTAAACAAGGCGTTCAACTGCGACCGTGCCGCGCTGGCGCGGGCGCACGCGCCCATTTCTCATATGGTGCAATCGTTAGAAGGCAAATTTACCACTCAAGCAGGACCAAACTATGTTTCTGTAGCCTATTAATCCTACAGCGATTTATTTCGAGTTTGCCGTTCGATACGTTTTGTCGCACCACGCAAAATCACCGCCATTTCGTTACAAAGCCGTTCGGTCATATCGGCTATTTCGCCACCCGCTTTCAAAACTTTATCTGTCCCGCAAAATAGCTTCCATTCGTCGCGAATTAGCGCCTTTGTTTCCTTCGACGTTTCTGCAGCGTAGTCGTTGCCCTCAATCGTCGCCATATGAACCAGAAATCGCAAATAAGCGGATTTCAAATCAGCCTTTCTGAAAATTTCGTCACACGGCAAATCAGACGCCATATTCTCCCTTGAGAGAATTCGGTCGGCTGACTGCTTTGAAACAAAGATCTCCCCATGATTTGCGCCTGCTGGCGCGAATTTCGAAGTGTTGTCGCAGTCAATTCGGCATCGAGAGAAAATTGCCGCAAATGCGGCTTTGTTCCGCCACTGCGAAGGCTTGAGTGCACGAAAATTATGTGTTTTCGGATGGAGAACAAAGGTTTTCAAATCACCGCTTGCCGCCAGACGGGCTATTCCTTCTCGTAAGGGCTTCGCCGTTACCTCCGACGGTTTGCCAAGGAGACCATCCCACGTTGAACCATGTTGCGACTCTCCGTATTCAATGAAAAAGTCGGCAAGCATTTTATATTCCAGCGGCTGAGGGTTATACCAATCTGCCCTGCCCGCTTTGCTCCAAAAATGATCCTGCATGACAGCTCCCTCCGGTGGTGGTGCCTACCCCTCCAACGAAATCGCCCGCAGTCGGTCCCAGTAGAGCGTCGGCCGTTTTGGCATAGTCGCTTGCGAGGATGATCGGAGTTCGTTCAGGTATTCGGCCCAAATATTTAACGCGACACCACGCTCTACTAAATATCTATATTTATTGTAAACCCCCGCGATACCGCCACGAGTGCCGCTCTTGTGGGCCAGTAATTCCTCAGTGACCTCGAGCGGAACGCCGCACGATTGCAAAATTGTCGCGCCTGTCCTTCGCAGGTCGTGATTGCGCCAAGTGGGCAGAACTTCATGGTCAAGCACATCACATAGGTCTTCGCCGCGGGCCGCCGCCCGTTGCCGAAGGATTTCGATCATTTTCTTGTCTAAGGCACTTTTTGCTTTCGAAAGCCCACTGATCGGCGTGGTTCCAGTCGTTGTAAAAACCAGCCCTGACGGTGCACGGTCTAATTTGGATAGGGCACCCTCCGCCTCGGTCGTGAGGGGGCAAAGGACATCCGACTTCATTTTCATAATCTTGGCCGGAATTTGCCATTGTTGATCATTATAGTTGATCTGCCGCCAATCCATGTTGGCAACGGTTGAGACGCGTTGCAATGTCGTGATCAGCAGTTGGTAAAAGGGACCAAAAGGATAAGGCATGACGTCCGTTGCGAAAAGAAAAGCCGAAATTTCTTCCGGCGAAAGCGCCCTTTCGCGACTGGGCACACTTGGCACAGAATCCATGTCTGCCATTGGCGATTTGGGAAGATCACTGCGCGACTTACTTGCCCAGTTGAAAAGCTTTTTCAGCACAGCATAGGTTTGCCGCTTCAATGCCGGGCGGTCATTCATCCCGTCCAACAGGTCGGCGATATGGTTTTTGGTAATCGACGGCAACGGCCTGCTGCGTAAAACTGGTACGACGTCGCGCCGTAAAATTCGCGCAGCCTCCTGCCAGGTTTCCGGCCAGTTTTGCTTGAGATATTGCTCAATGAATTCTTCGGCATATTTGTCGAAGGCTAGGTCGACTGCGTCCCGACGGCGTTGTTGATCAAGTTCGCGTGGGTCTTCACCCTTATGCACCCCAATAGACAATTCCTTTGCGTGGTTGCGCGCGAGATCAGCAGTCCATGGGCTGCCGTGGGTCCCAATGGTGACACGTTTCGTCTTTGCTTCCCTGCCGCCGGTGCGATATTGAAAGATGTAAATTCGCGACCCGCTCGTGGTGATTTTAAGCCCGAACCCTTTGAGTTCAGTGTCCCATAGAAAGGTTGTTTTGTCCCCGGGCGTGGCGGCATCGACCGATCTTTTTGTAATCTTAACATTGGCCATAGAACATTCCTTTGCGCCGCTATGGCAATCACGTAGCAATCACCGTAACGCAATCTATGTCCAATTTCATACAACGATGTCAATATAACATATATCTAACCATATGCTTTATAGTGCTTTATATAATAATGTCCAACGCAGTCCATATTAGACCATCTAACTTTTAATCAGTAGGTCGCTGGTTCGAACCCAGCAGGGCTCACCATAGCTTGGTTCTGGCATGGTGTGGAAAATCCTGACATAAATCACATAATGATAGGGTCAGGGCCACGTAAATCCACCTTCGGATTTGATCTCGCAAGCAACATGCCATTGTGGGGATGAAGCACCTGCCACCGGAATTCCCGTGCCTAAGTTTACAAACATATACGGGAAACGGGGTATTTGTGTAAACTTACGACTATGTTGCGAAGTTGGCTCACCGGAGACGAAAGCCGGGCTGGGGTTCAACAGGTTCAAAGAGCCGGTCGCGCCACAATTGCGGGCGTGAAGCACAGAATCTCAAAACAAATCCTACATTGCAAGCGAAACCTATTTTGGGGTTATCGCAATTGTCACCGGAATTCCGTAATTCCTCGTCATTCCCGCGCAGGCGGGAACCCAACTCCCACGCAAGAATGCACCATCACCGTTGCTGGGAATGTCGCCGTCATGAGTTGGATTCCCGCATGCGCGGGAATGACGAAGAGTTTTGGGGGAAAGGCGCATGGAGCAAACTACCGTTATAGTACAAAGCTATTTCAGGGATGACGCACGTGTCACCGCAATTCCCTAAATCACCCCTCCCCTTTAGGGGAGGGGAAGGGGGTGGGGCCTGTCGGCGTTGCGTAAACCTATATGCCCCACCCCAACCCCGTGGAGCCTCTCGGACCAGTCCGGGGGACTGGTCCCTCCACGCCTAAAGGGGAGGGGCTTAATTTCGCAATATGCAACGCAGCAAGATTATTTCGGGAATGACGCACGTGTCACGGTGATTCCACCGGCATTCCTGCAGCGTTCAGTAATTTAGTGCTCTGTCACCGTAATTACGTAATTAAAAAAGGACTCGCAAAATTAGGGAGTTACGGGCAGACATACAGAATGACGTATCTCAAGATTTTGGGCGGGCTATTATTAGCCGTCTTAGAGTCTGACTCATAATTATCATGTTTAATATCATAGTTTTGCGATTCGTCTAGCGAGGAACTGGACGGAGGCCATTAACAGCCATGCCGTTGCGGAAGCGATGCTGCGCTCGAAGTCTTTGGCAAGGCGCCGGTTGCGGTTTAGCCATGCGAACGTTCGCTCGACGACCCATCGGCGCGGTAGAACAACAAAGCCATTTGCCCGGTCAGAACGCTTTATGATTTCGATGGTCCAGTCGCCGATCTTGGTCAGCGCGGTTTTGAGCTTGTCACCGGCATAGCCGCCATCGGCAAAGACATGGCGCAGCCAAGGGAAACTATAACGGATGTCGGAGAGCACGATCGGCGCACCGTCACGGTCCTGTATATCGGCGCTGTGAATAATGGCGTGTACCAGAAAGCCGTTCGTATCGGTGATGATATGGCGCTTGCGCCCCTTCACTTTCTTGCCCGCGTCATAGCCGCGTATGCCGCCGCTTTCCGTCGTTTTGACAGACTGGCTGTCAATCACTCCGGCGCTGGGTGAAGCCTCGCTACCCTGCGCCACCCGGGCATCCTGGATCAGATAATGGTTGATCCGTTGCCATGTGCCATCATCGCGCCAAGCGTAAAACCAACGCTGCACCGTCGAGGAAGGTGGAAAGCCCGGCGGCAGCATCCGCCATGGCAGGCCACCGCGTAGCAGATACAGCATCGCTTCTACTATCCGCCGCATCGGCCATTTGCGCGGACGGCCGACAAAGGACGGCTGCGGAAAAAACGGTTCCAGAACCGCCCACTCCTCATTAGTTAAATCACTTGGCAAAGCCAATCCGTTGCGTGCATGATGCGCGCGAGTGGTGTCGGTCCACATCGTTGAAATCCTTCGGGTCGTTGCAAAACCGTTGAATCAGCGATGTGAAAAAGCGTCAAGCTAACTCGCTGACACTACTCAACTTAATTTCGGGTCAGACACTTACTTCTGCTAATCACACTCTTTCGTATAGGATTCGAAATCATAGGTGCCTCAACCGCACCAGACGATTTTGCGCTTCTCAAGCAGCGGATGCCGAACGTGCTTGAGTGGCTATTTACAACGCCTTGGCCAGTTCCTTCCGCATTGCTTATCGGTATCGCTGCGCTTGCAGCTTGGCTGCTTGTCACAGGCACAAGGAAGGCCGCGAATGAAGGGGTATCTGACGCCGAAGGCCTAGGTGGCTTGTCGATGGACGATGTGAAAGGCATTGTTGCGGATTACTTTGAAAGCCATTTGGATTCATCAAAGACGGATTTGTCGGGTGATGAGCTTCAGTCGATTATTGACGTTCGACTAGATCAATTTGTTGATACGAAAATCAGCGCAAAATTTGAAACACATGCACAAGCACACGTGCGCGATGTTAAACTGGCTGATTTGTCAGATCGAACAAAGGCGGTTGAGAAGAAACTGGACTTGCTGACGACCTATACGGAACAAATCCGCCCGATTTTGCGAGATAGATTCGACAACGTGGATTATGGCTTCGCCGCGATCTACAACCGCGAGAGGCATCAACGGCTGTTTTCCGATCTTGAAACGTCATACGAAAACTTGGCGCAGCCAGTCCACTCTGGCGCTGGAATTGCCAATGATGCTACGTGGCAAAAGCAGGTTAAAAAATGGCGTGTTGATCTGGAACAGTGGCTGATCATTGCGGACTACTACGCGATGGGCGCAAAGGACCGGATAAACAAAATCCATGAGCTTATGTATGACGGTGAATGGACGTTTAATGAAGCGCAGCTATCTGCCAATCAGGTTCATCGTTTCAAGGAAGCGTCGATCCTATGGCACAATGCCAAGGAAGAAAAACCGCAAATTGATAAATGCTTAGAGTATGCGGCATTTCATGGACCCTCCAAAAAGGGCAGAGACGATGCGCCGCCTAGGCCACGCGAAGATCAGTAGCGCCGATAGCCTCTAGACATTTAATTACGGAATTACGGTGACAGTGCACTTATTTCTTCAGCTTAGAACCGTGATGCGCAGCGTGTAATAATTTAGTGCACTGTCACCGTAATTCCTGTCACCGTAATTCCCGCACGCGCCTCGGCACCGCGCCGTACCGCGTGAACGAAAAGGCCTCAAGCTTCACCGACGCTTGTTGTCCAATGCGGATAAAGCCGACATCCTTATTGGGGTCAGGACCACGTAAATGCACCTTAGCGGTTCACAACCTAAATGCCGCATGATGATGACGCGCCGACAATATATGCACACCGCTCCGATCACCCTCGCTAAAACCGCGCTATTTGCCCTAACAAGAATGTCTTGTTTGCGGGATGCGCGCACTTCTGACAATGTGGGGTCATAGGAAGAGAAACACACTATGACCAAAACCCTGACGCATCTTGAGCGCCTTGAGGCTGAAGCCATCCATATCATGCGGGAGGTTGTTGCCGAAGCGGAAAAGCCGGTGATGCTGTATAGCGTGGGTAAAGACAGCGCCGTGATGTTGCATTTGGCGCGCAAGGCGTTTTACCCATCGCCGCCGCCCTTTCCGTTGTTGCATATCGATACCACTTGGAAGTTCAAGGCGATGTACGCGTTGCGCGAGAAGGCTGCGCGCGATGCCGGTATGGAATTATTGGTGCACCAGAACCCAGAGGCAATTGCGCGCGGCATCAACCCTTTTGATCACGGGTCGCTGCACACCGATATGTGGAAAACCGAAGGGCTGAAGCAAGCGCTCGACCAATATGGTTTCGATGTCGCCTTTGGCGGGGCGCGGCGGGACGAGGAAAAGAGCCGGGCCAAAGAACGCATATTCTCCTTCCGCACCGCGACGCATATTTGGGACCCAAAGAACCAGCGGCCCGAATTATGGAACCTGTATAATGCACGCAAGGCGAAAGCAGAGAGCATAAGGGTCTTCCCGATCTCCAACTGGACCGAGTTGGACATCTGGCAATATATCCACCTTGAGAATATCGAGATTGTGCCTTTATATTTCAGCGCGCCGCGCCCTACCGTCATACGCGACGGCATGTTGCTGATGATGGATGATGACCGCTTTGTGTTGCATGACGGCGAGGTTCCGGTTGAACGCTCCATCCGTTTCCGAACGCTTGGATGCTATCCGCTGACAGGCGCGGTCGAGAGCCATGCCGCAACCTTGCCCGAGATTATTCAGGAAATGCTGCTCACCACCACCTCCGAACGCCAGGGGCGCGCTATTGACCATGATCAGGCCGCCAGCATGGAAAAGAAGAAGCAGGAGGGATATTTCTGATGTCAGATGCAACGCTCCAAAATGGCATATACAAAACCGATGACCTTATTGCTTCGGACATTGAAGCCTATCTGACTGTCCACCAGCATAAGTCGTTGTTGCGGTTTATCACCTGCGGTTCGGTCGATGACGGGAAATCGACGCTGATCGGTCGGTTACTATACGATTCCAAAATGATTTTTGAAGATCAGCTTGCGGCATTGGAATCCGATTCCAAACGGATGGGAACGCAGGGGCAGGACATCGACTTTGCGTTGCTTGTGGACGGTCTTGCGGCCGAGCGAGAGCAAGGCATCACCATCGACGTCGCCTACCGGTTTTTTGCGACCGAGAAGCGGAAATTCATCGTCGCCGATTGCCCTGGCCATGAACAATATACACGCAATATGGTAACGGGCGCATCAACGGCGGATCTTGCGGTAATCCTGATCGACGCGCGTAAAGGAGTCCTCGTCCAGACGCGGCGCCATAGCTATCTTGTCCACTTATTGGGCATAAGAAACATCGTCCTTGCCGTGAACAAGATGGACCTGATCGACTATGATCAGGCGACATATGATGCAATCGTCGCCGAATATACCGAATTTGCGCACAGCATCGGGATAAACGATTTTACCGCCATGCCGATTTCCGGCTTCAAAGGCGACAATATCACCGCGCGTTCGGTCCATATGCCATATTATGCGGGTCAACCGCTGATCGCGCATTTGGAGACCGTCGCGCTTGATAATGACGCGGCCCAGGCCAAGCCATTGCGTATGCCGGTGCAATGGGTCAACCGACCCAATCTCGATTTTCGGGGATTTTCCGGCCAGATCGCAACGGGCATATTGCGTCCGGGCGATAGCATTCGCGTGCTGCCATCAGGTAAGACGACAACGATCAGCAAGATCGTCACGCTTGACGGCGAATTGAGCGAAGCTGTTGCAGGCCAATCGGTTACGCTGTGCCTTGCGGACGAAATCGACTGTTCACGCGGGGATGTGATTGCCGCTGCAGACAATCCGCCTGAGGTATCCGACCAGTTTGAAAGCACCATTGTTTGGATGGCGGAAGAACCCCTGATTCCAGGACGGGCCTATTATTTGAAGCTGGGGACGCAAACGGTGTCGGCCACCGTGCAATCGCCCAAATTCACCATCAATGTAAACAATATGGAGCATATGGCCGCCAAGACGTTGGAACTCAACGCCATTGGGGTGGCGGAAATAATAACCGACAAACCTATTGTGTTCGAACCTTATGCCAACAACCATGTTTTGGGCGGATATATTCTGATCGACAAGATCACCAATGCCACCGTCGCTGCCGGCATGCTGCACTTTTCTTTGCGTCGCGCACAAAATATCCATTGGCAAGCGACCGACATTGGCCGCGAAGCACATGCTGCGCTCAAAAACCAAAAGCCGAAGATTTTATGGTTCACGGGCCTTTCCGGCTCGGGCAAATCGACGATTGCTAATGAAGTGGAAAAGACACTCAATCTGCTGAACCGGCATACATTTTTGCTCGATGGTGACAATATCCGCCACGGCCTCAATAAGGATTTGGGCTTTACCGAAACCGACCGGATTGAAAACATTCGCCGGGTTGGCGAAGTTGCAAAGCTGATGGCAGATGCAGGCCTCATTGTCCTGACTGCGTTTATTTCGCCATTCCGCGCAGAACGCGATATGGTGCGCGCGATGATGCCGGAGGGTGAGTTTATCGAGATATTCGTCGACACGCCACTGGAGGTCGCCGAGGCGCGCGATGTGAAGGGGCTTTATAAAAAGGCCCGTGCCGGACAATTAAAGAATTTTACAGGAATCGACAGTCCCTATGAACCACCCGAAAACCCTGACATCCGCGTGAACACGGTCGAAATGAGCCCTGCCGAAGCCGCTGAACATATCGTTCGCCAGCTGATGCCGTTGAAATGAGCATAATCGCCGACGATAGCGCATTAGCCGCGCATTTAGCCGAAACCGCTGGCAAATTGCTGTTGCAAGTGCGCGACAGCGGGCTGCTGGCATTGCATGCGCTTGGCAAGGCTGGCGATCAAACCGCCAACCAGTTTTTGATCCATGCCCTTGCCGAACAACGGCCTGATGACGGATTGTTGTCGGAAGAAAGCAAGGATACCAACGCGCGCCTGTCAAAATCGCGCGTGTGGATTATCGATCCGGTTGATGGCACCCGTGAATATGGTGAAGGCCGCACCGATTGGGCCGTCCACGTCGCGCTTGCTATACATGGCGTGCCGGTGATTGGCGCGGTAGCACTTCCGGCGTTGGGCGTTGTTCTAAGGAGCGATCAGCCGACAGCCATTCCTGCCGCCCCCGAAAAACTGCGCATGGTGGTCAGCCGAACTAGGCCCGCAGCAGAAGCCTTGACGGTAGCAGACGCTTTAGGCGCTGAATGCATCCCGATGGGTTCGGCAGGGGCAAAGGCAATGGCGGTCGTGCGCGGTGCGGCCGACATTTACCTGCACAATGGCGGGCAGTATGAATGGGACAATTGCGCGCCCGCTGCTGTCGCTGCCGCCTTTGGCCTGCACGTCAGCCGCATCGATGGTAGCCCTTTGGTCTATAATCAGGCGGATACATATATAGCGGACCTGCTGATTTGTCGCAAAGAGCATGCCCAAAGCGTGTTGGACGCGCTAAAAGCGGCGACCTGAGTGCATCCAACAGGATGTTTTTAGAACAATCCCGGAACCTCACGTTGCGCTGTGCTGGCGTTTTTCGGCGCAGGTAAAAGACGACGTTCGTTTCCTGAAGCTGTGCTCTGGGCGCTTTGGGCGAGCGCGATTGGGGTGCAACTGCGTCCCGCCACGAAATCCAGCGCGGCGCGAAGCGATGCCTCTTGCGGGTCGCCCAAAGGCCGGGTGATATCGTCAGCCGCCGCACAAGTGGTGCGCATGGTGCCGGCAAGGCCGGAGAAATAATCACCCTGCCCAGCCGCATTCTCTGTCGCAAAAGCAACAACACGAATGCGATCATCACAAGCTGTCAGATCAAGCGCGATCTGCCCAACGGGCTTACCGAAACTGTTGCTGCCCACTAAAGCGGCATTGACCCCGAGAAACGGCACGAAGGCCGCCGCGACATTTTCACTAGCAGACGCCGTAGCTCTGGTGGAGATGAACGCGATCTTCACGGGTGACACCGACTGCGGTTGCGGCGCAAAGCGACGCGTTCTATTGTTTTCGGCTGACTTTGACGCGCGGAAACGCGTGACTGAGAAAATGTCGCTGCTAGAGCGGTTGCCGCCAAGCAAGTCGCCCATCACCTCCGCCGTTGCGACAAGCCCGCCGCCATTATAGCGGAAATCGATAACAAAGTTTGTGATGCCCTGTGCGCGGAAATCGGCGAACGCCGTCCGCAGTTGATCGTTCGCGGTCGAGATGAACGTGCGCATGTTGATGTATCCAACGCGCTGTCCGCCGCCATTGTCGATGACTTTGACGCCATAACGAGTTGAGAGCGGGCGAATGGTATATTCTGCTTTGGCCACGGTGACATTGCGGGTGCCCGATGAGTCAGTTATGCGAAAGGCACGGCTGGTTCCAACGGTATTCGGACCCAAAGCGCTTGATACACCCGCAGACCCTTGCGTTGCCAATATTTCAGATACCAACCGGATATTCGAAGAATCTGTACCGATTCCGATTATTTCCGTGCCACGGTCAATGCCCGCATTAAGCGCTGGCGCACCCTCAAAGGCTTCTGTTACGAATAAACGTGTGCCTTGAAACGCAAAACGCGCGCCGAAATCGGCTGTCGCACCTGACGTGAAGAAGGCGTTTTCCTCTTGGATAGAGGTAACATACGTGAAAAACCGGTCACGCCCCTGACTACGCGCAGTCGCGGTTAAGGCGTCAATATAGTCGTCCACGGAGGTATAAGCCGATGGGCTGAGCGCGGTCGGTAGCGTTTCTGGAAACAGGTACCATTCGTTCAGAACGGAAGCCGCAAAATTCTGTCGATTGAGCAAACCACAGGTCGTAGGGGGCGGAGGCGGGGGCGGGGGCGGAACGATGATTGCATCGCCGCCTGAATCGCTTCCACCGCCGCCACATGCCGAAACGGCTGCGGCCAATATCAGTATGATGCCATTCAACGAACGTTTTTTCATAACCTTCTCCTGTTATTCTTGCATCATCCCAATAACTTATAGTTGCATGGGTTGCGATCATTCACAAGTGGTTTTTCTGCCTCAAAAACTGCGGATTAACGGCTATTACTTGTAAATTCTTTTGGCGCTTTACCTTGGATTGCGGCAACAAATGCGTCATCCCCGAAATAGCGCTGCATTACGCCCGCCTTTGCCTTGCTGCGTTGCATATAGCGAAATTAAGCCCCTCCCCTTTAGGCGTGGAGGGGTGATTTGGGCAGTTCCGGTGGCAGCAATTCCCAATTCCAGCAAAAAACCGTCGCACCCGCGAAGGCTGGTGCCCATCACATGTGTATGGCTACACCGACAGCAACAGGGACGAGTCCCATCGCATCGATCCGGATGGCATTTTTGTGCAGATTGGCTTGGTCCCCGATACCGAATGACTTAAAGGCCCGCTAACATTGTCGTCGCGCGGGGAAATTGAGGTCGACGCACATAACGCGACCAATATTCCCGGCGCGTTTGCAGCAGGTGATGTCACAACGGTGCCGTATAAGCAGATTATAGTCGCGATGGGCGAAGGGACGAAGGCCGGATTGTCGGCATTTGACCATATCATTCGGCATTTTTGGAAAGATAAAACAATGCAACCGACCGCGGCCAGCTTTCTGCCAAAAAAGGTTTTCGCAAAGAAAAGCTTCATTTGTCGAAAATTACTGGTCGATTGGAATAAGTTCCGCCAACAGCAAGTTTAAGGTGTCTCTCTTTCTGAATCCCTAACTGGTGAAAAAATGCGTAAGCCAATCATTCTGTCATTGATATTCTGTGTTGCCGCATGTGGCGGCGGCGAAGAAAAGCGCGAGCGCCCTACCCCGCTGGTTACTATTGACGCGGCATCCTCACATCAGTTTTCGGATGTCTATGTCGCTGTGGGAACGGCTAATGCAAATGAACAAGTTTCGGTCCGCGCGCCCGTCACCGAACGGATAACGCAACTTGGCTTTTCCGACGGCGAATATGTGCAAAAGGGACAAATGCTTGCGGTTCTTGCGCAGGGTCAGGAAACGGCATCGCTTGCCAGTGCGCAAGCCCGCGCACGCGAAGCCGATCAACAACTAAAGCGTATCAGCGAACTTCACCGCCGCGGCTTTGCAACCAATGCAAGTTTGGACGCGCAAACTGCATCTGCAAGTGCAGCAAAGGCGGTGGCAAATGAGGCACGTGCGTCGATTGGCGACCGTGTCGTGCGCGCGCCTTTTTCCGGCTACGTATCGTTGCGGCGAATCTCCATTGGCGCAGTGGTAAGCGCCGGAGACGAAATCGCCGCGGTGAGCGATCTGAGTTCAATCAAGCTCGACTTTACTGTGCCAGAGACAATGCTGGCCAACGTCCAAGTGGGACAGGTCATAACGGCAAAGGCTGCCGCCTTTCCAGACTATGTTGCGTCGGGCAGCATTACCGCCATTGACCCTGTTGTTAATCCACAAACCCGCACCGCAACATTGCGTGCAGTTTTGCCCAACCGGAATGCCAATTTGAAACCCGGCATGCTGTTATCCGTAACAATAGCGTCAAAAAATCGCACTGCCCCCGCCGTGCCCGAATTGTCATTGGTCCGCGAAGGCGACACCAGCTTTGTCTATACGGTTGGGTCCGACCTTAAGGCGAAGCGCACGCCTGTCATTACCGGGACACGTGACGGCAATTTGGTCGAAATTATTCAGGGCATTGAAGTGGGTGACAAAATCGTCACCGAAGGCGTGGTAAAACTTTCTGATGGTACAACGGTGCGGACTGGCCCCGCCAAGGCCAGCGGCGCAACAGCCAAATCGCGCTGATGCAAGTCTGACATGAAACTTTCCGACACCTCCGTCCGTAGACCCGTATTCGCAGCCGTCATTGCGATTTTAATGCTGCTCGTTGGTGTTGTCGGGTTTTTAAGTCTGCCCGTCCGGGAATATCCGGACACTGAACCGCCAATCGTATCTGTCGACACAACCTACACCGGCGCAGCCGCTACGGTCGTTGAATCGCGCGTTACGCAAGTCCTCGAAAATTCGCTTGCCGGTATTGAGGGGATTCAAACCATCACATCGCGTTCACGCGACGGGCAGTCGGACATTACCATCGAATTTGCGCCGGGCCGTTCGGTAGACAGCGCCGCCAATGATGTCCGTGATCGTGTCGGAGGGGCTGCGGACGATTTGCCCGAAGAAGTGCTACCACCCGAAGTGCGCAAGGTCGATGCGGACGCGTCGCCAATCCTGTTTCTCGTCGTGTCAAAGCCCGGTTGGTCGCGGCTTGAGCTCAGCGATTATGTCGACCGCAATCTCGTTGACCGTTTTTCGTCCATCGACGGCGTAGCCCGTGTATTTGTAGGCGGCGAAGCGCGGCCTTCCATGCGGATATGGCTTCAGCCGGATCGCTTGGCGGCTTTGGGCCTGACGCCGATAGACATTGAAAATGCCTTGCGCAGCCAGAATGTGGAGCTGCCCGCCGGGCGGCTTGAATCCACCGATCAAAATGTCACGCTGCGGGTCAGCCGCCCTTTTGGCACCGAAGCCGAATTTCGTCAGTTGATCGTCGCGCGGGGCGCAGATGGATCGTTGACGCGACTGGGTGATGTGGCGCGGGTCGAAACGGGTCCGGAAAATCCTTACGCAGCGTTCCGCCTCAATGGGGAATCTGCGTTAGGCATGGGTATTGTGCGTCAATCCGGCGCGAACACACTGGCCGTGGCCGAGCGTGCGAAGCAACTTGCCGAGCAGATCAAACCCACTTTGCCGCAAGGCATGACAATTACCGTTGGTTCCGATGACTCGTTGTTCATCAGCAAGGCGATCAGCAGCGTGTGGGTTACCCTGGCAGAAGCAGCAGCGCTGGTTGTCTTGGTCATCTTCCTGTTTTTGGGCAGTTGGCGCGCGACCCTTATTCCGGCGGTCACGGTGCCCATTTGCTTGCTCGCAACCTTTGCCGTCCTGTGGTTCCTCGGCTTTTCGATTAACTTGCTGACGCTATTGGCAATGGTGCTGGCGATTGGCCTTGTTGTCGATGACGCCATTGTTGTGCTTGAAAACGTCTATCACCGCATTGAACAGGGTGAGCCGCCCTTGGTCGCGGCAGTAACCGGAACGCGCCAAGTGGCGTTTGCGGTTGTTTCCACCACCGTCGTCGTGTGCGCCGTCTTCGTGCCCGTGATGTTTCTGGCTGGCCAGACGGGCTTACTTTTCCGCGAATTGGCTGGCGCGATGATTGCGGCCATTGCCTTTTCGGGTTTTGTCGCCCTCAGCCTTGCCCCGATGTTATGTTCCAAGTTGCTGAAGCAGGAAGAACGCGGGCGTGTGGCCAAATGGGTAGATGACAAGTTTCAGCGGCTTGAGCGTCGATATACCCGCCTGCTGTCAGTTGTGATCGCAAAGCCATTGGTAACATCGCTTTGCGTGCTTTGTTTCCTTTCATGTGCTGGATTCCTGTTCACCACATTGCAATCGGAACTCGCGCCGGCCGAAGATGTCGGCATATTGAACGCCAACATTTCCGCGCCTGAGGGCACTGGCTATGAAGCCATGGACAAATATATGCTTCAGGCGTCGGAACCGATCGTGAAGCTGATCGAAAAGGGCACGGTCAGGTCAATCATTCAGCGCACGCCCGGCGGATTTGGACCCAGCGACGATTTCAACAGCGGGACATTTATCGTCTTTCTGAAACCGTGGGACGAACGGACCGAGAAAACCGAAGATGTGGTTGCGCAGGTCAACAAGATCCTCGCCGAGCTACCTGCTGTTCGCGGCAATGCTTCGGTGCGCTCGTCCATCGGACGTGGACGCGGTCAGCCCATAAATTTTGTGATTGCGGGTTCAACATATGAATCGCTGAGCATTGCGCGTGACCGCATCTTGGCCGCCGCAAGTGAAAATCCCGGCATCGTAAACATGGACTCCGATTATAAGGAAACCAAACCCCAAATGGAGATTCAGGTCGATACTGCGCGCGCGGGCGACCTCGGCATCTCAGTGGCAGAGGTCAGCCAGGCGCTACAAACGCTTTTGGGTTCGCGCCGGGTATCGACCTATTTAGATCGCGGCGAAGAATATCGCGTCATCGTGCAAGCGGATGCAGCGGATCGCGCCACTGCGGAAAATCTCGCTGCGATCCAGCTTCGGACGCGTGACGGATCATTGGTGTCGCTCGCCAACCTCATAAAATACACAGAGACCGCAGGCGCGCGCGATTTGGGGCGCTTCAACAAGCTGCGCGCAATCACGCTGCAGGGGGGCCTCGCGCCGGGCTATACCATGGGGGAGGCCTTGGCCTTTTTGGAAGAGCAAGCCGCTGCATCCCCAGAGGTACTGGCGGTTGGCTATCGGGGCGAAAGTCAGGCTTTCAAGGAAACCGGCGGCTCAATCATGCTTGTATTCTTACTGACCATCCTTCTCGTGTATCTCGTGCTCGCCGCACAGTTTGAAAGCTTCGTGCATCCTGTGACCATCATTATGACGGTACCATTGGCGGTCGGGGGTGGCATCATTGGTCTTGCGCTCACCGGCATGACGTTGAACCTATATAGCCAGATTGGTATTGTGATGCTCGTCGGGCTTGCCGCGAAGAACGGTATTCTGATCGTCGAATTTGCGAACCAGTTACGCGACGAAGGCATGGAAATACTGGAGGCCGTTCAACAAGCCGCTACCCGTCGTTTGCGACCCATTTTGATGACATCTATAGCTACGGTATTCGGGGCCATTCCCTTGGCTATTGCGAGTGGTGCCGGTGGCGCTGCGCGGTCAGCCATTGGCGTGGTGATTGTTTTCGGTGTGACACTGGCGACGTTCATCACACTCATACTCATCCCGCTCATTTATGCGCGGCTTACCAAATATACAGGCTCTCCCGAGGCGGTGTCGCGCCGCTTGGAACAGGAAATGAAAACGCAAGAAGCACCGCTGTCTTAGCGCACGTTGCGATAAAAATTCTTCGCAAAAAAATTTCGTTACTTTTTAATGCGTTAATATTATCTACAATCTTCCCTCAGGCAGGAGAGCAGGGAGCGTAGATGTACAAGAATTTGGTGATTTTCGGCACGCGGCCCGAGGCCGTTAAGCTCTTCCCGGTTATAAACGCGCTGTCGCAACATCCGGATATGCACACCGAAGTCCTCGTCAGCGGGCAACATCGGCACATGCTGGACCAAGTGCTGTCGATCAGCGGCATCGTGCCAGATTATGACCTTGACCTCATGCGCACGGAACAGTCACTCGACACGCTCACGGCGCGCCTGCTGCAAACAATTGGGGTGGTACTGGACAAAGCGAAGCCGGATCGCGTCATCGTTCAGGGCGATACCGTAACGGCTATGGTCGGCGCGCTAGCCGCTTATTATCGCAAAATTCCGGTGAGCCATATCGAAGCGGGATTGCGCAGCCATGACATTTATCAGCCATGGCCCGAAGAGGTAAATCGCAAGATGGGCACCTCCAAAAACCTCTGGCATTTGAGCGTGTGATCTGATTCAACGGTCCCCATCGGGAGGCGATTATGAAGCAGGCGGGTTTGTTCGGTTTATCGGATCATTTGAAGCGGCTTTCGGCCAATGGCGATCCGCTTGAGGCGCTGGGGCGGATAGTGGATTTTGAAGGCTTTCGTGTGATCCTGGACAATGCACTGGCTTATTCGGACGGTTCGAAGGGTGGCAGACCGCCCTATGACTGCGTATCGATGTTCAAGATCCTTATTCTGGCGGCGCAGAACAATGTGGCCGATGCCCGCATGGAGTATCTGATCCGTGATCGGTTGAGCTGGCTGCGTTTTCTGGGCTTTGATCTTGGAGCGCCAACGCCTGATGCCAACACGATCCGGCTATTCCGGGAGAAGTTGACCGATGCCGGAACCTTGCAGGTGCTGTTTGACGCCTTTGACCACCGGCTGCGAACCAATGGATATCTGGCAATGGGCGGCCAGATCGTCGATGCAACGCTGATTGCAGCCCCCAAGCAGCGCAATACGCAAGACGAGAGGGACGCAATCAAGGTCGGCAAGACGGCACAGGAAGTCTGGCCCGACCAACCCGCCAAGGCTGCGCAGAAAGACACAGATGCGCGCTGGACGGTGAAGTTTGCCAAAGCGCGCATGGCTGCGAACGGCAAGCCGCAGATCGACATTGCGATCCCAAGCTTTGGCTACAAGAATCATATAGCTATCGATCAGCGCTTCGGGTTCATCCGCAAGGCTGTGGTCACGCACGGCGCGCGTCATGATGGATCACAACTGCGCGAAGTGGTTACGACAAACAACACTGCATCTGATGTGTGGGGCGACACCGCTTACCGGTCCAAGACCAATGAAGCGTGGCTTGCAGCCCATGGCCGGGTCAGCCGCATCCACCGCAAGAAGCCAAAGGGCAAGCCACGGTCAGAAGCGCTTCGTGCAGCCAACCGAACAAAGTCGAAGATACGTGCAAGGGTCGAGCACGTCTTTGCGCAGCAAAAGGCGCATATGGGACTGTTCATCCGCACCATCGGCATCAAGCGTGCCGAGACGAAGATCATGCTCGCCAATCTTGCGTACAATATGCAGCGCCTGCTGTTCCACGAACGACGAGCGGCGACAGGATAATTGTGTCCAAAATCCAGAAATAGGGGCCAAAACAGCCGCAATAGAGCCAATCTCAGCCCGAAATGCACCGATCAGGTGCCTGCAACGCGCATATCGAGGCCGCTTGACCAAAATCAACGGTTAATGGAGGTGCCCAGATTATAGGCAATATTGCCAATCAGCATTTCGCCGCGACCGAGACATCCGCGGCGGCATTACGGGCAGAATCTATTCCAGCCGATCGTGTCTTTGTAACTGGCAATACCGTGATTGATGCGCTGCATTGGGTCTTAAAGCGAATTGTCCACGATCCGTCGCTCATTCTTGGCCTTGCGCCGTTGGAGGCCCGGTTTCGCGGTCGTAAAATCATCGGTATTACCGCCCACCGACGGGAGAATATTGGCGCGGGCATGGTGAACATCGCGGCCGCGATAAAAGCCATTGCCGCGCGTGACGATGTGGCCTGTATCTTTCCTGTCCATATGAACCCGAAAGTCCGTGCGGTCATGAATGCGGCCTTAGGGGACTTACCCAATGTCGCCATGATTGAACCGCTGGATTATCCAAATTTTGCGCGGCTGTTGTCGATCAGCCATATCATACTGACCGATAGCGGCGGTGTGCAGGAGGAGGCACCCGCGCTCGGCAAACCCGTATTGGTCCTGCGCGAGACCACCGAACGGCCAGAAAGCGTCACAACGGGAATAGCGAAGCTCATCGGGACAGATACACAGCGGATCATTTGCGAAGTTTCGACGCTTTTGGACGATGACGCCGCTTATGCCGCAATGGCCCACGGGCGTTATTCCTTTGGCGATGGATATGCGAGCCAGCGCATAGCAGAAATAATCTCAAACGCACGTTGACAATATCCCGGGACTGTCGCGCCAACGCGGGGATTCGATTTATGTTTCCGGCTTGGTTCGGGTCAGCACCCTTGGAACCGATTGTCTCAAGACTTGTTCCTGCGCGGATAACATCATAAGGCGCACACATTTGGATACCGCCCTTAAGAAGGACAGTTAATGAAAATTGCTATGATCGGTTCGGGCTATGTCGGCCTTGTATCTGGCGCATGCTTTGCCGATTTCGGGCATGAAGTTGTCTGCGTGGACAAGGACGAGTCCAAAATCGCCCGTTTGCACGCCAATATCATGCCGATTTACGAGCCTGGCCTTGACGCGCTTGTCAAAACCAATGTCGATGCAGGCCGGTTAAGCTTTTCAACGGATGTCACCGAAGCAGTCAAAGAGTGCGATGCGGTTTTCATCGCCGTGGGCACGCCTTCGCGTCGTGGTGATGGCCATGCGGACTTGAGCTATGTCTACGCCGCTGCCGAGGAATTGGCGCGCGCGATCGATCCGCACACCGTCGTTGTTACGAAATCGACCGTTCCAGTCGGCACCGGCGACGAAGTCGAGCGGATCATCCGCGAAACAAGCCCCGATCTGGACTTTGCGGTGGTATCCAACCCCGAATTCTTGCGTGAGGGCGCCGCCATTGGCGATTTTAAGCGCCCAGACCGCATTGTCGTCGGCAGCGATGTCGAATGGGCCCGCGATGTCATGCGCGCTGTGTACCGCCCGCTCTTCCTCAACGAATCGCCCTTGTTATTCACCAGCCGCCGTTCGTCGGAACTCATCAAATATGCCGCCAACGCATTTTTGGCGACGAAGATCACCTTCATAAATGAAATGGCCGATCTCTGCGAAAAACTGGGTGCGAACGTGCAAGACGTGTCGCGCGGCATTGGCCTCGATAACCGCATCGGGTCGAAGTTTCTGCATGCCGGCCCAGGCTATGGCGGCAGTTGCTTTCCAAAGGACACTCTCGCGCTCCTCAAGACCGCGCAGGACCATGAAACACCCGTTCGGGTGGTTGAGGCTGTGGTGCAGGCAAATGACCTTAGAAAGCGCGCTATGGGCCGCAAGATCATCACGGCGCTGGGTGGTGATGTGCGCGGCCTGAAGATTGGCCTGCTTGGCCTGACGTTTAAGCCCAACACGGACGATATGCGCGATGCACCGTCGATTGCGATTGTCCAGACCTTGCTAGACGCTGGTGCAATCGTTCACGCCCACGATCCAGAGGGTATGGAAGAAGCCGCGAAGATCCTGCCCGACGTCATCATGGCCGACAGCGCTTATGATGCCGCACAAGGCGCACACGCCGTGGCGTTGGTTACCGAGTGGGATGCCTATCGCGCGCTTGACCTCAAAAAACTACACGCAGCCATGGCGGGCGATGTCCTTGTGGATTTGCGCAACATCTACCGCCCCGAGGACACAGCCGCCGCTGGGTTTAACTATGTCAGCGTGGGGCGCTAATTTTAATTCTCAGCGGCTTCAGTTTACCTGCCGCTCAAAACCAGCCCAATATGGCGCGCGTAGGTCCTTGCGCAGGATTTTGCCCGACGCATTGCGCGGCAAAGCCGCAATTATGTCAACGGAACGTGGCACCTTAAAGCCTGCGATGCGTTCGCGCGCCCAGCCAATGACGCTTTCGGGATCAATGTGTGCGCCAGGTTTGGGAACGCATACCGCCTTCACCGCTTCCCCCCATTTGGCGTCAGGCACGCCAATCACCGCGACCTCCAATATATCGGGATGTCCGTAAATCGCGCTTTCGACTTCAGCGGGATAGACATTTTCACCGCCCGTGATGATCATGTCTTTCACGCGGTCGTGGATATACATATATCCGTCCTCATCCAGATATCCCGCATCACCGGTTTTAATCCAGCCTCCGTCGGCAACGGTGCCTTTCGTGGCGTCGGGTAAGTTCCAATAGCCAATCATATTGTTGGACGACCGCGTCCAAATCTCACCCACTTCGCCAACCGCAACATCGTTCCCTGCCCCATCCACCACGCGCAATTCGACGCCGGGAAGCGGCTTACCGGCCGAACGCATGCGTGTATTGCCATTGGGGTCATGGTCCTCGGGCGGCAACATGCAGATCGTGCCTGTCGTTTCCGTCATACCATAAACCTGAATAAATTCTGCGCTGAACACATCCATGCACTGGCGCAGCAGTTCAAGCGGAATGGGCGCTGCGCCGTAGAGGATATATTTAAGGCGGCTATAATCTACGTTGCGGCAACGCGGGTGGTTGACCATCATCTGCAAAGCCGCAGGGACGATGAAAAGCCGCGTTGCCCCGCCCTTTTCGATAGCATCAAAGACGGAATCTGGCGAGAACTCCGCCTGCACGAGCGCGGGCAGGCCTGATGCCATGGCCATGATGCCAAGTCCGGTTCCGCCAATATGCGCGCAAGGCATGGCGATGAGGACGACCTCATCATCTTCCCATTTGCTATAGGCATGCGCCTCTTCGGCTGCGTTTTTACGCAGCGCGAACAGGTTCCGGTTGGAAAGCACCGCGCCTTTGGGATTACCCGTCGTGCCGGAGGTGTAGAGTTGCAGCACGGCGTCGTCAGGGCCAGCAGGCTCAAACGCGGTGCGCGCCGTCGCGTCAATCATATCGCGCGCTTCTTCTTCGGCTATAACCCGATCGACACCAGCTATCTCGCGGGCCAGAGCGTGCACACCCGCCTCAAACCCCTGCCCCGCAAAGAGCAGCCGTGCGCCAGTATCGTTGGCGATATAGGCCCATTCCGCAGGCGCAAGACGCCATCCGACGGGCACCATCACCACACCAATCCGCGCAGCGCCGTAAAAAAGCGCAAAGTATAAATCACTGTTTTTGCCTATCCAGGC
Source organism: Sphingorhabdus sp. (assembly GCF_050921905.1). Classification (NCBI taxonomy): domain Bacteria; kingdom Pseudomonadati; phylum Pseudomonadota; class Alphaproteobacteria; order Sphingomonadales; family Sphingorhabdaceae; genus Sphingorhabdus; species Sphingorhabdus sp. The sequence continues at coordinate 268,997 of NZ_CP050888.1, read as the reverse complement.
AATCCGGTCGCCCTTTTTCAGCCCTAACCCAAGGAGCATCGCGACGATCTTCGCGGTGCGCTCCTCCAACTGGCCATATGTGAAATGGCGGTCCTCCTGCGAAAGCGCCACCCATTCCTGCCGTTCCGCCGCCCAGTGCGTTAAAAAACCATCAAAGCTCAATATGTCGTAGCTGGCAACGGCCATATCATTCTCTCCTAGCAATGGCCATTTTTCGCAGAGGCCTGATGCAATGTGTCGAGAGATTATAGCGGCCTGTCAATATTGTGATTTGCCGACGACTAAGCGCGGAAAATCAACGATAGATTGTTCGCGGGCATATCGATGACTGAGTCCAAGTGGAGCCCTGATACATTCGCTTCTGCTGCAATGTCCTCGACAAAGCGCAGGCCCCATAAGGCATTTTGTTGCCGCAGCGCAGCATCAAAGGCGGCATTGCTGTCGGCCAGCGGGACGTCGCGTTGGTTGTAGGGTCCGTAGATGAAAAGCACGGCAGACTGCGGCAAAAGGCGCGCGGCGTTGCGCAATAGACCAACGGTGGCGGCCCATGGGCTAATATGCGTCATGTTGATGCAGACGACCGCGTCCGCTTGCGCTATCGGCCAATCTGCCGACGCATCGAGCAACATCGCGGGCCGCACGTTCGGAACTTTGGAATCCGCACGCCACGCGTTGATCGATGCAAGGGCGATTGGGTCCGGGTCGCTTGGCTGCCATGTCAGTGCGGGGAACATTTTTGCAAAATGCACGACATGTTCGCCGGTGCCGCTCGCCACTTCAAGAACGAGGCCTTCTGTCGGAAGCACACACGCCAAAGTTTGCGCAATCACATCACGGTTGCGCTCCGTCGCCGGCGCGTGGCGTTTTACCTTCGCGCCAACTTCAAAAACAAACGGCTGCGGTCCACTCACTCCGCCGCAACCGCCTGTTCGGGCTCGCGCCAGACCAACACGGGCTTACGCGCGGCTTGCGTTTCATCCAGACGGCGACGCGGCGCATAATGCGGCGCGGACTTTAACGACGGGTCGCCCGCCTTGGCCCGCTCCGCAACGCGACCCAGCGCGCCAATGAACTGGTCCAGCGTGGCCTTGCTCTCGGTCTCGGTCGGTTCCACCAACATCGCGCCATGCACCACGAGCGGGAAATACACCGTCATCGGGTGATAGCCTTCGTCAATCAGACCCTTGGCGATGTCGAGCGTGGAGAAGCCTTCGGCCAACCCATTATCGCTGAACAATGCCTCATGCATGCAAGGGCCGCTATGGGCGAAGGGTGCTTCAAGAACGTCCTCCAAGCTGCGCAAGATATAGTTGGCGTTCAGCACGGCATCTTCTGCCACTTGGCGCAAGCCATCTGCGCCATGCGACATGATGTAGGACAAAGCCCGCGTAAACATGCCCATCTGGCCGTGAAAGGCCACCATGCGGCCGAAGCTGGACCCGAGGTGCTCGCCAGCCGTTTCCTCTTCGACCAGCCGATAATGATCACCATTTTTATCGACGAAAGGCAGCGGCGCATAAGGGGCCAATGCTTCGGACAGGACAACTGGCCCGGAACCCGGCCCACCACCACCATGTGGGGTCGAAAATGTCTTGTGTAGGTTGATGTGCATGGCATCAACGCCCAAATCGCCGGGGCGCACACGACCAACAATTGCGTTGAAGTTCGCGCCGTCGCAATACACATAGCCACCCGCCGCATGCACAGCGTCCGAAATTTCGCGCATATCCCGCTCGAACAGGCCACAGGTGTTGGGGTTGGTGATCATAACACCCGCAACATCGGGACCAAGCCGCGCCTTCAACGCGGCCAGATCGACGCGGCCCTCCGATGTCGCGGGAATATTCTCCACCGCATAACCTGCAAAGGCCGCCGTCGCCGGATTGGTGCCATGCGCGCTTTCGGGACAGAGGATAACCGAACGGGCGTCACCGCGCGCGGTCAGCGCCGCGCGAATGGCAAGGATGCCGCACAATTCACCATGCGCCCCTGCCTTGGGCGACATCGCCACGGCCTTCATGCCGGTCAACGTAACCAACCAATGTGCCAGTTCGTGAATAACGCCAAGCGCACCTTGGACGGTCTCGACCGGCTGCAGCGGATGGACATCGGCAAAGCCAGCCATGCGCGCGACCTTTTCATTCAGGCGCGGGTTGTGCTTCATCGTGCAGCTACCGAGCGGGAAGAAACCGAGGTCAATCGCGTAATTCTGGCGGCTAAGGCGCGTATAATGGCGTACCGTCTCAGGCTCCGACAGGCCGGGAAGGCCAATGTCGCGATGCCGTTCCAGATTACCTAAGCGCGACGCGACCTGCGGTGAATCGGCGAGATCAACGCCGGTTGTTCCGGCGGTGCCAATCTCGAAAATCAACGCCTCTTCCAGCATTAGTGCCTTGTTGCCGGTGTAGGTTGCAAGGGCAGTGTCGTCGGCATTGCCCATTTCGGGCTTCCATCCGCTCTGGTTGATGCTGTTCATGCCAAAATCTCCTGCAAAGCGACGGCGAATGCTTCGATATCCGCGCTGGTGGCAGTCTCCGTAACGGCCACAAGCAGGCCGTTCGAAAGCGCGTCTGCATTGGGGTAAAGACGCCCAAGCGACACGCCGCCAAGTATTTTTCGGTCGGCGAGCGCGCGCACAACGGGCCGCGCTTCTTTCGGTAGCTTCAACGTGAATTCGTTGAAGAAGCTATCATTGACCAATTCGACGCCCGGAATTTGGGTAAACCGATCCGCCGCTTGCACCGCAAGTGCATGGTTCAACTGCGCTAATCCGCGCAGCCCCTTTTCGCCGAGCAAGGTGAGATGCACACTGAAGGCCAAGGCGCAAAGACCTGAATTGGTACAGATATTTGACGTCGCCTTTTCACGGCGAATATGCTGCTCACGCGTGGACAGCGTCAGAACGAAGCCCCGCTTTCCTTGCGCGTCCACAGTCTCCCCGCATAAACGACCGGGCATTTGGCGGACGAATTTTTCCTTGCACGCAAATAGTCCAACATAAGGCCCACCAAATTGCAGGCCGACGCCAAGCGACTGCCCCTCACCCACCACGATGTCCGCGCCCATGTCTCCAGGTGCTTTGATCGCGCCCAAGGCAACGGGTTCCGTCACGACGGCAATCAACAACGCCCCATGCGCATGCGCCTTGGCGGCGATGGCAGACAGGTCTTCGATCCGCCCCAATATGTCGGGATATTGCACCACGACGCAGCTTGTCTCGCCGTCGATAGCGGCGAGCAAACGCGCGCTGTCGGTCTGTGCGGACAGTTCCGGCAATCTTGTGTCCAACGTATCGCCTGTATATTGCGCCATGGTCTTGGCCACGCTGACATAATGCGGATGCAGCCCTGATGACAGCAGTGCCTTTGTCCGCTTGGTAATGCGGCCAGCCATGCCAATGGCTTCCCAACAGGCGGTCGAGCCGTCATACATCGACGCATTGGCGACATCGCAACCAAACAGACGCGCAACCTGCGTCTGGAATTCGAACAGCATCTGCAACGTGCCCTGCGCGATTTCGGGCTGATAGGGCGTGTACGCCGTCAGGAACTCGCCGCGCTGGATGATATGGTCAACGCTCGCGGGCACATGATGCTTATATGCGCCCGCGCCCAAGAAGAATGGATGATGCGACGCGGTCATATTTTGACGCGCAAGTTCGGAAAAATGCCGCTCCACCGCCATTTCACTGGCGTGATTGGGCAGGCCACGGATTGGCCCATCCAGTCGCGCCTCGGCAGGCACATCACAGAATAGATCATCAATCGATTTTGCCCCGATGACGGCAAGCATCGCCTGCCGGTCGGATGGGGTTAGCGGTAAATAGCGCATTTCAATCTCCATAGCCCGCGTCGCGAGCGGATTATCTTAAAGCCCGTCGACAAATGCCTGATATGCGGCGGCGTCCATGAGGCTATCGAGCTCGCTGCTGTCGCTTAAGGTCAGCTTGAAGAACCAGCCTTCGCCTTCCGGGTCGCTGTTTACCAAAGCGGGATCGCCTTCCAAGGCGTCATTGCCTTCAATGACCGTGCCGCTGACGGGCGCGTAAACGTCGGATGCGGCCTTCACCGATTCCACGACGGCTGCATCGCCGCCTTTTTTAAGCGTTGCACCTACCGCAGGAACTTCGGCAAACACGATGTCGCCCAATTGGCTTTGCGCATATTGCGTGATGCCGACTGTTGCGCTGTCGCCGTCAACTTCGATCCACTCATGATCTTCGGTGAAATAACGGGTCATGTGTTTGCTCCTTTGCGATGATAATGATGTGGGATGAAGGGTAGATTTGCGACGGTAATGGACACGCGCTTGCCGCGCACTTCGGCTGCAAGCATGGTGCCGACGGCGTTATGGGCCGCATCAACATAGCCCATGGCAATCGGTGCGCCGACGCTTGGGCCAAAGCCGCCGGAAGTAATGACGCCCACTTGCGCTTCGCCTACAAAAATCGGTGCGCCTTCGCGGACGGGCATTTTGCCTTCGACCGAAAGGCCGACCAGTCTGCGTGCCGGGCCATTGGCAAGCGCTTTTAGGATACGATCAGACCCCGCAAAGCCACCTTCCGCCCGGCGGCGTTTGGAAATGGCAAAGGCGGCGTTGGCTTCGACGGGCTCCAGTTCAGGGTTCATGTCATGACCATAGAGCGGCAAGCCCGCCTCAAGCCGGAGCGAATCACGTGCGCCAAGGCCAATTGGCTTAACCTCTGGTTGCGCACATAATTGGTCTGCCAATGCCTTTGCGTGCGTTGCGGGCACGGCGATTTCAAAGCCATCCTCCCCGGTATAGCCCGAACGGCTGATCCAAAGCGGCTCAGGATCGGTTTTGGGACCCCAGAAGAATGAACCCGCCTCCATGAAATATAGCGCGTCCACGCCCGGCACGACACGTTTCAACGCATCGACCGCCTTGGGCCCTTGCAGCGCCAACAATGCGCGATCTTCCATATTGTTGATGGTGATTTCGTCGGGCAGATATTCGCGCAGATAGCCCATATCATCCCACTTCACTGCGCCATTGACGACGACATACAGCCCCATGGGAGCCGCCGTAATCATCATGTCGTCCAGCACGCCGCCGTCTTCGGCCAGCAAGAGCGAATAGCGCATCTTGCCTTCTTTCAGGGCGGAAATGTCGCCGGGGACCAGCGCTTCAAGCGCTTCGGCGGCACCATCGCCGGTCAGCAGCAACTGACCCATATGGCTAACATCGAACAGCCCGGCATTTTCGCGCGTCCATATATGTTCGGCCATGATGCCTTCATATTGGATGGGCATGTGGTAGCCCGCAAATTCGACCATGCGGGCGCCTTTGTCACGATGCCAAGCGTCGAGCGGCAGTTCCAATATTTCGATGGGTTCGAGTTCTAATTCGTCTTCTTCGCGCATATCAGTCCGTTCAAAAGATGCAGCAACCGGCGCTGGATAGCGCCAAGTCTGCTGCCCCCTCTGTCACGGGTACCTGAGAGCTTTATCCGCGATATGCGCCATGCATGGCGTATATGGCAGGTTACACCTTCGGTGGCGTATCTCAGCCAACGGCCAAGATAAGCGCTTTCCAGAGTGTCGCAAAAGCCGAAGCGGTCCTTTTGCCTGAGAGATTCCGGGGCGGTTGCTCCTTCGGCGGTCCCTTTAAGGGACGCTCTCCCGCCTCGTCAGCGACTTTTCTCCATTGGCGTTAGCCTATTGCAGAGTCAACCCGCGAGCGCGCGGATGGAATCATTTTCGTGGATAAAAACACCTTCGTCGGGCCTATCTGCCAACGCCGCGATGGCCTGTGCCAATATATGCGATGGCGTGGAGGCATATTTCCGCATCGGCCCAATCATCAGCCTGTCGGCAAATGGCGACAATAAAATCCCTAATGACTCGCCCGGACGGTGCGCGTCGCGCTTGCCACCCGTCAGCAGGCTCGGGCGCATGATATCAAGCCGTTGAAAGCCAATGTTGCGAAGCCCCTGCTCCATCTCGGCCTTAGTTCGAAGGTAGAAATTGCTGCTCGCTGGCATCGCGCCTACCGACGAGACAGTTATGAAACGCTGTGTTCCGGATTCATGGCTGGCCGCTGCAAAGGCAAGCACCAGATCATGATCGACGGCCCGGAAAGCCGCACGCGACCCTGCGGTGCGTATCGTAGTTCCCAAGCATGAAATGGCGACGGCAGGTTTGATTCGCGTCACAATCGCTGGCCAGTCATCGCTTGGGGCAACATGTTCATGCACATTGGGGGTTGCTTGCGCGGTAGGTTGACGCGACACCAAATGGACCTCAACGCCGTTGCGGGCCAGTAAAACCGCCAACTGTTTTCCAACCAAGCCCGAGCCACCGGCAATGACGATTTTCGATTTCACGCCGCGTTCCCGCAAAGTTCGCGGTGCCGGTCGGTGGCGTAACGATCTGTCATCCCGGCCAGAAAGTCGCCGATATGGCGGCTGCGCGCCGGGTCTTGCTCCGGCAGATTCTCGCGCCATTCGGGTGGCAGCAGCCGAACATCGTTTCGATAGACCCCAAACAGTTCGCGCACGATCTTCGATGCCTCCACCGCCGCCGCAGTCTGCGTGGGGTGATAATAGAGCTTTTGATACATGAATTTTTTAAGCCGCCGCTCACGCGCTGCCATTTCAGAGGAAAACCCACCAATCATGACGCCAGCCTTGCGCACATCATCGGCAGTTCTGATCCCGAGTTCGTCTATGCGCGCGCGCGTGGATTCAATCACATCATTGACCATCACGCCAATCTGCTCACGAGTCAGCTCGCCAATCAAGCGGCGCGGGCGGACATCGGGGTAGCGGGCCAAGATAGCCTCCCAACGGTCCGCCACGAACGGCAGTTCAAGCAATTGGTCCATGTCAAGCAGCCCTGCCCTGATGCCGTCATCGATATCGTGATTGTCATACGCGATATCGTCGCTGATCGCCGCAACCTGCGCCTCCAACGAAGGCCAATCGGTCAGATTTAGGTCAAAGCCATGATTCACTTCGGCCAAGGCCCAACCGGGGTTGGCAACCGGACCATTATGTTTGGCCAGCCCTTCCAGCAGTTCCCAGCTTAAGTTTAATCCAGGCCATGACGGATAAGGCGATTCAAGCAGCGTCAGCGTACGCAGCGTCTGCGCATTATGGTCGAACCCGCCAAAAGGCTTCATCGCTTCTTCCAACGCATCCTCACCCGCATGACCGAAGGGCGGATGGCCAATATCGTGGGCCAGACACAAGGCCTCGGTCAGATCTTCATTCAAGCCCAGCGCGCGGGCGATCGTCCGACCAATTTGAGCTACCTCAAGACTATGTGTCAGACGGACCCGAAAATGGTCGCCATCGGGGGAAATAAAAACCTGCGTCTTGTGGCGCAGGCGACGGAACGCGATGGAGTGAATGATACGGTCGCGGTCGCGCTGGAAAATATCACGTGGTCCGCGCACATCGCTTGACGGTTCGGCATGTAGCCGACCTCGGCTATGATCAGGACAGGAAGCATAAGGGGCAAGATGCGACATGCCGCGCTTATGCCGCCAAGTGTCCCCAACCGGAAGCCACTATTTTGTTTTCAACGGATTAACGACTTCGCCAATCTCGCTTTTCCACATAAAGGCGTCACCACCCGCCTTTTTATAGTCGCCTTCCCATTTCTTTGCGGCTTTCAGGTTGGGAAACGGACCAACCAACAGCCGGTCCGTCCTGCCCCATTCGGACGTGTATGGGCTCCGGGATTTGAGCAATGCCGCATATGTTTTGTTGAGTTTGCGATAATCAAAGCCAAGAGCATTGGCGTTTCCTGCCGCAATCTGCACCCAGTAGCGCGCGGGATGATCCTTTTGGGCTTTGGCTTTCGCCAAAACCTTGGGATCAACCTTTGCTGGCTCTGCCGTCGCCTTGGGTACCCGTGGTTTCAATTTTTTCAAATCGACTGGAACTTGCGAAGGCTGTTGTTCGCTTTCCGGAATATCAATGGCCCCCACAATTGCGCCCAGATTAAAGCTGGATGACGCAACCGGCACCGCAGGCGCGGGTTCAGACGCTGGCGCGGTAATCGCAGGGGCTTGCGATATAGGGAGTGCCTCCTTTATCGACCCGCCGCTTTGGGTTGGAACTGACGCAATAGCAGCGGGCACAGCAGCCGTCGCTGTCGGCGCAGGTGTCAGCGTGCTTGCCGGCCTTGGCAATGCTGCGCTGACCAATGGGCGCGCCGTTTCGGGCACCGGCAGCGCATTATTGCCGACGCTGGCAATCCGGGAGGTTTTCGCTTCCTCGGTCTTGGCCCGCGCGGTGGCAGTGCCAAGGCGGGACGTGTCCGTCTTAGGCAGCTTCTGTGCTTCGGGAATATTGGCGACTACCGCCTGAATTTCCGCCCGCTCCTGCGCCTTTCGGTCGCGTTTACGATCAGGCTTCGGGGGGTTTTTGTCGTCGCGCGCTGGCGTAGATTTTGGTCCAAGCGCAGCGCCCGAGGGAATAAGGCGATTATTGCCGGACACGACGGGCGTCTGCGGTAACGTCGATGCAATTCGGCGGACTTGTTCACTGTCACGCCCGACCGCTTGGCTCGTCGGGAAATGACCCAAATGTATTGCCGCCGCCTTCTGCGCAGCCGTCAGGGAGGGCATCAGCCGGAAAAAACGCTCCATACGCATCGCCGAACTTGCATCCATGAAACCTTGCGCGACTTTAGTCGATTCACGCAGCTCCCCACGGGCAGCAAGCATGAACGCCCGGGCACGCCATGCAGTGGAACTGTTGCGTTGCAGCAGCGGCACCAGCATCGCGTCGGCGGCTTCTTTTTGCCCCGCCAGAGACAAGGAAACCGCTTGGCGGATAATGAGGTCATCCGAGGTGGACGCTGTCCGCGCCAATTTATAATCCTGCTGCGCGCGGCCAAAATTACCCAATAGGTCAAACGCCAATGCACGATCCAGCGCAATCGAACGCTCATTCGCGCCAAGGCGGACCGCCTGATCAAACAACCGCAGTGCTTCAAACGGATTTTCAGTGCGCACGGTCGCCGTCGCCAGACCTGACACGATACGGCTGTTCCCCGGGCGAAGCGCATTGGCACGCGTGAAGAAGTTCAAAGCGGCGTTGGCGTCCCCCAAGGCAAGCGACGCGTTGCCAGCATCGGCCATGGCGTCAGCATCGGAGGGATTAAAAGATATCCGGCGCATGGCCGCACGCAACTCGGCTGCACCAGCAGGCTCCGAACTTATTGGTGCAGCAGGGGTTGCCTGGTCAAATGCCTCAAGCGCGCTTTCATCAACGGCTTGCGCAAACGCGCCCGATGATAAAGCGAGCGCACAGAGTATCCCTGCATCACGTAACATTGTCACATTCATTCGCCCTTATTTGAACGCCGATTGCCGGACGCAAAGCAGGATTACGCAATGCTCCGACAAATGGTTGCCTAAACCGGACGAAGTGACACGGCGACGCTGACGCAGATTAGGTCGCTGACCCTTAGGAGTTGTTCTGCCTATCAAGGAAACGCGGAACGCCGGTGCTGCTTGCGCCATCATCGCCCTTGTCATCTGCATCGTCGGACCGGGAAAGACCGCGTGACAGGTTCGACATGCGTTCAAACAACGTCCCCCCTGTTGGAATGCGGGGTGCCGCCCGCTCAGGCGCCTGTGTTACATCGACAGGTGCAGGCGACGGTGCATTTGCGTTCTCATTTGCGTCTACCGGAGTGTTCAGTTCAAGCGCATCTGCACCTGCCCAAGAATTAGAGGAAAAGCTGCTCGATCCGGGCGACTGTTCTTCGCCCTCTGCAGTGGTGTCTTCATCATCTTCTGGGGCTTCGAAATCGCTGCCAAGGACCAAGCTGTCGTCTTCCGCACCGGTTTCTGGTTCCGCAACCGCGTTTGGCTCTTCGACTGGCGCGGAATTGGTGGTTCCAAATAAAGGCGGTATTGGCGCAGGGGCCACCGCAATTGGCTCCGGTGCCGGACGGCTAAACGAAAATGGCGTGCGCGATTGCGTTGCGGGTGATGCGCTCAGGCCTTCATTGTCGATACCGGTTGCAACAACAGAAACGCGGATTTTGCCGTTCAGATTTTCATTGAACGCCGAACCCCAGATGATGTTTGCATCGGGGTCAACGAGCTCACGAATATGGTTCGCAGCTTCGTCAACTTCCATCAGGCGCATGTCTTCGCCGCCCGTAATCGAGACGATAACGCCCTTTGCGCCTTGCATCGACACTCCGTCGAGCAGCGGGTTGGCAATCGCCCTCTCCGCAGCTTCAAGCGCACGACCATCGCCTTCGGCTTCGCCAGTGCCCATCATCGCCTTGCCCATTTCGTGCATGACAGAACGGACATCGGCAAAATCGAGGTTGATGAGGCCAGGCATAACCATCAGGTCAGTGATACCGCGAACGCCCTGTTGCAGCACTTCGTCGGCCAACAAAAATGCCTCTTTGAACGTCGTGTTCGGGTTGGCGACCAAAAACAGGTTCTGGTTCGGAATAACGATCAGAGTGTCAACATGCTGTTGCAGTTCGGCAATGCCCGAGTCCGCCGAGCGCATGCGGCGCGATCCTTCAAAAAGGAACGGCTTTGTAACAACGCCAACGGTCAATATGTTCATTTCGCGCGCAGCCTGCGCAATGACGGGAGCAGCACCCGTTCCGGTTCCACCGCCCATGCCAGCCGCGATGAAGCACATGTGGCAACCAGCCAAAGCGGACTTCACTTGCTCAATTGTTTCTTCTGCAGCCGCGCGACCAACCTCTGGGCGCGAACCAGCACCAAGACCTTGCGTAATCTCGGGTCCAAGCTGAATACGATAGTCCGCAGGCGAGGCGTTCAGTGCCTGCGCATCGGTATTGGCGACAAGGAAATCGACGCCTTCAACCTTCGCCTTTATCATATTGGCAACCGCATTTCCGCCAGCACCGCCAACGCCAATCACGGCAATTTTCGGCTTCAATTCGTCAACCATAGGTGGTCCGATATTGATGCTCATAATTTTATCCCCTTAGCCTCTTTGGCTTGTTCGAAATTTACGTGCTTTTTACACAAAAGCGCAAAGCGCACACCAGAAAATTACCCTTTTTGCACAGGTTTCTGTCAGAAGTTCTCACGAACCGCCCGTTTTAGCCGCTCAATCAAACTTGGTATCGATCCGCCCAAATGTTCGGCGCGCAAATCATAGCCCGATTGCAGTTCGATCCGTTCCGATGCAGCATAATGAATCAACCCGACGAGCGTTGAAAATGCGGGCCCGGAATGCGCCTCGGGAATGCTAATAAGCCCGGCAGGACGCCCGATGCGGACAGTACGGCCTAATGCGCTCTGCATATGTTCGGCTGCACCCTTTAACTCCGCGCCGCCGCCGGTCAGGACAACCTGATGCCCGGACGGCCCCGTAAAGCCGAGCGTTTTCAAAGCCTGCGCAACTTCGGTCACAATTCCGTCAACGCGCTGGCAGACGACCGCATTCAACTGCGCCTTGGTGATGCGTGGCGCTTGATTGCCGGGTTCAACGCCATTTTCGTCCGGGCCGATGTCGAGCACTTCCTGATGATCGCGTGGGCTGGTCAGCGCCGAACCATGAAAACATTTCAGCCGCTCCGCCTGCGCGCGGCGAATACCAAAGACCGAAGCGATATCGTCGGTGATGTCCGAGCCGCCTTTTTGAATGGTTTCGAGTCCGACCAGCATCCCGCCAATGAACACCGACACGTTGGTCACTGCTGCCCCAAATTCGACAAGGGCGACGCCAAGCTCCCGCTCTTCGGCCGTCAAACAGGCAAGACCTGTTGCAACCGGTCCGACCACAAGCGAATCAACATCCAGATGTGCGGAGCGAACCGTCATATCCATGTTGCGGACGGGTGATTGGTCGGCAAGGATGACATGCACGTCAACGCCAAGCCTATCTGCGTGCAGCCCAACCGGATTTGCTACACCGCCGACACCATCGAGCGCATATAACGTAGGCTGAATATGCAACGCAATTTTACCGCCCGTCTGGATATTGGCGCGCCCGGCCTGAAGCAGTTCATTGACATCATCTTGCGTGATGCGGTCGCCGCCCAGTTCAATTTCAACGGGCGCCAACATGCTATCGAGCCCGCCCGACGACATGCCGACCCAAGCGCGGTCAATGTTCAGCCCAGCTATGCGTTCGGCCTGCTCCACCGCGTGGCGGACAGACAGTTCGGCCTGTTCGACATCCGCAATGCAGCCACGGGTTACACCGCGACTTTCGCGCTGACCAGTGCCCAGCACCAGCAGATCGCCATTTTCGGTTTGCCGTGCGATTAATGCGGACACCTTGGATGAACCGATATCAATCGCCGAAATCAGCCGTTCGGCACGCGTCGTCTTCATGCCGTTAGTCCATTGTTTTTTGATGTTATTTCGTTATTTTCGTCATTTTCGTTGCTCTGCGCTTTAACAGGTTTTGCCTTTGGTGCTTTGCGGAAATAGGCGCGATCGGGGTCGCGTAGGTCAAAATGAATAAGGTCGCGGCCAAGCAAACGGTGGACACCGTCCAACCGGGCAAAGTTCAGCAGTGCTTTGGCAGCTTCCGCCTCACCCTCTGGCAAGGCCAGCGTTTCGCCCGTCTGGAACTGCAAGTCCCAGCGTCGTTTACCTATCCAGGTTGCGCCTGAAACCTGCGATTTCAACGCCGAAGCATTGTCGAGCAAGGCGTTTAACGCTACGATATGTTCATTGGCTTCATTACCGTTCAACATCGGTAAATCGCCGCCCTCATCCGCGCGGACATTTGCCAGAACGATCCCGTTCGCGTCGATCAGCGAATATTTTCCGTTCCGTTGCCATAGCGCCGCTGGCTTGCGTTCAATGATCTCTACCGCCAACGTATCGGGCAAGCGCCGCGAAACGCGGGCGTCCTTAATCCACCCATATTGCAGCAAATCCGCGCGTATTTTTTCGATATCCACCAGGGGCATAGCGCGGTCTTTTTCGGCGAGCACCAATTGATAGACTTTCAACTGGTCCACCCGTTCCATGCCCGTGACCGGGACGCGCTTTACTTGGAAACCAGCCTTGGCGGCCAGCGCGGCATATTGTTGATAGGCAGCGGCGGTCAGGCCAGCATATTGGGCGGCGACCAAAGCAAGCAGCGTGAGCACCGCCAATATGACCCAGGTAACAATCCGCTGCACCTCCTTTTCGGTCAAAGGCAATATGCGTATCAACGTATCAACCCACGAAGCCTGCAGCACCTTTTGCCGAGGGCTTGGGCTTTTTGCCTTGCGTTTTGCGGGCGCTTTACGTGCGACACCAGCCATTATGCGAGCGCCTCTTTAACGATCATATCCACAAGCTGTTCGTAGCTGATCCCGACATGACGCGCTTGTTCGGGCACAAGGCTCAACGGCGTCATGCCAGGCTGGGTATTGATTTCGAGAACGAAAACGCCATCCATGCCCGCTGCATCATCCCAGCGAAAATCGGTGCGCGAGGCGCCCTTGCAGCCAAGCAATTGATGCGCACGCAGGGCCGTGTCCAACATATATTGGGCAATATCCGCAGGGATTTCCGCAGGGCAAATATGTTCAGTCAGCCCGTCTATATATTTCGCATTAAAATCGTAAAAGCCGCTCTTGGGCTTCAACTCGGTCACGCACAACGCTGTGTCGCCCAGCACTGCAACGGTTAACTCCCGACCTTTGATGAAGGGTTCAGCCAGCAACCGGTCAAATTCCTGCCACGGCCCTTTGGCATCGCGCGTAATCGGGTTGCCGTAATTGCTGCCTTCTGTAACGATTGCCACCCCGACCGAGCTGCCTTCGTTCACAGGTTTCAGCACATAAGGGCGCGGTAGCGGATCAGCCGCATATAGGCTTTCGCTGTCCAATATCGTGCCTTTGGGCATCGGAATTCCGGCGGGCACAAGGCACTGTTTCGTTAGTTCCTTGTCGATTGCAATGACGGAGGTCACCATGCCGCTATGCGTGTACGGAATGCCCATCAAATCCAGCATGCCCTGCACCGAACCATCTTCGCCGGGAACACCGTGCAAGGCGTTGAACACAACGTCAGGGCGAAGGCCGGCAAGCACTTGTGCGACATTGCGGTCCATGTCGATGCGGCTGACCTTATAACCAACCTTTTCCAGCGCATCGGCCACATTATTGCCGCTCGTCAAGGACACAGACCGTTCGTTCGACCATCCGCCCATCAACACCGCGACGTGCATTTGTTTACTCATTTCGTTTCACCCACGCGCTGTATTTCCCATGTTAACTCAACGCCCGAATGCGCCAATACGCGGGCACGGACTTCCTCGCCAAGCGCCTCAATATCTGCGCTGGTCGCATCGCCGGTATTAATCAAGAAATTGGTGTGTTTTTCGGACACCTGCGCGCCGCCAATCTGAAGACCCCGGCATCCAGCCGCATCGACAAGTTGCCACGCCTTATGGCCAACAGGATTCCTAAAGGTAGAACCGCCAGTTTTAGAGCGCAAAGGCTGCGATGCTTCGCGCGATGCGCTAATCCGGTCCATCTCAGCTTGGATCGCTTCGGGTTCGCCCGGATGCCCCTGGAAGCGCGCCGCCACAACGATTGCGCCATCGGGCAGTTCGGAATGACGATAGCTGTAATGCACATCTTCCACCGACAAGGTCGCCAGCGTTCCGTCGCGCATCACCACATCGCAATCACGCAATATGTCTTTTACCTCACCGCCATAAGCGCCGCCGTTCATGCGGACAAAGCCGCCGACTGTGCCGGGGATCGAGCGCAAAAATTCTAAGCCAGAGATGCCATTGTCGCGCGCGGTTGATGAAACCAATATGCCCGACGCACCCGCGCCGCACGCCAGCGTCACCGCATCCGTGCAAGTGACCTTGGCAAAGGCCTTGCCCAAACGGATGACAACGCCCCTGACACCGCCATCGCGGACGATGAGGTTCGAACCCAGGCCAAGCGCCATAACAGGCGTGCTAGAGTCAAGTTCGCGCAAAAAGGATTGCAGATCGGCAACGTCCTTTGGTTCAAACAGAACATCCGCGCAGCCGCCCGATTTGAACCAGACCAACGGCGCCAACGGTGCGCCTTGGGTCAAGCGGCCTTCTACATGCGGTAGAAGCTGCGTGGTCATGCACGCGCTGCCTTTATGGCGTCGGCGAGGCCAGGAGCCCATTTGGTGATGTCACCAGCGCCCAAGCACACGACAATGTCATGGCCCTGCACCACCTGCGCTAGCTTGCGTGCCAAGTCGCCTGCGTCCGTGACGGTCGCGGCGGAACGATGCCCGCGCGCCTTTATGCCATGCACCAGCGCGTCTGCATCTATGCCGTCTATCGGGACCTCACCTGCGGCGTAGACCGGCGATATGAACACCATGTCGGCATCATTAAACGCTTGTTGGAAATCATCCATATGGTCGCGCAATCGCGTAAAGCGGTGCGGCTGTGCCACGGCAATCACACGACCCTGCGCGCCTTCGCGTGCAGCAGACAACACGGCGCGGATTTCGACGGGATGGTGGCCATAATCGTCGATGATCGTGACTGCCCCATCCACAAGGGCTATTTCGCCGACCTTGGTAAAGCGCCGCTTAACGCCACCGAATTTGTCAAAGCCTTGGGCAACGGCCGCATCGCTCATCCCCATTTCAAGGCCAACCGCAACAGCCGCCAGCGCATTTTGCACATTGTGGCGGCCCGGCATCGGAAGGTGGATGCCCTCTATCGTCCGTTGCGACCCGTCGCGGGCGCGGACAATGACGTCGAAGCTGTTACCGCCGGGATGCGGCGTGACATTTTCGCCGCGAATGTCGGCCTGCGCCGAAAAGCCATAGGTAATGATCCGGCGGTCGCGGATCTTGGGCAGTATCGCCTGCACCTCGGGATGGTCGAGACACATGATCGCTGCGCCATAAAATGGCACATTTTCGACGAATTCGACAAAGGCGTTTTTGATTGCGTCGAAATCACCATAATGGTCGAGATGTTCGGGATCGATGTTGGTGACAACAGCAAGCGTGCCATCAAGCCGCAGGAAGCTGCCGTCGCTTTCGTCCGCCTCAACCACCATCCAGTCACTGGCACCCAGCCGCGCGTTAGAGCCGTAGCTGTTGATGATACCACCGTTGATGACCGTCGGGTCAATGCCGCCATGGTCAAGCATAGCAGCAATCAGTGATGTCGTCGTCGTCTTGCCATGTGTGCCAGCCACGGCGACGGTGTTTTTTAACCGCATCAATTCGGCCAGCATTTCGGCGCGGCGAACCAAGGGTATGCGCCGTTCCAAAGCAGCGTCGCGTTCTGGGTTGCCTTTCTTCACCGCAGTCGATGTGACCACCACCGCTGCCTCGCCCAAATTTTCGGCGCTATGGCCAATCATCACCTTGATACCGCGTTGGCGCAGGCCATCAATGACATAGCTGTCGGCGATATCGCTGCCTTGCACGTGATAGCCCAAATTGTGCATGACCTCGGCAATGCCCGACATGCCGATGCCGCCTATGCCGACGAAATGCACAATGCCGATATCGGTTGGAACACCTCTCATGCTGCAATCTCTTTAGCAAGTGCGGGCGAAGGGCTGAAAGCGCCACTGGGTTGGGGTTTTGATTTTATGCCATGCATGATTGGGGCGCGACCGAAGGATTCGACCAGGTCGGCAAGATCGGCAACCGCATTTGGTCGGCCGCAGTTTTTGGCGGCCTTCGCTGCATTTTCCAGCGCACCGGGTTCCAACGCGATCTTCTGAATCTGCTTGGCGAGTTCAACCGCAGTGAAGGAGGGCTGCGCGATTGCGCGCGCGCCGCCGGCGTGGACCATTTCCTTGACGTTATAGCTTTGATGATCATCGGTCGCGCTGGGCAGCGGAACCAGTATCGCGGGCCGTCCAGCGCATGTCAGCTCGGCAATCGTCGATGCCCCTGCCCGCGATATCACCATATGCGCCCAGCCAAGCCGTTGCGGCAAGTCAGGCAAATAGGTCGCCAACTCCGCTGGAATGTCATGGGTGGCATAAGCGGCACGTACCGCGTCAATATCCTCAGCGCGGCATTGCTGCGTCACTTGCAAACGCCGCCGTAAAACCAACGGCAACATCGACAACCCATCAGGCACCACATCGGAAAGCACCGTCGCGCCCTGGCTTCCGCCGGTCACCAGCACGCGGAATATGCCGTCGGCCAATAAAGGCGGATAAGGCTGTTCACGTAAGACAAGCACCTCTTCGCGGACTGGGTTGCCGACCAGATGCACCTTGCTGGCATGACGCGGCGACAGGCGGAGTACGTCGGGATAAGAGGTGGCGATGGCGTTCACTCGCCGCGCGGTGAAACGATTCACGCGGCCAAGCACGGCATTTTGTTCATGAATAATCGCCGGTATTTTCTCGGCAAAGGCACCCAGCAATGCCGGAAACGCCGGATAACCGCCAAAGCCGACCACGGCGCTGGGTGCAAAATTTTCGTACAGACGGCGCGCCATAGCACGGCCTTCGGCAATCGCCTTTATGCCGGGAAGCCAGCTCGCCGGATTTTTGGTAATCCGGCCCGCAGGTAAGATATGCGTGGCCATCTTATCAGGGCAGCCTGGAATTTTCGCACCGCGCGCGTCCGTGATCAGCGCCACATGATGGCCGCGATTGATCAGTTCCTGCCCCAACGCAAAGGCAGGAATCAAATGCCCGCCAGTTCCGCCAGCGGCCAACACATAATGCCGAGAAATGGTCATGGCCTATGTCCCTTCACCATATAAAGCGACCGGTCAAGATATGGGTTTCGCTTCGTCAATGCGAGTATCAGGCCGCAGGTAATCGAGAGCGCCAAGATAGACGATCCGCCGTAGCTGATGAAGGGCAAAGTCATCCCCTTTGACGGAAAAACACCCAAATTCACGGCGATGTTAATCATTGCCTGTCCGCAAAATTGCGCACCAAGGCCCGTGACCGCCATGACCACAAACTGGTCTTTCTCATCCAGCAAGCGGATGATGATGCGGACCAAAATCGCGAAGTATAAAAGAGCGATTACCATGCAGGCCAAAAGGCCGAATTCTTCACCGATGACCGAGAATATATAGTCGGTATGCCCCTCAGGCAGAGAGTATTTCTTTATGCCAAGCCCAGGGCCAAGGCCAATGAAGCCCCCGTTGGTTAGGGTTGCCAGCGCCATCTTGTCATGCGTCAGCCCTTCCGTACCAAAAATCCAGGCGTCTATCCGCTGGGTTGCGACGGGGTAGAAGTTGTAGGCGAGGAGGATAAACAGCACGCCGCCGATTACGAGGAACCACAACCGGCTTGCAGGCACGCCAGCGACCATCATCAGCGCAAACCAAGTGCCCATGAACAAGATAGTTTGCCCAAGGTCCGGTTGAAGCAACAGGAAAAAACACACAAGGCCAGTGGCAATGCTGGTCAGGACAAGAACGGGTAAGCTTGGGTCTTTTAACCGCCAGCTAATTATCCACGCCATCATGACCGCGAAAAAGGGCTTCAGAAACTCGGACGGCTGAAGCCCCGCAAAACCAGGGCCAATCCATCTTTGAGACCCGTTCACCTCGCGTCCCAATAGGGGCACCAAAGCCAGCAGAACAAAAAAGACGCAAAAGCCGTAGATGGCATAGCGTCGGGCTTTTTCGCGCGGGCACATCGACACGAGAAGCATCAGCGGGACACCAATTAGGACCCACATCAACTGCCGATAAAAGAAATAGAGCGATGAAAGCTGCGTCGTTGAAGACGACAGCCGCTGCGCAGCCGCTGGAGACGCGGCAGCGACGGCCAGCAACCCAATAGCGATCAACACCATCATCAGTGATAATAATACGCGGTCGAGTTCCCAAAACCACACGCCCAAGGGCGAACGGTCGCCACGGCCTAAGCGGTTGGCAAAGCCGATTTTGCCGGTTTTAGCCGCAAGGACCCAAGGCGCCTCTTTTGGATCGCTCATAACGCCTCCACAATTGCGCGGAACGCATCGCCGCGGGCTTCGAAGTCTTTGAACTGGTCAAAGGACGCACAAGCGGGCGAAAGCATGATAACGTCGCCCTGCTGTGCTTGGGCTGCTGCTGAATGCACCGCAGCGCCCATCATCTCGCTGCGTTCCACAGGCATGTGCGGCGACAATAATTCATGGAATAACGGACCGGCTTCGCCAATTGTGTAAGCCTTTACGACATGGCCAAAATTAGGAATGCATTCGTCGAGATTGTCGGTCTTTGGCAAGCCGCCGACGATCCAATGCACGCGCGGATAAGCGGCCAAGGCGGGCGCAGTAGATGCCGCATTCGTTGCCTTGCTGTCGTTGATAAACAATACGCCGTTCCGTTCGGCCACAACTTCCATCCGATGGGCAAGCCCGTTGAAGCTGCGCATCGCTGGCCGCCATTGGGCCTCAGTCACGCCAAGCGATTCGACGATGGCAATGGCCACCGCGATATTCTGCAAATTATGGGGCCCTTGAAGCGAAGGCCATTCGGCCTGACCCGTTACCGATTGCGGATCGGCGAGATGCACAAATTCCGCCCCACGCCGCGCAAGCACTTGGTTGTAAACGCATTCGGTATCAGCGTCGCCTTTGCCAAACACAGAAAATTCTTTGCCCGTCTGCATTTCAAACAGCCGCGCTTTCGACGCCATATAGCCTTCATAACCATCATAGCGATCAAGATGGTCTGGCGACAGGTTGATGAGCGCAGCGGCGTCGCACGCGAGGCTGTGCGTGATGTCAATTTGATAGCTTGAAAGCTCAAGCACATAAACGCCGCCTGCGGGCAATGGCACTTGCGATAAAATCGGTAGGCCAATATTGCCTCCCATGCGGACCGGAATTGACGCGCTCTCCAGCAGATGATGCACCAACGCCGTCGTGGTGGATTTACCATTGGTCCCGGTAATGCCCACGACACGATGCGGCGGTAGGTTCGGCCGCGCCATCGCGAACAATTCTATATCGCCAATCAGCGAGATGCATGCCGCCTTTGCCTTATCAGCGATAGGGTGGCGGTTGATAGGAACGCCGGGCGAAACGACAATGGCCTCATAGCCCGTTAAGTCGCTTAGCAACGGATCGGCAATCGTGGCGATGTCTGCAACCTTGGCCCGCGCGCCTTCGTCATTGTCCCATGCCAGAACTTCGGCCCCGCCCGCGACAAGCGCACGTGCCGCCGAAAGGCCGGAACGCGCAAGTCCCAATATTGCGAACTTCCGGTCTTTAAAGGCAGGGGTAGTGATCATCTGAGTTTGAGGGTTGATAGCCCCGCAAGCGCCAATACGAAAGCCACAATCCAGAAGCGAATGACAACGGTCGGTTCGGACCAGCCAAGCTGTTCAAAATGGTGGTGAATCGGTGCCATGCGAAAAATGCGCTTGCCCGTCCGCTTGAACCAAAACACCTGAATGATAACAGACAGCGCCTCAATTACAAAAAGCCCGCCGATGATGGCAAGAACAAATTCATGGTGCGCCACAACGGCAATAGCGCCAAGCGTTCCGCCCAAGGCAAGGCTTCCGGTGTCGCCCATGAACACCGTCGCAGGCGGGGCGTTGAACCACAAAAAGGCAAGGCCCGCGCCCACAATCGCGCCGCACAGCATCGCAAGATCGCCCGCCCCCAAATAGAATGGAATACCGAGATATTCTGCATATTTGGCGTTGCCGACCATGTAGACGATCAGCATGAACGCGATTGAGGCGATGATCACGGGCATGGTGGCCAATCCATCAAGGCCGTCGGTCAAGTTTACTGCATTGCCGAATGAAACGATCACAAAAGCCCCAAAGGGCACATACCACCATCCAAGGTCGATGATGGGGCCGTTGACAAACGGCAGATATAAATTGCCGCCCGATTGCCAGACAATCAGCGATACCGCGACGCCGGCAATGGCAAATTCCCACAGCAACCGGACTTTGCCGGACACGCCCTTGTGGCTTCGTTTCTTGACCTTGTCATAATCGTCGAGAAAACCGACCATGCCAAAGCCAGCGGTCACCAATAAACAGGCCCAGACATATATGTTTTTCAGGTCCATCCACAAAAGCATCGAAATGCCGACCGACACCAAAATCATCAAGCCGCCCATTGTTGGCGTACCGACCTTGGCCAGATGCGATTGTGGCCCGTCACTGCGAATGGGTTGGCCCTTGCCCTGACGCACGCGCAGCATGCTGATAAAGCGTGGTCCAATCAGCAGGCCAATAATCAACGCCGTGGCAATCGCCGCGCCCGACCGGAAACTTAAATAACGGATAAGGTTAAAAATACCCGGAAATCCAAGATATTCGGCCAAAACATATAACATCAGTTTTCCCCACCCGTCAGCGCGCTAACGATGGTGGAAAGTCCCATAGAGTTGGAACCTTTGACCAAAACCGTGTCCGATGCGCAAAGATATTGTTGCAGGACGCCAAGTGCCTCCTGCGCGGTCGCGCAATGCGCGAATTCCTTCGGTCCCTCAACCCCTGCTTTCAACTCTTCAGCGAGAATTTCCATCTCTTTACCGACGAGGATTGCAAAATCCACCTTTGCGGCGGCCAAGGGCACAGCAAGCGCGCGATGATAATGATCACCCTTGTCGCCCAATTCCTTCATCGAACCCAAAACAGCGATACGCCGCCCGCCGCCCGACAGTCCCAACTGGCCAATCGTTGCAGCCATGGAGGCCGGGTTGGCGTTGTAGCTTTCATCGATCACATGCACATTGCCGCCAGCAATGGCCACATCATGCCGTGCGCCGCGTCCAGATAGGCCACCCATTTCGGCCATGGCCAGACCCGCAGACGCCAGATCACCGCCAGCGGCCATTACCGCAGCCAATACCGCCATGCTATTGGCAATCCAGTGCTCACCGGGTTGCGACAAATTGAAGGACAGCATCGCGTCGCACACTTTTGCGGTGATCAGCGTGCCATTGTGGGCCGTCTGGAGATGGTCGATAACACGGACATCGGCGTCGGGGCTGAAACCAAAGGACAAGATCATGTTGGTGTAGCGCTCTGCCGCAGCACGCAGACGTGGATAATGCACATTGTCTGCGGGCAGGATCGCCGTGCCGCCTTCGACCAAGCCTTCGAATATCTCTGCCTTGGCGTCGGCAATGCCACTTTCATCCTTGAAAAATTCAATATGCGCAGGGGCGATGGTGGTGATGATGGCAACATCGGGCCGGACAATATGGCTCAGCGCGCGCATTTCACCTGCATGGTTCATACCCATTTCGAATATGCCAAAGTCACAATCTGCGGGCATCCGCGCCAGACTTAAGGGGACGCCGACATGGTTGTTGTAGCTTTTAACCGACCGGTGCGCGCGGCCGCGTGAACATCGGTCCAGCGCGGCAAACAACGCCTCCTTCGTCCCTGTTTTGCCCGCAGAGCCAGTCACGCCAATAATCTTTGCCTTGGTCCGTGCGCGCGACGCATGTCCCAATGCCTCCAATGCCTGCATCGTATCGGCGACACGGATATGTGGGTGCGGCACTGGCTGCGACACAATTGCGCCTGCTGCGCCATTGGCAAATGCCTTGTCGACGAACAAATGCCCGTCGGTCTCCGCCCCCTTCAACGCCAGAAACAAGTCGCCTGTGCCGATTTCACGCGAGTCAAAGGCAACGCCAGTGGCATCAAAATGCCCCGACGCTGTGCCGCCCGTCGCCGCCAGCAGTTCTTCGAATGTCCACAACGGCATCATGCCGCGCATTCCCGCGCAACTTCGACATCGTCAAAGGGCAAAACACGGCCCATGATGATCTGTCCCTGCTCATGCCCCTTGCCCGCGATCAGGACGATGTCGTCCGGCTCGGCATGTTCGATGGCAAAGGCAATCGCATAACGCCGGTCGCCAATTTCATGCGCGCCCTTCGCACCCGCCATCACATCCGCACGGATAAGCGACGGATCTTCGCTTCTCGGGTTGTCGTCGGTGACGATCACAATGTCGGAATCCGCCACG
Source organism: Sphingorhabdus sp. (assembly GCF_050921905.1). NCBI lineage: Bacteria > Pseudomonadati > Pseudomonadota > Alphaproteobacteria > Sphingomonadales > Sphingorhabdaceae > Sphingorhabdus > Sphingorhabdus sp. The sequence goes on along the minus strand of NZ_CP050888.1, from coordinate 246,119 downwards.
GCCACCGCGCCCATTTCCGGACGCTTGCCAGTGTCGCGGTCGCCGCCAGCACCAAATACCGTAATGAGCCTGCCCTTGGTATGGGGACGCAAGGCCGCAATTGCCGCGCGCAAGCCGTCGGGTGTATGGGCATAATCAACGTAAACGGGCGCGCCGCTTTTGGTAATCACCGCGCGTTCCAAACGTCCGCGCACTGGCTGCACCCGCGCCAAATGCGACAGCAGGCTTTCGACCTCTCCACCGCTTGCCATGACCACGCCAGCCGCGACCAAAGCGTTGGCGGCCTGATACGCACCGGTCAACGGTAGCTTCAACTTGTGCACATCGCCCTGAATACGCAGTTCAAGGGTCTGCCCAAGCTGGGTCGGTTGGCGCGATAATAATTGTATGCCCTTGCCCTTTTCACCGACCGTAATCAGGCGGAGTTCGCGTTTGCGCGCGCGGGCAATCACTTGGTCGGACCAAGCATCATCGGCCCAAATGACTGCGCAGCCGCTTTCGTCAACCACCTCGTCAAACAGCCGCATCTTGGCTTCAAAATAAGCTTCCATGGTCCCGTGATAATCGAGATGGTCGCGGCTTAAATTGGTAAAGGCCGCAACCGAAACCGGAACGCCTTCGCTGCGATATTGGGACAGGCCGTGACTTGATGCCTCGAATATCGCATGGCTGACGCCTTCGCGCGCTAGCCCCGACATATTGGACAGGAAGGTGACGATGTCGGGCGTCGTCAGTCCGGTCTTGGCCTGATCCGACGCCGTAGTGATACCCAAAGTGCCAATCGACGCCGCTCCATGCCCCGCCATGCGCCAAAGCTGCCGCGTCAGTTCTGCGGTCGATGTCTTACCATTGGTTCCGGTGACGGCCGCAACATGGTCTGGAAAAGGTTGGAAGAATTTTGCCGCAAGACGCGCGAAAGCTTGGCGCGGGTTGGCTTCGGCAACATGCACTGCGCCGCGCACCAGGGCTTCGGGACGTGCGACAACGGCAATGGCACCAGCGGCAATCGCATCGTCGATAAAATCTTCGCCGTTTAACGCAGCGCCTTCAAATGCTCCAAAAACGGTGCCGGGCGCAATCTTCCGATGGTCGATGGCAAAGCCGGTCACTATTCTGTCGGCACATGCCATGTCGGCACCGCTTACCAATTGCCCGAGCTTCACTATTGCTCTCCCTTCGCCTTCCACAATAATGGCATCAGTTCGGAGACATCAACATCGCGTTTCATGTCCGGAATGATCCCCAATAACGGACCAATGCGAGTCACCGTTTTCTGCACGACCGGTGCAGCGGTATAGCCTGCGGTCCGCTGAAAGCTGGATGCCTCTGTGCCCTGTGGTTCGTCCAGCATAACAAGGACTACATAACGCGGATTGTCCATCGGGAATGCAGCGGCAAAGGTTGCGACCACGAGATTGCGGCTATATCCGCCAATGCCGGGTTTTTCCGCCGAGCCGGTTTTTCCGCCGACGCGATAGCCCAAGGCGTCGGCATTCTTGCCCGTGCCGTCGACCACAATCATGCGCATCATCTGACGCATCCGTGCGCTGGTTGCGGCCTTAAACACACGTTTGCCGGGGATTTTTGCCCCGGCCTTTGTCTTGAACATCGTCGCCGGTCGATAGATACCGCCATTGACCATCGCGGCATAAGCGCTGGCCAAATGCAGCGGCGTCACCGAAATCCCGTGGCCAAAGCCAACGGTCATATTGGTAAGACGGCCCCATGTTTTGGGATAAAGCGGCATCGCTTTTTCTGCGAGCTCAATGTCTGGACGCGCGTTGAAGTGCATCGTGCGCAGCATCGCGTCCATGCGGGCGGCACCCAGATTGTCCGCAATTTGCGCAGTGACAATGTTCGAACTGTGGATCAGCGATTCTGGCGCGTTGAGCCAACGTTCCGAAGGGTGCGAATCCCGAATTTTGAACTTGCCGACCTGAAGCGGCCTGGTGGCATCATAACGCACAGACAGGTCGCGCACCGTTCCCGCGTCCATCGCCGCTGCCACCGTCAGTGGCTTAAACGTAGATCCAAGTTCATAGACACGGTTGGTGACATTATTGGTTTGCCGCGAAATCGGGTAGCGGCCATCGACTATATTTTCCCCAAGGTCGGGGATGTTGGCGAAAGATGGCCGGTTCGGGTTGAATGATGGCAGTGTGGCCATGGCGATGACTTCGCCGGTTTGCACATCCAGGATCACGCCCGCCGCACCCTTGGCAGTCGTTGCAGCCATGCCGGATGCAAGCTCGCTTTCAAGCGCGGCTTGCACGCGGACATCCAACGCAAGTTTCAACGGCGCGGAACGCTTTGACGGGTCACGCAGATAGTCATTCATGACCCGTTCCATGCCCATCGCGCCTTTGCCGTCGCGATTTACAAAGCCCAAGACATGCGCCGCCATATCATGCTGCGGATATAAGCGCGTGGCCTCACGCGGGAACTCGATAGCGATTTCGCCAAGGCTGTGCACCTGCCGAACTTGCTCTGGCAACGCGCGTTTCCGCAGATAGCCGGGCTTGCCTGCGGTCAATTTGGCATAAAATTCAGAAGCTGGTGTATCCGGAAAGATTCGCGCTAATTGGTTCGCCAATTGCTTGCGATCGCCCAGAATATCTTCAGGTTTTACCCAGATCGCATAGCCATAGATGCTGCGCGCCAAAGGAATGCCGTTGCGGTCCACAATGTCGCCCCGTTCAGGGACATATTCAGTGCTCGTCGCCCCATATGCCCGCGTGCTCTCAAACAATGCCAAGGTGGTAAGACGACCAATCAACAGCACGACAAACATACCAAATGCCAGCAACAGAATAAGCATGCGCCAAAACCCGTGCGCCGCAAATGGTGGCGGGTTGATGCCGCTTTTCCGAGTGGTTGTGCGGGCCAGTTGGGGGTTCATTACCGGCGACGTTCGTTCGCGGACTTAGCAGAAATGTCGCGTAACAAATCGTCGGACAAAAGCGTCTCGTCCATACGCGCAAGTCGCTCGGTCCGGGTCTGCTCAACCTTTGGCGCCAAAGGCTTTGGCGCGGCACGCTTTGCCGGCTCGGCGAAAATCGGGGCCGCAACGGCCGTTGCAATCGCGGTCGACTTTTTCACCACGGCCTCAATCGTTGGCGCAGGGTTCGCTTGGTTCGCGCTTGGCGCGACGTCGATATCTGCGGAAGCCATCATTACTGGTTTCGTCTGTTGCAGATCTCCGGTCAGCTCTGCAAGCGCAGCTTCACCACTGACGAATTGTTGCGCCGATGGTGGCTGATAGCCGTACAAAAGCTCATTCCATTCCTCCAACTGCTGAAGGCTGGCACGCGTCCGGATTTCCGCTTGAAGAAAGCTGATTTCCCTCTTTGTTTCAAGAATTTCTCGATCAACCGACACAAGATCGCCGTGCGTCGCAGCAACATTGAGAGACAAAGGATACAACAGAATGGCAACCATGAAAACCAAAGCCAACCAGCCGAGATTCTGAAGTTTCTTCATAGCGAGACTCATGCTGCAAGTCCTCCTGTTGCCCATGCGGCGGCGTGTGTGCGGGTTGCGGAACGTAAGGTTGCCGACCGTGACCGTGGATTACGGGCCAGTTCAGCGTCCGATGGCCGGACTGCCTTGTCCGCTTTATCAAAAGTGGGGCCAGGGCCGTCGCGGCCAACCAATGGCACATGGCGCGAACCTGCGGCTTCTGCTCCACTACGGCGACGCAAAAATTGCTTTACGATGCGGTCTTCAAGACTGTGGAAGGTGACGACAGCCAAGCGGCCACCTGGCTTCAACATGCGTTCGGCAGCCTCAAGGCCGTCGGTCAGCTCGTCCAATTCGCGGTTCACATGAATGCGAATGGCTTGAAAGGCGCGGGTAGCGGGGTCTTTCGGCGCGCCGGGCTTGTGACCAACGGCTTTGCGGACAATCGCGGCCAATTGCGCGGTGGTTTCTATGGGCCGCGCAGCGACAATTGAACGCGCGATGCGGCGCGAACGATGCTCTTCGCCATATCGGTAAATAATGTCGGCAATGTCAGCCTCTTCGGCTTCGTTGACGAAGTCTGCCGCCGTCATGCCGTCCTGACCCATGCGCATATCAAGCGGGCCATCCTTTTGGAAAGAAAAGCCGCGCTCAGCGCGATCAAGCTGCATCGACGAAACGCCGATATCCAATACGACGCCATCGACCGACGAAATGCCGTCGGCCATCAAGACATTGTCCATGTTAGAAAAACAGGCCGCGTAAAGACGCAAGGCGCCTTCACTGCGGCCCGCAAGGTCCGCACCTTCTTTAAGGGCATCGGGATCACGGTCGAACGCGTAAACGCGCGCACCGCCAGCCAGTATCGCTTGGCTGTATCCACCTGCACCGAAGGTACCATCCACGATCTCAGCGCCAGGGGTGATGGCAAGAGAGTGAATTACTTCATCCAGTAAGACCGGAATATGGGGAGCTGGAGAGGTCATTTGTCCCGCTTTATCTGGGACAGCCAATAATTCAGCTCATCCTTAACGGGATTAAATGCCGCAGGCGCTTCTTTCAGGAAGACGTCGGGGTTCCACAGCATGAAATGCGTTGTCGCACCAAAAAAGAAGCCGCGATCTTCAATGCGACCGAAATGCTTGAGCATCGGCGAAAGCACAAAGCGGCCACTGGCTTCAAATGCAGTCTCGAAAATCGAGGATGCTGAAACGCCTGCGATTTCGCGGTCAAATTCGGTACCGCGATTAACGGCGCTTTGCCATTGCGCCTCGATATCGGCGCGCAACTTAAGCCGCTCGGATCCGCCAAAGCCGATGAGGCAAGGCAGGGAGGAGTGGCGCGATATGCACACGCTGTTGCTGCCGCTGGATTGCTGGACGCTGTCGCGCAGTTCTGCAGGAATAGTCGTGCGGCCTTTGGCATCGACATTCGACACCCCCGAACCTGCATAGACGACCAACGCTGACACTAACCGCATACCCCCAGAAAAAAGAGCGCAGATCTCTAATCATGGCGAAGCACATCGCCATGCGGACGCCGTAGCGACCGACAGAATCAGGAATCCACCCCTTGATGACTGTGCATAGCAAGGGATTTCATGGATGAAAAGAGGGATTTTATGGAAAAACTATCTCATTTTTGGCAAAATGCCGGAATTCCGTTACTTCTTATACATCGCTCCAAATATAGGTGGGATAATGGAAGCGATTTTATGGTGCCCAAAGCGCCAAAATCGGCGGCTTTTCGGGTGATTGCGGCACCATTTTTCTGATCGTCCTTCATTTTCCCACAAAATCCCCGTCCAGCCCCTTATTGCCTTGCAGAGCTGCCAAAAGCGCTTGCAGCAGGGCTATATTGGCAAATTCATCCTTGCCGGTGAGTATCCGCATCCCCCGCCCTTCCCAAAAGGCGGCATCGAGAAAATCGGCATCGGCCAAAAGAATGGCGCGCCCTTTGCCAATCCGGCAATCCGCCAAAAGGCCTTTCGCCAATATTGCGCAGCGGTTCTTGGCAGTGCTGTGTTTAGGCAGCCATTCCCCAGGTGTTACCGTCCGGATATTGAACGCGCCAATCTTGCGCAGGGAAGCAGGCCCCTCGTCCTCAAGCGGCAAGACCAGCTCCACCCCCCAATAGTTTAACAAGGGCGACAGCATCGATGTAAACAACGGACGCCGTTTATCGCCCAAGGGGTAAAGGCTTCCCCATTGCAAAGCGGGGTCCGCAAGTATCAACACAAGGCCACCTTGCCGAACCCAGTTGTCGATCCAGGCCAGTTCGCTTGGAGCAAAGGCCCGCGGTTGCGCGAGCAGAAGCATGTGCTTGGGCTTTGACGCCCAAGCCTCCAGATCGTCGATGGGCGTGATGTCATAATGCACGCTGAGACGCGTAAAGGCGGGATGCGGGGCGGCGTCCTTGGCCAGATCCGCCTCAATACCCCCCTCGCTCCATACCAGCGGCAGCGTAGTGATCAGCCCCAAGGGCGGCTTTGGCCGACTGTCTGCTGGACCCCTAGTTGCAAAGCCAGCGAGCAAAAGCAAAAGCGCAAATGCGGCCAACAAAGCGACAAGCAGCCACTTTCTGCTGCCGAACTGGGCCAATCTATCAATCACCAAGCAAATGTCACCGAGCGGGCGCGGATGAACGCGGCGTTTGCACTGCATCCTTGGCGGCTCTTTCGGCGTCGGTCTCCTTGGCCACCGGCGTAACGCCCAGCTCCGCCAGCGGTTCATCCGGCGTCGCGTCCTTGTTCACTGTCAGGGGTGCAGTTTCAGGGACGCCGCCTGTTTGTGGCCCGTCACTCACCCGGTCCAAGACCATATTGGCCAATGTCACGAACAAAAGCACGACGACGAGCCCGACCAGTCCTACCTGAATACGCTGAATTGCGGATTGCTTTTGTTCGACCATCTGCGTTCTCCTTAAACCCCAATATGGCTTTTAGCTGTCTTGCTGCCACGGCATCACGGGCAGATTTTTGCTGCGCATCCACGCCGGATTATAAATGGTGGACAAATAGCGAAAGCCCGTATCACACAATATCGTCACGATACGCTTACCCGGCCCCAGATGTTTTGCCAGCGCGACGGCGCCTGCGACGTTGATTCCCGAAGATAGCCCAAGGCAGAGCCCCTCCTCTGCCAAAAGCCGCCGGACCCAGACAAGGCCCTCCTCATCGGAAATGCGGAATTGCGCATCAATGGGCGCGCCGTCGAGATTGGCGGTGATACGTCCCTGCCCAATGCCTTCAGCGACAGAGCTGCCTTCCGCGCTTAATTCGCCGCAGGAATAATAGTTATAGAGCGCCGCACCATGCGGATCGGCCAGAGCGATGATGACGCCCTCATCCTTTGCCTTTAGCCCAAGCCCGACGCCAGCGATCGTCCCGCCCGTGCCAGCGGCGCAGATGAATCCGTCAATCTTGCCGTCCATCTGCGTCCAGATTTCTTCGGCAGTCGTTTCAATATGCGCGCGGCGGTTGGCAATATTGTCGAACTGGTTTGCCCAGACGGCATTTTCGGTCTCCTCCGCCAGCCGGCGTGATGTGTGCACGAAATGCCCCGGGTTCGCATAAGGCGCGGCTGGAACAAGCACGAGTTCTGCACCCAAAGCGCGCAGCGTGTCCTTTTTCTCCTGACTCTGCGTTTCAGGCATGACGATGATCGTCTTATACCCAAGCGCATTGCACACCAAAGCAAGGCCAATGCCCGTGTTACCAGCCGTACCCTCGACGATTGTCCCGCCGGGCTTCAACAGGCCCTGCCGTTCGGCGTCGCGGACGATGTAAAGCGCGGCGCGGTCCTTTACCGACGCACCGGGGTTCACATATTCGCATTTGCCAAAGATATCGCATCCGGCTTCCTCGCTTGGCCCTTTCAGGCGGACGAGCGGGGTGTTGCCAATCAAATCAAGTGTTGAGCCGAGCGTGTTCATACCGCCGATAGCTAGGCGCGTTCATGGCCAATCGCAAGATGGTCTAGGTCACATACTCATAAATTAGATTCCCAAAGTGATTGATATCTGATTCAATGCTTTTCCTGAAAGGGAGAAGTTGATGGCACGGTTTGATTTGACAGATTTCGAGTGGTTGGTGATCCAGCCTTTGTTGCCGACCAAGGTGCGTGGCGTGAAGCGGGTTGATGATCGGCGGGTTTTGAACGGGATATTCTGGCGGTTACGCACTGGCGCGCCTTGGGCGGATATTCCGGCGCGATACGGTCCGTATACGACCTGTGTGAACCGGTTCAACCGCTGGCGCAGAGCTGGTGTGTGGAAGCATATATTGGATGCAGTTTCCGTGGCTTACGAAGGCGATATCCAGATGATCGACTCGTCCTCGATCCGGGTTCATCAACATGGAGCCAATGGTAAAAAAAAGACCAGCGATCCCGTTGCATGGGTCACTCGCGTGGCGGCCTGACCACCAAGATACATGCACTGGTCGATGCGATGGGCATGCCGATCATGCTCAAGCTGACCGAAGGGCAAGCCGCCGATGGTCGCAGTGCAGTAGACATGTTCGATACCGTCGGCAAAGGGGATATCCTGCTCGCCGACCGGGCTTATGACTCCGATGCGTTGCGCGCCGAAATGGAGGCGCGCGGTGCCAGGGCCAATATCCGCGCCATGCCGCAACGCGTGATCAAACCGGTATTTAGTCACCTCCTCTATAAGCAACGCAACCTCGTCGAGCGCTTCTTTAATAAACTCAAGCACTTCAGAGCAGTTGCCACGCGATACGATCAAAGAGACGATAATTATCTCGCATCTGTCCAACTCGCATCAATCCGGATCTGGTTGAGACATAATGAGTCTGTGACCTAGGGTCAGGGCAATATACGGGCCAAAGGCGGATATCATCACAAAAAGCATTTCGAGTGTTGTTATAGTATATCATTGCGCCTAACGCTTTGCTCAATATCCCGCTCTTATGGATGACGTTCCCTCATGAAAACTGCCCCACTTCTTGCGATATCCGCAAGCGCTTCCGCATTGTCGCTAGCATTGGCCGCGCCCGCTTATGCGCAGCAAAGCAACTCGGCTTCGACCGAAGCGCGTATACAGCCCGACGACTTTCACGGGTCCGACGACATCGTCGTTACCGCGCCGTTCGTTGAACGCCTCGACATTCTTTCCGGCACGTCGGCGATTTCCGGCGAAGTGCTCGCCGAAAAAACCCGCGCGCAATTGGGCGACATACTAACCAGCCTGCCCGGCGTTTCGGCGACGAGCTTCTCCCCCGGCGCATCGCGGCCCGTGCTGCGTGGTTACCAAGGGAACCGCGTTGCCGTCCTTACCGACGGCATTGGCAATATCGACGCCTCCAACACGTCAGCGGACCATGCGGTCACCATCGACACGTTGACGGTCGAGCGGATTGAGGTGTTGCGCGGGCCAGCCGTCCTCTTGTTCGGCGGCCAAGCCGTGGGCGGCGCGGTCAATGCGCTCGACAAAAGGATACCAAGGTCCATCCCGGATGAAGCCATCCACATCGATGCGCTGGCCGGATATGGCAGTGCCGCAGGCGACTGGTCCGGCGGCGCGTCGATTGATATGCCAATCACGGATCGGGTCATCGTTCATCTCGACGGCAGTTACCGCAACAGCGATGATCTGCGTACCGGCGGCTATGTCCTGTCCCCCAATTTACGCGCTGAGGTCCTCGACTTCGCTGCCGAGGAAACCAGCGAAGGCAATCTGGAAGAAGCAGCCGAAGCAACCGAACTTGCTAACCAGCGCGGCCGCATTGCCAATAGCGCAGTAACAACATGGACCGCCGGCGGTGGCATCGCGTTTATCGACGACGGCGGCAATCTTGGCGTGTCTTACAGCATTTACGACACCAATTATGGCATCCCTGCCCGCCCCGGCGCATCACATGCGCATGCGGGCGAAGAAACCACAGAGGAAGCACCTGTCACCATTGGCTTGCGTCAATATCGCCTCGACTTTCGCGGTGAAGTCAATTTGGGCGACGGCTTGTTTGAAAAGCTGCGCCTGCGCGCGGGCTATGCCGATTATACCCATACCGAATTTGAAGGCGACGAAATCGGCACTATATTCAATAGCCAAGGCATTGAGGCGCGGGCCGAATTTGTGCAGAATGACCGTAACGGTTGGCGCGGGGCAAGCGGCGTCCAATATCAGACCCGGGATTTCGAAGCGATTGGTGCAGAAGCCTTCGTCCCGCCCAACAAGACGCGCCAATATGGCCTGTTCACCTTGCAGGAATATACCAAAGGCAATCTGGACGCCGAAGTCGCTGTGCGGTTCGACACGGCAGAATTGCGCGCCGACACTTTGGGCTTAACGCGCTCGTTCAACAATGTCTCCGCAGCACTTGGCCTTGGCTACCATATTGGCGATTTGAAGATCGGCGCGAATATTTCGCGGACGGGCCGTGCGCCAGCGGTGGAGGAATTATTCTCCAACGGACCGCATATCGCAACGCAGGCCTTCGAAATAGGCGACCCTGATCTGAAAAGTGAGCGCGCTTGGAATGGCGAGCTCTACGCCCGGTATGACACGCCGGGGACCGCGTTCAGCGCAACACTATACACCAACCGCTTCGACAATTTCATTTATGAGGCCGAAACTGGCAACATCGAAGACGATTTGCCCGTATTCCAATATTTCCAAAATGACGCCAAGGTTTGGGGCGTGGAATTTCAGGCGTCCAAACGCCTCGCCAGCTTTGGCAGTTCCAATCTGTCGGTCGATGGCGTTGCGGATTACACACGCGCCAAAATCTCGTCCGGTGGCGGCAATGCCCCGCGCATCCCGCCCTTGCGTTTGCTCGGCGGCGTTGAGTTGACCAATGCAAGCTTTGACCTGCGCGGTGAGGTTGAATGGAGCAACGATCAAACAAAGACCGCGACATTTGAGACGCCAACTGACGGTTTCACTTTGGTCAATGCTTCGGCGACCTGGCGGCCCTTCGGGCGAGATCGCAACATTGCGTTGATTGCGTCGGCGAACAATATCTTCGACGTAACCGCCCGTCGTGCCGCGTCCTTTACCAAGGATTTCGTCCCCTTGACCGGTCGTGATTTCCGGGTGACAGCACGCTTGAGCTTCTGATCATCCGATATTGCTCATGCAACACCGCCAAGAGTGCGCGCCAGTGATCGCACCCTATAAACGGAACCTTCGCGCGATCGGCAGGTTAGCCAGCTAGGTCTAATTTTTGGGCCAAGATCTTGGAGAATATCATGCGCAAAATTGCAACGATCATCCTGCTCTCAGCCTCATTGCTGGCAGCGGCCTGCAACACCGTTAAGGGCGTGGGCGAAGACATTGAATCCGTCGGCGAAGCGGGCGATCGCGCTACGTGACAGATGGTCTGTTGAAGTTACGTGAGGGCTGGAGGGGAACTTCCGGCCCTTTTGGTTTGGGCATTCAGAGTCATGCTGAGCAACCTACCGTCACCCTGAACTTGTTTCAGGGTCCATTTATCCGTTCTAGCTATGGGCGTGCTGCACGATGGACCCTGAAACAAGTTCAGGGTGACGTGGGGGATGAGGGTGACTTTGTGGAGATGGCAAAAAGACCAAGGACGACGGCTGCGTTGTAAAACCTACAACACGGCAGCTTCAGCGGCCTCAGCCTTTTTACGGCGGCGGCGGGTGAACCAGATCGCGATGAGGGCAAGCTCGTATAATATGCACAAGGGGATCGCGAGCAGCAATTGCGACACGACATCGGGCGGCGTGAGGACGGCGGCGATGGCGAAGGCGCCAACAATCGCATAGCGTCGTGCGCTCTTAAGCTGTTCCAGCGTGACGATCCCGGCGCGTTCCAGCAGCATCAGCAACACCGGCAGCAGGAACGAAATGCCAAAGCCGAAGATGAATTTCATCACAAAATTCAGATAATTGTCGACACCCGGAAGCGCCTGTTGCTCGACACCGCCGACATTGCCGCCAAAGCCAAGCAAATATTCCAGCGCGACGGGGATCGCCATATAATAAGCCATCGACGCGCCGATGATGAACAAGACGGGCGTTGCGAGCAAGAATGGCAGAAATGCCCTCTTTTCTTTGCTGTAGAGGCCGGGCGCAACGAAGCGCCATAATTGCGTTGCGAACACCGGAAAGGAAAAAAAGGTAGCGGCAAAAAACGCGACCTTAATCTCGACAAAAAATGCCTCGAATATCGCGGTGTAAATCAGTTTCGTCTGGCCCGATGCGAGCAAAGGCTGCACGAGAAAGCCGAAGATCGGCCGTGCGAAATACAGGCTGATGCCAAAGGCGATGGCGAGCGCCAAAAAGCTCCAGAGCAGACGGCTGCGCAGCTCAATCAAATGATCGAGCAAGGGCATTTTGCTATCGTCAATTTCGCTCATATCTTGGCCGCCGTTTCGGTTGGCGGCGTGTCAACGGCCGTTTCTGCTATAGGCGTTGCAGAGTCATCACCGACAACGTCTGCGCGTGGATCGGCCGGGTGCGCGCGCATGATGCGCTCATTTTCGGCCTTCCACTTTTTCTCCAGCTCTTCGATTTCCGACTGGCGCACCATTTCGTCAAAGCCTGACCGGAAATGCGCCGCAACACCGCGCGCCTTGCCCACCCATTTGCCGACAACACGCAATGCCTTTGGCAAATCCTTTGGCCCAATGACCAAAAGCGCCACAAGGACGACAAGCAAGAGTTCGGATGACGCGATATCAAACACGTCAGGCCCCCGACATCGAGGGCGAGTGATGCCGCGCTGTCAATGGCTTAGCCTTGAGTCTTGTCAGTCTGCTTTTCAGCGTCAACGACGGTATTTGCGCCAATTTGCGGCGGAGCCTTCGGCGCTTCCTCCTCTTCGCTCATACCTTTTTTAAAGCTTTTAATGCCTTTGGCGACGTCGCCCATCATGTCGGAAAAGCGGCCCTTGCCGAACAAGAGCAACACCAAAATGCCAACAATCAGCCAGTGCCAGATGCTAAAACCACCCATTTCAAACTCCTAACGGGGCGCGCCCCGGATGTTGCGAACCCTATGTCGCATGTCCTTCACCTATTTAGGCGTTGTTTTCGTCAATTGCCAGTTCGGCGTCACTTTCTTCGCCGGCAAATAGCATATCTCCCATTGCGCTATCAATCGGGTCAAGCAACCCGGCGGCTTTCAGATCCGCGATACCCGGCAAATCCTTGCGGCTGGCAAGCCCGAAATGCGTCAGAAAACCGGGCGTCGTGGCGTAAATCAGGGGGCGCCCCGGCACTTCGCGGCGGCCAGCAGGGCGCACCCATCCAGCCTCCATCAAGACATCCAGCGTGCCCTTTGAAATCTGCACGCCGCGAATGGCCTCAATCTCGGCGCGGCTGACGGGTTCATGATAAGCGATGATCGCCAACGTTTCGACCGCAGCGCGGCTGAGCTTGCGGCTTTCCTCGCGTTCGCGGCGCAGCAAATGCGCCAGATCAGCGGCTGTTTGGAAATGCCAGGTCTTGCCGCGCTGGACGAGTTCAATGCCACGGCCTTCATAATGTTCGGATAATTGCGTAAGCGCCGCCGCAACATCGACGCTGTCACCGACATAAATGCGAATTTGCTCTGCGGTCATGGGATGGTCGCTGGCGAACAAGGTCGCCTCTACCGCGCGCAGGTCCGGGTCGGTTTCGATCATCTTACCGTTTTCCTCACCATTAATGGCGCAAAGGTCCCCTCTTGCTGCAAATCGGCGATCCCACGTTTGGCAAGTTCCAAGGCGGCGACAAAGCTGGAGGCCAAAGCCGATTTACGCAAGGCCGGGTCGGCCATCGGCGGCAAAAACGCTTCAATCGCGGTCCAGTCAATCGCGCGGCCAATCATCGCAGATACGCGCTCCAACGCTTGTTCCAACGTCATGACCTGGCGTTTTTTCACGATGTGCATCGCAGGCGCAGTGCGCGCGTTGATTTGGCCATACGCGGTGATTAGCTCAAAATAATCGCATTCCCACGCCCGCGCTTTGACCACGCGCAACCCTTCGGGTGTGCCGCGCAAGAACACATCACGGCCAACCCGGTCGCGCGCCATCAACCGCGCGCCGCTGTCACGCATGGCGTTCAGCCGCTCCAGCCGCAATTGCAGGCGCAATGCAAGTTCCTCCGGCGACGGGTCAATCGTCGGATCCTTCGGCAGCAATAAGGCCGATTTGAGATAAGCCAACCACGCCGCCATCACCAGATAATCGGCAGCGAGCTCAAGCTTCAGCGCACATGCCCGATCAATGAACACCAGATATTGTTCGACCAAGGCGAGAATGGACAATTGGCGCAAATCGACCTTTTGATTGCGGGCGAGCGCGAGCAATAGGTCCAACGGACCTTCCCAGCCGTCAATATCAATGGTCAGAACATCAGGGTCAAATTTGACACTGGCAGCGCTCTCGTCGCGAAGGGCGTAAGCCTCATCAAAGAGCATTGGCCCCGTCATGCCGCGCCAGTGGCCCCGCCTGTCAGCTTCGCTTGAGTGTCGGCCAAGGCAAGCAACTGGTCACGCTTGTCCAGCAAATGCGCCAGTCGGTCGGCGTCAAACGGCACAGGCGACAGCGCCATCGCGCGGTCAAGGCGCGCACGGGCAGCAGGCGTAATGTCGGGCAGATTATTGGCTATCGCCACCATCTCGTCAAAGCGGCCCCAGCAATTGAGCGCAAGATCGCAGCCCGCCTGTACGCAGGCCAAAGCGCGGCTCGCAACATCGCCTTGCAACGCGTTCATATCGAGATCGTCGCTCATCAACAGGCCGTCGAAACCGACGCGCTGACGGATGATATCATCAATGACAAAGCGCGACATGGTGGCGGTGTGCGCATTGTCCCAAACGTCATAGACAACATGGCCCGTCATGCCCATCGCAGCGGTTTTGAGCGCGCGGAAGGGGGCAAGGTCTTGTTCCAGATCGGCCTCGGTTGCGGTTACATGTGGCAAGTCGTGATGCGTGTCGACAGTAGCGCGGCCCTGCCCCGGCATATGCTTTACGACGCCGATGACGCCGCCCAAGGCAAGACCATCAAGGATCGCGCGGCCCAACGCCGCCACGCGCATCGGGTCGCTGCCCAAGGCGCGGTCGCCAATGGCCGAATGCGTGTCGGGCACGCGAACATCAAGGACGGGCAAGCAATCGACATTGATGCCGACTTCGGTCAACGAGAGCGCAATGGCTTCTGCATTACAACGTGCCGCCTCAATCGCGGTAATGGGCGCGATGTCATACAGCGCGTCGAACGCACCGCCAGCGGGGAAATCCGGCCACACCGGCGGACGCATCCGCGCGACACGGCCGCCCTCTTGGTCAATCAGGATGGGCACGTTGTCGCGGCCATGCAACGCCCGCAAGCTGTCGGTCAACGCGCGGACCTGCGCCCGATCTTCGATATTGCGTTTGAACAGAATATAGCCTGCTGGCTCGACATCGCGAAACAGGCGTTTTTCATTATCTGTCAGGGTCAGGCCCGATAGGCCAAATATCACCGGCTTCATGTCGTGAACGCTAAGCCCGCCGCCGCCGCAAGGCAAGCATGGAGCGGCGGGAAGTAGCGCTTTAGCTGTGTATAATTACCGGATTGCGCCCAAGAAATCGAGCTTGCCCAGAGGCACACCCTTCATCCGCAACAGCGCATAGGCCATGCTAAGATGAAAGAAGAAATTGGGGATGGCAAAGCCATGGACATAGACACTGCCGGTGAAGGGAATGTCGCCGCTGGGCGTGGTCAGCACGACCTTTGCATCTTCGCGCGCCTCAAAACCATCGGGCGATGCGGCTTGTAGAAAGGATATGGCCTTGGCCACACGGGCTTGGACATCGTCATAGCTGGCTTCATCATCGGCCCAAGGCTGGTTTTCAACTTGGCCGACGCGGACCGCGACAAACTTTGCAGTATCGGTGGTCATCTGCACTTGCTTGGTCAGCGGGGCCATGTCGTCGATCAGTCGCGCATTGAGCAATGCAGCCAAATCCATGCCCTGTTCAGCGGCAAAAGCCTTACCCTTTTCAAGCATGTTCGACAGGTTTTTCAAGCCGCGGATGAAGGTAGGAATGGAAACATCGTATAAAGCAGGCATATTCTTTTCCTCAGGAAGTTTGGCGCTGCGTACGTTGCTATGTGCAACGCTTCAACATGAAAAAGGGGGATGGTGTCTTTATGTTGAAGTGAATGGTGACGCCGGCCCCCTTCCCCACTTCGTCACCCTGAACTTGTTTCAGGGTCTATTTCGCCTCTCATATTCTGGGTTTGCCGCACGATAGATGCTGAAACGAGTTCAGCATGACGATGGTCAAAAATTTGTCTGTCTCATCCCCCAACACC
The DNA here is from genome assembly GCF_050921905.1 of Sphingorhabdus sp. Taxonomy (NCBI): domain Bacteria; kingdom Pseudomonadati; phylum Pseudomonadota; class Alphaproteobacteria; order Sphingomonadales; family Sphingorhabdaceae; genus Sphingorhabdus; species Sphingorhabdus sp. The sequence goes on along the minus strand of NZ_CP050888.1, from coordinate 230,384 downwards.
TATTTAGCCGATCAGCACGACGACGGAGGCTTTACCGAACAATCAAGCAATTCTCATCCGCAGCCTTCAGTTTTGCGCAGAGTTGCTGCGCTTCGGTTGAATTGGCGGTGACGGCTTGCAGACGGAAAACCCTGCCCCCGCCTTCGACATTGGCTTGGGCAATCTTGCGATTCACGCCCGCCAAAAAGCCAAAGCGCTTGTTTAACCCGGTCCATGCCGCTTCGGCCTTGGCGGAATCGCCGAACGCGCCAAGTTGCACCAAGACGGCATTTGCAGGCGCGCTAGTGGTTGCAGTTGGGGTCGCTGCGACAGTGCCAGTGGGCGGAACCGCGAGCACGGCGCCAGTTTTCTGCCCTTCGCTTGCGGCAAAGGCAGAGTCGCCTTCACCTTCGAAGCTTTTGCCGCCAGCATCCGCAGGCTTTTCCTTGTAATTACCCTTGGGCGCGACGATCAGTTCGCCCTTGCCATTTGGTCCGCCCACTTGGCCCGGTTGAAACCAATAAATGCCCCCGGCAATCGCCGCGAGCAAGACAAAGCCAGCAACTGCCAACAAGGCGACCCTCATGGGCGATCCATTCGCCTCTGCAGCATAGCCGTCAGCGGGTTCGAGCCAAGGCAGACGAACATTGTCGTCGAGGTTCAGTCCATCATTGTTGCGGTCCATCACGTCACGTCCCCAATCATTACATGTTGTTCGCGGCTTCAACCCCCATCAGCCGCAATCCATTACGCAGAACTTGCCCGATATTATGCGCCATGAAAAGCCTTGCGCCTGTAACTTCCGGATTTTGCACCAATATAAAGCGCTTGTCCGGCTGGTCATTACCTAAATTCCAATAGGCATGGAATGCAGCCGCCAAATCATTCAGATAAAAAGCAATTCTGTGCGGCTCGCCTGATTTTGCGGCGGCTTCCACAATACGCGGGAAATTTGCGGCTTCGCGGATGAGGCCGATCTCCGCATCGCCCAGCAACGCGATATGCGCGCCATCGGGGCCAAGTCCTTCGAGTTCGGCCTTGCGCATGGTCGATGATATGCGCGCATGGGCATATTGCACGTAGAATACCGGATTGTCCTTCGACGCTTCCACCACCTTGGCGAAATCGAAATCCATTTGCGCATCGGACTTGCGTGTCAGCATCGTGAAGCGGACGACGTCCTTGCCAACTTCTTCAATCACCTCAGCCAAGGTTACAAAGCTGCCCGACCTTTTGGACATTTTAACAAGTTCGCCGCCGCGCAGCAGGCGCACCATCTGCACCAGCTTGACATCGAAATCGACCTTGCCATCGGTAAGCGCATTGACCGCCGCCTTGATCCGTTTGACCGTGCCCGCATGGTCCGCGCCCCAAATGTCGATCATCGCATCGACGCCTTGGCTTTTCTGGAAATGATACGCTAAATCAGCGCCGAAATAGGTCCATCTGCCGTTGGATTTCTTGATGGGCCGGTCTTGGTCATCGCCAAATTGTGTTGAGCGGAACAAGGGAAGCGTCACAGGCTCCCAATCTTCAATTTCCTTACCTTTTGGCTTCTCCAGCTCGCCGTCATAGACGAGCCCGCGCGCGCGCAACTCCTTTTCCGCGACATCGGCTTTGCCAGCTTCATGCAGCGCGGCCTCGGACGAAAACAGGTCATGGTGGATGCCAAGCAAGGCCAAGTCGGCCTTTATCATCTCCATCATTTCGGCAACGGCGCCCTTGCGGAATAAAGCAAGCCATTCGCTTTCAGGCGCGGCAACATATTGGTCACCAAAACGCTTCGCAAGCTGCTGGCCAACGGGAACCAGATAATCGCCGGGATATAGCCCTTCTGCGATTTCTATGGTCTCACCCAATGCCTCGCGATAGCGCAGGTGCGCTGACCGCGCGAGGACATCGACTTGGCCGCCCGCGTCGTTGATATAGTATTCGCGGATGACGCGGTAACCAGCAAATTCAAGCAATTTGGCCAAAGCATCCCCGACCACAGCGCCACGACAATGGCCCATATGCATGGGCCCAGTCGGGTTGGCGGAGACATATTCGATATTCACTGACTTGCCATCGCCCATATGCGAGCGACCATAATCGTCGCCCGATGCCGCCATAGCGCGCAATTCATCAAGCCATGCCGACGCGTCAAGTCGCAGGTTGAGGAACCCCGGCCCAGCAATTTCAACCGCCAAAACGCCAGCGACCTTGGCCAGTTCAACCGACAAAGCCTCTGCTAAGGCGCGTGGGTTGGTTCCGGCGGGCTTCGCCAGCACCATCGCAGCATTGGTGGAGATATCGCCATGCGTCGCATCGCGCGGCGGCTCGACCGTTACATTGCTGCGGTCCAAATCCGTCGGCAAGGTTCCAAGCGCCACAAGCGCGTCCAACGCATGATCGACATGCGCAGCATATTGTTCAAAAAGGGTCATGACTGTGCCTTGAAATTAACGCGGATCAACGCGTGACATTGTAACGCAGCTGATCTTCGGTAAGCTGAAAACCGATGAGCATTTCAAAGCTTGATCGGACAACCGCTGCGCGCACTTCAGGATCGGCCATGGGGTCAAGCGCCGCGTCGGGATCACCCGGCTTGCGCTTCTTGGTGATTTTCTGCACAATTTCGGCGGGCAAGCTGGCCGCGTTCTTGTCGATATAGCCAGCGGCTTGCGCCTGCGCCGATGCGCGTTGCTGGCCATCGGCGAATTGTAGTGTCACTTGGCCGACACGCTTTGCAATAACGGCGCTACCGCCTTGAACCACCGTGTTGAAATAAGGCATAGTTAAGGTTCGGCTGCCGCGCACGTCGCTGCGCCGCGCTTGCACATCAAATGTCGCCTGCGAAAATATCTTCTCGCCGCTTTCGTCGCAAACGGGGCGAATATTGGTGATTGTCGCAACCACGTCGATGGCATCGGCGTCCGTGCTGTTTATTGGGTTGAAAATGGTGATGTCACCCGTGCCATCGGGCACCGCAACCGTAGGGCAGCCGGACCGCGTGACGTTCACGCCAACACCAGCAGCGACATCCAGCTCGCCGTCGCGTGAGCAACCGGCCAAAGTAGCTGCGACAATAAAGATGGTCAGGGCTTTGGCGGCGAAGTTCATAAAGGGCAATCCTCGGGTTTCTTAGACTTGGGTCGCGGGTGCGAAACGTGCTTTGGTCCTTATCCCCCCATTGCGGCCCGCGCAACAGGGGAAAGGTCTTGGCGGATGCAGCGACTTTATCTAAAGGACATTGCGCATGACTGAACAATCACTCCCGAAAAAATCGATCCGGCTGCTTTTGGCCGCGCCACGTGGTTTTTGCGCTGGCGTTGACCGCGCTATCCAGATTGTCGAGCTCGCGCTCGAACAACATGGCGCGCCGGTCTATGTCCGCCACGAAATCGTCCACAACCGCTATGTCGTTGACAGCTTAAAGGTCAAAGGTGCAATTTTTGTAGAAGAACTCGACGAAGTTCCCGACGGCGGCCATGTGGTGTTTTCCGCCCATGGCGTGCCCAAATCTGTTCCTGCAAATGCACAAGCACGTGGCCTTGCCTATTTTGACGCGACATGCCCATTGGTATCAAAGGTCCACAAGCAAGCCGAACGGCAGGTTGAGGCAGGCCGTCATATCATCTTCGTGGGCCATTCGGGACATCCGGAAGTCATCGGCACCTTTGGCCAAGTGCCCCCCGGTGCGATGACACTAGTGGAAACAGCCGACGACGCACGGTTGATTGCACCTGAGCAGCCCCATAATCTCGCGTTTTTGACGCAGACGACATTGTCAGTCGATGATACATCGGAAATCGTGGGAATTCTTCAACAACGCTTCCCCAATATTGTCGGGCCAAAGGGGGAGGATATTTGTTACGCCACGTCCAACCGCCAAGAATCGGTGAAGGCAATTGCGCATGAATGTGACCTTGTCCTCGTTATCGGCGCGCCGAATAGCTCAAACTCGCAGCGTTTGGTTGAGGTTGCCGCGCGTTCCGGCGCGAAGGCCTATTTGGTGCAGCGTGCCGAAGAAATTAGCCTGAACTGGTTTGATGACGTTAAGACGCTCGGCTTGACCGCAGGTGCGTCTGCCCCTGAAGTGTTGGTGCGCGAGATTATCGACGCACTCGCGCTGCATTTCGACTTGGATGAGCAGCAAGTCACCACCGCCGAAGAGACCATCACGTTCAAACTGCCCCGCGAACTGGCTGGCGCGGCGAGCTGATTTGGCGGTTTATACGCAGTTAGGGCCGCAGCAGGTTGATGCATTGCTGGCGCATTATGACGTCGGCGCGCTTGTCGCGTTGAAGGGCATTGCGGAGGGCGTCGAAAACAGCAATTTCTTCGTGCAAACAACGCAAAGCCGCTTCATCCTGACCCTGTATGAAAACCGCGTAAACCCCGACGATCTGCCGTTTTTCTATGCCTTGCTCAAACATTTGCATGATGCAGGTTGTAAGGTGCCACAGTTTATCACGGATCGTGATGGCCAATGGCTGCAAACGGTCGCGGGACGGCCGGCTTGCCTTATAGAGTTTCTCGATGGCGTATCCATTACCGAGCCGACGGCAGCACAAGCCCATTCGACCGGTGCGGCATTGGGGCATATGCATAAGGCGCTGGCCAATTTTACTTTGTCGCGGCCAAATAGTCTTGGCATTTCGGCATGGCGGCCATTGGCGATGCGTTGCACGGCGGAGGGCCTTGAGGCGATTGCGCCCGGCCTGTCAGCGCGGGTGTTTGCCGAGTGCGATTATCTGGAGGCGCATTGGCCAACCGATTTGCCCGTCGCGGCGATCCATGCCGATCTGTTTCCGGACAATGTCCTGATGCTTGGCGACTATGTCAGTGGCTTGATCGACTTCTACTTCGCCTGCACCGAAATCCGCGCTTATGACTTGGCGGTGACGCACAGCGCATGGTGCTTTTCCGGTGATGGCACCGTTTTTGATGCAGAGGTGAGCGCCGGCTTGCTCTCAGGCTATACCGGTTGCGTGTCCTTGGACGCAGCAACGCGGCAAGCCTTGCCTATATTGCTGCGCGGGGCATGCCTGCGGTTTTTGTTAACGCGTTGCTATGACTGGATCAACACGTCGGCAAATGCGCTTGTGACGCGCAAAGACCCGCTGGCTTTCCTGCGCCGACTTGATTTCTACAGCGACAGCACACAGGTTGAAAACATGTTGGGGCATTACTCTTGAAACAGCTTGAAATTTTCACCGATGGCGCTTGCAAGGGCAATCCCGGGCCCGGCGGTTGGGGCGCTGTGATCCGTTATGACAAGCATGAGAAAGAAATTTCGGGCGGGAATCCCGATACTACCAATAACCGGATGGAGCTTTCCGCCGCGATTGAAGCGCTCAAAATCCTGATCGAGCCGTGCCATGTCAAATTATACACGGACAGCAAATATGTCCTCGACGGGATCACCAAATGGATCCACGGCTGGCAACGCAATGGGTGGAAAAACGCATCAAAACAGCCCGTCCGCAACGCAGATTTATGGCATGACCTGATTGAAGCGGTTGCCCGTCATCAGGTCGAATGGATTTGGGTGAAAGGGCATAATGGCCACCCCGAAAATGAACGCGCCGACCGGCTGGCGAGTGACGCGGCGGAGGTTGCGGCGCAGCGCTAAAGAAAACGCGCTGGCGAGTAGATAGCGGCATTCACATTCTGCGGCGCGGCGATAGCTGCATCCAACAATGACCCGGCAAGCTGTGCTGCGGCAGGTGCAGTTTGGATGCCAAAGCCGCCCTGCCCTGCAAACCAGAAAAACGCATCGTTCGCCCCATCGCGGCCAATGACAGGCAACCGGTCCGGCGCGAAACTGCGCAGCCCGGCCCATTTATGTTCGACGCGCTGAATGCCCCAATCGACCACGGCCTGAAGCCGGTCAATGGCGGTGGCGACGTCCAGTTCCTCCGGCGCGGCGTCGCAGGCCGGGGTTGCGGTTTCGTCATGCGGGCTGAGCCACAGGCGGCCGCCCGCATCGGGTTTGAAATAGAAACTGCCGTCCAACCCAATGACCAAGGGCAAGTCCGCCGGAACAACTGGTGACACGACCAATTGTGCGATGGTACGGCGATAGGGTTGGATTCCCAAGGGCCGCACCTGCGCCATTTGCGCGACTTCATCGGCCCAAGCGCCCGCCGCGTTGATGAGGATATTTGCCGAACAGTTGAAACTGCCAGCCGAAATCTGCCATACCCCATTTTCGTATTTTGCAGCGTTCAGGCGGCTATTGCAGTGTAGCACCGCGCCTTGTCTTTTTGCTTGGCGCAAATAGGCGGCGTGCAAATGAGCAACATCAATATCGCAACAATCTGGTTCCCAAAGGCCATGCGTCCATGCGCTGCGCAGTCCGGGGACATAAGTTGCCACTGCGGCGCGGTCGCTGACATCGATATGCACGCCGCTGGCCGCAAATTCGGCGAGCATATGGTCCGCCATCGCCGTCTGATCCGATGTACCGATGTGCAGTGCGCCGCGCGTGTACATTAATGGGCCGTCATGAAAATCCGCGGGCGGCGCGGCCAAAAACGGACCTGACGCCGTGGTAAGCGGCTGAACCTTGGGGCCGCCATAGCATTCGACCCAGAATGCGGCTGATCGGCCCGTCGCATGATAGCCGGGATGCGCCTCTGTCTCAATCAACACCACCGATGCCCGCGCGGACAATATCGCCGCAAGGCTTGCACCAGCAATGCCAGCGCCGATAATGGCAAAGTCAAAGTCGCTCATTTTCGCGGTGCGTTGGCTTCCAAAAAGCTATCGATCCGCGCAAGGCACTGGTCACGCACGGGATCCGCCTCCCGCAACAATTCATGCGCGGCCTCTGTGCCGAAGATTAATGTTTCGGCATGTGGCAGGCGTTTGCTGTCGGCAATCACGCGCGGGGTGCTAACCAATTGGTCGCCGGTGGTCGCGAGCAGCAGGATGGGTGTCTTCACCGCCTCCAACAGACCCGGCGCTTCCAACATGCGGATCGACGCAATTGCGCGTTCGATCCAATGCCAGCTTGGCGGCCCCAATTTGACATTGGGGCGCAATTTCCACCACGCGATTTCGTCTTCGTAACGATCATCATCATGCGTCAACATTTTGCCACGCATCGCCATGGGCGACATGGGCTTCTCGCTGACTTTCCATGCGGCATCCTCGCCCCTGCCGATTTTGACCATCAACTTGGCAAAAGCATGGTTCAGGGCCAGCGGCAGACCGCCGGTTTGAATGCCCAACATCGGCGCGCTCAGCACGACAGCGTCAGGGTCAATCGCCTTTTCCACCAAAGCACGCATGGCCAAATGCCCGCCCATGCTATGCGCCATGACGACAACCGGGCCGGGATTTTCCTGTTTCCAAGCGCTCCAAAAAAACCGCAGATCAGAAATCCAAGTGCCGAAATCATCGATATGACCCACTTGCGGGTCAGCCAATAACCGCCCGGATTCGCCCTGCCCGCGCCAGTCGATTGCCGTCACGCGCCAGCCGGCATCGGCATAATATGCCAGCGTCTCCAGATATTTTTCATAATGGTCGCCGCGGCCCGGCAGGAACAATAACGACCCGCGCGGCGGGTTTGCGCCTTGCCAATCAATGCGGCGAATGGCCCATTGGTCGGCGGCATGCCAAATGCTCTCCACTGCGTCAGCAGGGATCATGCGTCGGTTCATAGCTGTGTTTGTCACGTGCATGCTTACCTTTTGGCAATCTTTCATGGTTAATCCCGGACGGATGACCAATGAACCGATCATCTACTTTACCCTTATTGGCTTGGCAATTGCGCTGTTGGTGTCGATCTACACCGACATCCGATACCGGCTGATTTACAACAGCGTGACGCTCGCCATTGCGTTGGGCGCACCTGTGTATTGGTTCGCGAGCGGAGGTTTCGGCCTGCCTGAAACCGGTATCCATATTTTCACAGCCACGCTCACCTTCGCGATCTTCGCCGCTGCGTTCCATTTCGGCGCAATGGGCGGCGGCGATGTAAAGCTTTTTGCCGCCTTGGCGCTGTGGTTTCACTGGATAGATGTCATCCGGTTAATTTTATATGCGTCAATAATCGGGGCATTTGTTACTCTGATTTTTCTACTCATTCACAACATAAAACAAGAGGATGGCCATGCGCGCATCCCCTATGGCTTAGCCATCGCTACCGCCGGGTTGAGGATAGCTGGTGAACAGATTTTTAACCATTTTACATGAAGTAACAGTTTCATTCACGGGACCACTCAGGGGACAGTTTGTCATGGATAGGAAAAGAGTCGTATTGTTGGTGGCTGCGTTACTCATTGCAGCAATCACCGCCTTTATGGCGCGCAGCATGTTCACCGGCGCTTCGGCACCGCAAGCTGCAGCAGCTCCAGTGCCAGCATCAACAGGGCCAAAGGTTCTGGTCGCAACGCGAGCGTTGCCTCCCGGCACGCTGATCACCGCAGACAGCGTTCGCTTCCAGCCATGGCCAAAGGAGCTGGTTCAATCGGCTTATTTCAAAGAAGGTGACAAGGGTGCATCGATTGATGGTCTGGTTGGCACCGTTGTCCGCAACGCCGTGACTGCAGGGCAGCCACTCACGCAAGGTTCGCTGGTAAAGCCGGGTGATCGCGGCTTCCTTGCTGCGGCGCTTGGTCCTGGCATGCGCGCTGTTACGGTGCCTGTATCGGCACTGACGGGCGTTGCCGGATTTGTCTTTCCCGGCGACCGCGTCGACCTGGTCCTGACACAGAATGTGAACGCCAGCAGCGGCCCTCCATTGAAGGTTTCGGAAACCATCGTGCGCAACTTACGCGTGCTTGCAACCGACCAACGCGCAACGCCAACGCTGGATGAAAAGGGTAACACGGTTGTGACTGAATATAAATTGGTTACCATCGAAGCCACACCGCGCATCGCAGAAAAGATTACCGTTGCCCAATCCATCGGTACCATCAGCCTGTCCTTGCGCGCACTGACGGACAATGCGGCCGAGCTTGAGATGGCCATGGCGTCCGGCGAGGTTAGCATTCCCCAAGACGCAACCGCAGAGGATGAGCAAGCCATTATGCGGCAGGTCGCCCAGCGCCCGTCCGCAGGCCGCAGCACCTATGCCACCGGCGGTGATGTCTCACGCTTCCAACGCAGCAGCGTGCCCGCGCAAATGCCCATTGCCGTCGCCGCAGAAGCAGCGCGCACGCAAAAGCAAGTCGAGAAAATCATGAAGGGTCCTGTGGTCCGTGTGTCGCGTGGCGGCAATATGACCGAAGTCGACATTAGCCGGAGATAACAACATGGCACGTTTTACCAGAATACAGTCGGCCTTTGCCGCTATCGCCATGACCGCTGCTTCGTGCACTTCGGCCTTGATGCTATTACCTGCAACAGCCGCAGCGCAATCCGCAAAGGACGGCAGGCTGATGATATTGTCCATCGGACGCGGTCAACAGGTCAATCTGAGTTCGAACATCACGGACGTCGTGGTTGCTGACCCCGCCATCGCCGATGTCGAAGTCAAGTCGGGGCACCAAATCTACATCTTGGGCAAAGGCCCTGGCGAAACCACCGTCTTCGCCACGGATGCGGCAGGCCGCAATATCTTTCAAGCAACCGTCCGCGTCGGCAGCAACATGGACTCGATTGCGCAAATGCTGACAATCGCCATGCCAGAATCGCAAATCGTCGTCACCACGATGAACGGCGTCTTGCTTCTGACCGGCACAGTAGGTCAGCCCGAATCGGCACCCGAGGTGGTTCGGGCGCATCAACGATTGCGGCATCGCTGGCATGGACATTTTCGCAAGGTCAAGGCCACCAAACGGGTTTGCTTGATCTGGACATCCATTTCGGCACTGCGGCATTGGCGATGGATCTGGAGCCGGGCCGCGGCCTGACCGATGCCATTGACAACCCAAGCCGGATCGACGCCCTGTTCATCGAACGCGCAATGATTAAGGCCAATGACCGGCTTTCGATATTGTCCGCCGAAGCGCCAATGAACAACCCCGTCCTAACCGATGGATCGGCATTATTCCAGTTACAGGAAGAATTCCGAGGGGCGTTCGAAAACACAGTTATAGACCTGCCACGCAGCATGTTGATTGCCTATCCGCATTTGATGCATGACGTGAACATCGCCGTCGTCGCGACCCAATTGACGCTCGCGTCCGCGCGGGACAGCATCCGCGTGCTGGCGTGGCTGAAACAGAATGCACCCCACTGCAAAGTGCTGGTCGTAGCCAATAATGTGCAAAGCGCGGTCGTTGAAATCACGCGCAAGGATTTCGAAAGTACGATTGAACGCAAGATTGATCTCATGCTGCCTGCCGACCCGAAGGCCATGGCGCAAGCCGCAAAGCTTGGCAAACCGGTGGTCGAGGCCGTGCGCAGCAGTAAGTTGTCATTAGGCATATCGGCGCTGGCTGAAATGATTGCCGGAAGTAGCGCGGAAACGGCTGAGACCGATGCCGCTGCGACCAAAGTTAAAGCAAAAAAGTCGGCTTTTGCCGGTTTCAAAAACATGTTGAAAAAGAAGTAAGCGGGCATCCGCCCAAGGGCATAATGACAGAGCAAACAACATGCAGACATTGATCATAGGCACAGGGATAATCCTGATTTTCGTTTTGCTGGCTATTGGGTTTATGGGACCAAATGCGAGCAAGTCGACAATGCGGCGGTTGAGCGCGGTTAAGATGCGGCATTCCGACAGTGCCGATACCCGCGTTGAACTACAAATGCGTAAAGCTGTGGCCGCGCGCCGTCCGATGATATTTCTGGATGGCCAGCAAATCAGCCGCTTGAAAAAATTGCGCCTGCGGCTTGCGCAAACCGGCAAAAAATGGACGTTGCAGCAATATCTATATGCGTCGGGCAGCCTTGCTTTTCTGGTGATGGCTGTGTTCTGGCTGCGCGGTGCACCTTTGTTTTTGGCGCTGTTTGCGGGTCTGCTGATCGGTGCGGGTCTGCCGCACATGGTGGTCAACTCCTTCATGGCGCGGCGGATCAAGAATTTCACAACAAGTTTCCCCGACGCCATCGAATTGTTGGTACGTGGGTTGAAATCAGGTCTTCCGGTTGGCGAGACGATTGGCGTTGTGGCACGCGAAGTACCCGGACCAGTCGGCGAAGAATTCAAAATGGTCACGGAAAAAATCAAAATCGGCAAAAGCATGGAAGATTCGCTTCAGGAAACCGCCGACCGTTTGGGGACAGCGGAGTTCCAGTTTTTCGTCATCACCCTTGCCATTCAGCGTGAAACCGGCGGTAATCTTGCCGAAACCTTGGCCAACCTTGCCGAAGTTTTGCGCAAACGTGCGCAGATGAAGCTAAAAATACGGGCGATGTCGTCAGAATCCAAAGCGTCAGCCTATATTGTCGGATCGCTGCCATTCTTTGTCTTCGGCATGGTCTGGGTGGTGAACCGGGAATATCTGGCTGGCTTTTTCTCTGAACCGCGCCTGATGATCGCCGGCCTTGGCGGCGCATTATGGATGTCCATTGGCGCCTTCATCATGGCCAAGATGGTCAATTTCGAAATCTAAGTTGGGAACAGGACAAGAAACATGACCAATGCGGCTGGACCTCAACTGATGGGCATCGACATATTGTGGGTCGCCACCTTGCTTTCCGCAGTGGCTTGCATGGCGGTGCTGATCGCAATTTACTCTGCGGTCACCGTGCGCGACCCTATGGTAAAACGCGTCAAGGCGCTGAATGAACGGCGCGAGCAATTAAAGACCGGGATTACCGCAACCACGTCCAAAAAGCGGGCGAAGCTTATCCGCAAGACCGAAACGACGGACAAGATGCGGCAGCTTCTGTCCAACCTGCAAGTGCTTCAGGACGATCAGGTTAAGGCGGTGCAGCAGCGGCTGGCGCAAGCGGGTATTCGCCGTAAGGAATTAGCCGTGACGGTGATCTTTTGCCGCATGATGCTTCCCATCATTATTGGCGGCGGCGCAGGCATTTACATTTACGTCTTGGACGGCGTTCCTGATTGGGGCGCGTTCAAAAAATTCGGTGCGTTTTCTGCCGCCGCTATCCTGAGTTATAAGGCGGCAGACATCTACCTTACCAACTTGGTAACGAAACGTACCCTCGCCATTCGTAAGGGCCTGCCCGATGCGCTCGACTTGTTGGTGATCTGCGCCGAGGCTGGCTTGACCGTGGACGCCGCTTTTAACCGCGTGGCAAAGGAATTAGGCCGCGGCTATCCCGAATTGGGTGACGAATTTGCCCTCACCGCCATTGAGCTTGGGTTTTTAACGGAGCGCCGGGCGGCGTTTGAAAACTTGGCCTATCGCGTCAATCTTGATTCGATCCGGGGCGTGGTCACAACCATGATCCAGACCGAGAAATACGGGACCCCACTGGCTTCGGCGTTGCGGGTGTTATCCGCAGAATTCCGGAATGAACGCATGATGCGCGCCGAGGAAAAGGCCGCACGTTTACCAGCTATAATGACCGTCCCACTTATCCTCTTCATTCTGCCGACATTGTTTATCGTTATCCTTGGGCCTGCTGCCTGCTCGATCAGCGACGCCTTCTCGAAACAACAATGACGCAGATGACGAAGGGGTGGCCTTTTGGCCGCCCCTTCAACTTTTACGGACGGTCTGCTCGATAGCGCCAAAGATACTGTGTCCGGCATTGTCGAGCACTTCAATCCGCACAACATCGCCGTCCTTCAGGAATGGCGTCACCATGTCGCCCGTCTGGATTTTCTCGACCATGCGTACTTCGGCCAAACAGCTATAGCCAAGGCCGCCAGCGGCGACGGGCTTGCCGGGGCCACCATCGGCGTCACGGTTGGAAACTGTGCCCGAACCGATAATCGACCCTGCCCCGATATTGCGCGTCTTGGCGAGATGCGCGATCAAGGTTCCAAAATCAAAAGTACAATCGTCCGAAGCCACCGCGCGTCCAAATGGCGCGCCGTTAAGGTCAACATGCAATGTGCGGTGCAGCTTTCCACCCTGCCAATGGTCCGCAAGGCTGTCCGGCGTGACGAACACGGGCGATAAAGCGCTAGCGGGTTTCGATTGGACAAAGCCAAAGCCCTTTTCCAACTCGGCGGGAATGAGGTTGCGTAACGATACATCGTTCACAAGGCCCACCAGCCGGACATAAGACAAGGCGTCCTGCGCCGATGTTCCTTGCGGCACATCGCCAGTTACGACGACAATTTCCGCCTCAAGATCACATCCCCACGCCTCGTCGGCTAAGGGAATGTCGTCGCGGGCACCCATGAATGCATCGGAACCGCCCTGATACATTAACGGGTCATGCCAGAAGCTATCGGGCAGGACAGCGCCCCGCGCCTTGCGGACCAATTCGACATGATTGACATAAGCCGAACCGTCCGCCCATTGATAGGCGCGCGGCAAAGGTGCGGCGGCGTCATGTTCGTGGAAACGTTCGCGCGGAATGACGGCATGTTCAAGATCGGTCGCAAGCGCTTGCAATCTGGGCGCAAACTCTTCCCAATCGTCAAGTGCGGCCTGCAATGTCGGGACGATGTGCGCGGCGTCGGCATACCAAGCAAGATTGTCCGAAACGACAACCAGATGTCCGTCACGGCCCGACTTCAATGATGCAAGTTTCATTATCTTTCTCCGGCTTTTGTCCTTCATGCAACGATATTGCAGTTGCGGCAACCACAACTCTGCGTTTAGACATAGCAACATGGCATATAAAAACGCCAAATTGCGGTTGGTTCAGGCAGGAGCGATGGCGCTTTCGCTGCTCGTCACCGGCTCTGCCTTTAGCCAGCAACAGAATTTCAACACCGTCGAAGCCGCAAAAAACGGGTGGTTTGCGGAACAGAACCGGTCAGCAACCTGGTATTTGGCGCAGCATGAGAGGATGGCGCGCGCTATCTCCGCGCTGCAACCGCAAAGGCCGGGTGTCGTTGACGCCTATGTGCTGTCCATTGGCCTCGATTCCGACGCGGTCTTTGCGCGCGAGTCGGCTGAAGCCGCCAAAATATTGGAGCGGCGTTATGGGGCGGCTGGTCGCACGGTGTATTTGGCCGCTGGCGCAGATGATAAAGCCACAGGCGCACCGTAAGGGTCGCCTTCAAACCTCGCCACTGCCATGGCTGCCATTGCCGGCAAGATGGATAGGAAGGAGGATGTCCTCATCCTGTTCGCCACCAGCCATGGGCACCCTGTGTCGGGCCTTGCCTATCGTGACAGGGAAAATGCCGCGGGCATGATAGCGCCGCAACGACTGGCCGACTTGCTCGACGGTATCGGCGTCAAACGCCGCATGGTCATGCTATCCGCCTGCTATTCCGGAATTTTCATCCCGCTGCTGACCAATGATCAGACCGTTATCGTGACTGCGGCATCATCGCAACGCCCTTCATTTGGCTGCACACCGAGTAATGACTGGACGTTTTTTGGCGATGCATTGGTGAACCACGCCTTGCGCAAACCGCAGAAATTTGACGCCGCTATTGCCGAAGCCACCGGGCTCATTACACAATGGGAAGACGCGTTGGAATTGAGGCCATCGCGGCCGCAGGTTTTCATAAGCGAGAATGCACGGATCTGGTTGGACGTGCTGGAGAATAAGATGCCCGCAACCGCCAGTGCGAAGGTCGGACGTCCCGCGATATCGACCGATTGAAATAGCTGCGAACTTAGCCGAGCTCAACGACCCGCGCGCGCAATTGCGCCAACATCGCCTCCAGCAACTCCGCCTCGCCGCTGCCTAATATCTTCTCAAGCTCGGCCTCTAACGTCAAAGCCTCTGGCACAATTTGTTCATACAAATCGCGTCCGGCTGGGGTGAGCGCCAGATGATGTGAACGACCATCCGACGTGTTCGGCACACGGCTGATCAGGCTGCGCTCCTCCAACGCCTTGCATGCGCGGTTAACGGTGACCTTGTCCATTGCGGTTGCCGCAACCAATATCCGCTGCGTCGCCACATCGCTTTCGCCCAACAGTGCCATTACGCGCCATTCCGGCACCTTTAGCGCAAATTTGCCACGATATGCCCTCGCGATCAGGTTACTGACCGCGTTCGATGTGATGGATAATTGATAAGGCAGAAACGCACCGAGCGTCAGTTTTTTTGTAGGCATCAGTCGGGCTTCACTTGGTCAGGATGCGCCGCAGCAAAAGCCGGCAATGCGGTCAGCGCGGCATCCATCCGCAATAGCTTGGGAAAGGCATCCATCGGCGTAGCCAAGCGGCGGGCATTCGCCATTTGCGGGACAAGGCAGACATCGGCCAAATTCGGCAGGTCGCCGCCGAACAAGCCATCTTCTGGGGCCATTGCCTCCAACGCCGTAAAGCCTTCGATTATCCAGTGCCGGTAATATTGGTCCACCGCCTCTTGCGACTGGCCCATCTGGTCCTTCAGATATCGCAGGACGCGCAGATTATCGATGGGATGTATGTCAGCAGCGATAATCAGCGCCTGCGCCAATGTTTTTGCCCGATCTGCCGGGTTTGAAGAGACCATCGCGGGATCGGGATATTGTGCATCCAGATAGTCAATAATCGCCAGGCTTTGCGTCAGGTCATGCCCGTCGATGGACAGCATCGGGACAAAGCCCTGCGGATTGCGCGCCACATAATCGGGCGCCCTTTGGGCATTGTCCAGCAGGCTGATTGGCACGCGCGTATACGGCACATTTTTGAGGTTCAGCACGATGCGCACACGATAGCTTGCGGACGAACGCCAGTAATCGAACAGGATTATTTCACTCATGCGTTAGGTAATTAGCATGACACTGGTAAAAGGCAAAAGCATTGCGGCTTGCCTATTCCCCGTTTATGTTGTTTTTCAACGCAAAGGACCAAATATGCACTACGCTAAAACATGGATGATCGCAGCCGCAATATGCACGGCTATTCCGGCGCAAGCCGCCGCGCCAATTTCCGGGCGCTGGGTCACGCAAAGCAAAGACGGCGTGGTCGAAGTGTACGAATGTGGCGCGGCATTATGCGGGAAGCTGGTCAAATTTCTAGTCACCCCGCCAGCAGGTGCAGGCGCGAAGGATGTGAACAACCCCGACAAAAAGCTGCGCAACCGAACGATATTGGGTATGAATGTCCTGACAGGATTCAAATCAAATGGCAAAGAATGGAAAGGCCAGATTTACGATCCGAAATCGGGCAGAACCTATCGTTCGATTGTCTATAAAGGCGCATCGGGCAATCTGGTCGTCAAAGGATGTATCGGGCCCATTTGTCCGGCGCAGCAGACATGGACGCCGGCAAGTTAGGCCGCTTTGGCAGCGCAGATTATGCGCGTAATTTCCATCCAGAGCGCAGCAAGAGATAGCAGATAAGCCCCAGCACAGAATTGAGGCCCAATAACAGCAAAGCGCCAAACACCAGCGGGCTATCCGCGCTCCCGATAAAGCCATAGCGGAAGCCCGAAATCGCGTAGAAAAACGGGTTGGCGTGGCTAATCGCCTGAAAAGTAGGTGACAATTTATCAACCGAATAGAAAGTGCCAGACAGCAAAGCGGCTGGCGCAACAATGAAGTTGCTGACTGCAGCGGCGTGATCGAACTTTTCCGCCCAGATCGACGTCATGACCCCGATGAGCGCGAGCATCATGGACCCCATCAGCCCGAACCACAAAACCGCCCAAAAATGAACCGGCGTGACATGGACGCCGGGCCAGAATAGCATGGCGAGCCAGATCGTTGCGCCAACCAGAAACGCCCGCGTCACCGAAGCCGCCGTGAGCGCGACCAAAACCTCCGCGTTGGAAAGCGGCGGCATCAGATAATCAACAATCGTGCCCTGAATCTTGCCCACCAACAGCGAGAAGCTCGAGTTTGCAAAAGCGTTCTGCATCATGCCCATGATGATCAGGCCAGGCGCGATGAAGTCGGCGAACGACACGCCCAACACGGTCGGTTTGACCGAGCCCAAGGCGACAGTGAAGATGATCAGATAGAGCAGGGTCGTGATGGCAGGCGCCCACACCGTTTGCATCTGCACCTTAAAAAAGCGTCGGACCTCTTTCATATACAAGGTTTGCAGGCCAACCCAGTT
Organism: Sphingorhabdus sp.; assembly: GCF_050921905.1. Lineage (NCBI taxonomy): Bacteria > Pseudomonadati > Pseudomonadota > Alphaproteobacteria > Sphingomonadales > Sphingorhabdaceae > Sphingorhabdus > Sphingorhabdus sp. The sequence continues at coordinate 213,423 of NZ_CP050888.1, read as the reverse complement.
TACATTGCGGATATGGCGTTCGCCGTCGGGCAGTTGCACAAGGGGGTTGGCCTCCCTATCTTGGCCAGTGTTGCTTTTATGGTGGATAGTCATCGCGCAATCGACTATCGGCTTGCAGCGATAACCGCAAGACGCAATCGCGTCATTCGCGTGGCAAATAGAACTCGTTATTGGAAATGCATTTATGTCGTGGACCGACCAGCGGATTGATCAGTTAAAGGCGCTTTGGGACAAAGGCCTGACCGCAAGCCAGATTGCAGACGAACTGGGCGGCGTCAGCCGCAATGCCGTTATTGGCAAGGCGCACCGGTTGGGCCTGAAATCACGCCCTTCCCCTGTGAAGTCGAACGACGCGGACAAAAAAGCTGCGCCGAAAAAGGCAGCACCGGCGCCAGCAAAGGCTCCTGCCGCCGCTGCGCCAGCGCGGCCACGTTCCTCCGCACCGGCCGCTGAACCCATTGCCCCCGTGCGCGCAGATGACGATATCGCAGATGCGCCCGCACCGCGCGCGTCGGCGATGCCGCGTATCGTATCGATTGGACCCGGCGGCTTTATGCGTCAGGGTCCGGGCGATCAACAAGCGCCGATCCCACCTGCCCCGCCACGCCGCCTTGTGCCCGCAAAGCCAAGCCGCGAAATGGCGGACAAAACGTCCTTGCTCGATTTGAACGAGCGTATTTGCCGCTGGCCACTTGGCCACCCGGGTGAGGCGGATTTCCATTTCTGCGGTGTGCCGGTAAACCCGGGCTTTCCTTATTGCGTCGAACATTGCGGCCGTGCCTATCAGGCGCAGCTTCCACGCGGTGTGCGCCGCCCCCCTCCACCCATGCCGTTCGGTGGACCACGGGTTCGTTAAGGGCCGGAAACGAAATATCCACAGGCGATTTTCAAAGCTTTGTGCTCGTGCTTGCGCGGGTGACTCTCCCGTGCCTATAGCATGCACATGACCGATGACCTGTTCGGCGGCAGTGCGGCCGCCACCGCTGCATCCAATGATTATACCGCTTCTGCGATTGAGGTGTTGGAGGGGCTTGAGCCTGTTCGCCGTCGCCCAGGCATGTATATTGGCGGCATCGACGAACGCGCGTTGCACCATCTGGCGTCCGAAGTGCTCGACAATTCAATGGATGAGGCTGTTGCCGGCCACGCCAGCCGGATCGAAGTGCATCTGGGTGTCGGCAACCGCCTGACCATCACCGACAATGGCCGTGGCATTCCAGTCGATCCTCATCCGAAGTTCCCCGACAAGTCCGCACTTGAGGTCATCCTCACAACCTTGCACTCCGGCGGTAAATTCACCGACAAGGCCTATGCGACCTCCGGCGGCCTGCATGGCGTGGGTGTGTCGGTCGTCAATGCGCTGTCAACGGACACTTTAGTCGAAGTCGCGCGGAACAAGCAGCTCTATCGCCAGCGCTTTTCGCAAGGCCTTCCGCTCGGCAAACTGGAGGAATTGGGCCCAACGCCGAACCGGCGCGGAACAACGATTGCCTTTACACCCGACCACGAGATTTTTGGCGCAGACGCAAAGTTCAAACCCGCAAGGCTGTTCCGTCTCGCGCGGTCAAAGGCTTATTTATTTGCTGGTGTCGAAATCCGCTGGCGCTGCGATGTCGAACTGGCCAGCGACGATGTGCCCGCCGAAGCGGTGTTCCAATTCCCCGGCGGCCTGTCCGACCATTTGCGAGAGCAGCTTGGCACCCGTGCCTGCGCCACGACCGAATTTTTCGCCGGGACGCAGGATTTTCCCGACGCGCAAGGCCGCGTCGAATGGGCCATTTCGTGGCCGTTATATTCGGACGGTTCCTATAGCTGGTATTGTAACACGATTCCCACGCCCGATGGCGGCACGCACGAGGCAGGCGTTCGTGCCGCGCTGACCAAGGGCCTGCGCGCCTTTGGCGAATTGATTGGCCAGAAAAAAGCCGCGCAGATTTCGGCAGAAGACATTTTCAACGAAGCCGAATTGATGTTGTCGGTGTTTATCCGAAACCCGCAATTCCAAAGCCAGACCAAGGACCGCCTGACCTCGCCTGAGGCCACGCGCCTTGTCGAAAACGCGGTGCGCGACCATTTCGACCATTATCTTGCCGACAATATGGAACGCGGCAAGGCATTGATGGGCTTCATCCTTGAAAAAGTCGATGACCGCTTGCGCCGTAAGGCCGAGCGTGAAGTCAAGCGCAAGACCGCGACCTCAGGCCGTAAGGTGCGCTTACCCGGCAAGCTGACCGATTGTGCGTCGGACGACCCGACCGGCACCGAATTGTTCATCGTCGAAGGCGACAGCGCGGGCGGCAGCGCAAAGCAAGCGCGTGACCGCAAGACGCAGGCGATTTTGCCAATCCGAGGTAAAATCCTCAACGTCGCATCGGCCACCGCCGACAAGATCCGCGCGAACAATGAAATCGCCGACCTGCAATTGGCGCTGGGCTGTGGCACGCGCAAGGACTGCAACCCCGACAATCTGCGCTATGAACGCATCATCATCATGACCGATGCAGATGTCGATGGCGCGCATATCGCGACCTTGCTGATGACATTTTTCTTCCAAGAAATGGCAGAGATCGTGAAGGCCGGGCATCTGTTCCTCGCCCGCCCGCCGCTCTATCGCCTGACGCATGGCAGCCAAAGCGTCTACGCCGCCGATGACGCCCACCGCGCCGAATTGGAAGCGACGGTGTTCAAGGGCAAGAAGGTCGATGTTGGCCGGTTTAAGGGCTTGGGCGAAATGAACCCGAACCAGTTGAAGGAAACCACAATGGACCCGGCGACCCGCTCGCTGATCCGCATCACCTTGCCGCATGAATATGAACGCCGCGCGGTGGTCAATGACCTGGTCGACCGCCTGATGGGCAAAAATCCGGAGCACCGGTTTAACTTCATTCAGGAAAACGCCGCGCAGTTGGATGAAGATACGATCGACGCGTGATAGGAGGCGGGTGTCTTCCGACGAGCATCACCCTGAACATTCCCCCTCGTCACCATGAACATCCCCCATCGTCACCCTGAACACTCCCCATCGTCACCCTGAACACTCCCCATCGTCACCCTGAACTTGTTTCAGGATCCATTGCGTCTTTCAAGGTCCGCCGTGGCCGCACGATAGACCCTGAAACAAGTTCAGGGTGACGACGATTTATAACATTAGGATGACGCCCTCACTTCAAAACATAAGGATGACGCCCTCACGGTGCCGACAACGCCTCTACCAGCGCCCTTACCTTTTTCTGCCGCCATTGCGGCAAGGGTGCGACCAGCCAATAGGCTTCATCGCTTTCTTTCGCATTATCGACCGCACGGACTTTTCCGCTCGCAATATCCGCCTCGGCCAGCAGGAATGGAACAATCGCCCTGCCTAGCCCAATCGCAGCGGCATCAATGGCGAGGCCGGCGTCGGCCAAACGCAAAGCGGCAACGCCCTCTGCCACCGGGCAATTGGGCCAGCTAATCGGGGTTTCTGCCCCGCCCTGTGGCGCGGCGACGGTGACATAAGCGCCCGCCGCAAGGCAGATGCCTTCATGTTCCCCCGGCCCAGTGGTCAGGCGGATCGCGAGGTCAAGATTAGCCTCGGTAAAGTCAATATTCTCGTCCGCTGCAACCAAATTAAAGCGCGTATCGGGGTTGGCCTTGCTAAAGGTCGCCAGCCGTGCGGCGAGCCATTTGGCGGTGAAATCACGCGGCGCAGCAATGGTCAGCGTATTGGACGACTGCCCCGCCTGCATCGCACGGACCGATTCTTCGAATTGCAGGAACCCGGCGCGCAGGGCATCAAGGCCGTTTGCCGCTTCGTCCGTCAGTTCAAGCCCCTTGGGCGTGCGGCGGAACAGCACGACGCCCAACATATCCTCCAGCGCGCGGATTTGCTGACCAACAGCGGCAGGTGTGACCGCGAGTTCGTCGGCAGCCTTCGTAAAGCTCAAATGCCGCGCCGCAGCGTCAAGCACGCGCAGACCGTTTAGGGGGAGATGGGTGCGTTTCATGCGCGTAGGCTCATCGCGCCGTAGCTGGGGCCACCAAAGTGAAGCGGGGGATTTCCACCAAGAACGTCGTCCCGTCCTCCCGCACGAAGCGGTATTTGCCTTCCATCGTGCCACTGGGTGTCGGCAAGGGGCAGCCGGAAACATAATCATGGCTCTCACCGGGACGTAAAAGCGGCTGTTCGCCCACCACGCCGTCGCCATCGACATGGCTGATCGTGCCGCGACCATCGGTAATCCGCCAATGCCGAGTCATCAATTGCACAGGCTCATCACCCACATTTTCGATGCGGATATGGTATGACCAGAACCAACGTCCTTGAGCGGGCGCGGATTGTTCCACCAAAAAATTGGGCGAGACGCGGACGGTAATGCCATCGGTCGTCGCGCTGGCGGCAAAAAAGGAATCGAGGATACTGCTCATAAACCAGCGGCCTTGAGTGCCTGATCTAAGTCTTCGATCAAATCCGCCGGGTCTTCCAAACCGACATTGATGCGGATCAAACCTTCGCCAACGCCCATCGCTTCGCGGGCTTCGGGGCCCATGCCGTGATGCGTGGAGGATGCCGGATGGCACATCAGGCTGCGTGCGTCGCCAATATTGTTCGAGATGTCGATCAACTGAAGTCCATTTAACAAGGCATGCGCTTGTTTACGGCCACCATCGACCGAAAAGGCGAAAATCGGCCCGCACGCCTTCATCTGCTGCATCGCAAGTGCATGTTGCGGGTGGCTTTCAAGGCCGGGGTGCATCATGTGCGGCACGCGGCCCTCAAGGAATTTACCGACGACAAGCGCATTTTCCGACTGCCGCATGGCGCGCAGTTCCAACGTCTCAAGCCCCTTGTGCACCACCCATGCGTTAAAGGGCGACAGGTTTGGCCCCGTGTTGCGCTGAAACGGCAACAGCACGTCATCGATCCATTGTTGCGAGCCGCACACTGCGCCGGCCAGAACGCGGCCCTGCCCGTCCATCAATTTCGTCGCGCTATAGGCGACAACGTCGGCGCCAAAGTCCATCGGGCGTTGCAACACGCTCGTCGCAAAGGCGTTATCGACGACGGTGGTGATGCCATGTTCTTTCGCCAGTCCGCAGACATAGGCCATGTCGACAATGTCCATCGTCGGATTTGCCGGCGTTTCAAAGAAGAACACTTTCGTATTCGGCTGAATAGCTGCCTTCCACGCATCATTATCGCGGCTGTCGATTGTGGTCGTGCTGATACCCCATTTGGGCAGCAAATTGTCCGTTAGCCAGCGGCACGATCCGAAGGCCGCGCGCGCGGCAACGACATGATCGCCCATTTGCAACTGGCACAATAACGCCGTGGTCATCGCCGCCATGCCCGAGGCTTGGACCCGGCATGCCTCTGCCCCCTCCATCAACGCAATGCGTTCTTCGAGCATTTGCACCGTCGGGTTCTGCAACCGCGAATAGGTCATGCCATCCTGTTCACCGGCAAAGCGCGCAGCAACGGTTTCAGCATCGTCATAGGTAAAGCCCGACGACAGGAACAATGCCTCCGACGTCTCGCCATGCTCACTGCGCCAAGTGCCGCCTCGCACCGCTTGCGTGGCGGGACGCCAATGCTTGGTAATTTCGCGATTCTGGCCTGTAGTTTTCTTCATAAGTTCGCTTTTCGGGGAGAGCAGGGTTCAGGTCAAGGCGGCAAGCACCGCATCACCCATTTCGCTGGTCGAATATGTGCCACCAAGATCGGGCGAACGGGCACCAGCCGCGAGTGCTTTGGCGACCGCCGCTTCAATACGGTCGGCCTGCTCCGGCAAGCCCAGCGAGTAACGCAGCATCATCGCCGCCGACAATATCGTCGCAAGCGGGTTGGCCTTGCCCTGCCCCGCGATATCGGGCGCGCTGCCGTGGATGGGCTCGTATAAGCCCTTCTGGGCGGCGTCCAGCGAGGCGCTAGGTAACATGCCAATCGAGCCAGCGCACATGCTGGCCTGATCAGACAATATGTCGCCGAACAAATTGCCCGTCACGATCACGTCAAACTGGCCGGGGTTGCGTACTAATTGCATCGCGCAATTGTCGACATACATGTGGGTTAAAGCGACTTCGGGATATTCGGCATGGGTTTCGATGACGACATCGCGCCACAATTGGGACGTTTCAAGCACATTGGCCTTGTCCACCGAGCAGAGTTTCCTGCCCCGCGCCATCGCGGTATCAAAGCCGACGCGGGCGATGCGGCGAACCTCATCCTCATTGTAAGACATGATATCATAGCCTTCGCGCTTGCCGTCGGCGGTTTTGCGCATACCCTTTTCGCCGAAATAAACATCGCCATTGAGTTCGCGGACGATGACCATATCAATTTGTGACGCGACTTCGGGTCGAAGCGCGCTGGCGTCGGCCAATTCGGGAAACAATGTGGCGGGGCGCAGGTTTGCGAACAAAGATAGTTCCTTGCGCAGGCCCAATATCGCCTGTTCTGGTCGCAAATGCCGTTCGAGCGCGTCGCAATCCGGATCACCCACTGCACCAAATAATATCGCATCCGCGCGCTTGGCAAGCGCGAGCGTGTCGGCCGGCAAAGGATGTCCGGTCGCCTTATAGGCTGCACCGCCGACGAGCGCTTCTTCGAAGACCAGCCCGTCGTTGGCAAGCGCATCCAAAACGCGGCGTGCTTGCGTAATGACTTCGGGGCCAATTCCGTCCCCAGGTAACAAGGCAATGAGCATTCGAACTGTCCTCTAATTTTCTACCGTCACCCTGAACTTGTTTCAGGGTCCATTTCTCGTCACAAGCCGCGGGCTATTGGGCACGATGGATGCTGGAGCCGCAGGCGTGCAGAGCACAAACCAGTTCAGCATGACGAAGCTGAAATGGCAGAATTTCCCCTGCCAACAGCCGCGCGCTTATGCAACTCTGTTCGCAATAAACATCCCGTCGCCCCAGCGCAGGCTGGGGCCTATGTCGCATTGCCGAAAAGCACTGCGCCCGAACGAGAGACGAGATAGGCACCAGCCTGCGCTGGTGCGACGGTTTTTTATGATGTTGTAGCGGCCATCACACCGCCGCCCTTTTCAACCGCTCCACGAGCCGTTCGCGGGCGACCATGACATCGGCGCGGCGGTCGCCCAAGACATAAGCGACCAGCCGCTTACGGGTCTGCGCCATCATTGCGACGGGCGCGCTGTCGCTATCATGTTCTTCGGCATAGCCTAGTTCGGCCAGCAGCAAACTCTCATATTGTGCCACTGCCCCAGCCCACACCCTGGCCGCTGGCGCCAGCTCGATGGCGGATAGCAAACCGTCCGCTGCGCTATGGACACGCGGATAAGGCACACCCTCCGCCAAAGTCGCTGCGGTTAGCGCCGTGACCCAGTCAATCGCGGCAATCGCCAATGGTTCGCTTAACAAATGTGCACGGCTGTGCAAAGGTTCGGGCGTCAGGCGCGCCAATTGTCCGGCGATGCGCGTCCGCCATTCGCCCTTGATGACATTGCCGGGGATGAGGACTGGCCGCAATTGCCGACCACGCGCGCCCGCGACATAGCCCGCAATCATGCCGTAATCTGAGGTAAAGCCGCGCACAATGGCGCCTGTTTCGCCATGGTTGCGGACCGCGCAGATGATGGCAGATGCCGAAATATCCATGCGCCCTCATGCCAAGACTGCGGCGCGAGGGGAAGCTCTATCCTGCGTCCGCGCTGACCATGAATAAGGTCACACCGGCATATTTTTCGGCGGCAGGTTCAAACGCAGCATCAATTTCAAATGGCTGGTCCGTCAGTTGCAGTTCGTTGAGCCCCGATAAATGGAAAGCGCCGATCTTCTTATCACGTCGCGCCACGCCATGTTTTTCCAATATGACAGCATCGGTGAACACGGCATTGTGTTTGGAATACAGGACATGCGGGGCCAGCTTCATCGGCACATTGTTATACACCAGGGTGACACATTTTTTGAGCGCTATCGCTTCAAGCAACAGTTGATTGTTCGTCATGACATGACTCTATCGAACCTACCCCGCCATGCAATCAAAATAGCGGCGCAGAGTTTCGCTACTGCCGACATCACCCGTTGCTGTGATAATAATCATAGACCGTCTGTGCGACGGCGGCAGATACGCCGGGGGTCTTTTGCAAATCCTCAAGGCTGGCATTACGCACGGCGCGGGCGGTGCCGAAATGCATCAATAGCGCCTTTTTGCGCGACGGGCCAATGCCCGGAACTTCGTCAAGCGGACTGACGGTAATGGCCTTGCTGCGTTTCGCGCGGTGCGCACCAATGGCAAAGCGGTGCGCCTCATCGCGCAGCCGTTGCAAATAAAACATGACGGGCGCGTTGACGGGCAAGGTAAATTCGCGGCCATCGGGGAAGTGGAACATCTCGCGGCCCGCGTGACGGTCAGGGCCTTTGGACACGCCGATAAAGGCAACATCCTCAACGCCCAGTTCACGCACGATTTGCATGACGGAGCTCATTTGCCCCTTGCCACCATCGATCAGGACAAGATCGGGCCAGTTTTCATCGCGTTCGGGTTCAAAATCCTCCCCGGCACGGGGAGGATTTACGAGCCGCCCAAAACGCCGCGCCATGACTTCGCGCATCATGGCGAAGTCATCACCCGGCGCAGTGTCAGGGTTTTTGATATTGAACTTGCGATATTGGCCCTTGATGAAACCTTCTGGCCCGGCAACGATCATCGCGCCCAGCGCGTTTGTTCCCTGAATATGGCTGTTGTCATAAACTTCGATTCGGCGCGGCGCTTCGGGCAATTCGAACAGGTCAGCCACCTCTTGCAGCAATTTACCCTGCGTGGTGCTCTCCGCCAGCTTGCGGTCGAGCGCTTCTTCGGCGTTGCGCGTCGCTTGTTTAACCAAGCGCGCACGGTCGCCGCGTTGCGGCACGCTGATTTCGATCTTGCGTTCGGCACGTTCGGACAAGGCTTGCGCCAACAAGTCTGCCTCGCCCAGTTGCCGATCAAGGAAAATGGATTTTGCAGGGGGTACATCCTCATAAAATTGCGCGAGGAAGCTGGTGAACACTTCGTCCTCGCTTATTTCGGCAACATGCGCGGGGAAGAAGGAGCGATGCCCCCAATTCTGCCCGCCACGAATGAAAAATGCCTGAATGCCCATCACGCCGTTGCGATGTGCTAGCGCGAAGATGTCCGCGTCGCCCACGCCTTGCGCGTTGATCGCCTGCGACCCCTGAATGAAGGTAAGCGCCCGAAGCCGGTCGCGGACCATGGCAGCGCGTTCGAAATCGAGAGCCTCGGCGGCGGATTCCATTTCCTTGGCCAGCTTCGCTTGTACAAAGGAGGATTTGCCGTCGAGGAAGGATTTAGCGTCTGCGACAAGACTGCCATATGACGCGTCGTCAATCCGGCCGACACACGGCGCGGAACAGCGCTTGATCTGATACAATAAACAAGGCCGGTCGCGATTGTTGAAGAAACTGTCAGTGCAGCTTCGCAGCAAAAACAATTTTTGCAGCGCGTTCAGTGTTTGGTTGACGGAGCCAGCGCTAGCGAACGGGCCGTAATATTGGCCCTTATGCCGCCGCGCACCGCGATGTTTTTGAATGCGAGGAAATTTATGGTCGGCGCGCAGCAGAATGAAGGGAAAGCTTTTGTCGTCACGCAGCAGCACGTTGTAAGCGGGGCGGTAACGCTTGATGAGTTGCGCCTCAAGCAACAGCGCCTCAGCCTCGCTGTTGGTTGTGACAATGGTCATGGACCGCGTCAGCGCCACCATCCGGCGCAAGCGGTTGGGGAGCCGGTCAATCTGCACATAATTGCCAACGCGATTCTTTAAGGCGCGCGCTTTACCAACATAAAGCACGTCGCCGCGCGCATCGTGCATGCGGTAGACGCCAGGTTTGAGCGGGAGGGTTTTAAGGACATTTCGGATCGCGGCGATGCCGGTGTCGAAATCTGGCGTGTCCGCACCGCGCACCGCATAGGTCGCCTTTTCCTCGCTAAAGCGGGAGGCTGCGTTGGGTTGGTCGGGGCGGTCGGCTTTGGACATGCTGCCTGCCATGTAGGCGGAGCCATTGGCAGACTCAATGTCATTCCCGCTTAGGCAGAACGATAGGCATATTCTTCGTCATCCCCGCGAAGGCGGGGATCCAACTCCGGAGCTCTAAGGGAGCAATTACCGGGTCAGGATGATGATATGGCCGGAGTTGGGTTCCCGCCTACGCGGGAATGACGAGGTTTGGCGACGTAGGCTTAGGTCCCGACCCTAGTTCAGGGCCGCAATCGACTGATCGATTAACGCAGCGTCGGCCTTTGCGTCATGATGCGCAGCAATAAGCTGCGCAGCAGCGGCCGCAGCAGCCGTGGCCGCAGTCTTGCGCACATCGGCAATCGCCGCGCGTTCGGCGGCAGCGATTTTGTCTTCGGCAGCTTGCGCACGGCGGCCAATCAACGCGGTTGCGTCGGACTTGGCGCGCGATACGATCAACTTGGCTTCTTCTTCCGCCGCAGCCTTCATCGCTTCGGCGTCAATCGCCGCTTGCTTCGCCTTGGCTTCATATTCGGCTTTGATGGCTTCCGCTTCGGCCCGCAGAGCTGTCGCCTGATCCAACTGCTGCTTGATGCCCGCAATCTGTTTGTCCAGCGCGCCCGCGATCACGGCGGGAACCTTTTTCCAAATAGCGAGCGCAAGCACCACCAACATCGCCAAAGCGACGAGCATCGTTGCGTCAAAGCCAAGCGCCGATGGCTTGGCATGTTCGCCGGCTATTGCTGTCTCAGTGCCCGAATGGGTCAAAGGGACGGCATCGTCCTCCAACATATCAAGTGCCTTTTCGGATTCCTGTAATTTGCCTACGGGTGCGGCCATATTGCTTGCGGGTGCCGCGACGGTAGCCGCTTCGGTTGCAACTGGAGGATTAGCCATGCAACATTACCGCCTTCACTGCTGTTGCGGCTTGCGCAGGTGTGACCTTGGCGCCGGAAACCTTGGCGACGATATCAGCCGCAGCGTCTGCTGCAACGGCCTCAATGCCTGCGAGTGCTTTGGCTGTCGCCTTAGACAATGCTGCTTCAGCCGCAGCGACCTTTATGCTGACTTCGGCATCGGCCTTCGCCAGACGCGCATCGGCGTCTTTGGCGGCTTTCGCCTTAGCAGCGGAGGATTTGGCTTGCGCCTCGTTTCGTGCCGCCGTCAGGTTGGCAGCACCGCTGTCACCCAGATTGTTGGCCTCTGACCGTGCATGTTCGGCAGCAGCAAGGTCGTCCGCAATCTTGCGATTACGGGCATCCATCGTTGCTTCCACCTTTGGCAACATGACCCGGCCGACCGTAAAATAGATCAAGCCAAAGACAATCAACAGCCAAAAGAACTGCGATGCATAGGTTTCAAGGATCTGACTAATCTGGGGCATATTATGCGTTCGTCCTTATGAAAGAATGCCCCGGCGCAGTGCCGGGGCGAACCGTCAGTTAGGCAACGAAGATCAGGATCATCGCGATAACGAACGCGAGCAGACCAAGAAGTTCGACGGCGGCGAAGCCGATGAACAGACGGCCCTGCTGGCTGTCAGCGGCTGCTGGGTTACGCAACGCGCCCTGAAGGAACGAGCTAAAAACGTTACCAACACCGCCAGCGGCGATGCCAGCACCAATTGCTGCAAGACCGGCACCGATCATTTGGGCTGCTTCTGCGTCCATGATAATAACTCCTGTTAAAAAATAAACTTAGTGGTTGAAAACTTAATGCAAATTGACGGCGTCGTTGATGTACAGCGACGTCAAAAGCGCGAAAACATAAGCCTGAATTGCACACACGAGCAGTTCAAGCAGGGTAATACCAATCATCAGCAGAAAAGCTGGGAAGCTCACAATCAGCGGCACCCAAGCGGCTTCTGCATTCAGGCCGTTGATCACAAATCCGGCGAGCACCTTCATCATGATATGTCCTGCCGTCATGGCGACGAACAAACGCAGCGCGAGGCTGAATGGACGGATCATGAAGGAGAAAAGCTCAATAACCGGGATTAGCCAGAGCAACCACCATGGCGTGCCCTGCGGGACGAACAGGCTGAAGAAATGTAGGCCATGCTTCCAGAAACCAACGACCAAGACAGTGCCGAAGCTGAACAATGCCAAGACGGCAGTTACCGTCAGGTGGCTTGTAATCGTGAAGGGATGCACGCCAGGGACGATGCCAAAGGGCATCATTCCCATGAAGTTCGCCATCAGGATGAACATGAACAACGAGAACACCAAGGGCACATATTTCTTGCCCTCGGGACCGACATTTGCGGTCAACATGTTGTTGATGAAGCCAGTGGCACCCTCGACCGCCATTTGCCAGCGACCGGGAACCATTTCGCGCTTCATTCCGCCCGCCATAAAAACCCACAAAGCGCCAAGGACAAGCACCATGAACAACGAAGAGTTGGTGAAGGAGACGTCATAGCCACCAAGTTGAAGCTGCGCGAGCGGTTCAATCTTGAACTGGTACATCGGATCGATTTTGCCGCTTTCGCCTGCCACGTTCACTACCCTGTTATATACACGTCAAGCGCCCAGATTAGTCCGGACGCTCTGCTGAAATCTTTATAATATTCCTGAAGGCGACCGCGATGCCCAAAAACATGCAGACCAACAGAAGCGCAGGCGCGACACCCAGAAGCCGGTCCAATAACCAGCCAACCAAAGCACCACCAGCCGGACCAGCAATCAGTTCGGTCAAAACCCTGTTCCCTTGCCGCATTCCTTTGGCTGGAACCTGATCTTTACCTGCGCGTTCTGCTTCGGCCTTCCGCGCCGCTTTCAGCTGCATGTCTAACGAATCGAGCCGAGCGTCACTTTTGCCTTTGCCATCCTGCCCGGAATTGTCCGACGTCATGTGATTGCATCCTCTTTAACAAAGGGAACCACCACGAAATCGGGGCAACCCCGCCTAGGCAACGGCGCTTTAGGAGAGCGTCTGCGCCAAGTCAACAGCGCGCCTGCAAGAATGTTGCGACGCAATAGAAAAGGCCGCAGCATCTCTGCTGCGGCCTATCCAAACTATGTTGGCAGTCTCACTGCGGACAGCGCGGGTCCAGTTCGGGCGCGCTTCCGTCACGGGTTTTCCACGCACCCGACGGCGTCTGGTATTTTTCGCCAGCGACCATACGTTCTGCAATCAGGCGGCAGCCCGTACGCAAGGCCATTTCCTCAACGGTTGCACCATTTGCCAGGGCCTCTTTTGAATACACGGCCTTGCGCTTAATATTGATATCCTCGACCAACGCGCGAACCGACGACGAGGGCGGAACAACAAAGCCCAGATAACCGTCTGATTTTTCGCCGACCTGCCCGCTTTCCCGTGCGCTTTGATAGGCGGGGTCCCGGCCCGACTGGAAGGCCATCGCGCTTGTTGCGGTGACACCCAGCAACAACGCCGCGATGATCATTTCAACAGAGTCTCTCATCAAAATACTCCCGGGTTATTTTCAATCACTTTTTTGGACGGCGCCGACAGCTTGTATAAAATCTCCTGCCGGATTGCGATGTTGAGGTTGATGACGATTGGCTTGTCAGGCGCGGTGACTTGCACGCATCCTGCCAAAACCGAGGCCATCAACGGCATGAACAAGAAGATCGTTTTTCCCATGTTGGAACGAATCGCATTATCCGTGCGGTTCGTCAATTGATCGCGGTTTTGCGCCATGTTCGCTTTCCCTATGCTGAATGGTTCATTCATGTGTTGGTTCTTCTTTAATTTCTGCGGACTCCGTTTTCGCGTTCTGCTTTCTCTGCGCGTCGAGCAAAGATTTCAGATCGCGGTCCGCCGCATAATTGGCATCATAAAGCCCACGGATAGAGCCAATGAGCTTCATGAATTCCGCAGTCACACTGACGTTGAATTTGATTGGGATACGCGCCAGTTGCCGCGTGATGAAGTTGCGTTTTGCCAATGCGCCCTGTTGCACACCCGTAAAGCTTATTTCGGTCACGATTTCCCCGCCAAGGTCGCCCTCCACGTCAATGGTCAAACTGGAATAGCGTATAGAGCGCAAGGCGTTAAAGGCATAGTTGGCGAACATACCCATATCTTCATAGGCCAGTTCGCCGAGATAGCTGACCTCCCCGCCGCCAGCACGCGACACCAGGGTGCCGCCGACAATCCGGCCGCCATCTTGGTTGAAAACCATCGGCAAGGTCCCGTCAAACACGCCGGTGACGCGCAGATTCTGGAAATCATATCCAGCCAGCAGCTTTTCCGCATCAACGCCAATGGCGCGGAAGGTCAGTCGGCGTTCGGACTCAACCCCGAAATCGAGGACGGTTGGCTCAAGCACCAATTCTCCGCCCGCAAATGGCCAGCGACCCGATTCAATCGCCACCTGCCGATTGGACAGCAATCGGTAGCTAACCGTTCCGCCCAGTGCAGCTATGCCTGGGTTAACCGACCCAAGCATCGCGATTTGGCCCGATGCGGTTTCGAGGCCCAAAAGGTCGGAAAACACGATTTCGGTCGCCAGCCCCTCAACCGGGCCGAAGGCGGCGGCCAAGTTCATATCGCGCGTGGACACACGACCAGTGCTGCGCACCCCATCTGTGTCCCACGCGATACGGCCATCGCCCGAGACGCTGCCATCGACATAGGCGGCGACGCCCAAGACAAGCGCCGTGAGCAGGTCGGGTTGAAAGCCTGCATTGAAGCGCAGGTCATCCACCGCGAGCAAGGCGCGTCCGTTACTGTTGCTGAGGTCATGGCGGATATCGACATCCGAAACGCGGGTGCCAGTTGTGGGTTCAACCAAATGGCCGGTCGCGGTGATGATGCTGTTTTCGAGCGACAGCAGCATATCGGGCAGCAGCATGGGCATGAACCGGTCGACCTGATCCGCATCCAACACATTCATCCGCGCGTTGAGGGTGAGAGTTCCGGCAAGGTAACGCCATGCGCCCGACGCCGCGTCAATCAGCAGCGGCACGTTGCCAATCTGCCCCGCGCCGCCCGTCAGCGTGCCGAAAGCGCCGCCTTGGCCAAATCTGCCATCAAGGCTGGCGATGTTGAAAACAGAGCGCGCGTCCGGTTGGCCGAGCTCGACGACCACATCTTTGGCGGCAAAACCATCGGCAAGGCTGAAGCGGACATTACTGCCGCGCGCAGCGAGGGGTGCGCCACCAAGCGTGCCCAAAGCGTTGAAGCCTGCGAGTTTGGTGGCAAAGCGAAGTTTACCGTGGCGCAAGGCGAGCATCGGGCGGCCAGCATCAGGGCAAAGCCGGAGCGATTGGCCTCGTAACATAAGGCTCGACACGTTCAACGCGTCAAATCGGACATTCTGGCAGCTGTCATACAAGGTGAAAGCCCCAGCATTATAACGACCCGATATCGGGATGTTCAGGCCCGTGACGAATCCACCCGGCAACGGCCCAGACATCCGCGCCTGTCCGGCAAAGCGCCATGCGCCATTGGGGACACCGTTAAAGGCAAGTTTGGGCACCGTAAGCTTCGCCCCGCCAGAGGCATAAGGCGCAATAACCAGATTGCCAGACCAGTTCTGACCCGATTGCGCGAGCGAAAGGGTGGCAGCGGGCACATTGGGTCCGGAAAGCGCCAATTGCGCAGGCGCATCCAGTCGCCATCCGGTCGCGGTTCCCGTCACGCCAAAAGAACCATTTTGTCGCACACGCACAGCTGATGCACTGGTGAACGCAAGGTCCGCGATGCTTGTCCCACGCCGACCCTGAAAATCCTGATAGCTATCAAAATCGAGGCTGGCGGAAAATTGATCGCCAGCGCGTTCGAGCACGGGTGCCATGCGCGCGATTATGGGGCCAACTGGTGTGTCCTTCGTTTGTGCGGCCAGGTCACGAAGGCCCGTGATTGTGCCGCGATCAAATGCGCCGCCGATGATGGAGGCATCGCCTCGGGCAGACAAAGCCATATGGCCGTCTATGAGACCAGCGGTTCCTTTCGCCGCCAAAGCCAACCGACGCGCCGACAGCGGGGCGGAACGCAATGAACCCTTAACCATGGCAAAGTCGAAATTGGTGCGCGCCAATTTGCCATCAACCGACAGCTTGCCGGATATGCCCCGCAACTGAGCTTGCGATATTCTGAGCGCATCTGCCGCATAAGCGAAAGTGCCGTCCCAAGCATCAAAGCGTTCTGACAGCTTTAGATTGGCCTCAAGAAGCGGCGCGACGAGCGCGATGCCCGCTTCGCTGCATGATGCTTTGGCGGACGTCATTGGCCCGATTAAACGCGGCTCACGCCATTCGAGCAGCAGCTTGCCATCAAATTTCATGTCCGCCGCGCTGCATCCCGCCGCCTTCACAACCGGGGCGCGCAGCGACAGATGGCCCGCAAAACGGTTCCGCAGCAGGCCGCTGCCATTGAGGCTAGCACCGATAACACCCCATGGTGTATCAATCCGCGCGCGGGCGTTTTTAATGGTTACCGCGATATCGGGCCACTCAAACGGCTCGGCGGACTTAGGGTCGCGGAATTTGTCGAGTTCGCCGAAGGACAAGGTGCCATCGGCATAACGCCCGCGCAGAATGACGCCGTCCGCGCGGACGTTGCGCAAAGTTGCGCCGTCGAAGTTCAGGGCCAAGTCAATTTCGACTCGCTTTGCGGTAAGGTCGGGGCGTGCCGGATCGCCGATAACAAGGTCGCGGATACGCTGGGTGCGGAAACCGATGGTATCGATTTTGTAGCTTGCCTTGATACCCCGCTCTGCAAACGCATTTTGCACAAAACGGTCGGCGATATTGTTGCGCTGAGTCCATGCGAATAGCAACAACAGCGCAAGCAAGATGCCAACGCCGCCGAAAATGCGCCGCTTCCACTGTGCGCCTCTATCGGGTTGCACATCGACATCGCCCGTCGGTGTTTCGTCGGCAGGATCCTGCATGCCACTCAAATGCGGGAAAGGCCGACTGGTTGCAACGCCATTTGCATGATGCGACTTGCGTCCGACGAAAAAATAGCAGAAAAGAACTATATCACAACAGGATAGACCTGATGACAGATATTGCGGACAAGACGGAACATCATGGCACAGGCCACCGCGCGCGTTTGCGTAAGCGTTTGTTGGAGAAAAATGGCGAGAGCCTGCACGATCATGAATTGATCGAATATCTCCTCGCGCTCGCCATTCCACGCCGAGATACCAAGCAGATCGCGAAGGATTTGATTCACCGTTACGGCAGCCTGTCGGCCTTGCTGACCGCAGACGCCGACAGTATCTTGCAAGAAAAATGGATGGGCGAAACCAGCGTTGCGGCGTTGAAGATAGTCCAAGTGGCGGCGCTTCGCCTGCTCAGCGAACCCGTGCGCGAGTTGCCGATCCTGTCGTCGTGGCAATCTTTACTCGATTATCTGCGCGCCGATATGGCGCATCTGACGATTGAGCGCGTGCGCACGCTGTATCTTAACAGCAAAAACATGCTGATCCGCGACGAGGTGGCGAGTGAGGGTTCCGTCGATCAAGCCGCCATTTACACCCGCGAAGTTATCCGCCGCGCGATGGACCTTGGCGCAGCAGCAATTATTCTTGTGCACAACCATCCCAGCGGGGACAGCGCCCCCAGCCGCCAAGATATCGCAATGACACGCGACATTGCGGATGCGGGGAAAAAGTTCGGTATAGCCGTGCACGACCACATCATCATTGGCAAAAACGGTTTCAGCAGCATGCGCAGCTCGGGGCTTATTTAGGGTCAGGAGCTATTAAATCCACCTTCGCGGCGTCAAAATGGCCTCAAACCGCGAAGGTGGAGTTAAGTGGTCCTGACCCTAAGGGGTGGCAAAATGGTGGCCGCTCCCGCATAGCGACAAAATGCCATCCCCTACTCCCGTTAAGAAATCCATTGGTCCGCGTGAGCTGACCGTTATGATGTCGTCGCTCATGGCGCTCAATGCGCTGGCGATTGACGCGATGTTGCCCGCCTTCCCTGCCATGGTGCGGGGCCTTAACCTCGCCGAGCCGAATCATATCCAATATATCATCTCGACCTTTCTGGCTGGCACAGGAATCGGTGCGCTCATTTACGGTCCATTGTCCGACCGTTATGGGCGAAAGCCGATATTGTTGATTGCAACTATTGGTGCGGCGATAGCTTCGCTGGCCTGTTCCTTTGCGCCTGATTTTGAAATCATGCTGATCATGCGCTTTATCCATGGGCTTTTGGCGGCTGCCATGGGCGTTCTCGTGATTTCGGTCATCCGGGACCAGTTTGAAGGCGACGCCATGGCGCGGCGCATGTCGACTATCTTCCTCATCTTTATGATCGTGCCAATTATTGCGCCGACAATTGGCCAGTTGGTGTTGCTTTTCGCTAGCTGGCGGGTGATTTTTGACCTGATGGCCGTCATCTCCGTCGCCGCCGCTATCTGGGTTTATCTGCGCTTGCCCGAAACATTGGCACCCGAAAATGTCATTCCGATTCAGCCAAAGACGCTCGCTAAGGCTTGGAAGGCTGTTGTCCTTAACCGCAACGCGGCCGGCTATATGATTGGCGCTGGCGTCACGCAGGGCGCTTTGTTCGGCTATCTCAACAGTTCGCAGCAGATGTTTGACAAGGTGTTCAACGCTGCGGATTTCTTCACCATTGGCTTTGCGATCGTCGCCATTGGTATCGCGGTGTCCAACTTCACCAATTCGCGCATCGTCGAACGCTTTGGCGCGCGCCGTGTGTCGCAGACCGCTTTGTTGACCTTTATCGCATTGGGCGCGTTGCAACTGCTTGCGGCGCGTTATGCACCAACATCCTTGCCGATCTTCCTGATATTGCTGACCGGTAACATGGCGATGATCGGTTTCATCGGCTCCAACTTCTCGTCGATTGCGATGACCCCCTTTGGCCATGTCGCAGGTGCGGCCTCGTCATTTCAGACCTTCGTCCGCACGGCGCTTGCGGCATCGCTTGGTGCATTTATCGGGCAGCAGTTTGACGGCACAGTATATCCCGTCGCTTTTGGGTTCCTGTGCTGCGGGTTGGTCGCACTTGGCTTTGTCCTGTGGTGCGAGAAAGGGAGGCTGTTTACGCGGCCCGGCACGACCCAGCCCCTGCCCGTCACCCCGCGCAATTAAGGCAAAGAAAAGGGGCGCCGAAGCGCCCCTGTCTTATTGTTATTTAGCAACAAATTTACGAAATTGCCGCTAGACCGCTTGTCGGCGCTCCTATGTTACGCAATCCCCTGGCCAACATGGCTCCGGCGGCGGCTGTATAAGAAATATACGACCAGACCGATTATTGTCCAACCCAGGAACATGAGTTCCGTGTAACCGGAAAGTTGGAAGAACAGGAACACGCAACCTGCGGCAGCCAAGGGGCACACCAAGAAGTACAAAGGTGTACGGAATGGCCGAGCGCGGTCGGGATTGGTCCGACGCAAAATCATGACACCGACCGCAACGGTAAAGAATGCGAACAAAGTACCAGAATTTGAAATGTCGGCCAACTTGCCCACAGGGAAAAGTGCAGCAAACAATGCCACAAATACACCCGTGCACAAGGTTACGACATGCGGTGTTCCGTATTTCGGGTGAAGTTTGGAAAACACGTCCGGCAGCAATCCGTCGCGCGCCATCACAAAAAAGATGCGAGTTTGCCCAAACATCATCATCAAGATAACCGAAGGCAATGCAATGGCGGCTGAAATAGCGACGAGCTTACCGGCCCAACCGTGACCGATTTCATTAAGCACGAATGCCAAAGCTTCTTTCGATTGCGACAGTTCACCTCCGGGTTGAGCCCCAACAGCGCCAGTGGCACCTGCGGCAACCAACATGTAGATGATCGTGCAAATCGCCAGCGAGCCGATCAAACCGATCGGGATATTCCGTTGAGGATTGATTGTTTCTTCTGCTGCTGTTGAAACGGCGTCGAAACCAACATAAGCGAAGAAAATGGATGCCGCCGCAGCCGCAACGCCGACCGTGACCATATTATTCGTAATCGGATCGACCACTTCCTTGGCAAAAAAACCGTTCGGGCTAAATGGCTGGAAGTTCTCTGCGTTCATTGCTGGCAATGCCAAGACAAGAAAGAGCATGAGGGCCGCTACCTTGATGGCGACCAAGATTGCGTTAAAACGCGCGCTTTCCTTAGTTCCAATCAACAATAACGCCATGCACAATAAAGCGATGAGCATAGCGGGAACGTTGATAATGCCGGGATTCGCGTCAAATGGTCCCGCAACGAAGTCATTGCCGACCTCTATCGCAAATATGTTTTCGACCAGCCCAACCATATATCCGGACCAGCCAACCGACACAGCCGAAGCCGCAATGGCATATTCAAGAACAAGTGCCCATCCGACAATCCACGCAATAATTTCGCCAAAAGTGGCATAGCTATAGGTGTAAGCTGACCCTGAAACCGGCACCATGGATGCCAATTCGGAATAACATAATGCCGCCAGTCCGCAAACCACCGCAGCGATGACAAAGCTAACCATCATGGCAGGACCGGCCTTATTTGCAGCCTCAGCTGTCAAAACAAAAATGCCGGTACCAATGATGGCACCAATACCTAACATGGTAAGCTGAAAAGCCCCCAGCGTTCGCGTGAGCGATTTTTTCTCAGCCGTAGCCAAGATCGCATCAAGCGGCTTTACGCGCCCGAAAATCATATTCGTCTCCCCAAAAAAAAACTCCAACGCTGACCTAAACACTCCGTGCGTCAGCGCAACTTAATTTCACCGCATAAGCATGGGTCCGAGGGGTTTTCCACCAAAAATATGGACATGCAGGTGCGGAACTTCCTGATGCGCGTCCATTCCGATGTTGGCGAGCAAGCGATATCCGGGTTCCAGCAGCCCCAATTCGCGCGCAAGTTGGCCGACGGCGCGGACAAATCCGGCTATTTCCGCGTCGCTGGCTTTGGCGCTGAAATCGTCCCAACTGACATAGCGACCTTTGGGAATCACCAGCACATGGAGGGGTGCTTGCGGGTTGATGTCGTCAAAGGCCAAGGCCCATTCATCCTCGAACACCTTGCGGCACGGTATCTCGCCACGCAGGATTTTGGCGAAGATATTCTGGTCGTCATATTCCAGTGTCGGATCAATCGGCATGCCTTACTCCTTAGGGTCAGGACCACTTAAATACACCTTCGCGGTTTGAGGCCATTTTGTTCAGTGCCAGGCGGCAAGCGCAGGACTTAGTGTTTCTAAGTCCAAGCTTGCCAACGTGGCAATGGACAAAATGGGTCAAATCCGAAGGACGCCAAAATGGCTTCGATCTCGAAACAAAATGCCCTTGCAGGCAGAATGACTGCCTGCGGAGGACATTTTCCTTCGATATCTTTGCCATTTTGACGCCGCGAAGGTGCATTTAAGTGGTCCTGACCCTAGCTTATGTCCGCGCTGCTTTCTCGACCAAGCCGGACACGCCTTCCCTGCGGTCCAGTTCAGCGAGCACATCGTCCAGCGATACACCCACATCACGCAGCAAAATCATTAAGTGAAAAATAAGGTCCGCCGCTTCAGCAGTGACATCCGCCCTGTCACCCGACAGCGCCGCGATAATCGCCTCGGTCGCTTCTTCGCCTACTTTTTGCGCGATTTTGCCGCGTCCTCTGGCGAATAAAGATGCGACATAGCTGCTGTCAGGGGCGGCGTCCGCGCGCTGGGCAATGGTGTGTTCAAGCCTTAGGAGTGTATCGCGCATCAAATATCTTTCTGTAAGGCGACGACCATGGCCTTGTCCTCAGCGGGGATCAAGCCTTCGAGGACGCGCCAGAAGCCTGTGACGGATTCCTGACCCGCCGCGGCATAAGCCGACGCCAAGCTGTTACGCAACGCATCAAATAATTGCGCTTCGAACTGAATGCCCTCAGGCGTGAGTCGCAAGAGTTTCTGACGCCGGTCGACATTCCCCATACGCGTTTCCACAAGCCCCCTGTCCCCCAAATCGGTAAGGACGCGGCCAAGCGATTGTTTCGTGATTGCGAGGATTTTAAGTAACGCGCTGATCGGCAGGTCGGGCTGGCGCGCAATGAAATACAGGGCGCGATGGTGCGCACGGCCAAGGCCATGTTCCGCCAGCCCTTCGTCAATTGCGCGGGTAAGCCGCGTATATCCAAAGAACAAAAGCTCAACCCCGCGCCGCACCTCATTCTCACGAAGGAACAGAGGTGACGCGGTCGGGGTGACCGAAATAGAAGATGGGACAGCCATATTGACGTATCTTGGCCTAGCCCATAGGACAGTGCAAGACCCTAATGAATGAGAGCATCGATGAACGCTGGCGCATTTCCTTTTGAGGCAAACCTGAATCCGGTCGATCCCAATGAACGCGCCGCGCGGCTGATCGACCCCGGTTTTGGCCGGGTGTTCACAGACCATATGGTGACAATCCGTTATTCGGACGACAAGGGTTGGCACGACGCAAAGGTCGGGCCACGCGCGCCCCTGACGCTCGACCCTGCGACGGCCGTTTTGCATTATGCGCAAGAGATTTTTGAAGGGCTAAAGGCCTATCGCCTTGCCGACGGCGGGATGGCCTTGTTCCGCCCCGAACAAAATGCCCGCCGTTTCCAACGCTCGGCAAAGCGCCTGGCCATGCCCGAATTGCCCGAAGAGATGTTCCTGCAAGCATGCAAGCAATTGGTTGATGTCGATAAGGACTGGTTTCCACCTGTTGACGGCGGCTCCATTTATCTGCGCCCATTCATGATCGCGAGCGAAGTGTTTCTGGGCGTGAAGCCATCCGCAGAATATCTGTTCATGGTCATTGCGTCTGCGGCGGGCAATTATTTCAAAAGCGGCGCGCCGGCAATTTCGATCTGGGTGTCCGAACAATATACCCGCGCGGCACCCGGCGGCACGGGCGCGGCAAAATGCGGCGGCAATTATGCCGCCAGCCTCGTCGCACAATCCGAAGCCATTAAGCAAGGTTGCGACCAAGTCGTGTTTCTCGACGCAGCCGAACATCGCTGGGTGGAGGAACTGGGCGGCATGAACCTGTTTTTCCTGTTCGATGACGGGTCGATCATCACACCGCCCGCCGACGGTACAATATTGGAAGGCATCACCCGCGATTGCGTGATGACTTTGGCGCGCGCGCAAGGGTTGAACGTGCGCGAGGAACGCTACGCCATCGACCAGTGGCGGGCCGATGCGGAATCGGGGCGCTTGGTCGAAACCTTCGCCTGCGGAACGGCTGCGGTCGTCACGCCAGTTGGAAAAGTGCAGTCCGCAAAGGGCAGTTTTACCATCGGCGCAGGCGGTGCGGGGCAGATGACTCAGCAAATCCGGTCAAAACTTGTGGATATCCAGCGCGGAATTGCCGCAGATGCCCATGGCTGGGTGCAGCGCATTGATTAAGAAGTTGCGCAATAAGATTCCCGCGATATAAGCCGCCCGAACTGGCCAGATTACTGGCTTGCTGGGGCGTCGCCAAGCGGTAAGGCAGCGGCTTTTGATGCCGCCATTCGCAGGTTCGATCCCTGCCGCCCCAGCCATTTATGCACATACTGCGCATCTAACACTTCCAGAATTTTTGTAAAATTGTGTAACTTTTCGTAAAATTTTGTATACTATCTAGTAACTAAGTAATATATCGTTAGATACATCTTATCGCCGTTATACCGGCGGGCTGCTGAGGGGTGGTGCTAGGATGAGAGTGTTTATTGCCGACTATGGTGTGGATGTTGTTGATTATCTTAAACAGATAGTCGAAGACTTAGGATATATTGCCGTCGGTTGCACCGACAAAAATGCTTTTACGGAGATATTGTCGCGGGAAGCATTTGACCTCGTCATACTGGATTGGACTATTCGCACAGGGGACAATATGCCCCTGCTTGCATGGATGAATAGGTCTTTGCCCAGACGACCTCCGGTTATCATGATGGCGAAACGGTCTGCCAAGCGCGATATTACAGAAGCGTTAAATGCCGGCGCTGACGATTACATTACCAAGCCAGAAAGCCGTAATGTTATTGCCGCACGGATCAACGCTTTGCTGCGTGGCAATGCTGTGGGGGGCACATTTGATACTGAAGTCATATATGGCGCCTACAAAATGGACCGGCTCGAGCAGAGCGTTACAATCAACGGACAGACCGTCATTTTGACCGCCAAGGAATTTGAGTTGGCGGAAATGTTTTTCAAAAATACAGACCGGACCTTGTCGCGTAATTATATTATGCAAACCATTTGGCGGACGACGGCATCGCTCGCGACACGCACGTTAGATATGCACATATCGAGGGTGCGGGCGAAGTTGGCTTTGCGTCCCGAAAACGGCTTCCGGATTTCCACGGTTTTCGGGTACGGTTACCGTCTCGAAACTGCGCATTAAGAAGTAAGCAGTAAAATGTGAGCATTACAAAAAGGCCGCTTTAAGCGGCCTTTTTCGCGCGTCCCGCTATTTCCTGATTCAGCATTTCGGCCAACAGAAACGCCAGTTCAAGCGACTGCGCCGCGTTTAGGCGTGGGTCGCAATGTGTGTGATACCGATCTGCCAGACCTTCATCAGTCACGGCAATGGCCCCGCCAGTACACTCGGTGACATTCTGCCCCGTCATCTCGATATGGATACCGCCGCCAAAGCTTCCCTCGGCGCGGTGCACAGCAAAGAAGCCGCGCACTTCAGCTAAGATACGTTCAAACGGGCGGGTTTTATATCCGCTAGCTGATTTGACGACGTTGCCATGCATCGGGTCACAGGACCAGATGACGGGATGCCCTTCACGTTGCACGGCGCGCACCAAGGACGGGAGCCCAGTTTCTACCTTGTCATAGCCGTAACGCGAGATCAGAGTGATCCGCCCTGCCTCACGCGCTGGGTTCAGCGTATCGAGCATCCGCAACAATGCATCGGGTTCAAGGCTTGGGCCACATTTCACGCCAATGGGGTTGCCGATACCACGCAAAAATTCGACATGGGACGACCCCTCGAACCGCGTCCGATCACCAATCCACAAGAAATGTGCTGACGTATCATACCAGCCGCCGGTCAGGCTGTCCTGACGCGTCATCGCTTGCTCATAAGGCAGCAACAAGGCTTCATGGCTGGTGTAAAAGCTCGTTCCCTTAATTTGCGGCACTGTTTCGGGCGTAATGCCGCACGCTTCCATAAAGGCCAGCGCCTCGCTGATACGATCTGCGGTTTCTTTATATTTCTGTGCCCATGGCGAACGGCCCATATAATCATGCGTCCAGGCGTTGACCTGCTGCAGATTGGCATAGCCACCGCTGGAAAAGGCACGCAGCAGGTTCAATGTTGATGCCGCCTGACTATAGGCGCGAATCATACGCGCCGGGTCTGGCTCACGTCCCTCGGCAACAAATTCAATATCATTGATGATGTCCCCGAAATAGCTCGGCAGCTCAACGCCGTCTATTGTTTCGGTCGGTGTCGAGCGTGGCTTGGCAAATTGTCCCGCCATGCGCCCAAGTTTGACCACAGGTAACTTGCCCGCGAAGGTCAGCACGACCGCCATTTGCAAGATCACGCGGAACGTATCGCGGATGTTATTCGGATGAAATTCGGCAAAGCTTTCGGCGCAGTCGCCGCCTTGAAGCAGAAACGCCTTACCTTCCGCTACTTTCGCAAGATCGGCAGTGAGGTTTCGCGCTTCGCCTGCAAAAACCAGCGGCGGATAATTACGCAGCGTATTTTCGGTGGCCGACAACGCGGCAGCATCCTTGTAGGCAGGCATGTGAATGCCCGTTGCGTCTCTCCAGCTTTCAGGCGTCCAATTCGTCGCCATGGGTCATACTCCAACAATAATCGAATAAAATTTGCGTCCTTTAGGCGTAACATGTTGTCGGTAGCAAGTGTTAGCGCCTAATTTCCGTTGGTTTCGCAAAATGCAACCAAGCTGGCGTCGTTTGCTACATTGGCAACCAAATTGCCTGTTGGCAATTGATTGGAAAGACGTCTATGTGGCCGCTGAATCGCCCCTGCCGTGCGCCATTTTGGTGGACGCGGTTGGAGTGAGAAGATTTCGTCGGTATTGCGGGGTCCAGTTCCGCGACGCAAAAAGGGCAGATTATGTCGACAGTCAAAAAAACAAATGGCTCCGGGAAAAAACCGGTTAAAGCGCCAAAGGGCCCCGTTGCAGCCGCTTTGAATGCGGATAGTGCGACGTCGGGCGGTATTCCTACGGAAGACCTGGGCGTTGAAAACAATGATAAGGCGCCAGGCGTCCGCCGCCGCGACTTCATCCACATCGCAACCATTAGCTTCGCTGGCGTAGGCGCTGCCGCCGTTGCAATGCCGATCATATCGCAGATGAGCGCAAGCGCTGACGTGCGGGCCTTGGCCTCTATCGAAGTCGACATATCCAAAATTGATCCTGGCATGGCGATGAAGGAAATCTGGCGCAAACAGCCTGTATTTATCCGCAACCTCACGCCTGCTGAAATCGAAGCGGCTAACAAGGTCGATGTCGGTGCATTGCGCGATCCGCAGACGCTTGCCGACCGTACGAAACCGGGCAAGGAAAACTGGCTCATCACGCTTGGCGTTTGCACCCATTTGGGCTGCGTGCCTTTGGGTGCCGCCGCTGGCGAAGTTAAAGGTGAATATGGCGGCTATTTCTGCCCTTGCCATGGTTCGCATTATGACACTGCCGCACGTATCCGGAAGGGCCCAGCCCCGACAAACCTCGTCGTTCCGGAATTCGCATTCATTTCTGACACAGTCGTTAAAATCGGTTGAGGAGCTAGAACGTAATGAGCTTCCCTTGGGCACAAGAGTATAAGCCGCAAGGCACAGTAAGTAAGTGGGTCGATGAACGCCTGCCCTTGCCGCGTCTGGTTTATAACGCAGTCGGCGCAGGTTATCCCGTGCCAC
Source organism: Sphingorhabdus sp. (assembly GCF_050921905.1). Classification (NCBI taxonomy): domain Bacteria; kingdom Pseudomonadati; phylum Pseudomonadota; class Alphaproteobacteria; order Sphingomonadales; family Sphingorhabdaceae; genus Sphingorhabdus; species Sphingorhabdus sp. The sequence continues at coordinate 186,699 of NZ_CP050888.1, read as the reverse complement.
GTAACCTGAATTATTTCTGGAACTTCGGTGTCCTTGCGGGCGTCGCTTTGGTTATCCAGATCGTAACCGGCATCGTCCTTGCCATGCATTATTATGCAAGCATCGACGGAGCGTTCAACAGCGTTGAGCATATCATGCGCGACGTGAACGCTGGCTGGTTCCTGCGTTATGCGCACATGAACGGCGCCAGCTTCTTCTTCATCGTTGTCTACATTCACATTTTCCGAGGACTTTTCTACGGATCGTATAAAGCGCCGCGTGAAATGATCTGGCTGCTGGGCGTCACTATCTTCCTTTTGATGATGGCTACTGCGTTCATGGGCTATGTGCTTCCATGGGGCCAAATGAGCTTCTGGGGGGCGCAGGTTATCACTGGCTTCTTCTCGGCGATTCCGTTGGTAGGTGAACCATTGCGTCAATGGCTCCTCGGCGGCTTTGCGCCAGACCAAGCGGCTCTGAACCGCTTCTTCTCGCTGCACTATCTGATGCCATTCGTTATTGCTGGCGTCATCATCCTGCACATTTGGGCATTGCACATTCCAGGATCATCGAACCCGACGGGTGTTAGCGTCAAGGGCGAACAGGACACGGTTCCATTCCACCCTTATTATACCGCAAAGGACGGCTTTGGCCTTGGGATCTTCTTGATCTTCTTCGTTGCGGTGACTTTCTTTGCGCCAAATATGTTGGGCCACCCCGACAACTATATCCCCGCAAACCCGCTTTCGACGCCTGCGCACATCGTGCCTGAATGGTATTTCTTACCATTTTATGCGATTTTGAAGGCATTCACCGTCGATTTCGGCATCCCCTTCACAGGTATCATCATCATTGAAGCCAAGTTGATGGGCGTGCTTGCGATGTTTGGTTCGATTCTGCTGCTGTTCTTCCTGCCATGGTTGGACACGTCACCAGTGCGTTCGGGCCATTATCGTCCGCTGTTCCGCAAGTTCTTCTGGTTTGGCCTAATCCCATGCTTGGTCCTATTGACCTATTGCGGCGGAAAGCCCCCTTACACCCAGTGGGTTATTCTCAGCCAGATTGCAGCGGCTTATTATTTCGCCCACTTCTTGATCATCTTGCCGATAGTCTCACGCATTGAACGGCCGCTCCCGCTGCCTAATTCAATCACCGAAGCCGTCACCGGCAAACCGCTTGAAACAGCGGCTGCGTAAAACAGGGAAAGCAGTATCATGGTTCGTTTAGTTGCTTTTTTAGTAGGCCTGTTTTTCAGCGGCATGCTTTTGATTGGCCTTGGGGATACGGTTATCAAGGCCATTCAGGAACCTGCACAGCCCTCGGCTGAGTATGAGTTTCACGAAACGCCACTTGCCGTCAGCTTTGCGCATGACGGTCCGTTCGGCAAGTATGACCGTGGCCAGCTACAGCGTGGATTGAAGGTATATGCCGAAGTATGCGCGGCGTGCCACAGCCTAAAGCTTGTCGCCTTCCGTGATTTCGCGGCATTGGGTTACAATGAAGACCAGGTGAAGGCACTTGCCAAGGCTTGGAAAACCGAAGTGCCAAGCATCAACCCTGAAACGGGTGAACCGGCCTCGCGCCCTGGCATTCCTGCAGATAAAATTCCTTCGCCATTTGCGAACGAAACTGCCGCACGTGCGGCCAACAACAATGCGCTTCCACCCGATCTTTCGCTGATCACAAAGGCGCGCGCTGATGGCACGGCCTATGTATATTCCTTGTTGATGGGCTACCGCAATCAAGCGGGTTATAAGAATGCAGAAGGCAAAGAGCTGCTGAAGGAATTCCCTGAAGCCTCGACGTCTGCCGGTCTGCACTTCAACCCATGGTTCGCAAATTTGAACATCGCAATGGCCGACCCGATCGTGGGTGATGATCAGGTTACCTATGATGATGGGACGAAGGCCACCAAAGAGCAGATGGCGAAAGATGTTTCTGCATTCTTGGCATGGACAGCAGAGCCAAAGATGGAAAACCGCAAGAGCGCAGGTTGGGCGGCATTGGGCTTCCTGATCATCTTCACCGTGCTTGCGTGGATGTCCTACAAAACTATCTGGGCAGACAAAAAGCATTGATAGGGTGAAACCTATTTTTTGAAGGGGCCGCTTTTGCGGCCCTTTCTTTTGCAATGAGGGCGTTGACGCTGTGGCCGGATAATGGCAATAGCGGCGCTTCAAACGGCCAATTGGTCCGTCGCGGGTATAGCATAGTGGTAATGCACTAGCCTTCCAAGCTAGCTAGAGGGGTTCGATTCCCCTTACCCGCTCCAATTTTCTTGCCTTACAAGCGCATCATGCAGACACGCATGGTTGCCTGTGCCATATGTTGCGCGCTAATCGGACCCTATAAGTTTTCAGCAGGGAGTTCGTTATGCGCATTGCGCTGTATCAGCCGGATATGGCCGGAAATGTCGGAGCGGTTTTGCGCACGTCGGCCTGCTTTGGCGTCATATGCGATATCATCGAGCCTTGCGGCTTTGCCTTTTCCGAACGCGCATTGAAACGATCAGGCATGGATTATATGGAACATGTCCAGCTTCAGCGTCATGCCGACTGGTCGGCCTTTCTCGAAACTTTGGACGGCGCGCGGATCGTCTTGATGTCCAGCAAGGCGTCTACCCCGCTTCCACAATTCACATTTCGTCCCGATGACATCATTCTCATGGGGTCCGAAAGCAAGGGGGCGCCAGCGCAAGTGCATGCACGTGCCGACGCGCGCGTGTGTATTCCGATGGCCGCAGGATTTCGATCCTTGAACATTTCGGTATCGGCTGGCATCGCTTTGGCAGAAGGTCTTAGGCAGACCCATTCATTCCCGAGAGGTGAGAGATGACCCTGATATTAGATCAACGCCAACAGGCCGCGCGGACATGGTTCGAATCGCTTCGCGACAGCATTTGCGCGTCGTTTGAAGCGATTGAGCGTGAGGCAGGGTCCGACGTGTCGTTTGAATATACCCCATGGGACCGCAACGACCATGATGGCTCCCCCGGTGGCGGCGGTGTCCGCGGGGTGATGAAGGGCAAGGTTTTCGAGAAAGTCGGTGTCAATGTGTCGACCGTCGGCGGCAGCTTCAACCCCGAATTTGCCAAAACCATTCATGGTGCGGCTGAAGACCCCAGTTTTTTCGCGACGGGTATCAGCCTCGTAGCGCACATGGCAAACCCGCATGTGCCCGCGGTGCATATGAACACGCGTTATCTGGTTACAACGAAAAGCTGGTTTGGAGGCGGTGCCGATCTTAACCCGCCTATTCCCTATGCGGAAGACACGGACGACTTCCATGCGCGCCTCCGTGCGGCCTGCGCGCCTTTTGGCCCCGATGTGTATGAACGTTATCGCAAATGGGCGGACGAATATTTCTGGATTCCGCACCGCAACGTCCATCGCGGCGTCGGCGGGATATTTTACGATCATCTCGAAAACACGAGCGACGCATTGTTTGAACAGAATTTCGCGTTCACCCGCGATGTCGGCAATGCCTTCCTCGACATCTTTCCAAAGCTCGTCCGCCGCCGCATGAACCAACCTTTCAGTGCCGAAGAAAAGCAGACGCAATTGCGCTGGCGTGGCCTCTATGCCGAGTTTAACTTGGTATATGACCGTGGCACGGCCTTTGGATTGAAGACTGGCGGCAATGTCGACGCGATATTGATGAGCCTACCACCCGAAGTTGTATGGACCTGAACCCACATGGTATTTAGCCCGATTGCCCATGGTGAACTTGGTGCCATTGTAACATCGTTGGAAATGACGCGCCGTCCGCCGTTGCGGCCGCTGCCAGCGTCAGAGCTGCGATTGGAACAATGGCAAGCGCCAACGGCAGATAGGTACCGCACGCTGTATCGCCGGATTGGCGAACCATGGCTTTGGTTCTCCCGGCTCGCGCTTAACGACACCGACCTGTTGCACATCATCCACGACCCTGCAGTGCGAATCTTTGCCGTTCTGGACCGGCGCGGCATTGAGGTCGGGATATTGGAGCTTGATTTCCGGCAGGCCGGACAATGCGAGATTGCCTTTTTCGGCCTTGTGCCAGAGTTGGCTGGCAAGGGTCATGGCAAATGGCTGATGGCGATGGCGCTACAATTGGGCTGGGCGGAGGCCGACGTTCAGCGGATGTGGGTGCACACCTGTACGCTTGATGGTCCCCAGGCGCTGGCCTTTTACCAAAGGTCCGGTTTCACCGCCTATCAACGGCAGTTGGAAACCTTCCCCGATCCACGCCTTCATGGCCTCATACCGCGCGATGCTGCGCCGCATATCCCGCTTATAGGTTAGGTGTCTGCGCGGAAAGCTGACGGTTGACGGCGACTAACATCAATATGAAGGCCACGGCCTCCAAAGCAACAAACAGCGCCTTGACGGCGGACTCGACAATCGGGACGCCATCTTCGCCAGCTATCGACTGGCAAATGGCGACGATCGCGGCATCGGCCACACCGGCGAAAATGCGCACTATGACAGCAACGAAAAGCATCAAGAACAGAATCGTCCAACCGCAATTACTTGTAACGCGCCAAGTCCGGATGATGGATTTGTTTATACCATCCCCCGCATCCTGCGTGACGACGGCGGGCAATATTGCAAAGCGGCCAGAAAGATAGAGGCCGGGTATTATCAGCAGAAAAAATCCAGCCAAGGTGGCCCAGCCAACGAGCAAGCTTGCAAGCAAATAAGGGAGGAATAATGCTGCTGCGATTCCAAGAGCATCCCCCACTTTTTCCAAGCGACGACCCGACATCAGCACGTACAGCGACAGGCTGCCATATATGGTTACCAACATCGTCGGCACAAGAACGCGCCAGTTGGCTTCGAAATAGCGGCTGATTTCCACGACAGCCTGATTCGAATTGCCCAGATTTTCAAAGATCAGCGGCGGCACGAGAAATGCCGAAATCCATGCCGACATGAAAATGAAGAAACCTGCGATTGCCGCAATCGCCTCTTTATGCGCCGCAAGCAAAGCCCGCGCGTCAGTCCAGACAGCGCGATAATCAAGCTTCTTTGGCATAACTTCTCCTTAGGGTCAGGACCACTTAAATCCACCTTCGCGGTTTGAGACCATATTGTTCAGTGCAAGGCGGTAAGCGCAGGGCTTAGTGGTTCTAAGTCCAAGCTTGCCAACGTGGCAATGGACAAAATGGATCAAATCCGAAGGACGCCAAAATGGCAGACATATGCGGTGGCAAGCCGCTTGCAATATGCTAAAGGGCGCATGATGATTTTGGATCACAATATCGACTGGGACATATCAACAGGCCTAATACCTTATCCAGACGCGCTAAAGCGGATGGAGGCGTTGCAGGGGGCCATCCGTGATGACAACGCAAGAGAGCTTATTTGGCTGCTGGAACACCCGCCCTTATACACCAGCGGCACCAGTGCGGACCCCACAGAACTACTCAGCCAGCAATTTCCAGTCTATGACACGGGGCGCGGCGGGCGATACACTTATCATGGGCCGGGTCAGCGCGTTGGCTATGTCCTATTGGACCTTGCCCGCCACAGCAAGGATGTTCGCTGCTACGTCCATGCGTTGGAAGGCTGGGTGATACATGCGCTTGGCCATTTTGGTATCGAAGCCCGACGCGCCGAAGGGCGCATCGGCATTTGGTGCGACACGCAAGACGGCCGAGAGGCGAAAATCGGCGCGATTGGCGTACGTATTCGCAAATGGGTCACAATGCATGGCTTTGCCGTAAATATTTCGCCTGATCTCAACCATTTTTCCGGCATCGTACCCTGTGGGATATCGGAATATCCGGTAACCAGCCTCGCCGCGTTAGGTATCAACGCCACCCTATCAGATTTTGATACCGCTTTGCTTTCCACTTTCCCCGATTTTCTCAATAGTCTTGCGAAAGCAGATGAAAATTGTACGGTCTCGCAGACTTAGACCGACGAGGATATTATGCGCTTTTGCAACTTTACGCCTGCCCTTGCCATGATGCTGCTTTTGTCCGCATGCGGCGGTTCGACGGAAGATAATCAGGCGACCGAAACGCGCATGGATAATCTCGACAGCCTAGAAGGCACGATCAGCGACGACATGATCAACACGGACGAAGCCATTGATGATGTGCCGGTTCAGTCTGGCGCAGATGTGTCGGCACCTGTCGCAAGCGGGGATGCTGCCCCAGCCAAAACTGATGCAGCAGACACGGCAAAAGTCGAAGCGTCCGGCGATTCCGAGTGAGACTAAGCAACACGCTGACGCTACCTTGCGGGGCCGTGCTTAACAACCGCATCGCAAAGGCCGCAATGACCGAGGGACTTGCCGACCCATTGGGTCGTCCGACACCTGAATTGCAACGCCTATATGGCATTTGGTCCGATGGCGGCGCTGGCCTGCATATTTCGGGCAATATTCAAATTGATGCGAACCATCTCGAGCGCCCTGGCAACGTCTTTTTTGACGGACATCCCGACGCCGAGATGATGACAGCCCTCCAATTCTGGACAAAGGCTGCGACCCACAACGGCAATCATTTCTGGGCACAGATCAGCCATGCCGGACGGCAGACGATGCGCGCGGTCAACCCGCGTCCCAAGGCACCTTCTGCGGTCAAGCTGGGGTTACCCGGTGGACAATTTGGTACGCCTGTCGCCTTAACCGAGGACGAAATCCTTAACCTCATTGGCCGCTTTGGTCAGGCCGCATTACATTGCAAAAATGGCGGATTTACTGGCGTTCAGATCCATGCCGCGCATGGCTATCTGATTTCGCAGTTCTTAAGCCCACGGTCGAACCAACGCTCCGACCGCTGGGGCGGAAGCCTTGTGAACCGCGCCCGTTTCCTGATGTTCACGATAAACACTGTGCGCATATTGGTCGGACCCGAATTCCCCATTTCCGTCAAATTGAACAGCGCCGATTTCCAGCGCGGCGGCTTTGCCTTTGAGGACAGCCTGCAAGTGGCCCGATGGTTGCAGGATGCGGGTGTGGACCTCATCGAGATTTCGGGCGGCACTTATGAGCAACCCAAGCTTCTTGGCATTCAAGGCATGGAGGCGGAAGAAGCCCAGAATGTCGCAGAAACCACGCTCTCCCGCGAAGCTTATTTTGTTGATTTCGCCCAAGCGATGAAGGCCGAGTTGAAAATACCCCTGATGGTTACAGGCGGTTTCCGCAGCGTATCGGCAATGGATCAAGCATTGTGCAACGGCGGTGCCGACGTCATCGGCCTTGCCCGGCCATTATGCGTGATGCCCGAAGCGCCAAAGAGGCTGCTCGGTGGTATGGCGATGTTACCCAAGGTCGAGAACCAATTGAAGCTGCTGCCTAAATGGCTTTCAAGCCTACGCAAGATCAAGTTGGTCCGCAGCATGGAGGGGTTTGCCACGCAATATTGGTTTTACAGCCAGATATTCGCCCTCGGCCGCACGGGCCACACAGCACCAGACATGACGGTTTTTGCCGCGTTACGTGAAGTGGAAGCCTATCAGAAAGACTGGTTAAAGGCGTCCCGCGCCGCGAGAGCTTAATCGCCCTCGCCGGGGTCGGGGCTGAAATATTTGTCGAACTTGCCTTCTACGCCCTTAAACTCATCTGCATCAGCAGGCGGTTCACGACTTGAGGTGATGTTCGGCCATTCCGCGCTATAGGTCGTGTTCAATTCAAGCCATTGCTCCAGACCGTTTTCGGTGTCTGGCAAGATCGCTTCTGCTGGGCATTCAGGTTCGCAGACGCCGCAATCGATGCATTCATTGGGGTTGATGACGAGCATATTGTCGCCTTCATAAAAGCAATCCACCGGACACACTTCAACGCAGTCCATATATTTGCAGCGGATGCAGGCATCGGTAACGACATAAGTCACTTGCGGAAATCTCCCAAATGCGGCGACGGAGTAGCCGTTGTAGTTTTCTGCCTATTGCGAGGCGCGGGGGGAAGTCAACGGCGGAATGCAACTGCCTGCCAATTTTTAGTCTATGCGCTGATAGCAAAGCAATGCCTCACAGGCGGGACCACGCCGTAATGGCGTCGACAGTAGTTTGAACGTTACCACAGCTTCGCCAATGGGCAATGTGATGACATCGCCGATGGCGATGGGCAGGCTACCCTTTTCCACCCGGCGACCGTTGACTCGGACATGCCCGGTCTCCGCCCAATTTTGGGCAAGCGTCCGGCTCTTGGCAAATCGCAGAAAGAACAGAAGTTTGTCGATCCGCAACTTCGCCCCGACCCTACAGCTTAAGCCCCTTTAGCGCCGCCAATTGCAACGCAAGGGATGATGGTTGTGCGCTTTGCTTTGCGGCAACGGGTGCGCGCTCGGGCTTGGCTTGTTGTTTGACCTGTGGTTTACCCGTTGCGCGGGATGCCTGGTGTTGCGGCTTAGCGCGCGGCTGACGCTGTTCGGGCGGGCGCGGCTTTGGAAGGCCAACCCAGCGCCAATGCGTCAGGGTAATGGCTTGCGGCTCCGCTGCTGGCGGCGCGGCGGCCTCTGGGGCGCTCGCTTCGGGTTCCGCGGGAACCGCCGCCTCTAGTTTTTCAGGTTCGGGCGTCCGTGCGACCTCTTCTGCAACAACCTCAATTGGCTCAACCACATTATCAACGACCGTCTCAGGCACAACTTGCGGCTCTGGCGTCTTCTCCGCCGGGCGGAAGCCTGCATCACGCATCAGGGCCTTTAATCCGGCTTCGCTGATGCCCAAAGACGTGGCGAACGCCATGTCCATGCCAAACAGATTACCCTGCCCGCGTGCTTCATGCGCTTTTTTGATAACCCGTTCAGCGAGGTCAATGCGGACATATTCGCCGCCAATCCGGCGATAGCCTGCATTGCGCGCTTCGGAGGCATTGGCAAAATTCCACGCCTTCAAATGCACCGCGCTTTCGGGCGGAAGTTCGGGCATCGCGCGATTGTCGCGCGCCGCAAATAATGCTGCACGCCATTTGGCCGCCGCTGGCTTCAGCGCGGCATGATGATAAATATCAAGTGCGCCAAAGACGATGCCGCCCTTACGCGCTGCGCCGCGTGCTTCCTTAGGCAATGCCGCAATCGCATCGGCCAAATAATGCCGGCCCGCTATGCCGCCTTCGTCTGCCAATCGCACGGCAAGCGCGCGGACATTGCCATCGATATCTATTTGCTGGGCGAGTTCCAATAGTCCGACTATGCCGCCCATGGCCTTCGCCAATTGCGCTGCAATCCAGCCTTCGGCCCGGGTGGTAATCTCGCGCAACGCGTCGCCTTCAAGGCCAGCAACCGCCTTCACCGGCGTAAATGCAGGTTGAAGCAGTGTCCGCCCCTTGGTCAGCGCGCCCAATATTTCGCCCTGCCAGAAAATTGCGGGCTTGCCTTCTCCATCGGCTGCGAGCGAGAATTCGCTATCCTCTGCCATGCTTACGTCCTTTGCCTTTTGTCTCAAATATGCTGCCAAATGTCGTTCGGCGGCGGCCAATAACAGCTTACGGTCACTTGCTTTGGCCGCCGGGTCAACCCGAAAGGCGAAACCCTGTAAAGTTCCAATGTCCTCCCCATCGACCAGAACACGGTTGTCGGCTTGAATGTCCACAGGCAATAAACCGACGTCTTTCGCGCTTTTCCGCAGCAGCATGGATGTGCGTTTATCGACAAATCGCTGGCGCAATGCATCGTGCAACGCGTCGGACAGTTTTTCCTCCAACGCGCGTGCGCGTTCCGCCATGGCGGGCGGATTGGTCAACCAATCGCTCCGATGGGCGATATAGGTCCAGGTCCGCACCGCCGCGATTCGCGCAGAAAGCGTATCGACATCGCCTTGGATATTGTCGAGCCGCGCAAGTTCGCTGGCATAGACGCCTTGTGGAATGACACGGTCATTTTGTCCCAGATATTGCCATAAAGACGCGACGAATCGGCTGTGATGCTCCTCGCCCATTTGCCGGAAGTCAGGCAAGCACGCGACCTCCCAAAGCCGGGCGACGTCCACATGATGGCGGATGAGCGCTTTCACATCGGGCATTTCGGCCAAGCGTTTCAGCACCAACAGGTCGATGACCTTCGGCGCAGGCAATAGCCCCGGACGATGTGGCTTCTTCTCCAAATCCGCTATCAGCGTCGCGATATCGTTAAAACGCGGATTGGCTTCGCGCCAATACAACCAGTCCAGACTTGGAAAACTGTGCCCCTCAATCGCCAACACTTCTTCCGGCGTGAATTCGCTGCCCTCGCCAGCCAATGTCCCGAAACTACCATCGCGCTGGTGCCGGCCAGCACGTCCAGCAATCTGCGCCATTTCGGCGACGGTCAGGCGGCGGCGGCGCGAACCGTCGAATTTGGAGAGGCTGACGAATGCGACATGCGCGACATCAAGGTTCAACCCCATGCCAATGGCGTCGGTCGCAACGAGATAGTCCACCTCGCCTGATTGGAACATCGCGACTTGCGCATTGCGCGTGCGCGGTGACAACGCCCCCATAACGACCGCAGCGCCACCGCGCATTCGGCGCAATGTTTCGGCGACCGCATAGACCTGTTCTATCGAGAAAGCGACGATCGCTGACCGTTTGGGCAAACGCGACAGCTTCTTCGCGCCAGCATAGCTCAACGTCGAAAAACGCGGACGGGAGATGATTTCAGCATCGGGCAGCAACGAACGGATCATCAGGCGGAGACTTTCCGAGCCCAAGATCATCGTTTCCTCCCGCCCGCGCGCATGCAATATCCGGTCGGTAAAAATATGCCCGCGCTCGGGGTCGGCACCCAATTGCGCTTCGTCTATGGCGACGAAGGCAAATTCCTTCTGAATGGGCATGCTTTCAACGGTGCAGCAATACCAGCGGGCTTGCGGCGGTTCGATCCGCTCTTCACCCGTGATTAAAGCAACATTCTGCACGCCCTTCATGGCGACAACGCGGTCGTAAATTTCCCGCGCCAGCAAGCGTAAAGGAAACCCGATCATCCCGCTGGAATGCGCGCACATCCGTTCGACAGCAAGATGCGTCTTACCCGTATTGGTTGGGCCTAAAATGGCCGTGAGGGCGGAACGGACTGGGGGCAAATTTACATCAGTTGGCCATCAAAGCTGCGGCGAGTTCCTTCAATGGCACGTCGGTATCGGCCAATTGTTCAGCCGAGGGCGAGAGGCCCTCGGTCACGAACAAGCGGCCTTGGACATAATCCTTGGTCGCGTTGACGCAGTCGAGCGCAATAACTTTACCGGCCTTCAGATAGACCACAGAGAAGCTGCGGGTAGCAGGGTCACCGCGCAACACCGTGGCATCATAACCCGCGCTGATGCCTACCGTTTGCAGACGCAAATCATATTGGTTGGACCAGAACCATGGCACCGCATGATATTGCGTCAACGCACCAGTCAGGCTTTTGGCCACGGCATTCGCCATATCATTGGCGTTCTGCACCGATTCAACGCGCATCACATTGCCCCCTGCAAAATCATTAGCATGGGCCGCGCAGTCGCCAATGGCATAGATGTCAGGCAATGACGTCCGGCAATAGGCATCGACATCAACTCCGGCCCCGCCCGCCGCGCCAGCGTTCAGTAAAGGCGCAACTGCAGCAATAATACCAATGCCGACAATGACCATTTGGGCGGGGATCACCTCGCCATCGGCCAAATGCACACCGGTGACAAAATCTTCGCCCTGTATGCCACGTATTTCAACACCCAGGCGCACATCGACACCATGCGCGCGATGCTCGGCCTCGTAAAAGCGCGATAGGGGCTCGCCAGCAACCCGCGCCAACACGCGGTCCATCGCTTCCAGCACAGTGACTTTCTTGCCCATTTTACAGAGCACAGCCGCCGCCTCAAGTCCGATATACCCGCCACCCACAATCGCAATGTCAGCGACATCGTCGAGACCGTCCAGCATCCGGTCCACATCCGCGCGCGTGCGCACAACGTGCATCCCGGGCAGATTGCCGCCCTCTACAGGCAATGGCCGCGGACTGCCGCCAGTCGCCCAAATCATGTTGCCATAGGAAATGGCCGCCCCGTCAGACAGTGTCACCTTATGGGCAGATGGATCGACCACCTCAACGCGCAATCCCAATATCATATCGACGCCGCGCTCCGCCCAGAAAGCGGGCGGCCGGATCATGATGCGTTCAAACGCTTTGTCGCCCGCGAAATAGTCTTTCGACAAAGGCGGACGCTCATAGGGATATTCAGGCTCAGCGTTCACCACGCCGATGCTCCCTTCATATTTGGCCTGCCGTAGCGCAATCGCGGCCTGCGCGCCGCCGTGGCCACCACCGACAATAAGAATATCATAATGCATCAGTGCAGATTCGCTCGCTTAACAAACATCGCTTGAGCGGTAGGCAAAAGGTCGCCCACTGGCTAGTCCTATGCTTGCAGCATATGCAATTAACTGGCAAAGCAAGGCCATGACAAGCATGACATTAGACTTTGCCCTTGGCGATAATGCCGACATGATCCGCGAAACGACGAAGCGTTTTGCAACCGACAAAATCGCGCCGCTCGCGACCAAAATCGACGCGGATGACTGGTTTCCGCGGGATGAGCTTTGGCCCGCCATGGGCGAACTCGGCTTGCATGGCATAACCGTCGATCCGGCCGATGGCGGCCTTGGCCTTGGCTATTTGGAGCATGTTGTCGCGGTCGAAGAAGTCAGCCGTGCCTCTGCTTCTATTGGCTTGTCCTACGGCGCGCATTCCAACCTGTGCGTCAATCAGATCGCACGCTGGGCCACGCCTGAGCAAAAGGCGAAATATTTGCCTAAGCTTATTTCCGGTGAACATGTCGGCAGCCTTGCCATGTCCGAAGCGGGCGCTGGCTCCGATGTTGTGTCGATGAAGCTTAAGGCTGAAGCGGTTCAAGGCGGTTATATCCTGAACGGCACCAAATTTTGGATCACCAACGCGCCTTATGCCGACACTTTGGTTGTCTATGCCAAGACCGCGCCAGAAGCGGCTTCACGTGGCATCACCGCGTTTCTGATTGAAAAAGGCATGGAGGGTTTTTCCATTGGCCAGAAAATCGATAAGGTCGGGATGCGCGGTTCGCCAACCGCGGAACTGGTATTCAACGATTGCTTCGTATCCGACGAACAGATGATGGGTCCGTTGCATGGCGGGGTTGGCGTATTGATGTCCGGCCTGGATTACGAACGCGTTGTGCTCGCCGGACTTCAGCTTGGCGTGATGCAGGCCTGCTTGGATGTCGTCCTGCCTTATGTGCGCGAACGCAAGCAATTCGGTAAGCCCATTGGCAGTTTCCAGCTTATGCAGGCGAAGGTCGCCGACATGTATGTCGCGCTCAATTCTGCCCGCAGCTATGTCTACAATGTCGCGCGCGCATGTGACGCGGGGCAGACCACGCGCTTTGATGCGGCGGGCGCAATCCTGCTTGCCAGTGAAAGCGCGGTGAAAGTCGCTGGCGAAGCAATTCAGGCCCTCGGCGGCGCTGGCTATACCAAGGATTGGCCCGTCGAGCGCTATTGGCGCGATGCCAAATTGCTCGACATTGGTGCGGGCACAAATGAAATTCGGCGGATGCTGATTGGCCGGGAGCTGATCGGAGCTTCGTAAGGAGAGTGCGATGCAGTGGGAGTATAAAATTATCGAAATGGATATGAGTTTCAAACCGGGCGATCCAAAGCCGCATCTTGATCGCGAAGGATCCGGTGGGTGGGAACTGGTATCGGTCATAAAGCAAGGCCCCTTTCGCGGCGACACCCAAGTCTCGCTGTTTTTCAAACGTCCTGTCACTCGGAAGTAATGACGGCCCGCCCCGTCCTAGGCGTCATTGCCTGCAATCGCATCGTCGGTACCGAACCGGCACAAGCGGTGATGGAGCGGTATATTCGTGCGGCGATGACCTACGCTGACGCGGCCGCGTTGATTGTGCCGTCATTGCCAGACCTCATGACCGCGTCAGAGGTTGCACCCAGACTTGATGGCATCTTGCTGACCGGCAGTCCGTCCAATGTCGCAACGGCGCACCTTTGTTCGCGGTGCAATGGCACCCCGAATGGGGCACAGAAAATGACCCGGATTCGCAAACCTATTTCCACCTTTTGGGAAAGGCGTTAAGAGGCGAACTGTGAACAAAACAGTGACCCGATATAATCGCTATCAAGCGCGGATAGGCTTTTCGCCTTAAGGGCATATAAGCCCCTCCTCTTTAGGCGTGGAGGGACCAGTCCCCCGGACTGGTCCGAGAGGCTCCACGGGGTTGGGGTGGGGTTTATCGGCCTTACACGGCGCCTCCAATCCCCACCCCGCTGCAACTAGGCAGCAAGCTGCCAAGTCTCGCTGCCCCTCCCCTGAAGAGGAGGGGCTTGGTTCTTCCAAAATATCTGAGGGTTTTAGATATGCCACGTAATTACGACATCGCCGAACTGCGCCGTTTGGACATCGCCCACCATCTGCCCGCGCAAGCCGATTGGCAGGAAATAGAGGATCTGGGCGGTAGCCGGATCATCACCCATGCCGAAGGCTGTTATATTCATGATGGCGACGGCAACCGCATATTGGACGGCATGGCTGGCCTGTGGTGCGTCAATGTCGGCTATGGCCGTGACGAATTGGCCGAGGTCGCGCGCGAACAAATGCGTGAGCTGCCATATTATAACAGCTTCTTCAAAACAGCGAACGCGCCTGCCATCATGCTGGCGGACAAGATTGCCAGCCTAACAGGTGGCCGCCTGCCGCATGTGTTTTTCAACAGCTCCGGCTCCGAAGCCAATGACACCATATTGCGGATGGTCCGCCATTATTGGCAAGTGAAGGGCGAACATAGTCGCACTATCATCATCAGCCGCCATAATGCCTATCACGGCTCCACCGTCGCGGGCGTCAGCATGGGCGGGATGAAGGCGATGCATGGCCAAGGCTTCCCCGCGCCGGGCATATTGCCGATGGCTGGTATTGAACATGTGCGTCAGCCTTATTGGTATAATGAAGGCCGCGACATGACGCCGGAGGATTTCGGCACGGCATGTGCGCAAGCCATTGAAGACAAGATATTAGAGGTCGGCCCTGAAAACGTCGCGGCCTTCATTGGCGAACCTGTGCAAGGCGCTGGCGGCGTTATCATCCCACCTGCCAATTACTGGCCGCAGGTTGAGGCGATTTGCCGCAAATATGGCATATTATTGGTCTGTGATGAGGTTATTTGCGGCTTTGGGCGTACCGGCAACATTTGGGGCCATGAAACCATGGGCATCCAGCCCGACATTATCGCGATGGCCAAGGGGCTGTCGTCTGGATATCTGCCCATCTCCGCTGTCGCAGTAAGCGCGGACATCATAAAGGTGATGAAGACCGGCGGCGATTTTGTGCATGGTTACACCTATTCGGGCCACCCGGTCGCGTCCGCCGTTGCCTTACGCAATATCGAGATCATGGAGCGCGAAGGCCTGGTCGATAGGGTCCGCAATGAAACCGGGCCATATCTCGCCAAAGCACTAGCCCCCTTGCGTGACCATCCTTTGGTTGGTGAAGCACGGTCCATCGGCTTGCTTGGCGCGGTCGAGATTGTGGCGGACAAGGCAACAGGCGCGCGGTTTGGAGGCGCAGAGGGCACAGCCGGCCCGATGGTCCGCGATATTTGCATCCGCAACGGCCTGATGGTGCGCGGTATCCGCGACAGCATCGTGATGTGCCCGCCATTGATTATCAGCACAGCCCAAATTGACGAGCTTGTCGGCATCATTCACAAATCGCTCGATGAAGCAGAGCCGAAATTGCGGGCGATTGGATAAGGGCAAATAAGAAACCGTAGCGCTTCGCCCTTCAGCGAGAAGTTGTTCTTACACCGCTAACGTCACCCTGAACTTGTTTCAGGGCCTATCCTGCCTCGTGATCAAAGGGTTCCTGGAAAAATGGACCCTGAAACAAGTTCAGGGTGACGGCGATATTGAGGGTAACGGCGATGACGGGGGGTGACGAGACTTGGCTACGAGGCATTCTCGTCATGCTGAACGCGTTTCCGCATCTGCTCGGATCCCGCTTGCAATGTAGGATTTCGTTTGAGAGAGTCGCCGCGCTGGCAAAACGCTGGCGTGGCTCTTTCTCAGTATAAAGAATATCCTGTAATCGCCACGCACCGCATCGTTTTAGGTGAGACTTTAGGTCACAGACTCATTATGTCTCAACCAGATCCGGATTGATGCGAGTTGGACAGATGCGAGATAATTATCGTCTCTTTGATCGTATCGCGTGGCAACTGCTCTGAAGTGCTTGAGTTTATTAAAGAAGCGCTCGACGAGGTTGCGTTGCTTATAGAGGAGGTGACTAAATACCGGTTTGATCACGCGTTGCGGCATGGCGCGGATATTGGCCCTGGCACCGCGCGCCTCCATTTCGGCGCGCAACGCATCGGAGTCATAAGCCCGGTCGGCGAGCAGGATATCCCCTTTGCCGACGGTATCGAACATGTCTACTGCACTGCGACCATCGGCGGCTTGCCCTTCGGTCAGCTTGAGCATGATCGGCATGCCCATCGCATCGACCAGTGCATGTATCTTGGTGGTCAGGCCGCCACGCGAGTGACCCATGCAACGGGATCGCTGGTCTTTTTTTTACCATTGGCTCCATGTTGATGAACCCGGATCGAGGACGAGTCGATCATCTGGATATCGCCTTCGTAAGCCACGGAAACTGCATCCAATATATGCTTCCACACACCAGCTCTGCGCCAGCGGTTGAACCGGTTCACACAGGTCGTATACGGACCGTATCGCGCCGGAATATCCGCCCAAGGCGCGCCAGTGCGTAACCGCCAGAATATCCCGTTCAAAACCCGCCGATCATCAACCCGCTTCACGCCACGCACCTTGGTCGGCAACAAAGGCTGGATCACCAACCACTCGAAATCTGTCAAATCAAACCGTGCCATCAACTTCTCCCTTTCAGGAAAAGCATTGAATCAGATATCAATCACTTTGGGAATCTAATTTATGAGTATGTGACCTAGTGTGACTTTCCAAATTCGGTCACTCTGTTTGAGACGTATAAAACCCAACTGGACAAATGACGACCAGTCACTATCGAAGGCATTTATGAAATCGTTAACGCTCAAGCGTGCCTTTATGGCCGCTGTTGTCACACCTGCCCTTATCCTTGCTTTAGCGCCCGTCCAAGCGGCGGCGCAGGGAGCGGCAAAGTCAAAAACTCCCGTGCTCACCTGCAGTGTCAAAACACCAGAGGGGCTGTCCTACTCAGTCATCACGCCGGGCAATGGTGATCGGCCAAATGCCGAGTCCAAGGTCATAGTGAATTATAAGGGCATGCTGACCGCAGACGGCACCGAATTTGATTCCGGCCAAGCTGCCCAATTCCCCGTTGGCGGCGTCATTCCCGGATTTGCACAGGGGCTGCAACTGATGCAGCCGGGCGGCAGCTACCGCCTCTGCATCCCGGCGGCGCTTGGCTATGGCGCAGCGGGCACTGGCCCCATCCCGGCCAATGCCGATCTGGTGTTTGAGGTTGATCTGCTCTCCTTCACCAACCCGCCACCAAAACTCGTCATTCCCGTCGCCGAACGCGCCTGTTCGCAATCCACCGCAACTGGCCTCGGTTTCGAAATCGTAAAATCCGCCACGGGCAGAAAGCCAACCGATGGCGACATGGCTTTGGTCGACTTCACCATCTTTGACGCCGCGACCGGCCTAGTGCAGCAAAAAAGCGAATGGGAGAAAATCCCGTTGAACCAAGCATCGCCGATTTTCAGCGAAAGCCTGAAAATGATGCAGACAGGGTCAACTTATCGTTTTTGCATGCCTAAAACCGCAGACGGATCGCTAGAAAGCAACATCATCGTCACATTGATCGATTTGAGGCCAGCGCCAAGCGGTGACAATTGAGAACGAGGCCTCTAGCTCAACAAAACAACCGGACTGTCGGCACGCCAGTGCATGCTGACTTTGTCGTCCCAGGTGAAGTCTTCCTGGTCATGGCGGGACAGGTTGGGGCGGCTGACGCGGATGATTTGGCCGCCTTCAAGTTGAATATCATATAAAGTGACATCGCCAAGATAGCTCATACCCTTAATCGTACCGCGCGCCAGATTGTGGCCGTCTGGCGCGTCTTGGGCCGCAGCGCGAAAGGCTTTGCCCTCGCCGGGGACGTGCAAATAAATTTTTTCGGGCCGCAACGCGATCCAGACATTTGCTCCATGGGGGCCGGTGACACCGTGGTTCAGGTAAACCTTACCAAGGCCCGGACAATCGACGGCAGCCTTATCGGGTTCATCCAGCGTCAGCGTGCCTTCAAATATGTTCACCGAACCCACGAAATCCGCAACAAAGCGGTTGGCGGGATATTCGTAAAGGTCCGATGGTGGCGCGAGTTGTGCGACTTCGCCTTTATTGATCACGGCAACACGGCTTGCCATCGAGAGCGCCTCGTCTTGATCATGGGTGACCGTCACGAAGGTAATACCGACCTTGTCCTGCAAATCCGCCAGTTCGAATTGCATTTGCGCACGCAGTTTGGCGTCAAGCGCGGAGAGTGGCTCATCAAGCAACAACACCTTGGGCCGCATGACCAAGCTACGTGCGAGCGCAACACGTTGCCGCTGCCCACCTGACATTTGGTCGGGCATCCGGTCCTCAAACCCGCCAAGCTTCACCAGCTCCAACGCTTCGGCCACGCGGTCGCGAATCTCGCCTTTCGATACGCCGGATATGCGCAGGCCATAGCCGACATTATCGGTCACATTCATATGCGGAAACACGGCGTAGCTTTGGAACACCATGTTCACGGGACGCTTATTGGGCGGAACAAGGCTCATATCCTGTCCATCGATTAGGATCTGTCCCTCAGTTGGCAATTCAAACCCAGCGATCATCCGCAACAAAGTCGTCTTGCCGCAGCCTGACGGCCCAAGCAGAACGAAGAATTCGCCTGCGCGAATATCCAGACTGACATTATCAACCGCCGTCACCTTGCCAAAGCGTTTGGACACATTGCGGATTTGGATGATGGGCTGTTTGGTTTCGGTCATATCAGTGTTCCGTAAGTGGCGGTTCGCATCTCAATGGGCATCCGATATGCCCTTCACACCCTGATATTTCAGCGCGACGAAGGTCAGGGCGACAGTGAGAACGATGAGAATGGTCGACGCGGCGTTAACCTCTGGCGTCACCGAGAAGCGGACCATCGAATATACCTTTACCGGGAAGGTAATGGTGTCGGGGCCGCTGGTGAAAAAGGTGATGACGAAATCGTCGAGGCTGAGCGTGAAGGCGAGCAACGCGCCTGCGACTAAAGATGGCTTTATATGCGGCAGCAGGACATCGCGAAACGCCTGCCACTCCGTCGCGCCAAGGTCCTTTGCCGCCTCTTCCTCTTCATTGTTAAAACTCGCCAATCGCGCGCGCACGACCATAGCGACAAAGGGAAAGCAGAAAGTAATATGCGCAATGGTAATCGCAGACAGGTTGAGCGGCCATGGCAGGTCGGTTGGCCAGTCGACCTTGGCGAAAAAGATCAAAAACGCGACGCCCAGGCATATTTCGGGGACGATGATCGGCAAGGACATGGTGCCTTCGACCAGCCCCTTGAATGGAAAACGAAAGCGCCAGAGCATGACCGCAGCCAGTGCGCCTATGACCAGGCTGACGATCGTCGCCAAAAACGCGATGGTGAGCGAATTGACCATCGCTTCGACCAGGCTGTCATTGTTCAGCGCCTTTTCATAATATTTAAGCGTGAAACCTTTCCACATCACGTTGCGCTTGCTGTCGTTAAAGCTGAAAATCATCAGGACGATGAGCGGCGCATAGAGGAACAGCATGGTCAGCCCAACCCAACTGCGCATCCAAAGCTTGCGGGTATATTCAAGCGGGGCGATCGCGGTGCGGGTAAACATCAGCGCACCTCCTTCACTTTGTTCGACCGCATCGATTGCAGCGCAATCAAAATGAACATTACGTAGATGAGCAAAAAGGACAAAGCCGCGCCAAACGGCCAGTCGTTGGCGCGCTTAAACTGCCGTTCGATAACATTGGCAATCATCTGGCTATCGGTGCCGCCCATCAGATCGGGCGTCAGATATGCCCCCAATGCCGGGATGAGCGTTATCATAACGCCGGCAACAATACCGGGTGCGGCAAGCGGCACCACGACTTTCATGAAGGTTTTGAAATGGCCTGCGCCCAAATCAAGGCTCGCCTCAATCAGGCTTTTGTCCAGCCGGTCGAGCGCCGAATATAACGGCAATACCATGAAGGGCAGGTGCACATAGACCAGCCCCAATACGACCGCAAAATTATTGTAGAGCAACTGCACAGGCGTCCAAGCCTCAAGCGGTTGCATGCCCACCAATGTGCGCAACCAGCTTGCGCCCTCCCACAGCCCACCCAACCCCTTGTTCATATAGCCGTTGGTGCCCATCAACGCCATCAGGGCATAGGTGCGGATCAACAGATTTGTCCAAAACGGCAGCATGATGCCGAGCAGCAGCCAAGGCCGCCATTTCGGCGCAACAAAGGTAATGGCCATTGCCACGGGAAAGCCAATGATGAGGCAAATCAATGTCGTGAGCGCAGCCACCGCCAGGCTTTTCAGGAAGATCGAAAGATACAGCCACTCGGTCGCGCGTTTGTAATTGTCGAGCGTGCCGGAAATATCAATGTCGGCTGGACCAGCATTCTGCCCAAAGCTGTAGAGCCAGACGATGGTCATGGGCGCGATGAAGAACAGGGCAAGCCAGAACACCGGTGCCGAGGCAACGGCGGCAAAAGGCTTCTTCTGGCTTTTCCAGTCCTGCAACGGCCCTGACATCAATTAGGCCGCCCGAACGCGGGTGAACGCCTCCTCATATTTCGGCTGCAGCTCTGGATTGAATTTGGCATATTCGCATTTCGCCAGAACAGCGGCGGGCGGGAAAATGACCTGATTATTTTTATAATCATCGGGCATCAACGCCTTTGCTGCGTCATTGGGTGTTGGGTAAAGGATTGTCTCGGTTATCTTCTTACCCGCTTCGGCATCCAGCAAATAGTTAATGAAAGCATGGGCATTTTTCGGATGCGGCGCACCCTTTGGAATGCACAGATTGTCGGAATTTAGCTGGCTGCCTTCCTTGGGCATCACAAAGCCAATGTCGGGGTCTTCAACCATCGCCTGCGCAATGTCGCCATTATATTCAAGGACAAGATCAACCTCGCCCTTCAGCAACAGATCCTGCCCATTGTCTTCATGGAAGGCTTTAATGCTCGGCTTTTGCTTGATCATCATCGCTTCAATCATTTTGATGTCAGCGTCGGTCAAGCCATTGACCGATTTACCCAGATATTTGCCATAAAGCCGGAACATGTCGCCAGCCTCGGACAGCACAGCAATGCGGCCCTTATATTCGTCACTGTCAAACAGGACTTTCCAGCTATCCGGCACCGACTTCACCTTGGACTTGCGATACCCAATGCCAAGCGCCAGCCATGTGTAAGGCATAGAATATTTGCGCGCAGGATCATAAGGCACATCCTGATAATCCGGGGCAATGTTCTTGAAATTGGGGATCTGCGCTTTGTCGAGTTCAACCAGCATATCCGCAGCGGCCATGCGCTCAACAAAGTCGTTGGATGGCACGATAACGTCATAGCCTTGGTTGCCAGCGCGCAGCTTGGCGAACAATTCGTCGTTACTGGCGAACAAAGTCATGTTCACGTCAACGCCGGCGCTGTCCTTGTAATCTTCCAACGTGGTCTCACCAATATAGGTGTCCCAGTTATAAAAGTTCAGCTTGGCCTCTTCGCCATTGGCAAGCTTTGCCGCCTCTTTCTCGCCACATCCAGCAAGCGCACCAGTCAGCGAGAAGCCAACCGCCGCAACGCCCATGCCTTTCAGCATAAAGCGCCGATTGCTACCTGCGTGCAAAAAGGTCTTAAAATCCATGGCCAATCTCCCTCTGATTCCCCGTCTGTGAGGCAGTTATGCTGGACTAATATCCAGACTTAGAAAAGCCCCTTTTTTCCATGTTTCGCGGCGTAATTTAATTGTTTTGCACCGCAACAAAACTATTTCGCGCGCGGCGTTACCTCTGCATCGACCGCCGCTTGAACAGCCTTGTAAAAGGCTTCCCGCTGCGCACCCACCGTGTTGGGGTCAGTTGCCTTGGGCCAGTTACTGTTTGATGCGATCACAAGGTTACGCTTTGGGTCAATGAAGATGCCCTGCCCGAAAATGCCTTGGGCAGCGTAACTGCCGTCGTCATAGGTCCAATATTGGTAGCCGTAGCCCTTACCGGGCATACCGATGTCGGCTTGTTTGCTCGTCGCTGGCGCGATCCAGTTGTCGGGCAAGATGCTTGCGCCCTTTACCTTCGCTCCGCCCATCATGAACACGCCAAAACGTGCATAATCGCGCGTCGATGCCTGAATGCAGCAACCGCTGATCTCGTGCCCGGTCGCACCCAATAGCCAGCTTGCGTCCTGTTCCATGCCAAATGGTGCCCATAGCTTCTCGGACAGATATGCGGACAAGGTCTTCTTTGTGGCGGAGCTAACCAACACGCCAATCAAATTGGTTTCGCCGGTTTTATAGACCCATTTTGTACCAGCAGGCGCCTCACGCCGCAATTTGCGCATGTAGCTGACGGTCACGTCCATGCCGTTTTCGGCCTTATGTGTGTTAAACAAAGCGACGTCGGACTTGGGGTCCCCATAATCCTCATTCCATTTGACGCCCGACGTCATCGTGAGCAATTGTTCGATGGTTACGTCATCATACGCCGAGCCCTTCAGATCAGGGATATAGGCCGAAACCTTGTCATCGATGCTTTTGATATAGCCGTCTTTTATCGCCGCACCGACCAAAGTGGAGGTGAATGATTTCGCGACAGAGAAGCTGGTCCATTTACCCTCTGCGCCAAAACCGAGACCATATTTTTCCATCCGCACTTTGCCATCCTGAATGATGACCAACCCCGCGGTGCGTTGCGCCTTCATATAGGCATCGACATCCGTTGCGATCGCCAGCGGAGCGCCCTTGGGCAAAGGATATACCTCGTCGCCTTTCGCAATGACATTGGCTTTAGAAAGGATGGGTATCCGATCCATCGTACGAAACGCGGCGTCGCGTTGCTCTACGCTCCAGAACAGCACGTTAGCATCCGTCGGCAGGCTGGACAGGAGCGCTTTCATATCCTTGTCCGCGCTGACCCAGAAACCGCCCGCTGCCGATGACATGACCAGCAAAAACCCGAATATCCATTTTTTCATCCTGCTCCCCCAATATTTTATCTTTTGATCAAAGTGACCGGCGTAACATTGATGCCGACGCACTTGGACCCGCTGCTGCAATACATCAGATAATAGCGCCAAAGCGAAGTAAATTTATCGCCAAAGCCCGTTAGTAAAATTCATTGTGCGAACGACAGCAGTCATTGCGAAAGACCATAATGCGCCTTATGTATGTAACACACGCCCCTTAAAGGCTGGATTTCTAGGCATTGTGCCAAGTGGAGGAGTTCGTTAGATGCGTATAACCTTTTTGAAATTTCTTCTGGTGCCCGTTGCTGCGGCGTCCTTAGCAGGATGCGGTATCAACAGTGTTCCGACGGCTGAAGAAAATGCCAAGGCGAAGTGGGCCGATGTGCAAGCCGCGTTTCAAGAGCGCGCTAACCTCATTCCCAACCTAGCCAATATTGTTAAAAGCGCAGCAGCGCAGGAAAACAAGACGCTCACTGAAGTCATACAGGCACGTGCGCAAGCCACCTCGCCCAACATCCAGGTCAACCCTGACGACTTAAGCAATCCTGCAAAGATGGCCGCGTTTCAGGCCGCACAGAATCAATTGTCGGGCAGCTTGTCGCGCTTGCTCGTTTCGGTCGAGCAATATCCGCAGTTGAAAAGCCAGGAAGGTTATTTGAAATTGCAGGACCAATTGGAAGGTCAGGAAAACCGCGTGCGTATTACGCTGCGCGATTATAATGAAGCGGTGCGCGGTTATAACACCACCATTCGCACATTCCCCGATATCATTGGCGCAAAAATCATCCACGGCGCAAAGCCGATGGTTCCTTATCAAGCCACAACACAAGGTGCCGAGACCGCACCAACGCTAGATATGGCGCCTGCGGCCTAAGGCCAATTTAGGGAGTTGAACATGAATAAGGCCCTTGGCCTCATGATTGCGCTGCTGCTGGCCCTTACCGGCCAAGCAGCAGTTGCGCAGGATTTTCCCAAGCTGACTGGTCGTGTGGTGGATCAGGCGAACCTACTTGACCCACAGCAAGAGGCCGCGCTCACTGCCAAGTTGGCGGGGCTGGAAACCCGCACCAAGCGTCAGTTGGTGGTAACAACGCTGAACAGCCTCGAAGGCTATGAGATTTCCGATTATGGCTACCGCCTTGGCCGCGCATGGGCACTGGGTCAGGATGGCAAAGGCGAAACTGAGAAGGACAATGGCGCAATCCTGATCATTGCGCCTAATGAACGCAAAATGCGGATTGAAGTGGGCTATGGCCTTGAGCCAGTTCTAACCGACGGTCTGTCCTCCAGTATCATCCGCAACGACATCACGCCTCGGTTCAAGCAAGGTGATTTTATCGGTGGCATCAATGCGGGCGTTGACCGCATCGTCACACAGTTGGAGCTACCCGCCGATGAAGCCGCCAAGATAGCTAACGCAGCGCAGGAACCGCGCGGGCGCGATGAGGGCGTTCCTTTTGGCGCGATCATATTCGTTCTGTTCCTGATCTTCTTCGTATTTCTGCCGATGTTCCGTTCCATGAATGGTGGCGGGCGCAAGCACCGGCGCGGCGGCATGGGTCCCGTGATCATCTGGGGAGGCGGTGGCGGCTTCGGCGGTGGCGGCGGCGGATTTGGAGGTGGCGGCTTTGGCGGCGGAGGCGGCAGCTTCGGCGGCGGCGGTGCGTCGGGCGGCTGGTAGGAACATTTGATATGAACATACGTAAAATAAGCCAAATGAGCGTATCTGACCATGTGTTGGTAACAGCCGCAGTCGCCGATGCCGAACAACACACTAGCGGCGAAATCGTTACGATTGTGACGGACCTTTCGGACCATTATGACGATATTGCAATGGCTTGGGCAAGCGCCGTCGCGTTCCTTGCGCTGGTGAGCTACGCGACCTTTCCTGACTTTTACATCGGCCTGATTACCCGTCTTTCGGGTGGCTGGGGTCATGAATATACAACGGGTGAATATGTCGCACTGTTGGTGACCGCTGTTGCGTTGAAATGGGTCGGAACTTGGTTGATTCTGAAATGGACACCCTTGCGCATGGCGCTCACGCCAAAAGCCACAAAACTGGCCCGCGTACGCAACCGCGCCATCAGTCTTTTTAAGGTTGGAACGGAGTCAAAGACACAGGCCCGAACCGGCGTTTTATTGTATCTTTCGATGAAAGAGCATCGCGCGGAAATCGTCGCGGACGAAGCCATCGCTTCCAAGGTTGCGCCAGAGGTTTGGGGTGATGCAATGGTCGCCTTGCTGGATCAGGTGAAGGCCGGAAATCCCGGCGCTGGTGTCGCGGCAGCGGTGGCGCAAATGGGCTTGGTTTTGGCCGAACATTTCCCCAAGGGCAGCAATAACCCTAACGAACTACCCGACAGGCTCATCGAATTATGATGGAACAAGACGAGGAAGAAACCGTGATGTGGCAAGGGCGCTTCATCACGGCGAAGACGCGCGGAAAATGGGAATATGTCAGCCGTGCGCGCGGAATCAAGGCAGCGGTAATTCTCGCAATGGAAGGTGATCATGTCCTGCTCGTCGAACAATATCGCGTTCCGCTTGGCGCGCGCTGCATTGAACTACCCGCTGGCCTGATTGGTGACCATGAAGAGGGCGAAGACACATTGGTGTCCGCTGCCCGAGAGCTTGAGGAAGAAACCGGCTATCGCGCCGACCACCTTGAGATCGTTGGCGCGTTTTTCTCGTCACCAGGCATGGTCAGCGAAAGCTTTTCACTCGTCCGCGCACGTGGCTTGACAAAAGTAAGTGAAGGCGGCGGTGTTGACGGCGAAAATATCATCGTCCACCGCGTTGCCCTGGCCGACTTGCCGCATTTTGTTCAGGAAAAGCGGGCCGAAGGCTGCGTCATGGACGTCAAGCTGCTGATGCTGCCCGGAATGATCGCTTAACGGAAATTATCCGCATAAGCCTGAAGCTTCAGCGTTTTCGGCGGCGTTGGGATGAAGGTCGCGACAATGCCCTTTTTCTCCGCATAAGCGCGCGCCGCGTCCATGCTTGGGAAGGTCAATTGCACCTGCGCTTGCGTATCGCCTGAGCCTGCCCAACCCATGAGCGGGTCGGCTTTGCGTGGTTCTGCCGGCACATATTCCAGCACCCATTCGCGGCGTCCACTGCCCGATTGCATGGCATTTTTAGGGCGTTGAAAGATACGGGCGGACATATTGTATTTCCTGACGGTTGTTTCGCCACCGCCTTGCCCGAACAGCATCTGAGTCGTCAAGCGTTCCGGGGCGTAGCGCGCGCTTGTGCTTTTTTGGTCTTGAGACTGGCGACGCTTTCCCACGGTGCGTCGGGCCAGTTATGCTTGGGATAACGCCCCCGCATTTCTTTGGCGACATCTCGCCAGCTTCCGCGCCAGAATTCGGGAAGGTTGCGCGTTGTCTGAATAGGACGACCTGCAGGCGAGGTTAGGCTGAGAACAAGTGGTATGCGGTCAACGCCTACCAACGGGTGCGTATCAAGGCCGAACAAAGCCTGCACGCGCAATTCGACGGTTGGACCGGCTTCGGCGGCATAATCGATATCATGTTCGGTTCCGGCAGGGCTTTTGAACGACGCGGGCGTGATTTGGTCAATGCGAGTCCGCACGTCCCAACCAAGAATATTGTCCAGCGCCTGCACCAAACCCGATGGCGCGACATCACGCAAGCGGCTCACCTTGCCCAGCAAGGGCAGAAGCCATTGTTCCGCGCTGTGCGCCAAAGCATCGTCGCTGAGTGCCGCGATACCGGCAAACAGCGCGCGTTCCCGAAGCGCACGAGCCGAAACTGACCAAGGCAACACGTCGATCCCGATATCTCGCACAGCGGCTAACAAAGCGTTGGCAACGGCCTGCGGGTTGGGTTTTTCAACGCGCCCCTCGCTCAGCACAATCGCGCCAAGCCGCCGCTGCATGCGTGCCTCCACACGGTCTGCGCTTTTGTCGTAGGACAATATTTCCTGACTGACGATTCGATGCGCAAATCGACCCATGATTTCCGGCTCGGTCAGCGCCGCCGCCGACAATATACGCGCGCCCGATGCCGCGCCTTGCACATCGGCCACGGCAAGCCATTGGGCGCGTGCGAGAGGCGATGTTGGGTCAAGCTGAAGCCCGCGGCCCATTGCGCTGATCCATCTTTCGCCCTTGGGGTCGCGACGCTTCGTTATGCGCTCAGGAAACGCTGTGGCGATCAGGCCGCCGATGCTCAGGGGTTCGACCCCGCCATTACCGCTACACAGCCGCGCAATACGCTGCGCCAATTTGCGCGCGGCTTCTGCCTTTGGCCCGCGTTCTCGCGCAAAGCGTTCATAGCGTGCGTCAATGTCCTCACTTTGCCCGCCCAGACCGCGCTCTTGCATCAGGACGGCCAACATCGCTGCGTCCTCCGCTTGCCCGCTATGGGCGGCGGTCACGACCATATGCGCAAGGTTCGGCGGTAAAGGCAGGTTGGCAAGCGTCGTTCCGTGCGCCGTAATCCGTCCCTGCGCGTCCAATGCGTCCACCGACATCAACAGCTTACGCGCTTGCTGAACGGCGGCGGCAGGCGGCAGATCAAGCCAACGGAGTTTCGCAGGATCATTTTCGCCCCAGCGCGCGCAATCGAGCAACACAGGCGCAAGGTCGCTTTCAAGAATCTCGGGCGGGTCGAATGGCGGCAGGCCTCCATTGCCCGCCGCCTCCCATAGCCGATAGGCAACCCCTGCCTTTTGGCGCGCGGCACGCCCGGCGCGCTGTGTTGCGGCAGACAGGCTTGCACGCTCGGTGACTAACCGCGTGACGCCAGCCGCTTGGTCAAAACGCGCGCGTCGTGCAAGGCCGCTGTCTACCACCACACGCACCCCATCAATGGTCAGGCTGGTCTCGGCAATGTTTGTGGCGAAAATGACTTTGCGGCGACCTTGCGCGTCACGGCGGACCGCAAGCCGCTGGGCCACTGGATCAATCTGCCCATGCAGCCTGTGCACAACGATATCAGGTCCGCAATCGCCCAAAGTGTCAAAGGCGCGGTCAATCTCACGCACGCCGGGCAGAAATGCCAATATGTCGCCCTGCTGTTCCGACAGCGCTTGGCGCAATATGCGCACGATATCGGTTTCAATCGGCAGTTCGGTCCTGCGGCCGACATAAAGATATTCCAAAGGCCATCTTTTGCCCTCGCTTTCCAGTACAGGCGCGTTGTCCATCAATATTGAGAAACGCGATCCATCCAAAGTCGCCGACATTGCCAGCAAGCGCAGATCAGGCCGGAAAGCGGCCTGCGCCTCCAACGCCAGCGCGAGGCCGAAGTCGCTATCAATGCTGCGTTCGTGGACTTCGTCAAACAGCACAGCCGTTACGCCTGATAGCTCAGGGTCACTGATAATCCGGTTGCGAAAAATGCCCTCGGTCATCACCAATATGCGTGTGCTGGGGCCAACTTTGCTATCGAGCCGTGTCGCGTATCCAACCCGTCCGCCGACCGTTTCGCCCAAATTTTCGGCGATACGTTCCGCCGCCATGCGCGCGGCCAAGCGGCGCGGTGACAGCAACAGGATTTGCCCGTCGCAATATGGCTCATCCAATAAAGCGGCCGCAACCATCGTTGTTTTGCCCGCGCCCGGCGGGGCGATAAGAACGGCGTTGGGGGCCGCGCGCAACGATGCCAGCAAATCGGGCATCACCGCCATGACAGGCAATGCTTCGGTCATGTTAAGCGCGGGCGGCACCGCTTCATCCGTCAATATGCGCGGGCTATTGCGAACTTCACTGCCTCAGTCAGCGCAAATTTGGCTTCGCCTGCGGGGAAATGCGCAATCGCATCTATTGCACGCTGACCATAATGCCGCGCCCGATTCAATGTGTCGTCAATGGCATGATGTGCACGCAACAATGCCCGGGCATGGGCCAAATCGGCGTCACTCACCCGATTGCCAAGCATCGCGTCGCGCCAGAATTTCTGCTCTTCGGCGTTGCCACGGCAATGCGCGAGAATAACGGGCAGCGTAACCTTGCCATCGCGGAAATCGTCGCCGCTGTCCTTGCCCATGGTCGCGCCGTCGGAGACATAGTCGATGGCATCGTCCACAAGCTGGAACGCAATGCCAAGATTGCGGCCAAAGGCATCCAGCGCCATTTCCTGCGCCTCCCCGCTTTCGGCGACAACCGCAGATATCCGGCACGCCGCCGCAAACAAAGCCGCCGTTTTCGAACCAATGATGTCGAGATATTTTTCCTCAGTCGTCGAAATCTGCCGCTGCGCAGTCAACTGGTGGACTTCGCCCTCTGCAATAACCGCCGACGCATTTGAAAGGATTTTAAGAACCTTGAGCGAACCATCCTCAACCATCAGCTCAAACGACCGGCTGAACAGAAAGTCGCCGACAAGCACAGCCGCTGGGTTCCCGAAAATCAGGTTCGCAGCAGTCTTGCCCCGTCGCATGTCGCTGCCGTCGACAACATCATCATGCAGCAAAGTAGCGGTGTGAATAAACTCTACGGCTGCAGCCAACTTATGATGACGATCACCAGGATAATCCAGCAACTGCGCGCAGGCCAAGGTAAGCATTGGCCGCATTCGTTTGCCGCCGCCGGCAATTAAATGGCCAGCCAGTTCGGGAATAAGCGGGATTTCGGACTGCATACGGTCAAGAATAACCGCATTGACCTTATTCATACCCAAAGCGACCAATTTCAAGATTGGGTCAAGCGATGGTGCCTGATGCCCGCCGATTTTGTGGATAGTTGCCGTCATAATCTGATCGCTGTGACGCGCACGGCGAGGATAGGCAAGTGCAAATGGCGTATTTCCTCTTGTCCGTTGCGGTCAATATCGGCACAGATGACATCAATGAACGACGCAGACGCCCTCGCCCGCTTTCGCGACAGCATTGATAATATTGATGCTGCGTTGGTTTTCATGCTCGCCGAGCGGTTCAAGATAACGCAGGCGGTGGGGGAGTTTAAGGCGCAGTCATCGCTGCCACCCGCAGACCCCGCACGTGAAGAGCGGCAGATACAGCGGCTTCGGCAATTGGCACGTGACGCCAAGCTTGATCCTGATTTCACCGAGAAATTCTTGCGCTTCATCATTGACGAAGTCATCCGCCATCATCAGCAAATCCGCGACGGAAGTTAATCAACTTATCGCTTTTGGTAAACGTAGTCTGACCAGAAGTCCGCCGAGATCCTCACTTTTTTCCAACGCGACAGTCCCGCCATAAATTTCGACAACGTCGCGTACGATCGCGAGACCAAGGCCGGTACCAGGCTTGCCAGTATCCAGCCGCGCACCGCGATCAAACAGCCGTTCACGTTCGCTTTCGGGGATACCTTGTCCGTCATCCTCAATGATCATTTCCACAAAATCGCCAGCATCCTCGACGGTCACAAACACGCTGCCGCCGCCGTATTTGGCCGCGTTTTCGATCAGGTTACCAAGCATTTCATCCAGATCCTGACGTTCCACCCGTGCAGCAATTGCTTTGTCTCCGGCCATATCAAGTCGGACATGCGCATAAAGACGACCGACCGCGCGCTCCACCGCTTCCAAGCTGCCCCAGACTACCGCGCGGCTGTGGCTGTGGCCCCGGCGGCCGACGGCGCGGGCGCGGGCCAAATGATGGTCCACCTGACGCCGCATCGTTGTAGCTTCGCGAATGACCGTTTCCGATATATCGGGGGCTTGCGCGGTCGCGCTATTCATGATGACCGTTAATGGCGTCTTGAGCGCGTGCGCAAGGTTACCCGCATGACGGCGCGATTCCTCCGCCTGTTTCTCATTATGGTCGAGCAAGGCGTTCAGTTCATTGACCATCGGCATCACTTCGTCGGGCAAGGCATCTGTCACCCGGCTTTCCTCGCCGCTGCGCATTTGCGCGATCGCTTTACGGACGGCACGTAAGGGCCAAAGGCCATAAAATGTCTGTAACGCCGCCAAAATGATGAGGCCAAGCGCCAGCAGAAAGAAGCTTGTCACCAATACCGACCGCAATTCCTGAATTTGTGCATCAAGACTATTGCGGCTCTGCGCCACCATGAATGTCCAAGCGACATCGGAGTCCGGAAGCTTTATGGAGCGCTCTGCGATGCGCAGCGGCTCGTCAGGAAATTCATCACTGTTACGAAAATGAACCGCCTGATCTTTGTGACCAGCGGGCGAGCTAAGTGCGCGGTCCCACAGCGAGCGAGAGGGAAATGGCATCGCGTCTTTGCCAGTAATCTGCCAGTAAAGTCCGCTGTTGGGCTCGAGAAATCGTTGGTCCCCAAGTGGGCGGTTCATTCGGATTTCGCCGTCAGGGCCGATTTCTGCCGAAGCAATCATCGCGGTTAGGACATATTCGATCTGAGTATCAAAATTCTGTTCGACCGAATTGGTCAACACGCGGTCCAGCGCAGCGCCCCCGCCGATCAGCAAAATCGTAATCCACGCAGCTGCCGTCAGGATCATCCGACGCGTAAGCGATCCCGTGCTTTGGAATTGGCTGCGCCAGGTTGGCGGCTTTGGTGAGGACATAATGGCGACTGGCGGCTTCAGCTGACGGGTTCCTCAAGGCTGTAGCCAAGGCCCCTGATCGTCGAAATCACGTCCTGCCCCAGTTTCTTGCGGATGCGGGTCACGAAGACCTCAATGGTGTTAGAATCGCGGTCGAAATCCTGATCATAAATATGTTCGATGAGTTCCGTCCGCGAAACGACCTTGCCCTTGTGGTGCATCAAGTACGACAGCAGCTTATACTCCTGCGCGGTAAGTTTAACCGGCTGCCCGTCAAGCGTCACACGGCCCGAACGTGTATCCAGCCGGACATCGCCTACAGTCAACTCGCTCGACGCATTGCCAGACGCACGGCGGATAAGCGCACGCAATCGTGCAATCAATTCTTCGGTCTGGAACGGCTTGGCAAGATAATCATCGGCACCTGCATCAAGGCCAGCGACCTTGTCCGACCAGCTATCACGTGCCGTCAGCACCAAAACAGGGAATTTCCTGCCTTCCTTGCGCCAGCGGTCAAGAACGGTCAGCCCGTCAATTTCCGGCAGACCAAGGTCAAGGATGACGGCGTCATAATTTTCGGTGAAGCCCATATAATGGCCATCCTCACCATCAACCGAGAGGTCGACAGCGTAGCCAGCGCCTTCAAGCGTTGACTTGAGCTGCTTGCCCAAATTGGGTTCGTCTTCCACGATCAAGATGCGCATGCCGTTCCCTTATATTGTCAATTTTTGTATATTGATGTGGCTAGCAGATTTGCGTGCAGCCACAAAATCCTATCACCGTTGCCGCAACACGCTTCCTGTCCGTCCATCCACATCAACGAAGATAACGCGGTCGCGGTCAATGAACTTCAACCGATATACTTGTGCGCTGGGGTCATATTCCGGCCCCAGATACTGCATACCGCGCATTCGCGGCACAATATTCGCCTCGATCTCGCGTAAGGGCTTGACCTTGCCGGCCCTCATATCCTGCCGCGCCTCATTCTGTTCGCCCCGGCGCGGGTCGGCCGTTACGGGGCTAAGCATCGCGATGCTTGCAAACATAGAGACAAGGACAAGTCGGTGTAACATCCTTGCCCCCTAAGCGTGCGGCATTGAACGCAAAGTGAATGAGGCACCCACTTTTCGCGTCGCATGATGTCCAAAACCCATTATTTTACCATTTCAAATGTGAAAGACATGCTTGCTGCAACGCTGAGTTCGCCCGGCGAGATAGGTGTGGTTTTTTCCGCTGCGGCGTCCATCGAACGCACAAGCATTGGCATTGGTGTAAACCCCCGTCCCTGATCATTTTCTTCGACGCGCAGCACACGCACTTCAGTATAACCAGCCTTCCGCGCCAAGCTGCGCGCACGGTTCATCGCCGAAGCCCAAACCTTATCCCGGGCGGCTTCCTGAAATCTGCTGTCGTCATCAATTCCGAAGCTGGGTCCATTGAAATTGGTCGCGCCATCTACCGCAAGCGCATCAAGGAATGCGCCAAGCTTATTCAAGTCGCGAAGCTTAGCATTGACCATGTTCGATGCCTGATATCCCTTAAAAATCTGCTGCCCGTCGCGATAGTCAAATTGCTGATTCAAATTGATTTGTGTGGTTTGGATATCACGATCAGCAATGCCAAGCGTTTTCAGCCGGGCAACAACAGATGCCATTTGCAGATTATTGGCGCGGACCGCAGCACTTGCCGTTGGTGCCATTGTTTGAACGCCCGTTGAAAATGTGGCGATGTCCGGAGGGGTTTCGACCGTTTCTGAGATCGTCAGGTCAATGACCGGATTGGCGGTGGTAACATGCACCTCAGTCGCCATCGCGCCACTGGTCATCATCCCGCCGGTCACCAGCATCGCTGCCAAAATCAATTTACGCATGTGAAACTCCCATTTTATGCCAACCATTTATATTGCTGTTCGGCGTGCCCAATCCATATAGGCATGGCGAAGCTGAACGGTTGCCGAACCGGGTTGGCCGTTGCCGATTATATGCCCGTTAATCTGCACTACGGGCATCACAAAGCCTGAGGCGGACGACACAAAGGCTTCGGCGGCTTGCTCCGCCTCGTGAACCGAAAAAGGCCGCTCTTCTATGCGTTGTGCCACAAGCGGAAGCACGGATGCACGGGTAATGCCGTGCAAGATTTCGCGGTTAAGTGGGTGCGTGACCAAAACGCCCTCCTGCGTGATGATATGCGCGTTTTGCGCGCTGCCTTCGGTAATCCAGCCATTGCGTTCCATCCACGCGTCGTCCGCGCCGCGCGCCATAGCTTCGTTTTTCATCATGGACGCATACAGCAACTGCGTTGTTTTGATGTCCGCCCTGCCCCAACGCAAATCAGGCATCGTCACCACGCGAAGCCCGCGAAGCGCCGCCGGGTTGTCCGCAAGCGTGCGCGATTGCGTAAAGGCAAGAACCGTGGGCGGCGTGTCGGCGGGCGGAAACACAAAGTCTCGGTCTTCCGGCGTGCCGCGCGTGACCTGCCAATAGATCATGCCTTCATCGACATGATTACGCGCAACCAGTTCGCGGCAGATGGCGAGCCAGTCGTCTGCGCCTGGTGCGCATTTTATGCCGATTTCCGAGAGTGATCGGGCGAGGCGTTGCACATGGCCGTTGAAATCAACGAGTTTGCCGTCGAGTACGGAGACGACCTCATAGACTGAGTCCGAAAACAGGAAACCACGGTCGAACACCGACACCTTGCCTTCGGTTTCTGGGATGTAGTTTCCGTTGAGATAGATATTACGCATGTAAGGACCTTGCTTGAAGCTCTGCCTATCGTCAACATCCACGTTGCCGTTCCCGCTTTCGCGGGAATGACAAACTATGCAGAATAGACAATCTGGCTTGCCCCTGCCAGTGCTAGCCCCTATCCGCCAGCCCATATGTCGCAACCTCCTATCTTCGCCTTCGAAAATCTCGCGCTCCAGCAAGGTGGCGGCTGGCTGTTTCAGGATATGGATTTGTTCATCGGCGCGCGCGACCGGTTGGCGCTCATCGGTCGCAATGGGGCCGGAAAAACGACGTTGATGAAGCTGGTGGCGGGAACCGTCGAAGCTGACAAGGGCAACCGCGTCGTCGTGCCCGGCACCAACATCGTAATGTTGGAGCAAGACCCCGACGTCAGCGCCTTCGACCGGCTCATCGATTTTGCCATTCATGGTGAAAAAGGTCCGCCTGAATATGCGGTGCGCGCGATTGCCGACCAATTGGGCATCAATCTTGATCGCGAAGCGAAAACCGCAAGCGGCGGAGAAAAACGCCGCGCCGCGATCTGCCGCGCACTTGCAAGCGAGCCCGACTTGTTGCTTCTTGACGAGCCGACCAACCATCTTGACCTTGCCGCGATTGAATGGCTGGAGGAATGGCTCACGCGCTATCGCGGCGCATTCATGGTGATCAGCCATGACCGGACGTTTCTGACGCGCTTGACGCGACAGACATTCTGGCTGGATCGCGGGCTGCTGCGCCGCAATGAAATCGGCTTTGGTGGCTACGACGCATGGACTGAACGCGTCTTTGCCGAAGATGCGCGCAATGCAGACCGTCTGGACGCCAAGTTGAAGATTGAGGCGCATTGGTTGGAACGCGGCGTCACTGCGCGGCGCAAGCGAAATCAAGGCCGGTTGGCAAAGCTTTGGGAAATGCGTGCCGCGCGGGCCGCGATGATTGGCCCGCAAGGGACGGCCAAGCTCGCTGCTTCAAGCGACGACAGCAAAACCAAAACGGTCATCAGCGCGCAGAATGTCTGCAAAAGCTTTGGCGATCGCACGATTATTAAGGATTTCACGCTGCGCATTCAACGCGGCGACCGCATCGGCATTGTCGGCGCAAATGGCACGGGTAAAACAACGCTGATCCGTATACTGACCGGTGAGACCGAACCCGACACGGGCAGCATCACGCTGTCACCAACGCTGACAGGCATCGTCATTGACCAGCAACGCAAATTGCTGACGCCCGAAAAACGCGTGCGCGATGTGTTGGCCGATGGCAGCGACTGGATCGATGTGCGCGGCGTGCGCAAACATGTACAGGGTTATCTCAAGGAATTCCTGTTCGACCCCGCCTTGATTGAGGCGCGGATCGGTTCCTTGTCCGGCGGCGAGCAATCGCGCATTTTGCTCGCCCGAGAATTTGCCAGGGAAGCCAATTTGCTGGTGCTGGACGAACCCACCAACGACCTTGATCTGGAAACGCTGGACCTGCTGCAGGAGGTTATCGCAGATTATGACGGCACGGTTTTGATTGTCAGCCATGACCGCGATTTTTTAGACCGGACGGTCAATTTGACGCTAGGTTTGGATGGTTCAGGCCATGTCGATATCATCGCCGGCGGATATGCTGATTGGGAAGAAAAACGCGACAAGCGGGACAAGCCCGCCGCCAAGAGGACCGAAAAAACCGTTTCGACGGAGCCCGCCTCTGCGGCCCCATCAGCACTAAAGAAAGTCAAGCTGACTTACAAAGACCAGCGCGACTATGACCTCCTGCCAAAGCGCATCACAGACATAGATGCCGAGATTGCGGCGGCGGAGATGGAAATGAACGACCCGGCTTTGTACACGCAAAAGCCAGCGCGCTTTGCCGAACTGACCACCAAGACCGAAAGCCTGCGCGCCGAAAAGGATGCCGCGGAGGAACGCTGGCTCGAACTCGCGATGATGGTCGAGAATTCCGCGACCTAGGGTCAGGACTACTCAAATCCACCTTCTCGGTTTGAGGCCATACTGTTCAGTGCCAGGCGGCAAGCGCAGGGCTTAGTGGTTCTAAGTCCAAGCTTGCCAACGCGGCAATGGACAATATGGGTCAAATCCGAGGGACGCCAAAATGGCTTCGATCTCGAAACAAAATGCCCTTGCAGGCAGAATGATTGCCTGCGGCGGACATTTTCCCTCGATATCTTTGCCATTTTGACGCCGCGAAGGTGGATTTAAGTGGTCCTGGCCCTAGCCGGGAATGCGGTAAAAGGCCGCCAGTCGATCTAGCGCGATTTTTAGCACGAGTTTTCCCGACCGCACAGGCCACGACATTTCACGTTCCGCAGCGGGCACACTTTCCCCAACGCAAATGACTCGCCATGCAATATCCGACAAATCGGGGCCAAGCGCGTTCAGCGCGCCGTCAAAGCGGCTTTTGGCCTGCATCATCCGTTCCGTTCGGTTCAGCCCAGATGGCGCTCCGCGTTTTTGACGGCTGCGCGGGATATTCTCCCACGACATAGTTACATGAGGTCCAAGTGCGGCTGATTCATAATCCCCGCGTAATGTCTCGCCAGCCAACATTTGTCGGTTCGACAAATGGCCGCGCGCATGCAGCCACGACAGTGGCGATTCCGATAGGTTAATCGTGACGGTGCGCCGGGTGGCACGACTTTCCGCCACTGGGTTTTCGACCAGCATGCGTGGATCGTGAAATTTTCGGTTCGAATGGGATTTGGCGGGCATCGATAATCTCCTTTGACTGTTCGAATCACCCTTGCCATGTGGTAAATATTGTAGGAAAGAAAAAACCTATTTGGTAACGGAGTGTTCCATGCAAAGTAGAATTCGCGATGTTCGAAGAGCCAAGGGCCTGACACTTTCCGATGTAGCCGAACGCTGCAATCCACCAACAACGGCACAAACCATAGGCCGCCTCGAAACCGGCATGCGCGTGCTGTCGCTCATCTGGATTAACCGCATTGCGGATGCTTTGGGCGTGGATTCCAGCGATCTCGTTGCCCTGCCTGACCAACAATTTCTGCCAGTCGCGGCGGAGCTGCATAAGGATGGAACTTATGCCCCAACTCAGGAGGAGCGCATCATGGTTCCCAATGTCGGCGGCAGCATGGTCGGGCTTCGGATTGCGGCGGCAATGGGCGAATATCGACGCGGCGATGAATTATGGCTTGAGCAACTACAACCGGACGATTTTGCCTCTGCGCTGAATTTGGATGTCCTTGTGCCGCGACCGGGCGGACGGTTCATCTTTGGCCGCTTGCTTGGCCGTGATGCAAGCAAGCTCCACCTTCTGCCGCTTGAGGCCGGCGCACGTCAACAGGTCGTGACCGACCCAGCCTGGATTGCCAAAGCCGTCCGGCTCGTCCGCAAGCTATAGCCGTTAAGGCTGCGCGCCGAAGTCTGCGCCTATCCGTTCGGCCTTAGAACCCGTCACTTCGTCAGTCGGGACGAAGCTATGCGAACCAACCTTAAGCCAGATCAAAATTGGTGATGCCTGATAGATGGACGAATACGTCCCCACGACAATACCAAATGCCATGGCCATGCTGAAACCAAAGATAACGTCTGGTCCAAACAGCACCAGCACGATCAGCGGCAGCGAAATCGATACGCTGGTCATCACCGTCCGGGACAAGGTTTCATTGACCGACAGGTTTAACAGCGAGGCCATTTCCATTTTTCGGAACTTCATCAGGTTCTCACGGATACGGTCATAAATTACGACGGTATCGTTCAAGGAATAGCCGATGATGGTCAGCAACGCGGCAATGATGTTCAGGTCAAACTCCCACCCCGTCAGCGCAAATAGCCCGAAGGTAAGCGTTACATCGTGAACCAGTGACCAGATCGCGCCGACACCGAACTGCCATTCAAAACGGAACCAGATATAGATCGAAACCCCCGCCATCGCGGCCAAAAGTGCCAATACCCCCTTGCCGAACAATTCCTCCGAAACCTTGCCGGACACGGAGTCAACACCGTCAATCCGAACATCGGGATGACCGGCCTTCAAACTGCTGGTGATTTTCTCGGCCATCGCATTGGCCAGTTCCGGGTTTTTGTCGGCGCCTTCGGGCAGTTTCATGCGGATCGAAACCTGATTCTCCGCGCCGAAACGCTGAATTGTCGGGTCGCCATAGCCAAGACTGCCCACCGTTTCGCGCAATTCGGTCACGGGTGCCGTGGCGCTTTGCGTAAAGGTTGCGCGGATCATCTGGCCGCCGATGAAATCGACGCCAAAGTTCAGGCCCTTGGTCGCGACCAACCCTACCGATGCCGCCATCAGAAGTAAGCTGATCGCAAAAGCCCATACACGCCATCTGAGAAAGTCGATATTTGTGTCATCACGAACGAGTTTGAGCAGTTTCATATCAATATCCTCAAATCGTCAATTCAGTGGGACGCGTGCGCTTCACCCAAAGCGACACCCACATGCGGGTGATGGTCACGGCAGTGAAAACCGAGGTCACAATCCCGATCATCAAAACCACGGCAAATCCGCGAATGGGTCCCGAGCCGAAAATGAAAAGCAAAACCGCCGCGATGACGTTTGTGCTGTTCGCATCAAAAATCGCGCGGCTCGCTTCTTTGTACCCGAACTCGATGGCCTGCACCACACGGCGGCCACGTTTCAGTTCTTCGCGAATACGTTCGTTGATCAGTACGTTCGCGTCAACCGCCGCACCAATCGTCAGGACAAAGCCCGCAATCCCCGGCAAAGTCAGCGTGGCGTTCGCAACGCCCATAACGCCCAAGATCATCAAAATATTGATGACCAAAGCAATATTGGCATACATGCCAAAGCGGCCGTAAACGAGGAACATGAGCACAAGAATTGCGGTTGTACCGATAACCGCAGCCAAAACCCCACGGCGAATGGAATCAGCGCCAAGGTCTGGCCCAACAGAACGTTCCTCAACAATCGTCAGGTCAACCGGCAACGCACCAGAGCGGAGCGAGATCGAGAGCGCATTGGCGCTCTCGGTCGTGAAGCTGCCCGAAATCTGCGATACGCCGCCGAAGATCGGCTCACGAATTTGCGGCGCGGAGATGACTTGGCCATCGAGCACAATCGCGAACAATTTGTTCACATTTTGCTGAGTCATGCGGGCAAATCTTTGACCGCCCTCGGAATCAAATTGGATGGTGACAGCAGGTTCATTGGTCTGTGGGTCGAATGTCGGGTCAGCCTTGACCAACTTGTCGCCGGATATGCCGCCCAAGCGACGCACCGCGATATACGGCAGACCAGAGGGATTGTCGGGATAGGGCAGAACTTGGCTACCAACGCGGGCCTTGCCTTGCGCGGTTTGGTCGGGATCAGCCTGTTCATCAACCAGTTTGAATTCAAGCTTTGCGGTTTTACCAATCAACGCCTTCAACGCCTCTGGATCATCCAATCCGGGAACCTGAACGACGATGCGGTTATCACCCTGACGAATGATCGTCGGCTCCAACGTGCCAAGCGCGTTTATCCGGCGGTCAATGACGTCCTTGGCCGTGTCCATCGCTTGGTTAAGCGCAGTTTCGTCGCCAGAGCTTGCTGGTGACAGAATGATTCGGTTGCCGTTGTTTACGCCGATATTCCAATCCCGCGTGCCTGTACTATTGCTGATGATCGGCAAGATCACTTCACGGGCAGCATCCACCTTGGACATGTCGGTGACGTTAAAGCTTAATTGGCCCTCACTGCGCGAGACATCGGCGATCGCAATTTGCGGACTGGCACGGCGCATAGCATTACGGACACTGTCCTCCAACGCTTCGAGGCGGGCCTCTGCTAGTTGCGACGTGTCCGCTTCAAGCAAGATATGACTTCCGCCGGCAAGGTCGAGACCCAGATTGATAGTAGGTGTGGGCACAAATTGCGCAAGCTGCGCACGCATTTGCGATGGCAACAGGCTCGGAATAGCAAAGGCCATCCCGGCAATCAGCACAATGTTGAGCATCCATATGCGCCAACGGGGAAAATCAAGCATAGGGTGGGTCCGAACGAGCTATGAAGGCAAAAGGTGGGCTGGCGGCAAAGCCGTTCAACCCAAAGGGTTAATCATTGGCGGCTTTGGCATTGCGCGACTGCACATTGGCGATGGTTGACTTGACCGCCTTCACCCGCACATTTGGCGCGATTTCAACTTCGACATGATCGTCGGCAACCTTGGTCACCTTGCCCATCAGCCCGCCAGCGGTGACGACGTCGTCATTCTTCTGTACCCCAGCGATCTTGGCTTCATGCGCCTTCGCCCGCTTTTGCTGCGGACGGATTAGGAAGAGGTAGAATACAACAAAGATCAGCAGGAGCGGAAACAACTGCACGAAAAATGCAGAACCACCAGCACCACCAGTGGCAGCACCTAAGATAACAAACGCCATAAAAAACCTCGCACTAATGAAATCGAGCGCCAATGTGCAGCGCAGCCCGGAACTAATCGGGCGCGATTATCACCTGCATCCTGCTGACGCAACGTCAAAGCGTCGACAGCGCGCTTGCTTTTCAAAAACCAGCGCCATATACGCGCTCTTCCATTGACCTCGGCGAGGTCATTGGCGGTCGGGACGTAGCGCAGCCTGGTAGCGCATCACACTGGGGGTGTGGGGGTCGCAGGTTCGAATCCTGTCGTCCCGACCAATAAATCGGCATTATGGCGCAAAGGAAGCTGCAATATTGCCAAGCTATTGATTTATCGACGAAAACACCTCATTTTTCGTCATAACTTTTGACGATTTCAAATGATGCCCCGATCGGCATGCATCTTTGCAATCTCGTCTGCAGTCAGTTTTCGTCGATCCTCCTTAGGTTCTGATTGGAGGTCCTGCTTGGCAAGATTTATCGCTGCCTCGCCAATGATATTCACATATTCTTTCATGGTCTCAAGCAGCCTTGTGTGCATAAAAGTCTGGAACCGAGTGGTATCTCCATTGAGTTGTGCATATTCGATCGCATCGATATACTGCAGGCGATCTTGGGGCCAAACTGAGACTAGGCGATATCCGCCACGCACCAATTGGAGATTCATCAACAGGCGCGAAGCTCTTCCATTTCCATCTTGGAAAGGATGAATAGTGACGAGTTTATAATGGGCTTCAAAGGCATTTTCTGGAGTCAGCGAAGCTTCCTTCAGCCAGGTGGCAAAGTCGGCCATTAAATGGGGAACATCTGACGGTGCCGGGAAGATGACTGCCGAATCTCTGATGCCTCGCTGCGTCACTGCGTATTGCCCGGCGATATCAGGCTTACTACGTTGCAAGATGAGTTGGTGCATCTGCCCGATTTCAACGGCGGATAGGGCAATATCTTTGTCGGCCATTTGATACATCCATGCAAGGGCATCATGATGGTCTACCGCTTCGAGGTGGTCACGTAATGGTTTGCCGTCGACATTGTTCTGCGCCGCCAGAATAAAGATCTTGAACATCGATACGCAGTCATAGGGCGGTCTGCCATCCTTCGAACCGTCCGAACAAGCCAGTGCATTGTCCAGGATCACACGAAAGCCTTCAAAATCCACTATCCGCCCCAGCGCCTCAAGCAGATCGCCATTGGCCGAAAGCCGCTTCAAATGATCCGATAAACCGAACAACCCCGCCTGCTTCATAATCGCCTCCTAATGAGGAGAATGAATCAGATCGCACCCACAAATGCCAGAGGTTTTTGGAGGTGCCCAGCTTAGTATCCTGGTCCGCGACCCTGCATAGCTTGCCAAGCAGCCCTCTTCTGTCCGTCGTTATCGTCAAAAGGCCCCCCGATCTTCTCCAAAGCCGCGATTGCTTCCGACTTCAGTTGCCGAGCCTCTGGTGGTGGCCCGATGAATCTCACTTTTGCGAGTTCGCTTTCGAAGCGATCGTTGGGTATCTGACGAAGGACTTCGGTGGCACC
The DNA here is from genome assembly GCF_050921905.1 of Sphingorhabdus sp. Taxonomy (NCBI): domain Bacteria; kingdom Pseudomonadati; phylum Pseudomonadota; class Alphaproteobacteria; order Sphingomonadales; family Sphingorhabdaceae; genus Sphingorhabdus; species Sphingorhabdus sp. The sequence goes on along the minus strand of NZ_CP050888.1, from coordinate 144,524 downwards.
GCGGATTTTATTCCCAAGCGGCTTGGAAAGTCTCTTTGCGAGGTCTGGTATTTCCTGCATTCCCCGAACTAAGTCGACATAATCACGAACCGTGCCTCGATCTCCCCGATGATAAAGCTTTTTCGCCAAAATTTCGGCTGGATCTTCGATCTCTATCATGCGACCGCGATATTCCTCGATTGTCGGTGAACTGTCAGTCAGTATGTCGCTTGAGGCCACGATATCTATTGCACCACCACCGACCCTGAACTTTATGGCATTTCCTCCATCGACATAGTCATTTCCTAGTACAGCTGCTATTTCGTCATTGAGCCATGGACGAAGATACGCGATGATCTGCGGATCGCGTGTGAAGAGATCGACATCCTGGCTGTAACGGTGTCCCCATAGAGCGGAGAGCACTGTGCCGCCGCCGAGCCTTATCGATTGTTTTTGGCTAGTTTCCCGCTCGACTATTTCGATGGCTGTAATGGCTTTGCTAAGCAGTTTTCGCCACGTTTCGAGATCCTTATGGGTTTGTCTGTCAAGGATGCTCATGTGAATATCTCCGCCCATTTAAGTAGGTCTGGCCGTCTGATGGCGCCTTGCATTTGCAGGTTACGAAGCAACGCGTGGAGTGAAGGTCCATTAATCACCTTATCGACGAGAAGGTCGATCAGATCCCAGGTGCTGCTCTCCTGTATGGCCAGTGCTATTGCTTCTTGAGCGTCCTTGGTTCCTGCACCTGAGCGTATGGCTTCCTCAATAATTTCGGGACGAGCTATGCTGTGATGACTAATTTGCGCTTCGTGCCAAAGATTCATAACCGACGGTGACACTGCAGCGCTGATGTTTGTAGTCATGATCATTTTCCTTTCAACTCTAGACAGCGCATTGATGGCCTTAATCAATTTCTTGTTCGCAGAAACACGCCTTTAGATTTTTCATCGCCGTTTTAGGCTTCCGCGATCGATCTGCCTTTGGCAAGCTTTTGTGCCCCACCTTTGCGTCCGCGTTCTTCGATGTCTTTCGGCAACTGCAGAAGGTCGACGCCCAAAGCCTGCATGCACTGGATGAAAAAGACGGCAGTGAAGCGGCCCCGGCTCACCTTGTTGCGCAGGTTGAGTTCATTGTCCTCGATCCCATGGTCGGCGAGCCGTTCGACGAGCCCCGCGAAGGAGACGCCGCGGCGCATCATTTCTGCGCGCAGTATGTTTTTGACCATTTCTTCCCAGACCTTTTCTTCGATCGGCATGGCAACGCTTCCTACAAGTTCACGCAGGTCTTGTAGGATTGAATGCGCATTTATGCCAAGTGGTTATCGTCAATATGCGTGATTAGGGTCATCGTCTGTAATGATATTAGAGTCGACAAAGTGCAATATGTCATTATATATGATGATACGGATCATCACAGAAAATGGCGCAACACTTCCTCCTCTCTGCTATAGCCCGGACGCTTTGGACTTGTAACAGTTTTGCGCCGGTCACTTATGTCATTATGCCACCTTTGCTTCGAACGCCAGCGGGCTGATGCCACCCAGATACGAGTGGCGGCGACGGGTGTTGTAGAACCCGTTGATGTATTGGAAGACTGCTGCCTCTGCCTGCCTTCGTGTTGACCATTTCTGACGCCAGATCAGCTCCGCCTTCAGCGATTTGAAGAACGTCTCAACGGATGCATTGTCGTAACAATTACCTTTGCCGCTCATCGATGGCCGCAGGCCGTAGGCCTGCAATTTCTTTTGATAATCATACGCACAGTATTGGCTGCCGCGATCAGAATGGAAGATGCAGCCTTCGGCGGGTTGCCGCAGGTTTACCGCCATATCCAGCGCCCTGATTGCCAGATCCTTGTTGGCTACGCCGCCCTTCGGGTCATTCTGTCGCTGACCGCCCAGCCAACGACACGGCGGCTGTGTAGATCAAGAACAACAGCGAGGTAGAGCCAACCCTCGGCAGTCCATATGTAGGTAATGTCGCCTGCCCATTTTTGGTTAGGAGCAGCGGCAACAAAATCGCCGTCCAGCCAGTTCGCAGCGATGCCAAGACGATGATTACTGTTGGTGGTGACCTTATGCTTGCGGGTGCGAACTGGGCTTGGCTTTATGATCCCCCGGATCATAAGTTACCTGCGCTCCCGTTGATCCGCATTAAACGGCCAACACGGCGCTCGCCTACAACGAGCCCTACCTCGTTACCGCCCTACGGGCGTTGCCTTCGGCCCAACTCCATAGTCATGCGAGGACGGCCATAGCTGCCGAGACTGAGGCCATATTGTTCACGGATGTGGGCCAGCACTTTCATGTCACCGCGTGACCGTCGGCTTGTCGGCCGTGCGTGCCAGGACCGGTAACCGCGCGTCGATACCTGCATCACGCGGCAAAGCATCTCCACTGGCCAGACATGCCGCCAGTTGTGCACGAATGCGAACCTCACTTGCCGAGGCTCGCGAAGAACTGGGTAGCCTTTTTTAGTATCTCCCTCTCCTCCTTGAGGATACGGTTCTCTAAGCGCAGGCGTTCATTCTCGCGGGCTAAATCCGCTTGCGGCGCTGATACCAGATCGGTTGGCCGATACTGCGATATCCACTTGCCCAGCGTCGACAATCCAACGCCCAGGTCAGCAGCAACACGCCGCCGTGACAATCCGCTGGTCAAAGCAATCCGGACGGCCTCTTGTTTGAAATCTTCTGTATGCTTCATCATCTCTTCGGTCTCCTTGTATGAGTGTTTAACTCTCAAGTGACCGGCACGAAACATAGGGTAATCGCGGGGCTGTGATTAGCTGGACGATGCTGTGATTGAATGCTGGTTGTCCCCGATAGGATAAAAATACGGGCTCACGATTGTGACTGGGCCCAAGCACCTGACGGAGGACAATCATGGATCAATATATCGGTTTAGACGTATCTTTGAAAGACACTTTCATCTCGGTTCGCGAAGGCGGCAAACGGATATGGCGCGGCAAATGCGCGTCTGATCCCACAGTTATAGCCAAAGTGATCCGCACACATGCGCCGAGTGTGCGACGCGTCGTTTTTGAAACAGGCCCGCTGTCGGTGTGGTTCTTTCATGCGCTGACGGCGCAGGGCGTGCCAGCGATTTGTATCGATGCACGTCATGCCAAAGCAGCACTCGACATGGCACCGAACAAGACCGACGTGAACGACGCAGATGGGCTGGCCCACCTTGCCGAGGTTGGCTTTTACCGCGAGGTTCGAGTGAAGAGCTTTGATAGCATGCTCGTTCGCACATTGGTCGCCGCCCGCCATCAGATGTTGAAAATGACGGTTCAGATATCGAACCAGATACGCGGTGTCATGAAAACGTTCGGGCTGATTGTTCCCAAAAGTGCAGGGAACATATTGGAGGGCCACATCCGCACTTTGCTGGCAACGAACGCCGGGCTTGAGCGGATCGTTTTGCCGTTGCTCGAAGCGTGGCTGGCGGTGCGTGCGCGTGTCGCGCAGCTGAGCAAGCAGCTCATCGCCACAGCGCGTGCGGACGAGCAGTGCCAGTTGCTCATGACGATCCCGGGTATTGGCGTGGTAACAGCGTCGTCCTTTATTGCAGCGATCGAGGATCCCGCCAACTTTGCCAAGTCGCGCTCTGTCGGTGCCTGGATCGGCTTGACCACCAAGCGTTACCAGTCAGGTGAGGTCGATTATGCCGGACGCATCTCGAAGCGCGGCGACAATCACCTTCGCGCATTGCTGTACGAAGCCGCTATGGTGATCCTGACGCGGACGACAGCGGACAGTGCTCTGCGTGTCTGGGGCTTGAAGCTCAGGGAAAAGGCCGGGTTCAAGCGAGCAGCCATTGCAGTTGCGCGCAAACTCGCGGTCATCATGCATACGATGGGCCCTGTCATTAATTTCGTGTGTGGGCGGGCATAATGGGTAAGAAGGAGACCTACTATGTCACGACGCAAAGAGCCTGTGATCCCGGCTGAGTTATTGGATCGTCTTTTGGCTGGCACGGATGCTGCTTCTGCATTGGATCAGGGCGGATTGCTTGATTCTTTGAAGAAGGCGTTGGCCGAACGTGCGCTGGGTGCTGAGATGGATTATCATCTGGGCAGCGACGATCAGGCAGGCAACAGCCGCAATGGCTATGGCCGCAAGACCGTGATTACCGATACCGGCAAGATCGATATCGACGTGCCGCGGGACCGTTCCGGCAGCTTCGATCCGCAGCTGATCGCCAAGTATCAGCGCCGCTTTCCCGGCTTTGACGATAAGATTATCTCAATGTATGCGCGCGGCATGAGCACGCGCGAGATCACCGGGCATCTGCGCGAGCTTTATGCCATAGACGTATCGCCTGACCTGATATCGACCGTCACCGACGCGATATTGGATGAGGTTGCCGCCTGGCAGCAGCGCCCGCTTGATCCGGCCTATCCGCTGGTGTTCTTCGACGCCATCCGTGTCAAAATCCGCGACGAAGGCATGGTCCGCAGCAAGGCGATCCACATTGCCCTTGGCGTCCGCGCTGACGGTCGCAAGGAGGTTCTGGGGCTGTGGATCGAGCAGAATGAAGGGGCCAAGTTCTGGCTTCGCGTCATGAACGAACTCAAGAACCGGGGCGTCGATGATATCATGCTGGCCGTGGTCGACGGCCTCAAAGGCTTCCCCGACGCCATCACCGCCGTGTTCCCCGAAGCTGTGGTTCAGACCTGTATCGTGCATCTGCTGCGCAACTCTATGGACTTTGTGTCCTGGAAAGACCGAAAGCCGCTGGCAACCGCACTGAAGAGCATTTACCGCGCCGTCGATGCCAAAGCCGCCGAAGAGGCACTCACCGCCTTCGAGACCAGCGAATGGGGCATGCGTTACCCCGCCATCGGCCAAAGTTGGCGGCGGGCATGGGCTGAGGTCATTCCGTTCTTCGCCTTCCCCGAGGAAGTGCGCCGGATCATCTACACCACCAATGCCATCGAAGCGCTGAACTCAAAGCTGCGGCGGGCGGTCAGAGCCAGAGGGCACTTCCCCAGCGACGAGGCTGCAACCAAACTGCTTTATCTGATCTTGAACCGATCGGAAAAAGAGTGGAAGATGCCACCACGTGAGTGGACCATGGCAAAGGCCCAGTTCGCCGTAATATTCGGCGAACGGTTCATCAAAGCCATGGCGGCATAATGTTCAACCGCCCGCCCACACACGAAATTAATGACAGGGCCATACGATGCTCAAAACCGGCGAACTGTTCAATCGTTCAGCTGGTGCCACAGCCTGACGCGCAAGGCAGAATAGAAAGGCCAATAGACTGAGTTGAAAACCTCTTTCTCGTTTGCGTTCATGCTTTGGGCGCGTCGAGCCGTCCCTGTCGGGGCGCGGGCTGGATCATTGCGTTGTAACGGCTGCAAGTGCCTTATCGGCAAAATGCGAACTAAACATTGGCAAGATCCTTCCTTACGAAACCTATCATGCGGCGCGCAAGTCTCGACCGCGTAGACGACCATGTTCCCGACAAACGACTATCAACGACGCAACCAAAGCTGAACTAGCAAACCAAAACGAACATCACTGCGATCAATCAATCGTAGCCCCAAGAAATATGTCAAAAATCCCCCTTGACGAATATGCGATTAGACGACCGTTACAAGTCCACTCTCTATGCGTTCGATCTTCAGCATGTCCGAGGATCGCGCTTACGCAAAGTTTTGCCGTTTGCGTTGGCATGCAAATAAAGGGAAGCCTATTTGTCCTGAATGTGGTTGCGTCGACCATTGGAAGCTAGCAACACCTCGCAAGTTTGGATGCAGCGGCTGCGGCAAGCAGTTCTCCGTAACGACTGATACTCTGTTCAAAAGCCACAAGATGTCGTTCCGGAAGATGCTCGAGGCTATTGCGATCTTCACTAATACCAACCTGCAATGATCATAACCCACTGGCCCATTTGCGGTGCCCGATGGTCATAATGCGCCAAGGCTGATCTATGAGTTTGTTCCACGCCTCGCAGCAGAGGTCGACGATATTGTCGTGGGAAGTGAACACCCGGTTGGAGAGCCAGTTGTCGCGCATGAACTGCCAGATATTCTCAACCGGGTTGAGTTCAGGACATTTGGCCGGGAGCGCTATGATGCTGATATTGTCAGGCACGTCCAGCTTGTCAGTCATATGCCAACCGGCTTGATCCATCAGTATAACAGCGTGAGCGCCAGGAGCGACGGCGAGCGCTATTTCTGTCAGATGGAGCGTCATGGTTTCGGTATTGCAGAACGGCAGCACCAGCCCCGCGCCCTTGCCGTGCTCCGGGCAGATCGCGCCGAAGATATAGACCGATTTAGTTCGCTGATCTTTGGGTGCCGATGGCCGCGTCCCGCGACGGGCCCAGCGCCGCGTGATCTTGTTCTTCTGCCCGATCCGCGCTTCGTCCTGAAACCAGATCTCTATCGGCGTGCCCTTCGGGAGAGATCTTCTGACCTTTGCCAGCTCGGCGGCAAAGCCCCCTTTTTAAAGGCCTCCATCGCAAGCTCGTTTTGCGCGTGGTGGCGAGGCCGTGCCGTTAGTTTGACATAACCCAGTCTCTTCAGTTCACGCCCGACGGTCGTTGTATCAAGCGAGACCGCAAATTCGTCATAAAGCCACCGGGTCAAATCAATCAGTCGCCAGCGAACAACGCCATGGATCGAGGGGATCGGGCCGGACTCGACCATTTCGACAAGCGCACGGCGCTGGGCATCATTGAGCAGCGATTGTCTTCCAGGCGCTTTGCCATCTAGCAGCCCATCAGGACCACGCGCATTAAAGCGAAGCACCCAGTCACGCACAATCTGCAAGCCAACACCGCCGATCCGCGCCGCCGTTGTCCGGCGGCCGCCGTCATAAATCTCAGCCAATGCCAAAAGCCGCCGCGCCTGGTTCGCACTTTTCGACTTCCGCGCCAGTCGCCTCAAGGCAGTGCCGTCAAAATCATCCCGCAAGCTAATCGCTGATCCCATGTCACGTCCTCCAAATGAAGAACAACATAGAATCAGACTTTCCACCGTTTGGGAATCCCAAATCTGAGTCAGCCTCAGCGCAGCTTGGTATAACGGCGCGCTTGGTGTCTCGGCACTGCGTCTTTCACGCGAGATCAACGTTTCATACAAAACAGCCTGGGTGCTAGCTCACAAGATGCGTGAAGCGCGATCCAGATAAGGCAGAGCTCATCAGAGCGTTAAAAATCGCCTAGCTCTGTTCTAGGCTGGCAATATCGACCAGTAGATTGGCCATTCGCCCTCGCCTTTGACGTGCTTATCACGTCGTTTGCGCATGTTGCCATCGACGGTGCTGCATATCCTCTGCACCAGTTCCCAATCTGATGAATCAAGGCCGTGCCGTGCGACAATCATTTTGGCGATCTGGCGGGATGTCATTGGCTTATCCTCCTCACGAAGGATCGTCATGCAATCTTTCGACACTGTGCCAATCTCAAAAGGCAGACCATAAGTGCCGGCGCGGACCGGTTTTACACCTTCGGCGTTCCATTCGGGGTTAACCTCGAAGAATATGCCTGTTGCGTTGGCGACAAGATGTTCGAGCCTGGCAGCGCGAGCCCGCAGAGTCGATAATTCGACGTGCGATCTCTCGATTTCCTGGATCTGTTTTTGCACATCGAGAAGCTCGCCATTCCAAGCGGCATATTTCTTCTCTAACGAAGCCTGTAGATTGCTTATTCCCATGAGAAATTGTCTAGGGATTTCAAAAAGATTCGTGGAGTCCGAAATTACTTCTTTTGCGCCATAATGCCGCAATAAATCAATGATTTAGTGGCCTCTCGATGACCCGGCAAAGGGTTAAAATGCCGCTGGTGGCGCAGTGGCGCAATGTCCGCTGGGTGATCAACGGGCCGAACGCATCGCGCTCCCAATGTGCCAAGATCGATCAGCCACCAACGAACGACCCCGTGCGACGCCGGTATCGGGCCTTTCAGTGCGATATGTCGGTTGCTTCCGGTAGGGCTTCGGGCTTGATCTTAAGGCGGATTTCGTCGCTTCGGAAGCCCAGTGCCATAGGACGTGTAACGCCCGGCAGTAGCGCGACATCGTAAATTTCCTCGACAATGCCAGAAATTTCGAGCCGGTGCTCGATATCCCCGCTCTGCAGATTGACAATGCAGATCGCGCATTGCGCGCTGATACCTTCGGCATCCAGCCGCTCGTTGAGAGGCAGGCCTTCGAACGTTTTGTTATTGCGTGGGCGAGAGAGGCCAATCACAGCGTAGTCGCCCATGAAAACAAGTCCACGGGCAAAGCCAGGCAGGAAGCATATGGGTTCGAAGGAACCGGTGCTTACATCAATTGTACCAAATTCGCCGGTTCCTGCCTGCAGCATCCACAGCTTCTCGCGGTAGAGCCTCGGCGAATGCGGCATCGACAGGCCTTCTGCCATTATCTCCCCGCTAGCCACGTCAAGGACCACGCCGCCGTCGCGCCGTTTGTCGCGCCAACCTTCGAAGACATTGGTGCGCGACAGGCAGGTTACATAAGCGGGTTTGCCGTCCTGCACGGCCATTCCATTCAGGTGACAGCGATCCTCCGCCGCGAGCCGGTCGATAAATGGCGGGCGCCAAATTTCGCGAAAACTTCCCCGATGGGACAAGGTTGCAAGGCAGTTGAAGCGGGTAGCGACGAATATAGGATCGCCCGCTGCATCCTCATGGATGTCGTGGATGTCGATATCACCCGTCGTATGCCCGCTGACAGGCACATAATACGCATCATAACCATCGTGCATCTGGCCGGGATCGAGGAAGTTTTCGAAACGCCAAAGCTGGTAAATTGAACTCATCCAAAAGCGGCCCGGACTAGTTCCAAGCCCCATAGGGCGTTCAAAAGTGCGTTCAAAGACCGAGAGTCGGCCATCGGGCTGCATCCCGATAAAAAAGACCTTGCCGGCCTGATAGGTCGTGAAGACCAGACTAACATCGGCATTTTTGAGCCAGGTTGTAAACAACCGCGAGCCATTTAATTCCAGCGCAGGAGGTATCTGGTCAGTCATAAAATCGCCTTTCTACGCACGGCATTTGCGATGGAGAATGTGGTAACACTACAGCCAAGCTACAAACCCCCAGCAAAGAGCCAGAGACAAGCCGTTGTCAGATGGAACATCAAACCCAGCAGGTGCAACCCGAAACTTTATGGGCGGCACCTGCTGGGTAGATATAGGGTCAAGACCCTAAAGCACGATTAATGAAGACGGCGTGCTAGTCAAGAAGTCAGTCAATTTGGCAGGGAGATAACCTTCGACCATCATTGAGGTATCAGCACCAAACCCAATTTGAGTGTCACCGCTCCCGCTCTGGGTAAAGGTCAGGTGATCGCTGGTGGTCGAAAAATCCAACAATGTTTGCTGCGTGATTGTCAGCATATTGTTCAATTCTCCGGCAACAAGGTCGATCGGCTCAATATCGTTAATCGCCCCCGGCGTTAGCGTGGAGAGGTCGAGGCCAAAGCCGCTTGTCCCGGCCATGGGCAAGATATCGGTGCCAGCACCACCATCAACACCCAGGAAGTTGGCATCGTCGACGATCAACATATCATTGCTCTCAAAGCTCGTTGAGAAGAAGCTGGCAGACGGTGACGGAGGAGTTGTGACAACATTAACGCCTTGCTGCACCCACAATTTGGCCGCACCATTAGTGTAGGTCGTATAGGTGATGCCGTTGTCGGTAGCGCTGCCAGTAGCAGTAAATCCGTTGGCATTCACCGTGTCGCCGCTGCCGCCGAGCACCATCAGGCGATTGGTGGTGGTCGAAAGGTTCATCAATGTTTGTTGCGTGACGGTCAATATATTATTCAATGATCCGGCAACAAGGTCGATCACTTCAATATCCTTAATCGCCACCGCCGCAAGCGCGGAGAGGTCGAGGGTAAAGGCCCCGGCCAAGCGCAACGTATCGGTGTCCGCACCACCATCGACGCGGCCAAAGCTGGCATTGCTGATGATCAACGTGTCATTGCCTGTCCCACCGGCAATCCGGTCAATGCCGCCATTGCCAGTGATCACATCATCCCCACGCCCGCCAAAAATCACGTCATCACCGGTAGTTCCCGAAAGAATATCATTGCCCGTCGTGCCTAGCTGCGTGACAGAACCCGTGAAATTACCGCCATACACCACATAGCTTGCGCCGGAATCGAGCCCGTTCGGGTCGGCTTTATATGCCCCCACGATTAGATCGTCGTAGCCATCGCCGTTCATATCGCCCGCAGAGCTGACTGACCAGCCCGCAGAGTCACCTGCCGCTACCCCGTTGATCGCAAAGCCACCATTGCCGCTTGCAATATCCGTGAGGTTAACTGGCGCACTATTAGCCTTGCCAAACACCACATAGCTTGCGCCGGAATCGAGGATCCCGTTCGGGTCGGCACTATATGCCCCGACGATCAAATCGTCAAAACCATCGCCGTTCACATCGCCCGCAGAGCTGACGGAGCGGCCCGAACGGTTTTCTGCCGCTGCCCCGTTGATCACAAAGCCAAGGCCGCCAGTGCCGCTGGCAATCGCCGAGAGGTTAATTGGTGTCCCTCCAGCCTTGCCAAACACCACATAGCTTGCGCCGGATCGGTCCCCGTTCGGGTCGGCGAACCTTGCCCCAATGATCAGATCGTCCAAGCCATCACCGTTCACATCGCCCGCAGAGCTGACGGAGATGCCCGATTGGTCAACTGCCGCTGCCCCGTTGATCACAAAGCCGCCAGTGCCGCTTGCAATATCCGTGAGGTTAACGGACGTATTATTAGCCTTGCCAAACACCACATAGCTCGCGCCGGCGTTATTGATCCCATTCGGGTCGGCACCATATGCCCCGACGATCAAATCGTCAAAACCATCGCCGTTCACATCGCCCGCAGAGCTGACTGAGAAGCCCGATTGGTCACCTGCCGTTGCCCCGTTGATCACAAAGCCGCCAGTGCCAAGCGAAGAGAGGTTAACCTGTGTTCCAGTAGCCTTGCCAAACACCACATAGCTCGCGCCGGAATTGCTCCCGTTCGGGTCGGCGCCACGTGCACCGACGATCAAATCGTCCAAACCATCGCCGTTCACATCGCCCGCAGAGCTGACGGAGGTGCCCGACTCGTCAGCTGCCGCTGCCCCGTTGATCACAAAGCCGCCAATGCCGCTTGCAATATCCGAGAGGTTAACCTGTGTTCCAGTAGTCTTGCCAAACACCACATAGCTCGCGCCGGAATTGCTCCCGTTCGGGTCGGCGTTACGTGCCCCCACGATCATATCGTCCAAGCCATCATTGTTCACATCGCCCGCAGAGCTGACTGACCAGCCCGAAAGGTCACCTGCCGCTGCCCCGTTGATCGCAAAGCCACCATTGCCGCTTGCAATATCCGTGAGGTTAACTGCTGTGGTATTATTATCGCTCTTGCCAAACACCACATAGCTCACGCCAGTGTTCCCGTTGAAGCCATCTGCCCCGACGATCAGATCGTCAAAGCCATCATTGTTCACATCGCCCGCAGAGCTGACCGAGCGGCCCGATTTGTCATTTCCTCCTGCGCCGTTGATCACAAAGCCGCCAGTGCCGTTTGCAATATCCGCGAGGTTAACCTGCGTCACAGTAACAGCCAGTGCAGCAGATGCCGCACTCACATTGCCCGCTGAGTCAATTTCCTTGGCGGTAATCGAACGCGGACCGAATGCAAGCGTCACATCAAGACTGAAGTCGCCAGAGCCATTTGCAGTTGTCGTGCCAAGCGAGGTTGCGCCGTCGAACAACTCAACGGTGGCGTTATTCCCTGCTTTGCCAGTGATCGTCAAGCCTGACGTCTGGCTCGTTATATTATCGTTATTCAACCCTGTGTCATCGGCCGCGGCCAAATCAAGACCAGTAGGCGCAGCAGGCGCTGTCGTGTCGACCGTTATGGCCAGTGCAGCAGATGCCGCACTCACATTGCCCGCTTTGTCCGTTGCCTTGGCGGTAATTGAGTACACGCCAGCGGCAAGCGTCACATCAATACTAAATGCGCCTGAGGCATTTGCAGTTGTGGTACCAAGCGAGGTCGTGCCATTAAACAACTCAACGAGGGCATTGGACTCTGGTTTGTTAGCGCCGCCAAACACCGAACCTGTGATCGTCAAGCCTGACGTCTGGCTCGTTACATTATCACTATTGCTCGACCCCGTGTCATCGACCGCAGCCAAGTCAAGGACGAACGGCGCAGCAGGCGCTGTCGTGTCGACCGTTATGGCCAGTGCAGCAGATGCCGCACTCACATTGCCCGCTTTGTCCGTTGCCTTGGCGGTAATTGAGTACACGCCAGCGGCAAGCGTCACCTCAATACTAAATGCGCCTGAGGCATTTGCAGTTGTGGTACCAAGCGAGGTCGTGCCATTAAACAACTCAACGAGGGCATTGGACTCTGGTTTGTTAGTGCCGCCAAACACCGAACCTGTGATCGTCAAGCCTGACGTCTGGCTCGTTACATTATCGCTATTACTCGACCCCGTGTCATCGACCGCAGCCAAGTCAAGGACGAACGGCGCACCTGGCGCCGTCGCGTCGACCGTTATGGCCAGTGCAGAAGATGCCGCACTCACATTGCCTGCTATGTCCGTTGCCTTGGCGGTAATTGAGCGCGCACCAGCGGCAAGCGCCACATCAAGACTGAATGCGCCGGTTATTGCATCCGCGGTTGTTGTCCCAAGCGAATTTGTGCCGTCGAACAACTCAACGAGGGCGCTGGCTTCGGCTTTGCCTGTGATCGTCAAACCTGACGTCTGGCTCGTTATATTGTCGCTATCGCTCAACCCTGTGTCATCGGCCGCGGCCAAATCAAGAGTAAGAGGCGCAGCAGGCGCTGTCGCGTCGACCGTTATGGCCAGTGCATTAGATGCCGCACTCACATTGCCTGCTATGTCCGTTGCCTTGGCGGTAATTGAGCGCGCACCAGCGGCAAGCGCCACATCAAGACTGAATGCGCCGGTTATTGCATCCGCAGTTGTTGTGCCAAGCGAATTTGTGCCGTCGAACAACTCAACGAGGGCGCTGGCTTCGGCTTTGCCTGTGATCGTCAAACCTGAGGTCTTGTTCGTTATATTATCGCTATTGCTCGAGCCTGTGTCATCAGCAGCGACAAGGTCTAGCTCGGTCGGCGCCGCAGGTGGCACAAGTTTAAGCGTTACCAGACGCGAGGCGGTGGCCGATGCCGCATTTGGCAACGCCGCCTGCGCCTGGATTACCTTCACACCATCCGCACCAAGCTCGGCAATATCGGCGGCGGAAAGCGTATAGCTCCATGTAGTGCCGCTGACGCTCGCCGCAAATGTCTTGGTGCCGAGTAGAACCGAAACGCCCGTAGCGCCCGAAGAAACCGTCCCCGAAAGAGTGAGGTTCGCCGACTCATTTCCAGTGATGATGTTATCTGTGGCAATGGCGTTAATTGTCACCTGCGCCTCAGGTGAAGACGCCGCCAAGCTATCGGAGACCAGGTTTTGCAGCGAACCGTCGACCCTGTTTTCGGCCGCAGCGGCCCCGTTCATCAAGGACAATTGACCTTGGCCGGTAAGCTGCCCGTTGCTGCCGATTGATTGACTTAAGGACGTGATCGTCGTCTGACTGTTCCCGGCGTTTAAGCTATCCAGGCCAGACAGGGCAGCCAGCACCGCGCCAATCTTCTCGCCAGATGTCAAACCATCGCCCGAGGTGTAGTCACCTGAGTTTGTCGCAACAACAGACGTTGTCGTGATATCAATCCCCGAAAGACCAAAGGCTTGTGCGGTCGCGGTGTTAGCATTTGTTGCCGCCGCGGCATTCGCAATCGTTCCACTACCATCTGCCGCCAAGCCAGCCTTGATCGCCGCGATGGTCGTCAGCGGGTTGATGTTCATCGTAACCGATGTGCCCTCCGCTACCTTTGTGGCGAGCAGAACAGCATTGAGATCTATCGCAACCCCTGTTGCTTCGTCGAGATAATCCGCACCGGCCGAGCTATCTTTAACCCGCGCAAAAATCACATCCCCGGCGTTGATAGGTAAGTTGTTTGCCGTAAAGCTGCCATCCGCGTTTACCTTGATGCCCGAAACGAGAAGCGTCCCATTGCCAAGATAGATATCGACCGACAGGCCGTGGTCGGTAACCGCTGGACCGGCAACAATCTTACCCGTCACATTGACCGTCGTGTCAACCGTTATGGCCAGTGCAGTAGATACCGCACTCGCATTGCCCGCAGCGTCCGTTGCTCTGGCGGTGATGTTCGAGGTCGTGCCAGCGGCTAGCGTCACATCAAGACTGAATGCGCCGGTTGTTGCATCCGCAGTTGTTGTGCCAAGCGAGGTTGTGCCGTTAAACAACTCAACGAGGGCGTTGGCCTCGGCTGTACCACTGATCGTCAAGCCGGAAGTCTGGCTCGTTATATTATCGCTATTGCTTGCCCCTGTGTCATCGGTCGCAGCCAAATCAAGAGTAAGAGGCGCAGCAGGTGCTGTCGTGTCAACCGTTATGGCCAGTGCAGTAGATGCCACACTCACACTGCCCGCAGCGTCAGTTGCTTTTGCCGTGATGGAGCGCGTGCCAGCGGCTAGCGTCACATCAAGACTGAATGCGCCGGTTCCACTGGCAGTTGTCGTACCAAGTGAGGTCGTGCCGTCAAACAACTCAACGCGGGCATTGGCTTCGGCCTGGCCAGTAATGGTGAGGGCGGACGTCTGGCTCGTTATATTATCGCTATTGCTTGACCCTGTGTCATCGGTCGCAGCTAAATCAAGGCCAATAGGCGCAGCAGGCGCTGTCGCATCGACCGTTATAGCCAGTGCAGCAGATGCCACACTCACATTGCCCGCTATGTCTGTTGCCTTGGCGGAAATCAAGCGCGCGCCAGCGGCAAGCGTCACATCAAGACTGAATGCACCAGAGGCATTTGCAGTTGTGGTGCCAAGCGAATTTGTGCCGTCGAACAACTCAACGCGAGCATTGGCTTCGGCCTGGCCAGTAATGGTGAGGGCGGACGTCTGGCTCGTTACATTATCGCTATCGCTCGACCCTGTGTCATCGGCAGAAGCCAAATCAACACTAATAGGCGCAGTAGGCGCTGTCGCGTCGACTGTTATGGTCAGTGCAGCAGATGCTACACTCACATTGCCCGCAGCATTGGTAGCCTTGGCGGTGATCAAACGCGCACCAGCGGCAAGCGTCACATCAAGACTGAATGCACCAGAGGCATTTGCAGTTGCGGTGCCAAGCGAATTTGTGCCGTCGAACAACTCAACGCGAGCATTGGCTTCGGCTGTACCACTGATCGTCAAGCCTGAAGTCTGGCTCGTTATATTATCACTATTACTCGCCCCTGCGTCATCGGCAGAAGCCAAGTCGAGTGCAGTGGGGGCAGCAGGTGGCGTGGGAGCTGGCGGAGGCGTCTTGTTAGAACCGCCACCGGCAGCAACAATGCCACCCAACGCGCCAAGCCAAAGGACACCAAGTGCAATTGTAGCCCCAGATAGGCCTCCCGACGGCAACGCCGCAGATGGCTGCTGCGAAGCCGATGCACCGACACCCCCTGTGTCGCCGGTATCTAAGTCAGACAAATTGGAACCGTCTTTCAAGCCCACATTCGAAGAGCTCTGGCTCTCGGAAGCGACTTCGGGATTTGCCTCATCGGTTTGCGCGTCTTCAGAATATGACAGATCAACATTCTTGCCACGAATACGGACTTTAACGGCTGACACCCAGGATCCGGTAACGCTGTCGATCACCTCAACCTTCGCGCCAAGAAACTGGGGATCAAGCTTGAACTTGCCTACAAAAGGCATTTCCTTAATCGCGCCATTCTTTGCCGTTAGTCGAATAATCTTAGCCATGCTGCATCCTTCTCTGCTTTGATCTGGAGATCTGCACTCCAAAACGAATATTCCAAAATGGACCTTATTTAGTCCAAAACGGAGAGAAATCCGGCGCTACACATAAAATTACACAATTCAACGTAAAGCTAGGTAATATCATGTAAAATCAATAATAAGTGATATTAATATATAGCAACATAACGTAAAATTAAGTCATATTATGTAAAGTCTATGACAACACCGCTCTCCAACCGCATCGTCAAATCCCATGACGATATCGTCGATCATTGCCGCTTCGCCTGGAACAAAATCGTCGATCAAACTTGGAAAATGCGGCGCGCACTTTCGCGCGCTTTACTGATACCAAGCACATCGGCCCGCCCAAGCTAGACCCGTTTGCCGCGCGCATATTCGCGATTATAAGATTTCGTGCCGCGGGGCATGACCCTTCACCCTTCAACCGCGTGTCGCGATGATCGACTGTGGCAGACGGAATGGGAAGTTTGTCGAAGACCATTGGGGTCAGAGCTGCACGCATGGATTACCGTTTTCGAATCAACGTGGCGGTGCAACTTGATGAATTAGAACGGAACAAAGTGGCACCCGATGCAACAACAACCACGAACAATAAATGTCAAAATTCTGCGGTTTATGTCAGGTTTTTCACGTGCGTCACGGTGCACCCGGAACCCCCTAAATTACGGGTTGGGGGTGTGGAAGGTTGCAGGTTCGAATCCTGTCGTCCCGACCAAATATTCTACCAAAAAATACAAGCTCAACGGTGCGCCAACCAGCGCAGATCCTGTGTTTGGCACATTTTACTTTCCTACAAATAACCCATTTGGTTATTATAGATTTTGAAAGTGAGGATGCTGTTATGCGCGACAATATTGAAGAATTAATTGACGACCTGATTGCCCGTGAGGGTGGCTTTGTTGACCACCCTGCCGATAAGGGCGGACCAACACGCTGGGGCATCACACAGGCGGTCGCCCGTCGGCATGGCTATATGGGGCAGATGGAAGAATTGCCGCGCAGCGTTGCGGCGTTGATTTACAAAAAGCAATATTGGCGCACGCCTGCCTTCGATAAAGTGGCGGAGATCGGGCCCATATTGGCAGGCGAATTATTTGACACTGGCGTCAATATGGGCACCGGCACAGCCATCGGATTTTTGCAACGCGCATTGAATGCTCTGAACCGCAATGGTGTGGATTACCCAGACATAGCCGTAGACCGCACAATCGGCCCCAACACTTTGCGCGCGCTGGAGGCATTTTTGGCAAAACGCGGGCCGCCGGCTGAGAATGTTCTGACCAGAGCAATCGATGCGTTGCAAGGGGCGCATTATGTCCGCTTGGCCGAAGCACGCCCTGCGCAAGAGGCATTTCTATACGGCTGGCTCACGAGCCGTATTGGTTAAGTTTAAAAAGGGAGTACGCCATGTCACTCATTGAAGGTATCATCGGCCCTATTGCGAGCCTGATCGACAAGATCATTCCAGACCCAAAAGCCCGGGATGCGGCAAAATTGGAACTGATCAAGCTGCAAGGCAGTCAGGAGATGGATGCATTGCGCACGCAATTGTCCGCCGTCTTGGCGGAGGCGCAATCAGCAGACCCATGGACAAGTCGCGCACGGCCAAGTTTTCTGTATGTCATGTATGCCATGCTGTTGTGGGCGATCCCGATGGGGTTGATTGCCGCTGTTCAGCCAGAGGCCGCGACCAATATTGCGCGTGGAATGAACGCGTATCTCAACGGCCTGCCAGAGCCTTTATACGCGTTGTTTGGCACTGGCTATCTCGGTTACACCGTTGCGCGCCAATGGGGTATTTCACGCGGGCTGGAAAAATAGTTGCGCATAGCGGCCTTCATCCGTTACCTTCATCATGCCCGCGAGGGATTATAGGGACTTAGGAGAATCAAGATGAAGAAATTAGTCGCAACCGTTGCTGCTCTTGCATTTGCAGCATCGCTTACCGCATGTGGCGAAGCCGGTGAAAAGGCAGCCGAGGAAACCGCCGAAGCCGCCGACGCAACTGGCGAAGCTATGGAAGCTGGAGCAGAGAACGCCATGACTGCCGCCGAAGGCGCAGCCGACGCAACCGCAGAGGCCGCTGGTGACGCAACAGCCGAAGCCGGCGCCGCCGTTGAAGAGGCTGGCAAAGACATGCAGAAAGCTGCCGAATAAACGGTACTGATTCCGTATAGAATATGAGCCCGCCCTGCGCTTACGCAGCGGCGGGCTTTTTCACACCTAAATACGCGTCCGTGCCGTCATGTCATCTTGAGGGAACTATAATGGAGCGCGTGCGGAGGTTCCGGCCAGCCGCGCGTTGGCGGCTGTCCAGAGCAGAGCAAGTTAGCGTTAGTTTTTTTGTTGGCGTTTGTATAAATCACGATAATGTTGCGTGCGCGTTACCCGCAGTCCAGCAAGGCCCGAACGATCAACGGCGCGCTGCCACGACGCGAATTCTTCCATCGTCAAGTTATACCGTTTGCAAGCTTCGTCCATGGTCAGCAATCCTCCGGTGACGGCCGCGACGACTTCGGCCTTGCGGCGAACGATCCATCTTGTGGTGCCAATCGGAGGAAGGCTTTCCATGGTTAACAGATCGCCAAGCGGACCGATGACATGTGCTTTTCGAATTTTTCCGTTCTCGATCATATCAGGCATCACTCGCTTTCACGCTTAAATCAAATATAACATTAATAGTCAGTAAAACAATGCGTTAAGAGAAATAAATCTTGGTTAACAATCGGTATCTTTTGGCCGCCCATCCGACGGCCTGAATAAAGCAGCGCACGCAGAATTCACCGCCGGAGTGGATATGCGATGTCGGCGAGACAGTGAACGGCCGCAAATACCGCTGTGCCAAAAATGCCGGAACAACCCATTAAAAAGGCGGAGCTGCGCACTCCGCCCTTTATTTTCACATTTTCAATAAAACTGCGATGTTGCACAGTTCCGCTTTACTCCGCCGTCGGCAGATTGACCGCATCGCCCGGATACAACCGCGTAGGGTCAGCCAATTGCGGATTTGCATCAATCATAGCGTCAACGGAAACACCCCTTTTCATTGCTATTCCGGAAAGGCTGTCCCCCTCCATAACAATCACCTGCTCCGGGGCTTTGACAGTGTTTGACGGTGCCTTTGTAGCTAAGTCCGCTGCTGGTGCGGGTGCAGCGGCTGGTGCGACGACTGCGACCGGTGCCACGACTGCGGCTGGAGCGGCTTTCGGCGGCGTGACTGCACTACCCGAACCGAGGGACAAAACGACCGCCGCAAGTCCTGCGACAGCCCCGATGACAGCCAAGGCAAGCGCAAGCCGTCCAAACACCGGGAACGCCCCATGATGGGCAACCGACAGGTCCTGACGCAGCAAGTCGATTTGGTCGACAAACCGGGAACCCTTATCGTCGATAGCAGACGCGAGACGCCCTCCAGCTTCCGTCACTAATTTCAACTGGTCTGCATTGCGTTCCGCCTGCGCACCTACAGTATTTAAGGTGTCCACAAGCTGGTGATTAATATGGGTCGCCACATTGGACAGTTGCTCAAACCGCTGTGAGAAACTCCGGTCCCATTGAACAAACAAATCGCGCATCGCCTGATGTTCTTCACGAATGATTGTATGCAATATCGCCGATTGCTGGGGCGAGAACGCAGTGTTTAGATCCGTACCATCCGCTTGCACAGCAACTATGGGGGTGCCTACAACTATAGCACCACCTGCCGGGTAAAGCTCTTCATTGATGAATTCACGCACGTCGCGGAATAGGCGTTCCCCGGCTGATTTCACGCTGCTGACGGTGAGGCCGATGACGAGCGAGCCCAACAGACCATAAAGCGACGCCACGAATGCGGTACCCATGCCCTGCATCGGGCCTTGCAGTTTCACAATCATGGTCGAGAACATGGCGCCGGAATCGCTGCCAGAGCCGCCGCCGAGCGCAGCAAACACGCCGGACAATTCTTCTAACGTTTGCAGCAGACCGATAAACGTTCCGACGAGACCAAGGCCTACAAGGCTGCCCGAAAGCAAATTGGGCATGGAAAGACGGCCGAACATTTGCGCTTCCACGCCGTGAATCTCATCTTCCATAGCGGGTTGTCGGATGGCGAGCGGCATTCCGCGCGTTTGCATATAGACACGGTAGAAATAGGCCATGCTGCCCGTCCGGGGTAATGCTACAATCATCCGGTCCTGATCTTCGCGGGACGCGGACCTCATGACATCAAACCAAGTTTGTTCTTTCAGAAAATCGTGCAGAACAATACCAAGCATGATTGCGGCAACTGCGGCCACCGCAAAAATGATGTAGACGATTTCCGGGTGCGGGGTGGACGCGATGGATGCGACGACTGCATCTTGAAATGCCGTCGCGCCGCCGATGATGACAAAGGCCAGAATCCAGAATGCCTTCACCCAGCTCAGCGCCGCTTTGCCGCCTGGGCCAATCATTCTGCGACTGCCTGATGTTTCCTCCATCGGTAGTATTGACGTATATGTTTCTGCCATGATGTTTTTCCTAATCTTACCCTGACGTTTCTTTTGCCCCAACAAATGGTCAGGGTTCTGTGACTACAAACAGACGCAGTCCGCCCGATGCGGTGCCTGCCCCTTCGTACACCCGGACCTCCATCGCGGATGCCGGAACCCCAGCGGTGATGAGTTGATTGCGCAGCGTCGTGAGCGCGAGATACGCGGTGCGTCGCATATTGGGGTCCGCGCGCGGAATCGAGGTCCACAGCTTCACTTTTCCGCTGTTCGGACGGATATTCTCTTTCAGCGCCGCCGCGACCGAGGCGCGGCTAAATGCACCCACGGGGTCAGCACCCATTTCCGCATCCAGTGTCAGTATGACCTGACCCGAAGATGTCGCCCGGCGGGTTACGGTGACGGGCGGCCCTGCCTTGCGGACGAAAGCGTCGGCCACGACGATATCGGTCACTTCCCGCCCGGCCTGTCTGCCCGACCGCAATGCTTGCCCCGCACCCGCCGCATTGACAGGTGCCGCCCCTCTGCCCGAAGGCGCATTTTGGTTCGGAGACGCAACCCCGGTATCTGCGCGGCCCATATTGTCACCTAAACGCGTTGGACCAAGCGGGCCAGACACGACCGGCGCGGAGGGAACGCGGATATTCGTAGGGTCGCCGGCATTATCCGGATCGCGTAACAGCGGCGTGGGCGGCACGTCTTGCGCAGGCCCGCCAAGCGTTGCATCCGGCGACGACAAAGCGGCTGCTTCGGCTTCGGCTTGGGCTTCGGTGTCGCCGTCCGCACCCTTTTTCGGTTGTTGACTAAAAACGGCGAGCGTGATGCCGAACAACGCAACCATGAACAGCAGGTTCAAGACCACGTTGACCATCGCATCGACATAGCCTGGCCAGAAATTGGCGGCCCCGCCAACGCCTTTCTTGCTACGCTTCATGGTTGGTCACCCGTTGGAGTTGGTGTGCCGGGACGTCCGCCGGCAAGTGGTTCTATCAAAACCGCCCCGCCCCCTGCGTCTGTGGTCGATGTGCCTGTATTTTCCATCCGCATCTCAATGGCGTTGCCCGGCAGGCCCAAATTCATAAGCACCGCGCGGACCCCCATGATCCGCAAATAGGTTGCGCGGCTTTGGCGCGGGTCAGATAAGTCACCCGCCGACACAAGCAACCAGCGCCGCACACCCAAAGCCTCGCGTTCGGCTATGGCATCGCCGATGATGCTCGCGGTAGACGGGGGCGTCACGGTCGCATCCCCTTCAAAAGAAACGCGGATCGGGCGTAAAGCCTCAACCGGAGCAGGCGCCATTATGGGCATCGCCATCCGTTCCGGAATGCGGACAGGTGCCAAAGCCGGCAACACCGGGGCAACATCCAATGGACCACCCGGCCCGATCGGGCGGGCGCTGCCTTCCGGCCCGCCGGAGGAAACGCTGCCCAAGGCAAAGATAGCGATGCCAAGCGCCATCGACATGATGAGCATGCCCTGCACCAGCCCGGCCGTTGCGGCGACATAGCCGGGCCAAAACCCGGGATCTTCATCGTCATGACTACCCGCCATAACATTCCCTTCATTACGCCTGTTGGTTCCGTCGGCGGTTCCGCAAAGCTACGATTACACAGTGAACAGGCCTGCCCGAAACCGTCGAGCAGGCTAACGATCTTATACCGCAAGCACCGCTTGGTCCGTCCACGAAATTGCCGGAGCAAAGTTGCTTTCAGGCGGGGAGACAAGGCCCGCAAGGTCCGTTTGGTCCGTCCACGAAATTGCCGGGGCAAAGTTGCTTTCAGGCGGGGAGACAAGGCCCGCAAGGTCCGTTTGGTCCGTCCACGAAATTGCCGGGGCAAAGATGCTTTCAGGTGGGGAAACAAGGCCCGCAAGGTCCGTTTGGTCCGTCCACGAAGATGCAAGGGCGACGAAGTCTTCGGACGACAAGCTAACGGTCGTATTCACCTGCACCCCACTCTGCACCCAAAGCTCCGCTGAACCATTACCGTAGAGAATGTAAGTTATGCCGTTTTCGGTCTGGGCATCGAACTGATTAAATCCGAAGGCATTCACCGTGTCGCCGCTGCCGCCGAGCACCGTCAGGCGATTGGTGGTGGTCGAAAGGTTCATCAATGTTTGTTGCGTGACGGTCAGTATATTATTCAATGATCCGGCAACAAGGTCGATCACTTCAATATCCTTAATCGCCCGCGCCGCAAGCGCGGAGAGGTTGAGGGTAAAGCCGTTTGTTCCTGCCAAGCGCAACGTATCGGTGTCCGCACCACCATCGACGCGGCCAAAGCTGGCATTGCTGATGATCAACGTGTCATTACCTTCCCCACCGTCAAGCCGGTCATTGCCGCCATTGCCAGTGATGACATCATTCCCAAACCCGCCAAAAATCACGTCATTGCCGACAGTTCCCGAAATAACATCATTATTAGCCGTGCCAACATGCGAGACAGCGCCCGTGAAATTACCGCCAAACACCACATAGCTTGCATTGCCGTTGGTGCCATATGGTAGCCCCATAATGATATCGTCAAAACCATCGCCGTTCACATCGCCCGCAGAGCTGACTCGTTCCGCTACCCCCGACCCCGACGCGTTGATCACAAAGCCTTGAGTGCCATTGCCGCTTACAATATCCGAAAGGTTAACCGCCGCATTACCAGCCTTGCCAAACACCACATAGCTCCCGCCGGTAGCGACCGTGACAATCAGATCGTCCAAGCCATCGCCGTTCATATCGCCCGCAGAGCTGACTGACTGGCCCGATCGGTCATTTGCCGCTGCGCCGTTGATCACAAAGCCTTGAGTGCCAAGCGTCGAGAGGTTAACGGACGTATTATTAGCCTTGCCAAACACCACATAGCTTGCGCCGCTAAAGCCGTTGGCGGAAGGCGCCCCGATGATCAGATCGTTCAAGCCATCGCCGTTCACATCGCCCGCAGAGCTGACTGACTGGCCCGCAATGTCACCTGCCGCTACCCCGACGATCACAAAGCCTTGAGTGCCAAGCGTCGAGAGGTTAACTGTATTATTATCAGTCTTGCCAAACACCACATAGCTTGCGCCGACATTGGACCCCACCCCCGCCACAGCGACGTTAGGTGCCCCGACGATCAGATCGTCCAGGCCATCGCCGTTCATATCGCCCGCAGAGCTGACGGAGGTGCCCGCACCGGCGGCACCGGTAATGGCAAAACCGCCAGTGCTAAGCGTCGAGGGGTTAACCGCTATATTATTAGTCTTGCCAAACACCACATAGCTCGTGCCAGTGCCATTTGTCCCGACGATTACATCGTCCCGGCCATCACCGTTCACATCGCCCGCAGAGCTGACGGAGTGGCCCAGATTGCTTTGACCTGACACCCCGTTGATCACAAAGCCACGTGTGTAAGTGCCGCTTACTATCGCCGAGAGGTTAACTGCTGCCCCATCAGCCTTGCCAAACACCACAAAGCTCGCGCCCGAACCGGATATGTTGGATGTATTTGCCCCGACGATCAGATCGTCAAAGCCATCATTGTTCACATCGCCCGCAGATCTGACGGAGTTGCCCACATTGTCAATAAAAGCTGCCCCAACAGATCCGCCGTTGATCGCAAAGCCAAGGGTGCTAGTGCCGCTTGCAATCGCCGAGAGGTTAATTGGCGTTGTGTTATCAGCCCTGCCAAATACCACATAGCTCGCGCCGACACCGGAAACCGCGTAAATTGCCCCCACGATCATATCGTCGTAGCCATCATTGTTCACATCGCCCGCAGAGCTGACTGAGTAGCCCGAAGCGTTGCCTGCCGCTACCCCGTTGATCACAAAGCCGCCAGTACCGAGCACAATATCCGAGACGTTAACCTGCGTCACAGTAATACCCAGTGGAGCAGATGCATCTCCAACATTGCCCGCTGAGTCCGTTGCTCTGGCGGTGATTGAACGCTGGCCGAATGCAAGCCTCACATCAAGACTGAATGCGCCGGTTGTTGCATTTGCAGTTGTGGCGCCAAGAAAGGTCGTGCCGTTAAACAACTCAACACGGGCATTGGCTTCAGCCGTACCAGTGATTGTCAAGGCTGAGGTCTGGCTCGTTATATTATCGCTATTGCTCGACCCTGTGTCATCGACCGCAGCCAAATCAAGCGCAGTCGGCGCAGCAGGAGCGGTCGTGTCAACCGTTACGGTCAGTACAGCAGATGCCGCACCCAGATTGCCTGCTATGTCCGTTGCTCTGGCGGTGATTGCGTGCACGCCCCCTGCTAACGTCACATCAACACTAAATGCGCCGGTTGCACTGGCAGTTGTGGTGCCAAGCAATGTATTGCCGTTGTTAAACAACCTAATGAGGGCATTGGCTTCGGCCTGGCCCGTGAACGTCAAGCCTGAGGTCTGGCTCGTTATGTTATCGCTATTGCTCGACCCTGTGTCATCGGCCGTAGCCAAGTCAAGGGTCGCTCCAGTCCCTGTGAAATTACCGCCAAATATCACATAGCTCGTGTTGACTTGTGGTACCCCGACGATCAGATCGTCAATGCCATCATTGTTCATATCGCCCGCAGAGCTGACGGAGAAGCCCGAAAAGTTGCCTGCCGCTGCCCCCCTGATCACAAAGCCGTCAGTGCCAATCGCCGAGAGATTAACCGGCGTTGTATTAGCCTTGCCATACACCACATAGCTCGCGCCGGAATCGGTCCCGTTCGCGTCGGCACCCACTGCCCCGACGATCAGATCGTCAAAGCCATCATTATTCAAATCGCCCGCAGAGCTGACTGACCAGCCCGATTGGTCTTCTGCCGCTGCCCCGTTGATCACAAAGCCGCCAATGCCGTTTACAATATTCGAGAGGTTAACCTGCGTTCCATCAGTCTTGCCAAACACCACATAGCTCGCGCCGGCGTTAGTGGTCCCATTCGGGTCGGCGTTCCTTACCCCGACGATCAGATCGTCCAAACCATCATTGTTCACATCGCCCGCAAAGCTGACTGAGCGGCCCGATTGGTCACCTGCCGCTACCCCGTTGATCACAAAGCCCCCAACGCCGCTTGCAACATGCGAGAGGTCAACCCGTGCCCCTCCAGCCTTGCCAAACACCACATAGCTTCGCGCCGGAATTGGTCCCGTTCGCGTCGGCAAAATCTGCCCCGACGATCAGATCGCCAAAGCCATCGCCGTTCACATCGCCCGCAAAGCTGACTGAGCGGCCCGAATAGTCAATGTGCCGCTGCCCCGTTGATCACAAAGCCAAGGTTGCTATTGCCGCCTTGCAATCGCCGATGAGGTCAACTGCTTGTGGTATCTCTCCCTATTGCGGTTGCCAAACACCACATAGCTCGCGCCGGAATTGACCCCGTTCAGGTCGGCACCCGGTACCCCGACGATCAGATCGTCAATGCCATCCTTGTTCACATCGCCCGCAGAGCTGACTGAGCAGCCCAGATTGTCTTGTGCACTTAACCCGAGGAATCACAAAGCCATTTAGCGGCATTGCCGCTTACAATATCCGAGAGGTTAACCGGATCGTCATCCGTCTTGCCAAACACCACAAAGGTCCCGCCGGAATTGGGGCCGTTCGTGGACCATATTAGGTGCCCCAATGATCAGATCGTCCAAACCATCGTCCGTCCACATCGCCCGCAGAGCTGACTGACCTAGGCCGCAAGGTCACCTGCCGCTGCCCCGTTGATCACAAAGCCAAGGTCGCGAGTGCCGCTTGCAACATCCGAGAGGTTAACCGACGCACCTCCAGCCTTGCCAAACACCACATAGCTCGCGCCGGCGTTACTGACCCCATTCGGGTCGGCGAACCTTGCCCCAATGATCAGATCGTCCAAACCATCATTGTTCACATCGCCCGCAGAGCGGACTGAGATGCCCGATTGGTCTCCTGCCGCTACGCCGTTGATCACAAAGCCGCCAATGCCGTTTACAATATTCGAGAGGGTAGGGATAGCAACAGGGTCGACCCCCTTCGGCGCAGCAGGCGCTGTCGTGTCGATTATTATGGTCAGTGCAGCAGATGCCACACTCACATTGCCCGCTGTGTCCGTTGCTATGGCGGTGATTGAGTGCGGAAGCACCCTAGCACCTAGCGTCACATCAAGGCTGAATGCGCCGGTTCCACTGGCGGTTGTGGTGCCAAGCGAGGTCGCGCCGTTAAACAACTGAACGCTGGCATTGGCTTCGGCCTGGCCCGTGATCGTCAAGTTTGAGACCTGGTTCGTTATATTATCGCTATCGCTCGACCCTTTGTCATCGGCCTCATCCAAATCAAGGCTGGTCGGCGCAGCAACCGTCGTGTCAACGGTTATGGCCAGTGCAGCAGATGCCACACTCGCATTGCCCGCTGAGTCAATTTCCCTGGCGGTGATGGAACGCGCGCCAGCGGCAAGCGTCACATCACGAGTGAAGTCGCCAGAGCCATTTGCAGTTGTCGTGCCAAGCGAGGTTGCGCCGTCGAACAACTCAACGGTGGCGTTGTTCCCTGCTTTGCCAGTGATCGTCAAGCCTGACGTCTGGCGCGTTAGATTATCGCTATTGCTCGACCCTGTGTCATCGTCCGCGGCCAAATCAAGACCAGTCGGCGCAGCAGCAGGTGGCGTCGTGTCGATAGTTACAGTAGCCGCCGCCGCAACCCAAGCGCTGGGGTTTCCAGCAGCATCAATGGTGCGTGCCTCAATAACGACGCCCGTCGCATCCGCCGGAATTTCGGTACCGGCAAAGGTAATCGACCATGCGCCATTGCTCGTCACGGATTTCGCGGTGCCGCCGCCTATTCTGACCTCCACTGTCGTGGAGTTTGGCGCAGTCCCCGAAATGGTAACCCCGGCATTTTTTTCCGCCGCATTGATGATATTATTTCCGGCTATCGGCGTGGTGATCAAAGGCGTAACAGGCAGGGTCAGGTCCACTTCGACATTGCGGGTGGCCGTGCCGCTGATATTGCCATTCACATCGGTTTGCACCGCCGTGATGGGACGCACTGCACCTTCTGCCGCAATTTCGGTGGTCGCGAAATTGGCGTTCCAAACGCCAGTCCCATTTGCCGTCACGGTCTTCGTCGTTGTCCCAAATGTCACCTCAACACGAGCACCGTTGGTCGCCGTGCCCGTCACCGTGATGCCGTTCGAACGTTCGGTAATGTTGATCCTGTCATCACCCGCAACCAGATTAATCACTGGAAGCGCGGGCGGCGTGGTCAGCGTGGTTACACTGCGCGTGCCATCCACCGCATTGACATTGCCCGCAGTATCCGTCGCCCGCGCCGTGATGGTGGAAGTGCCGTCCGATGGCTGTTCGGCACTGGTGTAGGTTGCGTTCCAAGCACCAAGAGTGTTGGCGGTAACATTTTTGGTAACACCGTTCCATGTGACACTAACCGCTGCACCCGCCTCCGCCGTGCCATTGACGGTGATAGTGCCAGCGCGTTCGGTCGCGTTGATCAGATCGTCAACCGCCACCGTAGAAATCACAGGCGTAGCGTGCGCGACCGTGTCAATGCGGACATTGCTTGTATTCTCAGCACTGCGATTGCCGGCTGTATCAATCGCCGTCACCCGAATCGTTGATGTTAGTATGTCTGCCGGAACCTCTGACGCCGCAAAAACTACAGTCCAGGCACCACTTGTTACCGCGACCGTTTTGGTCTGGTCGCCCCAAACAACCTCAACATTGGCGGCATCCGTGGCTGTTCCGGAAACAGTGATATCCCCTGCTTTTTCCGCCGCATTGATGATATTATTTCCGGCTATCGGCGTGGAAATCAAAGGCGTAGCGGACGCGGTCAGGTCCACTTCGACATTGCGGGTGGCCGTGCCGCTGATATTGCCATTCACATCGGTTTGCACCGCCGTGATGGGACGCACTGCACCTTCTGTCGCAACTTCGGTGGTCGCGAAATTGGCGTTCCAAACGCCAGTCCCATTTGCCGTCACGGTCTTCGTCGTTGTCCCAAATGTCACCTCAACACGAGCACCGTTGGTCGCCGTGCCCGTCACCGTGATGCCGTTCGAACGTTCGGTAATGTTGATCCTGTCATCACCCGCAACCAGATTAATCACTGGAAGCGCGGGCGGCGTGGTCAGCGTGGTTACACTGCGCGTGCCATCCACCGCATTGACATTGCCCGCAGTATCCGTCGCCCGCGCCGTAATGGTGGAAGTGCCGTCCGATGGCTGTTCGGCACTGGTGTAGGTTGCGTTCCAAGCACCAAGAGTGTTGGCGATAACATTTTTGACAAAACCGTTCCATGTGACACTAACCGCTGCACCCGCCTCCGCCGTGCCATTGACGGTGATAGTGCCAGCGCGTTCGGTCGCGTTGATCAGATCGTCACCCGCCACCGTAGAAATCACAGGCGTAGCGTGCGCGACCGTGTCAATGCGGATATTTTGCGTCGCCATGTCACTGATATTGCCAGCTTGGTCAGTTGATTGCACCGTAACCGCGGTCTGAAGCGTGTCACCCGGAATTTCCGCAGGCAAGAAACTGACAAGCCAAGCACCAGATTGGTTGATCGCGACATTCCGAGAGGTTCCACCCAATGTTACCACGACATTGGCACCCGGCTCTCCTTGACCAGTGACGGTTAAATTCGTCAACTTTTCAGCAGCATTGACGACATTGTCCGTCGCGATGGAGGCAATTATCGGTTGCTGGATAACCGTATCAATGGTGAAGGTTCGCGTGCCGGCTTCACTGACATTGCCCGAGGAGTCGGTCGCAGTCACGGACACATTTACCGTGCCGTCCAACGGGATCTGTGCAGGCGATAACGACACGCTCCATGTGCCGTTCGCGAGCGTTCTGGTAGTGCGGTTGATCAGCCCCAAATTGAGTTCGATCAACGTATTCGGCTCCGCCGTGCCGCGCAAGACAATCCCGCTCAGTTTTTCCGTCGCATTGACGATGTTGTCCGTTGCCACGGGCAAAATGACGGGCTTAGACGGAGGCTGCGCGTCGATATTCACCGTGCGTGTCGCTGCGGCGCTGACATTGCCCGCAGCGTCAGATTGTGTCGCCGTCACCAAAGTTTCGCCGTCCTCGGGAATTTGCGAACTGAGGATTCTGACGCTCCAAACGCCCAATGCATTGGCTGTCGCTGTGCGCACAAAATTGCCAAATGTCAGGCTAATAATGGCTAGCGCGTCGGCCGTACCTTGAATGTCGATACCGACACGCTTTTCAGACGGACCAATCAGATCATCGCCCGTCACCGGATTAATGATTGGTGCTAGGCTTGGTGCGACAGTGTCAATCTGGATCGAA
Organism: Sphingorhabdus sp.; assembly: GCF_050921905.1. NCBI lineage: Bacteria > Pseudomonadati > Pseudomonadota > Alphaproteobacteria > Sphingomonadales > Sphingorhabdaceae > Sphingorhabdus > Sphingorhabdus sp. Next base: position 115,017 of record NZ_CP050888.1, on the reverse strand, counting down.
CGCGTTACCGCAGCGCTGGAGTTGCCAAACGAATCTTTTGCCACCACCGAAACAGTCGAACTGCCATCGGCCGGGATTTCAGAAGCCAAAAACGCCGTTGTCCATGTCCCCGCAGAGCCCACCAGCACATTTTTGGTGACACTGCCAAATGTGAGAACAACAATGCTGCCGGCTTCACCTGTGCCGCTAAAGGCAACACCAGCGGTTTTTTCCAAACCGTTAATCGCATTGTCGCCCGAAACCACATTTAACGTCGGTGCCGCAGGTGGCGCAATTTTAAGCGTTACCACACGCGAGGCGGTGGCCGATGCCGCATTTGGCAACGCCGCCTGCGCCTGAATGACCTTCACACCATCCGCACCAAGCTCGGCAATATCGGCGGTGGAAAGCGTATAGCTCCATGTAGTGCCGCTGACGCTCGCCGCAGATGTCTTGGTGCCGAGTAGAACCGAAACGCCCGTAGCGCCCGAAGAAACCGTCCCCGAAAGAGTGAGGTTGGCCACCTCATTTCCAGTGATGATGTTATCTGTGGCAATGGCGTTAATTGTCACCTGCGCCTCAGGTGAAGACGCCGCCAAGCTATCGGAAACCAGGTTTTGCAGCGAACCGTCGACCTTGTCTTCGGCCGCAATGGCCCCGCGCATCAAGGACACTTGACCTTGGCTGGTAAGCTCGCCGTTGCTGCCGATTGATTGACTTAAGGACGTGATCGTCGTCTGACTGTTCCCGGCGTTTAGGCTATCCATGCCAGACAGGGCAGCCAGCACCGCGCCAATCTTTTCGCCAGATGACATACCATCGTCCGGGTTGTAGCCACCTGAGTTTGTCGCAACGACAGACGATGTCGTAATATCAATCCCCGAAAGACCAAAGGCTTGTGCAGTCGCGGTGTTGGCATTTGTTGCCGCCGCGGCATTCGCAATCGTTCCACTACCATCTGCCGCCAAGCCAGCCCTGATCGCCGCGATGGTCGTCAGCGGATTGATGTTCATCGTAACCGATGTGCCTTCTACCGCCTTTGCGGCGAGCAGAACAGCATTAAGGTCCGTGGGAACCCCAGTTGCTTCGTCGAGATAATCCGCACCGGTCGTGCTATCTAAAACCCGCGCAAAAATCACATCCCCGGTGCCGACAGGCAAGTTGTTTGCCGTAAAGCTGCCATCCGCGTTTACCTTGACACCCGAAACGAGAAGCGTCCCGTTGGCAAGATAGATATCAACCGACAGGCCGTTGCCGGTAACCACTGGACCGGCAACAATCTGACCCAACAGATTGACCGCAGCGGCAACGATAATCGACCGGCTGGCTGGAGTTGTGCCAACATTACCATTCGCATCCTGTGCGGTTGCAGTAACAGGATAAGTTCCCGCGACCGGAACTTCGGTGGCTGCGTAATTGACCGACCAATTCCCTCCCATATCGGCAGCTACGGTCTTATTTATCCCGCCAAAACCGACCGTAACCATGCTCCCCGCTTCCGCCGTCCCATTAATGTTGACGCCAGACGTTTTCTCGGTTGGGCCGATAACATTATCACCGGCGACATTCGCAATTACAGGGGCAGCGGGCGGCGTTGTGTCAATCTGCACGGTCCTCGTTGCGGGATCGCTTGAGACGCCGGCTGTCGACTTTACAATCGCGCTGATCGTTGTACCTGGCGCATCTGCGGGCACTTCTGCGCTTGTAAAACTGGCCGACCAACGGCCTGCACTATCCGCCGTTACCGTTTTAGACGTGCTACCCCAGTTAACAGTTACGCTAGCGCTGGCCTCCGCGATCCCGGTTACCGCAACTCCGGCAGTCGCACCCTTCTCGGCTGCGCTGACCTTGTCATCATTGGCGACAACGTTGATCACAGGTGTCGCTGGCTTGACGTTCGTCGTTGTGCCAGTGCCAGTGCCAGTGCCCGTCGTCGGTGCTGCTGCTGCACCACCGCCGCCGCCGCCGCCAAGGACCCCTCCCAACACACCGCCCACCAATGGCGTACCAACGGCTAGCCAAGTCTTTAATCCGCCGCCCGAAGACGGCGCAGCAACGGGTGACGTTCCAACTGCCTGAGGTGCTTGTGCAACAATAACACCATCATTGGATGACGCCTGAGGCCCCGTCAAAGCAACTGAGGAAATCTCGGCAGCACCTGCGGATTGCAGCAACTCTTGCCCCGTCACTTGGTCGCCATCGCTAAACTCAACAGAAAAGCCGCTATCCAGAAGAGACTGGACCGCGCCGTCCCGGATGAAAACAGTTCGACCATCCTCGAGAACGAAAACAATGTCAGTGTCAATGACTTTAGTTTGCTTTACATTCGCCCTGAGAACATTGACTTTAACAATATTCTTTGCAGGATTTGCATTAGATCCGTTTAAGTCTTGCGCCATGTTGAGTTCCTGAATAAATATTAAAGACTATGATTAAAATTAGCTTCAACATTTTATATTTTTAAATTTGTTAAACCGAAAATTATTTGGACCGCCCAAGCGCCCCCCAAAAAAACTAAGCTAAAATGACTCCACCAGAGATGAGTTGATTGGGATTTGTCGTCGTCAGCGTTACATTTTCCAAGAAAATGGTCTGCGTGACAGTTCCTGCCCCCGCACCATCGATATCAATGGTCAAAAGGGTACCCGTTTTTCCAACATCCCAACCTGTTGCACCAGGCAGGGTCACTCCATTCTGCACGGATATCCACTGAAATATGTCGGATGTGCCAGCTTGATATCCCACGAGCAAAGCCGTAAGGTCCAGCTTGTCACCGCTTGTGCCATTCCACGCAGTAAAGTCCCGTATGACATCGGTAGCACCAAGGCCGGCATCGCCCGATCCCCAGACAAAAATGTCATTATCAAGGCCCTGAATAAGCCCGCTGCCATGGCCATAAAGGACATCATTGCCTTCGCCACCTCTGATGGTGTCATTTCCATCCCCACCAATCAAAAGATCGGCCGTGTTCGTGCCCGTTAGGATATCATCAAGACTCACAGAAAGGCTGATCGGCACAAAGAAAATCTGAGCAGCCTTCGCCGCGGAGGAAATTACCCCGTCACTCACCGCCACGTTAAAGGTCGGCGCGTTGACAGAGTTGTCATGTACAAATGTTACCAGTCCATCTTGGACATCTTTGAGTGTAAATTGGGTGATAGCGAACCCACCCTTGCGGAATTCACCATTTGTCAGACCGGAAATGGTAATGCTCGTAGAAGTGGCGCTCACCCCATTGGCCGATAATGCAAAAATGTTCTTCGTTACAATAAGCTCGGCCCCTTTGGTCAACGCCATATATGGCGTCGCCGCAACCTGAACAGTGGCTATTGACGTGGCTACATTGTTTGCCGCGTCTGACACTGTTATCAAGGCAATTCGAACCCCATCTGCAGGCACATTTGCCGGTTCGAACAGGGCAGACCAAGCGCCCGTGCCATTCGCATTTACAGTCTTGGACGATCCTCCCCATTGGACCACAACTTGCGCATTGGCTTCCGCCGTACCCGCGAAGGTCACGCCTTGCGCCTGCTCCAGAATGTCCACAACCTGATCCGTTGCAACAGCCGACAGTTGAGCTGCGGCCGGTGCGACCGTATCGATCACAATAGCCGGTTTTGAGACGGTTGTGCTGTTTCCTGCAACGTCGGTCGCTGATACGGTAATTGAACGACTACCATCCGCCGGCACTTCGGACGAAAGAAATTTGACTGACCATATTCCATTAGCACCAACGGGTGCCGCAGTCTTAACCACTGTTCCCCAAGTGGCAACAACAGAAGAGCCGGGTTCAAACGTGCCCGCTACTGTGACGCCCGCCGCCTTCTCGGCAAGGTTTACAACATTATCACCGCTGACGTCGTCAATCACGAGTTCATCTGCGCCGGTGTCAATGACTACGGCAGTAGCATTTGAATATGCGACGCTTTCATTCTCTGCCGCATCAGTCTGCAACACCCGTATCTGTCCAATTGTATATTTACCGTCATCAACGGGGAAGGTCGTTCCGCTTCCAGGTTCCCAACTTGCACCGCCATCGATAGAATAGCTCCAGCTTGCGCCAGGCTCCACACCAAGAACCTTAAAGCTACCGTTCCTGGTGATTTGATCCGTCGACGATTTTCCGGTGTCTAACACCAAGCTGACGTTAGGCGTCAATGGAATGCCCGAGTCAATCGTGATCGGAAGCGTCGAAATTTGGCTGATATTGCCAGCAGAATCCGTTGCCTTTGCTTGAACGGTCGTCGAACCATCTGCCGGAACATCCCCAGCCGCAAATGTCACGGTCCAAGCACCCGAAGAAGAAGAGGCATTTGTAGATTTCGAGGCCTCACCCCATTTGATATCTACTTTGCTGCCCGCCTCGGCTGTGCCTGACACAACAACACCGGCCGACTTTTCCAGCGCATTCACTACGTTATTCTGCGCTATCGTATCTATCAAAACTGGGTCCGGGCTGACGGTGTCAATTGCAACTGGTCGACTCGAAGAACCAAATTCAGCGCCAAATGCATCAACGATTGTTGCCGTAACTGTCGCATTCCCGTCTGCCGGATTATCCGCTAGACCAAATTGCGCAATCCAATTCCCAAGCGGATCGGTCTTCGCCGTCACAGTTGCGGATCCCCAGACGATGCGAACCAGTGCATTGGGCGGCGCGAGGCCTTTCAACGCGATCCCGTTTGCACTTTCGGCAGCATTGACCACGTCGTCGCCCATGACGGGCAGAATAACAGGCGCAGTAAGGGCACCATAAAGTGTAACATCTCGGGTTGCATTATCACTCAAGTTACCCGCAGAATCTTCGGCTTGGACCGTAATAATGCGCACGCCCGGAGCCGGAATTCCAGAGGCTGGAATGGGGATCGTCCATTCACCAAGACCGTTGGCAAAGGCGGAATATGGAGTGCCAATTCCCCAACTTAGAAGGACCTTCGTCCCAGGATCAGCTACCCCAGTCAAAACAATGCCACTTACAACTTCAGGTGCGCCAAGCACATCATCTTGGCTCAGCACATTAATGATTGGCTTTGCCGGCGGCGTCGTATCGACAGAGACATTGCGGGTTATAGCCTGCCCAGCATTGTTATTAACGTCGGTTGCAACGACCGAGACGGTCGTGTTTCCGCTCGCTGGCGCTTGAGCAGACGGAACTGTCAACGTCCAGCTACCAGCGAGGTTCGCTTGCGTCGAAAACGCCACACCGCCCCAAGTCAACAGAATGGATGATTTTGCCTCGGCAGTTCCGGAAATGACCACGCCAGCCAATTTTTCGGCTGCATTGACAACATCATTCCCTGAAATCATATTGATAGTGGCAACGGGTCCAGAGGTGTCGAGCAGGATTGCCCGCGACGAAGTGACGGATTGTCCCTGACCCAATACAGCCGTGGCGACCAAAATCTTTGCGCCATTCGAACCCAATGCAGAAGCATCAGAAGCGGAAAGGGCGTATGACCAAGTTCCATTGGTTATGGTAGCATTTGCGGTCCAACTGCCAAGGCTGAGAACCACCGAAGTCGCCCCTGTTGCCACAGTTCCTGTAAGGACAAGTCCATTAAGTTCAGATGCGGAAACGACATTGTCAGTCGCGACAGATGCGATGCTCAGGCCAACTGACTGCTGCGTTGCTGCCAACAGACTTGAAACTACATCTTCCAGCTTCCCAACGGTGCCTGGCGCTGCTGCTGCTGCGCCATTGAGAAGAGCCGCCTGACCGTCTGCGCTAATAGACTGACCACCCAGACCGATCTGCGCCGCCAAGAACGACAAAGACGTTTGCGTGTTACCTGCATTTGTTACGTCAAGACCGGAAAGTGCAGCCAAAACTGCGCCAAGCTTTTCACCTGAACTCAAACCATCCGATGGGACATAACTACCGCCATTGGTCGGGACAGGAACCACATTCACAGTGTCAAGGCCAAAGGCCTTTGCCACAAGCGTATTGGCATTCAGAACGGCAGCAGCATTGCTGACTGTCCCGCTGCCATCGGCACTAAGGCCAGCCTTGATCGCCGCCAAAGTGGTCACAGGGTTAACCTGCGCCTGAATTGGAGCAGACAGGTTCGAAACGATCACGGTGGCAAAAAGCGCAGCGTTAAGGTCTTTCGCTGCTCCGGTCGCTTCGTCAGAATAGTCGGCACCTGTGCTGGAGTCAGTGACCTTCGCAATCAGCACATCGCCAAGATTTGCAGACACACGGGTCGAAAAACTTCCGTTACTTGCAACGGCGACACCCGACTGAAGAAGCGCACCCGCGCTGGTAAAAATGGACACGGTCAGGCCGTGGCCCGCAACCAGCGGGCCAGCGACAATGTTACCTTGAATGAGAACGCGGGCATCGACAGTTACAGCCCGCTGTGCCTCGGCAGATACATTTCCGGCCAGATCGGTCAATGTGACCCGTACTGTCGTTGCGCCATCGGCGGGCACATCTGCCGATGCAAACTGGACACTCCATGCGCCAGACGCATTCACCGTCGCGGCCTTCTTAACCGCGCCCCAAGCAACAGACACAGCGCCACCAGCTTCACCTGTACCACTCAAGGTAATACCCGCAGCCTTTTCCGTGACGCTCACGGTCCCGTCCCCTGCGACCTGCGCAATAATGGCTACCGAAGGTGCCGTGGCGTCAACGATCACAGCGCCAGCGGGTTTACCCGTCGTGCTTACATTGCCCGCGGCATCCTTTTGACGGACAAGAACAGAGCCATCGGCATAAGTCCCGGCGGTGAGTGTAAAGCTTGTCGCGCTGCCCGGCTGCCAGCTTGTTCCGCCATTGGTCGAATATTCCCAAGTCGCGCCCGTTTCGAGGCCGCCAACATCGATGCGACCGTTGTTGGTGATGCGATCAGTGGAAGAGCTGCCTGTGTCGGTTGAAAGAGAAACCGTTGGTGCGGTAGGTGCCGTTGTATCCTTGGGGGGTTCGGGAGCGGGTGACGAGCCGCTGCCTCCAGCTAGAGCCAAGCCGGCGCCAACTACAGCAAGACCACCGACCACATATAAAACGGTGCTACCGCCGCCAGATGCCTTTTCTTCGCCCTTACCGTTCGCGGACTGCTCCTGACTATCTGCATAAGCCAAATCCTGCTGGGTCGGAGCCACCTTCTTGCCCCGGCGCTTGCCTTTGGACTGCTTACCTACACCCAATGGATCAACCAAAATGCCTGCTGCTTGGATCGGGATCTGAACTGACGGCGCATAGTCCCTAACAGCACCGCTTTGCGACGGAACCTGGCGACTATTGTGATCAGAGATCAGATTTTGGTTGTTTATGTCCCTCATCCTTTAACCTTATCAACGTTCCCCAAGCGAGTTGGATAAGGTTTTCGTTATGGGAGTGGTGAGGTAACTAAGCACTGTGCGGGTCCGGCTGCGAACTTCCACGGTCGCGGTCATTCCAGCGTTAATTTTGACTTTGCTCGCTGCGTTTAATTTTGGATCAAGGCGCACAAGAACCCGATAGTAAATCGTCTCCGAACCCTGCGGGCCGGGCTCGGTCAGCGTGTCCGGACTGATATAGTCCACCCAGCCTTCAAGACTTCCGTAAAGCCCGGAATCATAAGCATCGAGCTTCACTGTCGCAGGAAGACCAACCCGAAGCGACGAAACGTCGGTGGGTAGATATTTAGCCTCCACAATCAGATTTCCGGATGTCGGAAGAATTTGCAGGATAGGCTCACCTTGACGAACTGCGGCACCCGGGGTGGTGACATCAATGGATTTCACCTGCCCATCAAGCGGAGCACGCAAGTCCGTCATTTGCAAGACAGCGGTCCGTTCGCGAAGCAATTCCTCTTGCGCGGCCAGATCTTCCTCTGCCTTCACCATTTCGGCTTGGGCATCCTGAAAAAAGCGATTGCGCAAGGAAACAATCTGACCGTCTAATTCGGCGCGAGACCGCTTTAGACGGATCACTTCAGCCTGACCGACGTCTCCGGACGCCAGCAGCGGCTCGGAAATTGCCAATTCCTGCGCGGCAAGATTCCGGTTTGTTTCTAACGCGCCAATGCCCTCACGCAGCGCTTGGCGTCGACGCTGGAACAACTGCCTCTGGTTTTCCTTAAACACGGGCCACGCATCAAGTTCAGGCGGGAATTGGAGGTCCTCACCATAAACTTCGGCACGCAATCTTGCGAGCGCAGCCTTCAGTGCAGCTACTTTATTCTGGCTATCATCATAGGCTGCCATGACCCGGCTTTGGTCCAACTGCGCAAGCAGTTGCCCCTTTTTTACCATCTGCCCTTCGCGAACATACATTTGGGCAAGCACGCCATTATCGGTGGCTTCGATCATCTGCGTACGCTCAACCGCAATCACCTGACCGCGCGCGCGCACGAGTTGATCAATTTCTGCAAATCCGGCCCACAGGATGATCGCCGTAATCGCCACCAGCGATGACAATACAATGATAACGGCACGGGACGGGCGACGCAGCGCCGAACCAAGGCTGCCAGCCTGCGCGCGCGAGGATTTTGAACGATGTTCGATCATATTCATGAATGAGCCTGCACAGAAGAGCGAAGATTTGAACTGGTGGTGACGATGCCGCTCTGCTGTTGCTGAGCCGCAGCGGCTCTTTGACGCAACGCGTCCAGAACCTTGTCCTTTGGACCATCCAGTGCGATGCCTTGAGGGGTTAAAACGACAAGCCGATCCACAAGATCAAGCAAGCGTGCTTTGTGCGTGACGAGAACAAGCGTCTGGCCCGAACGAACATGCTGCTTCAACGCCATAAGGCACCGTTCCTCGGTCCCTTCGTCCATAGACGATGTCGGTTCATCCAGCAGCCACAATGAAGACTGGCACAACAGCAGACGTGTGAGCGCCACAAGCTGCTTTTGCCCCCCAGACAGGCCCTCTCCGCCTTCCGAAATGCGCGCATCCAATCCTTCCGGACGGCCAGCAATCTGTTCCGCCAGTCCCGTTGTTTGGATCGCGGCCATCAGCACATCTTCTGCGACATAAGGGAGGCCAAGGGTAAGGTTTTGCCGCAACGTCCCGCTGATCAATCTCGTGGTCTGCGGCAAATATCCGATCAACTCTGATCGCCGATCCGCAGCGATATGCTGCACATCCATGCCGTCGAGGCACACCACGCCCTTCGACGCCTTTATAACGCCAGCAAAAAGCTTCAAAAGCGTGCTCTTCCCGGACCCGACCGATCCAATGACTCCGACCCGCTCGCCCGGTTGAACCGTAAAGCCGTTCAACGCGAAGGGCGTTGTCTGCCCCCGCCAAGCAAATTCGACGTTGCGGACCTCAAGCTTACCTTGCACAAATGTCGGCGACAGTGACTGAAGAACTCCATGATTGTCGCGTTCAAGTTCAAACAGCTTTTCAAGATGGTCGAGCGCAATTTTTGAATTGCCCCACTGCACCAGCAGGCCCGGCAAAGCTGCAACCGGACCGAGGACCCGACCCGATATTATCGAACAGGCGATAATCGCCCCTACCGTCATTGTTCGGCCGTCCACGGCCAAATAGGCTCCAGCGGCGACAAGAAAAACATAGCTAAGCTGCTGCATAAGGCCGGAAAAATGTGCAGCATAATCATTGAGCTGCTTGAGCTTCATCGTTTCATTAGCGCTTTCCCGCGATAGGGAATTCCAACGGCCCTGCAGCAACCATCCTGCGCCCGCTGCCTTCACCGATTCTGCGGACTGAATCGTTTCAACAAGGACACCTTGACGCATATTCGCGACCGTCATTTCATTGGTCGCATGTTTGGCAATGGCACGACGCAGGGAAAGGCCGCCAGCGGCAGCAATCACAAAGGCTATCGCCGGAACCATAGCCACGGTAAATCCACCGATCATCCAGATGACCAGCAGAAAGAAAACGGCAAAGGGCAGGTCCGTTGCCAAATAGATTATTCTGGCAAGGGCAAAGGCACGTACGGTTTCAAAACCACGCACCTGCGCCGCCAATGTCCCAAGACTTGGCGGCATTTGGTCCAAGCGAACCGACAACAGTCGCGCGTAGACAGAAACCGAGGCGTCCACATCAATCGCGTTAATGGCCCGATCCATAATGGCCGAGCGCGCCACCTTAAGTCCCAATTCAACGACAATCGCGATGACAACACCGACGGTGAGGACAATCAAAGTTGACAGGCCACCCTGCCCAATAACGCGGTCATAGACTTGCATCGAATATATCGAAGTCGCCAATAACAATATCGAGCTCAGCGCTGTCGCAACCGCAGCTAAGGGTACCCAAGCCCGATCCTTGCGCAATATCGTCTCGAACAACTCCTCGGCGGTTTGTGCCTCAGCCTTTTTGCGGGCGGGCGACGCCGGCAAGAATATTGTCCCCGCAGGCCACGCGCTATATTGCCGCCGACCAATTTGCGTTTCCACCAGCCATTCACCAGGACCGCCGGCTGCGTAGACAAAGGCATAGCCATGATCCGGAATAAGGGCGACCGTCGGTAGCGCGATAGATGCCAAGCTCGGTTGTCCAGTCCCCTGCCTCAATGCTTCAGTTTTTCGAATAACTCAAGAAGTGCGACCTGATGAAAATCGGGCGCATCTTCCAATAGAAAATGCCGGGCCAGCGTAACTGAATCCCTGCTCAACAGCCGATAGTCTGTGACACCGGCGGAAACGAGTTGCTGGCTCAGCCACATGAGCCCTTCGTGCGAAAAAGACGCATCGCGGGTCGCGGAAAGGACGACCGCAACGCCATCGTCGTCCGCGCCGTCCATCATCGTTACCACGCCGTCACTGCCAAAGGCATCTACCATTTTATCTGCCCTGTCTGGAGTTGCAGACGATAGCTTGAAACGAGATATTGGACTTCTGCATCCGCAAGAGCGCGCTCATTTTCTGTGACTTCGCGCACGACGTTCAACACGTCGAGCCAACTGCGTTTCCCCGCAAGGAAAAGGCGGCTGTAAGAACCAAAAGTCTCTTCCTGAAGCATGAGGTTTAAGCGCAAGGATTCGACCAGCCGAGACGCCGCATCCCGCGTTTCTAAGTCGGTGCGGACAGAAGCCCGAATATCTTCCCGCGCAGCATCTAATGAAAGTTGGGCGCCTTCAGCCTGCGCCCGTGCTGCATCCACCCGTGACAAAGACGACAGGCCGGACCCGAAGCTATATTGCAAGCCGAATAGAACACGGCTGGCAGGGAAAGCAGATGTGTCATAACGCCCATCATCAATGCGCTGCTCAAACTTGCCATAGAGCGTTGGTTTCATGGCATTGCGGGCGCGCGCACTGTCGACGTTAGCCACTTCAACATCGCCGCGCGCGCGTTTCAGAACAGGGCTGTAGCTGAGGCTTTGTTCAACAGGGTCCTGCGCGACTGAGGGGTCATCCGACAATGTCTGTGCGAGCATCGTTGGCAAAACGACGTCTTGCATCGTCAAAGGCGCACCGAGAAGTTCGCTTAACCCAGCAAGGGCAGCGTTCTGACGCGCCGTGAGGCTTACGATATTATTTTCCGACTGGCGTATGCGGGTCAGTACCAGGTTGAGGTCCACGGGTGCCGAAACGCCGGCTGTCACTCGGCGACCGATCATCCCCTCCAATGCGCCCAACCGGGCCAAATCTTGGCGAAACACGTCGAGGGATCGGGATGCTGACAACAGTTGCCCAAACAAATCCAACACCCGAAAGCTCAGCACATATTGCGCCTCTTCCACCCGCACATTCGCAACGCTCGCACGGGACTTTGCGGCCTTCAGATCGGATTCCAGCCTTCCAAAACTGTAAATGGGCTGAGAAACAGAGGCGATGAGCTGACGATCTTTTCCACTGCTCTCGACCTGAACTGCGGGAGCGGGAAAAAATTGCCAACGTGCGGCTGCGACATCATAGCCTGCGGCCGAGGCTGCGGCAGATTGCGAACGAATACGCGGGTTTCGCGCCGCCACTTCACTTACCAGCCGCTCGAATGTCCACGCAGGCTGTGATTCATCCGTGAGGACCTCTGTTACAGCCCCATCAGATGCCACAGTTTCATCAGCCGCGACCTGCGCGGCCACAACGGGGCTTGGCACGGCCCAGAGTGTGGAAAAAACCAACCCGCCAAGCACCGGCGCAAGCAGACGCAGCTGAGGCATTCTGCCAAGCAAAGAAAATGGGCGGAGCAAGGAGAAGGGCGAACCGTAAACGCTAAGCCCAGCCGGGAAAACTTTCGTAAAAACTTGGACCAACTTACCCTCCAAAACCCCCGGCATCAAATCAATCTAAATTCATCAATCTATTACGTCGCGGTAACCAAAATGTTTATTACCGACAGAAGTGGCCAAACATTTTCCCTTCCGCTCTCCACTCTCAAAAACTGGGCTATGATTTTGAACCCAGGCGCGAGAAACAATGCAATCGAATGCAACTCTGTTCAGGACATTCAACTGAGCGCGGCCATGCCATCGACCCGATCAACCTCAAAAACAATTAATCGATTGATAAATTAACTAGTTTTTTGGGGATGAATTTCTTCTAAAAGTTAAGTTTTTTTATAATTTAGGTTATATAACTAATCTTATAGATTAGTTCATTCCCTAAAGGCTTAACCAAATTGGAGCAATTAATGCTTTGCGGCAAACACCGGTAGAAAGAGAAGTTTCGCCAGACACAGGCCGTGTGATGGCTACTCAAACGCAGCACCTGAGAGCAATCACATAACCCATGCGATGTTCTTTTCATCGCCAGCTTGAGCGCAGCAAAACTAGGTCACAGACTCATTATGTCTCAACCAGATCCGGATTGATGCGAGTTGGACAGATGCGAGATAATTATCGTCTCTTTGATCGTATCGCGTGGCAACTGCTCTGAAGTGCTTGAGTTTATTAAAGAAGCGCTCGACGAGGTTGCGTTGCTTATAGAGGAGGTGACTAAATACCGGTTTGATCACGCGTTGCGGCATGGCGCGGATATTGGCCCTGGCACCGCGCGCCTCCATTTCGGCGCGCAACGCATCGGAGTCATAAGCCCGGTCGGCGAGCAGGATATCCCCTTTGCCGACGGTATCGAACATGTCTACTGCACTGCGACCATCGGCGGCTTGCCCTTCGGTCAGCTTGAGCATGATCGGCATGCCCATCGCATCGACCAGTGCATGTATCTTGGTGGTCAGGCCGCCACGCGAGTGACCCATGCAACGGGATCGCTGGTCTTTTTTTTACCATTGGCTCCATGTTGATGAACCCGGATCGAGGACGAGTCGATCATCTGGATATCGCCTTCGTAAGCCACGGAAACTGCATCCAATATATGCTTCCACACACCAGCTCTGCGCCAGCGGTTGAACCGGTTCACACAGGTCGTATACGGACCGTATCGCGCCGGAATATCCGCCCAAGGCGCGCCAGTGCGTAACCGCCAGAATATCCCGTTCAAAACCCGCCGATCATCAACCCGCTTCACGCCACGCACCTTGGTCGGCAACAAAGGCTGGATCACCAACCACTCGAAATCTGTCAAATCAAACCGTGCCATCAACTTCTCCCTTTCAGGAAAAGCATTGAATCAGATATCAATCACTTTGGGAATCTAATTTATGAGTATGTGACCTAGGGTCAGGTCCTATCAAATCAACTTTCGCGGTTTGCGGCCATTTTATTCAGTGCAAGGCGGCAAAGTGCTGGCTTAGTGGTTCTAAGCCTGCGCTTTGCCAACGCAGATATGGACAAAAAGGGTCAAGATCAAAAGACGCCAAAATGGTTCAAATCCCTCGCCATTTTCACGCCGCGAAATTGAGTTTAAGTGGCCCTGTCCCTAAGCTGCCAGCCTACTACCGTTTGAGAAGATACCAAATTGCAGAATAAGCTGACTAATCGACGATACGCCAAGCTTTTGCATCATGTTGCGACGATGAACCTTCACTGTTGCTTCTGACACACCCAGTTCATGCGCAATTTGCTTTGCGAGCTTGCCACTGCAAAGTGCCACGAAAATCTCTCGCTCTCGCGGGGTCAATGCATTGACATGATTCAGTTTTTGCATGCGTCGTTGCAATTCGAGTTCACGCTCCCGCAAATCCTGCATGGCAACGCTTATGGCGTCCAACAGATCCTGCTCGCGAACGGGCTTGGTTAGAAAATCGACAGCTTTTGCTTTCATCGCTTTGACGGCCATTTCAACATCGCCATGGCCAGTGATGAAGATCATGGGTGCGACGCTTCCCATCTCAGCCAGCCTTCGCTGGATTTCTAGGCCACCAATGCCGCGCAGTCGCACGTCGAGGACGATGCAACCTGATAGCCCGTCATGTGCAGCGAGTAAAAATGCTTCACCATCATCGAACAATTCAACGTCATAGTCTAATGACCGCAACATGACCGCCAGCGAAGCGCGAAACGCCAGGTCATTATCAATAACGTAAATTTTTCGCTTGAAATCGTGCATTTCACTCCGCATCCCATTTGCATTCAGTTGCATATCAAGGCGTTTGCTCGGCACCAAATGCATTCTTCGAAGATGGTAAAGCTATTACACCATTTTACAAAATACTGCAGGCTTAATGACTGCCTCAGGCGATGAGAAAACAACCATTGTGTTGCGCCTAAGGCACCGTCCAATGTGAAGATGGCCTTAACATATCCGCATTACGTATCATGAGGCGCAACTTAAGATTATGACGCGATCACAATATATTGCATGGTAGACACGCTACCTCCTGATCACCGCAACGTCGAAAATTTCCGTGACAGCACCATCAATGCGGAACCACTCTGTGCAGACGCCTTTCGCCAGGTCGATAATCTGGACCCCGCACCAAGCTTCGCTTTCAACATCGTGCAGCTTTTGATCGAGGGTGACGCCTTCCACGGTCCCACTGCGCGGCTTGGACAGGCCGACAAAAGCAAAGTCATTATAGATGACCAACTCGCGGGCAAAGCCCGGGCAAAACACGCGCGGTTCGAATGTGCCTCTGCCCGAAGCGGCGCCCGCAACCACGCCAAGTTCGCCTGTACCGGAATTGAGCACCCAAAGATCGCCCTTGTGCAAGCGAGGCGCATGTGGCTTTGACAGCCCCTCGCACACAATCTTACCGGTGCGGGCATCAATGACCACGCCGCCGTGATATTCGCGGTCCAGCCAGCCATCGATTGTATCGGAGCGGATAATTGCACTGACATAAGCCGGCTGACCGCCCTCCATCGCGAGACCATTAATCTGGCACCGGTCCTCGTCCGCCAAAGCCGGGATGAAGGGCGGCCGCCACGGGCCGCGATAGCTGTGGTGCGGAAGCTCGGTCGCAAAGAGCGCAGACGCGTTCGTGCCATCATTGACGCATATATCCAAGGGTTGGCCCAAGGCGAACGGATGCACCGCCCCCTCGCCTTCGGCAGTATTCCGAAGCGTGTATAGCAAGCCCGATTGATAAGATGAAAACAGGATGGAAACGCCTTGCGCGGCAAGAAGCGCCGACAGTCCGTCCGACTGGTGGAATGTCGTGACCTCATCCCGCGTGGCGACATCGACATTCATTATGGGATTAACATAATTCAAAATGCATACCTCATGGCCAAGCATGCGCCGCAGCCGCTGATGTTAAAGAAACCAACATATCTTTAGTTATACACCAAATGGTTACCATTTCCTTAACGCCATGCCAAATAAATAACTCTCATTTTTGAGAGAATAGCATCTAATTTACAGTGCGTTACGAATTGAAATTCCTCCTGCTACGTAACGCCCGATTAGGCAGCGCTGACCATCGGAAAAACACCGTTGCGCGCAGGTCACGGGCGGAAAATCGCATTTGGCCGTGAACGCATGTGCATCGCGCTTGGGCCCGGTTGTCGCCCCAGCGCAGTGGTCATCAGCGAGACGCGATAGGCTCCTGCCTTCGCGGGTGCGCCCTACCCTTGACCTGATTTTTCGGAAAAACTTGGTGCACCCAACTGGATTCGAACCAGTGGCCCCCAGATTAGGAATCTGATGCTCTATCCTGCTGAGCTATGGGTGCGATGCCCACGGTCATAGCTGCGCGCAACCGGACGGTCAATTTTTTGCCGAGGGCGGGACGACCGGAAACAACAAAGGCGCAATGCCGACGCCTTCTTCAACCAATGCCTTTGCCTCATCACTGCTGGTTTCACCGTGAATGAGGCGATCGGGTTCTTCGCCATAATATATGGCGCGCGCGGTTTCTGCGAAGTTGCCGCCCACCCATTGCGATTTATCCAGCATTTCGGATTGCGCTCGGGCCAATTTTTGGACCAGTTCCGCCATGGCTGGGGGCAGGATGGCATTTGCGGGCGCATCCGCCACCGTTTCGGCTGCGGCGGGAGCGACCGAAGGCAAAAGGGCGGGCCGTTGGTTGCCCTTGCGCGGCACATTGGGCACCGACAGCGCCTTTTGAATCATGCCGTCATTGCAGGTTGGGCAAGCGAGCAGACCGCTGGATTTCTGAGCATCAAAATCGGCAGAGGACGCGAACCAGCCCTCGAACTGGTGTCCGTTACTGCAGTTCAAGTCAAATGTGATCATTACGCGCCGCCAACTCCCAGCAAGCTATCCAGCTTTCCTTGGGCATCGAGCGCACGCAAGTCATCCGAGCCGCCAATCGCGACGTCATTGATGAAAATCTGCGGCACGGTTTGGGCACCCGGCGCACGTGCGACCATCTCGGCGCGCTTTGCGCCGCCCATCGTGACGTCATATTCGGTATAACTGACGCCCTTGCTATCCAAAAGATGTGTGGCCCGCACACAATAAGGGCAGGCGAATTTGGTGTAGATTTCAACGTTTACAGTCATAGAACTGAAATGGTGATCCCAGTCCTGCAAGTCAAGCGTTGAACGATATCGCCGCGTCCGCTGGCGTCTTGCCGCCGCGCAAGGCCCGCGCCCAGCAGAATATCTGTACCCAATCCGCGCCGCCACGTTTCAGCACCGCGACGCAGCCGTCGCTGGTTGCGCCCGAGGTCAGGACGTCGTCGATCAGGATGATTTTGCGCCCTTTCAATTTGCCCTTGTATTTTGGATGCAGGATAAAGGCGCTTCCCACGGCCTGTCTGCGGCGTTTGTGGTCCAAACCTCGCATGCTCCGTGTGCGCTTATGCCGTAACAATATATCGGGCACAAAAGTCATGCCGGTTAGGACCGCGAGCTGTTTGCCGATCAGCGCCGACTGGTTGAAGCTGCGCGACCATATCCGTGTCCAATGCAACGGCACTGGCGTGATGATGACTTGGTCCGCCTCCTCCGGCACATGGCGCAGCAATTGCTGCGCCATGACACGCGCTAAGCCGATTTTGCCACCATATTTTAACCGCAGCGCCACTTGCGCCGATAGATCATCATATCTTACGGCGGCGCGGATGCCGTCATGTCGGGGCGGGTTTGCGATGCAGGCCGCGCAATACGCGTCCACACCACGGTCAAAGTCAAAGGGGGCTGCGCATCCCCGACACCAAGGCGGCCCCATAAATTCCAGCTTTTGCCAGCAGGAGACGCAGAACGGCCCGCCCGCTGCGGTAATAGTGCCGCAACAGGGGCAGCGTTCGGGCAAAACCCAATTCAACATCCTATGGAAAATGTGGCTGCCTTTTGCCATATCGCACTTGTCGGACAAAGATTGGGTCTGCACAAGGCCGCAAATGAACAATGAATTATATCCACCGGAAATTTTTGACCGCCGCCGCCGTCATGCCCTGCGCGCGCGGGCCATTGGGCGTTCGGGTGATGATTTCCTGTGGCACCACATCGCGCAAGATATGGCAGAGCGGCTGTCTGCGGTTACGCGCACGTTCGAACATGCCCTGATCATCGGGCCCATCGGACGATGGTATGGGCAAATCCTGCCGCCAAATGTCCCCTGCACGCTTGCCCCGCTCCGCGATGTTGTGGCGGAGAATGACGCGCCAGTTGCGTTGGAAGAAGACCGCCTGCCCTTCACGCCCGGCAGCTTTGACTTGGTGATTTCGGCAGGAACGCTGGATAGCGTCAACGACTTGCCCGGAGCGCTTATTCAAATCCGCCGTATCTTGCGGCCCGATGGATTGTTCCTTGGCCATATGTTCGGCGCTGGAACCTTAGCTATGCTGAAAGCGATGTTGCTGGAGGCGGATGCCGATCGGGTCACCCCGCATATCCACCCACAGATTGACTTGCGCAGCGCAGCAGACCTCATCGTTCGCGCTGGATTCACTTTGCCTGTCGCGGATCAGGACACTTGCGCCGTGCGTTATGGTGACTGGCGCTCGATTGTGTCAGATATACGGGACGCTGGCGTTGGCAATGCGCTTGCCGGACCGCGCAACTATCTGGGCAAAGACGTGGCCGCACGGCTCGAATATGCGTTTGCCGCCCGTGCCGATGCGCAAGGCAAGGTTACCGAGAGCTTTGCCCATATCTATTTAAGCGGATGGGCACCGTCCGAAAACCAACCCCGACCCGCCAAAAGAGGCAGCGGACAGGTTTCGCTCGCGGACATATTGTCGAAGGACCCAGCGGGCTAAATCCCCTGAAGCTTGCGGACCAGAGGATAATCCGCAGGCGGCATAGGCAAATCCGCCATGTCTTGCGGCAAAGTCCATTGGATATCGGACGCATAGATCGCGGAGGGCGCACCCGACCATGTGGTGCAGCGATAAAGCAGAAGCACAAGATTGCGTTCGCCCAATGGTTCGCTGGCGAAGGTTTCGGGCACCAAATCCTGCGCGGCAACGATGATACCAAGCTCCTCCTCAAGCTCTCGCACAAGAGCGTTTTCTGGCGATTCGCCGAGATCCACTTTGCCGCCGGGGAATTCCCATAAACCGCCCATTTGGGCATGCATAGGACGCTGTTGCAGCAGGATTTCGCCTTTGTCATTCGTCAACGCAGCGGCCACCACGAACAATATATTCCGACTATTTTCCATATCCCCACCACGCTGCAAGCATTTGTTAACTTGTGTGTGAGATTTTAACGATGCTCGCAACCAGGGAATGAAGTGGGACCGAACATGTTGGGATTAATTCATTGCATTAAAAAATGCGACCAAGGCGCGACGGCAGTAGAATATAGTCTGATCGCTTCATTAATTGTTATTACAATAATTGTAGCATTAACGCAGGTGTCAAAAAATAATATGGATATTTGGAACAAATTATCCGATAAAATAGTCGCAACTAGTAAGTAATTTTGACATTAAATAAATATAAATTGTTTAAATTTATTTATACTTTGACGATTTTTTATGAAGTCGTCTGGGGTATAAAAATAGACTGGAGACCAAAAATGAAATTTAGCACAAAATGGGCACCTCCAAAAACCTCTGGCATTTGAGCGTGTGATCTGATTCAACGGTCCCCATCGGGAGGCGATTATGAAGCAGGCGGGTTTGTTCGGTTTATCGGATCATTTGAAGCGGCTTTCGGCCAATGGCGATCCGCTTGAGGCGCTGGGGCGGATAGTTGATTTTGAAGGCTTTCGTGTGATCCTGGACAATGCACTGGCTTATTCGGACGGTTCGAAGGGTGGCAGACCGCCCTATGACTGCGTATCGATGTTCAAGATCCTTATTCTGGCGGCGCAGAACAATGTGGCCGATGCCCGCATGGAGTATCTGATCCGTGATCGGTTGAGCTGGCTGCGTTTTCTGGGCTTTGATCTTGGAGCGCCAACGCCTGATGCCAACACGATCCGGCTATTCCGGGAGAAGTTGACCGATGCCGGAACCTTGCAGGTGCTGTTTGACGCCTTTGACCACCGGCTGCGAACCAATGGATATCTGGCAATGGGCGGCCAGATCGTCGATGCAACGCTGATTGCAGCCCCCAAGCAGCGCAATACGCAAGACGAGAAGGATGCAATCAAAACGGGCAAGACGGCACAGGAAGTCTGGCCCGACCAACCCGCCAAGGCTGCGCAGAAAGACACAGATGCGCGCTGGACGGTGAAGTTTGCCAAAGCGCGCATGGCTGCGAACGGCAAGCCGCAGATCGACATTGCGATCCCAAGCTTTGGCTACAAGAATCATATAGCTATCGATCAGCGCTTCGGGTTCATCCGCAAGGCTGTGGTCACGCACGGCGCGCGTCATGATGGATCACAACTGCGCGAAGTGGTCACGACAAACAACACTGCATCTGATGTGTGGGGCGACACCGCTTACCGGTCCAAGACCAATGAAGCGTGGCTTGCAGCCCATGGCCGGGTCAGCCACATCCACCGCAAGAAGCCAAAGGGCAAGCCACGGTCAGAAGCGCTTCGTGCAGCCAACCGAACAAAGTCGAAGATACGTGCAAGGGTCGAGCACGTCTTTGCGCAGCAAAAGGCGCATATGGGACTGTTCATCCGCACCATCGGCATCAAGCGTGCCGAGACGAAGATCATGCTCGCCAATCTTGCGTACAATATGCAGCGCCTGCTGTTCCACGAACGACGAGCGGCGACAGGATAATTGTGTCCAAAATCCAGAAATAGGGGCCAAAACAGCGGCAATAGAGCCAATCTCAGCCCGAAATGCACCGATCAGGTGCCTGCAACGCGCATATCGAGGCCGCTTGACCAAAATCAACGGTTAATGGAGGTGCCCAAATTCTTCAAGAATGAAGACGGCGCTACGGCAATTGAATATGGCTTGATCGCCGCTTTGATTGCTGTTGCCGCCATCGCAGCCATGACGAGCCTTGGCGAGAACCTGTCGGGTACGTTTGACAATGTAAGCGGTAAGCTCGACGCGGCAAATACCGCATCATAAGCTTTAACTGCAAAAAACTGCTTTAAGGTGACGTTTGCAGTTTGACGTTAGCCACAAAAGCGGGGACTTCACGGTCCCCGCTTTTTACATTCAGTAGGTCACAATCTTCAGCTTCTGCCCAGCGCGAATGGCGGCATTGGATGACAGTCCGTTGAGCGCCCTAAAACGTTCATTTTGCAGCGATGGGTAAGCCATGCGCGCGGCGAGTGTTGCGACGCTATCCCGGGGCCCGGCTGTTACCACACGCAGCCTGCGTGGTTTTACCGTCGCGGCTTGCGCGGGGGTGAGACGCGACATGCTAGCAAACATGCGATCAAACGGGTTCACGTTGTTCGCCGTTATCGTCACAAAATGATAGGCCATGCCCGGCACCCATTCATACGCGAACACCGAAACGACGCGTTGCCCCTGCTGCGTATTGACCACGGAATTGGCGTAAAAAGCAGGGATATCATTCACGATTGTTCGGCGTATTTCGCCTATGGGAATCGTGGCATTCTCCCCCGACACTGCCTTAAGCGCGTTGTCCACATAGCTGCTGCGGTTGCCATCAAATGCACCGCCCGTGAACATGGCTTTCCCGCTATTCCCGTTAATTGTCACCGCATCATTGCTGTTTTGCATACCAAAGCCATTGGGCGCGGTGAACCTCATCTTCAGTTGCGGATGCAGGAAATCTTGCCCTTCGACCACACCTTGCGCAGGGTCATCGCCATACAACATGCCGTCAATGGCCGCCAAATGGGCGTCAGCATTGCGGAAGGTGCTGGCCGGATAGCTTTTGGACCGCGATGCTGCGCGCGACACGCGGCGGGCAGGATCGGGGTGCGTGCTTGCCCACTCCGGAACCCGGTTATTGGCCAAGCCGGCCACCTGCGTATCCACGCTGGTCTGCAACGCCAATGAATTGAGCATCGATGCCAATGCGCTTGGATCATATCCCGCTGTGCTGAGATAACGGATGCCGTAATCATCGGCCTCCTCTTCTTGCTTCCGCGAATATTTTAGAGTGAAGACCTGCGCCAACGGACCTGCATATTGCTGTAACCCATCGCCCAGAGCGCCGAGCCAACCGCCCGAGTTACCAAGCACTGCCCCCAATATGCTGCCGCCAATCCCCAAAAGGCCAGCAATTGTAGAGTTATTTTTGCGTTTTTCACTGTGCCGTGCTGCTGTGTGCCCGATCTCATGACCAAGAACGCCTGCCATTTCGGCTTCGCTATTGGTCAAGGCGACCAATTGGCGGGTGATGTAAACATACCCCCCCGGCAACGCGAATGCATTGTTCACCGACGAATTGAGCAATGTAACGTTAAAATCGCTTTGCGCGTTTCCAAGTCTCGATTGCATGGCGATGTTTTGGCCGATCCGCACGACATAGGCGGTCTGCGGACTTTGCATCGGTCCGCCAAACTCTCTCAAAATTTCCGCGTGATATTTTGCACCTTCATTCTTTTCCTGCGCGGTGAAGGGCTTAGGAATAGCGGGGGCCGTGGTTCGAGGTTGTGCTTCGGCGGGAACATAGCCGCCAACATTTACCAATCCGACAATTGCGGCGCCAGTAACAAGAAACATCTTTGAATAGCGCATAAAATTTCTGCCTAAATACACAGAACGGCGTTTAGTCCATTAAGTTTCGACACGTCGAAATTTTAAAGCGTATCAACTTTCTACCACAAGAAAAACTTAGGCGCCCATGGACAAAAATTTTGTGCGCCGCTGTTGAAGCAGTTCTTTGGATGAGAAGCCTGACAATGCGTCCAACTCCTCGTCTATGGCGGTCGCAAGCGCTGCCGCGGCCATGCCATGGTCGCGATGCGCGCCACCAATGGGCTCTGGGACGATCCGGTCAATGATGCGCAGCGCCTTCAGGTCGTCTGCCGTCATCTTCATGGCTTGCGCTGCGTCCGACGCCTTGTCGCCGGTACGCCACAAAATCGATGCGCAACCTTCGGGCGATATCACCGAATAAACCGCATATTGGAACATCAATATGCGGTCGGCAGCCGCCAATGCAACGGCACCCCCCGAACCACCTTCCCCCACGATGCACGCAATCATCGGCACGCCCAGCGCCAGGCATTGTTCGGTGGAACGGGCAATCGCCTCTGCCTGCCCGCGTTCTTCGGCCTGAATACCCGGAAACGCGCCCGACGTATCGACCAAGCTCACCACCGGGATACCGAACCGATCGGCAAGTTCCATCAAGCGAATGGCTTTGCGATAGCCCTCAGGCTTTCCCATGCCAAAATTATGGCGCAGTCGGCTTTGCGTATCGTCACCCTTTTCATGCCCAATGACCATCACGCGGCGGCCATTTAGGCGCGCAAGGCCGCCCATGATCGCTTGGTCATCGCCAAAGGCGCGGTCCCCTGCCAAGGGCATGAAGTCTTCAAACATCGCTTCGATATAATGTTTGAAATGTGGACGTTCCGGGTGCCGTGCGACCTGCGTTTTCTGCCATGCCGTCAAATTGGCATAGGTATCCTTCAACTGCTTGTCCGCCTTGTCGCGCAATTTGGCGATTTCGGCGCCCGCATCAACGTCGCTATCACGCGCAGCATCTTGCAATTCAAGGATGCGCGCTTCGAGCGCGGCAACCGGCTTTTCAAAATCGAGATAGACCATCATGTCTGCGGGTTAGAGCCTCACGTGCGACGGGTCAATGTGCGCGTTGCCAATGGATGACGCCGATTGACCAATTCGACGAGCTTACTGCTATCGACATGCGTGTAAATCTGCGTCGTCGCGATGTCCGCATGCCCCAGCATGGACTGCAACGCCCGCAAATTAGCGCCGCCCGCCAAAAGATGCGTGGCAAAGGCATGCCGCAGGACATGGGGGCTGACCTTTGCCGGGTCCAGCCCCGCATGCGCGGCAAGATCCTTAATGATCTGGAACAGGCGAATACGGCTGATATGCCCCCCGCGCGACGGAAAGAGAAACCGCGATTTTTCAGGAACGAAGTCCAGCCAAGCACTTACTGCGTGGCGGGCACGATTGGAAATGGGGATTAATCGTTCCTTGTCGCCTTTGCCTTTTATTATGATGAACGGCCTATCGGATATGACTGCATTTCGCGGCAGGGCGACCAATTCGGTCGCACGCAGGCCGGAACCGTACAGCAGTTCGATAAGCGCCAACAGCCGATAATCACTTGATATTGGATGCGCCTGGGCGAGCTTTGCTTCAATGACCGCGAATAAGGTGTCGACTTCGTCTTTATCCAGAATTTTGGGCAAGGGCCGCATTTGCGCTGGTTTTGGGAGCGCTGCCGACGGATTGTCGGCACGAAATCCCTCCTCTTGCAGAAAGGCAAAAAAACGCCGCAATGCCGATGCCTTGCGCGCTACGGAGCTGTTGGTAAGGTGTCGCCATTGGCGCGCCAGTTCTACAAGCGCGTCAGGCTCTGCCACTGCCAGTTTACTGTGCAAAAGGCCGGATGCCGAATTCAAGTCGCTTTGGTACGCCGACAGCGTGTTCTTGGCGACACCCTGCTCTGCCGCCAGCATCTCCAAAAAACGCGCAATGAGATCACGGTCCGGTAAGCTCATTGCTGGCTGACGATCGCCATTGCCATATTGTCAGGCAAAAGTGACAGCTTCAGCCGCAATCATCCGTGCTTCGGCCTCCAAACCGACCTGACGCAATGAACGGACGATATAGTAGAGATGATTGGCGGGAACCAGTGACCATGAAGGCGCCTGCAGTGCAGCCATCGCCAGCAATGCAACCGTGCCCTGCTCGCCACGTTCGGCGGCGGCGGTAATCGCCTTTGACCATGCGGTTTGTCGGGAAATATTGATTTTGAGGTTGCTGGCAAATTCAGTGTCTGCATCCTTTTCAATACGGCCAAGCCCGGACAAGCCGGCGAGCAATAGCCGTGACTTATGTCCGTCGGTGCTGCCATCATTGTCGAAAAAATCGTCAAGGCTGCCATAATCAGCGGCCGTTACCCGCCCCGGAGACGCCAAAGTCAGAAGCGCCCAACCCAGCGAACCATCCGCCACAATGTCAATCCATCGCGCAGCGGAACGGTCAAGCCCAGCCGTCAGCATAGAGGCAATCAGCCGGTCAGCCTCTGCCTGATGATCAGCGCTCGGCGCAATAAGCGCAGCCGCCCGCGCCGTCATCACCAATGAACCATGATAGTCTACGCCCGTGGCCGCCGTGGTCCATAAAGACGTCATAGCCGCAACCTTGGCATCTGCACCTGATGCGGTGTAAGCATATCCAAGGCTTTCGGCCTGTGACCGCGCGGCGTCGGGCGCATCGGGATCATCAAGGACCTGCGCATAAAGATCCACCATGTTCCGGTTCGACAATATACCAAGCGCAGCAGCTCCGGGCGCATATTTAACCCGGATTGTCGGCGTAAACATCGGCAACTGCACCCGCCAACCGTCAACCTGACGACCCGTGTCGGCAAATAGGCTTTCGGGGGGCTCAAGGCCCACAGCAGCGGAAAGACCGAAGCGCCAAGGGTTCATGCCCTCCACATTTTCCCATTCGATTTTCACCGAACGCCGCCCGTTAACACCGGCCCCAACCGCTTTTTCAGCCAGAAAATAATCGACGCCGCGCACCCATCCCTGATAGCGTCCCTGATTGATAAATGCCGTCGCGCTGCCTTGCTCACCCGCCAGCGACGCACAGATGGCGCGCGTCATTTTCCAGCGGCCATCGTTCACAAGGCGAACACCGCTTTCGGTCAATGGGCACATGCCCGCTAAATCGCCGTTGGCCAAATAGGCCTGCATTGCGACCTCGTGGAGGCGTTTTGTGTAATCTGCGCCATCAACCTGCTGAACAAGATTACGCGCCACGACCGAGTCGCCCATCCGCAGCAACAACCACGCGCGCTCCGCTGTCCAATCCGCGCCGTTGACACCGGCTGGCGTGTTGGTGCGGCTGGCAAGTAAGCGCCGCGCCATGATAGTGGCCCAGCGCGAGGCAATCGGCCCCTGCGTCCGCTCTACTATCTGGCTGAGGAAAGCACCATCCAGGGTGCCAAAAGAGTCCGCCGGAAATCCGCCCGATGCTTCGGATAAAATCCCAATATCGTCCAAAGACTTTCGCGCGGAAGGTGGCACATCAAAACGGATGACCAATTCCGGCTCTTCTTCACCTTCCTCTTCCGTCGCACTTTCATCCCCCGTCAAAGGGGTCGTGGCGGTTGCGCCATTCGGCGATCTGGGGGCATTCGGCGCAGGTCGGCCTGCCGTAGGCGTCGGCGGGGGTGGAGGATCGCCAAAGCCTTCAGGAAGCAGGGATTCAGGCCCCTGCTGCCCAAGCGCGGGCAAAGAAAATACCAAGACCAGAGCGCTGGCAACCAAAAGGCCGCTTTTTGAAATCTTGTCAGTCAATGATGCGAACCTGTTTCCATATCTGCGAACAGCAATGCGGTATGTCTCCATATCATCCGTTGCCATTGCCGCAACCCTGCGCTGAGAATAGCAATCCTATGCCCCTTGCAGCAACCGATAGAAACCGCAAAAACGGCATTTCATGCAACCATGCGACTTTTTTCCGATTATCATCCTGTATTTAAAAATAAAATCTGAAAAGCGGCAAACTGCTTTCGGCTTACGCTAAGGCGATATATAAGCCATATCGTCATGGCTGAACATCACGAACAGATAAAACGTAAATTTGGCATGCAAGCCGCGTTGGTCATTGACCGTCCGGTGGTGCTTGTCGGCATGATGGGCGTTGGCAAAACCAGCATCGGAAAACGGCTTGCCGGCCGTCTGGATGTGCCGTTCGCCGATGCCGATGACGAAATTGAAAAGGCAGCGGGTTTGTCGATCACCGAAATATTCGCAAAATTTGGTGAGGAATATTTTCGAGATGGTGAACGCCGCGTAATTGCCCGGCTCATCGAAGGCGAACCGAAGGTCATTGCGACTGGTGGCGGCGCTTTCGTCAACGACGATACCCGCGCACTCATCTTGGAACGCGCAACATCGATCTGGCTTGATGCCGATGTCCAAGTGCTTGCCGACCGCGTGTCGCGGCGGGACCACCGCCCTTTGTTGAAAGGCAAGGACCCCGTCACGGTCCTGACCGATCTTGGCAAGGTGCGTAACCCCATATATGCCGCGGCCAATCTCCATATTCGCAGCGATAGCTCGCCGCATGTGCGGACCGTTGAAGACATATTGAAGGCCCTTTCCGCATGACCGTGATATCCGTCAACCTGTCCAACTGCCCCTATGACATTCATGTCCGCGCCGGGTTACTCGCCGATGTCGGCGCTATTTTAACGCCTTATGCCCGCGACAGCCGCTTGCTTGTGGTAACCGACGAAAATGTGGCTCAGGCGGTTCTGCCGCAGTTTGAATCGGCCTTGCGCGGCGCAGGGCTGTCATGCGCGCATTTCACACTGCCCGCTGGCGAAGCGGGGAAAAGCTGGGAGCAGTTGGAAAAACTGACGGATTGGTTGCTCGAACAGCATGTGGAACGCAGCGACCATATTGTTGCGCTGGGCGGCGGCGTAGTTGGAGACATTACGGGCTTTGCCGCGCATATCATCAAACGCGGCTGCGCCTTTGTACAGATACCTACGACCCTGCTTGCCCAAGTCGACAGCAGTGTTGGCGGCAAGACCGCCATCAACAGCGCGGCAGGCAAAAATATGGTCGGGGCGTTTCATCAACCCGCGATGGTGTTGATCGACCCAGAGTTACTTTTAACGCTTCCACCCCGCCAACTCGCGGCGGGTTTTGCCGAGGTGGTAAAATACGGCCTGATCGATGACGCGGCGTTTTTTGACTTTTGCGCGGATAATCTCGACAGCTTTTTTGCGAGTGACCCTGATATCCGCGCGCAGGCCATCATCCTGTCCGTACAATCCAAGGCGCGGATCGTCGCCGCAGACGAAACCGAACGCACGGGCACGCGGGCGTTGTTGAACCTGGGGCACACTTTTGGTCACGCGCTGGAGGCCGACACTGGCTTTTCCGACCGGCTGTTTCACGGCGAAGCGGTCGCCGCCGGCATGGCCTTAGCATTTCGGTATTCGGTGAGGCTGGGCCATTGCCCAGCAGAAGATGCCGCACGGGTTACTAAGCTTCTAAAGCGGGCCGGCCTGCCCACGACGCTATCCGAAGCCGGCGTCACTGCCAATGGCGCGGCCTTGGTCGACTATATGCGGCATGACAAGAAAATGAGCGCGGGCACACTGCCTTTCTTGCTCGCACGCGGTATCGGGCAGACATTTTTGTCCAAAGAAGTCGCACTGGACGACGTCGCAGCATTCCTCGACAGCGAAGTTTAATCGCCCGTGATCAGAAAGTCGTCAGAGTCATCGCCGCCGAAACTGTGACGGGTTCCCGCATGCATGTCGCCGCTGGTGAATTGCGCTTGCAGGCGGCTGCGGTCGCGACGCCGAAACTCTGATATTATTTCAGAAATTTGGTCGCGGTCAGTACCAAAATATTTCAGCGCATCGGCGGACATCCGGATGGAGGATTCAAACACCTCGCGCATGATGCTGATACCATCATCTTCCATCAACAATAAAGCTTGCTCCCGGTCATAAGCGCGCACGAACAATTTTGTGCGCGGGAATGTTTCGCGCACGGGCATCAGCGATTCTGCGGTCATGTACCGGTCGTCAATGCAGAAAAATATCGCCTGCGCGTCTTCGCCGCCTGCGCGCTTCAGCAAGTCGACGCGGGTGCCATCGCCGTAAAAAACCTTGAAGCCAAAGTCCTCGCTGAGGTCGATGGTCTGCGGGTTGATGTCAATCAACGTGACTGAGCGCCCTGCGGCCTGCATGATCTGCGATACCTGTTGCCCGAAACGTCCATGCCCTACGATAATGACATTGGCTTGCGACGCGAGTTCCGGATCATCAAGCTGCACATCGCCACTGACCTTTCGTGCTGCAAGCTTGCCCGCAAAGATCATCAGGAACGGCGTCGTCGCCATGGATAAGGTGACGACCGCGCCAAACAAGCTTGCGGCCTCCGGTTCAATCAACAGCGCCTGCTGCGCCGCGGCAAACAACACGAACGCAAACTCGCCACCTTGGCTCAAAAGCATCGCCATAATGATCGACGGTCTGTCTTGGAGGCCAAAGCACCGACCAAGCGCATATATGACGGCGATCTTGACCGTGATCAGCGCCAGCGCCAGACCCGCAACGAACACGGGCTGCGAAAGGATGACATCGACATCAAGCAACATGCCGACAGCCAGGAAAAACAGGCCGAGTAAAATTGATCGGAACGGATCAATGTCGGCCTCCAACTCATGCCGGTAAGGGGATTCCGCCAACATGACGCCAGCGAGAAATGCGCCCAAGGCTGGTGAAACACCGATCGCTTGCATTACCGCGGCGCTGACGCAGACGGTGAATAGGCCCGTGACGATAAACAATTCGCGCTCTGAAATCTTGCCGACCAAGCGCAAGAGCGGCGACAGCAGATAGCGTCCGGCCAACACCAGTCCCGCAATCGCCAGCACCGCGTATAACACCAACGACCACCCCTCAATCGCGCCCTCCTCCGCCGGTGCGCGCGACAAGGCAGCAACGATCGTCAACAAGGGAACAATGGAAATGTCCTGAAATAACAATATGGAGAAGCTTTTCTCTCCATAATCGGTCTTCATCCGACCGCGCGATTGCAGCAACGGCAACACCTGGGCGGTGGAGGATAAAGCCAGCGGAAGCCCAAGCACTAAGGCGGCTTGCCAGCTAAAGCTGGGCATTGCGAAATGAATGACGGCAAACATGCCAAGCCCGCACAAGATGACCTGTAACGGCCCGAAAAGCAGGATATCCCGCCGCAACAGCCAAAGCCTGCTGGGTGATAACTCGAGCCCGACGAGGAACAGCAGCAAGATGATGCCGATTTCGGAATAGGCTAATATCGTCTCTGGCGCGTCAATCAACGCAAGGCCGTCAGGCCCAATGGCAATACCCGCGACCAGATAGCCAAGCACCGCACCAAGGCCGAGACGCCTGAAAATCAGCACCGCCAACAACGCCGCGCCGAGCAGGACCACCCCGCCTATCATGACATCCGCGACGAGGTGGTGTGATGTTTCTTCCATCAGGCTTTCTCTTTGGCCTGCGCGGCAGCAGCAAGGATTGCGTCATAAGGCAATAATATTGCGGCGTGACGCGAAGGATAATCAGTTGCCGCTGCCAACAATGCCAATTCCGGCCAGCAGCTTGGCATATCGCCCTCCCGCTGTAACGCCTGCGCCATGCCATCGCGCAATTTGGCAACTTCGGTCATAGCTGTTCCAACAGCGTTATGCATCAAAATCGCAGCGGAAGCCTGTCCAAGCGCGCAGGCATTGGCGCGTAATGCAAGTCCCTGCAATTTTCCGTCGGCGTCGGTCACAATATCCGCCTGAATACGGCTGCCGCATAAGGGCGAACGCACTTCGGCGCTGCCATCCGGCGCTGCGAGGCGATGGTCAGCGACCAAAGACGTCGCCAACCGCAAAATATCCCGATTGTAGAGCGCGGAGTCCATCAATTTGCTGTTTCTGCGGCACGATCGGCAGCGAGGCGTTGTTCGCGGACAAATTCGGACATGGCGTCGCCGCTGGCATTGAGCAAAGGATATGTGCGCGAACGAGCCATCCATTCGGGCCGCCCCTCATCCGCGCCATACACCAAATCATATCCCATCACGAACAGCAGGAAAACGAGGGTCGCAATAATCAGGCCCTTGAGCATACCGAAGCCAAAGCCAAGGACGCGGTCAATTGGACCGAGTACGGACTTGCGCGATTTAGCGCCAATCGATTTCGCAATCCATTTACCCACGGCAAAGATCACGATGAAAAGGGCTAAAAAGGCAAGCACGGCAGCGCCGGAGTCAGAACCCACAGCCTCTGCCAAAGCCGCCGTCGCAGGCGCGTGGAACATACGAACAGCCAAGATGATCAGCACCCATGCGATCATCGACAGAGCCTCTTGCAAAAAGCCGCGTAAGAAGCCGAATGCGGCCCCGCTACCCAGCAAGAACAGGACCATGATATCAAGTGCTGTCATCTGATCCTGTTGCCCTTATTACCCAAATGCGTCGCGATTAAACTGCGGCGCCCATCTTAAGATGACGCCCTTATAACCGTTCAAAAAGGATTTAGGGACGTCCCAGCATATGGTCAACGAGATTGGCAAGCGTGCGGAACTCTTGCGTTGAAATGCCGGCCTGACCTTTCACAGACGGCGGTACCAATGCGCGGCTGAACCCGAGCTTCGCTGATTCCTTCAGTCGCAACGCACCATGTGCGACGGGACGGATTTCACCAGACAAAGCCACTTCACCAAAGAGCACAGCATCGGACGGCAGTGGCCGTTCCGCCAAAGCCGAAACCAATGCCGCTGCAACCGCAAGATCGGCGGCTGGGTCGGAAATGCGATAGCCACCCGCAATGTTGAGATAGACCTCAGCGGTTGAAAAACTCAGGCCGCATCGCGCCTCCAACACCGCCAATATCATCGCGAGCCGACCGCTGTCCCAGCCCACAACGGCGCGGCGCGGTGTTGCGCCACTCGATAGCCGCACGGTAAGGGCCTGAATTTCCACAAGCACTGGACGCGTTCCTTCCAGCGCCGGAAATACCGTTGCCCCCGTAACCTGTTCGGCCCGGTCGGTTAGGAATAATGCGCTTGGGTTGCCGACCTCCGTCAAGCCTTCTTCAACCATCGCAAAAACACCGATTTCGTCGGTCCCGCCAAACCGGTTCTTGGACGCGCGCAAAATGCGATATTGATGGCTGCGTTCGCCTTCGAACGACAATACGGTGTCGACCATATGTTCCAGCACGCGGGGTCCGGCAATCGTTCCGTCCTTCGTAACATGACCAACGAGCATCAACGCTGTGCCGCGTTCCTTGGCAAAGCGGATAAGCTCTTGCGCCGACGCGCGAACTTGGCTGACGGTGCCCGGCGCGCCTTCGATGAGGTCGCTATGCATGGTCTGAATCGAATCGATGACCAATAAAGCGGGCGGCGCACCTTGTGCCATCGTCGTCAGGATATCGCGCACAGAGGTTGCGGCGGCAAGCTGCACCGGCGCATCACCAAGGCCAAGCCGACGCGCCCGCAAGCGCACTTGGTCCACAGCCTCTTCACCCGAAATATAGGCAACGGATAGGCCGCGCCGTGCGAGGTTCGCGGCAGCTTGTAACAGTAACGTCGACTTACCAATGCCTGGATCACCACCGAGCAAGGTCGCTGAACCCGGCACAAGGCCGCCACCCAAGGCGCGATCAAATTCGGATATACCGGTCGAGGCACGTTCGGGCAGTTTAATGTCGGAGTTCAATCCGGACAATTCGACCGCACGGCCGCCCGAATGCAGGTGATGCTTCAGCTCAAAAACAGTTGCTTTGGCCTCTTCCGCCAAGGTGTTCCATTCGCCGCAATCATCGCACTGCCCCTGCCAGCGGTTGGATTCGGACCCGCATGCCTGACACACATATTTGCGCTTTGCTTTTGCCATAGCTGGTGATTAACAGAACAAATCAAGAACTCAAGACATAAGTGCTTAGGGTCAGGACCACTTAAATCCACCTTCGCGGTTTGAGGCCATACTGTTCAGTGCCATGCGGCAACCGCAGGGCTTAGTGGTTCTAAGTCCAAGCTTGCCAACGTGGCAATGGACAATATGGGTCAAATCCGAAGGACGTCTTGACGCCGCGATGGTGGATTTAAGTGGTCCTGACCCCAGTATCAGCGCTTGCGTGAAACGCAGCGTAATGCCACATATTTGATATGCGCGAAAAAGAACTCAGGCTGGCGCTCATTTGTTATGGCGGGGTTAGCCTTGCCATTTACATGCATGGCGTCACACGCGAGATTTGGCACATGGTCCGCGCGAGCCGCGCGTTTCATGACGGTGCGCCGCCCGCCCGCCGCAGCGAGATTGTCTATCATGATTTGCTTGCAGAGTTGTCACGCGTCAGTGGCGTAAAACTGCGCGTTTTGACGGACATCATTGCGGGGTCAAGCGCGGGCGGTATCAACGGCATTTTCCTGTCGCAGGCTATTGTCACGGGCCAATCGCTTGAACCGTTGACCGATATGTGGCTTGAAATGGCGGACGTCGACGTGCTGCTTGATCCGGACGCCCGCCCGCTGTCGCGCTTCACCAAATTTTGGGCGACGCCCATTGCGTGGATGATCTTGCGCCGACGCGGCGGGGCGGTCGAAAGAACGGTCGCAAAAGAGGCGCAGGAGGAAGTCGCGGCCAAGCTGTCACGCTTTGTCCGCGCACGCTGGTTTGCGCCGCCCTTTGGCGGGAATGTGTTTTCGAAACTGTTGCTCGACGCGCTGAACGCAATGGCGGCGAGCGCAGCGGAACCGCCACTTTTACCAGCAAGTCAGCCGCTGGATTTGTTTGTCACCGTAACGGACTATTACGGGCATGACCGGATGCTGCGTCTTAACAGTCCTGAAGAAGTCACAGAGTCCGAACATCGGATCACTGTCGATTTTTCAACGCGCGGGCGAACGGGGCTTGCCGACATTGCCGAGTTGGTTTTTGCGGCGCGCGCCACGGCAAGTTTCCCCGGCGCTTTCCCGCCATTTTCGGTGCGTGAACTTGACCGGTTGCTGGCGCGGGAAAATGTCCCATGGCTTGGCCGCAATATGTTTTTGAAGCGCATATTGCCGCAGCAATTTGCCGCCAATGCCGCCGAAGATACGATGTTAATCGACGGATCGGTCTTGGCCAATGCGCCGTTTAACCAAGCGATCTCTGCCTTGCGCAACCGCCCAGCGCGCCGCGAAGTGGACCGGCGTTTTGTCTATATCGACCCAAAGCCGGGCCGCCCCAGTTTCCGATTTGGCAAACGCAATACGGACGGCACCGCCGATATGCCGCGCAAGCCACCGGGGTTTTTCTCGACGATATTGGGGGCGACGTCCAATATTCCGCGCGAACAGCCTATTCGTGACAGTCTGGAAAAAATCATGGGCCGTTCGGAAGGTATTGAACGGATGCAACGTGTCATCGACAGCTTGCGGAGCGAAGTTGAAAATACGGTAGAGACGCTATTGGGCAAGACATGGTTCCTAACCCAGCCAACCGCAAGCCGTATGCAAAAATGGCGGCAGTCGGCGCAGGAAAAGGCGATTGTTGCCGCCGGGTTCGGTTATCGCGCCTATAACCACCTCAAAATCGCTGGCGTCGTTGACGATGTTATCGCCACCGCGCGCCGCAGCTTGCCCGATGCATCAGCCACGCTTTTCCGTGACTTGCGTGCCGCGCTTTGGACCGAAATCGGGGACCGGAATCTCGACCTTATGCCGCCGCATAAGGGCAAAGCCACCGCACGCCAAATTGCCTTTTTCCGCGCGCATGACCTGCGCTTCCGCATCCGTCGCCTGCGCTTTCTTGCCCGGCACCTGACCGAAGAGGTCGAAAATGTTATCAATGTACCGGACGATGACATCGCCAAAATGCGCGACGCCATTTACAATTGCCTCGCTTTGTTTCTTGATCTGGAAACGGCGGAATTTTTAGGGCTGGATTTTGCGATGGCCGCCAAATCTGGCATCGACGATCCCGCAGGCTTGATGGACCATCTTGCGGCACAGCGCGATCTGGTGCGGACCGACGGCAAAGTCGACAAAATATTATGCGACGCCATGCTGATACTGCCCGTTGAGGCACGCCGGATCATACTGCTCGGCTATTTGGGCTATGCACTTTATGACATCGCCACGCTGCCTTTGTTGCAGGATGAAGGCTTTGACGAATTCGACCCGGTCAAAGTGGACCGCATATCGCCCGACGACTGCGCCTCCATCCGCAAGGGCGGCACGGCGGCGACGTTAAAGGGCATAGAGTTCAATAATTTTGGTGCGTTTTTCAGCCGCACCTATCGTGAAAACGACTATCTATGGGGCCGTTTGCATGGCGCGGAACGGATGATTGATATTCTGATATCGTCACTGCCGCCAAGCCATGAATTTTCGCCGGCCCGCGCGCAAAGTTACAAAAAACAGGCGTTCCACGCGATATTGGATGAGGAGCAGGAGCGGCTGACGCATATCCGGCCCCTGATAAATTCCTTACGGACCGAGGTGGATTTAAGTGGTCCTGACCCTAATCGGTGATGTCGTCCCAAATGCCTTTAAGCTTGTCAAAAAAGCCGGTTGATTGCGGACATTCTTCGCCGGTTTCGGTTTCGCGGAACTCCCGCAATATCTCCTTCTGCCGCGCAGACAGCTTCGACGGCGTTTCCACGTCGATTTGGATGACCATGTCGCCGCGACCTCGCCCTTGCAGCACGGGCATACCTGCCCCGCGCTGGCGAAGCTGTTTGCCCGACTGTATGCCCTCTGGAACAATGATAATATGTTCGGCACTGTCGAGGCCCGGAATGCGGATTTGGCCACCCAGCGCCGCTGTGGTGAAGCTTACGGGCACACGGCAGAACAATGTCGTGCCGTCGCGTTCGAACACCTTGTGACGCGAGAGATGGATGAAGATGTAAAGATCACCCGCCGCTGCGCCATTTGGCCCGGCCTCGCCCCGACCTGCGACCCGAATGCGCGTGCCTTCGTCGACGCCGGGCGGAATATTGACGGCGATGGTCTTGCGTTCATCCACCCGGCCTTCGCCGCCGCAGGCCCGGCATGGGGACTCAATCACTTCGCCGCGACCATGGCAGGTCGGGCATGTCCGTTCGACCACAAAGAAGCCTTGCTGCGCACGCACCTTGCCATGGCCTGCGCACAGGTTGCAGCGACGCTTGCCTGACCCCGGCGTCGCGCCACTGCCACTGCACGTGCCGCATGCGGTGGCGACGTCGATGGTAATCTCGGCATCCTTGCCGTGAAAGGCCTCATCGAGCGAGATTTCGAGATCATAGCGTAAATCTGCACCACGCGCAGGGCCTCGCTGGCGGCCACCAAAAGCGTCGCCAAAAAAGCTTTCGAAGATATCGGAGAAGTCGCCAAAACCGGCGCCGCCTTGGCCACCACCGCCGCCACCCATGCCGCCATTTTCAAACGCTTCCTTGCCAAACCGGTCATAGGCGGCGCGCTTTTGCGGGTCTTTCAGGACGTCATAGGCCTGGCTAATCGCCTTAAACTTGGCCTCTGATTTGTCGCAGCCGGGATTGCGGTCGGGATGGCATTCCATCGCAATCCGACGATACGCGGTTTTCAGCGTCTTTTCATCCGCAGTCCGCTCGACTTCCAACAATTCGTAATAATCAATGTCGAGATTCATGACTGACTACCCCCCGGTCTTCCCGACCGTCGCTGCGTTTCGACAGCGACGGTTAGAAATATTCAACATCAGTCTTTCTTGTCGTCTTCGACTTCGGAGAATTCGGCATCGACAACATTATCGTCTGCTGGCGCCTCTTCCGATGCGGCACCTGCCGATGCGCCGGCAGCTTGCTCTTCCTTGTAGATCGCTTCGCCAAGCTTCATCGCGATTTGGGCCAAGGCGGTTGCCTTTTCCTTCATGGCTTCTGCATCGCCGCCTTCGATGGCGGTTTTGGTTTCCGCCACCGCCGCTTCGATTTCGGCCTTCAACGCGGAGTCAATCTTGTCGCCATGCTCTTCCAACTGCTTCTCGGTGGAGTGGACAAGGCTTTCTGCATTGTTCTTGGCTTCTGCCGATTCACGACGCTTCTTGTCTTCTTCGGCAAAGGCTTCGGCATCGCGGACCATCTGTTCAATATCCGCATCAGACAGACCGCCCGATGCCTGAATTTTGATCTGCTGTTCCTTGCCTGTGCCCTTGTCCTTGGCCGTCACGCTGACGAGGCCATTGGCGTCAATATCGAAGGTCACTTCAACCTGCGGAACGCCGCGGGGAGCGGGTGGAATGCCGACCAGATCGAAATTTCCAAGCAGCTTATTATCCGCCGCCATTTCACGCTCGCCTTGGAAGACGCGGATGGTCACGGCATTTTGATTGTCTTCAGCAGTCGAATATACTTGGCTTTTCTTCGTCGGGATCGTCGTGTTACGGTCAATCATGCGCGTAAATACGCCGCCGAGCGTTTCGATACCTAGCGAGAGTGGCGTCACGTCGAGCAACAACACGTCCTTGACGTCGCCCTGCAAAACGCCCGCCTGAATGGCTGCGCCCATGGCAACAACTTCATCAGGGTTCACGCCCGTGTGCGGCTCCTTGCCGAAGAAATTCTTTACGACGTCGCGCACCTTTGGCATGCGGGTCATGCCGCCGACCATCACGACTTCATCAATGGCATCGGCCTTGATACCCGCATCGGCCAATGCCTTTTTGCAAGGCTCAAGCGTGCGCTTGATCAGGTCACCAACCAATTTTTCAAGGTCGGCACGCGTGATAGTTTTCACAAGGTGCTTTGGACCATTTTGGTCAGCGGTAATGAAAGGCAGGTTGACTTCCGTCGTCTGTGTCGAGGATAATTCGATCTTCGCCTTTTCAGCCGCTTCCTTCAAACGTTGCAGCGCAAGCTTGTCCTTGGTCAGGTCAATGCCTTCGGCCTTGTTGAAATCGGCTGCCAAATGCTCGACGAGCACGCTGTCGAAATCTTCACCGCCCAGGAAGGTGTCGCCATTGGTCGATTTCACCTCGAACACGCCGTCGCCGACTTCGAGGATCGAAATGTCGAACGTGCCGCCGCCAAGGTCATAAACCGCGATGGTTTTATTCTCGTCTTTGTCCATGCCATAGGCAAGCGCAGCAGCGGTTGGCTCGTTAATGATACGCAGCACTTCAAGACCCGCAATCTGGCCAGCATCCTTTGTGGCCTGACGCTGGGCGTCGTTGAAATAGGCTGGAACGGTGATGACCGCTTGCGTGACGGTTTCGCCCAAATAGGCTTCCGCTGTTTCTTTCATCTTTTGCAGGATGAATGCCGAAATTTGCGATGGCGAATATTCTTCGCCGCCTGCCTTGACCCAAGCATCGCCGGTCTTGCCCTTGACGATGCTGTAAGGAACAAGACCCATATCCTTCTTGGTCATAGGGTCATCAAAGCGACGGCCGATAAGGCGCTTCACCGCGTAAATCGTGCTTTCAGGATTGGTGACGGCCTGACGCTTGGCTGGCTGGCCGATAAGGCGCTCGCCATCCTTGGCAAAGGCCACGATTGATGGCGTTGTCCGTGCGCCTTCTGCATTTTCAATGACCTTGGGCTTGCCGCCGTCCATTACCGCAACGCAGCTGTTTGTCGTGCCCAAGTCGATACCAATAACTTTAGCCATAAAAACTTACCCCGAAAATTTAAAAATTGAACTTTACCCTGTCACATTTCGCACCAGCCCTATCAGGCACCGGGTTTCCGCGTAACGTGACGTTGTAGCGGCGATATAGGAGCCAATTCTCTTGGCACAAGACTTCGGCGTTCCTAGATAGGGAAAAAGTTAAGTGAAAACTCTGTATAGCTGGGCCGCTGCGGTGCCCTCAGCTAACATCAAAAGGAGGACGTTATGAACCGACGTATATGCATATTCAGCGCCGCTGCGGCTGCCCTTTTGCTGGGTGCATGCGGCCCGACGCCGCAGTTGAAGGTAAAGGAAGCAACGCTGACCCTGTCGCCCGTCGATGACAACCCGTCCGCGATGCATTTCAACGTCTATGGCGGGCCGGAGGATGTGCATTTGCTGCGCGTAAGTTCACCATCGGCCGTTCGCGTGGAAATGCACGATGTCACGGTGGATGCAAAAACCGGTGCCGTGACCATGGCCCCTATGGACCGCGTGCTTATTCCCTCTGGCGAGAAAGTCGCCTTCAAAAAAGGCGGCAAGCATGTGATGATGTGGGGCGTCAACGTCATCCCCCGCCGCTTGGGCGTGATTGAGACCGAATTTCTGTTTTCAAACAATGTCCGCATAGTGGTCAAGGCGCGGGTACAAGAAATCGACGGCAGCGACCCGGACGAGAAGAAAGCAATTGATGGTTGAACATGTTCGGCCCGCACAAATCCGGCAGGCCCCTGACCGTCCGCGAACGGGCGCTGGCACAGTCCGTTTTCGGGTCAGCGCTCGATTATCACAGCATCCGTATCCATAACCGCAGTTATTTTTGGTTTCAGCCGCGCCGCGTGACCATGGCCCCGAACGGCCATTTATGGTTTCATCCCAAGGGCGATATGTTCTGCGATGATTTTTGCGACGCTAGCCTGAGTGCGCAAGGCCTGTTCATCCACGAACTGGTGCATGTGTGGCAGCACCAAAAGGGCATATTTTTGCCGCTGCGGAGGCATCCTTTTTGCCGCTATGATTATAGCTTGAAGCCGGGGTGGCAGCTCGACCAATATGGGTTGGAACAGCAAGCCGAAATCGTCCGGCATATATTCCTGTTGCGCAACGGCGCGAAGGTTGCAGGCGCGCCGCCGCTGTCGCAATATGAGGGCGTTTTACCCTTCTGACGGCAGCAGCCCAAGCCGCGCGCGCATCGACCAACGCACGAGCATCAGCACCGCGACAATGCCAAGCCCAGTCGCCAAGCCGACCCAAATACCAACGCCATTCCACCCTTGCGAAAATGCCAGCCATGCGCCGACGCCAATGCCAACCACCCAATAGCCAAAGGCGGCAAACAACATGGGCATACTTGTGTCATGCAATCCGCGCAACATGCCCGCGCCCACGACTTGCGCGCCATCGACAATCTGGAACAAGGCCGCAATGGCAAGGAAGCTGACGGCCAGTCGCACGACCTCCGCATTGATCGCGGCATCGCGGTCTATGAACAGCGAAATCAGCAATTCGGGTGACAGCCACATCAGCACCGCCATCGCCGCCATGAAACCCGTTCCCATGACGAAGCTGGTCCAACCAGCACGGCGGATAAGCGCAAAATCGCGTCGGCCATAGCCAATGCCCACACGCACTGTCGCGGCCTGCGCAAGGCCCAAGGGCACCATGAACGTGACGCTTGCGACCTGAAGCGCGATGGCATGCGCCGCGACCGAGGCGGTGTCGATTAACCCCATGAGGATGACCGCAACGCCAAACACGCCGCCTTCCAAGCCCATCGTCACGCCAATCGGTAACCCCAGTTTCCACAGCGCCCGAAACCGTGGCCAGTCGCTGCGCCACCAACGCCCGAACAGATGATATCGCCGGAATTTGGGATGATAGCTTATCACCGCCACCATGCCCAAAAACATGAACATATTGGCGAGAATACTGCCAATACCAGCGCCGATTATGCCCAAGGCCGGCACGCCCAATTTCCCGAAAATGAGGACATAGTTGAATGCCGCGTTCGCAAAGACGCCCAAGATACCGATCACGAGCGACCACATGGGCTGCTCCAACGCCGACAGGAAATTGCGCGCGATAATCAACCACAAAAATGGCAGGATCGACCACATATAGGCTCGCACATAGCTTTGCGCTTTGGCCGCAAGTTCGGCTTGCTGGCCAAGCGTCAGCAATATGGCTTCGGTCTGCCATAAGATCAGCCAGATCGGGATCATGATCGCAACCGCGACCCACAATCCTTGCCGGAATGTGCGGCGGATATCGCGCACCGAATGCGCCTTTGCGCCGCGCTCGCTGGCCATCATCGGCGCGGTCGCGGTGACCAATCCCATGCAGAAAATCGCCGCCGTCATGCACAGGTTGAACCCAAGCGACGCCGCCGCCAACTCGGTTGGCCCGAGCCACCCCACCATCACCACATCGGTCGCGCCAATCAACGACATCGACAGGTTGGTCAGAATCAACGGCCACGCAAGCGACAAGGTAGCGCGAAGCTCGTCGCGCCAAGGGGAATGACGGTCCGTCGGGATTGCCGCTGTGGTCATGGGACGCGCTCAATAGCGGAGCGTGCTGACTTACGCCACCCCCGGCCGAGGGTCAGGACCTAATATTTCAGAAGTGGGCGGACTTAGTCCGCCGCCTTTGCCACCCCAACCAAAGCAGGGCGCAGCAAGCGGTCCTTGATCATATACCCCGCCTGCATTTCGGCGACAATGATGCCGGGTGCGACATCGGCGCTTGGAATCTCAACCATCGCCTGATGCTGATTAGGGTCCAGCGGCATGCCCATGGCGGCAATGCGGGTAATGCCGTTTTTG
This sequence comes from Sphingorhabdus sp., assembly GCF_050921905.1. Taxonomy (NCBI): domain Bacteria; kingdom Pseudomonadati; phylum Pseudomonadota; class Alphaproteobacteria; order Sphingomonadales; family Sphingorhabdaceae; genus Sphingorhabdus; species Sphingorhabdus sp. The sequence continues at coordinate 74,375 of NZ_CP050888.1, read as the reverse complement.
GCAAAGACGCTGTCCAACTCGCGGCCCGTTGCCTCAAGGCCGATGACGAGCGGTTTCATCGCGTCGCTCTCGCGCATTTCAGACGGAATTGCTTCCAATGCACGCGAAAGATTGTCGGACACGGACAGCACATCGCGGGCAAAACCCGTAGCGGCATAAGCGCGGGCATCCTGCGCCTCTTTCTCCATACGGCGACGCACATTTTGCGTTTCGGCCTGCGCGTATAAAACATCCTGCTGTGCAGCGGCGAGCGCCTCTTCCAGCGCCGAAATCTGTGTATCGGCAGCGTCGGTTGCTTCTGGCGTATCGTCTTTCATATGCTCTGGCACGCCCTCAAGTTCTTGTTCTACGGCAGGATCGGCTGCGGCGGATTTCTTCTTTGTCATAAACCTGATTAACCCAATTACGTTGCGACTGCATGGTCGTTTGTTGCGTCTCGCATATAGAAAGCAATTTTATTTCATCAACCCGCGCATCATTTATATGTTCACGGCCTAATTAAACGGCTCAGCGCTTGCGCGGTAAAATCCACCATCGGCACAATGCGTGCATAATTCAGGCGGGTCGGGCCAATGACGCCAATGACGCCAACCACCTTGCCCCCTGCCTCCCGATAAGGCGCGGCGATCACCGACGATCCCGAAAGCGAGAAAAGATTATTTTCCGAACCGATGAAGATCCGCGTCGATTGTGCCTCACGCGCACTGTCGACCAGCCGCGCGATTTCCTCTTTGCTCTCTAGCTCATCCAACAATTGCCGGACGCGGTCGAGGTCGGCGGCGGCGGCTTCGTCGATCAGGTTCGACTGCCCACGCACGATGAGCACTGGCCGGTCATTGGCATCGAGCGACCAAATCGCCAGCCCGTCGCGCACCAGTTTTTGGCTGGCGACATCAAGCTCCGCCTTTTCGGCCCGAATTTCGCTGTCGAGGCGCTCGAGCGCTTCGGACAGCGTTAACCCCGAAAGGCGCGCCGTGATATAGTTTGCGGCCTCCGATAACATGGTTTCGCTGATTGCCGGGTCAATCGACACCAGCCGGTTTTCAACGCTGTTGTCGGACCCGACCATGATCGCGAGCACTTGTAACGGAGACAGGCGCGCAAAGCTAAATGCCTTCAGGACCGCGTCACGCTTTGGCACAAGCACGATACCGGCGCAGGCAGACAGGCCCGACAGTACCGAAGTTGCGGCGACCAGCGCCTCTTCAATCGGCCCCTCGCCCCGGATTTGCGATTCAATCGCGCGCTGTTCCTCAACAGATGGCACCGCCGATTGCATCATGCCGTCCACAAACAGGCGCAGGCCGCTTTCGGTTGGCACCCGCCCGGCGCTTGTGTGCGGTGATGCGAGATAGCCCGCTTCCTCCAAATCCTGCATGACATTGCGGATCGAGGCTGGCGATAGGTTTAACCCTGCAAATTTGGAGACTGTCCGCGATCCCACGGGCGCGCCATTGTCCAGATAGCTTTCCACCACCATCCGGAAAATCACGCGTGTCCGGTCATTCAATTCATGGATGGGTGTTTGGCTCACCGCGACAGTGTAGCGCACCGCGCACTTGCAAAGCAAGCGGGGCAGTCTAAGGCCGTGAACGCATAACTATCACTTTCACGGCCTACTGCGGGCGGCAACTTATTATCAGGAGATTATCATGCGTCCTTCCGGCCGTGCGCCAGACGAAATGCGCGCCATTTCGATTGAAACCCATTTCACCAAACATGCCGAAGGTAGCTGCCTCATCGGTTTTGGCGACACCCGTGTGCTAGTGACCGCCAGCGTCGAAGATCGTATTCCGCCATGGTTACGCGGCAAGGGTGAAGGCTGGGTCACGGCGGAATATTCGATGCTGCCCCGCGCCACGCATACGCGCAGCCAGCGCGAAGCAGCCAAGGGCAAGCAATCGGGCCGGACTCAGGAAATTCAGCGTCTTATCGGCCGTTCGTTACGCTCGGTCGTGGATTTGAAGAAGCTGGGCGAAAACCAAATCACCATCGATTGCGACGTGTTGCAAGCCGATGGCGGCACACGCACCGCCGCGATTTCCGGCGCTTGGGTTGCCTTGCGGCTTGCCGTCAATGGCCTGCTGGCGTCGGGCGCGATTAAGGATGATCCCATTAGCGGCCGGGTTGCTGCGGTAAGCTGCGGAATCTTCAAAGGCAAGCCTGTGTTGGACCTTGATTATATAGAAGATTCCGACGCAGATGCCGATGCGAATTTCGTCCTGATCGAAGGTGGCCAGATTGCCGAAGTGCAAGCCACCGCCGAAGGCGCGACCTATGACGAAGAAGGCCTGCTGCGCCTGCTCCGCCTCGCGCGGATGGGAACAGACCGGATTTTCGCCGCGCAGTCCGACGCGGTTAAATAGGAAGTCTTAGGGTCAGGACCACTTAAATTCTGTGTCATTCCCGCGAAAGCGGGAACCCATGGCCGAACGGTTAGGCCATGGATCCCCGATCAAGTCGGGGATGACACTATGGCTTGAGGCGACGTTTCATATGAATCACCGCAAACTCGAACCCGGCAGGCTGGTCATCGCCAGCCATAATGCGGGCAAGGTCCGGGAAATCCGTGCCTTGCTTGCGCCTTTTGGGATCGAACCGGTATCGGCAGGCGAACTTGGCCTGCCTGAACCTGACGAAACCGGCACCAGCTTTGCCGAAAATGCTTTGCTCAAGGCCCATGCGTCGGCGCAAGGTTCCGGCCTTCCCGCGCTGGCCGATGACAGCGGCCTATGCGTTGCCGCCTTAGACGGTGCCCCGGGGGTCTACACGGCCGACTGGGCGGAAACGCAAATGTTCGAAGGCGGGCCGGGGCGTGACTGGTATATGGCGATGGGCAAGGTTGAGGGCAAGCTGGCCGAACTTGGCCCCGACACCGACCGGAGCGCGTATTTCGTCTGCACTTTGGCGCTGGCATGGCCCGACGGGTATCAGGAAATTTTCGAAGGCCGTGTGCAGGGCAGCCTGACGTGGCCGCCACGTGGGTTGCTTGGCTTTGGTTATGACCCTGTGTTCGTGCCTGAGGGACGCTGCGAGACCTTTGCCGAACTTGATCCACAAGAAAAACACGCCATGAGCCACCGGGCGGACGCATTCCGCAAATTGGTTGCGGCGGTGTTTTGAACGAGCCCGCGCGCCCATGCACCGCAGCCCTGAGCCGTCAGTGCGACAGCGCTGACGAAAGTCGAAGGGTGCTTTTCAGTATAGCATCTTGGCTCAGGGCTACGGTCTTTGTTGGCTGATGACGATGACACGCCAATTGCAGCCACCCCTCGCCCTTTACATCCATTGGCCATTTTGCGTTTCAAAATGCCCTTATTGTGATTTCAATAGCCATGTCCGCGACACGGTGGACGATGCGGCGTGGTGCGCGGCATTGCTGGCGGACATGGCCTATGAGGCGGGACGCACGGCGGATCGTAAGCTGACCTCCATCTTCTTTGGCGGGGGCACGCCGTCGTTGATGCCGCCGTCCACCGTTGCCGCGCTGATTGACGCGGCGCAGCGGCATTGGGGCTTTGCTGACAACATCGAAATCACTTTGGAAGCCAATCCGTCTTCGGTGGAGGCGGCGCGCTTTGCTGACCTCGCAGCAGCAGGCGTCAACCGCGTATCGCTTGGGCTTCAGTCACTGGATGATGCCGCGCTGGCATTTTTGGGGCGCGCGCATTCGGTGGCGGAAAGTTTAGACGCGCTGGCCATTGCACAACGTCATTTTAGTCGCGTCAACATCGACCTGATTTACGCGCGACCTGATCAAACCGCCGACCAGTGGGGGGCTGAGCTGCAACGCGCCCTTTCGTTCGGCACCGATCATATGTCGCTGTATCAGCTTACTATTGAACCAGGCACGCGATTTGAAACATTGGTGCGCACGGGCCATTTTATTCCCGCCGACGATGACGATGCCGCGACATTGTATGAATTGACCGGACAGATGACATCCGCCGCAGGCATAGCGGCCTATGAAATCAGTAACCATGCGCGTGCGGCCAGCGAAAGCCGCCATAATTTAAGCTATTGGCGCTATGATGATTATATCGGCATTGGCCCCGGCGCACATGGGCGGCGGCTTCACGCCGCAACACAGCGTCATAAAAAGCCGGAGAATTTTTTGTCCGCCGTCGAACGTAATACGCATGGCATTAGCAGCGAAGATCATCTCGATGCGTCAACGCGCGCCACCGAAAGCTTGCTGATGGGATTGCGGCTGGCGGAAGGGATTGACCTTGGCCGCCTGTCGCAACGCACGGGCATCGCTGCCGCCGACTTGCTCGACATCGATGCAGTCGACAAAATCGCGCAGCTTGGCCTTATCGTGCGCGTTGGAGATCATGTCACAGTCACACCGCAAGGCATGCCATTGCTTGATGCCATCCTGCCGCAAATAGTAAATATTGAGGCGGATGTCGCAGCCTGATAGCATGACATTTATGCCGTCCTTGCTCACCGAATATCTCGCGTTCCTGACCGACAACCGCCGGATGTCATCGCATAGCGTGCGCGCCTATTACGCGACGGCGGATCGGCTGACCGGATTCCTGCAAAGCCATTGGGGCGGCGAAGTTACCCGCGTGACGCTGCAGAAGATTTCATCGGCAGACATGCGCGCATTTTTGGCCGACCGGCGCGGCGATGGCCTTACTAATCGTTCCACGGCGCGGGAACTGTCCGCAGCGCGACATTTCTTACGCTTTGCCTTGGGCGATGATGTGGCTTTGCCTGTGATGAAGGGACCGCGTGTGCAGCGCAGTCTTCCGCGCCCGGTGAACCCTGATGATGTTCTGGCACTGGCCGATGACGTCGCCGAAAATGCAAAGGATATTTGGATCGGCGCGCGCGATTGGGCGCTGCTTTTGTTGCTCTATGGCAGCGGCCTACGCGTGAGCGAAGCGACCGGCCTGATGGGCGACATATTGCCGCTGGGCAGCACGTTGCGGGTCACAGGCAAGCGCAACAAGACGCGCATCGTGCCCTTGCTGGAGATAGTCCGGACCGCCATCCAAGAATATCTCGCGCTCTGCCCTTATACCGCCGGTGCCGATCAGCCATTGTTTCGCGGCGCACAAGGCGGGCCATTATCGCCCGCATTGGTTCGCCGCGCGGTTAAGGGCGCACGCACGCGATTGGGCTTGTCCGACCGGACAACGCCGCACGCGCTGCGCCACAGCTTTGCCACGCATTTGCTGGCCGGCGGGGCGGACTTGCGTAGCTTGCAGGAACTATTGGGCCATGCCAGCCTGTCGTCGACTCAGGTTTATACCGCTGTCGATACCGCTATGCTTTTGGATGAGTATCAGAACGCACATCCTCGGGCTTAGGCACGGGCTTAGCTTTCCACCGCAGTAATCGCCAAACATAGGTCAGGACGATGCCTGCGATCACTAAGGTCGAAACTGGCCCAAGCCATTTTTCCACATCGTCGAACTGCGATCCCAGAAAATAGCCCGCACATGCCAAGGCCGAGGTCCATCCGGCGGTGCCAATCGTCGAAAATATCATGAAACGCCGAAACGTCATGCCGAACAAGCCAGCGGGTATCGAAATCAGCGACCGTAATGTGGGCAACATCCGCGCGACCAATACGATGATCGAACCATGCTTGCGAAACAGACTTTGGCCGTGCTCAACCTCATCCCAATCGAGCGTCAACCAACGGCTGTAGCGGTCGATGAAGACATGCATCCGCGCCTCACCAAATTTGACCGCTACCCAATACCATATCCAGTTGCCGAGCATCGCGCCTGCCGTGCCAGCCGCAATTGTCCCTGCAAGGTTCATCGTCCCGCGCGCCGATGATACACCAGCCACGGTCATGATGACTTCGGACGGTATCGGCGGGAATATCGTTTCGAGCAGCATCAACAACGCGACACCCCAATAATGGCCCCATTCGACCAAGCGAATGATCCAGTCTTCCATTATTTCTGCCCCCACAATTTATGTTCAATAACGTCGAGAATGCGCGATGGTGTGTCCGTGCCATTAAAACGATCAATGGCGACGATTCCCGTCGGCGAGGTCACGTTTATCTCGGTCAGCCACTGCCCACCGATGACATCAATGCCCACGTATATCAGGCCAAGCTTCTTCAAACGCGGCCCCATGGCCAGGCATATCTCAAGCTCACGGCTGGTAAGCTGCGTCCACTCCGCGCTGCCGCCAACGGCCAGGTTGGATCGGAACTCGCCTTCGCCCGGACGGCGGTTGATCGCGCCAGTCACTTCGCCGTCAATCATGACGATACGTTTGTCGCCCAGCGCCACATCGGGCAGGAATGGCTGCACCATATGCGGTTCCGGCCAAGTATTGTTGAACACCTCAAACAAGGCACCCAGATTGCTTCCGTCGGCGTCAATGCGGAAAATGGCTTTGCCACCATTGCCATGCAGCGGCTTTACAACAACCGCGCCATGTATTTTTTGGAAGTCGCGCACTTCGTCTGCTGAACGGGTGATGATTGTCGGCGGCATATATTGCCGATAATCGAGCACCATCACTTTTTCGGGCGCGTTGCGGACGCTGACGGGGTTGTTGACCACCAAAGTTTCATGGGCGATGCGTTCAAGCAAATGGGTGGCGGTGATGTAGCCGACGTGAAAAGGCGGGTCCTGCCGCATCAACACCACGTCGATGTCAGCGCCTAAATCAATCTTCTGCGGCGCGCCAAAACGATAATGCGCGCCTTCGACCCGTTGCAGGTCATGCACCGGATGCGCCCAAGCCATCAGCCGATCATTGGCATCCAGCGTCAAGGAACCAACATCATAATGCCAGATATCATAACCGCGCGTTTGCCCTGCCAACATCAGCGCAAAGCTGGAATCGCCAATGATGTTGATGCCGTCCATCGGGTCCATCTGGACCGCCATTTTGATTGTCATTTCGCGAGTTCCTATCCGTGCCAGACATTTGGCAAATGGTTGGGCCATCGCCATGGCGCAACCATAATTACATCAATCTGCATATTTTCGCATTCTTTGCCATATTTGGGGAGCAGAATTTCTGCGGCAGCGGCCACACGGCGCAACCGACTGGCATCAATCGCCGTAGCAAGGTCAACGGCTTTTGTCCGTGCCTTTACCTCGACAAAGGCGATGCTCTTTCCGCGCCGTGCGATTAAGTCCACCTCACCACGCGTGGTTTTCACGCGCGTGCCCACAATGCGCCATCCTTTCAGCCGCAGGAACCAAGCGGCGATAGCCTCCCCGCGCCGTCCGCGTTGTTCGGCGGCAAGGCGGTTCATTTCGCCTTCAACTCGGTAGCGCGCGCATAAACCGCATTGCGCTCTAGGCCAAAGCGCTTGGCAATCGCGCCCGCTGCCTTGGCGGCTGACATAGTTTCCAGCGCCTCTTGCAACGCCGCATCGACATCCCCCGTCTCGGTCGCCACGTCGCCGGCAGGCGGGGCAATTATCAGGACGATTTCGCCTTTCGGTTCCTGTGCGGCATAGCGCGCCGCCAGTTCTGCCGCCGTTCCGGTGACAACCTCTTCAAACTTTTTGGTCAGTTCGCGGGCCACGGCAACTTCGCGGTCGCCATAAGTGTCGGCGATGGCGGCCAAGCTTGCGGCCAGACGCGGACCAGCTTCGTAAAAAACCAATGTCGCCCTGACCTGCCCCAGCTCGGTCAATGTCTCGACCCGCGCTTTGGCTTTATTGGGCAGGAACCCTGCAAACAAGAAACGGTCTGTTGGCAGGCCACAGATCGACAAAGCCGCCGTCACGGCACTTGCGCCCGGAATGGTGAACACCGGCACGCCGGCGTCACGTGCGGCGCGGACAAGCTTATATCCGGGGTCGGAGATTAATGGCGTGCCAGCGTCCGACACCAAGGCGACAACACCGTCCCGCGCCGCAGCGACCAAGGACTCGCGCTCAATATCCCCGCTATGGTCGTTGTAGCGCCGCATTTTCTTTTTAATGCCAAGGTGATGCAACAATTTTCCCGTGACGCGGCTGTCCTCAACCGCGACGATTTCTGCGTTTTTCAGAAGGTCGATTGCCCTTTGTGATATATCTGCAAGGTTGCCGATGGGGGTCGCAACGACATATAAGCCTGATTCGAAAGTCATCGGAATATGCAGCTTCTTCCCAAGGAACCCAAAATGAGTTCATCCATTGCCGTAACGGGCGCGCAGCCGCAAGCTTTAGCAGGCCCAATCTCAAAGCTGTTGCTATTGACGTCGCTTATCTTGCTGGCGGCATGTAACACAGTTCCGCGCAGCAAAGCCCCACCAACGGTAGTTGCTGAGCCATCGGACGGGATGCACCGCGTTGCCCTTTTGTTGCCCGTAACCGGTCCAGATGCAGACGTGGGGCAGTCGATTGCCAATGCGACGGCACTGGCGCTTGCAGATACCAAAGTAACCAACATCCGCATGGTTACGTATGACACCGGCCTTGGTGTGGCCGCCGCGACACAGCGCGCGATTGCGGATGGAAATAAGGTCATCTTGGGCCCGCTGCGCGGTGACAATGTGGTTGAGGTCGCAGAAATTGCGCGTCCATCGGGCGTGCCCATCATCAGCTTCTCCAACGATGTGGGCGTTGCCGGACAGAATGTGTTCTTGCTTGGCCATTTGCCGAACCAATCGATTGAACGCGTGGTGCTTTATGCCAAGTCACAAGGCATAAACCGCTTTGCCGCTGTCGTTTCATCGAATGTCTACGGACAACGTGCGCAATCGAACATAACGACAGCCGTAAGGGCTGCCGGCGGCATATTATTGGGTATTCAGGAATCAAATGGTACCGCCGCGTCTGCCGATGCCGCCGCCCGTCGTCTGGCACAGATGGGCCCGATTGATGCCATATTGGTTGCCGACAGCGGGCGGGCTGCGATGGCAATTGTGCCTGCGCTGCGCCGCAGCGGGCTTCGCACGGCCAAAATCTTGGGCACCGATTTGTGGAATATCGACGGCACGCTTGCGGGTAGTTCGCCCATGTATGGCGCCTGGTTCGCAAGTGTATCGGACACGCTCTACACCCAATATGCCACCAAATATCGCGCCCGTTTTGGCAAAGCACCATTGCGTCTATCGAGCCTGGGCTATGACTCGGTGCTGCTGGTGGCCCGCGTCGCCCGCGACTGGCGTCCGGGCACACGCTTTCCCATAGGACAACTGACCGATCCTCAGGGTTTCATCGGCGTTGACGGCGCGTTCCGCTTCAACCCTAATGGAATGACCGACCGTATGCTTGAGGTGCAGGAAATCCAGGCGGGCAAGTTTGTAACGGTTAGCGCAGCCCCGTCACAGTTCGCAAAATAACGACATCCCGTCTTGGGTGGGGCGCTGTATTTACCGCATCAGTGGCGGCAATCGGGGCCATGCACATGACCGCCGCCCATTTTGCGGGCCTTTTCGATCTTCTTCAACACCATCTGACGCTTTAGCCGCGACAGATGGTCGATGAACAATATGCCTTCCAGATGGTCCATTTCATGCTGTAGACATGTCGCCATCAGGCCAGTCATGGTCTCTTCATGCAGCTTACCATCCAGGTCCTGCCAGCGCGCCCGGATTTGGGCGGGGCGCTCGACCTCGGCATATTGGTCGGGGACCGACAAGCAACCTTCATTATACAGGCTATGTTCGTCGGACGGGTCCAGGATTTCGGGGTTCACAAAAACGCGCGGGTTGCGAATAGGCGCGTCGCCCTCCATTGCATCTTCCTGCAAGTCGATAACCAACAGGCGCTTTGGCACACCCACTTGAATGGCGGCCAAGCCAATGCCGGGCGCGTCATACATCGTCTCGATCATGTCATTGACGAGCGTTTTTAAATCATCACCAAAACTCTCGACAGGCTTCGAGATGGTTTTCAGCCGCGGGTCAGGCACTTCAAGAATAGGTAATATAGCCATGGGTCGCAAATAGGGACGGTCTTTGGATAAATCAACCGACGGGTCGTCGCGCACGCAATGCTTGCGCCAAAGTGCCATCGTCGAGATAATCAAGTTCCCCGCCCACTGGCACACCATGCGCCAATTGGGTCAGGCGAATAGGGAATTGTTCCAGCCGTTCGGCCAGATAATGCGCCGTGGTCTGCCCCTCAAGCGTTGCGTTCATCGCCAGCACCACCTCATCAATGCCACCGTGGGCAATGCGGCTAACCAATCCGTCTATTTTGAGGTCCTCTGGCCGAACACCATCAAGCGCGGACAAACGACCGCCCAGAACATGATATTTCCCGGGAAACAGACGCGAACGGTCCAACGCCCATAGGTCGGATACATCCTCGACCACACAGATGGACCGGATGTCGCGGCGCGGATCGATGCAAATGCCGCATGGGTTGCCTGTGTCGATATTGCCGCAGGTGTCACACACTACCAGCCTTTGTTCGACCTGCTCCAACGCGCGTAAAAGCGGCTGCAAGACGCTCTCGCGCTTTTTCATCAGGTGCAGAACGACGCGGCGCGCCGACCGTGGGCCAAGCCCCGGCAGTTTCGACAATGCTTGCGCGAGTGCGTCTATTTCTTGCGATGCCATGCGCCGGGTCTTAGGGGGCTTTTGAACAAAGGAAAAGTGACGATGCGTCTTGCCTTCATGGGAACTCCCGAATTTGCCGTGCCGACGCTCGATGCGTTGGTAGCCGCCGGGCATGATGTGGTCGCAGTTTATACGCAGCCGCCGCGCCCTGCCAATCGCGGCAAGAAACTTACCCCGTCCGCCGTGCAACAACGCGCTGAGGAACTGGGTCTGCTCGTTCGATGCCCTTTGTCGCTGCGTCAGGAGGATGCACAGGCTGATTTTGCTGCACTGGGCCTCGATGTTGCCATCGTCGCTGCTTATGGCCTCATATTGCCGCCTGCGGTCTTGGAAGCGCCTGCGCATGGTTGCCTGAATGTCCATGGATCATTGCTGCCCCGCTGGCGGGGAGCCGCGCCGGTGCAGCGGGCGATATTGGCGGGTGACGCCAATAGTGGCGTCATGGTCATGCAGATGGAGGCCGGACTGGATACTGGCCCCGTCCGCGCGACGACGGAAATCGAAATCGGGCACCAGACGACGGGCCAGCTTACTATGGAGCTGGCGGAGCTTGGGGCGGAGCTAATGGTCCGGGTTTTGGCCGATTTGGGGGCATTTCCCTGCGTGGCGCAGCCGCAAGAAGGCGTCACCTACGCCGCCAAGATCGACAAGGCGGAAACGAAGCTAGATTTTTCCCTGTCCGCTGCCGCGGTCGAACGCCAAATCCGTGCTTTCAACCCCACGCCGGGCGCATGGTTCGCATTTGACGGCGACCGCTACCGCGTTTTGGCGGCAGACATAGTCGCAGCCCACGGCGCGACAGGCGAGATTATCGACGACCAACTCACCATCGCCTGCGGCATTAACGCCATCCGCCCAACGCGCATCCAACGCGCAGGCAAGCCTGTTATGCCCACCGCCGACTTGCTGCGCGGCAAGGCGATTCCAGTCGGAACGACCCTGTCATGACTATTCTCACCCCAAACATCGCCATTCGTCGCCCCAACGCAGGTTGGGGTCTATCACGCCTATCGATCAAGCGCGGTGTATTGCGGCACGGCACCATAGGCTCCAGCCTGCGCAGGAGCGACGGTATGTGTGGGGAGGGCGATTTGCCTCTTACCCCTTCGGTCTGTGTGGCACGATGGATGCTGAAACAAGTTCAACATGACGCAGGGAGAAGCATTGCTCTGCGACCTATGCGCCTCTGCGTGAATCCAAATCCCCGTCGCCCCAACATATATGCTACCCTGACATGACTCGCTTCGCGCTTACCATCGAATTTGACGGCGGCCCGTATATGGGCTGGCAATGGCAGGACCATGGCCCCTCGGTCCAAGGCGCGATCGAAGAGGCGATATTCAAAACCACTGGCGAAAAAACTTTGGTCTACAGCGCGGGCCGCACCGACGCTGGTGTCCATGCGCTCGCCATGCGCGCGCATGTTGATGTGGAAAAAGGCCTATCCGCCTTCCGCTTGATGGAGGCCATAAACGCGCATTTGCGCCCGCACCCCATCGCGATACTGGCATGCGAAGAAGTCGCCGACGACTGGCATGCGCGCTATAGCTGCATTGGCCGGGCGTATGAATATCGCATCCTCAACCGCCGTGCCTCGCTAACGCTGGAAAAGGGTCGCGTCTGGCGCGTCGGACCGGAATTGGATGCCGATGCAATGCATAACGCCGCGCAGATACTTGTCGGCCTGCATGATTTCACCACCTTCCGCTCCACCGCTTGCCAATCCGCCAGCCCCGTCAAAACGCTCGACCGCCTCAATGTGCGGCGGGAGGGGCGGCATGTGATTATCGAGGCAGCGGCCTTGTCCTTCTTGCACCATCAAGTGCGCTCCATGGTCGGATGCCTTGTCGCCGTCGGACTTGGCCGCTGGACAGCGGCAGACTTGAAAGCTGCGCTCGATGCCGCCGACCGATCAGCTCTGGCCGAAAATGCACCACCCGAAGGGCTCTATTTTGTCCGGGCGCTTTATCCTTAAAAAATGGGTACTGGCCTACACTTAAAACAGACCGCCCTGCCCGCTTTAGAGCGAATAACGCGGTGGCAGGGAATGAGCGCCGACACAGGGTTCGCACCATTGGCCGAACCCGCCGTATCGTCATCCTAGCCCTCACACCCGCCCTGTCGTCATCCTGAACTTGTTTCAGGATGACGAAGGCACGAAATTCAGGATAATGGGCTCTGCAGGTCGTGGTAAAGAGCATCGAAAGCGCCATATCACGATTCCTGTTGCACAAGCGACAATCGCCATCTTGCATCGCAACAAAACCCCTGCTAGGCGCGGCCCGACGCCAAAGAGGGGGCAACTCCTTGGTGCGCTCGGTAAGTTTTTCAGTCTCACATTTTAGGAATTCGACGCGTGGATAATTCCGGCGGCACAAGCGCTAATATTCAGGCCAGTCTTGCTGGCCGTTACGCGACGGCATTGTTTGAACTGGCCCGCGACGCAAAGGCGATTGATGCCGTTGAAAAGAGCATGCGCGCGATGGCCCAAGCCGTGACCGAATCGGCTGAACTAAAAGCACTCACCAGCAATCCTGTACTCAGCCGTATTGATGCGAAGAAAGCCATTGCCGCTGTTGCAAAAGCAATGAAGCTGGATGCCCTGACCGCCAAGACATTGGGCGTGCTCGCTGACAATCGTCGCTTGAACGAAACTGCCTCCGTTGCCCGCGCGTTTTCAACGCTTGCTGCGGCACATCGCGGCGAAGTCACTGCCGAAGTTACCTCCGCTCATGCATTGAGCGGGGCGCAGACCAAGGCATTATTGGCCACACTTACAAAACGCGTCGGCAGTAATGTCGCCATCCAGACCAAAGTCGATCCGTCGCTTCTTGGCGGGCTTACCGTAAAAATCGGCAGCCAGATGATCGACAATTCGATTAAAACCCGTTTGAACACCCTCGCTAACCAGATGAAAGGCTGACGGCATCCGCCGTCGGTGAAAGGCTAAGTAGCAACATGGATATCCGCGCCGCAGAAATTTCCAAGGTCATTAAGGACCAGATCGCCAATTTCGGCACCGAAGCACAGGTTTCGGAAGTCGGCAGCGTCTTGTCGGTTGGTGACGGCATCGCCCGTATTCATGGCCTCGACAATGTCCAGGCTGGTGAAATGGTCGAATTCTCCAATGGTATTCAGGGCATGGCGCTGAACCTGGAAGCGGACAATGTTGGTGTTGTTATTTTCGGGTCAGACAGCGAAATCCGTGAAGGTGACGTTGTAAAGCGCACCGGCACGATTGTGGACGTTCCTGTCGGCAAGGAATTGCTTGGCCGCGTTGTTGACGGCCTTGGCAACCCCATCGATGGCAAGGGCCCATTGAAGACCACGCAACGCAGCCGCGTTGAAGTCAAAGCGCCCGGCATCATCCCGCGCCAATCGGTTTCGGAGCCTGTACAAACTGGCCTCAAGGCGCTTGACGCCCTCGTGCCCGTTGGCCGTGGCCAGCGCGAATTGATCATCGGCGACCGTCAGACGGGTAAGACCGCTGTTGCCATCGACACCTTCATCAACCAGAAGGAAGTCAACAAGGGCACCGACGAATCGAAGAAGCTATACTGCATCTACGTTGCTGTGGGTCAGAAGCGTTCAACCGTGGCGCAGATCGTCCGCGCGTTGGAAGAACAAGGCGCGATGGAATATTCCATCGTCGTTGCCGCAACCGCTTCCGAGCCTGCACCGCTGCAATATCTCGCGCCTTACACCGGCGTTGCGATGGGCGAATTTTTCCGCGACAACGGCATGCACGCCGTGATCGTATATGATGATTTGTCAAAGCAAGCCGTGGCCTATCGCCAAATGTCCTTGCTGCTGCGTCGTCCTCCGGGCCGTGAAGCCTATCCCGGTGACGTTTTCTATCTGCACAGCCGCTTGCTGGAGCGCGCCGCGAAGATGTCCGACGCCAATGGCGGTGGTTCATTGACGGCATTGCCGATCATCGAAACGCAGGCTGGCGACGTTTCGGCCTATATCCCAACCAACGTGATTTCGATCACCGATGGTCAGATCTTCCTCGAAACCGACCTGTTCTTCCAAGGCATCCGTCCTGCGATTAACGTGGGTCTGTCGGTGAGCCGCGTTGGTTCGGCGGCACAGACAAAGGCGATGAAGAAGGTATCGGGTTCGATCAAGCTTGAGCTTGCACAATATCGCGAAATGGCGGCGTTCGCGCAGTTCGGTTCCGACCTTGATGCCTCGACGCAAAAGCTTTTGAACCGTGGCGCACGTTTGACCGAATTGTTGAAGCAAAAGCAATTCTCACCGCTTCCGTTTGAAGAGCAAACCGCGTCGATCTTTGCCGGCACCAACGGTTATCTCGATGGCATTCCTGTCACCGACGTGACCCGTTACGAAGAATCAATGCTTGCCGACTTGCGCGCCAACCATGCGAGCATCCTGAAGACGATCCGCGACAGCCGCGACTTCAGCGACGACAGCAAGAAAGCGCTGATGGCGGCACTGGATACATTCACGAAGAATTTTGCGTAACCTATTTTAACCGTCACCCCCGCGCAGGCGGGGGGCCAGCCCCTGAGCCCTTGGTTCAGGCCTATAGTTCAGGAGTTGGATTCCCGCCTACGCGGGAATGACGAAAGTGAGGAAGTTAGATGGCGTCTCTGAAGGCCCTCAAAATGCGGATCAACTCGGTCAAGTCGACCCAGAAGATCACTAAGGCGATGAAAATGGTCGCCGCTGCGAAGTTGCGTCGGGCGACCGAAGCGGCCGAAGCATCGCGCCCTTATGCCGAGCGGCTTGAGGCAGTGGTGTCGAGCATCGCGTCCAAGGTTTCTGTTGGCCCACAATCGCCAAAGCTGCTTGCAGGCTCAGGCAAGAGCGACGTGCATCTGTTTGTTGTCGCGACCAGCGACAAGGGCCTTGCCGGCGCGTTTAACACCAATATCGTCCGCCTCGCCCGCCGTCAGGCAGAGGCGTTGAAGGCCGAGGGCAAGACCGTCAAATTCTACACCATCGGGAAAAAGGGCCGCGATCAGTTGAGCCGCACGTTCCGTGGCGATATCATCCACAGCATTGAACCGGGCGATCTGGGCAAGCTGACCTTTGCCGATGTGCAAGCTTGGGGCGAAGATCTGACCGCGCGTTTTGAAGCCGGGGATTTTGACATCGCGCATTTGTTCTTCAGCAAGTTTGAAAATGTGCTGACGCAAACGCCAACGCAGATCCAGTTGATGCCCGTTGCAGTAAGCGCGGACGAAAGCGACACGGTCGGCTTGTCCGCAACAGTGGAATATGAACCCGACGAAGAAGAAATTCTCGCCGAATTGCTGCCACGTAACGTGGCGGTTCAATTGTTGCGCGCAAACCGCGAAAATGCGGCGTCGGAGCAAGGTTCGAAAATGACAGCCATGGACAACGCAACGCGCAACGCGGGCGACATGATCAACAAGCTGACCATTCAATATAACCGCACGCGTCAAGCAGCGATTACCACGGAATTAATCGAAATTATTGCTGGTGCGGAAGCATTGTAGCAACAGAATAAACGCAGGCGCAGAAGCGCTTTAACGACATCCAAAGGCAAGGAAGAAGCAAATGGCAACCGCCCCGAAGAAGACCGCCGCTCCAAAGGCCGCAGCACCCGCCGCAGCCGCCAAAAAGGCACCTGTGAAAAAGGCCGCTGCAACCAAGGCCTCCGCCCCTAAGGCAGGTTCCGGCCAGACCGCCATCAACGTTGCTGGCGCAACTGGCCGTATCAGCCAGATCATCGGCGCTGTTGTCGATGTCACCTTCACTGGCCAATTGCCATCGATTTTGTCGGCGCTTGAAACCGACAATAATGGCAACCGCTTGGTCCTTGAAGTGGCGCAGCATTTGGGCGAAAACACCGTCCGCACCATCGCGATGGACGCGACCGAAGGCCTGACCCGTGGTCAGCCAGTCCGCGACACCGGCGCGCAGATTTCTGTGCCCGTTGGCCCAATGACGCTTGGCCGCATCATGAACGTGATTGGTGAGCCCATTGACGAGCGCGGCCCTGTTGGCGCGGCAAAGTCCAACCCGATCCACGCAGAAGCGCCCTTGTTCACTGACCAGTCGACCGAAGCCGAAATCCTCGTCACCGGGATCAAGGTCATCGACCTGCTTGCGCCTTATGCAAAGGGCGGCAAGATCGGCCTGTTCGGCGGCGCCGGCGTTGGCAAGACCGTTCTTATTCAGGAACTGATCAACAACATCGCAAAGGGCCATGGTGGCGTTTCGGTGTTTGCTGGCGTGGGTGAGCGCACCCGCGAAGGGAACGATCTGTATCACGAATTCCTCGACGCCGGCGTTATCGCCAAGGACGCCGACGGCAACCCAACCCCAGAAGGTTCAAAGGTTGCGTTGGTCTTCGGTCAGATGAACGAGCCTCCCGGTGCCCGTGCCCGCGTTGCGCTTTCGGGCCTGACCATGGCGGAATATTTCCGCGATGAAGAAGGCCAGGACGTATTGTTCTTCGTAGACAACATCTTCCGCTTCACGCAGGCCGGTTCCGAAGTGTCCGCGCTTCTCGGCCGTATCCCATCGGCTGTGGGCTATCAGCCAACTTTGGCAACCGACATGGGCCAGTTGCAGGAACGCATCACCTCAACCACCAAGGGTTCGATTACCTCGGTTCAGGCGATTTACGTTCCCGCAGATGACTTGACCGACCCTGCACCAGCAACGTCATTTGCCCACTTGGATGCAACGACCACGCTAAACCGCGCAATTTCGGAGCTTGGCATTTACCCCGCCGTTGACCCGCTTGACTCGGTTAGCCGCGTTTTGACACCAGCCGTTGTTGGCCAGGAGCATTATGACACCGCCCGCCGCGTTCAGGAAACGCTGCAAAAATATAAGTCACTGCAAGACATCATTGCGATTTTGGGCATGGACGAATTGTCCGAAGACGACAAATTGACCGTAACCCGCGCACGTAAAATCCAACGCTTCCTGTCGCAGCCATTCCATGTTGCCGAAGTCTTCACCGGCATTTCCGGTAAGTTTGTTCAGGTCGAAGACACCGTGAAATCGTTCAAGGCAGTCGTCGATGGCGAATATGACCATCTTCCCGAATCCGCTTTCTACATGGTCGGCGGAATCGAAGAAGCGGTTGCCAAAGCAGCCAAAATGGCTGCGGAAGCGGCGTAAGCATTTACCTTCTCCTTTTGGGAGAAGGATACGAAGCCTTAGCTGTGTAGCAGCTTAGGCGAAGTTGGATGAGGGGTTCAGCCCTGACGATTGGGCACTCCCCCTCACCCAGCTACGACTAACCGCCTTCGCGAAAGCTACGGCGCTAAGTCTTCACAACCCTCTCCCAAAGGAGAGGGGAAGGTTGGGAAAAGACTGATGCCATTACACTTCGAACTCGTAACCCCTGAGAAGCTCTACCGCTCGGACGATGTCTATATGGTTGTCGTTCCGGGCACTGAGGGCGATTTCGGCGTGTTGGAGGGCCATAGCCCGATGATGAGCACGCTGCGCAACGACGCCGCGCTGGAGATTTACAAGACGCAAGGCGCAACGCCGGAGCGCCTGATGATCGCAGGTGGTTTTGCCGAGGTGAACGCAGGCGGCCTGACGGTTCTCGCAGAGCGCGTCGAAGCGTAAGCTTCACGGCTTAGGGCGCTTCATCGCCCCAAATACGCGCCGTTTCGATATAACCGTACCGACCATTGGTTTCAAAACGGCAATAGCCCTTTTCGCATTCCTCAATGATTCCGACCACACCGGGCTGAACGCGCCATGAAATATGCGCGCTGGCTTGCGGCGAGTCCCGCAATGCGCCATTGTCTTTACCAATAACGATGGCGGTCCGCTGGGGACTTAAAAGCCGCACGTGCAGCCAGCCTTGTTCCCCATCGGGATCCTCGACCTTGCGCCAGACGCTGTGGACCGCGACGACTTTCACCGGCAAATTCTGCCTTTTGTACACCCATGTCACTGGAAATTCAGTGCTGGGCCCGGTGCGCATGCGGGCTTCGGGCTTTTGTATCGACGCCCAATAAGGCGGCTTGCGCTGCGTCTGTCCAGCGGCAGACACCGAACCCAAAAGCGCAAGCGCCACTGCGCCATAACGCCATATCGATTTGTTCTGCTTGGCCATATTGTTTACCATCGTTTGCATCTTATACGGCAAGCGTTGCGGGGAGTGCAACCATCCTGTCTTGACCTAGCCACAAATTCGGCTTTAGTCAGCCTATGCCAGAACTTAGCCGCATCGAACGTCCGTCCATCCGCGTTACACGCAGTTTGCTGCCTGCGGTTGAAAAACGCATGGCGGAGTTATTCGACGCACGCTTCAACACCGACGACACCCCATTAAGCCGTGACGCATTGATCGCCGCAATGGCCGGTTGCGACGTGCTTGTGCCAACGGTCACCGACAGCATCAATGCAGAAATCGTCGCCGCCGCCCCGCCCCGGCTCAAGCTGATCGCCAGCTATGGCGCGGGCGTCAACCATATCGACCTGGCCGCCGCAAAGGCGAAGGGCATCATGGTCACCAACACGCCCGGCGTGTTCACCGACGATACCGCCGACCTGACGATGGCGCTCATCCTCAACGTCCCCCGCCGCCTTGGCGAAGGCCAGCGTGTTATGCGCAACGGCGAATGGCGCGGCTGGAGCCCGACGGGCATGCTTGGCCACCGGATTGGCGGCAAGACATTGGGCATTATCGGGCTTGGCCGTATTGGCGAAGCTGTGGCGATGCGCGCAAGGGCCTTTGGCCTCAACATCATCTACAACAAACGCCATCGCTTGCCCGCCAGCGTCGAGGATGAATTGAGTATCATTTTTGAACCCGACATTGACCGGCTTATGGCGCGGTCGGACATCATCACCCTGCATTGCCCGTTAACCGCAGAAACCGACAAGATCATCAACGCCCACCGCATCGCGCAGATGAAAACGGACGCCTATATCATCAACAGCTCGCGTGGGGAGTTGATTGACGAGGACGCGTTGATTGATGCCTTGGAAACGGGCCGTATCGCGGGGGCCGGGTTGGATGTCTATACGCATGAGCCAGCGGTGGACTCGCGATTGTTCAACATTCCCAATGTCGTATTGCTCCCCCATCTGGGCAGCGCGACCTTTGAAGGGCGAGAGGCGTCGGGCGAGCGCGTGATTGCAAACATCCGCATGTGGGCAGACGGCCACAGACCGCCAGACCAAGTCTTGGAAGGCTGGCAATAAACGAAGCGGCATCCAAAGAAACCAGCGGCGGCGCATCTGGCATCACGCGGTTTGTGTATGACGGGGATAAGGTGATTTTCACGGTAATTCGGTCAATCCGGTGCCTAAGTTTACAAACATATACGCAAAACGGGGTATTTCTGTAAACTTACCCCAACTTTGCGACGTTGGCTTACCGGGTCCGAAAGCGCGGGCTGGGGGTCAACATGTTCAAAGAGCCGGTCGCGCAACAAATGCGGGCGTGAAGCACAAAATCTCAAACCAAATCCTACATTGCAAGCGAAAGCTGTTTAGGGGTTATGGTAATTGTTACGGTAGTTCCTCTGTCACGGTAATTCGGTAATTCCTCGTCATTCCCGCGTAGGCGGGAACCCAACTCATGACAGCGACATTTTCAGCAAAGGTGATAGTGCATTCTTGCGCGGGAGTTGGGTTCCCGCCTGCGCGGGAATGACGTTTAGTAGTGCGGGAAAAGCGCATGGAGCAAACTACCGCCATAATACAACGCTATTTCGGGCGTGGCGCACCTGTCATCGGAATTTCAGCTGCTTCATCCCCGAAATAACCCGTTCAGCACAAAACGCCGTCGCACCAGCGAAGGCTGGTGCCTATGACGTGTGTATGGGCAGGCCGACAGACGCGATAGGCCCCAGCCTGCGCTGGGGCGACGGGTGCTGCGCCACTTCAATATCTTCCGCATCGACTAAAGGAATTGCGCTAACAGCTACGTCATCCCCGTAATTAGGGGACAGGTGCATTAACCCCAAAATTGACATTCATCGGAATTTCATTAACCCGCTCTTATCGCATGTGTTTTCGTTACATTTGATCGGGGGACTTCGCATCATGTTACGCAGCAATGCAAAGGCGGACGCGAAGCAAAGCTATTTCGGGGATGACGCACCTGTCACCGGAACTCAATTCGTAATTCCCTATCACGGTAATTCAGATTTAGCGCGATATGTAGCGTCTAATTAAGTTTGATATCATCGCAGGTTCGACTTTGGACAGCTGTGCACCGTTTCGTTCGAAATAGCTATCCGCATACATACTCGGGTCGTCCATCCCCTTGGCTTCAAAAACATACACGGTTTTATCGTAATACCGAACTGGCTTAATGTTGGCCAAGATGTAACCCTTTAAAGGCTCGGATATAACCGATTGACTTACTTTGTCCGTAATGAATTGAAACATTTGATCCGGTGACTTGCACAACCGGTTTGCTTCGTGATCGATACCGCTAATCCAAAAATTCTGGAAGGCTAAAGACTCAGCACCAAACAATGTTAATATTCTTTCTGCGGTCAAACGGGTTTCGGCGACCCCGACAATGACATAGCCTTTTTTTCTTGGGCCTACATTTGCAATCGCGACTAGTGTTTTGAGAATTTTCTCGAACGAATCTTCGTCAAATGATGGTGGGTCATTAAGAGCAAAAAAACCCTGCTTGAAATCATAGGACGCTTGCTCGGTATAGGACTGGCTTAGTAGATTCTCCAACTGGGTAATCCAAAGCACTTTTGCAGGGTCTGGCGCTTCGGCTGGCCCAAATGATTTTGAAATCATTCCTGCCACAGCTTCAATTGCCTTCTGACGACTTTCCGCCCCCCAGCGCCCGCCCCCGTCTTGCACGTTTATATGCCGTCCCATTGACGACATTGCAGTCAAAAGTGTTTTTTGGTCCATAACATCTTGATTTTGTTTAATCATTAAGTCATAAAAAGCGAGAAAAATGGCCTGAAAATAACGTGGAATTGGGTTATTCTGGCCATCGGGGAACAGCAACTGCGAAAAATTTTTCTTTGAAGCGTCGATTACCAGTCTGATTTGATCGAGTGTTCGAGTAAAATCGCTCACCACAAGATCAACGGACCGGCGTTGGACAAATCTCTCTACGTCAACGTGACGCGTTATTGCTGCGGTTTCTGGACCGGGATTGTAATAGTCATCTAGAAATTCTGTTCTCGAAGAGATGGGTTCATCGTAAACCATGTACGATACTAAATCAGCAATAATTTCTTCGTCTTGGCTTTTGCGAATATGGTCGCGTGAAAGGATGCCTTGTTTAACCCAAAAAAGATTATCAACATCAATTCCGTATTCCAAATCCTTATTGGTAATACTTATCTTTTGCATTTCATTAAGTTTGAGAATGTCGGAGGCAGAATCGTCTCCTCTAACTTTAGCTGCTAACCGGCGAACGGCGTTAGCAAAATGCCCAGTGGCACCAGCGGAACGAAGCTCTTGCCGCGACAATTGTCGACCACCTGCATTTATTCTTCGGAAAACCTTGTCAACTGACTCTTCATCTGCAAATTCATAGATGGAGAGGGGGACAAGATGGGCACCTCCAAAAACCTCTGGCATTTGAGCGTGTGATCTGATTCAACGGTCCCCATCGGGAGGCGATTATGAAGCAGGCGGGTTTGTTCGGTTTATCGGATCATTTGAAGCGGCTTTCGGCCAATGGCGATCCGCTTGAGGCGCTGGGGCGGATAGTTGATTTTGAAGGCTTTCGTGTGATCCTGGACAATGCACTGGCTTATTCGGACGGTTCGAAGGGTGGCAGACCGCCCTATGACTGCGTATCGATGTTCAAGATCCTTATTCTGGCGGCGCAGAACAATGTGGCCGATGCCCGCATGGAGTATCTGATCCGTGATCGGTTGAGCTGGCTGCGTTTTCTGGGCTTTGATCTTGGAGCGCCAACGCCTGATGCCAACACGATCCGGCTATTCCGGGAGAAGTTGACCGATGCCGGAACCTTGCAGGTGCTGTTTGACGCCTTTGACCACCGGCTGCGAACCAATGGATATCTGGCAATGGGCGGCCAGATCGTCGATGCAACGCTGATTGCAGCCCCCAAGCAGCGCAATACGCAAGACGAGAAGGATGCAATCAAAACGGGCAAGACGGCACAGGAAGTCTGGCCCGACCAACCCGCCAAGGCTGCGCAGAAAGACACAGATGCGCGCTGGACGGTGAAGTTTGCCAAAGCGCGCATGGCTGCGAACGGCAAGCCGCAGATCGACATTGCGATCCCAAGCTTTGGCTACAAGAATCATATAGCTATCGATCAGCGCTTCGGGTTCATCCGCAAGGCTGTGGTCACGCACGGCGCGCGTCATGATGGATCACAACTGCGCGAAGTGGTCACGACAAACAACACTGCATCTGATGTGTGGGGCGACACCGCTTACCGGTCCAAGACCAATGAAGCGTGGCTTGCAGCCCATGGCCGGGTCAGCCGCATCCACCGCAAGAAGCCAAAGGGCAAGCCACGGTCAGAAGCGCTTCGTGCAGCCAACCGAACAAAGTCGAAGATACGTGCAAGGGTCGAGCACGTCTTTGCGCAGCAAAAGGCGCATATGGGACTGTTCATCCGCACCATCGGCATCAAGCGTGCCGAGACGAAGATCATGCTCGCCAATCTTGCGTACAATATGCAGCGCCTGCTGTTCCACGAACGACGAGCGGCGACAGGATAATTGTGTCCAAAATCCAGAAATAGGGGCCAAAACAGCGGCAATAGAGCCAATCTCAGCCCGAAATGCACCGATCAGGTGCCTGCAACGCGCATATCGAGGCCGCTTGACCAAAATCAACGGTTAATGGAGGTGCCCAGATACGAAGCAATCTTAACGCAAGTTGCGCGATCCAACTTCGGGTGTTTTTGTTCAATAATTTGGGTATCTAGCAATTCTTTGGTTTTTGCCATTGTCTCAAGATCATAATAGCGCCCATCGACGGCATATTTGTTCTCTATAAATGACACAATTGCATCGAGTCGTTGCATGCCATCTATGATTTCCAATTGGTTTGATTCTCTGTTGGAGCTCTCTGCCAACAAAATAATCGGCACTGGGTAACCCTTTTTCAGAGAGTCAATAAACTCTTGTTTTTCTTCCAGTGTCCATATCAGTTTTCGCTGATATCGGCGATTTACAACATACCGACTCTCGACAAAGTTCCCATAAACTCGTTCAACCAACTCGCCTTTGACCGTTAAATCAGGAGCCGCGCTTGCCATTCAATATCCCCTTCTAAGAATAATCGTGCTTTAGCCAAGTCGAGACGGTGGCGGTATACATTTTCACCAAACATACCGAACTAAAGTAGAGGGGATTAAAGAAATTCCACTAACACGCCCGTCATCCCCAAAACAGCCCTGCGCTATGACCCCTTGGGCCTGACATGACCAACATCAATCGCCCGTTAAAATACGGTCCATCAATTGCTGCACTGTCGGGACAAAGCCGTTCGAATAAAACGGGTCTTTTCCGAACAGATAGGCGCTGTGTCCGGCGAACATCAGATTTTCGTCAATGGGTGCGCCATGGGCGATGTTCTGCAGCGCCTTTTGAATGCAAAAGCTGCGCGGGTCGGCAAGGCGGCCTGTGGAGTTATTGTCATGGTCCTTCCACGACGAAAAACCGCAATGCGACAAACATCCCATGCAGTCCTTTTGATCCTTCCGGATCGTTTCACCCGATGACGGTGTCACGAACACAAGCGAGTTATCGGGCGTTTTCAGCGCAACATTAAACCCGCGCGCATCCCATTCGCGGGCCTTCATCAGGTCGGCTTGGGTCACCCAGAAATTCTTACCCTTCACGCCGACATCCAATTGCGCCGTGTGTTCCGCGTCGGCGGCCTGCACAAACGGAATTTGACGTTCCGATCGCGCCTGAAGCTCACGCAGGAAGGGGTTGATGACCGCGCTGGAGTAAAAGCCCGTGGGCGAAAATTGATGCAGCAGCACGCCGTCTTCCGGAATTTTCGTAAGCGCGTCTTTCCAACCGGCGGGAATGGGGCTTTCTTGCGTCAACAGCGGACGTGTGCCCAATTGGAACGCAATCTGCCCCAGTTCGGGGTTATCAATCCAGTTGTTCCAGTCACGCAAGAACCAGACGCCGCCGGCCATGACGATGGGCACATCATCCGAAATGCCTTCAACGCGCATGACATCGCGCAGGGCCTTTACGCGGGGATAAGGATCTTCGGGGGATCGCGGGTCTTCGGCATTGGACAGGCCATTATGGCCACCGGCGAGCCATGGATCTTCATAGACAACCGCACCGAGCCATTCCGGCACCTTGTGATAGGCACGCTTCCACAAGGCGCGGAACGCGCGCGCGGAGCTGACGATGGGCAAATAATATACGCCATATTGCGCGGCAATTTCGGATAATTTGTATGGCATGCCAGCGCCGCAGGTGACGCCTGTCACCATGCCCTTGGTCGCTTCCAAGATACCGTGCAAGATGCGCTGGGCACCGCCCATTTCCCACAGCACGTTGATGTTAATGGCGCCGCGCCCATTGGAAATTTCATGCGCAAGCTTCACCTGCGCAATGCCGCCGCGAATGCCATATTCGACCAGTTCTTCATGCCGTTCGGCGCGCGTTTTGCCAAGGAAGACTTGCGGGATCATGTCGCCATTTTCATCATAGCTATCGGCATTTACCGCCGATACTGTGCCGATGCCGCCCGCCGCAGCCCACGCACCAGAACTTGCATGATTGGTCGCCGCAACGCCCTTGCCGCCTTCGACCAATGGCCATACTTCACGGCCACCATAGATAATGGGTTTCAGACCCTTAAACACAAATACTACCCCTAAAATGCGCGTTAAAGCACAGTTTCATGCGCTTCTCTCATTTTGCGCTATCGTAAATATCTAGCTTTGTCGCGCAAAATCAGCACGTTTCATGGCAGAACCATAAAGCTGCCGATACCGCGCGAACATCGTTTCCTCATCATATTGAGAACAGGCCAATAAGCGGTTTGCAGCGCCCAATGCTTCACGAAGTGCCGCATCTTTTGCCAAGCTAGCGATAGCCAAAGCCAGCGCGTCCTCATCAGCGCGTGCAACGATAAAGGGCCGGTTCTCGCGCGCAACAATAGTGCGGACATCGCCTACGTCCGTCGACACAATGGGCAGCGCGCTGGTCATCGCTTCAACCAGTGAAACGGGATATTGTTCGCTATCCGAGGACAAAGCAAAAATGTCGAAAAGCCGAATGTAGCGCGCCGGGTCACGCAAATATCCAGGCATCATCACGCGGTCGGCGATACCAAGCCGCTTTGCCTCCGATATAATCACATCGCGATCCGGCCCTTCGCCGACAATGGCAAGCCGGATATTCGGGCCAGCCGCAGCGACCGCACGTAACAGCCGAGGCACATTCTTAACGCTGCGCAGATCGGCAATCGTGCCGACAACAATGTCTCCGTCCCGTTTTTGGAACCCCGGAAAGGACCCGCGTTGCGGGCGGCGGTTATAATGTTCGGTATCAATCCCGTTGGGAAAGCGGGCGATTTTCTCCAGCGGCTGATGCCAGACATTGCGGGCAATATGTTCAAGCGTTTTGGATGGCACGACAAGGGCATCAGACCGTTGCAGCGCAATATTGCGGAACCAATTGCGTTGCCATTTCAGCCGATCAACCTCATCATGCTCAAATCCGTCCTCATGATGAATCAACGGCGGCAATTTCATGCTGCGCGTAAACAAGGTATGCGCCATGACCCCGTCCATTGCACCGAAATTGTAACTGAGCACGAGGTGAAATTTCTTCATATAGCTGGCCAAACGGCGATAGCGGCCCATGCTGGGCATTCCGGCGAGCGAAGGCGCTGCGTCTTTGGGAAAGCTGACCTTCACGCGGCGATCAATCATGTCTGCCGCGCCAAAGGCATCGCGAACAGCCGACAAAACCGTATGTTCGGCTTGATTGCCAAAGTGGTTCATCAGGCGAACCGTGCGCGATTGCTGATCACCTAAATCAAAGCTGCTATGCAAATGCAGGATGCGAACCGCCGCCATACTTGCCTTTCCCTTATGCACCGCCCAGATGCGTTTTATGATTATCAAACCGTCCCCTTCCCCCTACCGTCCTGATCCAATAATCGCCAGTCTTGGCGCGAAAATTGGTTACGCCGTCCGGCCTGCGCATTTTCCGGAGACGGTCTTGCGCTTTCGGAATGATCGTTGGGCAGCGACAATTGGCCTCGCCGACTATGACGACGCCGCCTGGGTCCGCCACTTTGGCCGCTTTGAACCGCTGCCCGACAATATGCCTGCACCGTTGGCTTTGCGCTATCATGGGCACCAATTCCGCGTCTATAATCCCGACATTGGTGACGGTCGGGGTTTCCTGTTTGCGCAGATGCGCGATGGCGACGGCCGCTTGCTAGATCTGGCCACCAAGGGGTCGGGGACCACACCTTATAGCCGCCGTGGTGATGGCCGTTTGACGCTAAAAGGTGGGGTGCGCGAAATATTGGCAACCGAAATGCTGGAGGCGCTTGGCGTCAACACCTCCAAAACATTTTCGATCATTGAAACCGGCGAAGAATTGATGCGCGGCGATGAACCATCGCCCACAAGGTCCGCCGTCATGGTCCGATTAAGCCATAGCCATATCCGCATTGGCAGCTTCCAACGTGTCGCCGCCGAAGGCGATGCTGCGTTTATGGAGGAGCTTATCGCTTATTGCCTGACGCAGCTTTACGATGTTGCCGCAACGGAAAATCCTGCGGCTCAGTTGCTTGAATTGGCGGTGGAACGGGTCGCGGATCTTGCGGCGTCATACATGGTCGCGGGCTTTGTTCATGGCGTGCTCAATACCGACAATATCAATATTACCGGTGAAAGCTTCGATTATGGGCCATGGCGCTTCACCGAATATTGGGACCCGCAATTCACCGCGGCCTATTTCGACGAATCTGGTCTTTACGCATTTGGCAGACAGGCCGAAGCGCTGCATTGGAACTTGGGGCAGTTGGCAGTTGCGCTGCGTTTGGTGTCGGACGCTCCGCCATTGATTGCGGCACTGGAGCGTTTTCCTGGCCTGTATCAGCAAGCGGTCATTCGGCGTTTTTTGTGGCGGTTGGGTGTAGCATCGCACGGAGAGGCATTGGACAGGCAATTGGTCGAAGCCGCCGAACGCGCGATGTCGCGGGAGAAAATTGCAATCGATCAATTCTTCTATCGCTATCGCCACGGCAACGCGGATGCGGGCGAAGCCCCCGGCGAATATGAAGTGGCATTTGCAGCTTTGCTGCGTGATTACGCGCCAGTGGAAGGGGACCGTCACGATTATTGGGCGAAGGGCGCGATATGTTCGATGTTAATCAACGAGGTGGAAGATATCTGGCAGGCGATTGCCGAAAAGGATGACTGGCAAATGCTGGAGCGCAAAATCCGTGATATTCGGGAGATGGGGCAAGCCCATATTTCACCTGACCCTTGCGCCAAAGTGATCCGCTAAAGTTCTTCTAGGCCTTGGCCAACTTATCCTGATTTGATGCGTGCGGCGCATTTGCCCATGAACGCAAGATGGAACAAGCACGCATATATTTGGTGGGCGCTGGCCCCGGTGACCCCGAACTTCTGACCGTTAAAGCGGTTCGGTTGATTTCGAGCGCGGACGTTGTCGTGCATGATGGCCTTGTCGATGACGCGATCATGGCGCTCATAAATCCCGCCGCACGTCTGATTTCCGTCGCCAAAAGCCGCTCCCGCCATTCGGTCCCGCAAGACGGGATCAACGACATCCTCGTGCGCGAGGCGCTGGCGGGTCATAGGGTCGTGCGGTTAAAAGGCGGCGACCCGTTTATTTTCGGACGCGGCGGTGAAGAGGCGGAAGCCTGCCGCGACGTTGGCATCGATGTGGAGGTCGTTCCCGGCATCTCTGCCGCGATGGGCGGTGCAGCAGCCAGCATGTTGCCGCTGACACACCGTGATGCCGCCAGCGCCGTTACCTTCGTCGCTGGCCAGTGCAAGGGCCTGACCGACCAGAATTGGGCGGGTCTTGCGGGTAAAGGCCGCACCTTGGTTATCTATATGGGCATCGCCACGGCGGCGGACATTACCGAAAAGCTCATCTGCGATGGCCTGTCACCCGATACGCCTGTCGCGGTGCTGGAGCGCGCCACACGGCCCGATGCGCGCGCCATGCGGACGATACTAACCGACCTTGGCGACATGATCGCGCGCGAAGGCGTTGTTTCGCCCGCCATCATCATTGTCGGCGATGTCGTCCTGAAATCCGATGCCGAAGACCGGTTGTTCCATTTTGCCAAACAGGCGGAGAAAATTGCGTGAAATTACTGACGGGAAATGATTTGGGGTCTGGCGCTGTAACCTGGTGGACGGGCAATGGCTGGTCCATCCATGTCGAAGATGCCGCCGATGTTGGCGAACATGGCGAGGCAATACTCCACGCCGAGGAAGGCGCACGCCGCGTCAATGCGCCGTACATTATTGATGCGCTGCCAACCGAAGATGGCCCGCGCCCGGCACATATTAAGGACCGTATTCGCGCGCTGGGACCAACCGTCCGCACTGACCTCACACTCAAGCCTGCCGATCCTGCGGCTGGCGACTGGATAATCTGACATGTATAGATATGACCATTATGACCAAGCGATGGTGGACGCGCGCGTTGCCGAATTTCGTGACCAAATAACCCGCCGCATTGCCGGAGAAATGACGGAAGACCAGTTTAAACCCCTGCGGTTGATGAACGGCCTCTATCTGCAATTACATGCCTATATGCTGCGCGTTGCCATTCCTTACGGCACGCTCGATTCACGGCAGATGCGGATGCTGGCGCATATCGCGCGCAAATATGACCGCGATTATGGCCATTTCACCACGCGCCAGAATATTCAGTATAACTGGATCAAACTGGAAGACTGTGCCGATATCCTAGAAGAGCTGGCCACCGTCGAAATGCATGCCATTCAAACAAGTGGCAATTGCATCCGCAACATTTCGTCGGACCAATATGCGGGCGCTGCGGCTGACGAAGTCACAGACCCGCGTCCTTGGGCCGAATTGCTGCGCCAATGGTCAACCTTCCATCCGGAATTCAGCTATCTACCCCGCAAGTTCAAAATCGCCGTGATTGCGTCACCTGAGGACCGCGCAGCCATGCGTTTACACGACATCGGGCTTGAGCTGATCCGCCAAGATGGCGCATTGGGCGCGCGGGTATTTGTCGGCGGCGGCATGGGCCGGACGCCGATGATCGCGCCTGAGATCAATCCCTTTGTGAAAGCGGACGATCTGTTGAGCTATCTTGAGGCCTGTCTGCGCGTCTACAACCGCTACGGACGGCGCGACAATATCTACAAAGCGCGGATCAAGATACTGATCCATGAAATCGGCGCGGACGCATATCGCCGTCAGGTCGCAGCGGAATTTGCGCATGTCAAAACCTTGGGCATCGACCCGCCTTTGGCTGAGTTGGAACGCATAGCTGCCTTTTTTGCGGCACCTGCATATGACGCGCCGGACGTAGAACCGGACCGCACTGATCCCGATTTTGCCGTCTGGCTCGATCAGAATGTAAAGCCGCACAAGCAAGGTGGCTACGCCATCGTCAACATCAGCTTAAAGCCTATTGGCGGTATCCCTGGCGACGCGACATCACAGCAAATTGATGTCATGGCTGACTTGGCCGAAAAATACAGCTATGACGAATTGCGCGTCACGCATGCGCAGAACATCGTTCTACCTTATGTGGCAAAGCGCGACTTATATGCCGTCTGGCACGCCTTGCGCGATGCCGCGTTGGCCGACGCCAATCTTGACCTGATCAGCGATATCATCGCCTGCCCTGGCCTTGATTATTGCAGCCTTGCCAATGCGCGTTCGATCCCCGTCGCGCAGAAAATTGCGACACGTTTTGCCGACATGGACCGGCAGCGCGATTTGGGCGAGCTGAAGCTTAAAATTTCGGGCTGCATCAATGCCTGCGGACATCATCATGCGGGGCACATCGGCATATTGGGCGTCGATAAGAAAGGCGTGGAAAATTACCAGCTTACTTTTGGTGGCTCTGGTGCGGAAGACGTCAGCATCGGGAAGATCATTGGACCCGGCTTTGACGAAGATGGCGTTGTCGATGCGGTAGAAAAGGCGACGGAAGTCTACAAGGCACTGCGAGAGGGTGATGAACGTTTCCTCGACACCTATCGCCGTGTCGGCCTCGAACCCTTTAAGGAGGCGATTTATGGTTGAGTTTCGTTATCGCGCCGATGAAGTCACAGAACAGCCATCGGTAACGCTGGATGCGTTTCTGGACCAATCCAACGCGACCGCCGTCCGGTTGGAACCCGATGATGATGCCCGCGCTTTAATTCCTTTCCTCGACCGGCTGACGCTGATCGAAGTTGCTTTCCCCAAATATCGCGATGGCAGGGGCTATAGCGCCGCACGCATATTGCGCGAGGCCGGGTATCAGGGCGAATTGCGCGCCCAAGGCGACGTGTTGGTCGATCAGATTGCGTTCATGCGCCGCTGCGGCTTTGACAGTTTCGCCCCTGAATCCTCCTTAAACCCCGATGCCGTCGCACGCGCGCTGGCGCATTATGACCATGCGTATCAAGGGGCTGCTGATAGCTTGGTGCCTATTTGGAAGCTACGCCATGGGTAATGAGGTCCGCATCGCCGATCGTATCAACACTGCCCCGCGATATACAGACGGCGACGCGGTGCGCCTGAACAACATGTTCCGGGGCTGTGATACGATTGAGATGCTGACGATCTTGTTACGCGAGAACATGTTGGGTGATGCTGCTGTAGTCTCCAGCTTCGGCGCGGAGAGCGCGGTTTTGCTGCACCTCATTGCAAGCATCGATCCGACTTTGCCCGTCTTGTTCTTGGACACGGGCAAGCATTTTCCCGAGACGATCAATTATCGGGAGGAACTTCGTTCCAAGCTTGGCTTGTTGGATCTACGTATCCTGACCCCTGACCCTATTTTGCTCCAGCAAAAGGACGAAACGGGCCTGCGTTGGTCATATGACCCCGATGGTTGCTGCGAAATCCGCAAGGTGCTGCCATTGAATGCTGTTTTGACCGCCTTTGATGCACAGTTTACTGGGCGCAAAGCGTTTCAATCATCAACCCGCCGTGCGCTGCCCCGGTTCGAAATCGAAAATGGCCGTTTGAAAGTCAATCCGATCGCCGATTGGGACCAAGCCAGAATCGACGCTTATATGGCCGAGCATGCCTTGCCCGCACATCCCTTGGTAAAGCTTGGCTATCCATCCATCGGCTGCTCCCCCTGCACCACCAAAGTTGCACCCGGCGAAGACCCACGCTCGGGCCGTTGGAAGGGCTGGGACAAGGTTGAATGCGGGTTACACAACGCCGTGACGCCGATGGGCGACGGTGCGGATGATCCTATTTTCTGAGGACTTTCAGTATTTGAAGTAGGTCATCCTGAACTTACAGAGTCCCGTCATCCTGAACTCGTTTCAGGATCTTACTACTGCATTGCCGATTAACTAAGATCCTGAAACAAGTTCAGGATGACGAAGCTTTGGCAAAACGCGTCAGCCGAAACGCCGCACCGCCAATCCAGAATCAATCCCGACTGAAAAAATACGCCTGAACATCGGCCGCAATGCGCGCAGGCCGCAGCGTTTCTGCATCAATGCAGCACCAGCTCGACTTTACCTCGGCAAGAACTTCTTCGCCACGCTTGATCACCGTATCGTAAAATGACCGCGCCCCTTGCACCTTTTCCAGCACAACCGATGCAATCACCTCATCATTCAGAAATGCCGGCTTGCGATATGTGATTTCATGTTTGAGCGCGACCCAAAGATATTTCGCTGCCGTCTCCGGCGGGGCAAGCTTGTTCCAATGCGCCAGAACCGCATCTTGAACCCAGTTCAGATAGCGCGCATTGTTCACATGCCCCATGAAATCGATGTCAGCAGGCAGCACGCCTATGCGGTGAAGGTGGGAGAGGGCTTTTGTCATCAGGCTTTCATCATAAACGATAAGAAACGGTCATACAGCCTTATTACGGCGAAAACATGAATACATGCTGGCAATTATGGGTGCCCCTAAAGATTTTTTATCTCGGCGGAAACTGCTTGGAGCTGACATGAACTTGCAACACCCGTTCCTTTATCCCACATGACGCATATGCACCGTTCGAAAAGAAAAAACTGGAGCGATACGCCTGCCTATCGCTGGTCGATGGTCATTTTGGGTTGGGCGCTGATCGTTGCGGTGCCACTTGTCAGCTGGCTTCCAGGCCCAGGCGGACTATTGCTGTTTATCATCGGGCTCGGCGTCATCCTTAAACATTCGCGTTGGGCAAAGAAACGATATTCGCGGCTTTCAAAGCAACATCCTGAATATGCCCGCTGGGCAAATTGGGCACTGCGGCGCAAAAAGGTCAAAGGCCGCCCGCCCTTTCCCGACGTCAAAGGGGATTTTCTGCACCTGTTCCGTCGCGACGACGTTGACATAAAAATGCCCTGACCCGTGTTGACTTTTAACCATCCTGACCGTATCGGCCACAGCAACAGAGAAGGTCGTTGCGCAGATTCGGCGACCATTTTCATTTCAAGACGCAAAAAATTTAAGGATTACAGTCATGAAGCGCACTTTTCAGCCGAGCAATCTCGTGCGTGCCCGTCGCCACGGTTTTCGTCTCCGTATGTCAACTGCTGCTGGCCGCAACATCCTGAACGCCCGTCGCGCACGCGGTCGCAAGAAGCTGTCGGCTTAAGTAGCGAGCAAGCGAACCGCGACATGCGCGGTTATAGCGTCATCAAAAAAAGGCCAGATTTCTTGGCCGCTAACCGGGGGAAGCGATATGCAACTCCCGGTTTTGTTTTGCTTGTGAAAGACAGGCAGGATGAAAGCACCGAGATTCGGTTGGGCATTACCATTACCAAGAAAGTCGGCAACGCCGTCGTCCGCAACCGCATGCGCCGCCGCTTTCGCGCCTTGGCGCAGGAAATGCTCGGACAAAATGGCAAGGCTGGCGCCGACCATATCCTGATTGGCCGCGACAGCGGGATCGAGCGGGACTTTGACGCATTGCGCAGCGACATGGCCAAGGCGCTGGGCAAGTTATGCGGCTGATGATGGACATATTATCCTTCCCATCGACTTGCGATGGGGAGGTGGCACGCCAACGGCGTGACGGAGGGGCCTTCAAGCATAGAGGCCCCTCCACCCTTCGCTGCGCGAACGGTCCCCCTCCCCATCGCAAGTCGATGGGGAGGTCCACATGATCGCAAAGCTCTTCATCCTTGTCGCAAGGGCCTGGCAGATCGGGCCATCGCGTGTTTTGCCGCCGACGTGCCGATATAGCCCAAGCTGTTCGGCATATGCGATTACGGCGCTACAAAAATATGGCGCAATTAAGGGTGGCTGGCTGGCCATCAAACGGCTATTGCGCTGCCAACCTTGGGGTGGGCACGGAAATGATCCTGTGCCATGACGCTCAACTTACGGATTAACGGGGAATTTTAGACGTGGACGATAAACGCAACCTGATATTTGCAGTATTGCTGACGGGTCTCATCCTGTTCGGTTGGCCCTATGTCGCCAGCTATTTCTTCCCCACACCAGCGCCTGTCGCCAGCACAGCCGTATCGACGGCCAATCCCGCAGGCGCGGCAACGTCTGATGTGACCGTCGAAGCCGCACCCGCAAAGGCGCAGGCCGTTCCGCTCGGCAATGCGTTGCAATCTTCGGCACGCATCACTGTCGAAACGCCAAAGCTGAAGGGCTCAATCAATCTTGAGGGCGCGAAAATCGACGACCTCGTGTTGCTGACCCACCGTACCGAGCTTGCCAAGGATTCGCCCCCCGTTCGCCTTTTTGCGCCATCTGGCACCAAAAACGCCTATTTCGCCCGCTTTGGCTGGGCCGGCAGTGGCATCATAGCGCCAGACGACAAGACCGTTTGGACACCAAGCGGCAATAAGCTGACGCCGTCCACGCCTGTGACCTTAAGCTGGACCAATGCGCAAAGTCAGACGTTTGAAATCGCTTTGTCGATTGACGAAAATTACATGATTACGGCAAAGCAGCGCTTCACCAATGGAGGCACGGCACCTGCCGAAATCGCCAACTTCGCGTTACTCAGCCGCACGGGTAAGCCCGCCGACGCGACCTCAGGTGGATCGATATTCACGCACATCCACATCGGCCCCATGGGCGTTTTCGATGACAAGCCCAATTATGACTGGGGCTATGTCGATGTCGAAGAAAATAAGGGTGAAGCATCGTTCACCAGCACGGGTGGCTGGCTTGGTTTCACCGACAAATATTGGCTCGGCGCGCTGATTCCCGATCAGAAAACGCCCGTCTCGGCCAAGTTCCGCGCAAGCGGCGATGTCTATCAGGCGCAGGTTATTCCAACGCGTAACACGAGCGTCGCCGCCGGGGCCACATTTGACAGCAGCTTACGTCTGTTTGCGGGCGCTAAGGAAATGGCGGTCCTCAATGCCTATTCACAGGATTTGGGTATTCCCTATCTGGACTATGCCATCGACTGGGGCTGGTTCTGGTTCATCGCCATTCCGTTCTTCTGGATTCTCCATTGGCTGTTTGGCGTGTTCGGTAACTTTGGCGTTGCGATTATTGGGCTGACCCTCATTGTCCGCGGATTCATGTATCCGGTCGCGCAAAAGCAATTTGCGTCCATGGCGCAGATGCGTGCGGTGCAGCCTAAGCTCAAGGCGCTGCAAGAGCGTTGGAAGGATGACAAGCCACGGCTCCAGCAGGAAATGATGAAGCTGTACAAGGATGAGAAAGTAAACCCGCTCGCGGGCTGCCTACCCATATTGCTGCAAATTCCTATCTTCTTCGCACTCTACAAAATTTTGCTGCTGTCGATTGAAATGCGTCATCAGCCATTTGTGTTATGGTTGAAGGATTTGTCCGCACCCGACCCGTTGACGCCGATCAACCTGTTTGGATTGCTGCCGTTCGACCCGCCATCTTTCATCGCGATTGGCATCTTGCCAATCTTGTTGGGTGTCACAATGTGGCTGATGCAACGGCTCAATCCGCAGCCGATGGACGAAGTGCAAAAGCAGGTATTTGCTGTCATGCCTTGGTTCCTGATGTTCATCATGGCCCCATTTGCCGCTGGTCTTCAATTATATTGGGTGATGTCCAACCTCGTTTCGATTGCCCAGCAAAAATGGCTATATTCGCGCCACCCGGTCTTGCGCGAACAGATGGCCCGTGATGCCGAAGAAAAGGCGCAGGCGAAAGCGAATGCCAAGGCGTGACCGAACCGACGACCAAAATCTTTTCAGGGCCGATCTGTTTCCTGAAATCTGCGCCAAAGCTTGAATTTCTGCCCGAACCAACGGTACCGGAAATTGCGTTTGCGGGTCGGTCGAATGTCGGCAAGTCGAGCCTGATCAACGCGCTCGTCAACCGCAACAATCTGGCGCGCGCGTCAAATACGCCGGGCCGCACACAGGAATTAAACTTCTTTGATGTGGGCGACCCTGCAACATTTCGCATCGTCGATATGCCGGGCTATGGTTATGCCAAAGCACCGATCAAGACCGTGCAGCAATGGCGTTACCTGATTAACGATTATCTGCGGGGCCGCGTGGTGTTGAAACGTGTCTTCGTCCTGATCGACAGCCGCCATGGGATTAAGGAGGTCGATCATGACATCATGTCGATGCTCGATAGTGCCGCAATCAGCTATCGCATCGTGTTGACCAAGACCGACAAGATCAAGGCCAGCGACTTGGCCGCAGTTGAAACCGACACTATGGCAAAGCTGCGCAAGCATGTTGCGGCCTATCCTGACCTATCGATCACCTCCGCCGAAAAGCGCGGCGGGATTGAGGAACTGCGCGCCGCCGTGTTGGAAGCCGTGGCCTCCTAAAAAGTGCGTAAATTTTGCTTTTCTGCCCTCTCGACAGAAAAGCAAACAACGGCCATGTAAGGTCGCATGACCCTGAAACTGATCATTGGCAACAAAGCTTATTCAAGCTGGTCGCTGCGCGGCTGGCTCGCGGCCAAGCAATCTGGCCTGCATTTTGAAGAGGTCGTTGTTCCATTGTTTGACCAAGACTGGGACGCGCGCAAACGTGCGGAAGACCTCGCGCCTTCCGCTGGCAAGGTGCCTGTCTTGTGGGACGGGGAGGTGGTTGTCTGGGACAGCCTCGCGATCATCGATTATCTTGCCGACAAGGTCGGGCGTGACCGTTATTGGCCCAAGGACGCTGTCGCGCGCGGCATGGCGCGTTCCATGGCGGCGGAAATGCATGCGGGCTACACATCCTTGCGCCGCGAATGCCCGATGAACACGCGCAAGACCTTCACCGACGTAACATTGTCCGAAGAAACCCGCGCCGATGCTGTCCGCATATTGCAAAACTGGGCAGAGGCGCGTTCGCGTTTTGGCAAGGATGGGCCATATCTGTTCGGCACGTTCAGCGCCACCGACATCATGCTCGCACCCGTGGTCACGCGCTTTGTGACGTACGGCTTTACGCTTCCCGGCTTTGCCCAAGCCTATGCCGAGACCATCATGGCGCATCCGTGGATGGAACAATATTATGCCGCCGCCGCGCAAGAGCCATGGACGATAGAGCGCATAGAGCGCGCTGTTACTTAAAACGCCCCTAACCGCATTGCGCGCGGTGCAGAAGCTTCTGATCGGCCAGTACCAACGCCATCATCGCCGCCACAACGGGCGTGCCTCGGATGCCCACGCAAGGGTCATGGCGGCCCTTGGTGACTATGTCCGTGGCGTCGCCGTCGCGGGTGACGGTTTCAACGGGCGTGAGGATGGATGACGTTGGCTTGAACGCGACGCGCACCAAAATAGGTTGCCCCGTAGAAATGCCGCCGGCGATACCGCCTGCATTATTCGCCAGAAATTCGGGGTGGTTTGACCCTGCGCTGGCTGGCCGCATCCGGTCGGCATTTTCCTCACCACGCAGACGCGCTGCGCCAAAGCCTGCGCCAATCTCCACGCCTTTTACCGCGTTGATGCTCATCATGGCCGACGCGAGCTCGCTGTCGAGCTTGGCATAAAGCGGCGCGCCCCAACCGGGGGGAACGCCGGTGGCCACGCATTCGATGACCGCACCAAGCGAGGAACCAGCCTTGCGCGCTTCATCGACCAATTTTTCCCAGCGACCCGCCGCCGCTTCATCGGGGCAAAAGAACGGATTTTTATCAATCTGTGACGCTTCGAAATTATCGCGATTAATTGCATCGCCACCGATTTCGGCGACATAAGCCATGATTTCAACGTCCGGTATCACTGCCCGTGCCACTGCACCCGCCGCAACCCGCGCCGCAGTTTCACGCGCGCTGGATCGGCCACCGCCGCGATAGTCGCGAAAGCCGTATTTGGCGTCATAGCTGTAATCGGCATGGCCAGGACGATAGGCCTTGGCGACGTCGGAATAATCCTTCGACCGTTGGTCCACATTTTCTATCATCAATGAAATTGGCGTACCTGTCGTCCGGCCTTCAAATACGCCGGACAATATCCGCACGGCATCGGGTTCCTGCCGCTGCGTCGTGAAGCGCGACGTGCCGGGACGCCTTTGGTCCAGAAATGGCTGAATATCCGCCTCAGACAAAGCAAGGCCCGGAGGACAGCCATCGACCAACGCGCCAAGCGCCGGACCATGCGATTCGCCCCAAGTCGAAAAACGGAACACGCGGCCAAAGGTATTAAAGCTCATTTGCTGTTTCCGTTTTCTGCACATTTCCCGAACGATAGCGCACCTGCTCCTTGCCCAACCAAGTCCGGATTGCACGGAAAATGATCAGTGCGATTGCGACACCCATCACGCGGGCCGCGTTGGGATAACCGTATATCGTGCCAATACGGCCTGCCCATACAAATGCGCCGATGATACCTAAAAAACCCGCCATCGAGACAAAGGCGTCCAACAAAGGCGGCAAGCCCTCCCAATAGCGACGCGCGTGCAAATAGCCGTGGACGCCAACCAGCATGGCACAGGCTGCCAGAAGAAGAACCAGCGCGTCGCTATGCCCCTCAAACATTAGGAGACAGCGATATCAGGAGCATCCTCCTGTTTCATGCCGACGGTGTGATAGCCTGCGTCAACATGGTGGACTTCGCCCGTCACCCCTGCGGCAAGGTCGGACAGGAAATACAGCGCCGAAGAACCGACATCATCAATCGTGACATTGCGGCGCAGCGGTGTATTCAATTCATTCCATTTCAATATGTATCGGAAATCGCCAATGCCCGACGCCGCCAGCGTTTTGATGGGGCCAGCCGAAATGGCGTTGACGCGAATGCCCTGCGGCCCCACGTCATTGGCCAGATATTTGACCGATGTTTCCAGCGCAGCCTTTGCCACGCCCATGACGTTATAATGCGGCATGACCTTTTCTGCGCCATAATAGCTCAATGTCAGCAGCGATCCGCCGCCTTCGCCGGTTTCGGGATCGAGCGGCTTCATCATCGCCGCAGCGCGCTTGGCGACAGCAGTGAAGCTATAAACGCTGATGTTCATGGTCATCAGGAAGTCCTCCAATCCGACCTCATAATATTTGCCGCGCAACGCCTCTTTATTGGTGAAGCCAATGGCATGAACCACGAAATCGATGGTTGGCCATCTGTCCGCCAGCGTTTCAAATGCGCGGTCGAGATTGGCCATGTCCGCAACGTCGCAGTCGATCAGGAAATCACAATCCAGTTGCGCCGCCAATGGCCGGACGCGCTTTTCCATGACTTCACCCTGATAGCTGAAGGCCAGTTCGGCACCTTCGGCATGCAAGCGCTTTGCAATACCCCATGCGAGCGACTTGTCATTGGCAAGCCCCATAATCAGCCCGCGTTTACCTGCCATCAATCCGGTCATAATATCCTCATTCGTCAGCGATATTTACTTTGGCTTGCCTTAGTCCATTTTCATGTGCGTTGGCCAGCGCCGCGTTCAACTGCGCCCCTGTTACCAAGCCAAGGCCGATCAGGTAAAAGAAAATGAGCGCAACCATCACCCCTGCCAGACTGCCATAAGCAAGATCATAATTGCTAACGCGCGACAGGAACATGGGCAGTAACGCGGTTAACCCCAGCCACCAAATGCTTACAAAGGCCGCCCCAGGCCATTTCGGGAAGTCGGGGGAGCGATATTTGGACGGCGTCAGCCCCGCAAAAATGACATAAATCGCCGCAAATAAGACGACAAAGGGAATGATGCGCCCCCAAGCGAAATAGCTCGATACGGCCTGCGCGGTGGGGATGTAGCGATATACGAGGTCTTCAGCCGCAGTGACTATCACCTGCGCGGAAAACGCGCCCATCGCCAGAACGACCGAAGCGATGATCGCACCCAGCGAGCCCAACCGGTAATGCCAGAAAGCACGGCTGGGTGTTGCGCCATAAGCGCGATGCAACACGTCGCGAAAGGTTTCGATAAGACTTGCTGCTGTCCACAGGCTGACCCCCGCGCTGAGCCACAATAAGGGGCCCGAACGCGCGGTCATGGCCGACTGGATGGGTAATTGAAGGGCGCTGGCGACGCTGGGCGGCACCGTTTTAAAAAATGCTTCGATTAACGCTAGGCCAGACTCGGTTTGGCCAAATGCACCCGCGATCGCCGCCGCCACGACGCAAAAGGCAAATAAGGACAGCAAGGACAGATAGGCAAAATTGCCCGCGTGAATGAAACCGTCGCTATAAACGCCCAAGCCGACGCGCTTGACCACTTCAATGACCTGACCCGGAAGGCCGAGCCGCGCAAACCATTTGGCTTCGCTTTCATGGGCAAGCGTTGTCGCCGGAAGATGTGCACGCGCCTCCGGTGACAGAGGCGAAATTTCAGACACGCAAATTCTCCCGGACAGGGCTGTCCGAGAAAACGTCACTTATCCGCGCAAGTTCCGCCGGGTCCGTGGGCAGATGGATCATCAACGTCACAAGCTGATCACCCCGCGCGCCGGTCTTGGTGGTAAAGCCGCGGCCCTTGATCCGCAGGACAGCACCAGAATTGGTGCGTGGCGGGACGGTCAACATCACTGCGCCATCAACCGTCGGCACTTTGACCTTGCCGCCTGCTACCGCCTCTTTCAGTGAAATTGGCAAATCAATGCGGATATTATCGCCATCCCGCACCAAATGTGGATGCTTGCCAATCTGGAGCGTCACCATCGCGTCGCCATGGCCGCCGGGGCCGGGCTGCCCCTTGCCGGGAATACGGATTTGCTGCCCCGCAACTATGCCAGCGGGCAGTTTGAATTCCACCGTCTTGCCATCGCCCAGCATGATGCGTTGCGGCGCAAGCGTGGCGGCGTCTGTGAACGACACCAAATGCGCATAGGCAATGTTCGCGCCCTTGGGCGGCGGTGCTTGCTGCGGACGTGGGCCGGGTCCAGCGCCTGGGCGTGCACCGCCCCCGCCGCCAAACAGACCATCAAATATATCGCCCAGGTCAATGCCGCCACTGCCGAAATCGAAATTGCCACCCGCTGGGCCACCTTGGCTATGGCCACCACCGCCGCCAAAAGGATTACCCGTAAAGCGCGGCTGCCCGTTTTCATCAATCTCACCGCGATCATATTGACCGCGTTTTTTAGGGTCGGACAATAGGTCATAGGCTTGCGTAACTTCGCTGAACCGATCCGACGCCTTTGGATTGTCCTTGTTCTTGTCGGGGTGCAATTCCTTCGCCAGCTTGCGATAGGCGACCTTAATCGCCTTGCCGTCCGCCCCCTTGGACACACCTAATATGGAATAAGGATCTGCCATTCTTGTCCCTGCTACTCTGTTACTCTACTACCCGTCTTACATTGGTATTACGGTCCCCCGAGTCAACTTGGAAGCACGGCTTGATTGGGTTTTTCGCCCTTTATCTGGCGTAGCAGAAGATAAAGCAGCAAGCCAATCGGCCCTGCCATTAATGTAAAGAACAATATCGGGGCCTGCAGCCAGCGGGATATTTTATGCGCATCGGCATTGCGCGCGATCCAGATGCCGACAAACAGGTCAAAGGCCAAATAATGTATCCAGCCAATCGTTGCACCCCCAGGCGAGTCAAACAACGCCATCACGCCTGCCAAAGTCGTAAAGTCCGCTGGCGGGCGTCCCACGGGTCCACCGTCCGAAATCCAGCCTGCCATCAACGGAATGATAAGGCCCGCATAGAGGCATAAGAGCAAGACCGCCCCTGCAAAAAAGACAAAAGGCACAACGCGCGCGCGTTTCGGCGCAAACGCCAAAATCACCCAGCCAAGCAAAGCCCATGCATTGGCGAACCCAAATATCATGTCCCAGTTCATTTTATCGTCTAGCCCCTTTTAACCCGCATCAGTCTAGCCTATCGGTGGATTATGGAAAGACCTGATCCCTTTAGCCTGTTCGACACCTGGTTTGCCGAAGCGCGCACCACCGAAATCAATGACTCCAACGCCATGGCATTGGCGACCACGGGCGCGGATGGGCAGCCTTCGGTGCGCATGGTGCTGTTGAAAGGCCATGGCCGCGATCTGGGCACGCATGGCGGATTTATATTCTACACCAATTTTGAAAGCCGCAAGGCCATGCAATTGTTGGACAATGCGCATGTTGCCTTGCTATTTCATTGGAAATCCTTGCGGCGGCAAATTCGTATTGAGGGTGCGGCCAATCCCGTCGACGATGCGACCGCTGATGCCTATTTTGCCACGCGTTCACGCAATTCGCAGCTTGGCGCATGGGCGTCCGACCAGTCGCGCCCGCTTGCCGACCGCGCCACGTTTGAAGCGCGCTTTGCCGAGGTGGAGGCCCGCTTTGACGGCGAAAACGTCCCGCGCCCGCCACATTGGTCCGGCTGGATGGTGAACCCAAAGCGTATCGAATTTTGGCAAGACCGTGAATTCCGCCTGCACGAGCGTTGGCTGTATGAACGTGATGGCGACGGCTGGACAAGCGGCATGCTGTACCCATGATGTTTACACGATGAGCCTTGGGCATAATCACCATCACCATGCGCATGGTGATTTAACCAAGCGCGCGGCCATAGCCAGCGTATCGGTAGCGCTGTTTCTGCTGGCGCTAAAGATATTTGCGGCAGCCGAAACCGGTTCAGTCGCCTTATTGGCCTCTTTGGCAGACACCGGCTTTGATGTTTTGGCATCCTTGCTGACACTGTTCAGCGTCCGTTATGCCGCCATGCCCGCCGATGATGACCACCGGTTCGGCCATGGCAAGGCAGAGGCGCTGTCTGCGCTGTTTCAGGTCATATTGATCACCGTATCGGCCATATTTATCGCATGGCGCGCCATTATGCGCTTGGGCGCGCAGGAACAGACCGCGCATCCCGAATATGGCATTGGCGTGTCGGTCATTGCCATCGTCGCCACACTGGGTTTGCTCGCCTATCAACGGCATGTGGTCCGCAAAACCGGATCGGTCGCGATTCAAGCCGACCATGTGCATTATCAAAGCGACCTGTTGCTCAACGTCGCGGTGATCGTTGCCATACTGCTCGACAATATGTTGAATGTGCGGGGGGCCGATCCATTATTCGGCATTGCGATTGCTGCTTGGTTATCATGGGGTGCATATCGCGCCGCGCGCTTGGCGCTCGACCAGTTGCTGGACCGCGAATGGCCGGAAGAAAAAAGGCAGCGCTTCATTGAAGTCGCGCTGCGCCATCCTGAATTGCGCGGCATTCACGATATGCGCACCCGTTCCAGCGGCGCGCATGATTTTTGCCAATTCCATGTATGGGTTGACCCGAATATGACGGTTGCGGCGGCACATGATATCATGGATGAGGTGGAACAAGCGTTGATGGACGCATTTCCGGGCGTCGAAGTCTTGATTCACCCTGACCCCGAAGGCCATAAGGACGAGATGGGCTATATCCCGGCGAAAACCATAGAGCGTGGCGAGGAACATGACGACTGAACTGCCATATTATCATGTAGACGCCTTTGCTGACCGTCCCTTCACGGGTAATCAGGCCGCTGTGATGCCGCTGACCGCATATTTGGATGACGCCGTGCTTCAGGCGATTGCGGAGGAAAACAATTTCGCGGAAACTGCCTTTTATGTGCCCGACGCAACAGGCGCGGCGGATTATGAACTGCGCTGGTTTACGCCGGAGGTAGAAATTCGCCTCTGCGGCCATGCGACATTGGCAAGCGGGCATATCTTCTTGAGCCAAAATCCCGCGCTGGACCGCGTGACATTCCGCACACGCAAAGCAGGGATTTTGGAAGTGCGCCGCGCAGGCGATGCTTATGCTGTCGCCCTACCCGCCATTCCGACCGAGCAGGTCTACAATGCGGACATGATGGCCGCGATGGGTGGCAAGCCTTTGTCGATGCGC
This sequence comes from Sphingorhabdus sp., assembly GCF_050921905.1. Lineage (NCBI taxonomy): Bacteria > Pseudomonadati > Pseudomonadota > Alphaproteobacteria > Sphingomonadales > Sphingorhabdaceae > Sphingorhabdus > Sphingorhabdus sp. The sequence goes on along the minus strand of NZ_CP050888.1, from coordinate 30,590 downwards.
AGCAACCCCGACAGCTATAATATGTTCGTCTACGCTACTGCCGCAGAAATACTGGCGCTCAAACCCGATATGAAGGCTTTGGCGACGTTAGGCGATGACAGCTTCACCGCCACCGCACGCGGCGACGACACCGATATCGTCAGCCGCGTATTCGTGCCCGGTGCAGGCGTAGATGAAGACAGCGTCACCGGCAGCGCCCATGCGGTCATCGCGCCTTATTGGGCATCGGTTCTTGGCCGCGACAGCTTCACCGCCTATCAGGCATCGGCGCGCGGCGGCTATTTGGGCTGCCAATTGGAGGGCGACAGAGTTTGGTTGTCAGGCCATTGTTTTACGGTAGTAAAGGGTATGTTCAGCTTACGCTGACCATCAAAGACATTCCATAGGTTAAAGGATCATTTATGCTAAAGTCATTCGCCGTCTTGTCGGCACTCCTGCTTTCACCCGCCGTCATGGCGCAAGATGCCCCCCCGCCCCCGCCAAGCGGCGGCATGCCACAACCAGAGCAGATTTTAGCGTTCATGGACGCCAATAAGGACGGCTTCATCGCAAAGGATGAAGCACAAGGGCCATTGGTTGAGTATTTTGCGAATATTGATGCCGATAAGGACGAAAAGATTTCTTTGGAAGAATTGAAAGCCGCTATGGCAGCAATGCGTCCACCAGAGCCCTCGCAATAACCGCATCATACATGCGTGAGACGCGTGGGAAGCCAATAGGCCTCCCGCGCGTTTTTTCTTATTAAGCGACAGTAGCCTTGCGGATGACGCCTGGGTTCGCAGGTGGCTCGCCCTTTGGCAAAGCGTCGATATGCTCCATACCGCTGATCACTTGGCCCCAGACGGTGTACTGACGGTCCAAGAAGCTGGCATCGTCAAAACAGATGAAAAACTGGCTGTTGGCGGTGTTCGGATCATTGGTCCGCGCCATGGAGCAAACGCCGCGCACATGTGGTTCGGCATTAAATTCCTGCTTCAGATTTGGCTTCGACGAACCGCCCATGCCGGTGCCATTGGGGCAACCGCCCTGCGCCATGAAGCCGGGGATAACGCGGTGAAACTTCACGCCATCGTAAAAGCCTTCACCTGCAAGTTCGGTGATGCGGGCAACGTGGTTGGGTGCCAGATCAGGACGCAGCTTGATAACAACGTCGCCGCTGTCGAGCGAAAGGGTAAGTGTTTCATCGGCCATATTGATATTCCTTTAGGCGTGGGAAATGGATGACGGCTGCCCTAGGGGATGGATACCAATGGTGCAAAGCCAAAATCATTGCATTTTGACGCCGCCTGCGTAGGAGGGGCGAATATTTACTATAACGTCTCAGATGGAAAAACGGGAGGCCCGCAATTGACCAGCGACATCGCCAACCCGACCGTCATTGACCCCGAAATCGTGGAAACGCTGGACGAAGACAATCGCCTGACGCGAGACTATGTCGACCGCGTTCTCGATGCGGTCGAGAACGGCAATCTCGACGAAGTCTACCGGCTGGTCGAACCGCTGCACGAAGCTGACATTGCCGACCTGCTCGAACTGACGCCATCCGAACGGCGCGGCGTACTCGCCATCAGCCTGGGCGACCTCATGAGCGCCGAGGTATTGGCCGAGGTCAACGATTATGTCCGCGAGGACATCATCGACGCCCTGCCTGCGTCGCAAGTCGCCGGACTTGCCGGGCAGTTGGATACCGATGACGCGGTTGCGATTATCGAGGATATGGAGGCGGAGGACCAGCAAGCCGTTTTGGCCGAGCTGGACCCCGCAGACCGCGCCGTCATCGAAGATGCTTTGTCGTATCCCGACGAATCCGCGGGCCGTATCATGCAGCGCGAACTGGTCGCGGTGCCGGAGCATATGACCGTTGGTCAGCTCATCGATTATCTGCGCGACCACCAAGACCTGACCACAGAATTCTGGGAAGTTTTCGTCGTCGATCCGCAGCATAAGCCCGTTGGCACATGCAAATTGAGCTGGATCATGCGCAGCCAGCGCAAGGTGCCGGTCAGCGAAATCATGATGCATGAACAAACGCTCATCCCGGTCGATATGGATCAGGAAGAGGTCGCTTTACGCTTTCAGAAATATGCGCTCATTTCCGCCGCTGTTGTCGATGGTTCTGGCCGGTTGGTGGGTGTCATCACCGCCGATGACATTGTCCATATTGTTCAGGAAGAAGCCGACGAAGATATCCTGCGGCTGTCCGGTGCAGGCGAAGGCGACATTAACGAGCCCATTTCGGAAAGCTACAAGGCGCGCGTGCGCTGGCTGATTGCCAATCTGGGCACGGCGATGGTCGCAAGTTTCATCATTGCACAATTTGGCGCGGCCATTGAAACGATGGTTGCGCTGGCGGTCCTAATGCCCATTGTTGCGTCGATAGGCGGCAATGCGGGAACGCAGACATTGGCCGTGACGGTGCGCGCGCTGGCCACCAATCAGTTGACTCAATCCAACACCATGCGCTCGATTTGGCGCGAGATACGGGTCGCCTTGCTCATCGGCGCGACGATCGCGGTGATCGCAGGCTTGGGCGCGGGCGTGATTTTTGGCAACTGGCTGCTCGCCAGTGTCATTGCGGTCGCGATATTGTGCAACATTTCGCTCGCTGGATTGTCCGGCGTTGCAATTCCGGTGGTGCTGGACCGGCTGGATCAGGACCCTGCGGTATCAAGCTCCATCTTTGTGACGATGATAACCGATTCGATGGGCTTTCTCATCTTTCTTGGCCTTGCGGTTTTCAGCGGCCTTGCCGGTTAGCCGCGCCGTTCGCAAATCGCCTCCATGCCATTGAACATGACCAAAATCGCCTTTGGCGCGCAAAGCCCGCAGCATTTGCGGGAACGCCTTGCGACCTATGCCCAAGACGGCGAAGTCCGCTTAACCACCCGCTATTTGCCCAAGCGCGTCGCAGAAATGGCGGGCGGTTCGCTCTATTGGATTCACACGCATACGATCATCGGCAGAAGCCCGATTATCGGCTTTATGGAAAATGGTGCTGGCCGGCATTGGATCCGCATTGTACCCCAACTCATCACCGTCCGCACCACACCCAAGCGCGCACATCAGGGCTGGCGCTATCTCGAAGAAGCCAACGCCCCACCTGACCTCGACTCTGTCGAAACCGACGGCCGCGACGAAATGTCACCGAAGATGCTGAATGACCTGATGAAGATGGGGTTGGTTTAAGCCGCCGCCCGCTTCGCCAACACCTTGTTAATCACATCGGCGAAGGTCTCGGCGCTTTGGGCGCCGGGGACCATGTATTTTTGGTCGAAGATGATTGCAGGAACGCCAGTGATATTTTGGTCGGTCCAATGCGCCATTTCTGCCCGCACGCTGGTGGTGAGCGCGGCATCGTTGATCCATGCCAAGGCGACATCGCGGTCCATGCCTTGCGCTTCGGCGATATCGCACAAGACGTCGGTGTCGCTGACATCGCGGCGGTCCTGAAAATAGGCGGTGAATAACGCCATTTTCAACGCGGTCTGCGCACGCCAGCCACGTTCGCTGCCAAAGATGGTGAGCAATTTATGCGCGTTGAAGCTGTTATAAATGCGCATGCCGTCGCCATAATTGAACGCAAAGCCAACATTGTTGCCGATGTCGGACAATCTATTCCGGTTCGCACGGCTTTGTTCGGGCGTGCTGCCATATTTGCGCGCGATATGCTCGGCGGTATCCTCGCCTTCGGGCGGCATGTTTGGGTTGAGTTCGAACGGATGCCAGTAAGTTTCGGCGGCAATGTCTTGGCCGACCAACGCGAGCGCCTGCTCCACTTGCTTCAGGCCAATGATGCACCATGGGCATACCACGTCGGAGACGATGTCGATGCGCAATGGAACAGCGTCGGGGTTCACTGCGATACCCAATGGCGCAGCAGGCTATGCGCTATGGCAAAGGGTGGCGGCGCGTTGAAGCGACGGTCGGCCTCACCCTTTAGAGCAGCTATGGCCTCATCCTTCGTCACCCACATCGCATCTTCAATCTCGGTTGTGTCGAGCGTGAGTGCATCGCCCAACGCATCGGCGGTGCACGCAATCATCAATTGCGACCCGCCGAAAGGCCAGGGCTGGCTGGTGACATAACGCACCGCGCCGCAGGTGACGCCGGCCTCTTCATGGATTTCGCGGCGAACGGCCTCTTCAATGCATTCGCCGGGTTCCAAAAAGCCCGCTAGCGCCGAATAATTGCCCGGCGGGAAGCGCGATTGCCGTCCGACCAGTGCCTTGCCTTCAAATTCGGCGAGCATGATGACCACAGGGTCGGTGCGCGGAAAATGTTCCTTTTGGCAATTGCCGCATTTGCGGCCCCAGCCTGCGCGGAACAGCGCCGTCGCCGCGCCGCATCGTCCGCAGAAACGATGGCCATTATGCCATTCGATCAGGCTGCGCGCCGTGCCATAAATCGCGGCATCCTCGGCGGGTAACATCGATAAAGCGCGCCAGATAGCAGGCGAACGAAACGCATCGCCCGTTGCATCGACCAACGCCACAAAATGCGGCTTTCCATCGGAAAGGCCAAGCAGGATCAGCTCTTCCGAACCGTCCAGTTCGGCCAAGGAATGCCAGTGCAACCCGCCTGCATCGCTGACACGCGGGTCAAGCCCGTCAAGCCCCAACACCCGCGCGCGCCAGTCCCCGAGCAACAGGCCATAAGCCTCTGCATCATTGCGCACGCGGTCAGCGCGGTCGAGCGGGGAGCCCGTAAAACCCGGAGCCATCATCGGATCAGGCACCGGATCAGGCTGGCAAGCCTAAGTCCTTCAGGACCCATTTGGCGAAGTCTTCATGGAACGGATAGACACTGCTTGGCATATATTGCGCCATGCAGACGGCGCGCAACTTGCGTCTTGGGTCGACAAAAGCCACCGTTCCAGCCGCACCGCCCCAGCCGAATACGCCAGCATTCACGCCCTTGCCAACCCGGCCACCCGCACCAAAGCCAGCGCCGTTGGCATAAGTGCCGTCGGTTGAAACGGCCGATGGCAGTAGATCGGACATAGCAAGCTTGGCAGTCGCGGTTGACATCACGCGGACGCCATCCAATTCACCATGATTAGCGAGCATATTGAGGAAACGGTCATAATCGCGCGCGGACGTCACCATGCCAGCGCCACCAAAGGCAAAGGCTGGCTTGTCGAGGTAAATGCTCGTCGATGCCGGGTCGATGGGGAACAACACGCCATTCACAGGCGCGTAATTGGACACGAAGCGCTTGGTTTCCGACTTGGGCACTTGGAAATAGCTGCTGGTCATTTTCAGCGGTTCAAAAATGCGCGTTTTCAAAAACGCCTCAAAATCCATGCCGCTCGCGACTTCAATCACGCGGCCAAGCAAATCGAGCGAGATCGAATAGCTCCATTTCGTGCCCGGCTCGGCAATCAAAGGCTGCTTTGCCAGACGTTCGGCAAATGTCTTGAGATCAGGGGTGGGCGTGCTTTTTGGCTGGCCCGGAATGGGAAAGCGGCTGATGATGCCCGGCGTGATGCCATTGTCCAGATAGGCCTGAAGCAATGGTCCCTTGGTGACAATCGAGTAGCCCAGACCGGCAGTATGGGTCAGCAAATGGCGCACGGTAATCTGCGTCTTGGCTGGCACCGCATCCAGGCTTTTGTCCGGGTCGGTCAGTACAGTCATATTGGCAAATTCTGGCAGGAAATCGGCAATCGGCTGATCCAGCTTCATCTTGCCTTCGCCGACAAGGATCATCGCGGCAATACCGGTGACAGGCTTTGTCATCGAATAAATACGCCACAATGTGTCGATATTCACAGGTGTCGCTTCGCCCAGTCCTTGCGTGCCAACGGCAACGATATCAGGCAAGCCAGCGGTGCGGCCAATCGATGCGAGAACACCGGGGAGCTTGCCCGAAGAGACATAGCTTTCCAACTGCATCCGGACGGTCGGATATAAATCTGCCGCACGTGCCCAGGCGCGCGCAGGCGCAAATGCGCTTATGGCACCCGCCGCTGCCAATTGGCCGCCCCACGTCAAAAACCCGCGTCGGCCAATCATGGCCTGACCACTATCCTGCATATTCATACTCTTTCCCCTGCGTTCAAAACCGCCTCTATTGCTTTTCTGAATAGGGTTGGCAGACCGGCCTTGTCGAGCGATTTTAATGGCCACCATATGCCGTCGCCAGGGTCGTCAGCGCCCGCGGGCCATGCCGTAACGGCAATGTCGAGAAGAAGCGAAAAATGGGTAAAAACATGCGACACCTGCACGGGCAATTTGTGCCAATTGGCTGGCGCAGGGGGCGTCGCATGGCCATCCAATCGTGCGGTCCATTGATCATCGGGTAAGGCGCGCATACCTGCCAAAAGGCCCTTGTCCTCGCGGCGCACCAACCAGACTTGTCCGTCCCGCTCGATCCAATATGCATTCCCTGTGCGTTGCGGCTTGGCGGCCTTGGGCGTTTTGGCCGGATAGGCTTCCGGATTGCCCAAACGCATGGCATCGCAGGCAAAGGCAAGCGGGCAAGCCGGACAAGACGGCGCGCGCACCGAACATATGCCTGCCCCCAAATCCATCATCGCCTGCGCAAAGTCGCCAGCTTGGGTGTCGGGCGTGATGCTGTCCATCGCCGCACGAATCAGCGGCTTTGACTGCGGTAGGGGCGTAGAGATCGCAAATAGCCGCGATACCACGCGCTCGACATTGGCATCTACCACCACCGCTCGTTGCCCGAACGCAATCGCGGCGATGGCGGCGGCGGTATAAGGACCGATGCCGGGCAGTTTCAGCAACGCCGCCTCGGTCTGCGGCAAACGACCTTCATATTCCGCCACAACCACCCGCGCGCATTTCAGCAAATTGCGCGCGCGGGCATAATAGCCAAGGCCAGCCCATGCCGCCATAACATCCGCATCATCCGCCGCCGCCAAAGTCGCAAAATTCGGCCATGTTTGCGTGAATTTTTGGAAATAGGCACCCACCGCTGCGACCGTTGTCTGCTGCAACATGATTTCCGACAGCCACACATGATAGGGATTGGCAAATCCCTGACCCGGCGGCGTGCGCCAAGGCAGGGTCCGTGCATGCGCGTTGTAATGCGTGAGCAAGGCCTGCGCGATATCCCCAGATTTATCGATGGCTTGTTGGACGGCTGGCATGAAAAATGGCATGAATGACGGGATGGATAAAGGCAAGTCACCACCACCGCCAAAAGGCACCAAAAAGGCGCTGACGCCCAAAACATTTCAGCGCCCGCGCGGTGGCGAGGCGAAGTCTGTGTCGTCGCTGATGCCCGATATCGGCCGTGCCGCGTTTCGGAAATTCGGCTTCGTGCAAAGCTCTGTCGTGAGCCGTTGGGACGAAATCGTCGGCGCGCGCTATGCCGCTGTGTCCGCGCCGGAGGCTATCCGCTTTCCCATTGGCAAGAAATCCGACGGCACACTTGAACTCACCGTGGAGGGCGCGCACGCCTCTATGATCCAGCATGTGCTTCCCGAAATCATTGAGCGCGTGAACCGCTTTTTTGGTTACGGGGCCGTGGCGCGGGTCAAAGTCCGCCAAGGGCCCGTCGCCAAGCCAAATGTCCGCCAACCCACCGCAGCGCCCATGCTGAAACCTGTGCCGATGGAATTGGGCGAATCCTTGCGTGAAATTGGCGATCCAGAGCTTTTTGCCGTCCTCGAAAGCCTCGCAAAAAGCCTTGCCAAAGGCGGCGCGTGACACCAAATGCGCAAGATAAAGTTCGAAGTATAAGGTCCAGCGGAATGTCACCTATGAAAAAATATCTGGGCGCAGTTTTGGTGGGCGTAATGGCGCTCTCGACCGCGCTCGTTGCCGCGCCTACACCAAGCAAATGGCTTTCGACCGTGACGGTCACGGACAAAGGCGCTTATATCCTCGGCAACCCGGCTGCGCCCAACAAAGTGGTCGAATATTTGAGCTACACATGCGGGCATTGCGCAGAATTTGAAGTGAAGGAAGCACCTGCGTTCAAGGCAAAATTTGTAGCCACCGGCAAGGCCAGCCTCGAAATTCGTAACATGGTGCTCAATCCCGTCGATCTGACTGCGGCCATGTTGGCGCGCTGCGGCGGTAAAGGAAAATTCTTCGGCAACCAGCGGCATTTGCTCGCAACTCAAGCCATCTGGTCTGGCAATACCAAGAACATTAGCGCGGCTACACGCGATAAATTGAAAGCCGAAGATTATACCGGGTTCATGATCGGCACCTTTGACGAAATCGGCCTTGGCCCCATCATGCAACAACGCGGGATCACACCTGCACAGGCAAAAACCTGCTTGGCCAACAAATTGGCATTTAATGCCGTTATTGGTATGACAGAATCAGGCTCCGCGCTTGGTGTGCGCGGCACGCCAGCATTTTTGGTCAATGGCGTTTTGCAAGACCACATCCATAATGCTGCCGAATTACAGGCGGTCATGAAGTAAACCGAGATTCCAGGCAGAAGGCCAGACAGAAGGATAGCATATGCGTATCAAGACATTCATTTTGACAACTGCCGCCGCCATGGCGCTCGCCGCTTGCGGCGGAGCAGATACGGCTGGCGCACCAAAAGGCGAACCGCTGGCCAAGGTTGCCGCCCCTGCGGATAAGGCGTGGGTCGATGTTGTCACCAAAACCGAATTTGGCGGCTATCAAATGGGCAACCCCAATGCGAAATTGAAACTGGTCGAATATGGCGCTATTACGTGCCCCGGATGTGCGCAATTTTCGATGCAGTCGACCGAGGAATTGCACAAGCTGGTTAATGACGGCACCGTCTCGATGGAATTCCGGCCATTCTTGGTCCATGGTATTCAAGACATCCCCGGCTTCCTCTTGGCCCAATGCAGCGGCCCGGAGGCGTTCTTCCCGCTGACCGACCAGCTCTATGCCGAACAGGCGTCATGGCTCAGTAAAATCAGCACAGTGACCGAGGCGGACCAGTTAGCGATGCAGAAAATGTCGCCCGAACAGATCGCAACTTTGCTTGGCACGAAAATGGGGCTGATCGAATTTGTGAAGTCGCGTGGCATTAGCGAAGACCAAGCTAAAGCGTGCTTGTCTGACAAAAATGCGATTGACGCGCTTATCAAAACAACCGAGCGCGGCACGAAAGAAGACAAGGTCGCTGGTACGCCATTCTTCCTGCTGAATGGCGCGAAGCTTGACGCCAGTTCTTGGGTGCAGGTGAAAAACAAGCTGGTCGAGGCCGGCGCACGCTGAATATGGCGCGGGGGGGCCAAGGCATAGCTTTAACCGCAACGGGGCCCGCCCCTTGCGGATAAAGAAGCTGAAACTTGTCGGCTTCAAAAGCTTTGTCGAGCCCGCTGAACTGCGGATCGAGAGCGGGCTCACCGGCATTGTCGGGCCAAATGGCTGCGGCAAATCCAACCTGTTAGAGGCCATCCGTTGGGTGATGGGGGAAAGCAGCGCCAAATCAATGCGCGGCGCAGGCATGGAAGATGTGATCTTCGCCGGAACCGCGTCCCGCCCGCCGCGCGATTTTGCTGAAGTCACGATATTAGCCGAACGCAGCGACGACAGCGCCGACAGTGACAGCGACGAAGAATTGGAAGTCACCCGCCGGATCGAACGCGGGGCTGGCTCCGCCTATCGGTCCAATGGCCGCGACGTCCGCGCCAAGGATGTGGCGCTTATCTTCGCCGACGCCGCAACGGGCGCGCATTCCCCTGCTTTGGTGAGCCAAGGCCGCATTGGCGCAATCATCTCGGCCAAACCGCAGGAGCGCCGGCAGATGCTGGAGGAAGCGGCTGGAATCTCCGGCTTGCATGTCCGGCGCAAGGATGCCGAACAAAAGCTGCGCGCCGCCGAAAGTAATTTGGCGCGGCTGGCGACCATCCTTGCCGATATGGACGCGCGCGCAGGCCAATTACGCCGCCAAGCCAAGCAAGCCGAACGCTATCGCACGCTGACCAAAGACATTTTGCAGGCAGAAGCCCGTTTGATCTTTGTCCGCTGGCGTGAGGCCAAGGCAGCGGCAGATGAAGCCCGCGCCGAGGCCAACACAGCCGCTAAAGCCGTTGAGGACGCCGCCGTCGCTCAGCGCGTCCTCACCGAAAAGCAGCAGGAAGCGGTGCGACAACTGGCCGATGCGCGGGCAGTGGCCATGGCGGCGCGCGATGCGGCCAGCGAACTGTCGAACAAGCTCGTGCAACTGACGGGCGAACATGAACGCATAATCCAGCGCCAATCCGACCTGGCGGCGCAAGCGGCGCGCATGGCCGAGGATGGCGCACGCGAGGGCAAGCTGACCCATGATGCGGCAGACGCACTCGCCCGGTTGCAGACAGAAAGCGGCAAGCTGGCCGACGAGATTAAAGCGCAAGAGGAGGAGCGCCCTGCCCTGCTGCGCACGGCGGAAAATGCCGAACGGCAGGCGCGTGAGAGCGAAATAGCATTGGCCAATGCATCGGCAGAGCAAGCGCGCGCGGATGCCGAATTGCGCGTGGCCGATGCTGCGCTGGCGGCGGCAACAACGCGTGTAGTTCGGGCTGAGCAGGCCTGCGCGCGGATCATGTCCGAACGCGATGCCTTGGGGGACGAGGCAGAATATACCGCATCCAAAAGCCAAGCCGACGCGGACGTGCAAACCTTGCAGACACAATTGCAAGCGGACAGCCATGCGCATGAAGCCGCCGAGGCGCAGCGCGCTGAACTGACTTCCGCCCGCGATGTTGCCCAAGTCGCAATCGCGAGTGCCAAGGCGGAACTGGCGGCGTTGTTGACCGAACAAAGCGCGCTGCAGCGTTCCTTGACCAAAAGCCAAGGCAACAAGGCGATTGACCGCATTTCGGTCCAGCCAGGCTATGAACGCGCTTTGGCCGCTGCACTGGGTGAGGATGCGGACGCCAGCATTGGCGGCGAAACCGGACGCCGCTGGCTTGGCGGGGCGGCGGCGCTTGGCACGGTCGCCGACACGGCCCTGATCCATTTTGTCGACGCGCCGTCAGAGCTTACCGCGCGATTGTCTATGGTGCGCGTCGTCGAGACCGACGATGGCCAAGCACTCGCCCCTGGCGAACGTCTGGTGACGCTGGCAGGCAGGTTGCGCCGCTGGGACGGCTTTGCGACCGATGGCGATGGCGCGACGATTGCCGAGCAACTGGTCCGCGCCAACCGTTTGGCCGAATTGGATATGCTCATCGCGCCTGCGCAAGCCGCGCTCGATGCGCAGGCGCAAAGCCTGTTGCAGATGACGGATAAGATTGAAGCGGCGCAGGACGCGGTTCGCGCGGCAGCGGCGGCGCGTGTGGTAACTGAAGGCCAGTTGCGGCAAGCCCTTCGCGCAGTCGATCAAGCCGAAGACGCGTTGGCGCGCCTAAAATCTGCAAAGGCGGCGCTTGGCGACCGGATGGCCGCCGCCGCGCAAGATGTGGCCGAGGCGCAAGCGGAGCGCACAGCGGCCGAGACGGCACGAAATGCCCTGCCCGACGGGTCGCATCATGCCGACCGCGTCGAAAACCTCGCGGCGGCACATGATGCAACGCGCGACCTTCTGGTGCGCAATCAGGCGGACCTGTCTGCACTCGAACAACGCATAGCGCAAAGCCGCGAGCGCCGCGCCGTGGCGATGGCCGAAATTCGCGGTTGGCAGGAACGCGCCGGCGAAGCCGAACGCCGGATCGCCGAAATGAACAAACGCAGCGCCGACATTGCTACTGAGCAAGCAGACAACGCGGGAAGGCCGGAAATACTGGCCCGCGAGATTGCTATTATGCAGGCTGACAAAGCGCAGTTGGCCGAGAAGCTCGCTGGCCTGCAATCCGCCGAAACGACGCATGAAACGACGCTGCGCGCGCTCGAAAGCGAATATTCAGCAGCAGCCGAGCAGCTTTCTGTTGCCCGCGAAACCCGCGCCGGGGCGGAAGCCCGCGCCGAAAATCAGGAACAGCGCCGCGTCGAAATGGGCCGGATTTCAGGGGAACGCTTCGAGTGCCCACCGCCAGTCCTGCCGGAAAAATGGGACTTTGATGAAGATGCGATGGACGATGCGGGTGTGGAATCCAGCCGCCTCGACCGCTTGCAAAACGAACGCGAACGCATTGGCCCGGTAAACCTAATCGCCGCCGACGAGCTGGCTGAACTGGAAATGCAGCAAGGCAGTGGCCTTGCCGAAAGCGAAGAGCTAACCCTCGCCATCAACCGCTTGCGCGGTTCCATCGGTAGCTTGAACCGCGAAGGCCGCGCGCGGTTGCTGACCGCTTTTGAGGCGGTAGACGGCCATTTTCGCCGCCTGTTTTCGACCCTGTTCAATGGCGGGCAAGCGCATCTGGCGTTGATCGACAGCGATGATCCGTTGGAGGCTGGCCTCGAAATTTTCGCGCAACCGCCGGGCAAGAAACTGCAGTCGCTCACGCTTCTATCGGGCGGTGAGCAGGCGCTCACGGCGGTCGCGCTCATCTTTGGGCTATTCTTGACGAACCCCGCGCCGATTTGCGTCCTCGACGAAGTTGACGCGCCTTTGGACGACGCCAATATCGAACGCTTTTGCGATTTGCTCGACGCCATGACGCAGGAAACGGAGACACGCTATTTAATCGTCACCCACAATGCCGTGACGATGAGCCGGATGCACCGTTTGTTCGGCGTGACCATGGTTGAACAGGGCATCAGCCGACTAGTATCGGTTGACCTTGGGGGCGCAGAGCAATTACTGGCCGCAGAATGACTTTACATGGCCCCATCACCAACAGCTTTATCTCGCAACGCCTTCGGCTAAATTATGTCGACTGGGGCAACCCCGACGCGCCGCCCTTGCTCTTGGTCCATGGCGGCCGCGATCATGCGCGCAGCTGGGATTGGGTGGCCGAGGAATTGCGCCACGACTGGCATATCATTGCCCCCGACTTAAGGGGCCATGGCGACAGCGCCTGGTCGCCCGATGGCAGCTATGAAATGTCGGGTTTTGTCTATGACATGGCGCAATTGATCCATCAGCTCAACCTTGCCCCCGTCAGCATCATTGCGCATTCAATGGGCGGCAATATCGCGACCCGCTATGCCGGCCTCTTCCCCGAAAATGTCCGCAAAATGGTCAACATCGAAGGACTCGGCCTGTCCCCAAAGATGCAGGCCGAGCGCGATGCCATCGGCATTCAAAACCGTTTCCGCCAGTGGATCGAGGACAAGCGCAACGCCGCCGGTCGCACGCCAAAGCGTTATCCCAATATCGAAGCCGCTTATGAACGGATGAAGGTCGAAAACAGCTATTTAACCGACGAACAAGCGCGGCATTTGACGGTGCACGGTATCAGCCGCAACGAGGATGGAAGCTGGAGCTGGAAGTTCGACAATTACCTCAATATCTGGGCGATCTTTGATATGCCGCGTGAGGATTTATTGGCCATTTGGCAGTCGATCACCTGCCCGATGTTGCTGATGTATGGCGCGAATAGCTGGGCCTCCAACCCCGAAAAGGACGGTCGTCTCGCGCATTTCCCGACGGCAAAGGTCGTGGAATATGAAAATGCCGGCCATTGGTTACATCATGACCAGTTCGACCGTTTCATGGCCGATGTGCGGGCGTTTCTGATAATTTAGTGCACTGTCACCGTGGTTCGAAATAGCTCCTCCCCGGCACGGGGGAGCCGCAGGTGTTGCGGAGCAACAGCGGGACCATGCGAAGCAGATTGGGGGGCACCCGCCGGTTGGCGCAATCTCGCGGTCATGCCCGGTCGAAACCCTGCGCCAATATAATCTCACGCAGGAGTCGAAGACGGCCAGAGGCCAGCCGCAGAGAGCGCAGAGGCGCGAAGAAGAGGTCGGCCCGATCCGTCATAGTACACAGCTATCTCGGGGATAAGGCACAAGTTACCGCAATTCCCTAAATCACCCCTCCCCTTCAGGGGAGGGGAAGGGGGGGGCTGTCGGCGTTGCGCAAACCTTTATGCCCCACCCCAACCCCGTGGAGGGGGACTGGTCCCTCCACGCCTGAAGGGGAGGGGCTTAATTTCGCAATATGCACCGCAGCAAGATTATTTCGGGGGATGACGCACCTATCACCGGAATTCCTGCAGCGTACAATAATTTAGTGCACTGTCAGCGTAATTCCGTAATTCGTAATTGGCCTTGCGCCGACAGAAGGAGAGCTATAATAAAAGACTACTTTTGATGATCTAAGGAGATGTTATGCGTGTCGCGATGATGGTGCTGGTTGCGTGGGTCCTGTTGGTGACACCTCCTCACGCTGAAGCACAGCAACCAGAACCAAACCATCCGGAATTCTCGCTCGAACAGACGCTTCTTGCGAACGGATATAAGGTGGTTGCCCTGACGAAATTGCGCACAGGCCATGAAACGATTGAGGTAACACTCAATGGTGTGAGGGGCAATTTTGTTCTCGATTCCGGCGCAGGGGCGTCTGTCGTACACAGCGCCAACCGCAACAAATTCGGCCTTACCGAAACGGGTGCCTCGATCACCGGAACGGGTGCTGGCGGGCAAATCTCGCTGCAAACGGTTCCGATACGGAGTTTGAGTCTCGGTACCGTCGCCGTTCCGCAGCCAGAAATTTCAGTCACGGACCTGGGCTATGTAGTCACTGCTATCCAGCAAGCTGCCGGGGTGACCATCGACGGCGTTATCGGCCAGGACATACTGACGCGCGATGGAGGTATCATCGACGTGCGCTCGCAGCGGTTGTTCTTGGAATTACGATGATGTTGTGGACGGCGCACTGTTGAGTTGAATTACCGTGAATTACCGTGACAGTGCACTTAATTCCGACATCTTTGCCATTTTGACGCCGCGAAGGTGGATTTAAGTGGTCCTGACCCAATGCCGGATATGGGGCGCAGTGGGGCCTATGTAAGCCAATGGCCCCACTAAAACTTCGACTGACGCAGATGATCATTGGCGCGACCGCGTTGAAGCGCTTCAGATGGCGGCGACGTGAAACAGCAAGCAGGTTTCGGGATAGGCATGCGGCAATTGCAACCCATGTTGCATCAATGCCGCGCCGCTGAATATTGCGCCCTTGCCGGTCAGGTTCAGCGTTTCAATCGCCGACGGTCCTTTCACCGCCTGCCAATTGGTTGGCCAAATGAGTTGGAGCCGATATTGGCGCTCCGGATCAAGACCCGCGAACTTCAAACGGCCCGGCAGAACCTTTGCATCGCTGGCGACATAAGCGAGCGCATAGATTGCTTCGGATTTATCGCGCGCAACGACGCCGCTGGCGATCAACTGCGGCGCGCTGTCCAAACGATAAAGGTCGCCTGTATGTAGCAAAGCACGGTGTTTTTTATGCAAATCTATGGCGTTTTTGAGCATATCAAGGTCCGCCGCCCGCTCGGTCAGCAAATTCAGCTCAAGCCCCATATGCCCCATAAATGCCGTCGCCGCGCGCATTTCCATCGATAGCCGCCGTCCCGTCACATGACATTTTGCGGGCCCTATATGACAACCTAACACTTCGAGAGGCAGGGAAAAGCTGGCCCCGCGTTGGATTACTTGGCGGTCTAGCGCGTCATTGCTGTCGGACGTCCACACACGGTCGCTATGCGCCAAAACGCCCATATCGGCGCGTGCGCCACCGGAGGAACAGCTTTCAATTTCAACCTGCGGATGCGCGCTGCGGATACGGTCAAGCAAAGTGTAAAGCGCCTGAACTTGGGCAAAAGCACGCGCTGTGCCGCCTTGCCCGCCGGGATGGCTAAGGTCGCGGTTGTTGTCCCATTTGATGTAGCTTATGTCATGATCGCGCAACATCGCGTCAATGGCATGGAACAGATAATCGGCGACTTCTGGTCGGCTGATATCCAGCGCCAATTGCGACCGGAACGGCACGTGTTCGACGCCTTCCAGGCCCAATACCCAATCGGGATGCGCGCGATACAGGTCGCTGTCGGCGTTGACCATTTCGGGCTCGAACCACAGCCCGAATTCCATGCCAAGGCCCGTGACATGATCGACCAACGGACCAAGCCCATCGGGATAAACGTCCCGCGATACGGTCCAATCGCCCAGCCCCGCTTGGTCATGGCGGCGGCCACCAAACCAGCCATCATCCAAGACAAACCGTTCCACACCGATCGCCGCAGCGCGGGTCGCGAGCTCTTTCAACTTATTGATATCATGGTCAAAATATACCGCCTCCCAAGTGTTGTAATGCACCGGACGGGGCTTGGCCCGCGTTTCAGGCCGCAGCAATTTTGTCCGCACATATTCGTGGAATTTGCGGCTGAGCGCGCTGAGTCCCGCGCCACTATAAGCCGCGACAATCTGAGGACTTGCATAAATCTCCCCCGGCGCGAGCCGCACTTCGCCGGGTAAAAGCAACGCCCCAAGGCTGGTCAACACCCGCCCATCGGTGAGTGAGTCTACGCGCAGGCGATGATTGCCGCTGAACGCCAGATGAAAGCCATAGGCCTCGCCCGCGCTTTCATGGGTGTCGGCGGTGGCCAGCAAGATAGCGGGGTAGCTGAAATGCGACGTCCGCCCGCTGCGGTTCTCGCGCAGATAGGTTGCTGCATTGCGCGCCACCCGCCCTTGCGTAAACTCCTGCGTCCAACGTCCCGTAAAGCCGATAATATCGGTCATCGTGTCCGGCACGGGCAGGCACGCGGTCATCATGTCGTTTAGATCAAGCAGCGTTGCCCCATAATTGGTCAATGTTGACCGGATGCGCAGCACGCCACTATTGCCATCAAAATCAATCTCATATTCCAACCCAAGCCGCGTGCGTTCGTCACGGCAAATGACCTTAGCGCCGTGGTCGCGCGGTTCGACCTTGGCGACGGCAAATATACTGCCCCAATCCTTGCCCGCCCGATGCGCGGCAAAGCCATGAAACATCGGATGGCCAAGCCCCGGCTCCATCGCCAAGGACAAAGGCAAGGACATATCCGCCACGCCGTGCATCCCTTGCCGTTCGGACAGCCGCTCCAAATCGGCACCATCCACGCCCAAGGGCAAGGCGGCACCCCAATATAACACCGACAAAGGCGCACCCTTGGCGCAGGCCAATATCAAGCAGCTATCTGGCGCATCAAAACGCATGTGGCGCAAAATATTTTCTCCCTCGGGCGCAGTTGCAACAATCGCGCGCATCAGACGCGTTGCCTTTTCAAACACATGCTATAGTTTCGCAACCAACAAAAGCGCAGAGCAATTTGACGCATAAAAGAATAAGGGGGATTGCGATGTTCGAAGCCAATCAATCGGCCGTTCAATTCGGTATTTTTGTGGGCCTTATGGTCCTCATTGCTGTGTTCACTTGGGCCAAGGTGCGCGGGAAAAATCACGCCGATGGCGACCAGAGCAAAACCGACAAAGACATATTTCTGGCAGGCGGCGGGCTGAACTGGTTCTTCGTGGCGGGCGCGATTACGCTCACCAATCTTTCCACCGATCAATTGGTGGGTATGAACGGCAGTCAAATGCTGTTGCTCGCATGGTGGGAACTGGCGGGGTTTGTCGGGTTGCTGATCTTGGCCTTTGTCTTTGTGCCCATTTACTATCGTAACAATTGCACGACGGTGACGGAACTGTTGGAAAAAAGATATAATGGCGGGAGCATTCGCACCGCCATTTCGGCGCTGTTCCTCATCGGCAATGTCTTCATCTATTTGCCCGCCGTCATCTATAGCGGGTCGTTGTTCATGCAGTCGCTATTTGGCACCGAAATGCCCGTCATCGTCATCGCGAGCATCTTTGCGGTCGTTGGCGCGGCTTATGCGATATTGGGCGGGCTGCGCGCGGTCGCAGTGCTCGATACCTATAGCGGCGTCGGCATATTGGGGCTGGCTCTGGCGGTGGTGATTTTGGCCTTGGCAGCGGTCAATTTCGACCTGTTTACCGGCGTTCCGGCCGAACGGATATCGATGATCGGTAGCTTGGATTCGCCCATTCCGTTTCATACTTTGTTTACAGGAATGATTTTCATTCAGATATTTTATTGGTCCACCAATCAGAATATCACGCAAAAGGCATTAGCCGCGCCGACGGTGCGCGAGGCACAAAAAGGGGTCATGGCCGCCGCGATTGTTCGCGTGCTCATCATCCCGCCGATTGTCGTCATCCCCGGCGTCGTCGCCTTCAAATTGTTCGGCGATGTCGGCGATCGGGCCTATGGCATGGTGGTCGCCCAAGTATTGCCCAGTTGGACCAGCGGCATGTTCGCCGCGATGATTGCAGCGGCTGTGCTCACAACTTTTTCGGCGGTTCTTAACGCGACGATCACGCTCTACACGGTCGATTTCCATCGCAAATTTATCAATCAAAAGACCAGCGCAATCACGCTGAACCGCGTGGTCGGCATTGGCGCAAGCATCGTCGCGATTGCGCTTGTGCCGCTTTATTCTGGGGCGAGCAGCATCATCAACTTGCTGCAGGAACTAAACGGCCTGTTGTCGATGCCGATCTTGTCTGCCTTTATCGCCGGACTGCTGTTCCGCAATGTCGATGCGCGGGCGGCGATAGTCGGGCTCGTTTACGGTGTTGGCATTTATGCGCTGCACAATTTCATACTCTACCGTCCCGACACGCTGTATGTGGGCGAGACATTTTATCAGCATTTTGGTCTGCCTTGGTTGCATTATATTGACGTCATGGTCTTTGTGCTGGTTAGTTCGGTGCTGGTGGCGCTTGCGGTCAACCGCCTCATTTTCGGCAACCGCGCGATATTCATTTTGTCCAAGGAGGGACGCGCAGTGCGCGCGGCAGAAGCATGAGCGAGTATATATTGGTCATTGACGAAGGCACGACATCAACCCGCGCGGTATTGTTTGCAGCGGACGGTAGCGCCGTGGACAGTTGCCAGCGCCCGCTAACGCAGCATTATCCGCAACCTGGCCTTGTCGAACATGATGCGCAAGAAATCTGGCACCTGACGCTTGCCTGTGCGCAGGCGATGGTGGCCAAGGCAGGAGGTGCGGACCGGATCGCGAGCATTGGCATCACCAATCAGCGCGAGACCGTGGTGTTTTGGGACAAGCGCACCGGCGAGCCGCTCGCGCCCGCCATTGTATGGCAAGACCGGCGGACGGCGGACATTTGCGCCGCGATGAAGGCGCAAGGCGAAGAGCCCGTGGTTCAGGCGAAGACCGGATTGTTGCTTGACCCCTATTTTTCGGGATCGAAAATCGGTTGGGCGCTCGAAAATTGGTCGCAGTTGAAGGACGCGGGCGCGCATCTGGCGGTCGGCACAGTTGAAAGCTACCTTGTCTATCGGCTGACGGGCGGAAGCCATATCACCGACGCCAGCAATGCCGCACGCACCGCGCTCATGGCGATTGGTAGCGGCGGATGGGATGACGGGTTGATGGACCTGTTCGGCGTTCCACGCGACATATTGCCAGAGATCACGGATTGCGCAGGCGACCTTGGCACGAGTTTGCCGGAGCATTTCGGCGGCGCGATCCGCATTTCGGGCATGGCGGGGGATCAGCAAGCCGCAACCATAGGGCAAGGTTGCTTTGCCGTCGGGCAGACAAAGGCGACCTTTGGCACCGGCGCGTTTGTGCTGACACAAACCGGGACCACATTGCGCCAGTCCCGCCACCGCTTGCTATCGACGATTTTGTATCAGTTGAATGGTGAACGTCATTATGCGTTGGAAGGGTCGGTATTTGCTGCGGGCAGCCTTGTGCAATGGCTGCGCGATGATCTGGGGCTGATCGCAGTTGCCGCCGAAACCGAGCCGCTGGCGCGCAGCGTTCCCGACAATGGCGGCGTTTACCTCGTGCCTGCGCTTTCGGGGCTAGGCGCACCGCATTGGCGTCCCGATGCCCGCGCCACGATCAGCGGATTGAGCTTTGCGGCCACAAAAGCGCATGTCGCCCGCGCTGCGCTGGAGGCTATGGCGCATCAGACCTATGACCTCAAAACCGCCTTTGCCGCCGATGGTGCCGATTGGGCCGAATTGCGCATTGATGGCGGAATGGTGGCGAATGACTGGATGGCGCAGGACCTCGCGGATATGCTGGCGATTGATGTCGAACGCCCCGCCTTTGTCGAAACGACGGCACTTGGCGCAGCCATGCTGGCGGCGGTTGGTTGCGGACTATTCCCCACATTGGAGGATGCGGCCAGCATGCGGGGCGGCGTAACGCGTTTTACACCGATGCTTGGTGCAGAGGCGCGCGACGTCCGCTTGGCTGGCTGGTCAAATGCACTTGCCCGCGTTCTGCAATGATGCGCTGACAAAAAAGGCGTTGCGTGCGCCAGACGTCTGACTTGTTTTGGCACGCATTAATCCGTAACGCTTGGGATTAATGAATGATGCCCTTGCACTGGCTTATGCCCAACGACTGATCGCTTGCGAAAGCGTCACACCTGCCACTGGCCCGGTTTTTGACGCGCTTGAAGATATGCTTGTTCCGCTGGGCTTTACCGTCGAACGCTTTATGTCTGGCGAAGGCGATACCAACCCCGCACATGGCGCGCCTGTTGAAAATCTGTTCGCCATTCGTGCGGCAAGCGGAAAGCACTTTGCGTTTGCTGGTCACGTCGATGTCGTGCCGCCCGGCAATGGCTGGGCTAGCGACCCGTTTGTGCCAGAGATTAAGGGCGATTTGCTGCACGGACGCGGCGCTGTCGATATGAAGGGCAGCATCGCCGCCTTTGTTGCTGCGCTGCATGACATACCCAAGAATGCAGGCACGATCAGCCTGATCATCACGGGCGACGAAGAAGGGCCGGCCATCCACGGCACACGGGCACTCATCACCCATATGCAGGCACGCGGCAACATCCCTGATTATTGCCTTGTCGGCGAACCCACCAGCGTCAACCGCTTGGGCGACATGATGAAAATCGGCCGTCGCGGTTCGGTGAACATGTGGATTTCCGTCGCGGGCACGCAAGGCCATGTCGCGTATCCACATCTGGCGGACAACCCAATTCCAAGGCTTATTGCGATTCTGGCCGAGATCGAAGCCATCACGCTCGACACAGGCACCGATTGGTTTCAGGCGAGCAATATCGAGGTCACCGACCTGATTGTCGGCAACTAAGGCAACCAATGTCATTCCCGCACAGGCCGAAGCACGATTGTCGATCCGGTTCAACGATCTACAAAATGGCGATGCGCTTGTTTTAAGGCTCCGTGAGCTTGTTGAGCGCCATGGGGGTGTGCTGACAGCCATGATATCCGGAGAGGCCTTCCTGACGCCTCCTGGCGCGTTCTCAGCGGCTATATCATAGGCGGCTGGAGCAAGTCGTCGGCATTCGCACCCGAAGCAGTCGACGACGGGCGGCACTTCAGACGCCCGATTCCTGACCAAAATATGCCCGGTGGTCGAATTTGGCCTATGCAACGCAACGATGCATAAGTTGGACGAAGCGGTCGCCATTGCCGACCTTCGGCCGCCTTGACCGAGAATTTACCGGCGCGTGACGCTCAAAATGCTTGTCAGGCTTAGGCCTAGCTTTTCAACATAATGTAAAGCGCGCCCGCGCCGCCATGGCGCGGATGGGCGTTGCGCACCGCCGAAATATGCCGCGCATGCCGCGATGCCGCCAACCAGTCGCGGACAACCGCCGCAATCGCGCCCCGGCCCTCGCCACTTGCGCGATCATGCGCGCGCGGTTTGCCGGTTACGAGCAATATCACTTTCATCCGCTGCGCAATCGCCTGCTCCAGCGCACCATCGAGCCTGTTATAGGCCAGCGACAAGGACGCGTCGTGCAGATCGATGCTGACGTCGGGCACTATGCTACCCCGCATGATCCTTTTGTCCCAATGTCCGTCAAGATTGTAGGGCACCGGTGCAATCTTGCTGTGCACGGACGTATGCTTCGGCTTTGTATCGGCAGGGACAGGTTTTGGCTTGGCGTTCAAAAACTTCGCCAGCACCGCCTTATCCGCCGACGGAGTCGTAACAGGCACCGGCTTTGGCTTGCCGCCATGCATCGGTTTTACGGTCGCAATGACCCTGCCCCAAAGCGACTTTTCTGTGCTGTCGAGAGGCCGCGCCATGCCAGATTTACAGGCCCAGCCGCGCAACCGCCGCCTTGGGCAGGAAAATAAGCAGCGGTGCCCCGCGCCGCCATGCCGCCCGCAATCACGCGCGCGCGGTCGCCAGCGCCCCAGAAGGTATCAACGCGGTTTGCGCCCTTGATGGCGCCGCCCGTATCCTGCGCAATCCAAATGCCATTGGGTTCTGCGCGGTCCATCGACAGCCATACCGGCGCGCCCAGCGGGATGAATTTCACGTCCACCGCAATGCTTGCCTCACCCACCACAGGATAGCCCATCGCGCCCAAGGGACCCGCGCCGGTCAGTTCGCGGAAGAAAATATAGCTTTTATTTTCCTGCATGATCTTGCGGCCCTCTTCGGGGTTGGCATGCAAAAAGGCGACAATGCCCTGCATAGAGCCATCGGTAATCAGCCCGCGATCCCGCATCAACCGGCCGATGCCGGTATATCCACGCCCATTTTGGCTTTCATAGCCAATGCGCATCACATTGCCGTCGGGCAGTTTCAGCCGGCCCGACCCCTGAATTTGCAGGAAGAAAAATTCGACAACATCGGACGCATAAGCGATTTCAAGGCCGCGCCCAGCCAAGGCCCCGTTTTCAATCGCAGCTCGGTCGTCATATTGCACAAATTTCGTGCCGCTGACCTTGCCACGGATACTGCGGCCCTTCAGTTCATCGGAAAACTGCCCAAGGTCGACATCAATCAGGTCTGATGGGCGCTTATAAACGGGAACATCACATCCAACTTGCGGCGTGCGGCAACCGGCGATTTCGGGTTCAAAATAGCCCGTAGCAAAAGCCCTGCCGTTGCCGACCTGCACCGCATCCATATGCTCTGCAAAAAAGGAAATGGCATCATTGGTCCATGTTTTGACGGCGTCGCAAGCCGCGATCCAGTCGCTCCCTTGGGTGAGGCCGCTATTGTCGGTTCGGCTGACAAGGCCGGGGCAACTTGTCCTGAAACTATCCATCGCAAGCGCCGCTTTGCGCGCATCAACCTGCAAAGTGGTAATTTGCGGACCGCGCAATACGCCCAGTCCTGCCGCTGTTGTGATATCGCGCGACGGCGTAGGCGTTGCCGCTATATCCGCAACTGGCGGTGCAGGCACCGTTGAACCCGACGACGTTGCGGGGCCAGTATGATGCATCCCCCCGCTTGCACAAGCGGAGAGCGTGAGGGCCGATAGACCGAGAGTGAAAAGGGCGCGTTTCATCGCCCAGGTGAATCAGACCGAGTCGGTTTCGTCAAGCTTCCAGTTACGGCCGCCCGATTTTACGTCGCGCATGAATGTCCAGATATCATGCGTCTCCACCGCATCTGTCATCGATCCACCAATGACATTTCCATCGGCATCCTTGACCATAGCGGCAATGTCGGCGTCAAAGCGCACAGAGATACGGGCCATGGGGTGATCGTAACTTGCGTCGACAACGCGAATCTCGTCAATGCGGACCAAGCGGTTTTCGAGGGTTTCACCACGCGCAACCCGGCCATCAATCGCCTCGGCGAAGCTTGCATAAACGTCATCATCGCACAGGAAGCGAAGCGCTTCCTTGTCGTTCTTCCAATAGGCCTCAAGCACCATTTTATATGCGGTTTTTGACCCCTCTACGAACGCGCCGAGATCAAAACCGCGATCTGCATTACCAATCGCTTTGATACCGCTTTGCGCGGCCATATCCACGTTTGACGGATCAGTAGCGGGCAAAGCCGACGCAGCATCGCCGCCAGCAGATGGCTGCCGTAACAATGGCGGAGTATTCGCTTCAATAGGGCGGCGGGCCACAGGTTCTTGTTCATGTCCGGTACGTTTGCCGAGCACTGCGTAAAGGCGAAGGCCCAGGAAAGCTGCAACAAGAGCGAGCAAAACAATAGTAAACGTCACAACGCCTCCATCCGGCTAGAAACTAAACATGGTCCCGGCGCGAAAACTAATCGCTATGCTTCCACATCAAAACATATAGGCACTATTGATACGGGTTTCAAAGGGCTTTGCCCAAAGAAAAATGCACGGTAGCACAAGCGCAACAATCATTGCCCTTTGACGGCACGCCTGCTAGGCGCGTCGGCCATAAAGGGGTCGTATCATTGCGGCTATAGCAAACAACAAGAAAGCACGACACATCATGGCCGACGAAGCAGGCACTATCGTTTCCGACAAGGTAAAAGCAAATGGCGAAGACACTGCGCCCGCTGTTGGCATGTTGAACCAGTATATCAAGGATTTGTCGGTTGAAAGTCCGAACGCCCCGCACAGCTTCAACTGGGAAGGCGCGCCGCAAATTGATGTGCAGGTCAACATCCAAGCCAACGCCATTACAGACGAAGTGCATGAAGTCGCCTTACGGCTTGCCATCAAGGCAGAGACTGACGATGGCGTACAATTCTCCGTTGAGCTGGATTATGGAACTCTGTTTGGCCTGCGTAATGTCAGCGAAGAGCAAGCCCACCCGTTCTTATTCGGTGAAGCCCCGCGCTTGATGTTCCCATTTGCGCGCCGAATCGTTGCGGACGCTGTGCGTGATGCCGGCTATCCGCCACTGGTGCTTGAACCCATCGACTTCAACGCGCTCTACATTCAGCAGCTTTCGCAAGCGCAACAAATGGCAGAGACGCAGCCTGCCGGCGAAGCCTGAAGCCGACGGCACCAGGTGAACAGATGAGCCTGGTTCGAAACAGCATTACCATCGGGGGGCTGACTTTGGTCAGCCGCGTCTTGGGCCTGGTGCGCGACATGTTGATGGCGCGCTTCGTCGGTGCGGGTCTCGCGTCCGACGCATTCCTGATCGCATGGCGTTTACCCAATCTGTTTCGTGCACTTTTTGCCGAAGGCGCGTTTGCGGCGGTATTCGTGCCGTTGTTTAACAAAAAAATGACGCAGGCCGAACGCGAAAAGGCCGACCAAGGCCTGATCGCCGCGCGCAATTTTGCAAGCCAAGTGCTGTCGGTACTGTTCCCATTCCTGGTGCTGTTCACGGCCCTTATGATGCTGGCCGCTGGCCCTATTGTCTGGGCTATGACGGGCGGCTTTCCTAATGGCGGGCCGGAGAAGTTCGCGCTGGCACGGCACTTAACGATCATCACATTTCCCTATCTGGCGCTGATATCATTGGTATCATTGCTTGGGGGCATATTGAATTCGCTGAACCGATTCTGGGTCAATGCCGCAGCGCCGATCTTGCTCAACATCTGCATGATTATTGCGCTGATTTTCTTCCGTGGGGATAATCCCGTTGAAACGGCGGTCACGCAAGCGGTCGCAGTTACCGTGTCGGGCGCGCTGCAATTGCTTTGGCTCATCTGGGCCTGTCACCGCGCTGGCGTTAATCTTAAACTGACACTGCCGCGCCTGACGCCCGATGTGAAGCTGATGCTGGCCTTGATTGCACCTGCCGCGATTGGCCAAGGCGCAATCCAGTTCAATCTGTTAATTTCCACGTCGCTGGCTGCGCGGTTCCTGCCCGAAGGATCGGTATCGTGGCTCTATTATGCCGACCGCCTGAACCAGTTGCCGTTAGGCCTGATTGGGATTGCAATCGGTACAGCTATTTTGCCCGCACTATCGCGGCAGATATCCGGGTCAGATAGCAAAGCCGCATCCGACACGCAGAACCGCGCCGTCGAACTGGCCTTATTCTTCGCGATGCCCGCGACGGTCGCGTTGATTGTTTCGGCGATCCCGATTGTGCATGGCATATTCGAACATGGCGCATTCACGCCGGCCGACACAAAAGGGACAGCGGCGGTATTGATGGCATTTTCGGCAGGCGTGCCGGCCTATGTGCTCATCAAGGTGCTTACCCCCGGATTTTACGCGCGCAGCGACACCAAAACGCCCTTGCGGCTGGCCTTATGGTCCATGCTGGTCAACCTTGTCGGCAACCTGATCCTGATCTGGCCCTTGGCGCATATTGGCGTCGGCGTGGCGACTGCGATTGCCGCTTGGGTCAACGTGGCGTTGCTGTGGTTCACTTTGCGAAAGCGTGGGCATATTGCCGTCGATGCGCGGTTAAAGCAAAAGGCATGGCGCATAATTTTGGCGGCTGCCATTATGGGCGTCGCGCTTTATTTCGGAAATGAACTTGTCGAAGACCAGCTTGGCACGGGGTTATGGCGGCGCATTACCGTTTTGTTTAGTTTGGTAAGCGCTGGCGGCGCGGTCTATGCGCTGGCCATATTGCTGTTCGGGGCGTACCGGATCAGCGAATTGAAATCCCTTTTCCGCAGGCGTGCAATTGCGCCCGCGGCTTCTGCAAGCGAGTAAATTCTATGCGCGTCGTTTCGGGTATTCAGCCAACTGGCAACCTTCATCTCGGCAATTATCTGGGCGCGATCCGCAACTGGGTGAAGATGCAGGATGAAATGGAATGCCTGTATTTCCTAGCGGATTTGCATGCCATTTCGATGCCAGTTGTGCCCGAGGAGTTGACAGCAAACACCCGCGAGATGGCAGCCGCGTTGCTCGCCTGCGGGCTGGATACCAATAAGGCAATCCTGTTCAATCAGGCGCGCGTTCCTGCCCATGCGGAGCTGCAATGGCTGCTGACGGGCACGGCGCGGATGGGTTGGCTCAACCGGATGACCCAGTTCAAGGACAAGTCCGGCAAGAACCGCGAAGGCGCAAGCATTGCGTTGTTTACCTACCCGGTGTTGCAGGCTGCGGACGTGCTGCTGTATCAGGCGACGCATGTGCCGGTGGGCGAAGACCAGAAGCAACATTTGGAGCTTGCCCGCGACATCGCACAAAAGTTCAACACCGATTTTGGCAAGGGCACAGAGATTTTCACCTTGCCTGACCCCATCATTCCCAAAGCTACGGCGCGCATCATGAGCTTGCGCGACGGTAGCGCCAAAATGTCCAAATCCGACCCAAGCGACATGAGCCGAATTAACCTGATCGACGATGCCGACACGATCTTAAGCAAAATCAAGAAGGCCAAGACCGACCCAGAGCCGTTACCATCGGAGGCCGCCGGTCTTGAAGATAGGCTCGAGGCCAAGAATCTGGTTGGCATCTACGCTGCCTTTGCCAACGAGACTGTGGAAGATACGCTGACGCGTTTTGGCGGTCGGGGCTTCGGGTCATTCAAGCCTGCACTGGCAGAGATTGTGGTCGAACATCTACGTCCCATTTCGGAACGCTTTAGTGCGCTAAAAGACGACCATGAACAGATTGACGCGGCATTGGCGAAAGGCGCGGCGAAGGCCCGCGAATTGAGTGCACCGACGTTAAAGGCAGCCTATGCCGCGCTTGGCTTGCTGCGTTGAATAATGTTATATGGTCGTTCAACCGTAGTTCAGCGAAAATATTCTAATTTTGACACATTAGCTATAAGACGCCGTCTGGCCGCCTTCGAAGGGATTTGAATTGATGAAAAAGGTCGCAACTTTTCTGGCTCCGTTGGCGCTGCTTGCTTTGGGCGCATGCGCAACGCCCTTTAACGCCGATGTGTCGCGTTTTCAGGAACTGCCCGCGCCGCAGGGTCAGACCTTTATGATCCGTGCGGCCAATCCCACCAACGCAGGTGGCATTGAATTTGGCCAATATGCCGCGTTGGTCGCCAATGAGCTTCAGGAAATTGGGTATGTGCCGTCATCGGGCAGCACAGCCGACATGACCGTATCGCTCGATTATGCCGTGGATGAAGGCAAGGAACGCAACATCGTGCGTCAGGATCCGTTTTACGATCCTTATTGGGGCTTTGGTAGCTTTTACCGCCCTTATGTTGTGCGCACGCGGCGCGGCGCGCGCTATGTCGTGGGCTATTATGACCCGTTCCTCTACAGCGGCTTCAACCGGCCATATGATGTTGACAGCTTCATGGTGTACACCGCCAATCTGGATCTAAAAATTGACCGCAATATTGACGGGAAACGTCTGTTCGAAGGCAAGGCAGAAGCCAAGTCGCGTTCGAACAAACTTCCCTATCTGGTGCCTAATCTGGTTGAGGCCATGTTCACAGGCTTCCCCGGCAATGGAGGAGAGACCGTCCGGATTTCCGTCGCGCCAGAGGAAAAGCGCTAGGGTCAAGGTTGTGGCGGTCTATACGCCGCAGCCCAGTTCGGTTTTTCCATAAGCCGCACCCTCACCCCGGGTGGCGGCGATGCCTGCATAAAGCTCCGTCCCGGTAAACAACCCATCGCGTCCGATGTCGAACCCTTGCGCGCGAAATACGTCCATAACCTTGGCGGGTGAATCATCGAAATATAAAGATTGCGATTCATAATGCTGCGCGAGGCCGGTCAACGACAAGCCTTCAAATGACCGGCGTAGCCGCATATATTTGCTTTTGCCCTCCACCGCCGCATAGGCCTTTTGACGGGCAGATTCACTGGCAAATTCCTTTGCCTCTAACGCCTGCCATTGCGCGCGTAACTCTGTGCCTATCTTAACAAATTCAGCACCTATTTCGCCGGAAAACGCACAAGTCTGAGGATTAAATCCGATGGAAATTGCCTTGCCCCCCAGTCGCTTTAACATCGACGGTGCGTCTGCAAGATATCCATAGCGACCGTCGGCAAGCTTCACCTCAATGAAGTTATCTGCCGTGGTTCCCAATAATGTCAGCTTTGTGCCCTCGCGCAGCCGGTCAAGCAAATTGCTATCTGCCAGGGTCGTTGCCCAGACATCGATTAGTCCATCTGCAACCCATGACTGGTCGTTCAATGACTTTACCAAGACCGGTGGGCGACTTTCCGACATGTTGGTGAGTGCGACAAAGCCATTGCCGTCGCTTCAATTGAAGCCAGGGGCCATCAGGGGTTGCGCCAGGCTGGATTGTCCCGGTGACTTGCGAACCACGCGGAAGCTTGCCAAGAATGTTGCTGCCCGCAGTGCTCGGCCTATCGCGTAAATTCACCTCAGTCATCGCGAAGAATATCTGTGCGCCGGGGGTTGAGGCGTCCCCGGCTTGCGTTATCAGCGTATCCGCATCCCGCTTCAAATCATCAGCGATGAACAGCCAGAAATACACACCGGCCAGCGCCAATAAAGTCACGACTAAAGCGACCGGCATTCGCCATGTGCTGATTTGGGGCAGATGTTGCCGGTTTTTTCGCCGCTTTTGCCTCCAACGCTTGCCCGCAACTGGCGCAAAAGGCAGCTTTGCTTGGATTAGGCGGACCCGCACGACGCGCATTTTTTTCCCATCATTGTCCTTCCGACTCACATCGTGGGGATAAGCGCTGGAAAGCCTGTTGAAAAGGGGTGGAAAACTAAGGCTTCGCGTTGGTGGAAGATTCAGGCTTCGAGTTGGCGGAGCAACGCACGGACATCATTGTCCATGTCGCTGTCTTGTTGCCGAAGCCCTTCGACCAACCGAACGGCGTGAATAACCGTACTGTGGTCACGCCCACCGAACTTGCGTCCGATTTCAGGGTAGCTGCGCGGCGTCATGACCTTGGCAAGGTACATGGCGACTTGACGCGGGCGCACAACGGCACGCGCACGGCGCTTCGAAGACATTTCGCTGCGATCGATGCGATAATATTCGCATACCGCACGTTGAATTTCGTCGATGGTGATGCGGCGGCGGCAAGCACTCAGGATATCCTTGAGTTGCTCTTCGGCCAATGTCCGCGTGACTGGCTTGCCCGTCAATTGGGCATAAGCGAGCAGCTTGTTCAAGCCACCTTCGAGTTCGCGGACATTGCGGCTGATCGTGCGGGCAAGAAACTCGACCACATCTTCACCCACTTGCGCTTCGGGCATATGGGCGAGGCGCTGTTGAAGGATCAAACGGCGCAATTCCAGATCAGCAGGTTGAATGTCGGCAACAAGGCCCATCGACAGACGCGACAATATGCGCTGGTCCACCCCATCAAGCGCTTGTGGTGCGCGGTCAGCGGACACCACCAGGCGTTTGCCCGCACCAATGATGGCATCGATGGTATGCAGAAACTCTTCCTGCGTCGACACCTTGCCAATGATGAACTGGATATCGTCGATCAGCAGCACGTCAACAGCACGCAAACGTGCCTTGAACTCCATGACTTCCTTGCGCCGCATTGCGGTCACAAATTCCATCATGAATTTTTCGGCGGACATATACAAAATCTGTGCGTCGGGATTTACATCAGCATAGGCATGGCCAATGGCATGCATCAGATGCGTTTTGCCTTGGCCGGTCGCGGCTTGTAAATAGAGCGGGTTGAACAATGGCTTGTCTTTCGACGCCACGCGCTCCGCCGCGCTCAGCGCCAACACGTTGGTTTGGCCCTTGACGAAATTCGCAAAAGTCATGCGTGGGTCAAGCGCCGACCGTGTATCTTGTGCCGCATTGGTTTCTTGTGCAACCGTGCGTTCTGCATTGGAGGAAGCGCGGAGCAATTCGACGCGCGGCGCACCGGGGCGGGTACGAATTTTCAACTGCTTGACGCTGCTATTGGTGCTTGACCATGCAAGGCGCAAGCGGTCGGCATAATGGTCGGAAACCCAACTTGCCGAAAAGTCCGAGGGCAGCAAAAGCTCCAACGTGCCAGTCAGGTCACAATAGTCACCAAGGCTGATGGAGCGAATCCATTGGCCGTAAACCTGCGCACCCAAATCGCGACGCAAGCCGGAGGAGATATTATGCCAATCGGCGTCAAAACGGACATGCGACGAAGAAACGTCATGTCCGCTTCCTGATAAACCGATTTTGCTTTGCGATACTGAATTGCCTTCGGCCAACGTGCCTGCCCCCAT